>NZ_FPJJ01000011.1:0-95101 GCF_900119375.1 Pseudomonas sp. NFR02
CGCCATACGCAGTTTCCATTGCCCAGCGACTCTCGACCCGCAATCACCAATAGCCTGGCGGAAGCGGCGATCTATTTGGGTTCGGCGCCTGACGAGTTGGTGCTGGCCCAAGCGTCACGGTTCTATCACTTTCGCGACGGTGTACTGACTGCGATCAGCGATGCGTATGACAACCGTCTACGCATTTGCCGTGATCGTTCCGGGCGGATTGAGCGGCTGGATAACGGCGCGGGTCGCTCGTTGCTGTTGCGTTATGAGCTGGATCGCATCGTTGCGGTGGACTACCAAGTACATCGTGCCAAAGGGCGAGAGCCCTACGTGTGGGAGACCGAGCAGAACCTTGTTTCCTACGCCTATGACGAACATGGACGACTGGTTTGCGCGACCAATGCTGTCGGTGAAAGCGAGCGTTATCGGTACGACGATCAGCACGTCATTCTTGAGCGCCAACTGGCCGGTGGCGCGAGTTTCTTCTGGGAATGGGAACGCGCGGGCAAGGCGGCGCGCTGCGTCCGGCATTGGGCAAGTTTTTCGCAGATGGACACGCGTTACGCCTGGGGGGATGACGGGCGTGTCACGGTGCATAACGCCGATGGTAGCCAGGAGGTGTATGTCCATGATCAGCGGGCGCGGCTGGTACAGAGGATTGATCCGGATGGTGCCACGCATTTCAAATCCTACGACGACAAGGGCCGGCTGACCGTCGAGCAAGACCCGATGGGCGCGGTGACGGCCTATCAGTACGACGATGCCGGACGCTTGGTGGCGCTGTTTCCGGGGGAGGATGAGCCGACATCCTACGAGCATGACAATGGGTTCGTACGAGTTGTGCGCCGTGGTGAGGCGGTCTGGAAATATGAGCGTAATGAGCAAGGCGATGTAACGCGTAGGGCCGATCCCGATGGTGAGGTTACTGACTACAGCTACAACAAACAGGGACAACTGACCGGTGTTTGGTATCCCGACAGCAGTTGCCATCGGCTGGTGTGGAACGAGCGTGGGCAGTTGCTTGAAGAGCAATTGCCCAACGGCGGGATCAAGCGTTATCGCTATGACGATCTAGGCCGGCAGATTGCGCGTGAGGATGAGCATGGGGCTCAAACTCAATATCAATGGGATGCCGTCGGGCGTCTGCTAAAGCTGATCGAGCCCGGTGGTGGTTGTAGGGAATTCAGCTACAACCCCTACGGCAAAATCATCGCCGAACGCGACGAACTGGGCCACGTCACCCGCTACGAATACGCCGACGGCCTGCACCTGATCAGCCGCCGGCTCAACGCCGACGGCACCCAAGTCAAGTACCGCTACGACAACGCCCGGCTGCTGCTCACCGAGATCGAAAACGAAGCCGGCGAAACCTACCAACTCGACTATCACCCCAACGGCCTGATCCGCCAGGAAACCGGCTTCGACGGCCAGCGCACCGCCTATGCCTACGACCTCAACGGCAACCTGCTGGAAAAGACCGAATACGGCGACGATGGCAGTCAGCTAATCACCCGTTACGAGCGCGACCACGCCGGGCGCCTCGTAAGAAAAACCCTGCCCGACAGCGCCGTTGTCGACTATGCCTACGACCGCCAAGGCAACCTCCTCAGCGTCGAGGACGGCCACTGGGCGTTGGCCTACGAATACGACCGCCAAAACCGCCTCACCGCCGAACACCAGGGATGGGGCACCCTGCGCTACGGCTACGACGCTTGCGGCCAGCTGAAAAACCTGTGCCTGCCAGACAACAACCGCGTCACCTTCAACCACGACAAAGGCGGCCACCTCGCCACGGTCGAACTCAACGGTGAAGTACTCACCTCACATCTGTTCAAGAGCGGCCGCGAACACCAGCGCCAGCAAGGCCAACTGCTCAGCCACTACCACTACGATGACCAACACCGCCTGCACGCCCACGCGGTGACCCAACAGCAAAACCACCTCTACCAACGCCAATACGACTACGACAAAGCCGGCAACCTCACCCGCCTGCTCGACACCCGCAAAGGCGAACACCGCTACCACTACGACCCCCTCGCCCGCCTGACCCGCGCCGACCACTCCCAAGACGTACAGGAACGCTTCGGCCACAACCCCGCTGGCAACCTGCTGATGCAAGACCGCCCCGGCCCGGACATCGTTGCGGCCAACCGCCTGATGATCCAGGGCGACCGTCATTACGACTACGACGCCTTCGGCAACCTCATCCGCGAACGACGCGGCAAGGGCCAGCAACTTGTCACTGAGTACCGCTACGACTGCCAGCATCGGTTAGTCGGGGTTACAACGCCCAACGGCCAAACCGCCAGCTATCGCTATGACCCATTTGGACGCCGCATCAGCAAAACCGTGGACGACAAAACCACCGAGTTTTTCTGGCAAGGCGACAAGCTGATTGCCGAACACCATGCAGAGCGCCATCGCAGCTACCTCTACGAACCCGGCAGCTTCCGCCCATTGGCACTATTGGACGGTTTCGGCCCAAAAGAAACCAAGCCCTACCACTACCAACTCGACCACCTCGGCACCCCGCAGGAACTGACCAACCCCGAGGGCGAAATCGTCTGGTCCGCCCACTACCGCGCCTACGGCCAGATCGCCCGGCTCGACGTAGGCAACATCGAAAACCCGCTGCGGTTTCAAGGGCAGTATTTCGATCAGGAAAGCGGCCTGCACTACAACCGCCATCGCTACTACAATCCGGATATTGGTCGTTACCTGACGCCGGACCCGGTGAAGTTGGCGGGGGGGATCAATGGGTACCGGTATGTGCCCAATCCGACAGGTTGGGTAGACCCGCTGGGACTTAGCTGTAAAAAAACAAGCTGCCCTGAAGGGCCGTATAGCGTAATCGTTCCAGGAGGAGGTTTAGCCGCACATGAGGCGGCAGGAGGACATCTAATGCAAAAGCATGTCGGTAGAACTGATCAACAGCTGCTGGACCGCTTGAGACAGGAACCACATATCCCGGCAGCCTCTACGTTTCATGATCGCGCAACAGCTGAACTCGCCGTTTCAAAGGTATTGGATAACAATCAAGACAAAATCAAAGACTTCCTAGAAGGAAACAACCAGCAGATAGTCATCACTCAACTATCCCCAGAGCCAATCGGCACAAGTTTCAAAAAGAACACTACGACACCTGTACCCGGAAAAGAAATTTACTTAATTATTCGCAGAGACCAAAAAATGCATACTGGATATCGAATTCACACAGGGTTTCCAAACCCATGAATAAAGACTACCCCGAGCTGCAGCAATTTCTTGCTGGATACTTCAATCAAGATTGGGTTGATGATCACAAAAGCGCAAACGACGTAATTGATTTTTTTATTTCGGAGTCGCCTGAAGATACGATAAAAATAGTGCTATCAGAGCTAGAAAAACTAATATCAGCCAAAAAAACAGAGCAAGATCTTCAAGACTTTTTACTCTCTGATATCGGCTGTTATTACTATTACCCTAATGAATGGAGTGATGGGCAAACGTGGTTAAACCATGTTGCCTTAACATTAAAAAACGCCATTAAATAATTTCCTGGCCGAGATACGGGGCTGCTAGGCAGCCCCACGCGAGCAAGCTCGCTCGCCACCGGTGTACTCAGCTCCTTTAGATCCCCGCCACCGCCAAATCCATCGCAAAATACGTAAATATCAAATCCGCCCCCGCCCGCTTGATCGACCCCAACGTCTCGCGCACCACTCGATCCTCATCAATCGCCCCGGCCTGTGCGCCGAACTTGATCATCGCGTACTCACCGCTCACCTGGTACGCCGCCACCGGCAGGCGCGAGGCTTCGCGGATGTCGCGGATGATGTCGAGGTAGGCACCGGCAGGCTTGACCATCAGCGCGTCGGCGCCTTCCTGTTCGTCCAGCAGCGATTCGCGCACGGCTTCGCGGCGGTTCATCGGGTTCATCTGGTAGCTTTTGCGGTCGCCCTTGAGCGCGCTGCCGCCGGCTTCTCGGAAGGGGCCGTAGAGGGCCGAGGCGAATTTGGTGGAGTAGGCCATGATCGGGATGTGGGTGAAGCCGGCGTCATCCAGCGCGCGGCGGATGGCCTGGACCTGGCCGTCCATCGCCGCTGACGGGGCGATCACGTCGGCGCCGGCGCGGGCGGCGGCCACGGCTTGTTTGCCGAGGTTGACCAGGGTCGCGTCGTTGTCGACATGGGCACCGTGCATCACGCCGCAGTGGCCGTGGTCGGTGTATTCGCAGAAGCAGGTGTCGGACATCACGATCATTTCCGGCACGGCGTCCTTGATGATCGAAGACATGCGCGAAACCAGGCCGCGTTCTTTCCACGTGTCGCTGCCGCTGGCGTCGAGGTGGTGGGACACACCGAAGGTCATCACCGACTTGATGCCAGCGCGGGCGTAACGCTCGATCTCACCGGCGAGTTTTTTCTCAGGAATGCGCAACACACCCGGCATGCTGGTGATGGGCACGAAGTCGTCGATTTCTTCTTCGACGAAAATCGGCAGTACCAAGTCGTTGAGGGTGAATTCGCTTTCCTGGAACAGGCCACGCAATTCCGGGGAGCGGCGCAGGCGACGTGGACGGGCTTGGGGGAACTGGCTGGTCATGGCAATCCTGAAAAATGGCTGAACACTTTGGGGCGAAAGCTTATGCCCCCAAGTCCCGGCAACACAAATGCCGAGGGGCCAATAGTGTATTGCCGGGTGCGTAACAATTCATTGATCTAAAGCTGTAGACGCCCTTCGATGCACAACGCTACGGCGCCGCCCACCCAGATTTCATCGCCCTGGCGCTCGATATGAATACGCCCCGCTCGCCCAATCGCCGTGCCTTGGCTGACCACGTAACGGCTGGGCGCCAGGCCCTCGGCGAGCAGCCATTGGGCCGCGCCGGCATTCAAGCTGCCGGTGGCCGGGTCTTCGGCGGCGCCATCGCCAGCGACAAAAGCGCGCACTTCAAAGTGCGCGTCCACCGCATCACGCGTCGGATCACAGGGGGCGATCACCCCTACGGCCAGACCCAGCAGTTGCGCATAGTCCGGTTGCAACGCAAGCACCGCGTCACGATCAGCCAGCATCACCGCCAGCCAACCCGCACCATTGTCGACCCACTGGCTGCGCACAATCGCCTCGGGCGCCAGCTTCAAAGCCAGGCGCACGCGCTCCAGCAACGGCGCCTCCACGGGCCCTGCACGCAACAATGGCGGCGCGATAAACGCCAGTTGGTCACCCTGGCGACGAATACGCACCAAGCCGATTTCGCACTCCTGGATAATCTCCTCCCCACGTGGCACGCCGCCAGCCTGCAACCAGGCGTGGCAACTGCCCAAGGTCGGATGCCCGGCGAACGGCAGCTCTTTGAGGGTGGTGAAGATTCTTACCCGATAGTCAGCACGTGGGTCGCGCGGCGTCAGTAAAAACGTGGTTTCGCTGAGGTTGGTCCAATTGGCAAAGTCCGCCATCTGCTGGTCGGTGAAGCTATCGGCCCCCAGCACCACGGCCAAGGGGTTGCCTTTGAGCGGCACGCTGCTGAATACATCCAGTTGTTGAAAATCGAAAGTCGGCATGCTTCAGCTCGGGATGTTCAGGCCACGGATCACCGCCGGACGTGCAACAAAGCCATCCAATGCGCGCAGTACGTTAGGGAAATCGGTGATGCCTACCAGATCACCGGACTCGTAGAACCCGATCAGGTTGCGAACCCACGGAAAGGTCGCAATGTCGGCGATGCTGTACTCGTCGCCCATGATCCAGGTGCGGCCCAACAGGCGCTTTTCCAGCACGCCCAGCAAGCGCCGCGATTCGGCGGCGTAGCGATCACGCGGACGCTTGTCTTCATACGCCTTGCCGGCGAATTTATTGAAGAACCCCAGTTGGCCAAACATCGGGCCAATGCCGCCCATCTGGAACATCAACCATTGCAGGGTTTCATAGCGGGTGGCCGGGTCTTCGGAGAGCAACTGGCTGGTCTTTTCCGCCAGGTAAATGAGGATCGCGCCGGATTCGAACAGCGCCAGCGGCTGGCCACTCGGGCCGTTGGGGTCGATGATCGCAGGGATCTTGTTGTTGGGGTTCAGGGACAGGAACTCGGGAGACAATTGGTCCTGGGTGTCGAAGCTGACCTTGTGCGCCTCATAAGGCAGGCCCAGTTCTTCGAGCATGATCGACACCTTGACGCCGTTGGGCGTGGGTAGCGAATACAGCTGCAGGCGTTCTGGGTGCTGGGCGGGCCATTTGCTATTGATCGGGAAAGCGGCGAGTGCGTTCATCGAGAACCCCCTGGTCGGAAAGCCCCATCATAGTCATCTGCCTGCCGTCGTGCATGGGTCATCGTTGCGCAACATTTGCCGGCTAGTATCCCGCGGGGGCGAACCAAAGCGCCCGAATGCACTCTTAAGAGCGCCCGAAGAATGAATGGAGGCTGCTTGCTATATCGACAGGGAACACCGCAGGACGCTGATGCGTCACTGGGGCCGGGCTTGTCCGCCTTAACCCGACGCACGAAGACTCGAACCTATCATGAAGATCAAGCCTCTGCGCCTTGTGCAACAATTCAAACGTTATTCATACATGATGTTGCCGCTGCTGCTGGTCAGCGCGGCCATCGTCACCGCTCTTGACGCCCGTGAAAGCCGTGCCCAACCCGTGGACGGCGTGCAAACCCTGGTATTCCTGCGCCATGGCGAAAAACCGGCCGGTGGCCTGGGCCAACTCAATTGCCAGGGCCTGAACCGCGCCATGAACCTGGCGACCCTGTTGCCGGAAAAGTTCGGCAAAGCCAACTATGTGTTCGCTGCCAACCCGACGCGCAACGTCGAGGAAGGCGAACTGGATAACTCCTACAGCTATATTCGCCCACTGATCACCATCAGCCCCAGCGCGATCAAGCTCGGCCTGCCGGTGAATATCGAGTTTTCAGCGAATGACACCAGTGCCCTGGCCGAAGAACTGGTCGAGGACAAGTACCGCAACGCGACCATCTACACGGCCTGGTCCCACGGTTACTTGCCGGAACTGATCAACAAAGTCGCCAGCGAAGCCGCCGGCGAAAAACACACCATTACCGATGATTGGTCTGGAAATGACTACGACTCCCTGTACGTGCTGACATTGACCTGGCACAACGGCAAAGCTTCGCTGCTCAGCCGCAACTACAAGCAAGGGCTGAATAACGGCGGGGAAAACTGCCCGGACCCGACCCAGGTCAGCGCAGATATCTGAAGCTTGGGCCGCAGGGGCGTATGATGCCGGGCTATCGACTCACCTGCGGATCCTCTCCATGTCCAACCTCGCTTCCACCCAGCCCAACCGCGGCTGGGCATTCTGGTGCAAACCTGCGCTGTTTCTCCTGGTGGCCTGCATCGGCCTCTACTATGTGAAGTGGTCGCCCTACTACCTCAAGGTGTTTGTAGCGGCCGACAACCACAGCATTGGCGCCTCGATTCTCAATGACCAGCAAAGCTCGCCCCTGGCGGCGGCGCTAGCCTATGCCCAGGTGTATTTCCTGGCCATCTGGAAAGCCGCCGTACTGGCAGTGATCCTCGGTTCATTGCTGCAGGTATTGATCCCTCGCGACTGGCTGCTGCGCCTGTTTGGCCGCGCCGGGCTGGGCTCGACCCTGCGCGGTGGGCTGTTCGCCCTGCCGGGGATGATGTGCAGCTGCTGCGCGGCCCCGGTGGCGGCGGGCATGCGCCGCCAGCAGGTGTCGGTCGGCGCGGCGCTGGCGTTCTGGATTGCCAACCCGGTATTGAACCCGGCCACACTGGTGTTCATGGGCTTTGTGCTGGGCTGGGGTTTCACCGCGCTGCGGCTGGTGGCGGGGATTGTGCTGGTGGTGGGCGTGTCCCTGGTGGCACAGCGTATTGCGCGCCCGGACCATGTGCCGGAAGCCGCGCTGGAGGCCGTTGCCGACGTCAGCACGGTGGAGTCGCAGCCGTTCCTGAGCCGCTGGTTACGCACGCTGTGGCAGCTGTTCTGGAGCACTATCCCGGTGTATATCCTGGCGGTGCTGATCCTCGGCGCGGCGCGGGTGTGGCTGTTCCCTCATGTGGACGGGGCGATGGCCGACAGCCTGGTGTGGCTGGTGCCGCTGGCGATTGTGGGCACGCTGTTCGTGATTCCGACAGCGGCAGAGATTCCCATCGTACAAACCATGATGACCCTGGGCATGGGCACCGGCCCGGCCGTCGCCTTGCTGATGACCCTGCCGAGCGTGAGCCTGCCGTCACTGCTGATGCTGCGCAAGGATTTCGATGCGCGGGTGCTGGTGACGGTAGCCGGGTTGACCATGTTGATGGGCGTCGTATGTGGCTTGATCGGGGCCGTTATCCTTTAACTGTTCACGTAAAACCGAGCGCCGCGTCCTGCTGCATTTGACGCGGCCTCCTATTTCCAGTCACCTGGATTTCCGATCCTCTTCCCTGTGCGCCAGCGGTATTGTCGAGCCTCCTATTCCGCAGACGGAACTGCTCATATGACAAACACCGCCCCCCATCAAAGTAGCCGCGAAATATTGCACGACATTTTGCGCAAAGCCATGCCCTTGACCCCTTATGACCACGGCGCGCAAACGATCAGGGATAAATGGGGCGCCGACCTCGACCCCATGAGCGCCCAACTGGTCACGCTTGACTACGACTACCATGGCCACCCACCGATTGATGGCGTGCACCAGGGACGAATTCGCTTCCAGCATTCACTGGTACAAGCGCTGCTCAGCGACTATCAAGCCGTGGCCGATGATCGTTTTGGCGAAACCGCCTTTGGCCTCTACACACCGCCGCGAGTCGGACCGGCCATTAAAATTGTCGAACATGTTGACGAGTTTGCCTATCAAGGCAGCGGCAACCATACCGCCTACGAAGGCATCTACCGCTGTGTCGACCCGCAAACCTACGGACCTGAAACACAAATTGATATCACGCCTGCCAGCTTCAAGAAATGGGTATGGCAACTCGACTACAAAGATATCTACAACGACTACCTGGACAAAACCCTGCCCAGTGACGAAACCATCACAGCCCATGCACCCTATGCATTGCGCACATCGGTAAAGACCGCTTTTGTCATGACAGCTTTTTTGCAAAAGCGCGAGTCCAGCTTGTCCCTCGACGGGTTGAAACTCGCGCTGTCGGCAGCAGGCCTTGGCGAAGGCCAGATCGAATTCGGCTTCATCAACAATGCCCAACTTGAGCAGCGCACCTGTCCCATGGCGCATGTGCAAGCCTCACGCCTGATGATCTATCGCTATACCGCCCGAGACATATGGGTATTTCGTCACCGTACCAGCGGGCGGGTGTTGATGTACATTCCAGGCAATTCATCCCCGCTGCATGAGTTTTCCGATCTCAAAGCAATGCGCACCTGGGTCGTGCAGCAAGGCAAAGACAGCGCCTGCAAGAAAGCGTTGGCCAGCCATTTTGCCAAGGATGATCGTTTGGACGGCACTTATCATGCCGGTGTGTTCACGGCGTTGGAGGCCATGGTCGAATACCCGAAGATGCATCGACTGGGTCGTGAAGCCGGTTTTTTCAACAACGATGGCTATTGGAACCCGGATGATTACATCAGTCTGGACACTGTACCCAATGCGCTTGATCCCTTTGTCGAATTGGTCAAGGTGCTCAAGGAAGACAACCTCAATACCGCGCAGGAAGCGATCCGCGATGATGCCGACGTCAACCGTGCCAACCTGAGCGCCGCGGTCGAGACGGCGGTGAGCTGGATCAACCGCTGGGGTGCCCTGGCTATATTTTTCCCCGGCGGCGAAGGGTTCCTGGCGCTTGCCGGCTTGATCGAGGCCGGCTACGGACTGAACGAGATCGCCAGCGCCGACACCCACGCCGAACAGGCTAAGGGCCTGACCCGTGTAGTGTTCGGCTTGCTCAACGCGCTGCCTTTGATCGTGAAGGCAGGTACGGCGCTGGCCCGCGATGTCGATGCGGCAGCGCAGGCGGTCAAAGTGCCGGAAAGTGAAACCCCGGGCGCGCCCGAGCCGGTGCCTGAATCGCTGCCGGCACTGCCGGTGAAGCCCCCATCCGGCATCCCGTTGCAGCCACCGGGCACCGAAGGACTCGAGTTGACGCAGTGGACCCGCCCGCAGTTGATGCGGGGTTTCGGCGACGCAGTTGAAGGCTTGTCCGATGAAACGCTGGAGCAGATCCGTCAGGTCAGCGATGTCTCGGATGATCACCTGCGTTATCTGCATGCCGAGGGCCTGGCGCCGCAGGGGATACTGGCGGACACGATTGTACGCTTCAAGTTGGACAGCGAGGTGGAACTTGCGCTGCATCAAAAGGGGGGAGCTGTTGCCCTGAGCGAACGCATCGCATTATTCGATCGGCGTTATCTGGAGGTCGTCAAACCCGACAGCGAACTGCTCCAGAGCCTGAGTCATGAGTTCCCGTCCTTGCCCAAGGCGGTACTCGAAGAGATGTTGGCCCGGGAAAACCTGAGCCCTCACAGTGAGCTGACACTAGGCCAGATGAAACAACTGTTTCAGCGTTTTGAACCGCATGTGCACGGCTATGAGCAAAGCCTGCGCATGGCTCGCGCCTACGAGGGCTTGTTTCTCGGCTCGGTACGCAGTACCGACAGCGATACGTTGCTGCTGCACAGCTTCAGACGCATGCCTGGCTGGCCGAAGGACGTTTCGATTGTCGTGCGTGACGGCTCGCCCACCGGGGCTGTGCTGGACCGGGTCGGTGCCACGTCACTGCCCAAGCAGCGGTTGGTGGTCAAAATCGGCAATCAATTCCAGGGGTACAACGAACTCCGGCAGCCGACTCACGCCTCGGATGATTTCGCCGATATGCTTGTGCATACCATGACCGAGGACGAGCTGAGGGCCATGAACCTGCACCTTGACCGGGGACTTGAGCATTTCAGGTTCAAAGTCCGTCGCAGCCTGTTGAACCGCGCCGACTTCACCAGCGTGCTTCAGCGCCAATCGCTCAGAAGCGCGTTTTTCGAGCCCGAGGATATCGGGTTGCGGGGAGGTGCCGGTGGTCAGCAGGCGCAGGTGCCGACGACAACCACTCGGGCCCAGGTCAAACGCTACTTTCCAGAGGCGACGGACCAACACGCGGATGACTTTATTGCGCGGTTTGGTGATACGCATGCGGCCGAGATCGAGCTGCAGCGTCTTCAGAGTGGTTATCCACAACTGGAACGGGAGGTTGGTGCCTGGGAGAAAAGCTATAAAGGCCCCGATGTCGCAGAGCGCAATCGGCGACTTGCAATCGGCGCCACCCTGCGTCGGCTGTACAAGTGGCAAGGCGAACCCGCAGAGAGAGTCTATCGCGATGGCCGACTGCTGGGTTTCAAGCTGAATATAAATCTGGGAACTCGCACCAATCAAACGGCTCCGCTTTTTTCGACGCGTCTCAATTCTGTTGTCTCCCTGAGATTGACGGGGCGCATTAACCGGCAGATGGAGGCTTTATTCACAAACTTTTCCCATATTGAACGGCTGGAAATGTCTTTGTCCGGACTCAGCAGACCGCCAGCAGCTCTGGAACTACTCACTGAGTTGAGAGCTCTGGACATGAGCAGGACCTCGCTCATCCTGAACTCAGTCGATACTGCAGTACTCGCAAAACTACCCCGTTTGCAAGAGCTGAACCTGGCACATTGCCGCCTGAAGGAGGCGCCGCCATTATACGGTTTGAAAAATTTGCGGGTACTGAATCTGAGTTACAACAACATCTCCATGGTTTCATACAGCTTCGGTGGAGTGTCTGAGATGACACATTTGGAGGTACTGGATCTGAGCTGGAACCGGAGGATGCTATATGCGCCTGACATTGGAAGTATGCCAGCGTTACGGGTATTGGACCTGACAGAAACCGGCCTCACACAGCCGCCTTCCGCGTTTGGCACTGCGCACGCGCCGCTGCAGCTGGAGATATTGAGACTAAGCGGTAATAACCTACGCGTTGCACCTTCGCTCAGAGGCATGACGGCCTTGCACGAAGTGGACCTTACCAATACGGGTATAGACAGATTCCCGGAGGGCATCACGTCAGAAATCCCCAGCACCCGCTTGATACTGCGTGACAATCATATTGCCTCGATCCCCGAATCCATCGAACTCAGAAAGGGTTTTGACCTGAGAGGCAACTCTATTAACGACCCGGTTTCCTTGCGGCGCCTGATTGCTGCACGCCGACAAACAGGCACCGATATCTGGCTGGGAGCGCCGAACAACGACAGGACGATAAACCTTTGGCTGCGAAATGTGCCGCAAGCGCAGATTCCTAACAAAAGTGCGCTTTGGCTTAGCTTTGCTAACGATTCTGCGAACCAGGTGCTGATGGAACAGATTCGAGCCCTGAGTCGTACGCCCGAATTCCTGGTCGAGCGTCAGCTGTTGCAGCGTCGGGTCTGGACGTTTCTTGAGAACTTCAATGAAGCCAGTGCTGGTGCGCGTGAGGAGATGAGAGCCATCGCAGACGCTGGTAATGCGAGCCCGCAGAGCCTCGCAGGGATGTTCGAGAGGCTGGAAACAATAATACGGGAGCATGACGCGGGGAGACAAAACCTGCCCATGTATCCGCTGCCCAAGCGCCCGAGACTCCATTAACAAGACTGCAAGGCGCTGCGCTCGCGCAAATACGCCACCACGGCGCCCTGCTCCCCTGCGAACTCGATTCGCGCCCCTTTGTTCTCGCGCTGAAACGCGTACATCGGGTCGTAATACTCGCGCAACAAGCCTTCGATCCACACGCGGTGCAGGTCCACTGCCCTGCTGCGGGCCTGTTCCGCCAGGGCGTTCTGCAAAATCGCCTGCAGCCGCTGGAAGCGCTCGCCGCCCAGGCGCTTATGGATATTGGCCAGGCTCTGGGTCAGACGTTCGGCAAACAATGCCTGGCCATGCTCACCAAATACCGCAATGAATTCGGCGCACAGGTCGACCACGTAGTCCTTCAGGATGCGCTCGACCCGGCCTTCGACGCTGTCTTCCAGCCACACCATCGGGAACGTCTGCATACCTTTGTGCAACGGCAGCGGCAGCGCGCAACTGCCGATCATGCGGCTCTCATCCTCGACCACGAACTGTTCGATACCCGCCACGCGCTTCTTCAGCAGGTCGACCGCGAGCCGGTTTTCGAAATCGATAGTGGACGGTTGCGCCGTGGCGCGCTTGCCGAAGCTGGAGCCGCGATGGTTGGCGTGCCCTTCCAGGTCCAGGGCGTTGCTTAACTGGCCGAGCACTTCGGTCTTGCCGGTGCCGGTCATGCCGCCGAGCAAGACGAAATCACATTGGGCGGTGGCCTGCTCGAGCGTGTCCAGCAGGAAGGTGCGCATGGCCTTGTAGCCACCGCCGACGCGGGGGTATTCGATACCCGCTTCGGTTTTCAACCATTGCTGCACGATTTGCGAGCGTAGCCCGCCGCGAAAGCAGTAAAGGTAGCCCTCCGGATTAGCCTGGGCAAACTGCGCCCACTGCTCGATACGTTCAGCCTTGATCGCCCCCGACACCAACTGATGGCCAAGCACGATTGCAGCCTGCTGGCCCTGCTGCTTGTAGCAGGTGCCCACTCGCTGACGCTCGTCGTCGGTCATCAACGGCAGGTTGACCACGCCGGGAAACGCGCCCTTGGTGAATTCGACCGGCGCGCGGGTGTCCATCATCGGCCGGTCGTTGAGGAAGATATCGCGGTAATCGGTGATGTCAGTCGCCATCAAATCACCTCTACCGCGTGGGTCTGCCGCTCCAGCAGTTCGCCGATCGGCTCAAGGGCCAGCCCCAGTTCAGCGGCCACCGCGTTGAACTCGGCGTCGCCTTCGGGCGTGACGGCGATCAACAGGCCACCGCTGGTTTGCGGATCGCACAGCACGCGCTTGTGCAGCTCCTGTACACGCCCGAGCTTGCTGGCGTAGCTGTCGAAGTTGCGCAAGGTGCCACCGGGTACGCAGCCCAGGTCCAGGTAGTACTCAACGCCCGGCAGGCGTGGGACTTTTGCATATTCGATGCGGGCCGTGAGACCACTGCCGTCGGCCATTTCCACCAAGTGCCCGAGCAGGCCGAAACCGGTGACATCGGTCATCGCCGTGACACCGGCCAATTTGCCGAAGCGGCTGCCAGGCTTGTTCAGCGTGCACATCCAGTCGCGGGCCAGGCCGATATCCGCTTCGCGCAACTTGCCCTTCTTTTCCGCAGTGGTAAGGATGCCGATGCCCAAGGGTTTGGTCAGGTACAGCTTGCACCCGGCGGTGGCAGTGTCGTTGCGCTTCATGTGGCGCTTTTGCACGATGCCGGTCACGGCTAGGCCGAAGATGGGTTCCGGCGCGTCGATGGAGTGCCCACCCGCCAGCGCAATGCCCGCAGCGTCGCATACCGCACGGCCACCGCGGATCACTTCGCGGGCGATCTCCGGCGCCAGTACATTCACCGGCCAGCCAAGAATGGCAATAGCCATCAACGGGTCGCCGCCCATGGCGTAGATATCGCTGATGGCATTGGTGGCCGCAATGCGGCCGAAGTCGAAGGGGTCGTCGACAATCGGCATGAAAAAGTCCGTGGTGGACACCACGCCGCGCTCGTCGTCGATGGCGTATACCGCCGCATCGTCGCGGGAGGCATTGCCCACCCACAGGTTGGGGTCGAGGTTCTGTGCACCGCTGCCCGCAAGGATCACTTCCAGGACCTGGGGCGAAATCTTGCAACCGCAACCCGCACCGTGGCTGTACTGGGTAAGGCGAATCGGCTCGTTCATGGGGGACCTCAAGCTATCAAGTGGGCCGATTCTAGCAGACAGCAAAAGGCCGGCTGGGCTCTTGTGAGCACAGCCGGCCTGTTTGTTCAGCGGTTACTGGCGCGCAGCGAGCAAACGTGCGTGCCGGTTACGCCGGGCGATGTTCAAGCATTCGATCGCCGCCGAGAAGGCCATGGCCGCATACACGTAGCCTTTTGGCACGTGGGCGCCGAAGCCTTCGGCGATCAGCGTCATGCCGATCATGATCAAGAAGCCCAGGGCCAGCATCACCACGGTCGGGTTGTCGTTGATGAACTTGGCCAACGGTTCAGCGGCCACCAGCATCACGATCACCGAGACCACCACGGCAATGATCATGATCGGCAAGTGCTCGGTCATGCCCACGGCGGTGATGATGCTGTCGATGGAGAACACCAGGTCGAGCATCAGGATCTGGCCGATGGCGGCAGCAAAGCCGATGGTCACGGTATTGCTGACGGTTGCCTTCTCTTCAGGCTCCGGGTCCATGCTGTGATGGATCTCGGTGGTTGCCTTCCACACCAGGAACAGGCCGCCGGCGATCAGGATCATGTCCTTCCACGAGAACGCCTGGCCGAATACTTCGAACACCGGTGTCGTCAATTGCACGATGAACGCGATGGTGCTCAACAGGCCCAGGCGCAATATCAACGCCATGCTGATACCAATGCGCCGCGCCTTGGCCCGGTGCTTCTCCGGCAGTTTATTGGTAAGGATCGAGATAAAGATCAGGTTATCGATGCCCAGCACGATTTCCATGACGATCAAGGTAGCCAGTGCGACCCAGGCGGTGGGGCTGGCGGCCAGTTGTAAAAGGTAATCCATAGGTCAGTCCTGACGTGGTAGTGCTGGGGAATTAGGTTTCTTTGGTGTCGGATTCAGCAGCGTTTTCAGCGTCTTTTTCCTGCTTCTCAGGGCTGATCAAGCCCTGGGTTGCTTCACTCAATGCCTGCTCGGCGGCCTTGTGGGTGTCGTCGATGGCCTGCTTGGCCGACTCGGTAGCCTTGCCCAGCACCTGTTGCGCGCTTTTCTCGACTTGATCACAGCCGCTGACCCCTATCAATGAAAGCGCAAGCAACGACGCCGCGCCCAGGGAATTGAGTTTCATGATGTATTCCTCGTTAGAACCATTGGGTCCAAGTAGTGGCCCCTCGATAGCGAGGCATTCTATGCAGACGAACAGTTCAGTAAAATTCGTATTTTTCTCGCGTATACTTCGGTTTTTGCGAAGTGTAAGCGAGCATGCTCAATTATCGACAGCTGCATTACTTCTGGGTGGTGGCCAAGACCGGCAGCATCGTGCGCGCCTGTGAGCAGTTGAACCTCACGCCGCAGACCATCAGCGGGCAGATCAGCCTGTTGGAGCAGACCTTCGGTATTGCCCTGTTTCAGCGGGTCGGGCGCCAGCTTGAACTGACCGAAGCCGGGCGCCAGGCGCTGCCCTACGCCGAGCAGATGTTCCAGACCGGCAACGAACTGGAGGCGATGCTGCGCGCCCAGCCCGACGAACAGCAGATCCCGTTCCGCGTTGGGGTGGCGGATGTGGTGCCCAAATCCATCGTGTACCGGTTGATCGCGCCGACCATGGAGTTGAGCGAACCGATCCGCATCACCTGCCGTGAAGACAAACTCGAGCGTTTACTGGCCGACCTGGCGATCCAGCGCCTGGACCTGGTGATTTCCGACAGCCCCATGCCCACGCACTTGGACATCAAGGGCTACAGCCAGAAGCTGGGAGAATGCGGCATCAGTTTTTTCGCCACCCAGGCGTTGGCTGACCAGCATGGGGGGGATTTCCCAAAGTGTTTGCAGGGCGCACCGCTGTTGATTCCGGGGGCAGAGACCGTGGTGCGCAGCCGTTTGCAACGCTGGTTTGCCGAACAGCAGATTCAACCCCGCATCATCGGCGAGTTCGACGACAGCGCCTTGATGCAGGCCTTCGGGCAATCCGGCAGCGGGATTTTTATCGCGCCCAGCGTGATCGCCGACGAGGTGGTGCGCCAATACGGCGTGGCGCTGATCGGCCAGACCGATGCAGTGACCGAGTCGTTTTATGCGATCTCAGTGGAGCGTAAGGTCAAGCACCCCGGCATTGTGGCCATTACCGAGGGTGCCCGGCGGGAGTTGTTTACCGCCCTGCCCTGATCGCTCAGGCATTGAGCGCCTTGGGTTTGGCGGTCATCAGCCACAGTGCGAGCAGGATCGACACCAGGATAAACCCCGAAGCGGCAAACCCCAGGCTGCCCAGGCCCAGGGTGTCGATGACATGCCCGCCCACCATCGCGCCCACGCCAATGCCGAGGTTGGCGCCGGCAATGTTCAGCGACGCCGCAAACGCCGGCGCATGGGGCGCGGCCTTCATCAAGCGCACATGGCTGACCAGGAACATCGCCGCCTGGGTCACGCCCCACACCGCCATCGCCGCGGCCAGGCCGATGGCCGAGTGAATCGCCGGCACCACTGCCACCATGCCCGCGATCATGAACCCGCAGAACACCATGGACGCAATCAACGGATGACGATCCACGGCACGTCCGCCCAGGGAGTTGCCGATCAGCCCGACCGCGCCAAAGCCCATCAGGCACCAGCCCACCAACGTGCCGTCGAACCCGGCCAGGCGCTCAAGGATATCTGCCAAGTAGGTATAGGCGGTGAACATGCCACTGAACACCAGGATCGACAGCAGGATATGCCCCTGCATCACGGGGCTGCGCAGGATCTTGAATTGCGAGCGCAAGCTGGCCTGCTGGTGCTTGGCCGGGGTAACCGGCAGGTAGACATACAGCAGCAATGCCTTGGCCAGGGCAATCACCGCGAGCACGGCGAACGCGGTGCGCCAGCCGAACATATCGGAAATCAGCGTGCCCACCGGAATACCAAATACGGTGGCGCAAACAATGCCAAAGCCGATTTTTTCAATCGCACGCCCGGCGAACTCAGGGCCGACAATGTCAACCGCCGTTTCGCTGGCCAGGGCCCAGAACACGGGCAAGCCCAGGGCTGGGATCAAACGGGCCAGGGCCATTACCCAAATATTCGGCGCCAGTGCCGCCACCGTATTGGCCGCTGCAAACATGATCAAGATGCTGATAAACAGACGCTTGCGTGGGAAGCGTGCGCAGTAGGCAGTGAGGAACGGGCCGAACGCGGCCACGGTGAACGCGAACAAGGTCACCAGCAGCCCGGCCTGGGACACACTGACGTTCAGGTCCCGAGCAATCGAGGGCAACAGGCCGACGATGACGAATTCTGTGGTCAGCACGGTAAAACCGGCGGCTGACAGCAGCAGGATAGGAAACAACATGAAAACTCCAGAAACAACGACATCAACGACAGCCCGAGGGGCCCGCTGACGGATAGGAAAGATGAGAGGGATGAAGCTTAACAGAACATGTGCGGATCTGACCAAGCCCGACTGAAACGGGTGACGGAATGCCGCAGCGAACGAGACGCGTCCTACAGCATGCTAGACTTCGCGCCTGCTTCCTACAGTGCTTTCTGCCTGCAATGCTGCGCCCTACTAAAAAAACTAGAGACAACTCTTTATGACTGCTGCCCCTTCCCTGTTGCAACGTTTAATGCGCGTCAGCCTGGTCACCCAAATTGTCATCGGCCTGATTGCCGGGATCGTGTTGGCCTTGCTGTTCCCCGAGGCCGCGCGCGCCACCGGTTTTATCGGCAAGGTATTTGTCACGGCGCTGAAGGCTGTCGCGCCGATCCTGGTGTTTGTGCTGGTCATGGCTTCCATTGCCAACCACAAGCACGGTCAGGAAACCCACATCCGCCCGATCCTGTTTCTGTACCTGCTCGGCACTTTTTCCGCCGCCGTGGTTGCAGTGGTCGCCAGTATGTTGTTCCCGTCTGCCTTGGTACTGGTCACCCATGACGCCACGGTAAGCGCCCCCGGCGGTATCGGCGAGGTGCTGCAAAGCCTATTGCTCAGCGTGGTGGATAACCCGGTCAGTGCGCTGATGAACGCCAACTTCATCGGCATCCTGGCCTGGGCCATTGGCATGGGCATCGCCATTCGCCATGCCGGTGAAACCACCCGTACGGTATTGGACGACTTGTCCAACGGCGTCACCCTGATCGTACGCGTGGTGATCCGCTTCGCCCCGCTGGGCATCTTTGGCCTGGTGGCCTCCACCCTGGCCACCTCGGGCTTCGGCGCCCTGCTCGGCTATGCCCACCTGCTGGCCGTGCTGATCGGCTGCATGTTGTTCGTGGCGCTGGTGATCAACCCGGCCATCGTGTTCTGGAAACTGCGTCGCAACCCTTACCCGCTGGTGCTGATGTGCCTGCGCGAAAGCGGCATCACCGCGTTTTTCACTCGCAGCTCAGCGGCGAATATTCCAGTGAACCTGGCGCTGAGCAAACGCCTGGGTCTGCATGAAGACACCTACTCGGTGTCGATCCCGCTCGGTGCCACCATCAACATGGCCGGCGCCGCAATCACCATCACCGTGCTCACCCTGGCGGCTGTGCACACCCTCGGGATTGCCGTGGACCTACCAACCGCCGTACTGCTCAGCGTGGTCGCGGCCATTTGCGCCTGTGGGGCTTCCGGCGTGGCGGGCGGCTCGCTGCTGCTGATTCCGCTGGCGTGCAGCCTGTTTGGTATTCCAAGTGAAATCGCCATGCAGGTTGTCGCCGTTGGTTTCATCATCGGCGTACTGCAGGATTCGGCCGAAACGGCACTCAACTCATCTACCGATGTGTTGTTTACTGCCGCGGCGTGCCTGGGTAAAGAAGACCAGGCCGCCTGAATGAGCAAAAAAAAGCCCGAGCCGTTCACTCAGAACCGACTCGGGCGTTTTCAATGACGGCTGAATATCTATCAAGATGGCGAAGTGGCCGCAGTGAATCCCTGAAGGGGCATCCCGTATCGCTCGTTTGTTTGCGGATTGAATCGGTACCACTTACCGGTAACGGTATCTAACTGAGCCATGATCTTCGTCGCATCCTCGCCCGGAGAAGTGCCCACCGTTACATTTTTCGGCTTATGCTTAAAAACCCTGTCAACACTGCGGTTAGCCGCAATGATCTTCCAGCCAAGGCTTCCTTTGCCCAGGATCGACGAGAACGTTGTCAGCCCCCTTGTGCCAATGGCTGCCCCGCCCGCAAATGGGTTGGCGGCGCTGATAAGTGCCCGCCCCAGCCTGCCTGTAACCCCCCCACGCCCTAGCTGCCCACCGACCTTGGCGATCTTTGAAATTTTGCCGACCGCGCCTGCACCTGCGACAACAAAACCAAATACGTCAAATGCCAGGAAAGTGAGTCCTTCACCGATCCTTCCCTGCTGAAAACTGTGAAGTGCCGACGCGCCCGGTATCAGTGCACGGGTCACCGCCTGGATTTTTTCGAATTCAGTCACTTCAGTGTCGAACGTGGTGACACCTCTGGCCGCGTTGACCACCGTTTCACGTTCGTCGGCCCTGAAAAAATGGCGTGTGACTACGTCTGCTATATGCTGCGTTCGCTGCGAATTGAAGGCTTGAGTAGGAGATGAAGTTTGAAGCTTTGATTCTCGCTCTTTACGTTCTGCCGGATCATTGGCATTAATTTCACTGATTTTGGTGTTGGATCGAACTCTGACCTTGGGTTTATTCGTAGCAACGGGGCTCCACTCGCCTTGCAACCCTGTCTTCAGCCCCTCCGCTAAATCTGCGCGATGCTGCAGCCCGCCCGTCGCGGGATTGAATTCGTAAATCCGTTTCTTGCCTTTATGCAGCGTCTCAAGAAATACAGAGCTACTTTTAACTTCTTCAGTCTCCGAAACATCGTACTGAATCTTGTAACCTGCCGATGTAATGGTTTGGGTAACTTTTTCCTCCCCATAGATTTTCAACGCGCCGTGCTGCAGTGCCTCTTGATCCTCCTGAGGCAGCAAAGACATCTGATGTTTAACATTCACGCTCATGGCGTCTTTAAATCCGTCGAAATACTCCAAGACATGTGATTCGAACGCTTCGTTTAAAGATTCCATCTCGCGAACGTCAGCCGCTATTTTTTCAATCGGAACAGCGGGATCATTGGAAAACCATCTGACATGTTGCTGCGGGGCCGAATAGATATCCAATATCGAATAGGGACCTTTTAAATCGCGGTGATTCTCGGTTGGATAGATTGTTTTTTTCTCGAAGTCTATTTTCCCATAGGTTTCCTCGGGAAAACGGTTCCTCAATATACTCAGCCCTAATTCCGAGCGACTATGTAATACCGTGCGTTGCGCTTCTGAAGCAGTTGTCAATAACTCGAAGCGCTCGTTCGCGAGGACGCCGGCACGTTCAATCTCTTCATTCGTATAATTGTTATCCTCCCGTTTTTCGATGGCCCCATCTGCCACCGCCCAATGAATCAACCCCTCTCGCGCCGCCGCCGCTTCCACTTGTATCCCGGCAGCATCTATGGGCCTCAAGTCGTCTTGGAGCAACTGCTCATACGTTTTAGTCGCCGCCAGACCTGGAGCGCGCATCTCAGCTTTGGCAACGATCGATTTCAAACTGACCCAATTCGGTGAGCCGTAAGTCACATGATCCGGGACATCTTTGACCAGCAATTCCGGAGCGTGGTGCGACAACAGCAGATAGGCCGCAACAGGAGCGTTACCGCCGTATGACTTGCTCAGATGATCAGTTAGCCCTTTCAGAACAAATGACAGCGGTTTTCCCCAGTTCTCGCGCGCCGACAGATCAAACCCAGCCACCTTGTTCTTTTCGCCCGGTTTCCACAACGCATCCTGATTGAGGCCTATCTGGAGAGCCGAAAGTGCCCAATCCTCAACACTGCCGACCCCCTCGAACTTGTCGCGCAAGGCTTCGCCCAAGGACTGCGCAGCCGGACTTTGCAAAAGCCTCAAGATCGCTTGTCGGGGATCTTTCAACTCTGCTTCGGACCATTGGATGGTTTGCGTAAGATACCCGAACGCGTTTTGGCTCAATTTCAACTGATCGAATTCAGGCAGCGCCATCGCGTTATAGGAAACAGCATCGTAGATCGCCTGCTGTTGGGTCGTATCGAGCGGCGTTGGCCACGCTAGCCCCCCGCCAAAATCCTGATGCGGTTGTGGGTACTGAAGTTGTTGTAAACTGTTGCCCATTTCCATTATCTCGGCTTTATTAACCGGATGCTTCCAGCCATTGGCCGTCATGAACTGCAAAAGGTTCACGTGTCGTCCGGCCATGGGTTGGTTATCCAGGTGGAAACCCGAGTCAGGGCCAAGCTTGATCAGTTGAGATTGCAGGAAAGATTGAAATCCGGCATCACGATCATAGGGAGGTCGGTAACTGCTTAGAATGCTGGGATCGTGGCGACGCCAGGATTCTTGCTGATCCAGATAATCGTCTACCCCCACAAGAGCTTTGATCAGGCCAGCGTTGAAGGATTGCAGATCGCGTCTATCGGCAAGTTGTTGTTTTTGCAACATCAGGGTTTCTTCAGAACGCGCCTGACCAACGCCCGACGTCGCAAATGCGTTGTTTTTTTGCAGCTCCCGAGCTCGTTTTCGATCTTCGGTTGAATCGTTATGTATCGTCTCTCCGTAAAACTGTGCAATCAACTTGAGGGGTACACTTTCGGCGCGCACGGCTGAGTAGCTTATCCCATCGGGAGCATAGGCTTTCAATGCGACCATAATGGGCCCTGCGTATAACGCCCACTGAGGGTGGTCTTTTAAAGTAAGTCGGGCTATCGCTCCATTTTTTTTATTAACGCTCAGCGTCCCGTCAGAGGCGATCTCCATGGTGGTCGGGTCAAAACCTTTCCGCTCCAGCATAAATATAAGATTCGGGTCTTCAAGTGTATTACGCAACTGTGTACGCCATTGGCCGAGAGACGACGCGTCTGGAATACTCGGAATAATAGTGTGCTCATCACGAGTCCGATCCTCTAGGGCATCTGCATAGAGGGCGGCCAATTCACTGTCAGCTTGAGCACGGTCAGAGGTTGATAGAACCGCTTCATTACCGTTAGCCTCTCGACGGGGCCGGCTCGTCGCAAGCGAGCTTGAAGACGAATCCTGGCTGACGGACGTATTGCGTGTGGCTTCGAAATAAGCGTTATGGGTGGTCGACGTTAACGCAGAGGAGGAAAGCTGCATTTAGTTTGTGGTCTCCAGGTTCTTCGGTTGAAAGTTTAATAGGCACTCCTGAGTGAGATTTACTGAATATTGGTTGCATCAAGATATGTAACAAAGCATTGGTGAAAAGAATATCCTGCAAAAAAAAACCGAGGCCGTTCATTTCAGAACAAGCCCCGGTTTTTTTATTGAAGCGTGAGTTTAGAACGCGCCCATGTAATCACGCTTGCCCACTTCCACACCGTTGTGACGCAACAAAGCGTAAGCGGTGGTGACGTGGAAGAAGAACTGCGGCAGGCCGTAGGTCAGCAGGTAGGACTGGCCGCTGAAGCGCTTCTCTTTCGGCGTGCCTGGGCGGGTGATGATTTCGATACCTTCCTTGCCGTCGATCTGCTCGGGCTTGATGGTGTCGACGAAGGCCAGGACCTTGGCGATCAGTGCTTGCAGGTCGGCAAAGGTGACTTCGCTGTCTTCGTACTTCGGTACTTCGATCTCGGCCAGGCGTGCCGACACACCTTTGGCGAAGTCCACGGCGATCTGCACCTGGCGCACCAACGGGAACATGTCCGGGAACAGGCGCGCTTGCAGCAAGGCGTTGGGCTCGATGTTCTTGGCGCTGGCGTGGGCTTCGGCTTTGTTCAGCACATCGCTCAACGCGTTGAGCATTTGCTTGAAGACTGGGATAGAAGCGGCGTACAGGGAAATGGTCATGTCAGTCTCACTGATAATGGCAGGGTTGGAACCAGCGGCGATTATAGCCATGCCCGGTGCTTGTCTTTTATTTTTTGAGGATTACGCTGGTGAGCTTCACTGCATAGGGAAAGCGCGATGACCGCCGAGCACGACACCGACACCCCTGAGCCGCGCCTGAACAGCACGGAAATCCGCATCCTGGGCTGCCTGATCGAAAAACAGGCGACCAACCCGGAAACCTACCCCCTCACCCTCAACGCCCTGGTGCTGGCCTGCAACCAGAAGACCAGCCGCGAGCCGGTGATGAACCTCAGCCAAGGCCAGGTCGGCCAGAGCCTGCGCGCGCTCGAAGGCCAAGGCTTCACGCGCCTGGTGATGGGCAGCCGCGCCGACCGCTGGGAGCACCGTGTGGACAAGGCCCTGGAACTGGTGCCGGCCCAGGTGATCCTGACCGGGCTGCTGTTCCTGCGGGGGCCGCAGACCGTCAATGAGTTGCTCACCCGCAGTGGGCGTATGCATGACTTTGAGGATGCCGAACAGGTTGTGCATCAGCTCGAGCGCCTGATTGCACGAGGACTGGCGCTGCTCGTGCCGCGTCAGGCGGGGCAGCGGGAAGACCGGTATACCCATGCACTGGGGGACCCGGCAGATATTGAAGCGATTATGACCGCGCGGGGGAATCCGGTAGAGCGTAGCGCAGGGGCTGTTTCGGTGGAGCGCATTGAAGAGCTGGAAGCGCGGATTGCCGCACTGGAAGAACGGCTGGCGCAGCTGGAACAGGGATAATGCAGATAAACATGTGGGAGCTGGCTTGCCTGCGATAGCCATTGGTATCGACACAACTTTGTAGGTTGCAGCAGCCAACGGTAACTACGATGCGAAGCGAGCCGCTCTTGATCTTGCTCTGCTTTTGATCTTAGGCGCCCCGTTAAACCACGCTGGCCGAACGCAGGCTTTAATTCGTGGGTAACCCGGCAGGACGCCGGGTTAGCCGCCCCGCGCCATGGATGGCGCGTGGCGGCGGCCCACGGATTCAAGCCTGCGTTCGGGCACACCGAGCCTAGGCGAGGTGCCGAGTGGTGGGGCAAGAGCCTTTTGCTTACTTTTGGGCTCTTTTCAAAAGTGAGCCGCTGTAAAAGCGGAACCCTAAGTAGCCGTTACCGCAGGAATGGATATGTACTCGGTATTACGGCGTCGACTGTGAGGCCGTCTTCGCAGGCAAGCCAGCTCCCACAGTTGGATCGTGGGGTGTCAGGTAGATAGCCGTCGCCTGGCAGGCCGCCATCGCAGGCGAGCCAGCTCCCACAGTTGGATCGCGTGCGCGTCAGTTAGATCACCGAATGGTTGTGCGTAAGGCTTTAGCTGCGGGCGAAGGCCACCGCTGCCTCGAACTGCTCCTGCGTAGGCCGCACGCCGGTATAAAGCACAAACTGCTCCAACGCCTGGATAGCGATCACTTCCAGCCCGGTAATCACCCGCTTGCCCTGGGCACGGCCACGCACGATCACCGGCGTTTCCGCCGGGATCGCCACCACATCGAAGACGGTCTCAGCCTGATCGATTGCCTCGGCCTCAAACGCCAACGCATCCGCCTCCGCCCCGCCAGTCATGCCGATGGGCGTCACGTTGATCAGCATCTGTGGCCGCAGGCTGCCCAGATCCGCCTGCCACGCGTACCCCAGGTTCCTGGCCAATGCCTGGCCCGCCACCTCATTACGTGCCACGATCACGCCATTGGCGTACCCCCCGTCACGCAAGGCACTGGCGACCGCCTTGGCCATGCCGCCGCTGCCGCGCAGGGCGAAGCTGGAGTCCTTGGGTACCGCGTGTTTTTTCAGCAGTTGCTCGATGGCGATGTAGTCGGTGTTGTAAGCCTTGAGGTGGCCGTTGGTGTTGACGATGGTGTTCAGGGAGTCGATGGCTTGAACCGAATCGTCGAGTTCGTCCACCAAGGCAATGGCAGCCTCCTTGAACGGCATGGACACCCCGCAACCGCGCACACCCAGGGCGCGGATACCGCCGATCGCGCCGGGCAGGTCCTGGCTGCTGAAGGCTTTATAGTAAAAATTCAGACCCAGTTGTTCATACAGGTGGTTATGAAAACGCAGGCCAAAGTTCCCAGGGCGCGCCGACAGTGACATGCACAGTTGGGTGTCCTTGTTGGGGTGCATCTGCATGGATAACTCCTTGAAGTAAGCAAATCGGTACAGACCTTACACAACCTTTACTCACTGGCCGTGCTGTTTTCTCGAAATACGTTGTCTTAAAAGTATCCCCGCGACAATCCTTGAGTCTATTGATTGCAGACCACAAGCGCAGGGGCTAATTGAGGAATGACCATCATGCGTAAACTTCCCAGGATCGCCTTGCTTATCGGCGCACTCGCAATGGCCGGCCAAGCTTCCGCCCACGGTGGTGGTTGGGGTGGCCCGGCCGTGTTCGGTGCGCTTGTCGGCGCAGCGGTAGTCGGCTCTGTGGTTGCCAGCCAGCCGCGTGAGGTGTACGTGCAACAACCGGTGTATGTGCAGCCGCAGCCGGTGTATGCCGCGCCGCCGCCGGTCTACTACGCGCCACCGCCACCAGTGTATGTGCAACAGCAGGTTTACTACCGCCCGGCGCCCGTCTATTACGGCCCACCGCGCGGTTATTATGGGCCACCTCGTGGCTACTACGGCCCGCCCCACGGTTACTACCGCCATGGTTGGTAAGGTTTAATCCCGTTGACAGCCACAGGCCTCGCCCACACGCGGGGCCTTTTTTTGCCTGGGAAGTCCGGATTTATCCTGCCAGTGTCGCTGTGAGAACAACGCCCGAGCGCCAATCCCACATCATAAGCGTCAAATATCCTCTTGATCGATTGCGGGCTGCGCTGTCATGTTTGCGTCACAAAACAGTCGCACTATCGACTCAGTCCAGCCAATAACAATTAAGGACGATTGACCATGCCCACACAAAACCCGCACCGCACCGCCGGCCTTTGCACCTCCAGCAAGGTCTACAGCGCCTTGACTGAACTCAAGCACCTTGAAGGCCATCGCAGCGCCAAGTTCCTGGCATTACTGGCAGAAAACCTGGTGCGCAAGGGCCTGCTCAGTGAGCACGAAGTGGTGAACATGCTCGACCAGGTGGTGGATTAACGCCTGGCGTTGATGTCGACTATCGAGCCAGGTGATTTTTCCCAGGCATCGGCAAACCGTAAGGTGACCTCCATAACGTTTGGAGGTATTTATGCCCACTGTTCAAATCATGTCTGTCATCGGCAGCGCCGTCCCCGCCCCGCTGCGCAAACTGGGCTTGCTCGCCTGCTGGTATGTCGTGCGCGATGGCGAGCCGATCAGCGGCCCGCTCACCTCGTTATCCGATGCCGAAACACAACGCCAAATGGCAACCGACTTCAGGCTCGAGGCCTGAACGCTATGGCAGCGGCAACTTGACCCGGGGCTTGGTTTCGACGAACAACGCCCAGCACGACATGAACAACGCCGCCACCAGCGGCCCGATGACAAAGCCGTTAAGGCCGAACACCGACAGGCCGCCCAAGGTCGAGATCAGGATCAGGTAGTCCGGCATCTTGGTGTCCTTGCCCACCAGGATCGGGCGCAGTACGTTGTCCACCAGGCCAATCACGAACACCCCGAACAGCCCCAGCACCACGCCCTGCCAGATCGAACCGCTCAACAGGAAGTAAACCGCCACCGGCCCCCAGACCAGCCCGGCACCCACCGCTGGCAATAGCGACAGGAACGCCATCAGCACGGCCCAGAGCAAGGCACTGGGGATGTCCAGGAACCAGAAAATCAAGCCTCCCAGCGCACCTTGGGTCACAGCCACCAGCACGTTGCCCTTGACCGTGGCGCGCACCACGCGGTTGAACTTGAGCTGCAGGCGACGCTTTTGCGGCTCGGCCAACGGTACGGCTGTGCGCACTTTGCGTACCAGTTCCGGGCCATCGCGCAGCAGGAAAAACAGCAGGTACAACATGATGAAAAAGCTCACCAGGAAATCAAACGTCCCCTGGCCGAAGCTGAACGCCTGAGAGGCAAAGAACTGACTGCCCTGCATCGCGCCCTTGACGACCTTTTCCCGCAGCCCTTCGAGGTTGCCCATGCCAAAACGGTCGAGCAATTGCTGGAAATACGGCGGTAGAACGTTCTTGAATTGCTCGATATAACCCGCCACGTCGAGTTTGCCGCTCTCGATGTTTTTGTAGAGCGTGGCCCCCTCTTGCACCAGCAAAGCACTGGTGATGATCACCGGCAGAATCGCGATCACCAGGCACACCATCAAGGTGGTCAGGGAGGTCAGGTTGCGGTTCCAGCTAAAACGCTGCTGCAGGCGGCGCTGCATCGGCGCAAAGATAATGCCCAGGATCACGGCCCAGAACACCGCGCCGTAGAACGGCAGCAATATCCAGATAAAAGCCACCGTGACCAAGGCCAGTAGCAGCAACAGGGTTTTGAATTGCAGGTTGGTTTGATTCATGTCCGGTCCATGTCAGAAAAACAGGGCCGATGGCGGCCCTGTTGCTTAGTCCGCAGCCAAACGTGGGAGTGCCCTTGTTTATCGAACAAGCATAGATCGCCATGCGTAGACGTGGATCAATGAACGGCGCCCGGCCCTGCACTACCCTCGCGCCTTTTGCGACCTACAGCCATGCCCTCGATGATTGCCCCCGAACTGCTCGCCCCTGCCGGCACCCTGAAAAACATGCGCTACGCCTTCGCCTACGGTGCCGATGCGGTCTATGCCGGCCAACCGCGCTACAGCCTGCGGGTGCGCAACAACGAGTTCGACCACGCCAACCTGGCCCTCGGCATCCACGAAGCCCATGACCTGGGCAAGCGCTTCTACGTGGTGGTGAACATTGCGCCGCACAACGCCAAGCTCAAGACCTTCCTCAAGGACCTGGCGCCCGTGATCGCCATGGGCCCGGATGCGCTGATCATGTCCGACCCGGGGTTGATCATGCTGGTGCGCCAGCACTTCCCGCAGATGCCGATCCACCTGTCGGTACAGGCCAATACGGTGAACTGGGCCAGCGTGGCGTTCTGGCAGCAACAAGGCATTTGCAGGGTGATTCTGTCGCGGGAGCTGTCCCTGGAAGAGATCGGCGAAATCCGCCAGCAAGTGCCGGCGATGGAGTTGGAGGTGTTTGTACATGGCGCCTTGTGCATGGCCTATTCCGGGCGGTGCCTGCTGTCGGGCTACATGAACAAGCGCGATGCCAACCAGGGCACCTGCACCAATGCCTGCCGCTGGAAATACCAGGCCACGCCGGCAGTGGAGAATGCCACTGGCGATATCGTCCATGAATATCAACCCACATTAGGGATCGGCACGCCCACCGATCAGGTGTTCCTGCTACAGGAAGCCAATCGCCCCGATGACTCCATGCCCGCTTTCGAAGACGAACATGGCACCTACATCATGAACGCCAAGGACCTGCGGGCCGTGCAGCATGTGGAACGCCTGGCACAGATGGGCGTGCATTCGTTGAAGATCGAAGGCCGCACCAAGTCCCACTTTTACTGCGCGCGCACCACCCAGGTGTACCGCCAGGCCATCGATGACGCAGTGGCCGGCCGGGCGTTTGACCGCGGCTTGATGACCAACCTCGAGTCCCTGGCCCAGCGTGGCTACACCGAAGGTTTTCTGCGCCGCCACGTGCACGATGAATACCAGAACTACCAGAACGGCAGCTCGGTTTCCGAGCGCCAGCAGTTTGTCGGGGAGCTGACTGGCGAACGTCGTGGCGCGTTGGCCGAGGTGAAGGTCAAGAACCGCTTTGCGCTGGGCGACCACCTGGAGTTGATGACGCCCGCGGGCAATTTTCATTTTGACTTGCCGAGCCTGCATAACGCCAAGGGCGAAAGCATTGAGGTGGCGCCGGGGGACGGGCATACGGTGTATGTGCCGATTCCGGCGCAGATGGACCTGCGCTTTGGCCTGCTGATGCGCGACGTTTAAACCCTGCCATGGGTTGAATGGATCAGATCCTGAACTGGCCCACCAACTGCCCGAGGCGCTGGCCCAGGTCGGCCAGACTGCGAGACGTCTGAGCGCCCAGTTGGGTTTCGTCCGCCACGCTGTCCACCGCTACCGCAATCTGATGCACGCTGCGGTTGATCTCTTCCGCCACGGCGGTCTGCTCTTCCGCGGCGCTGGCGATCTGGGCGTTCATTGAGTTGATGGTGCCAATCAGTTGCGCCATGGTGTCCAGGGACGCGCCGGCCTGGTTGGCCTGGGCCGAAGTGCCGTCGCCGGCATCGCTGGAGCGGCGCATAGCGTCCACGGCCGCCTCGGTGCCTTTTTGCAGGCGATCGATCATGCCCTGGATTTCCTGGGTGCTGGTTTGGGTGCGACTGGCCAGGGCGCGCACTTCATCGGCGACTACGGCAAAGCCACGCCCAGCCTCCCCGGCCCGTGCGGCCTCGATGGCAGCGTTGAGCGCCAGCAGGTTGGTTTGCTCGGCGATGGAGCGGATCACGCCGAGCACACTGACGATTGACGACACATCCTGCTGCAGGCTGTCCAGGGACACGCCGCTGCTGCGGATGTCGTTCACCAGCGCATGGATCTGCGCGATGCTGCCGTCTACCACACGTTTGGCGGCCTGGCCTTCGGCGTCGGTCTGCTGCGCAGCGACGGCGGCGCCTTGGGCACTGCGTGCCACTTCGTGCGCCGCCGAAGACATCTGGTTGATCGCAGTGGCCACCTGGTCGGTCTCGTGGCGCTGGCGTTCCATGGCCTGTTCGGAACGCTGGGCCTGGTCGGACACCTGGCTCACCAGCCCGGTGAGTTGGGCGGTCATGTCGGTGATCTGGCGCACCAGGCCGTGGATTTTCTCGACAAAGCGGTTGAATGCACCGGCCAGGTCGCCGAGTTCATCCTGGCTGGTAATGGCCAGGCGGCGGGTCAGGTCACCTTCACCCGCGGCGATGTCATCGAGGTTGGCTTTCATCAGGTGCAGCGGGCGCAGGATGGTATTGGCCAGCAGCATGCCCACGGCGGCGATCACCAGCAACACCACCACGGCGACGCCGAGGATGCTCAACAGCACGCCTTGCATGCGCTTTTCGACTTTAGCCTGCACCACTGCCACCTGGGCGTCGATGCCATCGAGGTTCACCGAGGTGCCGATCACCATGTCCCACTTGGGCAGGTACTCGGTATAGCCGAGCTTGGGCACCAGTTCGGTCTGGCCGGGCTGGGTCGAGCTGTATTGCAGGTAGTGGGTGCCGTCCTTGCCGACCTTGACCAGGTCGCGGTTGACGTAGACGCCGTTGGGATCGCGGTTGTCCTTGAAGCTCTTGCCCACGCCGTCCGGGCTGTTGCCCTTGAACAGGCGGATGGTCTCGGAGTCGTAGCCGAAGAAATAGCCATCTTTGCCGTAGCTGGTATTGGATAACAACTTGACCACCTGCGCCCGCGCCGCGCTGTCGCCGGGGGCTGCCGCGTCGTAGAGCGGCTTGATGGTGGTCATAGCCACCTCGACATAACTTTGCAGGGTGGCCTTGGCGTCGTTGAGCAGGCGCTGACGGGTTTCATCCACCTCGTTGCGGGCCTGGCCCTGCAGAATCCACACGGTGGTCAGGCTGATGACCACGGCAAACAACAACACCGGCACGACAGCAAGGGCCAGGACTTTGGCCTTCAAACTCAGACGCATGGCTTTTCTCTCTTGTTAGTGGCGACTTGAGAGGTTAACGGCCATGTGAGCGATTACTGTAGGCGCGAGCTTGTGTGGCCAGAGCTTGCTCCCGCTCGGGTGCGCAGCGCACGCAAGCTTTTTGGGGCTGCTTCGCAGCCCAGCGGGAGCAATCTCTGGCCACAGGGGGCTCACTTGGATCAGAGCGTCATCGCAGCCAGCCAGCCGAACGCCAGCAGCGGCAGGTTGTAGTGCAGGAAGGTCGGTACCACGGTGTCCCAGATATGGTGGTGCTGGCCGTCGATGTTCAGGCCGGAGGTGGGCCCGAGGGTGGAGTCCGAGGCGGGCGAACCGGCGTCGCCCAAGGCCCCGGCGGTACCGACAATGCACACGATGGCCAGCGGGCTGAAGCCCAGTTGCACACACAGCGGCACGAAAATCGCCGCGAGGATCGGCACCGTGGAAAACGACGAGCCGATGCCCATGGTCACCAACAACCCCACCAGCAGCATCAACAACGCGCCAACGCCCCGGCTATGACCGATGAACGCTGCCGAGGCCTGCACCAGCGAGTTCACGTCACCGGTCGCCTTGAGCACTTCGGCAAAACCTGAGGACGCGATCATGATGAAGCCGATCATCGCCATCATCTTCATGCCTTCGGTGAACAGGTCATCGGTGTCGCGCCAGCGCACGATGCCCGACACCGAGAAGATCAGGAACCCGGCCAGGGCGCCGATGATCATCGAGTCCAGCCACAATTGGATGATGAACGCCGAGGCAATCGCCAGGCCGGCCACCAGCAGGGTCAGCGGGTTGTACTGCACCGCCACTTGCTCGACACGCTCGATTTTCTTCAGGTCGTACACACGCTTTTTGCGGTAGCTGATCAACACCGCCACCAGCAGGCCGACCACCATGCCCAGCGCCGGCAAGCCCATGGCGTGGGTGACATTGACCCCGCTGATATCCACTCCGCTCTTGGCGACGTTAGCCAGCAGGATCTGATTGAGGAAGATATTGCCAAAGCCCACCGGCAGAAACATGTACGGCGTTATCAGGCCGAAGGTCATCACGCAGGCGATCAGGCGACGGTCCAGTTGCAGCTTGGTCAGCACATACAGCAGCGGCGGTACCAGCAGCGGAATAAACGCAATGTGGATCGGCAAGATGTTCTGCGAGGCAATCGCCACCACCCACAACAGGCCGATCAGCAGCCATTTAACGTGGTTGCCACCGCTGGCGTCCTGGCGGTCCACCAGCAGCAAGGCTTTGTCCGCCAGGGCATGGGCCAGTCCGGACTTGGCAATCGCCACGGCGAAAGCCCCGAGCAATGCGTAGGACAAGGCCACGGTTGCGCCGCCGCCCAGCCCGCCGTTGAAGGCCTTGAGCGTGGCCTCGATACCCAGGCCACCGGTCAAGCCGCCCACCAGGGCGCCGACGATAATGGCGATGACCACGTGCACGCGGGACAGGCTGAGTACCAGCATGGTGCCGACCGCGGCGATGACTGCGTTAATCATGGTTACCTCAAGCAGAAACAAAAAAGACAGGCATGCCCGCGCGCGGCCCATGGGAACAGCTGCCGGCGTGCAAGCTTGAAAGAGGTCTTATTAGAGGGCGCGCACTTTGCAGGAGCTGGGCTGTCATGTCAAAAACTGTGGTGAGGCAAAGCCCTCTGGACGGATAAAGAATTACAGGCGCTGGCCGATACGCTGTCTCTATGTGCTTTCAGGTAAGGATGTCCCGATGTCGCTCAGGCAGCTCTCCATTCAATGGAAAATCACCCTGCTGGCGGGCCTCTGCCTGCTGGGGATCGTGACCCTGCTGGTGGGTCTGTCGCTGTATCGCATGGCGCAGAGCTCGCAACAGGTCAAGGCATCCAGCATGCAGATGCTCGACGAAGCCGCCCAGTCGCGCATCGAGGCCCAAGGCGAAGTGCAAGCGCTGGGCATTCGCCAGCAGTTCATGGATGCCTACCAATACGGCCATGGTTTTTCCCGCCAGGTGCTGTTTTTGCGCGAACAGGCCGAGAAGCGCTTTCTCGATGCCTTCGACACCCGTGAAGACCTGACCCGCCAGGTCAAGGCCGCCCTGCAGGCCAACCCCGACCTGCTCGGCCTGTCCCTGGTGTTCGAAGCCAATGCGCTGGACGGCAAAGACGAACTGTTCGCCAACCAGGCAGAACTAGGCAGCAATGACAAAGGCCGTTTCGCACTGTACTGGTCGCAACCGACACCGGGAAAAATCACCTCGATGGCACTGCCCGAGAGCGACATGGCCGACACCTCCATCGGCCCCAGCGGCGAAAAAGCCAACGCCTGGTTCACCTGCCCGCGCACGACTCTCAAACCCTGCGTGATCGAGCCCTACTTCTATGTGATCGACGGCCAGAACGTGCTGATGACCAGCATCGTGTTCCCGCTGATGGTCAATGGCAAAGTCATCGCCTCGCTGTCGGTGGATATCAACCTCAACAGCCTGCAGGCGGTCAGCCAACAGGCCAGCCAGAAACTGTACGACGGCCAGACCCAGGTCAGCATCCTCAGCCCGACCGGCTTACTGGCCGGCTACAGCCCGGATGCCAGCAAACTCAGCCAACGCCTGGAGCAGGTCGACCCGGCCAGCGGCGCACAGTTGACCAGTGCCTTGGCCAGCAGTACCCAGACCCACAGCCTGCGCACCGACCATCAACTCAAGGTACTGGCGCCTTTTGCGCCGATTCCCGGCGGTAAGGCGTGGGGCGTATTGCTGGATGTACCGGAAAAAGTCCTGGTCGCCCCCGCCGAAGCGCTGAAAAACCAGCTGGACGCCGACAACGCCAAAGGCACCCTGCTAGAACTGGGCCTGGGCCTGCTCGCCGCCGTGGTCGGCTTGATCCTGGTGTGGCTGATGGCGCGCAGCGTGACCCGGCCAATCCTTGGCGTGGCGCACATGCTTGAGGATATCGCCAGCGGCGAAGGCGACCTGACCCGGCGCCTGGCCTACGCCAAACAGGACGAACTGGGCCAATTGGCCGGCTGGTTCAACCGCTTCCTCGACAAGCTGCAGCCGATCATTGCCGAGGTCAAACGCTCGGTGCAGGACGCCCGCGGCACTGCCGACCAGTCCGCGGCCATTGCCACGCAAACCAGCGCCGGCATGGAGCAGCAGTACCGCCAGGTGGATCAGGTGGCTACCGCATCCCACGAAATGAGCGCCACCGCCCAGGACGTGGCCCGCAGCGCCGCCCAAGCGGCCCAAGCCGCCCGAGATGCCGACCAGGCAACTCGTCAAGGCTTGACGGTTATCGACCGCACCACCGCCAACATTGGCGAGCTCGCCGCCGACATGAGCACCGCCATGACCCAGGTAGAGGGCTTGGCCGCCAACAGCGAACAGATCGGCTCGGTGCTTGAAGTGATTCGCGGCATCGCCGAGCAGACCAATCTGTTGGCGCTCAACGCCGCCATCGAAGCCGCTCGCGCCGGTGAAGCCGGCCGCGGTTTTGCCGTGGTCGCCGACGAAGTGCGCAACCTGGCGCGGCGCACCCAGGAATCGGTGGAAGAAACCCGCCTGGTGATCGAACAATTGCAAACCGGTACCAGCGACGTGGTCGGCTCCATGGGCAACAGCTATCGCCAGGCTCAGGGCAGCGTCGAACAGGTCGGCCAGGCCGTCACCGCCTTGCGCCAGATTGGCGATGCGGTCACGGTGATCAGTGATATGAACCTGCAAATCGCCAGCGCCGCCGAAGAGCAAAGCGCCGTGGCCGAAGAGATCAACAGCAACGTGGCGACCATTCGCGATGTGACCGAGTCGTTGTCGGAGCAGGCCAATGAATCGGCGCGGGTCAGCCAGGCGTTGAACAGCCTGGCAAATCAGCAGCAGGGGTTGATGGATCAGTTCAGGGTCTGAATGTAGCAAGGCTTTACTGTGGGAGCCGGGCTTGCCCGCGATGCAGACACCTCGGTATGTCAGGCAAACCGAGTCGATGCTATCGCAGGCAAGCCAGCTCCCACATTTTGAGCGGTGGTGTGTGAATGCTAGCGCCGTGGCAACTGGATCAATACCTTGAGCCCACCCAGCTCGCTCTCTTGCAGTTGCAACACCCCACCCCACACCTCAACGATATCCCGCACGATCCCCAAACCCAGGCCATGGCCAACCCTTTGCTCATCCAGGCGTGCGCCACGGCTGAACACTTGGTCGCGCTGGGCCTCGGGAATGCCGGGGCCGTCGTCTTCCACCGCCAGCCGATAGCCCTGGGGCGTCTCGCTAACGCTCAGGCGTACCTCGGCGTCCGCCCATTTACAGGCGTTGTCCAACAGGTTGCCCAGCAGTTCCAGCAGGTCTTCACGGTCCCAAGGCAGTTGCAGGCCCGGCGCCACCTGGTAGCTGAGGTCCAGGTGTTCGCCGTGGATCATGCGCAGGGTGGCCAGTAAACCGGGCAGTTCTTGTTCACAGTCAAACAACGCGCCCGGCAGCGCATCACCCGCCAGGCGCGCACGGTTGAGTTCACGGTTGAGGCGCTGCTGCACCTGCTCCAATTGCTCGCGCAGCAACTGGCTCAGTTGCGGATGATCCTTGAGGGCGTCACTGGAGGCCGCGCTCAACAACACTGCCAGCGGGGTTTTCAGCGCATGCCCCAGGTTGCCGAGGGCGTTGCGCGAGCGCTTGAGGCTGTCTTCGGTGTGCGCCAACAGGTGGTTGATTTGCGCCACCAGTGGCTCCAGCTCAAGCGGCACCTGAGTATCGAGTTGCGAGCGCTGGCCTTGTTGCAGTTGGGCGATCTGGTTACGTGCGGTCTCCAGGGGGCGCAGGGCACGGCGCACGGTGACCCGTTGCAGGATCAGCACCAGCAGCAGCGCCGCCAGCCCCATCACCAGGCCGACCTGACGCATCAGGCGAAAGCTCTCGCGCACAGGCGTGTAGTCCTGGGCCACGCTGATGGAAATCGATTGGCCAAAGCGCTTGTAGTCCGAGCGCAGCACCAACAGTTGCTGGCCTTCGGGTCCCAGTTGCAGGTTGCCCTTGAGCCCCGCCACCGGGAGCCGGGGCAGTTCCTGGTCCCACAGTGAGCGGGAGCGCCAATGCACATCGGCAAAGTCGATACGAAAGTAATGCCCGGAAAATGGCCGTTGGTACGCCGGCGACAGGCGTTGCTCATCCAACTGCACGCCGTTGGGCCCACGCACCAGCGCCACCAGCAGGTTTTCGCTGTCGTTGCGCAAGCCCGCTTCAAGGTAGCGCTGCAAACCCGCCTCGAACAACCACAGGCTGGTTTGCGCCAGCACCACGCCGACGATCACCATCACGCTGATCAACCCCAGGCTCAAGCGCCGCTGGATCGACCTCATGCCGGAGTGGCGCCGAATCGGTAACCCTGACCGCGTCGGGTCTCGATCACGCTGCGTCCCAATTTGCGCCGCAGGTGGTTGACGTGCACCTCCAGCACATTGGAGTCGCGTTCGGTCTCACCGTCATACAAGTGCTCGGCAAGGTGGCTTTTGGACAGGATCTGTTCGGGATGCAGCATGAAATAGCGTAACAAGCGAAACTCGGCAGCCGTCAGTTGGATCTCGGCGCCGTCACGTAGCACGCACTGGCGCCCTTCATCCAAATGCAGGCCGGCGGCTTGCAGGGTGGGCTGGTTCGTCTGGCCGTGGGAGCGGCGCAGCAGCGACTGGATGCGCAGGTACAGTTCTTCAGGGTGAAAGGGTTTGCTCAGGTAATCATCGGCGCCGGCCTTGAGCCCTTCGATACGCTCGGCCCAGGAATCGCGGGCGGTAAGGATCAGCACCGGGATGGCCAACGCGGCGGCGCGCCATTGGGCCAGCACGTCAAGCCCGGGCAAACCGGGCAGGCCAAGGTCGAGAATGATCAAGTCATAGGGCTCGCTGCGCCCTTGATACACGGCGTCCCGGCCGTCGGCCAGCCAGTCGACTGCATAACCCTGGCGCTGCAGGCCGGCCATCAGTTCGTCGGCCAGGGGCACGTTGTCTTCCACCAGGAGCAGGCGCATCAGTCTTCCTCATCTTTGATCAGGTCGCCATTGGTGGCATCCAGCTTGATCTCGCGCACCACGCCCTCGGTGGTCACCAGTTCCACTTCATAGGCGTATTGCCCGTGTTTCTTTTCCAGTTCGGCCTCCAGCAGCCGCGAGCCGGGGTATCGCGCCATGGCCTGCTGCAACAGCTGTTCCAATGGCAGGATCACGCCTTGCTGGCGCAGGGCCAGGGCTTCGTCCTGGTTGAGGTCGCGGGCCGCCAGGCTGGAACAAAACACCATGAGCACCAGCGCCACGCGACTGCCGACGCGTAAATTTACCTTCATTACGTATCCTGATGATTCTTGAGAACCTGCCCGGTGAGCGCATTCAATTCAACATCCCATTCAATGCCGTCGGTATCTCGTAGCTCGACTTCATAAACGTACTTGCCGTACTCCTCATCCAAATCGGTGTCCAGCAGCGTCGAACCAGGGTGAAGGGCCAGGGCCGTAGCGTCCAATTGATCGAAAGCGACAATTGTAACAGTGGCCGGCACGATCAGTGGCTTGTCGGGGTCCACGGCGGCGGCCGGGGTCGCCGTAACGAGGATGATAGCGGCGGCGCCCAGGGCAGTGAGGCGCTTCATGATAAGTCTCCGTTACATGATGTTTTCCTACGCCGGCCACGGTACGCGCTGCAACTTAACTGAAACTGAATTGCCACCATGGCAATTCCGGTTAAGCCATTTTTCCCACTGCCTGCGAGATTTCTTATACTGCCCCGCTCGCCTCAACAGAGACCGGTATGACAGCCATCCATATCAAGTTCCCGGCCTTGACCCTCAAGGCCGGCAAACGCGCCTTCACCCGCATCCGCGAGCAGGGCCTTGCGCCTGCCGACGTCGGTATCCTCCCCGGCGCGGCGGGCGGCCCCAAGGCCCTGGGTATCCAAGGGCTGGACCTGGCGCTGTTCGGTGACTGGTTGCCCCGTGCGCCGCGCGAGCGTGCGCTGATCGGCGCGTCCATCGGCTCGTGGCGGTTCGCCAGCGCCTGCCTGCCCGACCCGGTGCAAGGTTTGCTCGACCTGGGCCGCCTGTACAACGAGCAGCGCTTTGCCAAAGGCGTGACCATGGCGCAAGTCAGCCAGAGCTGCCAACGCATGCTCGACGACCTGCTGGCCGGGCGCGATGCGCGGGTGCTGGACAACCCCGACTATCGGCTGAACATCATGGTGGTCAAGAGCCACGGATTGCTCGCCGATGACCACCGTGGGCGGCTGGGGCTGGGCCTGTCATCGGTGATTGCCGATAATCTGCGGGGCCGCGCACGGCTGTCGCGGCATTTCGAACGGCTGATCATCCACGACCCGCGTCAGGCGCCTCCGGTACACCCCCTGAAAGATTTCCCCTCGCGCTTCCTCACCCTGGACGTGGGCAACCTGCGCCAGGCGTTGCTCGCGTCCGGCTCGATCCCCATGGTCATGCAAGGCGTGCGCGACCTGCCCGGTGCCGGGGTCGGCACCTACCGCGACGGCGGCCTGTTGGATTACCACCTCGACCTGCCCTACCACGGCGATGACATTGTGCTGTACCCGCACTTTACCGACCGGGTCATCCCCGGCTGGTTCGACAAGGGCCTGCCATGGCGACGCAGCAACCAGCAGGGCTTGCAGGATGTGTTACTGCTGGCGCCGTCCAGGGACTACCTGGCCCGCCTGCCCCACGGCAAGCTGCCAGACCGCAGCGACTTCAAGCGTTTCATGGGCGATGATCCAGGCCGCAACAAATATTGGCAAACTGCCATGAGCGAGAGCCAACGACTGGGAGATGAGTTTTTGGCATTGGCAGATAACGGCAAGCTCGGCGACCGTTTGCTAGCCCTTTGACCGCATGGGCGCCTGCGGCCGAGGGGCGGTATGCGCAGAGGTTGAGCAAACTGTTAAACTCGCCGCCTGCCAGACACCTGACCGAGCTGAAAACACTGTGGAAATCTTCAAAGAGTTTACCTTCGAATCCGCCCACCGCCTGCCCCACGTACCGGAAGGCCACAAATGCGGGCGTCTGCATGGGCACTCGTTCAAGGTGGCCATCCACCTGAGCGGCGACCTGGATCCCCATACCGGCTGGATTCGCGACTTCTCGGAGATCAAAGCGATTTTCAAGCCGCTCTATGAACGCCTCGACCACAACTACCTCAATGACATTCCCGGCCTGGAAAACCCCACCAGCGAAGTGCTGGCCAAGTGGATCTGGAATGAACTGAAACCCTTGCTGCCGGAACTCAGTGCGATCCGTATCCACGAGACCTGCACCAGTGGCTGCATCTATCGCGGCGAGTAAGCGATAACGTGTTGGAAAACCACCTGCGGGTGGTTTTTTTTGGAAATGCTTTCAGGAGAACGTGATGGAAACCACCTGGCTGGCCCAAGCCAAGCGCTTGCAGGCGCTGGCTTCCACGGGGTTGCATTTCTGCACCGATGCTTTCGAGCGCGAGCGCCTGGAGGAAATTGCCCTGATCGCTCACACCATGCTGGCGCAATTGGGCAACGTACCGCTGGAGCGTATCACCGGCCTGGTTTCGGATTTCGCCCAGCGTTATTCGACACCGATGATCGACGTGCGCGGTGCGGTGATCGAAGGTGAGCGGATTTTGCTGGTACGGGAATCGACCGATGGCTGCTGGGCATTGCCCGGTGGTTATGCCGATATAGGTTTGTCGGCGGCCGAGAACATCATCAAGGAAATCCACGAAGAAGCCGGGCTCACTGTCACCGCAAGGGCGCTATACAGCGTGACGCACAAGGCCAAGGGCTCGTACCGGCCAGATGTGAGGGATTTCTACAAGTTGTACTTCCTTTGTGACCGGGTGGACCAACTCGCACCCACGGCAGGTTTTGAAACCACCGAAGTCGGCTTTTTCACCTTGGATGACCTGCCGCCCCTGTCTCGCGGGCGCACGATTGAAAGTGATCTTGAGGCTGCCTTCGCATTTAATCGGGGTGAGACCACGCAGACACTATTCGACTGAGCCAGTTTGGCTCACCGCTGCACCGCTTTTGCGCTGGATTGGGCGGGAGACCCTATGAAGGGCTTGCTCCCGTCAGCGCATACCTGCCTGCACCTGCATTGGCACGCAGGATGCACACAACCTGGGTCACCACTCAGGGAGCAGCCCCCATGACGCAGCAAGACCCCGGCAACGATTACCCTCTTAGCGAAGTCCCCTTGCACGCGCGTAAGGGCCTGGCCTCTACGGCCATGGTGTTGCTGGGGTTCACGTTTTTTACCGCGACCATGTTCGCCGGCGGCAAGCTGGGAGTGGCGTTCAGCTTCATCGACATGCTCGGCGTCGTGGCCCTGGGTAACCTGTTGTTGGGTATCTACGCCGCAGGCTTGGGTTACATCGCGTTCAAGAGCGGCCTGAACTCGGTGTTGATGGGGCGTTTCTGCTTCGGGGAAGTGGGCAGCAAGCTCAGTGACTTGATCCTCGGCTTTACCCAGATCGGCTGGTATGCCTGGGGCACGGCCACGGCGGCCGTGGTATTGGGCAAGTATTTCCAATTGAGCCAGGGCAGTGTGCTGGGGCTGATGGTGGTATTCGGCTTACTGTTCTGCGCCACCGCCTACGTGGGGTATCGCGGCCTGGAGATCCTGTCCTACATCGCGGTGCCGGCCATGGGGCTTCTGTTGCTGCTGTCGATGTGGGTCGCCACCGTGAAGGTCGGCGGGCTGGAGGGGCTGCTGGCGGTGGTGCCCAGCGCTGAGCTGGACTTGTCCACCGCCATCACCCTGGTGTTCGGGACATTTGTCAGCGGGGCAACTCAGGCCACCAACTGGACACGGTTTTCGCGCTCGGCCAAGGTTGCGGTGCTGGCCAGCCTGATCGGCTTTTTTGTCGGCAACGGCTTGATGGTGCTGATCGGGGCCTATGGCGCCATCGTCTATCAGCAACCGGATGTGGTGGAGGTCTTGCTGCTGCAAGGTTTCGCCACGGCGGCGATGGCGATGTTGCTGCTCAATATCTGGAGCACCCAGGACAACACCATCTACAACTTCGCCGTCGCCGGTTGCAACCTGCTGCGCACCCAACGGCGCAAGAGCGTGACCCTGGCCGGCGCGGTGATCGGCACCCTGCTCGCCTTGTTCGGCATGTACGACCTGCTGGTGCCGTACCTGATCCTGCTGGGCACGGTCATCCCGCCGATAGGAGGCGTGATCATGGCGGACTTCTTCTATCGCTATCGCGGCCAATATCCCCGCTTGGCAGAGGCTCACTTACCGGCATTCAATTGGCCAGGTCTGATCGCGTATGGGGTGGGCACCGTGGTCGCGTTCAACTCGCCGTGGGTCGCGCCGTTGGTGGGAATTTTTGCCGCATCGCTGACCTATGTGTTGCTCAGCGCCATACTACGCGCCATGACCGCCTGGACATCGGTATCGCCCTGAGGATCTGGCGGCTGTCTGCCTGATTGTTTTTAGCCAAGAGGAACTTGCCCATGCACATCATCAATGCCCGCCTGCGCAACCGTGAAGGCCTGCATGATCTGCACCTGGAACACGGCCGGATCGCCACCATCACTGCGCAAACGGGGGAGCCGGCGCTGATGGCCGGCGACTTGGACGCCGCCGGCAACCTGGTAGTACCACCCTTCGTCGAACCCCACATCCACCTCGACGCCACCCTCACCGCCGGCGAGCCGCGCTGGAACATGAGCGGTACGCTGTTTGAAGGCATCGAGTGCTGGGGCGAACGCAAGGCCACCATTACTCTGGAAGACACCAAGGCCCGGGCCAAAAAAACCATTCAAGCCCTCGCCGCCCATGGCATCCAGCATGTGCGTACCCATGTCGACGTCACCGACCCGGACCTCACCGCACTCAAGGCTCTGCTGGAGGTACGTGAAGAAAGCACGCACCTGATCGACCTGCAAATCGTCGCCTTCCCCCAGGAAGGCATCGAGTCATTCCGCAACGGCCGCGAATTGATGGAAGAAGCCATTCGCCTGGGTGCCGATGTGATCGGTGGCATCCCCCACTTCGAATACACCCGCGACCAAGGCGTGAGTTCGGTGAAGTTCCTCATGGACCTGGCCGAACGCACCGGCTGCCTGGTGGACGTGCACTGTGACGAAACCGACGACCCCCACTCGCGCTTTCTCGAAGTCCTCGCGGAAGAAACCCGCAGCCGCGACATGGGTGCCCGGGTCACCGCCAGCCATACCACCGCCATGGGCTCCTACGACAACGCCTACTGCGCCAAACTGTTTCGCCTGTTGGGGCATTCCGGCATCAGCTTTATCTCGTGCCCCACCGAAAGCATCCACCTGCAAGGCCGCTTCGACAACTTCCCGAAACGCCGCGGCGTCACCCGCGTCAACGAACTGCTTGATGCCGGCATGAACGTGTGTTTCGGCCAGGACTCCATCGTCGATCCCTGGTACCCGCTGGGTAACGGCAACATTCTGCGAGTACTGGAGGCCGGTCTGCACATTTGCCATATGCTCGGTTACCGCAATTTGCAAAACGCCCTGGACCTGGTCACCGACAACAGTGCCAAAGCCATGGCCCTGGGTGATCGTTATGGGTTGCAAGCAGGCCGCCCGGCTAACCTGTTGATCCTGTCGGCCGACAGCGACTACGAAGTCATACGTAGCCAGGGCTTGCCGCTGTACTCGATTCGCAACGGCAAGGTGCTGATGAAGCGGCAACCGGCGCAGGTAGAGTTTATGTAACCGCACGGGCTAGACGACTGAGTCGATGTCCAGCGTTTGCACCCGTGCCTGTTCGTCGTGGGCAGGCGGCGGGATGCTAGCGAATTGGGCCGGCTCACGATTCTCGCGGTGGCTGAACCAACGTTTGAGGCTCGATTGGAGATGTGCAGAACGGGCATGGCTGCCGTAGACATCGCGGGCTTCCAGGCGTCGCCAGCGCAGGCTTGCCAAGCGCTCACGACTGGTGTGCAACCGGTCGATCTCTGCGTTCAAGGCATCAGTAGGTTCATGGCTACGATCATTGGCAGGGCGCCGTAGCGCAAGTTCACGCCGCTTGGCCCGGAGTTGCTCGCGCATGTCTTCAAAGGCCCGGTCGAGCAGCTCGAACTCCCTCTGAGTCACCAACGCGCCCTCACTCTCCAGGGTTTGTTGCCAGCGGCGCAATGTCGCCCACGCCGCGGGGATGTAGCTGGTGGTCATGAAGTGCTGGTCGGCTTGGAACAGCTGCCTCAGCACATTATCGCGCTCGGGCATGTCGCCCTGCAGTTGCAATGCGCGGTTGCAACCCGCTTCTTGGAGGGATTCACAGCCAGGCTTCCATAACACCGAGGAGTGGCTGCCATCCGGGAGCGTGATCGGCATGAAGTGATATTGCTCGCCATGATGTCGATAAGGGTTACCACCCACCCGCACCAGCCCTGCGGCGAACAACAGGCCACCGGGCACGGGGTGGCTGAATAGCGTGATGGCCCCGGGAATCCAGAGCTTGGCGGTGGTGTTCATCCAGGACGCCGGGACACTGGGGACGGGGTCGTTGTGGTTGACGATACGATGGTGGATCAGGGAAGAGGCACCGGCGGTAAATTCAGAGTCGGCGGCGCGGGGGGCGCCGTAGGTGTAGAGGAGTGGGTCGTAATCTCGATCTGGCGTGCGACGTAGGGCCTCTGCCAATAAGAGTGCTATAGCCCCCCCAAGACTATGGCCACAAATGATAATTCGTTGGCCGCTGTGATATCGAAAAAGGTAACCCGATACAAAATTATGCATGGCCTGAAATGCCTGATAAAAACCTTGATGGGCTTTTCCAACGCCCTCGATGAATGGGACTTGATGGGCGTTTGCATCGCGTAGAACATCGGCACCACTAGCGGTGCCGCGTACAGCAATAAGCACCACTTCATCGTGATGACAAATGAATGCTTGAGTATCTGTTCCAAACTCTACATCGTTAAAAAAGTGTATCCGCTCCGGATGCTCGAGATCATGCGCATTGGCATTCTGCCCGTACAACTCTGGATCAAAAGGCAAAATCTCGAAACGACGGGAATAAGCTACGTCTTCATACAATGGATAAAATCGTTGCACTTGCTCTGAGTCAAACCTCCACGCCTCCCGGTGACATGACAAGCGTTCGGAAAACAAATTCCCGATACTTGGATGCCAAGGAAAGCTGACTTTATCCTTAGGTTCTGCTGAAGGATCTTGGCCAAACTCGCAATAGCTTAATGTTGCCATTAACGCCAGTTGGTACAGGTTCAATGCGCAAAATTGATCCTGTGTAGAAAGGATTGGCCGTAATGCTCTTAGAGGTCGCACCTGCAACATCGTGAATTTTTTCGGAAAGAGCACCAGCCCCTTGAAGGAAGACTCGGGAGGTCCAAAACCAAGGTCTGCCATCATCTTGAGTGCATGCCGCATTGGACGGTGAGCCTGTGACGACAGGGGCGGCAAGTGAGCGCTATGTCGAACCAGGTCACTCACTTCAACCTGATAAAAATGATCTGCATTTGGGCGTGCGGGATTTTTTTCGACAATCTGATCGTGGTTATCAAGAAAATGGGTTTGCTCGGCACGCACTTGCAACTCAGTGATAGGCAATGCATAGAATGAACGTGTCATGAGCGACTGATAGAGCGTTTCCCGACCTGAATAGCGCTCCTCCATCATCAGAATTACGGGACCACAGAAAAAGCCCTCCACTCGGGCAAAACCCTCCCCGTTCAACCGACCGTTGTATTGCTGACCAGCGACGTCACGCAGGGTGTAAGGCAGTCCCCCATAACTTTTTCCATTTCCCGTTTCATCGACTAAGCAGAAGGTCAACCAATCCCCACTCAATGAGCAAGCAGGCATCCTGTCGTTGAAAAACTGTTGCTTCCATGCAGCTTGTTCCATGAGGTTTCTCCTGATTAATCACAGGTCGGATAAATATTGCATAAACGCCCATCGGGCATTTTGAAAGCCTTGAAGTCAGAGACATTGCCGCGACAAAACGCAAATATGTCTTCCTGGCTTTCTCCCCTGCAACGCTTCCAGCCACCGACAACCTTTACCCAGTTGTCTCGCACTGCTGGTTGTTCTTCTTCCGTTAACGCCAGCACCATTCTCAGCGTCTTCCCACGCAATCCAGCACGGGACACATAACCGCCAGCACGAGCTTTCGTAAGCTGTCCGCTGGTGTTCAGCGAATTGCATTTAAGCCCCTTAATAAGGGCATGCTGGGGGCCAACAGTACGAAACAACCATTGACATTGCCCTGGGAGCTCTTGGACATAACTTTCTGACATCAATGACATTCCGTCCTCCCAACTATCTTGGATATAAACAGCGGCGTAATCCCGTCCGACATCCGACCAACGCCCTCCCCACTTTGCGTTAATCGCAAACACAAGTTTACGTAACATCAGCGAGCAGCCTTCCACCCGCTCTGTCATTGGCACCTCGAAACTCACTCTATTCGCTACGGGTTTGCTGGCAGCCTTGAATATTTTGAGATCCGCTCGCTTGCCATGTCTTCGAGGCAACTCGCACGTCTCGCCCGGCGCGGGGGTGTAGGAAGCATCGCCCACAAGGCCGAATTGCGCCGGCAAATCCACCTCCAATGTAAAACGCTCCACCGTCCTCCCCGTACACCCCGAAAGCCACGCAGCCGCAACAACCAGCAACACCCACCCTATCCAACTATTCACCTTTCCCTACCTCCCCGTGCCATTGCTCCACCACTCGTTCAAAATGCTCCCCTGGCGCCTCGCCAATCCTCGGTAACCAATGAATAACACTGTTGCCGGTCGACTCTGCCAACCGGCGCACCACCAAAAATTCGAGCTGCTCCGGCTCCCGCCATTGCCAGGTGCGCGCCTGTTCCAGTACCTGGGCCAGCCAAATCCTGGGGTCTTGGAATTCGACTAATGCCGCCAGGTCTTCACTGTGCTCAGCCAGCAGGTAGCGCAGGATATTAGCGTGCAGGATGGCTTCGGCCTGGGGGTTGGGTGTGTTGAGCCACGGCGGGGGCTCAGGCACAGGGTAGTCGCCCGGTGCAGGGTTTTCGTGGTGGCACCAACGGCCTTCGTGCCAATAGCACACGCTGATCAGTGGCCCGAGGTAGACCGGCCAATGCTCCTCGGCCAGATGGGCCAAGGCACGCGCCAGGGTGCGGTTGTCGTGAAAGCGATAAAGCGCCTGTTGGCCTTCTGGCCCCCGCAGCAGTCTCTCGCGCCAATGGCGCGCCACACCCACCAGGTCGCTGGCCGACAGGCTGGCGAGCCAGCCCCAGTTCGACTCGGGGTGTAGCAACAGGTCGGCCAAGGCAGGCTCATTCAGTTGTTCCAGTAACAGTATGAGCGGGCCTGTATTCGCCAACTCCGCCGCAGCGGTCTCGCTGTAGAGGTTGCAATAGTGCGACGGAGCACGATCTGCCATCAGGCGTTGGCGAGCCTCGTGGTTACCATCAAGCATCAGGCACAATGGGTGTCCGCTCTGCTGTTGTTGGGCCATCCAACAATGGAGCAAGCTGTCCATCAGGCCGCCCTCCCTGGGATATCGCACAGGCCTTCGCGGCAGCCTTCGCACAGAGGGCAAAAGTCGGCGCCCAGTTGCTTGGCCAAGTCCATGATGACGTTTTGCACGGCAGAGATTTGCGTGCCGGCAACCCCTGATGGGTTCACCGAACGGCTTGCAGACGGCGAACCGCCCAGAGTGATGGACCGGCTGCTGGAAATACTGCCGGCTCGCATCACCAGGTGTTCCCCGCCTGCCTTCAAGCTCAGATGTGCACCGGCCTCTATGATCAGGCTGGCGCCGGCCTTGAGATGAACCTGCTGCCCGGCTTCGATCAACAAGCTCTTGCCAACGCGAGTCACGCTATCGCCCTCTACCTCCAGGCGACTGTCATGCCCCACCCGTTGCTCCAGGTCACGCTGGGCACGCAGGTAGATGAGTTCTTCGCCGCGCCGGTCTTCCAAGTGCAACTCGTTGGCGCCTCCGCCGCCCGGCGAGCTGCGGCTACGCAGTACGCTGCGTGTCTTGTGCTGCGGCAAAGCGTACGCCGGCAAGTGCGATGCATTGGGCAGGCAACTGGTGACAAGGGGTTGGTCCGGGTCGCCCTCCAAAAAGCTCACCAGCACTTCCATGCCCACCCGTGGAATGACCATGGCGCCAAACCCATCACCCGCCCAACCGGACGCCACGCGCAGCCAACAACTGCTCGTCTCGTCGCCCTTGTCCGCGCGATCCCAATGAAAGCGCACCTTCACACGGCCATAGGCATCGCAGTGCACGTCCTCGCCGGCAGGCCCGGTTACCGTTGCGGTCTGGCTGCCACTGATCGTCGGTTTGGGGTGCTTGAGGGCAGGTCGATGCACTGCGCGCCAGGGGGTTGCAGTGAACCGGTTGCGATAGCCTTGGAACCCATTGGCATCAACGATCGACTCCTCCAGCACCTGCGGCTGGTAACCCTCATGACGCACCGAGGTCAGCAACCATAAGTCGTTGCAGGCTGGGTCCGGGTGATCGCACAGTTCAAGGAAGTGGCCACTGCATAGCGCCGGTTGATCGCTCTTGCCCAGCACTCGATGGCGATCACGCTGGTGACGCTCCAGGCTGCGTCGCGCCAGCTTCGCACCACGTGCATGGCTCGTAAAGCCAGCAGGGTAGCCATAGTCTTCCAAAGGATCCGCCGGCCCGGCACCGGCTTGGTCATGCAGGCGAAACGAAGGGTGCTCAAAGTCATAGTCACGACGTACGGTGCGCCGGCTGCGCGTGACCAGGCGCCGGTCGAAACGTTGGACGACCGGGGCCCCAAGCGATGGATCAGCCGAGGAACAATAACGCTGTACCGGCAACCGGCGAAACACCGTCTGGTCATCACCAAACACCAGCAGATGATTCTCTGCGCTGTGACGAAAGTGATAGTGAATGCCCTCCTCTTCACACAGCCGTTGGATGAAATGCAGGTCGGACTCCCTGTACTGCACGCAAAAGGCGCGTGGTGGATACACCACCGGCCCGAGCTCAAAGGCATAGGCGTCGGCGAAGATGCCGTGCTGTTCGAGGACCGCAACAATGATCTGCGGTACGCTGCGCTGCTGGAAAACCCGCTGGTCGCAACGATAGGCAAGGGATGCCAGACGTGGCGCCAGTGTCAGGTGATAAAGGGCGAGCCGCATACCGGGATCATCCCGACCGATGGCAAAGATTTGCCCATGCAAGCCCTGACCTGCTTCGCCCAAGTGCAGATAGGCGGGTTGATGAAGCAATGCCTCCAGGTCAAGGGAGGGGTCTTCGCTGACTAACTGCACCTGTATAAAGTAGGGCTGGTCGAGGGCTTCGCTGCCTTTGAATGCCACTATCTGAAAATCTGTCTTTATACCTGCAAGGACCAATTTGAAACGTGACGAAACAAACGCGTTAACCATCCTTTGTTACCCGTCTTCAACTTTTCGTTTGAACAGCTTTCCCTCGTCAACGCCATTTGGATTGAGAAAAAGCACCTGAATGCGCTAAAGCTTAGCGATTTCAGGCGACTTTCGGCCCTTCAGAAATAATAAAGAAGTTTCGTACAGCAAAGATGGAAGTGTCTTTTACAGAATATAAATACAGCCAAAAAATCATCTAATAATTAGAGGCAAACTCTGACTGCGGCTTGTACTCTCTTAACTGAGTTTTAAGGAAACGGCTGACGCTTATTTAAGGCATCAGTCATTTCCGATGTTCAGACTTTTAATTGCGCTGTCCCGAAAAGACTAACACTCAGCACGTCTCCTGATTCGATCTGCAAGCGCACTGGCGCCGTGCCACCCGGCATTACCACCGCTACGTCGCCCCCCTCAACCCAACCTGCTCGCCATGCCGCGCACGCCACTGCACTGGCGCTGGTCCCCGAGGACGCCGTAGGCCCCTCTCCTCGCTCAAATACGCGTGCGATGATTCGATTGCCAGCGTCTCGAGCAACCCATTGCAGGTTGACCCCACCGACACAGGGTTGGCCGCACCCTGCCGGCGGTGCAAAAGCGATGGCCTTCAACTGCTTGAAAAGTACCGACTGATGCATCGTGTCACAGCCTGGCAATGCCGAAACCTGCTCAACCAGCGTCACACAATGGGGGTTGCCAACCCGGACAAATTGACTGCTCCCCCATTGCGGATTGAGCGACGTCAAGGCTGCCACACGACTGAGTTCATGCCGCCCCACAGCCACCGGGCTCACGCCAACCGCCCCCACCGCCAAAGGGCCAAACTCGGGCCGGCCCAAGGCCAGCCAGAAGCCTGGCACCTGTTCATGCTCAGCCGGCTCGACACAGGTGATTACGGGCGATACCGCATCCGGCTTGTCGTGATACACCCGCAACTCGCTGCCATGGACCAGCAAACCCTGGTCGGTCAACGCTTGGGCAAAGATAGTCAGCCCATTACCACTGCGTTCGGCGAGAGAGCCGTCGGTATTGATGATCAGCAGATCAAACGGTGGCTGGGCCTGAAATGGCCCGACCAACAAACCATCGCAGCGATGCGCCTTGGCACCAGCAGGACGCGGCAACGAACCCCAACCACATTCCGACGCAATCGCCGATGCGGCCCACGCCTTACGCGTGCTCGCAGCCAAGCCGGCAGTGTCGGGCACGGCAATACCCTGGCGGCATAAATAGGCGGGGCTGACCACCCCATAGATATTGCCGCGCGCGTCGTAGAATCGGGTCATAACCACGCCAACCGGAAATTCTTCATCGGTTCGTCCGTTCACTTATCTACTATCGGGACAGCAGCGTATTACACAACGGCCGGTCTGTGGGAAGTGAGCTGGAAGGTGGTAATCCTCCACAAGAAACCTGGGGTTCAGCCACTCCTGCAGGGATTACACACCTTCCAGCCCACCTCCTACAGGCTCGATCATTTCTACGTGGTGACCGGCCACCAAAGCGTTCCGTGTTTGTAAAAAGAATTTGCCTCACGCCCCGTAACACCAACGGAACCCGATTCGCTCAAGAGGGCCTGATATGCAAGGATGTCGCGCCGGACATCGTTCGTTGAACGCCAAACCAAGGATTTTCCATGACTGCCATTCCCACTCCTGCCCCCGTGGTTCCCGGGCGACTGGAGCAGATGTCGACCCGCATCGCTTTTTTTATCGCAGGTTTTGGTATCGCCGCCTGGGCGCCGCTGGTGCCGTACGCCAAGGCGCGTGCGAATCTGAATGAAGGCACCCTTGGCCTGCTGCTGTTATGCCTGGGGGTGGGGTCGATCATCGCAATGCCGGCAGCGGGCGCGCTGGCCTCGCGTTACGGTTGCCGACGCGTGCTGAGCGCAGGGACACTGATGATCTGCCTGGCTCTGCCGATGCTGGCCACCGTCAGTTCCATCCCGTTGCTGATTGCCGGGTTGTTCCTGTTTGGCGCAGGCCTGGGCACCGTGGACTCCACCGTCAACCTGCAAGCGGTGATCGTTGAGCGCGCCAGTGGCAAAACCATGATGTCGGGTTTCCATGGTTTGTTCAGCCTGGGGGGCATTGTCGGCGCTGCGGGGGTTGCGGGGTTGCTGGGCCTGGGCCTGTCGCCATTGCAGGCGACCCTGGTGGTGGTGGTTATTACACTGGCGGCGCTGTTGAAGGCTGCACCGCACTTACTGCCTTATGGCAGTGAAAGTTCGGGGCCGGCATTTGCAGTGCCCCATGGTGTGGTGTTGTTTATCGGTTGCCTGTGTTTCATCGTGTTCCTGGCTGAAGGCGCCGTACTGGATTGGAGCGCTGTGTTCCTCAGCGCCGAGCGCGGCCTGGATGAGGCTTACGCCGGCCTGGGCTACGCGGCATTTGCCTTGACCATGACCGCTGGACGCCTGACCGGTGATGCGATTGTTCGACGCCTGGGCCCCACGCGGGTCATCGTGATGGGCGGCACGCTGGCCTGTGCCGGCTTGCTCCTCGCGACGCTATTGCCTGCGTGGGAAACTGCGCTGCTGGGGTATGCGCTGGTGGGGGCCGGGTGTTCGAATATCGTGCCGGTGCTGTACACCGCCGTGGGTAAGCAAACGGTAATGCCGGAGCATATTGCAGTGCCTGCCATCACCACATTGGGCTACGCCGGCATTCTCGCCGGCCCCGCCGTGATTGGTTTTATCGCCCACGGCAGCAGCTTGAGCACTGCCTTCATCCTGATCGCCGTATTGCTGGCGGCGGTGGCCATCAGCGGCAAAGTCCTCAAGGTGTAGCTTGCCTTTCAGCGTGCCTTGCGTGCGGCGTCTTGCTCATGCCAGCGTTCGAGGCTTTTGTTGCTGAGCCACCCCTCTTTGTGAGGCGGGCCAAATAGTCGTGTGCCATTGGCGCGCTCCAACGAAGGCAGCAAACCTGGACGCTCAATAATGTTCTTCGCGGTGTAGACACAGAGTTCGCTGTATTTGGACTGGGGCATGCCCGTGGACGCATCCAGCACCGGCGCGCCCTGCTGATCAACCTCATGCGGGTCCTGCATGACCTCCCGCAGCCTGGCTATTTCAACATACTGATGCGGTTCAAACAGGTAGGTTCGGTCCATGGCCTTGTCTCTCAACAGCGGAAACTGGCTTTGTAGCGCCTCCACCACCTGCGCATTGCCTTGCGCATGAAACGGGTCCTGACTGAACTCGGTTGCCGAGCTGTTCCCCTGCAACGCTTGGGCCGCCGCGCGGAGGCTGTCACGGGTGATATCGCCGTCACGACTGAAGATCGCGTCACTTAACCGCGGGCGCTTGAGCATTTCCCCGACGACCTGAATCACGCCGTCCAACGCCTCGCTTTCACCCATAGGATGAACGGCGATCCGCTGCAAAGACATCCACGTCAAGCGCCCATCATTCAGAAAGGAGTGCAGCAGGCCGAAGGATTTTTCCAGGGCCTTCGCCAGTTGGTTGTCCGTTGAGCTAGCACCCGGCGGGGTACCACTGGCCCGCCCAAGGGGAAAGTTCTGCAAGTCACGATGGCGTAGAGCGGACAATGTTCCGCGTAAAAGAAAAGGCTTGCGCGACCCCTCGCCCGACGTCGATGAAGGGGGCTGATGCCAGGCCTCAGGGTGGATGGCCGCTGATGACGTAGTTGAGTGTACGGCCGGCTTGTCGGGGGGCAGAGGCCGTCCGGAAGGTAATACACCCTCGATTGTCATGGGTTTTCTCCAACACTTTTCAGATGCATATCCGCAGGGTGATTTTTACCTTGATGGGCAAAATCAACGAATGGACTCTACCCAGGCAGGCACCTCATGTGTGGTTGGAGGAACTCGGCAGTTCCGAGTCAACGATACCTACCAATGACAATATGTAAAACCGTGGTCAGCCGCGGTTAACCCAGCTTGCGCCTACGCCACCAGCCTGCCAGGCAATTGATCAAGCCCGTGTCGTTCAACGAATCGGCGCCCTCCCCCCTGACCTGCGGGTCTGCCAGCATGCCCCGGGAAAAGTCGTCCGACACGGGCGCCTGGAATCTACGCTCGCCGGCATAAGCCTTCATACGCCGTGCTTCTGCCTCATATTCCGTCGACGCAAAAGGGAAGCTACGCGAGGGGCCGCGCTCCTTGGATACTGGTGGACTTGTACGTTGGGTACTGCGCAACAGGTCGATGGGACCGTTTGGGGAAGAATTAAACGAGGCTGAAGTCATATGTTTTCCCTCATTCAGAATCTGAAAAGCGGCGGGTCGAATTACAACCGCAAGTATCACCTCTGTGGCAAATGGGCGTAATTCGTTCCTTGAAACATATTGGACTGGCGCCGCCCCCGAGAGGCGGCGCCTGATGAGCGGTCAGCGGGACAACAAGTACAGCCCTGTACGGCTGATTTTCCCGTCGTCATCTTTACTGGCGCGGTTATCCATTTTTTCAAGCAGATCACTGCGCTTGAGTATTATTTCCTGGGATAACTGAATCAGATGGTCCTTGGCTGCGTCGCCGGTAAGTGGCTGGCGGGCCCACTTTTTCAGGTCGCGGATTTTAAGGCTTGAGCCCCCGCTCCCGTTTTTCAACTCGTCGAAATGCTCAAGCAGCTCACCGGCCAGTTCCTTGTCGGTCTTGTACTTGAAGTAGTTTTCTCCTTTGATTACCGCGTTCAGGCTGTGCCGGTCGATCAGGCCATCCAAAGCGCCCGTGGAACCGTGCCGGTCCAATGCGGCCATCAGTTCCGGACGTCGTAGCAGTTCATTGGCCAGGCGAATGTTCTCGTTCATGACGGGGTTGGGCGACCACCCTCTTTTTGCCATTGCAAGAATGCTGTCAACGCTAATGGAACCAGGGTTCTTCGGGTCTCTGAAGGCGTTGAAGTTATCGCGCAACTGCTGCGCCAGCTCTTCTCTATTTTTCAGCGAGTACTGCGGATCAGGCCTGCCGGGGGCGGGCGGATACGGCCGACCTGCAGTGGGGTCCGGCCTCGGTGGCGGATTACTCCCAATGGGGTTCGGCCTGGGTGGCGGGTTGCTGCAACCTGGGTTCGGCTTTGGCGGCGGATGCCCACAGCCAGGATGCATAGACGGCCGATGCCCGAAGAACCAATGACTGATCCAGTGCGGGAGTTGGCCCAGGAAATTCTGCATCGCCGGTGATCTGTGGTGATGTCCAGGCACTTCAGCTGCGGAGGTGGGTACCTGGGGGTTACCGAATACCGGCCCGGCTTTGTTGTCCCCCGATTGAAAATTCACATGGGCAGCATTCTGGCCCTTGAAGGAAGGTGCAGCCTGGCGCGTGTTTTTGACCTCGGCCTTGGCGCTGGCCTGTGAAAGGTCAGGCGTTGATGAAGCAGAGACGGGTGTATCCAACATCGATACCGACATAAGTTTCTCCATACAGTGGGCGATTTTCAGCTTGTCGCTCCAACGCAGTGTCGAAGCCCATCAGCTTTCCCATGTGTGGTTTTGCGTGGGAATCAGTTCCTGATCCAGCCATAATCTGTGCTGTGGTGATGTAGGAAACAGAGTGTGGTCTTGCAGCAATGAGTGCGCGGAGCGCTTTGCCCAGGCAAAAAAAATCGCCCCCCTGAGGTTGCGATTTTTCCCAGAGACGACAGATCAGAACCCGACGCTTGCCTGTACAAAGAACGTGCGAGGCTCACCCAGGTACAACCCTGCATTGTTGTCGCTAGAGCGTGTGTAATGCTGCTGGTCGAAGACATTTTTCACGCCCACGCCCAGCTTCAGGTTCGACAACTGCGCGCCAAAGTCATAACCGCTGCGCACGTTGACCGAGACATACCCAGGGATATCACCGTATTGGCCATCCGCGGTGCCTTGGGTGATGTAGGTGGTTCCGGTGCCTGGCGCCCGTTGGCCGGACTGGGCATAGACGTCCAGGTTGTGGGTCCAGTGGTTGACGTCGTAGCGCAAGCCCAGGGTCGCCACTTGGCGGGAATACAGTGGCAGGTCGCGGCCCTTGAACGGCACATCACCTTCGGAGGTGGCCTTGGTGTAGGTGAAACCCGCGTTGGCGGTCAGGCCGTCGAGGCGCGGGTCGAGGTTGGACAGGTCGTAATGGGCCGATGCTTCGATGCCGCTGTGCTTGGTGGCGCCGAGGTTGGTCCAGCCCACGTCATTGCTGACGTATTGCAGTTCATCCGAGAAGTCGATGTAGAACAGCGTCACTTCGCCGCCCCAGACGCTGTCGTGGTAGCGCGTACCGACCTCGTAGGTCTTGGCCTTTTCCGGGTTCAGGCCGTTGGCCGTCTGGTCGCCGGTACCGCCCTGGCCCAGTTGGAAATACTGCAGGCTGCCGAAGGAGGTTTCGTAGTTGGCGAACAGTTTCCAGGCGTCAGACACGTGGTACATCACGCTCAGCGCCGGCAGCGGTTCGTTGTTGTGGACCTCGCGGCGTTTTTCCTCGGTACGCTTGCCGTTCAGGGCCACGACTGGGCGGTCATGCCATTCGGTACGGATATCTTCAAAGCGAATGCCCGGGGTGATGGTCCATTTGCCAATATCGATTTTGTTATCGATATAGAAGGCGTTGGCTTCAGTGCCCCCCGTGCGGTCCTGATACACGTGACCGTCGCTCTGCCCGCCCGGCGTCGGTACGTTGTTGACCAGGTTCAGGCTGGTGGCCTCCTCGTGCATGCCTTCTTTGAGGTAGCGATAGCCCACGCTGACTTCCTGGGTACTGGGCCCCAGGTCAAACACATGGGACACACGCGGCTCGATGCCGAAGGTGTAGTAGGTGCGCGGGTAGGAACTGAGGGTCTTGAGGTCGCGGTTGGCAATGTTGCTGCCACGGAAACTGTCGGAATAGTAAGTCAGCACTTCGGCCTGGGTGCGGTCGTCGATCTGGCGGATGTACTTGAAGGAGATGTCCTTGCGGCGCCCGCTGAAGTTGTCCCAGTCACGCACCGATTGGTACGGGTTGGCATCGAACTGCTTCTGGGTCAGGCCGCCGGGCATATCGGCGCTGGCATCGTAATAGTGGAAGTTCAGCGAGAAATCGTCTTGATCGGTCGGCGCCCAGTGGGTCTTGAAGATCACATCATCGATGTCGTTGCCGTTGTTGCTGTTGCGGTAACCGTTGCCATTGACTCCGGAGTACAGCAGCGCGGCACCGATACCGTTGTCGGCCGTGCCGCCGATAAAGGCGTTTTCCACATGCTTCCAGCCCCCGTGGGCAGACGTTTGCAGGGTGGTGCCGACTTCCCCGGAGAAGTCTTGCGGGATCGCACGGGTTACGAAGTTGATCACGCCGCCGACGTTCTGTGGCCCATAACGCACCGAACCCGCGCCACGGACAACGTCGATACTTTCCAGGTTACCGGCAGAAATTGGCGCCATCGACAGCTGTGGCTGGCCGTAGGGAGCGAACGCAGCCGGTACGCCGTCAATCAGCACGGTGGAGCGCGGCGACAAGCGTGACGTCAGCCCGCGCACACCGACGTTGAGGGAAATATCACTGCCGCCGGTGCCGTTGGATTCCTGCACTTGCACGCCAGGCACACGGCGCAGCACATCACCGACGTTCATCGCGCCCTGCTCTACCATGGCCTCGCGGCGAATAACCGTGCGCGCACCGGGGTGGTTCTGCACCACTTCGGCATCGGCGTCGGCAAGCCAGTCGCCCACCACTTTGATATCGGTGACCCCCAGTTCCAGCGGTGAGCCCGCTTCACCGGTGCCGCTGCGCACCGGACGCAAGGTCACGGAGCCGGCGTCAATCTGGTAATCCAGGCCACTGCCTTGCAGTAATTGCCGCAGGGCTTGTTCGGGCGAGAGGTTGCCATCGACCGCGGGAGCTTGCTTGCCAGCCACCATATCGGGGCTGAAGAACACTTGCAGCGAGGTCTGCTGGCCCAATTGGCTCAAGGCTGCGCCGAGGGATTGGGCACGAATGTGGATGCCCTCGGCAGCCTGTGCGGTACTGATGGCAACGGCCAGGGCCAAGGGCGCCCAGCGGGAAATTTTATTGTTGTGAAGAGCAAGTTTTTTCACGTCGAACCTAGTCCTGTGATCGCAAGCATGCGCAGCCGTTAATGCAAACCAGTTGCAGTTGTACGAGAAGACGAAGAACTCGAAAAAAACCTGAACGTCAGCGTGAAATAATTTCCTGGCTACCGTCCGGCAAAGTGCGCAAGGCGACCGGCAGGATGTGGGGCAAGGCCTTGAGCAAAGCGTCGGTGTCGCTGGATTTGAAGACGCTGGTCAAGCGCAGGTTGCCCACCGCTGCCGTGCTGACCCGCAGCGGTTGCTCGCGGTAGCGCGACACTTCCCGCGCCACGTCTACCAGGGTGGCGTTGTTGAACACTAGTTTACCGCTGCGCCACGCGGTCAGTTCTTCAGGGTTCACCGCGTAGGCCGCCGCCACTTGGCCTTGGGGATCGACATGGGTGCCACGCCCGGCGGTGAGCGTGACGATGTGATCGGATGCCCGGCCCTGCACCTTGACCGTGCCGGCTTCGACCGCCACGCGGGTCTGGTCTGCCTCCCGACGTACATCAAAGCGCGTGCCGGTGACGGTCACCTGCCCTGCCCCGGCTGCGACCACAAACGGGCGTTCGGCGTCATGTTGCACGCTGAACATCGCCTCGCCCTGCTTGAGCTCTACGCCCCGACGGCTCTTTTCGTAGCGAACCGCGACCACGCTGCGGCTGTTGAGGTCCATCACGGAACCGTCAGGCAAGGTCACCTGACGATGCTCGCCTAACCGCGTGCTGAATTCGGCATTGTAGGGCTTTGGCTGCCCCAGACCGCTGTACGCACCCAGGCCCACTGCAACGGCGACCACACTGGCGGCCACGGCATAACGCAGCAGCGCACGCCGTCCAAGGCGCTCGGTTGGCGCATCGCCCAGCGCCTGCAAGTGGGCCTTGGGCAGCAAATCCGTCGCACTCCATAGCCCTTGCAGCACATCGATTTCGTACTGATGCGCGGGCTGCGACCTGCGCCAGGCATCGAAACGTTGACGTTCCTGGGCGCTCAATGGGCCGTCTTGCAGGCGTACAAACCACTGCGCGGCCTCATCACGGACACGGTTATCCATCGTGGAATATCCTGTTTCAAAGCCGGTCATGGCGCGCTCGCATCCAGACGATCACGCAGATGCCGCAAGGTGCGGATCATATACTTTTCCACCATGTTTTTAGACAGCCCCAGGCGTGTGGCGATTTCCTGCTGGGTGAGCCCTTCGATCTTCTGCCAGATAAAAATCCTGCGACAGTTGAGCGGCAATTCGGCCAGCGCCCGCTCGATGGCGTCGGCCAATTGGATCGCGTGCATGTAATGTTCCGGGTCGCTACTGTGCGGCGTACTGTGATCAACCACCTGCAGCGTCAACGTCTCGCGACGGTCTTCGCGGCGGTAGGCGTCCACCGCAATATTGCGCGCGGTTTGATGCAGGTAGGCGCGCGGTTGCGCCACCTCGCAGGCAGCGGACTCAAGCACACGCACGAAGGTGTCGTGCGCCAGGTCTTCGGCTTGCTGACGGTTTCTCAGGCGGCGTGTCCAGGTGCCGATCAACTCTTCGTAGTGCTCGAAAAAGCCTGTTCTGCGGGGCGGCTGAGGAGTCATCGCGAGAGCACTGGGGAGGCGGGGCGTGAATAGTAATGCTTCCTATTAAGTGGGGCAATTGCTGCTCATCGCCCACCCGCTATTTGTTTGAAATGACCTCACTCATGTATTGATGCAAATCGCGAAAGTCTTTAACACTCCAGGCATGTGGCGCGATCTTTACGCCATTGTCTTGCAGCGTCTTGGGGATCAGGTTGCCATTGGGGCGAAGAATGACCGAGGAGACAATAACGCCAGGATATTCATGGAGTCGTTTCTTGAAGGCGGCGGTTGTCAGGTCGGGGGTTGGCGGATTGCTTTTTTTAGCCAATGGCCCCGTGCCTTTGATATCGGACCCATGGCATACAGCACAGCGCTGTAGATACAGCGTTTTACCATTGCTGTTATCGGCAAGGCACAGGGCTGTTTGAGTCAGTGATAAAACGGCCAAGACGCCGCTGACTAACAGTTTGATCAATCTGGTATCGGCCCGCGCCTGCATTCCATCGCTTCCTGTATTGCCCTTTGTTTTCAGCATCATACGATAAAGTCGCGCTTTTACCCGCGCTGGGCGTAAACGCGAGGGGGTGAACTTCCGCTCCCCGCCGCCAGTCAGCAAGAAGGACTCTCATAAAACGGTGGGTGGGCGATGCAGATTTCCTTGCAGCAACAAGTGGCCCTGGTCACCGGGGCCAGTTCCGGCATTGGCGCGGGCGCGGCCAAAGCCTTGGCCGCAGCGGGCGCCGCGGTGGTGCTTAACTACAACTCCCAGGCGGCACCGGCTGAGGCTCTCGCCGCGCAGATCAATGCCAACGGCGGCCGAGCGCTTGCGATTGGCGGCGATGTGTCCAAGGAGGCCGATGTCGAACGCCTGTTCGCCCAAACCCTCGACGCCTTCGGCCATCTGGATATTCTGGTGGCCAACTCCGGCCTGCAAAAAGATGCCAATCTGGTCGACATGACCCTTGAGGATTGGAACACGGTGATTGGCGTCAACCTCACCGGGCAGTTCCTGTGCGCTAGGGCGGCGGTGCGTATCTTCAATCGCCAGGGCGTTCGCGAAGGTGTGTCACGGGCGGCCGGCAAAATCATCCATATGAGTTCGGTGCATCAAGTCATCCCCTGGGCCGGGCATGTGAATTACGCCGCGTCCAAGGGCGGCGTGGAGATGCTGATGCGCACCCTCGCCCAGGAAGTCAGCGAACAGCGCATCCGTATCAATGGCATTGCGCCAGGGGCGATTCGCACGGCGATCAACCGCGCGGCCACCGAAGGCGCGGCAGAACAAGAGCTGCTTAAATTGATTCCCTATGGTCGTGTCGGTGACGTCCAAGACGTGGCCAACGCCGTGGTGTGGCTGGCCAGCGATGCCTCTGATTATGTGGTTGGCAGCACCTTGTTCATCGATGGCGGTATGAGCCTCTACCCGGAGTTTCGTGGCAATGGTTGATTTCAAGAACGAACCTCAAAGCGCCATTGATGCCCACGGGATCATTGGCGACATGCGCAGCGCGGCACTGGTGAACGACCGCGGCAGCATCGACTTCTTCTGCTGGCCGGAATTTGACAGCCCGTCGGTGTTTTGCGCATTGCTCGACACGCCCGAGGCCGGCACATTTCAGCTTACCCCGGACCTGCCCAACGCCCGCCGCGAGCAGATCTACCTGCCCGACACCAACGTGCTGCAGACCCGCTGGCTGAGCGATGAAGCGGTGGTGGAGATCACCGACCTGCTGACCGTCAGCGAAAACGTCGATGAACTGCCTTTGCTGATCAGGCGGGTACGGGTGGTCAGTGGCAAGGCGACTATCCACTTAAGCTGCGCCGTGCGCCACGACTATGCCCGGGCCGCTACCGAGGCGAAGGCCGAGGCTGCCAGTGTCGTGTTCACCGCCAACGGCCAACCCGGCCTGCGCCTGACCGGCAGCCAGTCGCTGACCCTCCAAGACAACACCGCCATCGCCACCTTTACCCTCGCCCAGGATGAAGGCGCCGAATTTGTCCTCGGTGGCCAGGAGGATGCGCGCGTCACCAACGACTGTACTGACCTCTACCTGGAGCGCACCTTGAAGTTCTGGCGCGGTTGGATCAGCCAGTCCAACTACCGCGGGCGCTGGCGCGAGATGGTCAACCGCTCGGCACTGGCGCTGAAACTGCTGACCTCGCGCAAACACGGCGCCATTATCGCCGCGGCCACGTTCGGGCTGCCGGAAACGCCCGGCGGCGAACGCAACTGGGACTACCGCTATACCTGGATCCGCGATGCGTCGTTCACCGTCTATGCGTTCATGCGCCTGGGTTTCGTCGAGGAAGCCAACGCCTATATGCGCTGGCTCAGGGGTCGGGTCAGCGACTGCTGCGGCCAGCCGACCAAGATCAACATCCTGTACGGCATCGACGGTCGCCAGGAACTGCCGGAAACCACCCTCGACCACTTGAGCGGCCACGGCGGCGCCCAACCGGTACGGGTGGGCAATGAGGCGTTCGATCAGATCCAGCTGGATATCTATGGCGAACTGATGGACGCGGTCTATCTGGTGAACAAGTACGGCGAAGCCATCTCCCACCAAGGCTGGAAACACACGGTGGAAGTGGTCGACCAAGTGTGTGAGATCTGGAACCGCAAAGACGTAGGCATCTGGGAAATGCGCGGTGAGCAGCACCACTTCCTGCATTCACGCCTGATGTGCTGGGTGGCCCTGGACCGTGCCATTCGCCTGGCCTCCAAACGTTCGCTGCCGGCCCCGTTCGCACGCTGGGACCAGACGCGCCAGGCGATCTACGCCGACATCTGGAGCAACTTCTGGAACGAAGAACGCGGGCATTTCGTCCAGCATATCGGCAGTACGGCGCTGGACGGCTCGATGCTGTTGATGCCGCTGGTGCGCTTCGTTGCAGCCACCGACCCGCGCTGGCTGGCGACGCTGGAAGCGATCCAGAAAAGCCTGGTGCGCGACGGCATGGTCTACCGCTACCGCAATGACGACAGCCAGATCGATGGGCTGCAAGGCGTCGAAGGCGCGTTTGCCGCCTGCTCGTTCTGGTACGTCGAATGCCTCGCGCGCGCCGGGCAAGTCGAAAAAGCCCATCTGGAGTTCGAGCAGTTGCTGCGTTACGCCAACCCGCTGGGGTTGTACGCCGAAGAGTTCGACAGCCAGGCCCGGCACTTGGGTAACACGCCCCAGGCCTTGAGCCACTTGGCATTGATCAGTGCGGCAACGTTCCTGGACCGCAAACTCAGCGGGGAGAAAACCGTATGGCAACCGTGACGTCCCCTGCCCCGCTGCTGTATGTGCGCACAACTCTACTTGATGTGGCTTACGAAACCCACGGCCCCATCGATGGCGAACCGGTGATCCTGTTGCATGGCTTCCCTTACGACCCACGGGGCTACGACGACATCGCGCCGGTGCTGGCTGAACGTGGTTATCGGGTATTGGTCCCGTATTTACGCGGTTATGGCCCGACGCGATTTATCAACACGCAAGTGATGCGCTCCGGCCAACAGGCGGCGCTGGCCAAGGATTTGCTCGACTTCATGAATGCATTGTCGATCCCGCAAGCCACCCTCGCCGGCTTTGACTGGGGTGGGCGCGCCGCCTGTATTGTCGCGGCGCTATGGCCACAGCGGGTGCGCGGGCTGGTGACCGGCGATGGCTACAACATCCAGGCCATCAGCCAGTCGCTCAAACCCCGGCCGCCTGAGACAGAGCACCGGCTCTGGTATCAGTACTACTTTCACACCCAGCGCGGGGTCGACGGCTTGACGGCCAACCGGCGTGAACTCTGCCAATTGCTCTGGACGCTGTGGTCACCGTCCTGGGCCGAAGGGCCAAGCCGCTACGCCCTGACCGCGCCGTCGTTTGATAACCCGGATTTTGTCGAGGTGGTGATTCATTCCTATCGCCATCGCTTTATGTATGCGCCGGGTGATCCCGCGCTGGAATACATCGAGCAGGCGCTGGTGCCCCAACCGGCGATATCGGTACCGAGCATTTCGTTGTGTGGGGCCGATGACGGTGTGGGCCCGCCGCCGCTTGTGGATGACGATGTGGAGCACTTCAGCGGCTTTTATCGCCGGCAGGTGTTGCCCGGCGTGGGTCATAATGTTTTCCAGGAAGCGCCGCAGGTCACGCTTGAAGCACTGCTGGAACTACTGGAGCGGTGAAAAACGCTCTCGATAAGCCTGGGGCGTCACTGACAAGGCCCGCAGAAAGCTGCGGCGCAAAGTCTCTTCACAGCCAAAACCGCATTGCATGGCGATACGTTTGATGGAGGTCGTGCTGTCTGCCAGTTGCCGGCGTGCGTTTTCGACGCGAATCAGTTCCACGGCCCGCGCCGGTGTTTGGCCAGTCTCGGTGCGGTAATGGCGTACAAAGCTGCGCTCGCTCATGCCAGCCTGGGCTGCCAGGGTGGCGATGCTCAAATCCAGCGTCAGGTTATCGGCGATCCAGGCATGCAGCTCGGCGAAGCGGCTGTCGCTCTTTTGCAGGGATAACGTCACGCTGAATTGCGACTGACCGCCAGGGCGCTTGAGGAACACCACCAAGTGGCGCGCCACCTCCAGGGCAATCGCACGCCCCAGGTCATCCTCTACCAGGGCCAGGCACAGGTCGATCCCGGCGGTCACGCCAGCAGACGTCCACACCGCGCCCTGCTGGATGAAAATCGGATTGGCCTCCACCGTGAGTGCAGGGAACTTGCGCGCCAGTTCTTCACAGCGCGTCCAGTGCGTGGCCACGCGGCAACCATCAAGCAGACCACTGGCGGCCAGCAGAAAAGCCCCGGTGCAGACCGAGGCCATGCGCCGGGTGTGCAGGGATTTATCACGCACCCATTGCACCAGCGTCGGGTCCTCGGCAACACCGTACACACCCCAGCCACCGGCGATCACCAGCGTGTCGCAGGGCTGGTCAATGGCGGGCAGCGGCTCGGCCAGCAGCGCCAGGCCGGCCGACGTCATTACCGGCCCAGCCTGAGTAGCAATGACGTTGACCGCGTAGGGCAATGGCAAACCACGTTGGCGCGCGAGATCGTTAGCCGATGCGAACACTTGTAGAGGCCCGGTGACATCGAGCACCTGGGCATTCTCAAACGCGAGTACATGAATAATTTTTGGCATGATTGGCGAGATTAGTGGGCTCAATGGCGTATTCGCCAAAGCCTAGGCTTCTACAGTGAGGACGTCCATTCCTTTTCGGAGCTTGAACCATGACCTTGCAGTTCGGTTTTCTATTGTTCCCCGGCATCCAGCAACTGGACCTTACCGGCCCCTATGATGTCCTCGGTTCGCTGCCAGACGTGAAACTGCACCTGGTGTGGAAAGACCTCGCGCCGATCACCTCCAGCACGGGCTTGGTGTTCACGCCGACCATCACTTATGCCGACTGCCCGAACCTGGATGTGCTCTGCGTACCCGGCGGCGCCGGTGTGGGCCCTTTGATGGAAGACCCGCAAACCCTGGACTTCCTCAAGGCCCAGGCACAGACAGTGCGCTACATGACCTCGGTGTGCACCGGTTCATTGGTATTGGGCGCGGCAGGGTTACTGCGCGGTCGCAAGGCCACCACCCATTGGGCCTACCACCACCTGCTCGCCCCGCTCGGTGCTATTCCCGTACAGGAACGTGTGGTGCGTGACGGCAACCTGTTTACCGGCGGCGGGATCACCGCCGGCATCGACTTTGCCCTGACTCTGGCCGCGGAGTTGTACAGCGAAGCGGCGGCGCAACTGGTGCAACTGCAGATCGAATACGCGCCAGCCCCACCGTTTGACTCAGGCCGCCCGGAGACGGCGCCCAGGCATGTGCTGGAGGAAGCCAACAAGCGCACGGTGGAGTCACGCAGAGTGCGCGGGGAGATTGTTGCGCGGGCAGCTGCGCGGTTGGGGTGAATGTTTATTCGTGGCGAGGGAGCTTGCTCCCGCTGGGGCGCGAAGCGGCCCCGTTCTTGGTTCGAGAAGAATGGGACTGCTACGCAGTCCGGCGGGACGGTTCGACGCCTCGACAAGCTCCCTCGCCACAGTACAGCGCTGCTTCTTAACTGACGGGCATCGCCGTTACTGCGCTCGCGTCTCGCCGCCTCCCTCTACTACCCGATCAACCAGCAACTGAACGCCCTCCACCATTCGGCAAATCCCCAGCACTACACTGCGCTGCGAACCTTCAACCTCAAAGGCCAGGTGCGCCGCAATGGCATTGATGGAGTCCAGATCCTGAGAGGCATTGACCAGCAGGGTTTCGGTGTCGAGGTTGGGATGGAGGGTGAAGAGCAGGTTTGAATCTGAAGGAGGATTGGGGCTGTCTTTGATCATGATGTAGTTCCTGAGAGTAATGGACTACCACCGAGTTTTTCTCACGAACTGAAGGTGGCAGCTGTACGCGGAGTGAGAAAACCAAGACCCCAGGAGCTTGGCCACGCCGAAGCGTGCCCGCGCACAGCCGCCATAACAGCGAGCCGAAAAGCGCGTGCACTGTATACGGTGAGCGCTTTTGCGCCAATGGAGTAGTTCGGATTTCTCACGTCCGGTCGCTGAATTGGCAGCGACTGGGCAAGACTAGTGATGACCATTCTTAGCAGCAACCTTAAAGGGTTGTGGGAAAAAACCGGCTTCAGCGCCTGGACGCAAGGTGAGTCCTAGGCTGCTGTACGAAACTTCTTGCGATTCTTTCGGTGCTAAACGGCCTGTCCGGTTGTAGCCGACTGTAACCACGATGCGAAGCGAGCCGCTCTTGATCTTGATCTTGATCTGCTTTTGATCTTAGGCGCCCCGTTAAACCACGCTGGCCGGAATTCGACAGGGATTTGGGGGGTAAACCGGCAGGGATGCCGGTTTAGCCGCCCCGCGCCATGGATGGCGCGTGGCGGCGGCCCCCCAAATCACTGGCGGATTAAGGGCACACCGAGCCTAAGCGAGGTGCCGAGTGGTGGGGCAAGAGCGCTTTGCTTACTTTCGCGCTTTTCGAAAGTGAGCCGCCGTCAGGGCGGAACCCTAAGTAGCCGTTACCGCAGGAATGGATATGCTCTCGGTATAACTGCGTCGCCTGTTAGGCCGCCTTTGCGAGCAAGCCCGCTCCCACAGTTTGATTGCGGGGTGCCAAGTAGATAGGCGTCGGCTGGCATGCCGTCATCGCAGGCAAGCCAGCTCCCACAGTTGGATTGCGGGGTGTCTGGTAGATGAGCATTGGCTGTCGGGCCGTTGCGGGAGCAAGCTCCCCCGCCACAAGAAACTTGCTTGGCTTCCCGCCTGTCATTCAGGCAGGACGCGACATCACCGCCAAGCGCACGGCCAACGCCGTCAGCACCGTTGCCAAGCCCCACTTCTGCAGCCAGGCGCTTTTGGTGCGCTTGGCGAAGAAGCGGCTGAGCGCCCCGCCAAACAGGCCCAATAGCATGTGAAACACGCTCGCGATCAACGTCAGCACGCCGCCCAGCACCATCAGTTGCAAGGCGATGGGCCCCGCCTCGGGCCGCACAAACTGTGGCAGGAACACCATGAAAAACAACAACGCCTTGGGGTTGAGCAAACTGTTGAGTATGGCTTGCAGAAACACTCGGCCCAACGCCACGCGACCGACGCGAGCGGTGTCCAGGCCGGGGCGTTTTTGCAAGGTTTTGAAGGCCAGCCACAGCAGGTAAATCACGCCTGCATAACGGATCAGGTCGAATGCCGGCGGCCAGCTGGCGACCAACGCCGTCACCCCCATGGCGGTCAACGCTGTCAGCAACAGGTCGGCCACGCCAATGCCCAGGGCCGAAGCAACGCCGCCGCGCCAGCCATGGGTGACGCCCTGACTGATGACAAATGCCATGTTCGGCCCCGGTGACAGCAACAACAGCAACACAGCGCCGGAAAAAACACCAAGTGTGACGAGGCTGATCATGGTCGAACCGTCCGCTGGGAAAAAATCCAGATTAATCGGCGCTGGCAGGCGCTACAAAAAATTGTGCTGGATACATTGCTCACGCAGCGAACCGAGTGATTGCTGAATGCCACAACCAACGTCTAGAATGCGAAACATTATCAATTAAGCCTGCTGCGCCAGGATGACCATGTCGAGCAATCACCCACTGGACCTTGCTGCCATCGGCCAGCTTTACCAAGCCCACCATTCCTGGCTGCGGGGCTGGTTGAGCCGGCGCACGGGTTGCCATGAGCGCGCCGCCGACCTCGCGCAGGACACCTTCGTGCGCCTGCTCAACGCGCGTCAGCAACAGACCTTGCAGCAGCCGCGCGCGTACCTGAGCAGCATCGCGCGCAGCTTGATGATCGACCAATACCGGCGCCGCGAACTGGAACGCGCCTACCTGGAAAGCTTGGCGCACTTTGCGCAAATGGAGGTGCCGAGCGAGGAAACACGGCTGCTGATCCTCGACAGCCTGGAGCGCATCGACCGTTTGCTCGACCAGCTCAAGCCACGGGTGCGCGAGGCGTTTCTGTTGGCCCAATTGGACGGCCTGACCTGCCCACAGATCGCCCTGCGCCTGGGCGTGTCCAAGGCCACAGTGGAGCGCGACCTGTCCAAGGCGCTGCACGCCTGTTACCGGTTGCGCTATGCCGACTCCTGACTCGCGCCTGGTCGACCAGGCCATCCAGTGGATGATCAAGCTGCGCTACAACACCGCCGACGACGCCAGCACCGCGGCCTTTGAGCAGTGGCTGCAGACCAGCGAGGCGCATCAGCAGGCCTGGCAACGGGTCGCCACCCTGAATGATGATTTCAACCACTTGCCGGCGCATGTCAGTCGCCATGCACTCGACGGCGCACGCCAGCACATCAGCCGTCGTGAAGGCCTGAAAATGCTCGGGCTGTTTGCCGGCGCCGCAGGTTTAGCCTGGCTGGGCCGCGACTACACGCCCCTGCCCGCCTTGATGGCGGACTACCGCACCGCCACTGGCGAGCGGCGCTGGGTAGCATTGGAGGATGGCAGCAAAGTCCAGCTCAACAGCGCCAGCGCCGTCGACATTACCTCCAGCGCCGAACAACGGCTGGTGAACCTGCGCCAGGGTGAAATATTGATCAATACCGGCGTCGACCGCCGTCCGCTATGGGTGCATACCCACGACGGTTACCTACGCGCCCTGGGCACACGCTTGCTAGTGCGCGAAGAACCCCAAGGCACCCTGCTGGCCGTGCAGCAGGGTGCGGTGGCGGTGTTTGCCGACCGCCATGACGGCACGGCACGCCAAGTGATCAAGCCTGGCGAACAGGTAGTGTTCAACCGTAGCGGTATCCGCCCGTCCCCCAACAACGGCCTGGACCCTTGGGCCTGGAGTGACGGCGTGATCAGCGCCCACAATATGCGTCTGGAGGACTTCCTGGCCGAGCTGGGCCGCTATCGCAATGGGTTGCTGCGTTGCAGCGAAGCCGTGGCGGGGCTGCGGGTGTCGGGCACTTACCAACTGGACGACACCGACCTGGTGCTCAAGTTGGTGGCGCAATCGCTGGCTATCGATGTGACCTACCGTAGCCGTTACTGGGTGACCGTCTCCGCTCGCGTGTGACCTTGCAAAATAAATGAGGTGAATTCTCATTGCCATTCGACCTGTAAGGAGAGGCCGATCAACAGGCCCGTGTTGTCCACTTCCTTCAGGAGCATCCCGCGGTCATGCAAGCGTTCCCCTCCAAACGTTCACCCCTCAGACACGCCCTCAATGCCACCCTCCTTGGCGCGTGCGTGGCGGCCAGCGCCTTGCCGTATACCGCAAGTGCCCAGGAGCCCGGCAGCGAGCGCCAGGCCCGCGCCTGGAATATTGCGCCTGGGCCGCTGGCGGGCGCCCTTGATCAGTTTGCGCGGCAGGCCGGTATCAGCCTGTCGTATGACGCTGGCAGCGTGGCAGGCAAAAGCAGCCCGGGGCTGAGCGGCACCCTGGCCCCACAACAGGCCCTGAACCGGTTACTTCAGGGCCAGGGTTTGCAGGCGCAAAGCCAGGGCCAGAACGCTTGGTTACTGCTACCCCAGCAGCAAGCCGGCTCGACGCTGAACCTGGGCGCCACCACCATCACCGGTGATCGTTTGGGCGCCACCACCGAAGGCACCGGCTCCTACACCACCGGCGCCGTGACCATCGGCAAGGGCGAACACAGCCTGCGACGCACGCCGCAATCGGTGAGTGTGATGACCCGCAAGCTGATGGATGACCAGAACATCACCACCATCGACCAATTGCTGGAGCGCACCCCAGGCATCACCAGCTACGAATCACCCATGGGCGGCAAGTATTTTTACTCCCGGGGCTTCAAGATGCTCGGCCAATACCAATTCGACGGCGTGCCACTGGATATCGGCAAGGACTACGTACAGGCCGACAGTTTCAGCGCGAACATGGCGATCTATGATCGGGTGGAAGTCCTCAAGGGCGCTGCTGGCATGCTCAAGGGCGCCGGCACCGCCAGTGGTGCGGTGAACTTCGTACGCAAACGGCCCCAGGACAAGCCCACCACCAGCCTTGGCCTCTCGGCGGGCACCTGGGATAACTATCACGCCGAATTCGACACCGGCGGCCCATTGAACGACAGCGGCACGGTGCGTGGCCGCGCGGCGGTTAGCCAACAGAATCGTGGCTCGTACATGGACCTTGCCAAGCGTCAGGACCAGGCGTTTTACGCGGCCCTGGACATGGATGTCAGCCCTGACACCACCCTGGGCTTCGGGGCCAGCTATGAGGATGTCGACTCCACGCCGTGCTGGAGCGGCCTGCCGCGTTATCGTGACGGCAAAAGCCTCGGCCTGAGCCGCTCCACATGCCTGGGCCAGGCCTGGAACGATTGGCAAAGCCAGCGCACCACGCTGTTCGCCGATCTGACCCATCACTTCAACGACGACTGGAAGCTCAAAGTCAGCGCCGTGCATAGCCGCAACCTGCAAGACATCAAATACGCCGCCAGCGAAAGCACCGTGGACTATGGTAACCCGGCCCCCACGCTCACCAGCTATGCAGCCTTGCTGGACTACGATCACAAAGACTACGGCCTGGACGCCTACATCGATGGTCAATTCGAAGCCTTTGGCCTGCAACATGAGTTGATCCTCGGCGCCAATGGCAGCCGTGGCACTCAGGACGATGTCTATGCGATCCGCAACCTGCCCCAGCGCCAAAGCGTCTTCAACCCCAACCACCACTTCCCGGAACCTGCCGACGACACCTTCTGGCCCAACATGTACCGTGGCGGCACGGTCAAGGAAACCGCCACTCAATACGGTGCCTACGCCACCTTGCGCCTGCGTCTGGCCGAACCTTTGATGCTGGTTTTGGGCAGTCGCGTCAGTTGGTATGAAAACCGCCGTAAGTCCCTGAACCTGGCCTGGGGCGAGTGGACCGACCAGGATGCACGCACCAAGGAAACCGGGGTGGTCACGCCGTTCGCCGCGCTGATCTACGACCTCAATGACAACCTTTCGGTGTACACCAGCTACGCCGATATCTTCCAGCCACAAAGCTCCTACGCTACGGTCAGCGGTTCGGCCCTCAAGCCGAAAATGGGTGAGAACTATGAGTTGGGCATCAAGGGCGAATGGTTTGACGGGCGCCTGAACAGCTCCCTGGCGCTGTTTCGCGCCATCGAAAAAAACGCCGCCCAAACCGATTTCGAGACCCGCTGCGGCAGCTCCTCCGACGGCTACTGCTACACCGACACGGGCAAAGTTCGCGCCCAAGGGGTCGAGGCCGAGCTGAGCGGCGAATTGATCGAGCGCCTGCAAGTGTTTGGCGGCTATACCTACACGCAAACCAAGAACCTGAAGAACATCGACAGCGCAGCCGAAGGCGCGGTGTCCAACACTTACGTGCCACGGCATATGCTGCGCTTGTGGGGCGACTACCAGTTGGACGGTGCGCTGTCGAAATGGACAGTCGGCGCAGGGGTCAACGCCCAAAGCAGCAACTACCGGCTGCAAACCATCAAACTGGAACAGGCCGGGTATGCGTTGTGGAATGCACGCCTGGCGTATCAGGTGGATGACACCTGGACCGTGGCGCTCAATGGCAACAACCTGTTCGATAAAAATTACTACCAGACCGTGGGCACCTCAGGCTGGGGTAATCTCTATGGAGAGCCGCGCAACCTGACCCTGAGCCTCAAAGGCAACTTCTAGGCACTGCCCCTCCTGTAGGAGCGAGCATGCTCGCTCCTACAACTTCCCCTTCCTGCCATCGTCAGAAAGCTTTTTTTCGCTGCCAGGCAAATCCCTACGTTTGTTCCTACACTCCAAAAAGCCAGCATCAATTCTCGATTTTTCTGAAAGCGTCCCCTCTTATGTCAATTAATCGTCATATCATGGAGGCCTTACGAGAGCCATTGACGGCAAAGGCCAAAAAGCCAAAACATTGACACGGACCCTCAAGAGAGCCACTATTTAGCCATCACTCCGTAAATTCCTGCGTCTGAACAGGCATTACGTATTACCCAGCAACAGCAGTTGTTCGATTTGCACCACTTGTAAAGCAAAGCTGCCTTATGGATGAGCAAACGAATAGGAACGTTCTGGTGGTGTATTGAGGATCTGATTTATGCGCGGTAAATCGTCGGTCGATAGCCTGTTTCTGACTCGTCCCGGTTTCGTTGAGTTTTTTGTCGTTTTCGTGAAACTGATCCACGGCCTTACGGCTGTGGTGCCGGCCATTATTCTGTTGTTCTACCCGGACCCCGTCGCCGAGCACATGCGCAACCACTACCTGGGCCTGCTGGTGTTTTTTGCGCTCCTGACCATCATTCTGTTCCAGGCTCTGGGGGTGTACTCCGAGGATCTGTTCAGCAACCGCCTGCGTTTTCGCGTGATGCTGGTGGCCTGGGTCTCGGCGTTTTGCATCCTGCTGTTCATGTACCAGATCCTGCTGCTGTTCCCACAGTTGAGCCCACGCAACCTGGCGGCCTGGTTTTCCATGAGCCTGGTGCTGTTTGGCGTGGAGCGGATATTGATGCTGCGCCTGTACCGCCATCTGATGGATAACGGCAAATTCCTCCAGCGCACCGTGATCCTGGGCTTTACCGACACGGCCGTGCATGTGGCTGAACACCTGTCGCGCAACAGTGACATCCGCTCCGGCCTGATCGGTTTTATCGACGACCGTACCGAGCGCATTCCCAAGGAATTGAGCCGCCTGCCGTTGCTGGGCAATACCCGCGATCTGGAAAAGCTGATCCGCTCCGAACAGGTCAACCAGGTGATGATCACCCTGCCCTGGGCTGCCGAGCAGCGCATCAACGGGTTGGTCAAGCGCCTGCGGCAGATGTCGGTGAACGTCATGCTGGTGCCGGATATGGCCGCCCTGCGCTACGGCCATAACCGCATCACCGATGTGGGCGGCATCCTGATGTTCAACACCTCGCAGTTGCCACTGCGGGGCTGGTCGCCCTTTATCAAGCGTTGTGAAGACCTGCTGCTGGCCAGCATCGGCCTGCTGCTGCTGTCGCCGGTGATGCTGGTGACCGCCATCGCGATCAAACTCGATTCCAAGGGCCCGGTGCTGTTTCGCCAGAAGCGCTTTGGCTACAACGACAACCTGATCCGGGTATTCAAGTTCCGCTCGATGTACGTCGAACAGACCGACCTCAACGCCGAAAACCAGACCACGCGCCAGGACCCGCGCATTACCCGGGTCGGCAGGATCATCCGCAAGACCAGCATCGATGAGCTGCCCCAGCTGTTCAACGTACTGCTGGGCAATATGTCGATGGTCGGCCCGCGCCCCCACGCCACGGCCACCAAGGCGGCCGGGATTCCTTTCGAGCAAGCGGTCAGCGAATACAGCTCGCGCCATCGGGTCAAGCCTGGCATCACCGGCTGGGCGCAGATCAATGGTTACCGCGGCGAGACCGACACGCTGTTCAAGATTCAGAAACGGGTCGAATACGACCTGGAATACATCGCCAAATGGTCCGTGTGGCTGGACCTCTACATCGTTTTCATGACGGTCCCGGCCGTTCTTTCCACCAAGGAAGTCTATTGATGAACCCACTTAACGGATTGATCCCGTGCATCATCTCCGGTGGTTCGGGTACGCGGCTGTGGCCGGTTTCGCGGCAGAACATGCCCAAGCCGTTCATGCGCATGCGCGACGACCAGAGCCTGTTGCAGAAGACCTTCCTGCGGGCCAGTCACTTGCCGGGCGTCGACAGCATCCTGACCGTGACCAACCGCGACCTGCTGTTTCGCACCCTGGACGACTACCGCGCGGTGAACACCCAGCGCCTGGGCCTCGACCTGCTGCTGGAGCCGTTTGGCCGCAACACCGCCGCCGCCATCGCCGTGGCTGCGTTGCATGTGCAGGAGCATTTCGGCGCAGACGCGCAGTTGCTGGTGATGCCGGCCGATCATCTGGTCCTCGATGAAGGCGCCTTTGCCCAGGCGGTGGAAAAAGCCCGCGCGTTGGCCGAGGCCGGTTACCTGGTGACCTTTGGCATCCAGCCTGACCGAGCAGAAACCGGCTTTGGCTATATCGAACAAGGGCCGGCACTGGGCGCTGGGTTTCGGGTGCAGCGCTTTGTCGAAAAGCCCGACCAAGCCACCGCCCAAGGCTACCTGGACGGCGGCAAGCACCTGTGGAATGCCGGCATGTTCTGCTTCAAGGCAGCCACCCTGCTGGAAGAATTGGCCAGCCACGCCCCGGCGGTTCTGGAGGCGGCCAAGGCTGCACTGGAGCACAGCCAGAGCCTGCAAAACAGCAGCAGCCGCCAGCGCGAACTGAGCCCTGAAGGTTTCGGCACCGCGCCGGATATCTCCATTGATGTGGCGCTGATGGAAAAATCCGCCCAGGTTGCGGTCGTGCCCTGCGACATTGGCTGGAGCGATATCGGCTCCTGGGAAGCCCTGCGCCAACTCACGCCCAGTGACGACAATGGCAACCAGATCAATGGCGAGGCGATCCTGCACGACGTACATAACTGCTACATCGATTCGCCCAAGCGGGTACTCGGTGCGGTGGGCGTGCGCGACCTGATCATCGTCGACACCCCGGACGCCCTGCTGATCGCCGACGCCCATCGCAGCCAGGACGTGCGGCATATCGTTGCCGAACTCAAGCGCCAGAATCACCCGGCGTTCAGCCTGCACCGCACCGTCACCCGGCCTTGGGGCACCTACACGGTGCTGGAGGAAAGCACGCGGTTCAAAATCAAGCGCATCGTGGTCAAGCCCAAGGGCTCGCTGTCCCTGCAAATGCACCATCACCGCAGCGAGCATTGGGTAGTGGTCAGCGGCGCAGCGATGATCACCAATGGCGAACGCGAGATCCTGCTCAACATGAACGAGTCCACCTACATTCCCGCCGGGCACAAGCACCGCCTGACCAACCCCGGCATCATCGACCTGGTGATGATCGAGGTACAGAGCGGTGAGTACCTGGGTGAAGACGACATCGTGCGATATGACGACATCTACGGCCGCGCGCCGGTTGAAGTGAAGCCCTGATGCGTACGTCATTGATCATCCCCACCCGCAACGCGGCCAGTCACCTGGACCGCCTGTTGCCAGCGCTGCGCATGCAGACGTTGCAACCGGACGAGATGCTGGTGGTCGACAGCGCATCGAGCGATGACACCGTGGCGCGCTTTCGCGAGTTTGGCGCACGTGTGGAGGTGATTGATGCCCGCGACTTCAACCACGGCGGCACCCGGCGCTGGGCCAGTGAACAGGTGGGCGGCGACGCCTTGATCGTGATGACCCAGGACGCGATTCCCGCCACCGCCGAGACCTTCGCCAACCTGATCAGCGAGCTGCAACTGGAGCCGCTCAATGGCGTGGCCTATGGACGGCAGCTGCCGCACCCCGGCGCCGGCGTGCTCGGCGCGCAGTCGCGGCACTTCAATTACCCGGCGGCCAGCCGCACCAAGCGCCTGGACGATGCAGCGCAACTGGGCATCAAGACCTGCTTCAGCTCTGACTCGTTTTCGGTGTACCGGCGCAGCGCCCTGAGCGCGGTGGGCGGTTTCCCCCGGGATGTGATTGGCAGTGAAGACGCCTATGTGGCCGCGCGCATGCTGCTGGCCGGTTACCAGGTGCGCTATGCCGCGAGCGCGCAGGTGTATCACTCCCACGATTACCGCTTGCTGGAAGAGTTTCGCCGCTACTTCGATATCGGTGTGTTCTACGGCCGCGAACCGTGGATTCGCCAGGCGTTTGGCGACGCCGGCGGCGAAGGCAAACGTTATGTGCTGGCCGAACTGCACGCATTGCGCGAGGCCAACGCGCTGTATCGCGCCCCCGAAGTGGTGGTGCGCAGTGCCTTTAAATTGCTGGGCTATCGCCTCGGCCACCTTGAACGCCACCTGCCCAACGCGCTTAAACGGCGCCTGGGCATGTTTTCCACCTACTGGACTTGAGCCGTCATGAAGACTATCAACCGACGTTTCCGTCTTACCCTGCTCGGCCTTTTGAGCACCTCAATCTGGCTGGCCGGTTGTTCGACCCCCGCGCGGGTGCCGCTTCCTGACAACACTACGCTCAAGGCCGGCCATCAAGCGGCGCTGACCCTGGCCGACCTGCCACCGCCGCAGGTGCTGATCCAGAGCGGCGACTCGCTGCGTATCGTGCGTGATGCCCAGGAACCGGCGGCGGCCGATGACATGACGGTGTTCGTGGTGCGCCCCGACGGCGTGATCTCGGTGCCCAACATTGGCCGGGTCAAGGCGGCCTTGCGCACGCCCGAAGACCTGGGCAAGGAGATCACCGAGAAGTATAAGCGCATCTACCGCGAACCTGCGGTGACGGTGAACATCGCCAGCGCACCGAGCAACAAGGTGTTTATCGGCGGCGCGGTGTCCAACCCGGCGTTTTTCGACCTGGCCGGCAACGTCAGCGTCGAGCAGGCGCTGCTCAGCTCCGGTGGTGTATTGCCCTCGGCGGATGCCTCCAACGTGGCCTTGCTGCGTACCGGGCCCGACGGCAAGTACAGGACGTACTTCATCAGCCTGGAAAGCATGCTGACCAACCCCAATCACCCGCGGGTGGCGTTGCAGCGCGGCGATTTGATCTTTGTGCCGCAGTCGGGCATCGGCGCGACGGTGGAGGCTGTGGATATGTATTTCACCAAGCTGTTTCCGGTTAGCAAAGGGGTTGGACTGGGCTTGAACTATCAGCTCAATGGTAACAAGTCCGGCGATACCTATATCAACCCTCCACAATGATTATGACGCAGGCTTTGTATCACTTGAGCACGCCGATTTCATTCGACGAACAACATCTATCCAATGGAGTGATCCTGTGATCGAAATCCGCTCTCTTCGCGACCTGCTGCGGCTGTTTTTTATCTACCGCCGCGAATTCAAACTGGCCGTGATCACCACGATCGTCGTTGCCGTGCTGGGTGCCTTCCTGTTGCCGGCTCGCTACGAGTCGGACGCGCGCTTGCTGGTCAAGCCGGGCCGGGACAACACCACGTTGCCGATCGAAGCCGCCAACCGTCAGACGCTGATTGCCCCGAGCACCCAGCACGACCCGATTGTCGACGAAGAAAAAATGCTCACCGGCCGGCCCATCGTGCATATCGTTGCCGAACGCTATATGGCGATGACCGCCGAACCGCCGCAAGGCTTCTGGAAGGTCACCAAGTTCTACATCAAAAAGGGCGTGGGCGAAGTCATCAATGGCATTCGTAGTGTGCTGCAGTTCGTCGGCCTTGCCGAGAAACAAAGCCCGCTGGAGCGCCTGGCGACCTCACTGGAGAAGAACTTTACCGCCGGTCACGAGCCGGGTTCTTCGGTGATCGAGATTTCCTTCACCTGGGACGATCCGGCGGTGGCGCAAAAAATCGTCGAGGAATGGGTCAATGCCTACCTTGAAGAGCGTGCACGAATTCTCGGGCGCAAGAGCCTGCACACCTTCTATGAAACCGAACGCGCCAAGGTGGCAGAGAACATCCAGAGTCTGAAAGATCAGTTGCAAGGCCGCTTGAAGCAGATCGACTCGATCAGTGTCGATGCACGCCTGAAGAACCTGACCAACCAGATCGACCGCGTCACCGATGCCAAGGTCAGCGCACAGAACCAGATATCGGGGATTCGCAGCCTCCTGGCCAACGCCAGCCAGCAGATCAAGAGCCAGCCGGCAGACGTGGTCACGATGCGCGAAACCAGCCTCAACCCCACCCAGCTCGACCTCAAGCGCCAGCTCAATGCGCTGCAAGTGGAGCGGGCTCGGCTGCTGCGCACTTACCTGCCGGGCACGCCGCAGGTCAATCAGATCGAACAGAACATCCGCGACATGGAAGCCCTCAGCGCCCAGGAAGCTACACGCCTGGAACGCTCGCAGAACACCGCGCCCAACAGCCTGGTGATCAACGTTAAACAGCAAATGATCGACGCCCAGTTGCAAGAGCGCAAACTGGCCGGGGAAATCGAGAACTACGACAAGACCCTTGCCGAACTGCGCGCCCAGCGTGACCAGGCGATGACCGATGAACCGCAACTCAACACCCTGAGCCAACAACTGCGCACGGCCGAAAAGAGCTATGCATTGTACTCGGACAATCTTGAACAGGCGCGAATCGACCACGAACTGGACAACAGCCAGATCAGCAACATCGCCCTGATCGAACACGCCACCCTCAACCCGGCCCGCGTGTTTCCCAAGAGCCTGCTGATGCTGTTGTTCGCCATTCCCGCCGGCGTGGCCGTGGGCTTGCTGACCATCTATGTGCTGTACCTGCTGGACCAGCGCATCCACGATGGCACGCGCTTGCAGGAGATGTTCCATGTGCCGCTATGGAGCAGCATTCCCGATGTGCAAGACGCAACGCCGGCAGCCGTCACCGCCAGCCTTTATCGATTGTACAGCCTGCTGCCCCTGGATCGCATTGCCGCCGAAGGTTTTGCCCTGGGCCTGACCTCGGCGCGCCATGGCGAGGGTGTGACCTTTATCGCCTCGCAATTCAAGCGTCTGCTGGAGGAACGTGGTCACCGCGTCTCGGTCGATGGGGCGAGCGCGCCAACGCCGGGTGAGGTGTTGCTGCTGGACGCCTCGGCGCTGTCCTCCAACCCGCAGGCCTTCCTGACGCTGCGCCGCGCTGACCAGATCGTACTGGTGATCGAGGCCCGCACCAGCACCGTACCGACGATCGAAAATGCCGTGTCGTTGCTGACCACTGCGTTCGGCAAAGTCGACGGCATGATCCTCAACCGCCGTCGCTTCGAAGTGCCGGCCAAGGTGCTGGCACGACTCAACAGCTGGCGCGGGGCGGCCTGATGCGTATCGCACTGCTGGCGCCGCTGCCACCGGAGCAGACCGGGATCGCCGATTACGCCGCGCATCTGCGCCATGCGTTGATCGAACAGGGGCTGGAGGTGGAGACCCCGCTCGCCGGCTGCCTGGAATTGCCTGAACAGTTGAAGCGCCTGCAGGCCTTTGACTGGCGCGGCGTGGACCTGGTGCATGCCGAACTGGGGGGTGGGCGCTTCGGTGAGTTCCAGGCGCTGGAGTACCTGCGCCGGGCGCAACCGCACCTGCCGTTGACCGCCACGGTGCATGACCCGGAGCGCCTGATCTGGCGCCGGGCCAAGCTGTTTTTCCCCTTGACCCTGCTTGAACGCCTGCCCCATCCGCTGCCCCAGGCGGCGGCGCTGCTGGCCGACCCGTTGACCTTGCACGAAGAGCGGCGCCTGGCCAAAGGCATGCGCCGCCTGATCACCCTCACCCGCCTGGGCGGCGACTGCCTGCGCCAGCGCATGGGCCTGCGCCCGCAACAGGTGGCGGTGATTGCCCATGGCAACCTGCCCATCGTGCCCCAGGCGTTGCCGCCATTGGCGCCACTGCGCCTGTTGTATTTCGGTTTTATCTACCGTGGCAAGGGCATTGAAGACCTGCTCCAGGCCCTGGCCCAGTCACTGGCCGCCCACCCGCAATGCCGAAGCCAGGTACGCCTGACCCTGGCCGGTGGCACCGCGCCGGAAATGACCTTTGACCCCGCCGGCAACTACCTTGATGGCCTGCGCGAGCAGATCAGCGCCCTGCATCTTGAGGATGTGGTGGACTGGCAACTGGACCTGCCATCGGCGCAGATCCCTTCTACGATCCAGGCGCACCACGTGATGGTGCTGCCCTATCGCGAATCGAAAAAACTCAGTTTCCTAGGGCAAATGCGCGGCACCAGTGGCGCGCTGTCGTGGGCCAATGCATGCGGGCGCGGGGTGATCACCTCCAACGCCCGCGCCTTTGCCGAAGAGGTGGCTGGCGGTAATGGCATCACCTATCAGCAGGGCGATACAGCGTCCTTGAGCAACGCCTTGAGCCGATTGATCCTTGACCCGCAACAGGCGCAGCAATGGGCCGCCCGGGCTGGAGAAATCGGCCACCAACGCCAGTGGGCCAACACGGCCCAGCGGTTTGCTGAATTATTTCGGGATGCTTGTGAGGAGCCGTTGCGATGAACCTGTCATCCGTTCGCCCACTGTGGCGCTACTTGCCGCTGGCGCTGTCAATCGCCGTCGGTAGCGCCCTGCTGTTGAGTGAAAAAGTCGATGCGCAGCCGGTGAACCTGGCCCCGGAGCGCACCGTCGTCTGGAAGGACTTTCTCGGCGTAAACGCACACTTTCTGTGGTTCACACCCGAGCAGTACCACAAGCAGATCAAGCAGTATAAAAAGCTTGGATTGCAATGGGTGCGGGTCGACCTGCACTGGGATCGCCTGGAACCCAAAGAAGACGGTTATCAGCTCAACACCTTCGATGAACTGGACCGCACCCTGACCGCTGAAAAAATCCGCTCGGTGTTTTACCTGGTGGGCTCGGCGCCCTTTATCACCACCGCCCCCAAGGGTGCGCAGTTCCAGGATCAGTACCGACCGCGGGATCCGGAAGTGTATGCGTTGCGCCTGGCACTTCTGGCCAAACGCTACCCCACTATTGATGCCTGGCAGGTGTGGAACGAGCAGAACCTGCCGAACAACTGGCGCCCCAAAGTCGACGCCAAGGAGTACGGGCAATTGTTATTGGCCAGTCACCAGGCGCTGAACCTTGCCGCGCCCGGCAAACTGCAGGTCATGGGCGGCATGGCGTACTACAGCCAAATGCCGCCGCGTGGCAAAACCCTGATGTTTGAAGCACTCGGCGCGCTGGGTGTGCAAAACCTGGGCATGGTCGCGGCCTATCACCCTTATTCGATGACCCCGGAAACCGATGAGCCGGGCAAGAACGAAGTGCTGCTGCGCGGTGATCAACTCAACTCAATGCTGCACGGCGCCGGGATCAAGAACGTATGGGCCACCGAGTGGGGCTGGTCCAGCTACGCCGGCCCCAAGGAGATGCAGGACTTGATCGGTATCGACGGGCAGGCCGACTACACCTTGCGCCGCCTGGCGTTGATGGCGTCCCAGGACTACCAGAAGATTTTCCTGTTCGCGCTGTCCGACCTCGACCAACGCGCCTCGCCACGCGACCAGCATTACGGCCTGTTGAACCTTGATGGCGAACCCAAGCCGGTATACACCGCCCTCGCCCGCTTCCTGGAGATTACCGGCCCCACGCTTAAACCCGGCAACACGCCGCAGTTGCAGGATGTACCGGACAGCTTCTACAGCGTGGCCTGGACCCGCCCTGACGGAAAACACCTGCTGATGTATTGGAGCGCCAAAGGCAGCAGCATTAGCCTGCCCGGCATCAAACACGCAGAACTGCTGGACCCGCTGACCGGCGCCCGGCAAACCCTGAGCGACGACAACGGTATTCGCCCAGCGGTGAAGCCAAGTTTGCAGATACTGGTGTGGTAGCCCCGGGCATGGAGAGCTGTACATGAGAATCCTCTGGATTGTGCCCTACCTGCCGTGGCCGACCACCAGCGGCGGCAAGACGCGGCAGTACCATTTGCTGCGCACCTTGAGTGAGCGCGGGCATCGCATCACGCTGCTGGCGCAATCGAAAACGCCGGCCGATGACGCGGCGCATGCGGCCTTGGAGCCGTTACTCGAACGCCTGATCGTCGTTCCACGCCGGCCGCTGAAACATCCGCTGACCCTGCTCGGCGGCCTGTTCGCGCCCTGGCCGCTGTTGACCACGGTCAACGGCCTGTCGGCACCGTTGCAGGCCCAGTTTGCGCAATTGTTGAATGAGCGCTGGGACGTGATTCAGGTAGAACACAGCTACAGCCTGCAGCCGTTTCTGCGCACCTTGCAGCAGCAACGGCGCGAGTTTGTGCTGACCGAGCACAACCTGGAATCGAGCCTCGGCGGCGCCACTTACGACCGTTTCCCCAAGTGGGCCGCACCGTTTGTACAGTATGACCAGTGGCGCTGCCGGCAATGGGAACGCAAGGCGTTCGATGCCGCCGCTCATGTGGTCGCCGTGACCGAGGCGGACGCTCAGGCCATGCGGCCGTTGTCCTCGACGCCGGTAAGCGTGGTGGTCAATGGGGTCGACAGCCGCGCCTTTGCCGAGGTCAGCGCCAATGCGCAGAGCCAGCGCCTGTTGTTCGTCGGCAATTACGAGTACGCACCGAACCTGGACGCCGTGCAGTGGCTGCTCGACGAGATCTTCCCCAGGCTCTGGTTGCAGTGCCCGAGCGCACGCCTGGCAGTGGTCGGCTATGGCTTACCCGAACACTGGCGCGAGCGCTGGCCCGATGAACGTATCGAGTGGCTGGGGTTTGTTCCCGACCTGTGTGCCTTGCAACGCCGCTGCGCCGGTTTTGTCGCCCCGTTGCGCCATGGCGGCGGCTCCAAGCTCAAGGTGTTGGAGGCGATGGCCGCCGGCTTGCCGCTGGTGAGCACGGCCCAGGGCGTGTCCGGGTTGGCGGTACAGCCACAGGTACATTACTTGGCCGGCGAAAACGCTGAGGCCCTGGCCGACGCCGTTGTGCGCCTGCTGGATGAACCGGCGCTGGCCGGGCGACTGGCCGATGCGGCACGCGACTACGCGCGGCAATACCACGACTGGGCGGTGGCGGCTAATGAACTGGAGCACCTCTACCGCAGCTTGCTCACCGCCAAGGAGTCTCAGCCATGCGTGTAGCCCTGGACTATCGCCCCGCCACGGTTGCGCCGTCTTCGGGCATCGCCCGCCAGGTCGTGGCCCTGGAAGACGCCCTGCGCGCGCGGGGCAACACCGAGGTGGTGCTGTTCAGCGAAGCGCCCCTGGAGCATCCGCAGCGCCAGACTGCCGTTTGCCCGGCCTGGGCCAGCCCGCTGGACGGCCTGCAACGCCCACAAGTGCGCCTGCGGTTCGAGCGCGGGTTCTTGCCCAGGGCGCTGCACGAGCAGCAGATCGACCTGTACATCGCCACCGCCAATATGGGCTTGCCGTTGTGCCGTAAACCCGCCGGCACCCGCTATGTGCTGGTGCTGCATGACCTGTTTCAGTTGACCCACCGCAACTTCCATCGCTCCAAACTCAAGGCCCTGGCCTACCGCCTGATCGACGGGGCCTCGATTGCCTGGTCGGTGTGGCAGGCTGATCGGGTGTGGTGCCCGTCGCAGTTTTCCTGCAATGAAGCCGCGCGCCTCTTCCCCTGGGCACGGGCCAAGTTCCGCGTGCTGAACAACTTGGTGCCCGAATTGAATGCAGCGCCAGAACCGCTGCCCGCCAACCTGCCGGCGCGTTACTGGCTGGTGGTGGGCACGCGGGAGCCGCGCAAGAACATGGAGTTCTTTCTGCGCCAATGGCAGGCCTGCCGTGCGCTGAACCCTGAGGTGCCGGACTTGGTTCTGGTGGGCCACCCCAGCGATGTACCGGCGACACTCGGTGAGCTGCCGGGCCTGCATTGGTGCAGCGGTTTATCGGACAGCCAACTGCAAGCGCTCTACCGTCATGCGGCGTGCCTGTGGCAGCCGTCCTATGCCGAGGGCTTTGGCTTGCCGGTGGTGGAAGCCTTGAGTGTCGGCACGCCGGTAGCAGTGGCACGCGGCAGCGCCCTGGATGAAATCGCGCCGCCCGACGCCCCGCGCTTCGCCCCCCATGACGCCGAGCAATTGCACAAGGTCATGCAACAACTGGCAGGCGCCGAGGCCATGCAAGACGGCGACACACACCGCGCCTGGGCCCGGCAATTTGCCGAACCGGCTTATCGCGCGCGCCTGGACACTTTGCTCAAGGAATTGGACCGCTAATGCTGCCAGGAAAATTCGTCAGTCTGCTGCTGGGCCTTCTGTTCGGCGGGTTGCTGTTGGCCCTGTCGCCGATCAAGGTCATGCTGGTGGTGGCCGGTGTGGCCGTGGCCTTGACCCTGATCCGCTTTCCCCTGTGGGGCTTGCTGATTTTCGCGGTACTGGCCACCAGTATTCCCTACACCACCTTGCAACTGGGCATCCGTACCACCGTCAGCGAGGCGGTGTTGGGGCTGACCTGGGTCGGGGTGTTCTGGCAATCGTTCATCGGCAAGACCCGTGGTTTCATGCTGTGGCGACCGACCGAGCGGGCGCTGATGTGGCTGATGCTGTTCAGCACCATTCCGTTTATCTGGGGCATGCTGATCATCCATGCCGAAGGCAACGGCCCGGTGAACTGGGTGCGCTGGCTGATGAACCTGTCGATGTTGTTTATCGTGCCGCTGTTGCTGCGCACCGACGCCGACCGCGACAAGGTGGTGGTCGCCCTGTTGCTGGGTAACCTGGCGATGCTGCTGCTGTCGATCTTCATGTTCCTGAAGACACGCAATGCGATGTCGATGATCGATATTCTCACCGACCTCAAATACGCCCACCCGGAAGCGGTGAAGGATATTTTCTCTGCCAACTACACGCGCATGGCCTCGCCCTGGGTGCACCCCAACCTGACCGGTGGCGTGCTGGTGCTGTTTATTCCCCTGGCGCTGTTCTATGGCGGGACCCGCAGCGGCTGGCGTCGGGCCCTGGGCCTGGCGGTGGCGGTGCTGGGGTGTGCCGGCCTGCTGCTGAGTATTTCCCGTGGTGCCATCGTGGCCCTGGCGCTGGTATTGATCTGGCTGGCCTACAAGCGCGTGCCGAACAGCGGACGCATTATCGGTATCGGGGCGGCGTTCGCCGTTGCGCTGGTGATGTTCTATCCGCCGTTGCAGGAGCGCTTGCTGACCATCTTCTCGACCACCAACGCCAGTACCGAAATCCGCTTTGACGAGTACGCCCGGTTCCCCACCGCCATGGCGACCTACCCCCTGGGGATCGGCTTCAAGATCGACCCGCCCGTGCCCGGCTCCAATCTGTTGGGGATCTCCAACCTGTGGCTGAACTTCATCTACAAAGTCGGCATTCCAGGGATGCTGCTGTTTATCACCGTCACGCTGTTGTGGTGGCGCGAAGTGCGCCCCCTGGGCCAGGTGCGCAAAGTCACCGCCGACAATGCGCTGTGGCTGGGGTGCCTCTGTGGTGTGTTGGCGGCACTGCTGACGGGGATTTTCGACCATTATTTCAGCTTCACCTTTGTACTGATCGCGCTGTTCTGGCTGTTGATGGGCATGAGCCTGCAACAGGTGCGTCTGCGCCCCTCCATTACCGCCCCTGTTGCTGCTATTGCGCCAAAGGATAACCAACCATGAAGCACCGGATGATCCACTCCACCGACTTGCGTGACCGCCTCCCCACGCTGGCCGCTGAAATGGGCGTGAGCCTGCCGGACCTGGAAGAGGCGCTGGACTGGTGCCTGGCCAACGACGTGGTATTTGAAGAAGGCGAAGGCGACAACAAGCGCTTCTGGATCAGCTCCATCGATCTGGAAACCGCGATTGAGCACCCGGTGGCGCGCCGCCTGTTCCACCGGATGAAACAGGACCTTGCGGCCCAGCTACTGCCGCGTTACGGCAAAAACTGGGCGACCGTCAAAGACCGGTGGCGCAGTGTCTGGGACATGGCCTACAACATCTTGATCAACAAGATCCCCAGCCACCATGTACGCATCGCCTGGCTGCGCCTGGGTGGCGCGAAGATCGGCAAGGGCTCCAGCTTGTGGCGTAACACCGAGGTGCTGGGCATGCACAATCTGGTGGTCGGCGACGATTCGGTAATCGGTTGGCATTGCCAGGTGGACGCCCGCGCCGGGCTGGTGATCGGTAACCACGTGGCGATCGCCTCCCACGTGCTGATCATCGCCGGCAGTCATGATTTGCAGGCTCCGGAGTTCTGGTCGATTTCCGGGCCGATCTACATCGACGACTACGTGTGGATCGGCAGCCGGGCGTTGATCGGCTATGGCACGCACCTGGGCTATGGTTCAGTGATCAGCGCCAATACCGTGGTGGCCAAGGCAGTAGCCCCCTACAAAATCATTGGCGGTTCCGGGGCCAAAATCATGGGCGAACGTTGCCATGATCTGAACTACAAGGTGGGTGGCAAAGGCCTGTTCACCCTGTTTCACTGATGTTCGGCAGCACGCTCTGGCTGACCATCGCAACCCTCGCAGGGCTGGTCGCCGGTTTCGCCCGCGAATGGCTGCTGGTGGCGGCCTGGGGCGCGGGCAGTCGCAGCGACGGGTTTCTGGTGGCGGTGTTTTTGCCCGAAGCATTGCGCATGACCCTGGCCGCCGGCCTGCTTGCGGCGGCTGCCCTGCCCCTCTATCAACAACGCGACCCACACCGCCAGCAGGCCTGGCTGGCCAGCCTATCCCCACGCCTGCTGGGAGTGGGCCTGGCGCTGTTTGCCGTACTGGCGCTGGGCGCGCCACTGTGGGTGCGCCTGATCGGCCCCGGCCTGGACGTGGCGGCCCATGCCGAAGCCGCCGCTAACTTGCGTTGGCTGGCCGCCTGTGCGCCGGGCCTGGTGATGCATGGGCTGTTCAGTATTCCCTTACAGGCACGCCAACGTTTTGTCCTGCCGGGCCTGGGCTCTTTACTGTTCAATCTGCCACCGGTGCTGTACCTGTTTATCCGTGGCAGCTCCAGCGACAGTGCCGAACTGGCCATGAGCTTTTTTGCCGGCAGTGTGTTGATGTGCCTGCCGTTGCTGGTGCCGGTCTGGTCTTTCGGCTGGCGGCCGTGGCAGATCAGCGGCGACCCGCTGGCAGGCCGCGAATTGCTGGGCCGCATCGGCCCGTTGTTGGCCAGCAACGTGGCCAGCCAGGGCCTGGCGCTACTGGAGCGATTGATCGCCAGTTTCCTGGGGGAAGGCGCGGTGACGTGGGTTAACCTCGCACGCAAGCTGATCAACCTGCCATTGATCGCCCTGATGAGCCTCAACCAAGTGCTGCTGGGCATGATGAGCGGCGAACAAGGTCAGCAGCGCCTGGCCCTGCTGCGTCGCGGCCTGGATGCAGCGACCCTGCTGAGCCTGCCGGCGGCCTTCGGCCTGATTGGCGCCAGCCCCACGCTGATCCATCTGCTGATGCCCGCCCAGAGCGTCGATGGCCCACTGCCGGCGCTGCTGGCCTGGTTCGCCACGCCTCTGGTGTTTGGCGCCTGGAACGCGATGCTCGCTCGCTATGCCTATGCCAGCGGCGACACGCGCCTGCCGCTCAATTGCGAACTGCTGGGCAGCCTGGTCAACGCCGCCTTGCTGGTGGTGCTGCCCTATTGTATCGGCCTGCCGGGGATCGCCTTGGCGGCGTTGGGTGGCGTCGTGGTGACGAACTTGTTGCTGATGCACCGCCAGCAACTGCTCGGCCAACTGGGCTGGCCATTGCAGTGGGGCTTGAGCGGGGTGCTGTTGGGTGTGGCGGCGCTGGCCCTGCACCCCTTGCACAACGATGGGTGGCAGTTGGGGTTGAGTAGCCTGGCCGGCGCGCTGGTGTTGGTGGGGTTGGGGTTTTGGCTCAAGCCGTGGAAAGCCTGAGGCCGGTTCCCACCAGAACGGTGGGAGGGGACCTGTTCAATCTTCCAGCGGCTTGGGGGCTTTGTTGCCGGGCTTGGCGGGCTTGGTGCCCTTGGCCGCAGCCGCTGGCGCGGCTGGAACAGGCTCCGGCTCCGCAGGTGCGGCAAGCTCCTTTTCCGCCTGAGGCATCTGGTCAATGGCGCTGAAGAACTCCTTCAGGTCAAGGCTGTCCGGTGGCACGGTTTTTTCGAGTTTCTTCTCACCGTCCTTGCCGATCAGAATCACCTTGGTGCCGCTGCCGACGCCGAGCTTGAGGGCGCGGATCAGCGCGTTGGTTTCAGGCGGCGTGAGCTTTTTGCTGTCCTTTGGGTCCTTGGCGAACTTCTCTCCTTCAGCGCCAATGCTGCCGAACTTCACGGTATAGAACACCATGCTGCGCTCTTCGAAGGACTGCTTGGTGGCAGCCTCTTCCAGTTGTTTCTTCAGCGTTGCCAGTGTCGGGTTTCCAGCATCAAGCTCCACGACCACCAGGGGGCGCGTCTTGCCCAACTCCTGCTTGAGCGGATTATCATCAGCGGCCAACAACGGCCCCGTAAAAGCCATCAAGGTAGCCAGGGTCAGCGACCGGATGAGCATGCGCACCTCCTTTGAATTCCATGCAGGGTTCTTGAGTTTCATGTCTGCGACAGCCAAATTCAAGGATGATTCCTACACCACCTTGAGAAGCGTAGGTCAGGAAGCCCGCTACGCAAGGGCTTGGACAGTGGCCTGGTCATTGTTTCTTCCGGTTACGAGACCTTCCACTGCGGCCAATGCCGGGCAAAAACGGGGGCCACGACAGGGTCGGCGTCTACCCGCTCCAGGCTCTGCGCAAAGCCCGGCGCCAGGTTGCCGAGCACCTCGCGCGCGTCGTCCCAACGCGATACCGCCGCCGCCATGATGCCCAGTGCATTCGGCGCGTTGCTGGGTGTAAACAGTTGGCCGGCAAACTGATCGGCAAACACGACCCAGGCCTGATGCAGGTAGCGCCGTGTGCCGCTGACCAGTTGTGCTTGCTGCACCTCATCGGCATTGCCCAACCAGCGTTGCGGGTAGTCGATGATGCCGATCGCCGAATAGCAGTTGGCGGCGATATACAGCAAGCCGCGCAGGATCTGCGTACGATCGCCAGCCAGCAACTCGGCCTTGGGATACTCCAGGCCCAGGTGGATCAGGATCGCGGCGCTTTCGGTCAGTACCTGGCCATTTGGAGTGACCAGGGTGGGGATCTGCTTGAGTGGATTGATACGTGCGAGGGCGTCGCTACCCTCGCCGTCCTGCCAGGAACTGGCCTGCACGCGATGCCACGGCACTGCGCAGCGCTGCAGGGCGATTTCGATCATGCAGGATCCGGATTCGTCGGTGCCGTAAAGGGTGTACATGGGCGTTTCCTCCTGAGCGATGGGCAATATTGAGCCTGTGGTGATTACCTAGAATAGCCCCATCTGCCCGCCTACCAGGGTACCGAAATCGTCATTCACGAACGGCAGGATTGCGTCAGCCACGGGCTGCAATTGGCGCGTGACGTAGTGGTCGTAGTCGATGGGTGCCCGCCGCACTTCCAGCGGTTCCGGGCCGTTGACGCTGATCACGTAGCTGATCCAGCCACCGCGCTGGTACTGGCGCGGGCGGCCCAGGCGATCGTTGTACTCGTCCGCCAGTCGCGCGGCGCGTACGTGGGGCGGGACGTTGCGTTCGTAGTCGTGCAAGGGCCGGCGCAGGCGTTTGCGGTAGATCAGCAACTCATCGAATTCGCCGCTCAAGGTACGCCGCACGTAGTCGCGTATGTAGTCCTGATGGGGTTGGCGATGGAAGATGCGTTGGTAGAGTTCCTGCTGGAATTGCCGGGCCAGGGGCGACCAGTCGCTGCGCACGGTTTCCAGGCCTTTGTAGACCATTTCTTCGCCGCCATCTTCGCGCACGACCAGGCCCGCATAGCGCTTTTTGCTGCCCTCCTCGGCGCCACGAATGGTCGGCATCAGGAAGCGGCTGAAGTGGGTTTCGTATTGCAGCTCCAGGGCGCTTTGCAGGCCGTACTCGTTGCTCAGGTGCGCGCGCCACCAGTCGTTGACGTGCTGCACCAGCGCCAGGCCGATGCGATTGGCGTCCTGCGCAGAGTGCGCGCTGCCCAGCCAGACGAAGGTGGAGTCGGTGTCACCGTAAATCACCTCGTACCCTTGGGCCTCAACCAGCGCGCGGGTCTGGCGCATGATCTGGTGCCCCCGCAGGGTGATCGAGGATGCCAGCCGGGTGTCGAAGAACCGGCAGCCGCTGGAGCCGAGCACACCGTAAAAGGCGTTCATGATGATCTTCAGTGCCTGGGACAACGGCGCATTGCGCTCGCGCTTGGCCTCTTCGCGGCCTTCGGACACTCGGGTGACGATGGACGGCAGGCAATGCCGGGTGCGGGAGAAGCGTGCGCCGCGAAAGCCTTCCACCGAGTCGCTGTCGTCAGGATGCTTGAGGCCTTCGATCAAGCCGACCGGGTCGATGAGGAAACTGCGGATGATCGATGGGTAAAGGCTTTTGTAGTCCAGCACCAGCACCGATTCATAGAGGCCCGGGCGCGAGTCCATGACAAACCCGCCGGGGCTGGCTTGGGGCGGTTTGTCACCCAGGTTCGGCGCGACGAAACCCTGGCGGTGCATCAACGGCATGTACAGGTGGGTGAAGGCGGCCACCGAGCCGCCGTTACGGTCGGCCGGCAACCCGGTGACGCTGGCGCGTTCGAGCAAGAACTTGAGCAGCTCGGTCTTCTCGAAAATCCGCGTGACCAGTTCGCAGTCCTTGAGGTTGTAGCGCGCCAGGGCGGGTTTGTCCTCGGCGAACATGCGGTTGATTTCGTCCATGCGCTGGTACGGCGTGGAGATGTCCTTGCCTTCGCCAAGCAGGGTTTGCGCGACGTTTTCAAGGCTGAAGGATTCAAAACTCCAAGTGGCCGAACGCAACGCTTCGATACCGTCGATGATCAACCGCCCCGCCGCCGCCGCGAAGTAGTGATTGCGGCTGCCGTGTTCGCGCCAGGCCATGGTTTCACCGCCACGCCCCAGCAACAGCGGCACGTTCAGGCGCTGGGCGTGTTCGTGGAGTACGCGCAGGTCGAACTGCACCACATTCCAGCCGATGATCGCGTCGGGGTCGAAAGTGGCCAGCCATTGGTTGAGGCGCTCGAGCAGTTGAGCACGGGTGTCGCAATAGTCGAGCTTGAAATCCACCGCGTCGGTTTTGTTCGGCGGGCCGAGCATGTACACCTGGCGCTCGCCGCAGCCTTCGAGGGCGATGGAATACAGATCGCCCTGGGCGGTGGTCTCGATATCCAGGGACACCAGCTTCAAGGGCGGGCGATAGTCGGGGGCAGGCTTCATCTGCGCGTCGAGCACGGTGCCGCTTGCATCAGCGGTGCCCCCGAACCAGACGGGAGCGGTGATAAAACGCTCCATCATGTAGCGCTCCGGCGGGCGCACGTCACCTTCGTAGACATCGACTCCGGCAGCGCGCAGGCGCTTCTCGATATCCATCAACTGGCGGTGCTGGCGCGCATAGAGGCCCAGAACCGGGCGGTGATGAAAGTCGCATAGCTGCAAGGGGCGCAACTCGAGATCACGTTCACCCTTGAGCAGCCAATCGAGCGGCTTGCGGTGGGCTTGCGGGATGAACACCACCGAGGTCTGCACGGGTAGGCGAATGCACCGTGGCCCTTGGTCGGTGGCCAGCCAGAAGCTGACCTCGGTACCCGCCGGGGTATCGCGCCAATGCCGGGTCAGGACAAAACCCTGCTGTAAATCCACCGTACCGCACCTCAAGAATCGCGTTCAGGGCGTAATTCTACTCGGCATCCGTACAAACGCGTCGGGTAAACGCACACGCAGTGCGCGATCGCATAAATTTGTTGCAGAACATTAATGGTAATTACTATCATTTGCGCTGGAGCCGTATCCGCGCAGTGAGGAAGCGCGACGTTGTTGTCCACTTCCTCCTAGTGACGGTTCGCCGTCAGGATCGACCATGCCCATCTGTCACCCTCTCGCTGTGCCGTTTCGCCCTGCCCTGCTTGCCATGTGCTGCTCCCTGAGTGTTACGGCACAGGCGGCCCCCCCATCGACGTCAGACACCGTGCTAGAGCTGGGTGCCACCCGCATCAATGCCGAAGCGCCGGCGCCCACTGCGCTGCCCCCCGAGTTTGCCGGCGGCCAGGTTGCACGTGGCGGCCAACTGGGTGTGCTGGGCAACCAGGACATTATGGATGTGCCCTTCAGCATGTCCTCCTACACCGAGAAGTTGATTCGCGACCAGCAGGCAGAAACCGTTGGCGACGTGCTGCTCAATGACTCCTCGGTGCGCCAGGCCTCGGGGTATGCGAACCAGTCACAGACGTTCATGATCCGTGGCCTGCCATTGAATGGCGACGACATTTCCTATAACGGTTTGTACGGTGTCCTACCGCGTCAGATCATCTCCACCGATGCCCTGGAGCGGGTGGAAGTGTTCAAGGGTCCCAATGCCTTCATCAATGGCGTCACGCCCACCGGCTCGGGCATCGGCGGCGGTGTGAACCTGCAACCCAAGCGCGCCGATGATGTGCCGCTGCGTCGTTTCAGCACCGACATCAGCAGCGATGGCCGGATTGGCGAGCACCTGGATATTGGCCAGCGCTTTGGCGAAGACAACCGTTTCGGCGCACGGGTCAACCTGTCCCAGCGCGAAGGCGATACCGGCATTGATGATGAGAACCAGCGTTCGAAGCTGTTTGCCGTCGGCCTCGACTACCGCGGCGATGCGTTGCGCTTGTCCGGTGACTTTGTGTATCAGAAGCAGCGTATCAACGGTGGGCGCAACTCGGTCTTTCTCGGCAAGATCACCCACGTACCGGATGCCCCTTCGGCAGACACCAACTACGCACCGAGCTGGAGCAGTACCAACCTTGAGGACACCTTGGGCATGCTGCGCGCCGAGTACGACCTCAACGAACACTGGACCGCATACGCGGCAGCCGGCGCCAAGCACAGCCGCGAAATGGGGCGCTACTCGTCGGTGACCCTGAGCGATAACCTCGGCAATGCCAGCGCCAGTGGCTCGACGATCGCCCACGAAGAAAACAACACCAGCGCGATGGGTGGGCTCAATGGCAAGTTCCAGACCGGCCCCGTCAGCCATCGGCTCAACTTTGGCTTGGCCGGCATCTGGACCGAGGCGCGCAACGCCTATGTGTTCGCCAGCGCAAAAACGGCAACCAACATCTACCACCCAGTGACCGGCGCGCCACCGGCCCTCAATAGCCCGCGCAATACCCCAGGTACCGACTTCAGCGATCCGACCATCACTGGCAAGACGTTCGTACGCAGCCTCGCGGCATCCGACACTTTAGGGTTCTTCGACGACCGCTTGCTGGTGACCGTCGGCGCACGCCGCCAGCAGATGGTGGTACAGAGTTACAACTACATGAGCGGCACCCGCACGGCCAATTATGACGAGTCGATCACCACGCCGGTATACGGCATTGTGTTCAAGCCTTGGGAGCATGTGTCGCTGTATGCCAACCGTATCGAAGGCCTGGCCCAGGGCCCGACATCGCCGCTCAAATCTGGCAGCCTCACGGTCATCGGTGGGGGGCAGGCTTATGCGCCTGCACGGTCCAAGCAGATCGAAGCGGGTGTCAAAGTGGACATGGGCTCCTATGGCGCGACCTTGGGTGTGTATCGTATCGAACAGCCAGGCGCGGGTTATGCCGAAGCCATCGACGCCACCAGCGCCCGCTATGTGCGTGAAGGCCTGCAGATCAACAAAGGCGTCGAGCTGAACGTCTTTGGTGAGCCCGTCAGCGGCCTGCGCCTACTGGGCGGAGTGACGCTGATGAATACCGAACTCAAGGGCACACTCAACGGCGCCAACGACGGCAACCGCGCCATTGGCGTACCTTCATTCCAGCTCAACGCCGGGGTGGATTGGGATGTGCCGGGCTTGCAGGGCGTGACGCTCAACGGCCGTATGCTACGCACCGGCGGCCAGTACGCCGACGCAGCCAACGAGCTGAGCCTGCCGGCGTGGAACCGCTTCGACGTGGGTGCGCGCTACACCTTCATGCTGCAACAGCGCGAGGTGACTGTGGGTGCCACGGTGGAGAACGTGGCCAACGAGAAGTATTGGGAATCGGCCCAGGGTGGATTCTTGAGCCAGGGGGATCCGCGGGTGGCGAAGTTGTCGGCGACGATTGATTTCTGAAAACGTAAAAGAGCTGGGGGCAGAACTCCCCCTGCGCCCCATCACTTTATTGGGGGCTTGCTCAGATAATCTTCGATATTGCTCATTTGTTCGTCCCAGCCACGGGAGTTCATCTTGAAGGCTTTCTGGCGCCGCGCTTCGGGGATCTGGTCAAAACCGGACTCGACGACCCGCAAGAGGATGCCTGGAGCGCGATCCTCAATCGTGAACTCCACCAGCGTCGGTGTTTCCTTGTCGTAGTCGACGCCCTCTTCCACTGCAAAAGGATGCCACCAGAAAGAAAACAGCGTTTGGGGCAGGATGCGTTCGATCCTGGCCTTCCACACGACATGTTCGTAACCTGGGTAGGTAATTGGCGCTTCGATGGTTTCTCCGGCCACAAAGGTTTTACCTTTAAGCGCGATACCGAACCAGTTACCAAATTGCTCGGCCTGCGTGAGTGCCTCCCAGACTTGTTTACGTGATGCGTTGAGCAGCACTTTTCGTTCGATGCGATCTAATACGTGCATGAGTCACCTCCTTCACTAAACACTAGGCGACATCAACCAATGCGCAACCTTGCGTTGTGCGCGATGATGATGACCCCCTCCTTGCCTGGCCATAGGTTATGACTGACCCACTGAATGGAAGTTGCTTGTGCAAAGGTGTGCGCTACCAAGTCGACAGCCTGGACATGCCCATCAGCCACTGCCACTGCAAAAGCTGCCGCAAGGCACACGCGGCCGCGTTTGTTGCCACGGCCGGGGTGATGCGTGAGCATTTTCGCTGGACGCAGGGTGAGGAGTTGCTGTCGTCCTTTGAATCTTCGCCGGGCAAATTCAGGCATTTCTGCTCGCGTTGCGGCGCGCATCTGATTGTTGAACGTGGGCATCAGCCCCACGTGATCGTGCGGGTGGCGACGCTGGATGATGATCCGGGCGTCAGGCCCACCTCGCATATCTGGACGGCCCATGAAGTGCCCTGGCTGGCCTATGACGGCGTAGCGCGCTGGGACGAATGGAAGGTCTGAGTCAAACCCGTGGATCACCCGGAGCCTTGGCCGGCGCCGCGTATTGCGGCTTGAGGTGGCCTTCCTGGTCGAGCAGCCAGGCATCCATGATCTGGCGCACCACAGGCCCGGCTACACGGCCGCCGGCCTCACCGTTTTCGATCATGACTGAAATCACGATTTTCGGATGTTCGGCCGGCGCGAAGCCGACGAACAAGGCGTTATCGCGATGCCGCTCCAAGGTCTTGTTGCGGTTGTAGCGCTCACCCTGTTTGATCGCCACCACCTGGGCGGTACCACTCTTGCCGGCGATACGGTATTGGGCGCCTTGTGCTGCCGCTCGGGCGATACCGCGTGGATCGTGCATCACCAATTGCATGCCGTGGTTGACCTGCTCCCAGTCACGAGGGTCCTTGAGCACCACGTTGGGCATTGGGTGCTCATCTACAGGCGCCACGCCATTGATGGTCTTGGCCAGGTGCGGGCGGTTCCATACACCTTTGTTGGCAATCAATGCTGTGGCCTGGGCCAATTGCAGTGGCGTCACCTGCATATAGCCTTGGCCAATGCCGAGGATCACGGTTTCGCCTGGGAACCACGGCTGGCGACGGGTCGCACGCTTCCAGGCTTGGGATGGCATCAGGCCGGCAGACTCTTCGAACATATCCAGGGACACTTTCTGGCCCAGGCCGAACTCGGCCAGATAGTCGTGCAGGCGGTCGATCCCGAGCTTATGGGCCAGGTCGTAGAAGTAAGTGTCGTTGGAACGCATGATGGCCGCGTCCATGTCCACCCAGCCGTCACCGCTGTGGTTCCAGTTGCGGTATTTGTGGTCAAAGTCTGGCAACTGATAGTAACCCGGGTCGAACACTCGGGTTTGTGGGGTAACGACACCGCTGTCGAGACCGGCAATGGCCACTTCCGGCTTGATGGTTGAACCTGGCGCGTAGAGCCCGCGTAGCACGCGGTTGAACAGCGGCCGGTCAATGGAGTCGTGCAGCGCGGCGTACTCCTTGAAGCTGATGCCGGTGACGAACAGGTTCGGATCGAAACTCGGTTTACTGACCATAGCCAGTACTTCACCGGTTTGCGGGTCCAGGGCGACCACTGAACCGCGACGGTCGCCCAAGGCCTCTTCGGCGGCTTCCTGTAGCTTGACGTCGAGGCTCAGGACGATGTTTTTGCCAGGGATCGGATCGGTGTGCTTGAGCACGCGCAGCACACGGCCCTGTGCGTTGGTCTCGACCTCTTCATAACCGACATGGCCATGCAGTTCTGACTCGTAAAAGCGCTCGATTCCGGTTTTGCCGATGGATTGGGTACCGCGGTACTCCACCGAATCCAGGGTCTTGGATTCTTTTTCGTTGATGCGGCCGACGTAGCCGATGGAGTGGGCAAAGTGCGCGCCCAGGGGGTAGTGGCGAACGAATTGTGGCTCGACGTCCACACCAGGTAGACGGAACTCGTTAACGGCCAAAACGGCGATCTGCTCTTCGGTCAATTCGTAGAACAACGTGACGGGAACAAACGGGTGACGGGCCTGCTTGAGCGCCTTATCAAACACCGCACGGTCTTCGGCAGGCAGGTGCAACAGATTGACGATTTCGTCCAGCTCACCCTTGAGGTCGGCGGTGCGCTCACGGGTGATGGTCAGGTTATAACTCGGGCGGTTGTCGGCCAGCACCACGCCATTACGGTCGTAGATCAACCCGCGAGTCGGTGTGATGGGCAGTACGTGGACCCGGTTGTTTTCCGAAATTGTGGAGTGGTAGTCGTACTGCACCACCTGCAGGAAATACATGCGCCCTACCAGCGCACAGGTGATCCCAATCACCAGCACCGCACAGGCGAGCAAGCGCTTGTTGACCAGGCGGTTTTCTTTTTCGTGATCTTTGATAGGTATCGGTTCAGGCATTTCTACAGCATCTCGTTGGAAAAGGTCGACGCCGCATCCTGCGGATAAGGATCAATCCTTGTGAAAATGTGCTGCACCATAGCAAAAATGCAGAAACACTTTGTATCGAATTCCCTCAACGGCAGCTTATTTAATGTTGCCAGAAGCGCTGGAATTTTCGAGCGCCCAAAACAAAACCCCTGTTTGCGTTAGCAAACAGGGGTTTCGGAATTTAATCTTGACGATGACCTACTCTCACATGGGGAAACCCCACACTACCATCG
>NZ_FPJJ01000004.1:0-563119 GCF_900119375.1 Pseudomonas sp. NFR02
TTGGATCTTCGTTGCTTTGGGCATTGCGTTCGTTTAATTGATCGGCATTGGGCTTGCCCGCGAAGGCGGTGGGTCAGTCGCTGCATCTGTTGCTGCACTGCCGCTTTCGCAGGCAAGCCAGCTCCCACATTTGATCTTCGTTGCTTTGAGTATTGCGGTCGGCAGTAGGGTAAGCCACCCACCTATGGCCGAAACAACTTGAGAACCGCTCTCAACCCCGTAAAATGCCGCAGCCGTTGCATCACCGTCTTTCAGGGAAGAATTCAGGCCAGCACGTTTTCAGGCTGCCTTTCTCCTTGGAAAACCCAGCAACGCTGATTTCCTCACCCAAGGAGCACCCTGTGAAGACACTGTCCAAAATCCTGCTGTCGGGCCTCACCGCCGCGGCGCTGTTGACCGTGGCCGGTTGTGCCACCGAGAGCAACCGCGCGATGCCGGTGGAGCAAGTCGCCAGCGCCCACGTTGCCTATTCCGGCGTGCGTGTGCCGATTGCCGTGGGTAAGTTCGATAACCGCTCCAGCTACATGCGCGGCATCTTCTCCGATGGCGTTGACCGTCTCGGCGGCCAGGCCAAGACCATCCTCATCACCCACTTGCAGCAGACCAACCGCTTCAGCGTGCTGGACCGTGACAACATGGGTGAAATCTCCCAGGAAGCCAAAATCAAAGGCACCGTGCAGAAGCTCAAGGGCGCTGACTACGTAGTGACTGGCGATGTAACCGAGTTCGGCCGCAAAGAAACCGGCGACCGCCAGTTGTTCGGCATTCTCGGCCGTGGCAAGACCCAAGTGGCCTACGCCAAAGTCGCGTTGAATATCGTCAACATCAACACCTCCGAAGTGGTGTATTCCACCCAGGGCGCTGGTGAGTACGCGCTGTCCAACCGTGAAGTGATCGGCTTCGGCGGCACCGCCAGCTATGACTCCACCCTCAATGGCAAGGTGCTGGACCTGGCCATGCGCGAAGCGATCAACCGCCTGGTCGACGGCATCAACGCCGGCGCCTGGAACCCGCGTAACTGATCAGCCACACCACAAGGAGCAGTACACGGATGAGCAAGGCAGTGAAGTTAGCGCTGACGCTGGCAGCAATCGCGACGGTAGCCGGGTGCCAAACGGCGCCCCAGCCCCTGTATCAATGGGAAAGCTACCAGCCGCAGGTTTACGAGTACTTCAAGGGCGAGCCCAAGGAAGCGCAGGTGGAAGCACTGGAGCGCGATCTGCAGAAGATCAACGCCAGTGGCCGCAAGGCACCGCCGGGTTACCACGCGCACTTGGGCATGCTGTACATGAACATGGGCAAGGATGACCAGATGGTGCAGGAGTTTCGCACCGAGAAGGCGTTGTTCCCTGAGTCTGCTGCGTACATGGACTTTCTGTTGAAAAACGCCAAAGCCGGAGTCGCCACCAAATGAGCCTGTTAAAACTCACCGGCGCCTTGCTGGCCCTGGCGTTGCTCGGCGGTTGCGCCGCACCCAAGACGGTTGATTATTCGGCGTACAAACAGGCGCGGCCCAAGTCGATCCTGGTACTGCCGCCGATCAATGAATCGCCGGAAGTGCAGGCGTCCTACAGCCTGGTGTCGCAAGTCACCTACCCGCTGGCCGAAGCCGGCTACTACGTGTTGCCGATTGCCCTGGTGGACGAAACCTTCCGTCAGAACGGCCTGACCACCGCCAACGATATCCAGGCCGTACAACCGGCCAAGCTGCATGACATCTTTGGTGCGGACGCGGCGCTGTACATCACCATCAGCGAGTACGGCACTCAGTACATGCTGATCTCCAGCGACACCTCGGTGACGGCCTCGGCCAAACTGGTGGACCTGCGCACCGGCACCACCCTGTGGACCGGTTCGGCGCGGGCGTCGAGCGAGGAGGGCAACAACAACGGCGGCGGCCTGGTGGGCATGCTGATCACGGCGGCGGTCAAGCAAGTGATCAACAGCTCTACCGATGCGGCGCACCCGATTGCCGGTATCACCAGTGCGCGGTTGCTGTCGGCAGGGCAGCGCACCGGCATCTTGTATGGCCCGCGTAACCCGAAATACGGCACGGACTAAGAGAACACCGCCATTCAACTGTGGGAGCTGGCTTGCCTGCGATAGCGGTGGGCCAGTGCTGGAAAGGCTGCCTGACACACCGCTATCGCAGGCAAGCCAGCTCCCACATTGATCGGGGTGAATTTCAAGGGTTTAACCCGAACCCAACCTATGTCGCGTCTGACCTTGTGAACGGCTCATTCATTCACGAGGTTCAGCCCCATGTCCCGCCCTCTGCTTTACCTGCGTCCCGCTGCCCAAGGCTTCACCGTTACCCTGCTGGTGGCGCTGGTTGGGTGTGGGCTGTCATCGTCCCCCGAAGTCTCCAAACCGGTTGAACCGGCGCCTCTCGCCGAGCTGCACAGCGCGCCGATCCAGAATGCAGTGGTCAAGCGGATGGCCATGTCGGCACCCATGAGGGTGCGGGAAATGGCGACGATGGACTACCGCAGCGAACCCCGCGAGCAATACGCCAACCTGCCTGACAACCCCGTGCACCGCGTCACCGAAACCCCGGTCTCCACCTTCAGCGTGGATGTCGACACGGGCAGCTACGCCAACGTACGGCGCTTCCTCAACCAAGGCCGCCTGCCCCCCGAAGGCGCGGTGCGATTGGAGGAATTGGTCAACTACTTTCCCTACAATTACGCCCTGCCCACCGACGGCTCACCCTTTGGCGTCACCACCGAAGTGGCCGCCACACCGTGGAACCCGCGCACAAAACTGCTGCGCATCGGCATCAAGGCCTCCGATAAACCCGTGGCCGAACTGGCGCCCGCCAACCTGGTGTTCCTGGTGGACGTGTCCGGCTCCATGGACCGCCGCGAAGGCTTGCCGCTGGTCAAGAGCACGCTGAAGTTACTGGTCGATCAACTGCGTGATCAGGACCGCGTGTCACTGGTGGTCTACGCCGGTGAATCCCGCGTGGTGCTCAAGCCCACCTCGGGCAGTGAAAAAGCCAAGATCCGCAACGCCATCGACCAACTCACCGCCGGCGGCTCCACCGCAGGCGCGTCGGGCATTGAACTGGCCTACCAGATGGCCCGCGAAGGGTTTATCGACCATGGCATCAACCGCATCCTGCTGGCCACCGACGGCGACTTCAACGTGGGCATCAGCGACTTCGACAGCCTCAAGCAAATGGCCGTGGCCCAGCGCAAAAGCGGCGTATCGATGACCACCCTCGGCTTTGGTGTGGACAACTACAACGAACACCTGATGGAACAACTGGCCGACGCGGGCGACGGCAACTACGCCTACATCGACAACCTGCGCGAAGCGCGCAAAGTGCTGGTGGAGCAACTCAGTTCGACCCTGGCCGTGGTGGCGCGGGATGTGAAATTGCAGGTGGAATTCAACCCGGCCCAGGTCAGCGAATACCGCCTGCTGGGTTATGAAAACCGCGCCCTGAAACGTGAGGATTTCAACAACGACAAGGTCGATGCCGGCGAGATTGGCGCAGGGCACACGGTGACGGCGCTGTATGAAATCGTGCCCAAGGGCGAGAAGGGCTGGTTGGAACCTCTGCGTTACGCCGCCGCACCTGCGACCGAAGGCCAATCCGATGAGCTGGCGATGCTGCGGGTGCGCTACAAGCCCGCTGCGGGCGGTAGCAGCCAGTTGATCGAACGCCCCATCGCCAACCAGGCTGCCCCGGCCAGCGACGACCTGCGCTTCGCGTCTGCCGTGGCTGCCTTCGCCCAACAGCTCAAGGGCGATGGCCGCTACACTGGCACCATGAGTTTGCAAGACACCGCCAAATTGGCACGCTCGGCCCGCGGCGATGACCCCTTCGGGCTGCGCAACGAGTTCGTGCAACTGGTGGAGTTGGCCCAAAGCCTCAAACCCGAATCTCGAACACAACAATGAACCAATGTGGGAGCTGGCTTGCCTGCGATGCAGACAACTCGGTTCACCAGGCACACCGAGTGGATGCCATCGCAGCGTTGCGACGATTCGACAAGCCAGCTCCCACACTAACCCTGCTTCGGCTGACCAAAAGGAGTTCGCCCACTACATGGCCGTTCCAGACGACTCACCCAGCGACGAATCGCTGCTGGCCCGCTACCGAACCGGTGACGCGGGCGCCTTCGAAACCTTGTACACGCGCCATCGCCAGGGCCTGTACCGCTTCCTCGTGTCCCTGTGCAACAAAGCCGAACTGGCCGAAGAAATCTACCAGGACACCTGGCTCAGCCTCATCCGCAGCACCACCCAGCCACAAGGCCGGGCGAGTTTTCGCACCTGGTTGTTCCAGATCGCCCGCAACCGCCTGATCGACCATTGGCGCAAGCACGGCATCCACAACCCCCTGCATGACAGCTACGATGAACAGCTGCACGCCCAGGCCGACGACAGCGACGGCCCCGAGCAGCAACTGACCCTCAGCCGCGACCAGGCGCGCCTCGACGCGGCCCTGCAAGCGTTGCCCGAAGACCAGCGCGAAGTGTTTCTGCTGCGCCTGCACGGCGACCTCGAAGTACCGCAAATCGCCACCCTCACCGGCGCCCCGCTGGAAACCGTAAAAAGCCGCCTGCGCTACGCCCTGCAAAAATTGCGGCGCCTGCTGGCCGAGGAGGTACCCGTATGACTGACTCCCGACACACCCCAGACGACGCGCTGCTCCAGCACTACCGTCAACACAGCACGGGCGAACCGCCCGCGTCCCTCGACGCCTTCATCCTCAACGCCGCCCGCCGCGAAGCCCCGCAGCCGCAACCCAGCCTGTGGCAACGCTGGCTACAAGCCTGCCAACGCCCGCGCTGGCAAATGGCATTTGCCACCGTCGCCGGGTTGGCACTGATGATCGGCGTGGTCATGCGCTCCCCCGTGCCGCAACCTGAAATCTCCACCGCGACATTCTCCGCGCCGCGCCACGAAGAAGCGGCTCACCCGGCGCCGCAAGCGTTTTCCGCACCCGCGCCAATGGCCCGCATGGCCGTAGCGCCTAGGGTTGAAAGCGCTCCTGCTCAAGCCGAAAGCGCATTGGCGGATCAGCCAGCGGCAAAACTCAGCAAACGGACACTGCCTACGTTGGAAGAAGGCCTGCAGGAGATTGTGAACCTGCGTCGAGCGGGGGAAACCAAGGCGGCGGACGAGAAACTGCTGGCGCTGTACCAACGCTTCCCGCAGGAGGATTTGCCGGCACGGTTAGAAGCACTGCAAACGCGTTAAATCTGCCGCCACGAAAAAAGCCCCAGGCCTGTCGACCTGGGGCTTTTTATTACAACCCGCCGTAGGCTCGGTACCAGCCCACCGTGTCCGCTAGGGTCTGCTCCAACCCGCGAAAGCTCAGCCCCAGTTCCTCTTCACTTTTACGGTGGTCAAAGCGGGTACGGTGCTCCTCGCGTATCAACAGCCGCAACGTCGCCATGCTCAGCAAGATGGGCTTGCCGGTCAGGTACGCGTAGGCCTCTTGCACCGCTGCCAACAGGTACAGCGCGGGCAGCGGCAGCTGGCGGGAGGGCACCTTGACCTCGGCAATACGCCCCAGCACAGGCATCAGCTGGCGCATGGTAAAGTTGCGACCGGCCGCGAGATAACGCTCGCCCCGTCGCCCGTTTTGGGCGGCGGCAATGTGCGCCCAGGCCACATCGCGGGCATCGACCAGCGAAAAGGTGCCCGGAATCAGCCCCGGCAGCTTGCCGTTGATAACGTCCCTGACCAACTGCCCCGAAGACGTCGGCCCACGGTCGCCCGGCCCCCACATCCAACCGGGCAAGACCATGCAGGCGTACATCTGCGGGTGGCTTTCAAGAAACCTCAACACCTCCCGCTCAGCCAGGATCTTGCTGCGGTAGTAGTCGTCCGCATCGGCTTCGGCCCGCAGGCACGTCTCGTCGATCGGCGTACCGGGGGCACCGTCAAGCACGGCAATCGACGAGGTATGCACAAACCGTCGCACACCGGCGTCATACGCCCGTTGCAGCAGGGCACGCGTACCGACGACATTGATCTTCTCCAGTTCCTCCCAATGGCTGCCGCCCTTGTAGTTATCGCGAAAAAACGCCGCGCAGTGAAACACCGTATCGCAGCCTTGCAACGCCGCCGCGAAGGCATCCACATCCGCCATGTCCCCCACCACCATCTCCACGCCCGGCACATCGCCGAACTGCTGCGCGCCCTTGGCCGCCGAGCGCACCAGCGCCTTCACCGCATAACCCCGTGCGACCAGCTCCCGTACCAGGTTATTGCCCAGCAAGCCGGTGGCGCCGGTCACAAAGGTGCTGTGCAAGCGATTGGGGTTCGTGTTCATACAGGCCATTCCATTTGTTGAGAAGGCCAGTAGATATACCCGCGAGCCCGCGCCGTAAAAACAGCGCCTACGGCATAATGGCTTTGCACATCTGCACACCAGGGAAGCGCGGAGATATGGCATTGCAGGCAAATTGGGACGATCTTCGACTGCTGCTGGCAGTCTCACGGCGCGGCAGCTTTTTACAGGCAGGCCAATTACTGGGTATCGCGGCCTCTACCGTCTCCCGCCGCCTCACCCAACTGGAAACCGCCCTGGGCGAACCACTGGTAGAACGCGGCGTGGAAGGCTGCCGGCTCACCTCCCGAGGCCAAGCCCTGGTAGACGTCGCCCTGGCAGCCGAATCCGGCCTGCGACGCCAGGCCCCCGTCGACGGCGCGCCAGCAATTCTCAGCGGCACCGTACTGGTGAGCGCAGGCGAAGGCTTTTCTGCCAGCGTGCTCGAAGCCGCCAGCCGCTTCACAGCGCAGCACCCAGGCTGCTCCGTAGAACTCCAGGTCACCACCGACTTCCACAAAATCGTACGAGGCGTGGCCGATATAGCCATACGCACCGCACACCTGGGCGAACCTTCCCTGATCTACCGAGGGCTGGGCAAACTTGCCTACGGCGTGTTCGCAACCGCCGACTACCTGCAACGTTTTCCTGCGCTAACCCCAGCCACTGCCGCAAGTATCGCCTTGCTGCCACCGTTGGACCTGCTACCGCAAATGCGCGCTGCGAAGGCTGCGGGGTTGGACCATGCGCCGATTAGGGTGAGTTCGTTTGCGGTGCAGCTTGAGGCGGTGAGGCGGGGGATGGGGGTGGCGGTGTTGCCGCGTATTTTGGCGACGGGGTTGAGTGAGGTTTTTCAGGAGATAGAACTGCCGGCGATGGAGGTTTATTTGGTGACGCGGCCACAGGCGTTGAAGCAGGGGCATATTCAGAGGTTTTTTGGGGTGTTGGAGGGGGTGTTGCGCGGTGAAATTTCAAGCCTGGAAAAGCAGCATTCCGGGAATTCATCAAGGCCTTCGTAATATTCAACCCATCGGGATGTAGGCGCTTAGCCACTCGTAGCAACATCAAGTTGCGCGTGCAAGTGGCTCACAAAAAAGCCCCGGGTCTTAAGACCTCGGGTGTTTCATTCATATCTGGCTCCACACTTCTGCGGCGATGGTGCTGGCGTCCTTTGACATTTCCAACACACCAATGCGTTCTTGCCATTCCTCGAATTTGACAGGTAGAAAGGACGCATTTGTAATGCGCAGCGCAGCTTCGGTGATATACCTCTAAGGCATTAACTGCATCTGCGACAAACCGTATTCCCCCAACGAATACAGCAACGTCCCATACCCCAGCTGGACGTAGCCAACCCTGTCAGCACCATAATCCCCGCCACCACCTTCCACTTGGACGTTATTTGCCATGGCCTGCACATTCGGTGCGCTGAGGCCCTTTCGCACTGCGTAGTGGTTGTAGAGCAGTTCCCATATCGGACGGGTTTCGCCGCGATGATCGGCCGAGATGACGGTCTGTTTGAAGCTGCTGTTGGGGATGGGGGTAAACGGCACCTCCTGGCCAAGGTTGTACTTGGCCACATACTCGGCGCCCTGCAGCACGCGGTTGTTCTGGTAGCCGAACAGGTCGTTGCCCTGGCTCCAGGCCATTTGGCAGAAACTGCCGAGCAGGGCTATGTCGAGCATGGCGTGTGACTGATCACGTCCGCTTTCCTGGACTTGACCAAGGCCATCGCCGTAGAGCTTCCACACCGCGTGGGCGAGGGCGCCGTTACCGGTGCCGTGCTTGAAGTAGTCGACGGCCTCGTTGTAGAGATCGCGGCGGTCGGTCAGTACGCCGATGGCCAGCATCGAGTTCATGTTGGCTAGGTCCCAGTTGGCCCCATGATGATCAGGCCGGGCGCCGTCGTGGTTCACCAGGAAGTCATGATTGATGGGGTAGAACACAGTGAGCATCATGCCTTGAAAACGCTGGAAATCTTCCGCCCGCCACTTTGGGTAGCTGCGCAGCAGTTCGGCCGCGTTGGCCAGTTGGTAGCCGTACAAGCCTGCCACCAAAGCTCTGCCGGGCTTGTCTTTGATCGCGGTGAGGGTCGAGGCCCACTGGTTCAAAATACTCACGGCCTTGTCGGCATACGCCGGGTTGTTGGAGATCTGCCAGCGCAGGGCCAGTGCATACGCGGCGGCTGCGTCGTTGAACAGAACACTGTCGTTATTCGGGCCGCCTGAAGTGGGGTACACCACCGGCATCGGGTTGGGCTGCCAGGCTAATGAGGCATGGGGGTTGGCGATCAGCTTCTGCCAGCCGGCCAGCCACGGCTGGTTATAGTTGGCCAGCTTCTCGCGTATCCGCGTGAAGTCCTCCCGGGTCTGGAGCAGGCCAGGATGCACGAACGCTTCGGTATGCAGGGTGGGGGAGGCTTGACTGCCGATACTCATCAATAGCGCATAGAGCAGCACGGCTCTTTTGGACAGGTACTTCAAACGGATCATCGTGTGTACGCCCTGATGGGGAGAACCTTGCGCGGTCTGAAAAGCCATTCGCACAGGACTGGAATCTGCCCCAGGGATAGTTCAGATGAAGCCTGCATACCCGGGGCTTGTTGTCAAAACGTGTAGTTGATTGCAAACAGGCCCAAGCCTGCGGTTTCGCGCCTTACCAGCGGGCTGTCGCTGGCCTGGTCGGCGTATTGAGTCAGCGTCAGGCTGGCCAGCGTTGACCAGTGCGCGTCGAAGGTGTGCTGCCAGTTCAAGGCAGCGGAGTAGGCATAGATCCCGGCGTCGGCGGTGTACTTGCTGTAGATCGAGCGTTGGCTCTGAGCCTGGGTGACGCCGAAGAACGTCTGGTTGTAGCGGCTATCGCCGGCATGGGCGTCGATGGCCAGGCTCAGGGTGTCGCGGTCTGTGTGCAACAAGATGCCTTCCAGGCCAAAGCGGTAACGGTTGCCTCGGTGCTCGCCGGCCATGCGCAGTTCGGCTTCGCCGTTGACCGACAGCCAGTCAAGCAGTTGTTGGCTGAGGGTAAAGTCGGCGACGGTTGCGCCGTTGATATCGCCCATACCTCTGAGCTCGTCGCCGCCCGGGCTGGTGGTGCTGTCCTTCTCTTTGCGGCCCAGGTCGTAATTGATCGCTGCGCTGGCGCTAAAACCACTGTCGGATTGAAATTGCAGGCCCACGCCGCGAGTGGTGTCGGCGAACAACGCTCCGTGCTGGATGCTGAGCATCGGCAGTACGAGCGGACGGTAGCGGTCAGCACCCATGTAGCGAGGCGTGACACCCATGCCAAGGCCCAGGGTAACGGTGGTTTCTTCGGCTGTCGGGCTGGCGTCGGTCGCCTGAGCCTGGGGCGCGAGCGCGCAGCACAGCAGCGTGACGGCGCCCAACAGAACGTTGTGGGTAGGGGAGGTGGTGAAGTTCATGGTCAAGCCCTATGTGCAAAAGAAGACAGCAGTGCGCCCGCCGACGCGCGACACAACGCCTCCCTCTGATCGAGCTGTTCAGGCCCGTTGATAGGCTTGGACAGCGATGCAGTGGTCGGCATAGGATCGGCTCGCGAAAGCGGGCGTAGGGCAATACTGGCAGCGCACTTTCAATAAACCGTTCGTAAATTATCAAGGTTTCATCAAGAGGCTTCTTTGTGTCAGGAAAACGTATCCTCATCGTCGAAGACGACGCCGACAGCGCCAACATTCTCGAAGCCTACTTGCTCCGGGATGGCTATGAGGTGGCCCTGGCCGAAGACGGCCAGCGCGGTCTGGACCTGTACAAAAGCTGGCAGCCCGACCTGATCCTGCTCGACGTGATGCTGCCGCGCTTGAGCGGCACCGAAGTGTTATCCGCCGTTCGCCGTAGCAGTGACACGCCGGTCATCATGGTCACGGCCATGGGCGACGAACCGGAAAAGCTCGGTGCCTTGCGTTATGGCGCGGACGACTATGTGGTCAAGCCTTACAGCCCGCGCGAAGTGGTGGCGCGGGTGCACGCGGTGTTGCGGCGCACCACCGGCAACCAACCGGTGGAACACCTGCTGCGCCATGAAAACCTGCGGGTGGATCTTGTTGCGTTTACCGCAGCCATTGAGCAGGGCGAAGCACCACCGCAATGGCTGGACCTGACCCCAACGGAATTCAAGCTGCTGGTGACGTTGCTCAAGACGCCGTCCAAGGCCTTCACCCGTGATGAGTTGCTGGAAATCTGCCTGCCGGAAAGCGAAGCCCTGGCCCGCGTCGTCGACACCCACGTGCACAACCTGCGCCGCAAGCTGGAAAACCACGGTATCACCGGCGTTCTGGTCACGGTGCGCTCCATTGGCTATCGATTCAGGTAACGCACATGCTTGAGCAACCGCGGGTCAACGACAAACCCATGTGGCGCTGGATCGGCCTGCGCATGAGCTTGCTGGCGATCGGCGCGGTGGTGGTGATCTCGGTGTGCATGTGGATCAACGTCACACTGTCGGACTGGTATTTTGTGCAGCATCTGCCGCCGGGGCCGCGTGAGGAGCTGCTGGCGTTGCGCGCCGAGCCAGAGCTCAATGAGGCACGCTTGCGTCAAGTGGTTGCCCAGTACTATCCGCTGGACTATTTCCAGCCGGCTATCGCCAATCGCGACTGGCTGATACTGATCGGCCTGGTGCTGGCCGCGATCCCTATCATCATTGGCTTCGGCCTGTGGTTTTCGCGGCCCTTGTCCAGCCAGTTCTCGGCAATTGCCCAGGGCGCCCGGCGAGTCGCCGGCGGTGATTTCCTGACGCGCCTGCCGGTGCACCGCGACGCGCCCGACGAGCTGCAACGGCTGGTCAGCGACTTCAACAGCATGACCACGCAACTGGAGCGCTATGAGCGCGATGTGCGTGAATCCAGCGCGGTCATTGCCCACGAACTGCGCACACCCTTGAACGCCGCCATGGGGCGCGTGCAGGGGATGCTCGATGAGGTATTCCCCAGTGATGCCATGCAGTTGGGCATGGTCAAGCGTCAGCTCGATCAACTCAGAAAGCTGGTGGATGACTTGCACCTGTTGTCGATGGCTCGTGCTGGCCGGCTGGTGCTGGAGCGCAGCGAGTTTTCTCTGGCAGCTCTGGTGGCGGAGCGGTTGGCGTGGTTCCAGCCGCAGTTGGATGAGGCTTGCGTGCTGACGCAGGTCAGTATTGCTGATGGGCTTCGTATGCATGCCGATCGTGATCGCCTGGGCCAGGTGATCAACATTCTGGTCGATAACTTGCTGCGTTATGCGGCCGGGGGAGGCGAGTTGAATGTAACGGCGCGCCGGGTTCACGGTTCGGTGGTGATTGAAGTCGGTGACCGAGGGCCAGGTATCGAAGCCCAGCATCTGGACAGCGTGTTCGACCGCTTCTGGCGTGCAGAGCGCTCCAGGGCACGTTACTCGGGGGGGAGCGGGCTAGGCTTGTCCATCGCCCGTGCGATCTGCCACGCCCATGGCGGTACCATTACTGCCCGCAATCTGGCCGAAGGCGGTACGCTGATCAGGGCGGAGGTTCCTGTGTAGGCGTTTCTTCTTTGCCTTGAGACCGGCGCTCAAGGCGGTGAAATCGTAATGATCGTAGAGCTGGAAAACTGCTTGGGAAAAAGGGAGGGGAAAGGGGATTTATTTTCACCTCTACTATCCCGACGCGACTCAACACTCTCTCACCACCCACCAAACCAAAAACAAAAAAGCCCCAGATCTCCCGACCTGAGGCTTTTTCATTTCATATCTGGTGCACCCGGCGGGATTCGAACCCACGACCCCTGCCTTCGGAGGGCAGTACTCTATCCAGCTGAGCTACGGATGCTTGTGCGGGCGACATCATACCCATGTCGACCTGATGCGTCCATTCCGGCATTTGCCCCGCCCCCTGTCGTCCATTTCCGACAAAAAATGGCTAATCGCCACCCTCATTCACAACTCCCCGGGCCGCACGTCCCTTTGTTTGCTTTGCTCTTGTGGCTTTAACCCGCTTCCACGCCGCAATTCCTCAGGTGAACGCATGCATTCCAAAGGAACCGTGATGCTCGATCTCCCGCTCAGACAAACCCTGCTGGCTCGCTCCGATTTGTTTCGAGGTATGCCGGAGCATCTCTTGCGCTACGTCGCCACCCATATGGTGGAGCGCACGCTGGATGATCGTGAGCTGTTGTATTTCAAGGATGACACCCTCGAATTCATTGCGTTGGTGGTGGAGGGGCGGATTTATTCGGTGGTGCATGGGCCGGATGGGCGCGAGCAGATTATCGGCAGCACTGGGGTCGGGCAGGTGGTGGGGGAGACGGCGTTGATCAAGGATCATGGGCGCGAGTCTTCTACCTTTGCCAGCGGGCCCACGCGGTTGTTGCAGTTGGGTAGTCGGCATTTTGCTGTGTTGTTTGAGGAGCCGGTGTTTCTGCGGCGTTTGTTGATGCTGATGATGCTGCGCTTGCTGCACGCCATCGAGTTGTTGGAGTTGGTGTGCCTGCATCGGCTGGAGTCGCGGTTGGCGCGGTTTTTGTTGGCCAACCTGGGTGAGATCGACCTGGCGTTGGCTTTGCCCAGTGTGTCGTTGCCCGCAAGCCAGGGGGTGTTGGCGTCGATGCTGAACACCAGTCGGCCCAAGCTGAATGTGCAGCTGCAAGTGTGGCGGCGCAGTGGGGTGATCAGCGGCGGTCTGGAGCGCATGGTGATCAACGATGTCGAGCAGTTGCGGCGCAAGGCTTTTGCGCTGAATTAGTTGTGGCGGTGTTCCCCAGGTAACAGCGTACCCCCGTCGAGCCCTCGCAGACTGGCCCTTCATCAAGGATGCACAGGAGTGCTGGCGATGGGGATGACTGTTCAGTTCAAGGATCAATGGGCCGCCGATGACCGTTTGTTCGAAGCGAGTTGGCGTGCTGTGCACGGCGAGCTCAGGCGCCGGGCGTTGCGGCGGGCCAAGGGCAATCTGGATCAGGGCCAGGAGTGGTTGGCGGCGACGGCGATCAAGGCCCTGTTGTTTTTTCGGCGTTCGCCCGAGCGTATTCGTGACCCTCAGGGGTTTCTGTTTCTGGTGCTCGATCATGTGTTTCTCGACAGCGTGCGGCGCAGCAAGCGCGAGGGGCGGCTGTTCGATGATTCGGTGGACCTTGAACACGATCACCTGGCCGCGCTCGCCGCGCCCTGCGCTTCGGTGCTGGAGCGGGTGGAATGTTATGAGCGCCTGGAGCAGATCGAGGCGCACGTCGCACGGTTACCGCTGTTGCAGCAGCGCTTGTTCGAGATGCGTTTTGTCGACGACCTGCCTTACCCGCAAATTGCCGCGGAGCTGCACGTGAAGCTGCCGCTGGTGCGCAAGCGTGTGCAACTGCTGCGCGATGCGTTGCGCTGAAGGTAATTCACACATGCTGGCGTGGGGCGTTCTAGTGGTATGAGCGCAGCACGCCGCCGCTATCCACACCCAAACCTGGGTGAATGCCATCAAGGAGAGATGTATGACAGAGGTCAACAGCCAGATCACCGACGCGGTCACTCAAACCAACGTCAAGGTGGTAGCCGAGGCGCCGGCCCAGGCCATCGCGTCGCTGTACCAGGTGGCCAGCAGCGCGGCGGGCCTGTCGTTGCAGAACGCGGTCAACAGCCAGCAGGCGATGAACCAGATTTCCAATGCGGTGATCTCCAAGGCCGTGGCGCTGATCATGCAGATTGGCGAGAAGGGCTGAGCCCTCGGGAGTTGGATTATGTCGTGGTTCAGCAAAAAGAAACCCGCCGCCGCCCAAGCAACGCCCGCCGCCGATCCACCTCCGCCGGCGCCCGCTGCACCGGCCTCGCGCTCGATCATGGCGCGCATGAACGAGCACTTGCTCAATCAGGTGAGCGCGCCGTCATCCGACAGCACGGCAGCGCTCAATAGCCAGATCGTGCAGGCGGTGCAGTTCACCAATTCGCAGAACTTTGCCTACGCCCCGGCGCAGTTCGCGGTGCCGGCCGACATGATGATCAGCCAGGCAGCCGGGCTGGTGGCGCAAGCGGCGGCGGGGTACTTCGACGGGGTCAGCAAGATCGCCCTGGCGGCCCAGGCCGTGCTGCTCCAGCAAATGACCGAGAACATCGTCAAGGACAACCTGCCGGCCGCTGCCGAAGACGCCTTGGGCGCCCTGGCCACCGACCTGCTGGTGGGCGCCGCTGCCGCTGTGGCTGCTGCTGCCGGTGCGATGGAGGCCGAAGCCGCCAGCGTGGCCATCGACAAGATCGACCAGAGCATCGCCAAGTACGCCGACACCCTGGCCAACCGGGCCGCGCCAGCGGCCTGAACCGAGCACAGCGCTCCAGCGTTCTGCTGGGGCGGTGCAACAGCAACTTGAAAGCAACTTTTCTTGAGTGAGGAGCGACATCATGCAGCCTGGAGATATTATTTTTTCTGTCAAACAAGATGACGACAGCGCAACGCGGGCGTTTATCAAAGCCGGTCAATTGGTCAAGGCCAAGGTGTTCTCGCAGGACACGACCTACCTGAATGTGGTTCACCCGGCGATTGCGGTGAGCGACACCCTGGTGATCGAAAGTGTCGGCAGTGGCCTAGCCCTGACCGACCTGAGCCTGGAAAAACCGCCACGCTCGGCGATGGTGTTTTCCTGCGTGGATACCGAACTGGGCGAGGCAGCGACGGTGGCTGCCAAGCAGTTCTACTTCGACAAGATCGGTGGTGATATCCGGGGCCGCTACAGCGTGTGGAACGCGATGATTTCAGCCTTTCGGCGCTGGACTTCCGATACCAGCCTGGTGACGCGGATCAACGAGTCCATCGACATCGGCAGCGGGTCCTTTTGTTCGCAGTTCGCGGCCAACTGCTACGAGGTCGGCAACCTCTACAACGAGGCCAATCTGCTGCCGCCTCCGCCGGCCATTTTTCCCAACCAGCCCAGCGCCATAACGCCTGCGGAGTTGGCGACCTTCTGTGATTCGTCGCCGCATTTTTACTTTGGCGGTTTCTGGCAGGACAACGTTGAGGTGCGGCTTTAGCGGGCGTGTCGCCGCCAAGGCAGCCCCTAAGGAGCTCGATATGCAACCCTCGGTCCTGTCCACCGACGACCGCCAGCGGCTCGAAGCGATGCTGCGCAACCCGCAGATTTTCGCCGGAACGCCCCAGGCCATCGTCGACGAAACCCTCAAGCGCGCCACCCAGGTGCTTGAGCAATCGAAGGCCAACGAACAAGCGCTCAAGACGGCTGCCCAGCAGCGCGAGGCGGCGCTACGCCAAATGCTGAACGGCGCGGCCTCGGACCAGGACGCGCAACGCAAGGAAGTGCAGGCACTGATCCAGGGGTTGATCGCCCAGATTGAAGCGGCGCTGGGCCCCACTGCAAAACCTTGACCCTGCGTTTCACAGCGCCTGTTTCGCAACGTTCATTGATGAACACGGAATGCACCGTGTACTAAATAAGGAAATTGATCATGCCATTAGTCAACGAGCAAATTACCGACGCGGTCACCCAGACCAACGTCAAAGTGGTGGCCGAATCGCCTGCGATGGCGATGAGCACTATCTATCAATCCATGGCGCAGGCCACGGCGATTCTGTTCCAGAACGCGGTGTCGGCCCAGCAGCAGCAAAACACCCTGGCCCAGGCGGCCACCAACCAGGGCGTGATGCAGATCTACAGCGTCGATACCACCGCAGGTGCGGCGGCCACCGAGAAAGTCGCCCAGGGCGGCGTGTCGGATAACCTCACCAGCCTGTTGACCGTGCTCAAGTCGTTCCAGCCTTAAGCACCGAGCAATAACGGATGTTGTTCTTTCTCAACCCAGGAGTTTCAACCATGAGTACAGTCAGCCCGCAAATCACCGATGCCGTCACCCAGACCAACGTCAAGGTGGTTGCCGAATCACCCGCGATGGCCATGAGCACTATTTACCAATCCATGGGCCAGGCCACGGCGATTCTGTTCCAGAACTCGGTCTCGGCCCAACAGCAACAAAACACCCTGGCTCAGGCGGCTACCAACCAGGGCGTGATGCAGATCTACAGTGTCGACACCACCGCTGGCGCCGCCGCCACCGAAAAAGTCGCCCAGGGCGGCGTGGCCGACAACTTGACCAGCCTGCTGGCCGTGCTCAAGTCGTTCCAACCTTAAGCTGCAAGGCCCCCAACAGCCCCGGCGCCCACAAGGCTCCGGGGCTGTTGTCGTGTGGGCACTTGATCCGAAAGATGAGCCGGATGCGCCATATTCGTTCTTTTTTTCGAACATCCTATTGCCCTGTACCCCCATTGATCCTAGGATTCGTTTGAGATTTCAAACGCTCTGTCTCCCGTGCGCTCTTTCATTTCTTCTGCGCGCTGGGGCTGATTTCCCTGACGGCAGCCCACAAGGCGCCTTTCAACAACTCTAATTCGCTCCGCGTGCGCGCGGTGCTGTTAAGGAAAGCCGACATGCAGCTTAAAGACACCCAGTTGTTCCGCCAGCAAGCCTTTATCGATGGCGCTTGGGTCGATGCGGACAATGGTCAAACCATCAAGGTCAACAACCCGGCCACGGGCGAGATTCTCGGCACCGTGCCGAAGATGGGCGCCGCGGAAACCCGCCGCGCCATCGAAGCCGCCGACAAGGCCCTGCCAGCCTGGCGTGCACTCACCGCCAAGGAGCGCGCCAACAAGCTGCGCCGCTGGTTCGAACTGCTGATCGAAAACCAGGACGACCTCGGCCGCCTGATGACCCTCGAACAAGGCAAGCCGCTGGCCGAAGCCAAGGGCGAAATCGTCTACGCTGCCTCCTTTATCGAGTGGTTCGCCGAAGAAGCCAAGCGCATCTACGGTGACGTGATCCCCGGCCATCAGCCCGACAAGCGCCTGATCGTGATCAAGCAGCCCATCGGCGTGACCGCAGCCATCACCCCGTGGAACTTCCCAGCGGCGATGATCACCCGCAAAGCCGGCCCGGCCCTGGCCGCCGGTTGCACCATGGTGATCAAGCCCGCCTCGCAAACCCCGTTCTCGGCCCTGGCCCTGGTTGAGCTGGCGCACCGCGCCGGTATCCCCAAAGGCGTGCTCAGCGTAGTCACCGGCAGCGCCGGCGACATCGGCGGCGAGCTGACCAGCAACCCCATCGTGCGTAAATTGTCCTTCACCGGCTCGACCGAAATCGGTCGCCAGCTGATGGCCGAATGCGCCAAGGACATCAAGAAAGTTTCCCTGGAGCTGGGCGGTAACGCACCGTTCATCGTGTTCGACGACGCCGACCTGGATAAGGCCGTCGAAGGCGCGATCATCTCCAAGTACCGCAACAACGGCCAGACCTGCGTCTGCGCCAACCGCCTGTACATCCAGGATTCGGTGTACGACGCCTTCGCTGAAAAGCTCAAGGTGGCGGTGACCAAACTGAAGATCGGTAACGGCCTGGAAGACGGCACCACCACCGGCCCGCTGATCGACGAAAAAGCCGTGGCCAAGGTGCAGGAGCATATCGCTGATGCCCTGAGCAAAGGCGCCAAGCTGTTGGCCGGTGGCAAGGTGATGGAAGGCAACTTCTTCGAACCGACCATCCTGGTCGACGTGCCGAAAAACGCCGCCGTGGCCAAGGAAGAAACCTTCGGCCCGCTGGCGCCACTGTTCCGCTTCAAAGACGAAGCCGAAGTGATCGCCATGTCCAACGACACCGAGTTCGGCCTGGCCTCCTACTTCTACGCCCGCGACCTGGGCCGGGTGTTCCGTGTGGCCGAGGCCCTGGAATACGGTATGGTCGGCGTCAACACCGGGTTGATCTCCAACGAAGTGGCGCCGTTCGGCGGCATCAAGGCCTCGGGCCTGGGCCGTGAAGGCTCCAAGTACGGGATCGAGGACTACCTGGAAATCAAATACCTCTGCCTGGGCATCTAAGGCACGGGATTGCAGCAAACGCAGAGGGCACGAGAGCGCTGCCCCTTTGCGTGTTTCACATGGTTATTCGCAGTGGCCGGGAAAGCTGTGGCAGTCGATCATCGCATGCTGCCGTAGTTGCCTCCCCGCCACCTATCCTTGAGCCACGCCGCCCGATGAGCGGCGAATGAGGACTTTATGAGCAAGACCAACGCTTCCCTGATGAAACGCCGCGAAGCCGCTGTACCGCGCGGTGTTGGCCAGATTCACCCGATCTTCGCTGACTCCGCGAAGAACGCCACCGTGACCGACGTTGAAGGTCGCGAGTTCATCGACTTCGCCGGCGGTATCGCCGTGCTGAACACCGGCCACGTGCACCCGAAAATCATCGCGGCCGTGACCGAGCAGCTCAACAAGCTGACCCACACCTGCTTCCAGGTATTGGCCTACGAGCCCTACGTAGAAGTGTGCGAAAAAGTCGCCGCCAAGGTGCCAGGTGATTTCGCCAAGAAAACCCTGCTGGTCACCACCGGTTCCGAAGCGGTGGAGAACGCCGTGAAAATCGCCCGCGCCGCCACCGGCCGTGCCGGTGTGATCGCCTTCACCGGCGCTTACCACGGCCGCACCATGATGACCCTGGGCCTTACCGGTAAGGTCGTGCCTTACTCGGCCGGCATGGGCCTGATGCCGGGCGGCGTGTTCCGTGCGCTGTACCCCAACGAACTGCACGGTGTGAGCGTCGACGACTCCATCGCCAGCATCGAGCGCATCTTCAAGAACGATGCCGAGCCGCGTGATATCGCTGCAATCATCATCGAGCCGGTACAGGGCGAAGGCGGTTTCTACGTCGCGCCAAAAGCCTTCATGAAGCGCCTGCGCGAACTGTGCGACAAGCACGGCATCCTGCTGATCGCCGACGAAGTGCAAACCGGTGCCGGGCGTACCGGCACCTTCTTCGCCATGGAACAGATGGGCGTTGCCGCCGACCTGACCACCTTCGCCAAATCCATCGCGGGCGGCTTCCCGCTGGCTGGTGTGTGCGGCAAGGCTGAGTACATGGACGCCATCGCCCCAGGCGGCTTGGGCGGCACCTATGCCGGTAGCCCGATTGCCTGCGCCGCGGCCCTGGCCGTGATGGAAGTGTTCGAAGAAGAGCACCTGCTGGACCGCTGCAAGGCCGTGGGCGAGCGCCTGGTGACTGGCCTCAAGGCCATTCAGGCCAAGTACCCGGTGATCGGCGAAGTGCGTGCCTTGGGCGCGATGATCGCGGTCGAGCTGTTCGAAGACGGCGACACCCACAAGCCAAACGCTGCCGCCGTTGCCTCCGTGGTGGCCAAGGCACGTGACAAGGGCCTGATCCTGCTGTCCTGCGGTACCTACGGCAACGTATTGCGCGTACTGGTGCCCCTGACCTCGCCGGACGAGCAGTTGGACAAGGGCCTGGCGATCATCGAAGAGTGCTTCTCCGAACTCTGACACGCCCGTTCCTACGAAAAACAAAAAAACCGCTTCGGCGGTTTTTTTGTGCCTGCTTCATTGTACGCACGCGCCTGCATTGTCTAAGGTGCAAGCATTGCCGATGGAGCGTGCTGGATGACTGCTGTTGATTTACCCGCTGTACCCCGAGTGTTAATCGCCGAAGCAGACCCTTGGTCGCGGGACCTGCTCAAGCAAGTGCTGTTGAATGTGCGCTGTGACGCACGGCTGGATGTGTGCGCCGATGGGCAACACGCCGCCACGCTGTTGGGCGAAAAAACCTATGACCTGATCTTGGCCGATTGGGAGCTGCCGGGCGTGGATGGCCTGAGCCTGCTGCGCAGCGTGCGCCAGAAACGCCGTTCGCTGCCGTTTATCTTGCTGAGCAGTCGCAACGACAGTGCCAGCGTGCGCGAAGCCTTGCCCCTGGCGCCCACCGCCTACCTGACCCGCCCGCTGAACATGGAAAGCCTGACCCAGCGCCTGCAAGACCTGCTGCTCAATGAAGGCGAAAGCGTGTACTGCGAAATCCCACCGTTGGCGCCGGGCATGACCTTGCCAGCCTTCCTTGAGCGGCGCCGCGAGGTCTGCGATGGCGCGCCGCTGCGCGTGGATGTGAAAGCTGCCGTGCAACGCAGCCTCGGCCCCGAAGGCCTGGACCTCAAGCAGTTGGAAGGCCAGGTGCACAGCGACCCGCAAATCACCGCCGTACTGATCGCCGCCGCCAACAGCGCCGGCTACCACGGCACGCCGGTGCAGACCCTGTCAGAGGCCCTGCATAAGTTGGTGCCCGGCCAGAGCATGAATCTCATCCTGGGCCTGGCGCTCAAGCACAACGTGGTGTTGGGTGACCCTGGGCTGGTGGCCTACGCCGAGCGGTACTGGCAACTGTCCCAGGGCAGCGCCGACTACGCCCGGCGCCTGGCGCGCATGCTAGAGCTCGATCACGAGCGTTGCTACAGCGCCTGCATCCTGCATCGCTTGGGCGACTTGGCTTTGTTGCGCTGCCTGGAAGACTGGCGCCAGGGCGGTGGCGCCCTGGATGACCAAACCATCGGCGAATCCCTTGAGGCCTTTGGCGGCGCCTACGGTTCGGCATTGCGCACACGTTGGCGCTTGCCGCTGGAGTTGCGGCAGTTGATCGCGGGGATCTATTCACTTGAAGGCGGGGTGTATTCGCGCGAAGCCCTGGTGGTGAACCTGGCGGTGCAAATGGCGCGGCTGACCGAGCACGAAGGGCTCGAAGAACTGGCAGGCAGCAAGACCGCACGGCTGCTCAAGGTCGGCTTGCCAGAACTGTCCCGAGTGCGCAAAACCTGAAACACACACCGGTCAATTGTGGGAGCTGGCTTGCCTGCGATAGCGGTGGGTCAGTCAAGACGCCATCGCAGGCAAGCCAGCTCCCACAGTGGGTCGGTGTTAACCGGCGATAACGCGGTTCTTGCCCTGGCGCTTGGCCTCGTACATCGCCGCATCCGCTCGCGCAAACAGGCTGTCGAGGGTGGAGTCATCTTCGCGCAGGCCGGCTAGGCCTTGGCTGACGGTCACATTGAATTCATGCCCTTCGTAGCTGAACACCAATGCCTGGATTTCCTTGCCCAACCGCTCGGCAACCTGCAGGGCCATCTCCGGTGGGCAACCCGGCAGCACAGCAGCAAATTCTTCGCCACCAACGCGCCCGAACAGGTCGCCACGGCGCAATACCCCGCGACCACTCTCAGCGATGCGCCGCAGCACCTGGTCGCCCTCCAGGTGGCCGTAGGTGTCGTTGATGTCTTTGAAATCATCGATGTCCAGCAACAGGAACGCCAGCGGCGTGCCCTGCGCGCAGGCATTGTCGAACGCCTGGTTGGCGAGTTCGAAGAAGTGTCGCCGGTTGCTGCTTTGGGTCAGTACGTCGGTGGTGGCGAGGCGATGCAGTTCCAGCTCAAGTTGCTTCTTTTCGGTGATGTCTTCGGCGATGCCCACCACGATCAGCGCTTCACCGGGCACCACCTGCTGGTTGATGTAGCACTTGTCGCTCAACCAGCGGATCTGCCCGTCAGCGGTGATGATGCGGTACTCGCGGTCCTCCACGGCGCCCTGTTCCAGCACACGGGCCAGGCTGTGTTCGGCGTAGTCGAGGTCTTCGGGGTGGACGCTGTTGCGCCATTCGCGGTGGTCGGCCAGCAGCAGGCCGGCAGAGCGGCCAAACAGGCGCTCGTACGCCGGGCTCACATACAGCACGCGGCGTGTTTCCCAGTCGATGGCCCAGAGCACGGCGTTCACGCTGACCAGCAGGGAACTGAGCAGTTGCTCACGCTCACTCAGCCGCTCGACTTCACCTTGAGCATGCATGAGCGCCAACAGGGTCGCCGCCGCGGCCGGGCGCGGCGGCTCTGCGGTGGGCACATCGGGCAGGCTGGGCTTTTCGTGAACCATCGGTACAACTCTCTCTGGGCGCGCCGCAGGTGCAAAAGCGGTCACTACAAGGGGTCACCATGATGGCGAAGTGTTCTTTGAGAGAGGGGAATTGCGGTGAAGTTCCGTGAACGGCGTGGATTGACGGTGCCCGGAAAATGACGCCAAAAAGCCAGTGCGTGGGAGGGCGAACCCTCCCACGGCGCCCTCACGCTGCTGTAGGACGCAACGAGTAAGTCTTCAACTGGTGGGCAAAATCGCGCAGGGATTGGATGCCACTGGCCTCGGCTTCATGCACCCATTCCTTGATCGCGGCCAGCATGTCGTGGCCGTTGGAACTGGTCTTGAGCCAGATCTGCTGCAGCGCCAGGCGCTTTTCGTAGATCACCGTGAGGGCATGGCTGTGTTCCAGCATGCTCTGGATGCGCAGGTGATGGCGGTCTTCCAGCAAGCTGGTTTCCCGCGACAGCAGGCGCTTGGCGCGGTGGAACTGGTGGCGTACCGAATGATCGACCTTCTCCAGCTCCTGCTTGACCAGCGGGCCAATCACCAACTTGCGGTATTGGGCCATGATCTGGAAGCGGTTGTTGAGGATCGCCATGGCGGTGTCCATGTCCAGGCTGCCCTTGCCTTCGACGCGGTGGGCGATGGGCGCTACACGCTGCACCTTGGCCAGGCGCAGGAAGCTGAACACCTTGATCCAGGCCCAGCCCAGGTCGAACTCCCACTTCTTCACCGACAGCTTGGCCGAGTTAGGGTAGGTGTGGTGGTTGTTGTGCAGCTCTTCGCCGCCGACGATGATGCCCCACGGCACCAGGTTGGTGGCGGCGTCACGGCATTCGAAGTTGCGATAGCCCACGGCATGCCCCAGGCCGTTGATCACGCCGGCGGCCCAGAACGGGATCCACATCATCTGGATCGCCCAGATAGTGATACCGATGGTGCCGAACAGCAGCAGGTCGATCACGCCCATGAGCGCCACGCCCAACAGCGGGTAGCGCGTGTAGAGATTGCGTTCGATCCAGTCGTCCGGGCAGTTTTTGCCGTAGATACGCAGGGTCTCGGGGTTTTCCGCCTCGGCGCGGTACAGCTCGGCACCTTTGCGCAGCACGGTGGACAAGCCCTTGATCACCGGGCTGTGCGGGTCATCGACGGTTTCGCATTTGGCGTGGTGCTTGCGGTGGATGGCGGTCCACTCGCGAGTGTTCTGCGCCGTGGTCAGCCACAGCCAGAAGCGGAAGAAGTGTTTAAGGCCGGCATTGAGCTCGAGCGAGCGATGGGCCGAATAACGGTGCAGATAGACAGTGACCCCAATAATGGTCACGTGGGTCATCAACAGCGTGACTGCCACCAGTTGCCAGGCGGACAGATCAAGAAAACCGTTGTACCACATAGGCTGTATGGCCCTCAGATAAAGAAAAAAACAGCACCCGCATTATCACTTCCTTTGCAGATAAAACCAGTCACCGTTTCAGATAAGACTTACAAAGTGTTTCCTCCTCTATAATCCTGATCCTTTGTAGGGCGATTCTGGTTATTTAGTAAGGATTACTAAGCATATGCTGTTTTCATACCGAGGTGCCCTACGTGCGGGGTTGGTGTACCTGCTGGTTTCCATCCTTTGGCTCCAGCTCAGCCATTACCTATTAATCAACTTTATCGATGAACCCTTGGAGCTGGGACGCTGGCTGCAAGCGCGCGGTTATGTGTGGGTCAGCCTCAGCGCCTTGCTCATTTACTGGATAGGCTGGCGTTTTGCCCGTGCCCATGCGTTGCAACAACCCCTGAAAGAGAACCGCGAGCGCCTGCGTCAGGCCGCTGCGGTGTTCGATTGCACCCGCGAAGGGGTGCTGGTCACCGATACCCAGGGGCTGATCGTGCACGTCAACCGCGCGTTTATGGAGATCACCGGCTACCAGCGCGACGACGTGATGGGCCAACGGCCAAGCCTGTTCAAGTCCGGGCGCCACTCGGCGCATTTCTACCAGCAAATGTTCCATGCCCTGCAAAGCACCGGCGAGTGGAGCGGCGAAATCTGGAATCGACGTAAAAGCGGCGAGGTGTACCCCCAGTGGCAAACCATCCGCGTGATTCACGATGACCAGGGCCAGGTCAGCCACTACGTGGCGGTGTTTTCGGACATCAGCGCCATGAAGAACTCCGAGCACGAATTGGCGCATCTGGCACACCACGACCCGCTCACCGATCTGCCCAACCGCCTGCTGTTTACCGATCGCGCCGAGCAGGCCCTGGCCTCTGCGCAGGTGCATAAGCGTGGCTGCGCCCTGCTGTTGATGGACCTGGACCACTTCAAGATCATCAACGACAGCCTCGGCCATAACGTTGGCGATCAGTTGCTCAAGTTGGTGGCCGAACGCCTCAGCGGCCTGTTTGGGCCGGGGGTTACCCTGGCGCGCCTGGGAGGCGACGAGTTTGCCGTGCTGGCCGAAAGCTGCCCGCAGGTGGTGCAAGCGGCGGCCTTGGCGCAGCGCATGCTCAACGCCATGAAGGATCCGTTCATTTTTGACGGCAACCAGCTGTTTATCAGCGCCAGTATCGGCATCAGCCTGTTCCCCAGTGACGCCCTGAGCGCCGAGCAATTGCTGCGCAACGCCGATTCCGCGTTGTTCAAGGCCAAGAGCGCCGGGCGCGAAGGCTACGCGTTGTATACCGAAGAGCTGACCGCCCACGCCCAACACCGGGTGGAAATCGCCGGCGAGCTGCGTCGCGCCCTCGACCAACATGAGCTGCGCGTGTATTACCAGCCGGTGCACGACCTGCACGACAGCCGTTTGGTCGGCGTTGAAGCATTGGTGCGCTGGCAGCACCCGGAACGCGGCCTGGTACCGCCGGGCGAGTTCATTCCTATCGCCGAGCGCACCGGGCTGATTGCCGACATCGATGCGTGGGTGATGGACCAGGCGTGCCGCCAGATGTGCCAATGGCTGGCCGACGGCGCGCCGCTGAGCTTTATCGCAATCAATGTCTCCAGCCGCCTGTTTGCCCGGCGCGAGCTGTATGAGCAAGTGGCCCAAGTGCTGCACACCACTGGGCTGGATCCGGCCTTCCTGGAGCTGGAAGTCACCGAGAGCGCAGTGATGGACGACCCGGAAGTCGCGTTGGAGCAACTGCACCGCCTGCGCGAACTGGGCCTGCGCCTGGCGATCGACGACTTTGGCACCGGCTATTCCTCGTTGCTGCGCCTCAAGCGTCTGCCGGTGCAGAAGCTCAAGATCGACCAGGGCTTTGTGGCGGGCTTACCGTGGGACGAAGACGACGCGGCGATTGTGCGCGTGGTGATCGCCCTGGCTAAAAGCATGGGCATGCAGGTGCACGCCGAAGGAATTGAGCAGGTGGAACAGGCGCGGTTCCTACTGGATCAGGAATGCGACATGGGCCAGGGGTACTGGTTTGGACGGCCGATGCCGGCTGATGAAATCGACTGGACCCGAGCACCTCTGATCCGCCAGGACTGACGCGGTCAATGTGGGAGCCGGGCTTGCCCGCGAAGGCGGTGTGTCAGTCGCTGCATGTGTTACTGCACCACCGCTTTCGCAGGCAAGCCAGCTCCCACAGGGTTCTGCGGCGACTGTGCATGAGCGTTTTTTCTGTGGAAACCCTTGCAACCCCATGCCCTATCAGAAAATTCTTTCTGGTTATATAAACATTCTTAAATAGTATTTTTAAGAATATCCGCGCTTATCTACTATCGCCCTCACGCCGCAAGCAGTGCCGCCACTGCCAGGCACTACTCATTTTCAGGAGCGAGACCATGAGCGCATCTCTACGTAGCGTTGACGGCCAGGACGAAGCAGCCATTTTGCGTGAAATCCAGAGCGCCCTGCGCGACCTGCGGTTTGGCGCGGTGGAAATCACCGTACACAACGCCCAAGTGGTACAGATCGAACGCAAGGAAAAATTCCGTCTGCAGAACCCCGGTAACAAACCGAGCTGAGCAAGAACGGCGATAGACCCGCAATTACAAGAAAAGCCAACACTCAAGAATTTCAGGAGCTTCTATGTCGTCGATTCGCCGTTATGCCTTGGCCGCATTGGCCAGTGCCGTGTTTGCCGGTTCCGCCGTTGCCAAGGACTACGAGTTGCTCAACGTCTCGTACGACCCCACCCGTGAGCTGTACCAGGATTACAACGCTGAGTTCACCAGCTTCTGGAAACAGTCCCACCCCGGCGACAACGTCAAGATCCAGCAGTCCCACGGTGGCTCGGGCAAGCAAGCACGCGCAGTGATTGACGGCCTGCGCGCCGACGTAGTGACCCTGGCCCTGGCCGGTGACATTGATGAAGTCGCCAAGCTGGGCAAGACCCTGCCGGAGAACTGGCAGACCCGCCTGCCGGACGCCAGCACCCCATACACCTCCACCATCGTGTTCCTGGTGCGCAAGGGCAACCCCAAAGGCATCAAGGACTGGGGCGACCTGATCAAGAAAGACGTGTCGGTGATCACGCCCAACCCGAAAACCTCCGGCGGTGCACGCTGGAACTTCCTCGCCGCCTGGGCCTACGGCCTCAAGGCCGGCGGCAGCGAAGCCAAGGCCCAGGAATACGTCAAAGAGCTGTTCAAGCACGTGCCGATACTGGACACCGGCGCGCGCGGTTCTACCATTACCTTCGTCAACAACGGCCAGGGTGACGTGCTGCTGGCGTGGGAAAACGAGGCGTTCCTGGCCTTGAAGGAAGACGGCGGCGCCGACAAGTTCGACATCGTCGTGCCTTCCCTGTCGATCCTGGCGGAACCGCCTGTGGCCGTTGTGGACAAGAACGCCGAGAAAAAGGGCAACACCGAGATCGCCACCGCGTACCTCAACCACCTGTACAGCCCGGCGGGCCAGGAGATTGCGGCGAAGAACTTCTACCGTCCACGGGATGAAAAAGTCGCCGCCAAATACGCCCAGCAGTTCCCGAAACTGGACCTGGTGACTATCGACAAAGACTTCGGCGGCTGGAAAACTGCCCAACCGAAATTCTTCAATGACGGTGGCGTGTTCGACCAGATCTACACGGCGCAATAAGCCAAAGTACCTGTAGGGGCCTGACTTTCTGTAGGGACTGGGCGGGTGTGGGAGCTGGCTTGCCTGCGATAGCATCACCATGGTGTGGCTGATACACCGAGGTGCCTGCATCGCGGGCAAGCCCGGCTCCCACAGAAAAGCCAGCTGCCACAGAACGCACGCTCCTACAGTGGTTTCTACCCTTTAACCAAGGACTCTTATGTCGCGTCGTATCTCCCCCGTCATACCCGGCTTCGGGCTGACGCTGGGCTACACCGTGGTGTACCTCAGCCTGATCGTACTCATCCCCCTGGCGGCGATGTTTGTACACGCCGCTCAACTCACCTGGGATCAGTTCTGGAACATCATCTCCGCGCCTCGCGTGCTGGCGGCCTTGAAGCTGAGCTTCAGTACCGCGCTGTACGCCGCACTCATCAACGGTGTGATTGGCACTTTGTTGGCCTGGGTGCTGGTGCGCTACACCTTCCCCGGGCGCAAGGTCATCGACGCGATGATCGACCTGCCGTTCGCCCTGCCCACCGCCGTCGCCGGTATCGCGCTGACGGCGCTGTACGCGCCCAACGGCCTGGTCGGCCAGTTTGCCGCCGACCTGGGTTTCAAGATCGCCTACACCCCCCTGGGTATCACCCTGGCGCTGACCTTCGTCACGTTGCCCTTCGTGGTGCGCACGGTGCAGCCGGTGCTGGCCGATATCCCCCGGGAAATCGAAGAGGCCGCCGCCTGCCTCGGCGCCAAGCCGTTGCAGGTGTTCCGCTACATCCTCGTGCCGGCATTGTTGCCCGCCTGGCTGACCGGCTTCGCCCTGGCGTTTGCCCGAGGCGTGGGTGAGTACGGGTCGGTGATCTTCATCGCTGGCAACATGCCGATGAAAACCGAAATCCTGCCATTGCTGATCATGGTCAAGCTCGACCAATACGACTACCGCGGCGCCACCTCCATTGGTGTGCTGATGCTGGTGGTGTCCTTTGTCTTGCTGCTGCTGATCAACCTGTTGCAGCGGCGCATCGAACGTCCATAAGGAGGCGCGGAACATGTCCCAATCGTCTATTTCCGCCGCGTCCTCGGCCAACGCCGCCCGGCGTGGCAGTGCGACCTCGCGACGTATCCTGATCGGCCTTGGCTGGCTGGTATTCGTCCTGTTTCTGCTGCTGCCATTGCTGGTGGTGGTGTCCCAGGGCTTGAAGAACGGCCTCGGCACGTTCTTCACGGCAATCCTTGAACCCGACGCGCTGTCGGCGCTGAAACTCACGGTGATCGCCGTGCTGATTTCGGTGCCGCTCAACCTGGTGTTCGGCGTCAGCGCCGCCTGGTGCGTGAGCAAGTACTCGTTCCGTGGCAAGAGCATCCTGGTCACGCTGATCGACCTGCCGTTCTCGGTTTCGCCGGTGATCGCAGGCCTGGTATACGTGTTGATGTTCGGCGCCCAGGGCTTCTTCGGGCCGTGGCTGCAAGAGCATGACATCCAGATCGTGTTCGCCCTGCCGGGCATCGTGCTGGCGACCATCTTCGTCACCGTGCCGTTCGTGGCCCGTGAGTTGATCCCGCTGATGCAGGAGCAGGGCACCCAGGAAGAGGAAGCCGCACGCCTGCTGGGCGCCAATGGCTGGCAGATGTTCTGGCATGTCACCGTGCCGAACATCAAGTGGGGCCTGATCTACGGCGTGGTGCTGTGTACGGCGCGGGCCATGGGCGAGTTCGGCGCGGTGTCGGTGGTGTCCGGCCACATTCGCGGCGTCACCAACACGCTGCCGCTGCATGTCGAGATTCTCTACAACGAATACAACCACGTTGCCGCGTTTGCGGTGGCCAGCCTGTTGCTGATCCTGGCGCTCTTCATCCTGCTGCTCAAGCAGTGGAGCGAGAACCGAATCAACCGCCTGCGCAACAGCGCGGGTGAGGAATAAGTCATGTCGATCGAAGTCCGTAATGTCAGCAAGAACTTCAATGCCTTCAAGGCCCTGGACAGCATCAACCTGGATATCCAGAGTGGCGAGCTGGTGGCGTTGCTGGGCCCGTCCGGCTGTGGCAAGACTACGTTGCTGCGCATCATTGCCGGCCTGGAAACTCCGGATGCCGGCAGCATCGTGTTCCATGGCGAAGACGTTTCCGGCCACGATGTGCGTGATCGCAACGTGGGCTTTGTATTCCAGCACTACGCGTTGTTTCGCCACATGACCGTGTTCGATAACGTCGCTTTCGGCCTGCGCATGAAGCCGAAAAACCAACGCCCCACCGAAAGCCAGATCGCGAGCAAGGTTCACGAGCTGCTGAACATGGTGCAGCTCGATTGGTTGTCCGACCGCTACCCGGAACAACTTTCCGGTGGCCAGCGCCAGCGTATCGCCCTGGCCCGCGCCTTGGCGGTGGAGCCCAAGGTTCTGCTGCTCGACGAGCCGTTCGGCGCCCTTGATGCCAAGGTGCGTAAAGAACTGCGCCGCTGGCTGGCGCGGCTGCACGAGGACATCAACCTGACCTCGGTCTTCGTGACCCACGACCAGGAAGAGGCCATGGAAGTCGCCGACCGTATCGTGGTGATGAACAAGGGCGTGATCGAGCAGATCGGTTCACCGGGCGACGTCTACGAAAACCCGGCCAGCGACTTTGTCTATCACTTCCTGGGGGACTCCAACCGCCTGCATTTGGGCGAAGACAAGCACCTGCTGTTCCGTCCCCACGAAGTGTCGTTGTCACGCCATGAACTGGAAGATCACCATGCGGCGCAAGTGCGGGATATTCGGCCGTTGGGCGCGACTACTCGCGTGACCTTGAAGGTCGAAGGCCAAAGCGAGTTGATCGAGGCCGAAGTGGTGAAAGACCATGACAGCCTCACCGGGTTGGCGCGGGGCGAGACCCTGTTCTTCAAACCCAAAACCTGAGCCCAACACAAAACCCCTGTGGGAGCGGGCTTGCTCGCGAATGCGGAGTGTCAGTTGATACATGCATCACTGACCCACCGCATTCGCGAGCAAGCCCGCTCCCACATTTAGACCTCGCTTGGCTTAAGACCGCGGCGCGCCACCGGCCCCGAACGCTCTTCAATCTGGCGTTTGAGCTCATGCCGCAACCCCAGCAAAAACGCCAACTCCGCCACCACAAACAACGGCCCCACGATCAGCCCCGACACATCATCCACAAACGCAGGCTTCCTGCCTTCGTAGTAATGCCCGACGAACTGAATCACCCAGCCCACCACAAACATCCCCACGCCGCTGCTCAGCCACACCGCCGTGCTTTGCGTCGCCAGCACATGCCCGGCCCACACCGACAAGCCCATCAGCACCGTCATCAACACGCCCAAGGCCAGTTCCAGGCGCAGATAAAACCACGCCGAAAACAACGCCAGCAGTACCGCAGGTGATAGCCACAGCCCGCCCACTGACCATTCGGGGCGCGACAACAGCACGGCCACCGCCACCACAATCAACGGAATACCGATGAAGTGGCTGGCGATGTTGCGTGGGTCTCGGTGGTACGCGGCGTATTGACTGAGGTGGTCGACGAGGCTTTTCATTGTTGTTCCTCCTGTAGGATGTTTGATCATGCCCTGTCAGTCGGTGCCTAACTGTCAATTGGGCGACAATCTTCGGAGTTCGCATGGACACAGGGACATGGCACGCGCAATTGGCTCGCGGTCATTGGTTCAGCCATTTGCCGCCTGACTTGCAGCGTAGCCTGCTGGAGGCGGCGCGGTTGCGTGTGCTGACGGCGGGGCAGTACCTGTTCAAGCGCGGTGACCCGCCGTGCGGCGTGTATGCGGTGCTGGAAGGCACGGTGCGCATCAGTGCGGTCAGTGCCCAAGGCAAGGAAGCGGTGTTGAGCCTGGTGGAAACGCCCTACTGGTTCGGCGAGATTTGCCTGTTCGACAACCTGCCGCGCACCCACGATGCCTTGGCCACGGGTGCTTGCAGACTGCTGCAGGTGCCGCAGGCGGCGATGCTCGGCATTCTCGAACAGCATCCGCTGTTCTGGCGGGAGATGGCACTGTTGATGAGCCATAAACTGAGGCTGTCGTTGATCAATATCGAACACATGAGCCTGATGCCCGCTTCAAAGCGCCTGGCCCATCGGCTGCTGATGATCGCCCAAGGCTACGGCGAAGTTGAGCAGGCGCGCCGCGTGCTGCAACTGCCCCAGGAGGATCTGGCGGCAATGCTGGGCCTGTCGCGCCAGACCATCAACAGTCTGCTCAAGGCGCTGGAGCAACAGGGCATTATCGGCTTGAGTTACGGCGCCATCGAGATACGCGACCTCAATGGGCTGCGGCTGGCCGCGGGCCTATGAACCGCGATAGGTGGAGAAGCCGTAAGGGCTGAGCAGCAGCGGGATGTGGTAGTGCTGGTCGGCCTGCTTGACCTGGAAAATCACCGGCACCTCGGGGAAGAACGTCTCGCGGTTCGCCTTCTTGTAGTAATCGCCGGTCTTGAACACCACGCGGTACTCGCCCGGCTGCATGCTGCGGTTGGCCGGGAACAGCTCGGCGATGCGGCCTTGCTGGTTGGTCACACCTTCAGACAGCGACTGCCATTTATCGCCCACGTGCTGTTCCAGGGTCACGTTGACACCGGCGCTTGGCAGGCCGTTTTCCAGGTTGAGTACGTGCACGCTCAGGGGGTTGCCGTCGGCCAGGGCCAGGTTGCACAGGCCGCTCAGGCTCAGTGCGGCAAGGGTCATGCTCAAGGTTTTCATCGCGAAGTCCTTTTGAGGGAAGTGGAATCAAGGGGTGATTTTCAAGCCCAGTTGCTCGGCGGCTTGTACGGCGCAGGCTTCATCCTGCGCGGCGCCACCGGCACCGGCGATGCCCAGCGCACCGACCAGTTCGGCATCGGCAAACAGCGGCACGCCGCCGCCGAGCAACAGCAGCTCGGGCACGCTGTTGAGGTTGGCGGCCTCGGGGTTATTACGCGCCCGTTCGGCAAACGGCCGGGTCGGGGTTTTTGTCGACAGCGCCGTGTACGCCTTGCGTTGGCTGGCGAGGCTGTTGTGCGGGCCGACACCGTCAGCGCGCAGGCCCAGCAACAGGTTGCCACCGCGGTCGAGTACGGTCAGCGCCGCGGTGCAGTGGGCCAGGCTGGCGTCGGCCAGTTGGCGGGCAGTGTGCAAATCCAGCTCGGCGTGGCGGGGCAGTTGTGGCGTCGCCTGGGCGACGGTGGCCACGGCGAGGCTCAGGAACAAGGCAGTGCGGTACATAGTGAGGGCTCCAGAAAGCAGGCCAACACGGTAACCAGCGGACGCGGACAAAAGCCGCACAATTGGATGACAGGTTTGTAATCAAACTCAGGAGTTTGTGGTGGTTGTACCGGCCTCATCGCAGCGATGCGGCGACCCGACAAGCCAGCTCCCACAGGAGAATGGGTCACATCATGTGGGAGCTGGCTTGCCTGCGATGAGGCCCTTACAGCAAACACCGTACAACTACTGCAACCCCTCGCGAAACTGCCCCGGCGTCATCCCCGTCCAGCGCTTGAACGCACGATTGAAACTGCTGGTATCGGCAAACCCCAGCAAATGGCTGATCTCGGCCAGTGAGCACTGCGGGTCACGCAGGTGCAATAACGCCAGGTTTTGCCGGCACTCATTGAGCAAGGCGTCGAATCGACAGCCTTCATCGGCCAGATGCCGCTGCAAGCTGCGCAGGCTCAAGTGCAGCGCTTGGGCAATACGTTCGGCGCTTGGCTCGCCGTCTGGCAATTGCGTCTCGATGGCGGCGCGCACCTTGCGTTCCCAGGTCAACGGTTGCAGTTGGGCGAGGGTGCGCTTGAGCACGGTTTCGTTGTGTTCGGCCAGCTCCGGGTTGGCGTCGTCCAGATGGCTGTCGAAATCGCTGGCGGCGAATTCCAGGCGGTCTTCGTCGGCGGCAAACCATACCGGCGCGCGAAATACCCTGTGCCACGGCTCGGGGTCGGCGGGTTCCGGGCGCCGCAGGTAAACGGCCAACGGCGCATAGTCGCGACCCAGGCGGTTGCGACAGGTGCGTACGTAGATCGCCGCAAAGGCATCAATCGCTTCCGGCGCGGGCGCGGGGCTGCCTGGAGGTTGGAGCAGGCGAAAACGGTAGATGTCGCCGTGGCGGCTCAGCTCCAGGTCCAGGGCATCACTGACCACCTGGTGATAGCGCACGATGCGCTCGAACACCTCGCGCAAGCTGCCGCTGGCCACCAATGCGTAACCCAGCGCATGAAAGGTGGTGGGGCTGACAAACCGCGACACCCGCAGCCCAATCGCCGGGTCGCCACTGGCCTGTACCGCCAGCGCCCATAGGCGCGTGGTGGCCGACAACCGGTAGCGGGCGTTGGGGTCGTCCATCTGCTGCGGGTCCAGCCCGGCTTCGGCGCACAGGGCGGCGCTGTCGAGGCCCAGGGCGTCGAGCTGCTTGCGCAGGGCACGGGTCCAGCTGGCGAGGGAAGTGGGTTCGGTCATGGCAATTGGCGCTTGTGGTCAACAGATTGGCGTGCGCGGCTAGCGTCCTGCGCTAGGGTTAGGTGCAGGATTCAGGCATCACTTCACAAGAGAATGGAAGCATGGACGGTACTTCTGCAAGCCCCCAGCCGTTGAACGCGCAACAGCGTTCGGCGCATATCCGCGAGGTCGTGATGGCCGAAGGCGTGCGCTTGCGCCAGCGGCACCCCTGGTTGTTGCATCAGGACGCGCTGGGCGCGGGCATCCTGGCCTTTGCCCTGCTGGGCATGCTCGGCTCGGCAGCGCTTTATATCAGCGGTCATATGGCCTGGTGGGTGTGTCTGCTGCTCAATGCCTTTTTCGCCTCGCTCACTCATGAGTTGGAACACGACCTGATCCACAGCATGTACTTTCGCAAGCAACGCGTGCCCCACAACCTGATGATGGGCCTGGTATGGCTGGCGCGGCCAAGCACCATCAACCCATGGATACGCCGGCACCTGCACCTCAACCATCACAAGGTCTCGGGCACCGAGGCCGACATGGAAGAGCGCGCGATCACCAATGGCGAACCCTGGGGCATCGCACGGTTGCTGATGGTGGGGGACAACATGATGTCAGCCTTGATCCGTCTGTTGCGCGCCAAGACCTGGCCGCACAGGTTCAGCATCCTCAAGCGCGTGCTGCTGGTGTACGCACCGCTGGCCTTGCTGCATTGGGGCGCGTGGTACGTCTTCCTGGGCTTTCATGCCGCCAATGGCATTGCCAGTTTGATGGGCGCGCCCATTCAGTGGTCAGCCGGTACCTTGCAGGTGATGCAGGTGATCGATATCGCTGCGGTGGTGATCATCGGCCCGAACGTGTTGCGCACCTTCTGCCTGCACTTTGTCAGCTCCAACATGCATTACTACGGCGATGTGGAACTGGGCAATGTGATTCAGCAAACCCAAGTGCTGAACCCTTGGTGGCTGTGGCCGTTGCAGGCGTTCTGCTTCAACTTCGGCAGCACCCACGGCATCCATCACTTTGTGGTCAAAGAGCCGTTCTACATCCGCCAGATGACCGCCAAGGTGGCGCACAAGGTCATGGCCGAGATGGGGGTGCGCTTCAATGATTTGGGCACCTTTGCCCGCGCCAACCGCTTCGAACGACGTGAGCAGGCACACAGCGATTTAGCTCACCTCAGCAGGCAATAAACGCCAGGGGCAAATCGCGAATCTGTTCGCGCACGGGTGGTTGGTAGTGGTCATCGCTGATCAGTTCGTGCAGCAGTTCTTCGCGCAGTTGGTGGAATTCAAAGCTGCTGCGCTGGCGTGGATGGGGCAGGGCGATGTCGACTATTTGCTTGATGCGCCCGGGCCTGGGCTCCATCACCACCACGCGGTCGGCGAGGAAAATCGCCTCTTCCACGTCATGGGTGACCAGCACCGTGGTGATTCTGGCGCGGGCGCGAATTGCCAGCAGTTCATCCTGCATCTGCTGGCGGGTCAGCGCGTCGAGGGCGCCGAAGGGTTCGTCCAGCAACAGGATGCGCGGGCTGGCCACCAGGCCGCGGGCAATCGCCACCCGTTGCGCCATGCCGCCGGAGAGTTGGTGGGGGTAGGCGCGGGTGAAGTCAGTCAGGCCCACCAGCTCGATAAAATCACCGATGCGCCGCGTGCGTTCGGCTTCGCTCAGCGGCTCGTTGACCAGGCCCAGGCCGATGTTTTGCGCCACGGTCAGCCACGGGAACAGGCGGTGCTCCTGGAACACAATACCGCGTTCGCCGCCGATCCCGCTGACGGCGTTACCATCCACCTGGATCTCGCCGCGATACTGCGTATCGAGCCCCACCAGCAGGCGCAGCAGGGTGGACTTGCCGCAACCGCTGGCGCCGACAATCGCGACGAATTCCCCTTCGGCCACCTCCAGGTTGAATTCACGGATGGCTTCCAGTTCGAAGCCATCGACGTCGAAGGACTTGCCCACGTGGTTGAAGCTGACAATTGGTGCGTTCATGCGTGTCTCCAGCGAGTGGCGCGGGTTTCGAGGCGTTGGCCGAACAGGTTGAGGGTGGCGCCGGTGAGGCCGACCAGCAGCATGCCGCTCATGATCAGGTCCATGCGCAGCAGCTGTTGGGCGCCGATCATCAGGCTGCCGATGCCGCCATTGGAGGGCATGAAGTATTCGGCGCCGAGGGTGCCCATCCACGCGTAGATCAGGCTCAGGCGCAGGCCGGCGAAAATCCCCGACGCGGCACCCGGCAGCACCAGGCGGCGCAGGCGTTGCCAGAGGTTCAGGCGCAGCACCTGCGCGGCTTCGCGCAGCTGGGGTGACAGGTTGAGCACGCTGCGCTGGGTGGCAATAAACAACGGGAAGAAGGCGGCGAGGGCGATAAACACCCACTTGGCCAACTCACCCAGGCCGAACCAGGCGGTCAACAGTGGCACCCAGGCGAAAATGGCAATCTGGCGCAACGCGGACAAGGTTGGGCCGAGCAGTCGTTCACTGCGCCGCGACAACCCCAGCCACAAGCCCACGGCAAAGCCCAGGCTGCCGCCGAGCAACAAGCCGCCCAGGGCCCGGCCCAGGCTTTTGCCCAGGGCGGTGGTCAGGCTGCCATCCAGCCCGCCGGCCAGGGTGGTTTGCAGCACGGCCCAGGGGCTGACCAGAATGTTCGGGTCTACCCAGCCCTGTTGCGACGCTGCCTGCCACAGCGCCAACAACAGCAAGGGTAACAACCAGGGCTGCAGACGTTGCCAGCCTTCATAGCGTGGCCCGCGGCGGATCTGCGCGGTGGCGGGGTGGGGCCAGTGCACCCACTTGCGATCCAGCCAGCCGATGCCGCGGTCCATCACCACACCCAGCACGCCAATGACCACGATGCACACGAAGACGATATCGAGCATGAACAACTGGCGCGCCCACACCATCAGGTAGCCGATGCCTTCGCTGGAGGCCAGCAGCTCCACGGCCAGCAGGGAGGTCCAGCCGGCGGCCAGGGCCAGGCGTACGCCGGCCATGAACGCAGGCAGTGCGGCGGGCAGGACCAGGCGGCGGATCAGCAAGTGGCCAGGCAGGCGCAGTACACGGGCGGCTTCGCGCAGGTTGGGCTGGGCGTCGCGCACGCCCACCAGGGTATGCAGGGTCACGGGCACCACGATGGCCTTGACCAGCACCACCAGCTTGAGGGTTTCGCCAATGCCGAAAAACACCATGAACAGCGGGATCCAGGCGAGGGTCGGCACTTGCGCCAACGCGCTGAACGTCGGGAACACCAAGCGCTCGGCGCGCGCACTGAAACCCAGGAACGCGCCCAGTATCGCGCCGGCACTGACACCGGCCAGCAGGCCCCAGAACAAGCGCTGCAAGCTGATCGCCAGATGGCTCCATAACTCGCCGCCGGCCAACTCCACCGCGCTGCTCCACACCAGGGCGGGAGTGGGCAGAATCTGCTCGCTCATCCAATGATTGCGGCTGGCCAGCCACCATAAGGCAAACAGCGTGAGCGGCAGCAGGCACGGCAATAAACGCTGGCCCAGCTGCGGCCAGCGCGGCGCGATGCCTTTGGGCGGGGCCGCCAGCGGCAGGCTCAGAAGTGAAATCCGGGCCATGGAAGACCTCCGAATGCGTTATGTGATTTCGATCTTACAAAAGCGCGATCAAGATGATTGTGAGATAAGAAAAGTCATTTAAAGCCTCACGCCGCCACGCATCCAATGCATTCGAAGAATATTTTCGATGCTGTTTATGCATATGCCTCTGGAGGCTGCGGCTTAGCCTGCATATTTCTAAAAGCTATTAAATTGTGAATTTATAGTATTTAAAGTTTTGTTCAGTCTGTGCCTACTTTTTGCTCCCCAGGCGACCGTCGCCCACCAGGAGCTGCGCTTATGAAACTGCCCTTTAAACGTCTGATCAGCCTGTTCGCCGGCACCGCCCTGGCCGGGTTGGTGCATGCCGCCGACCTCAAGGAAATCCGCATCGCAGTGCCCGACCTCAGTGCCGGCAGCCAGCACAGCGGCGGTGGCATCACCGACGTGTTGCGTGAACAGCAGATCTTTGAAAAAGCCTTTGCCGACCAAGGCATCAAGATCCAGTGGAATTACTTCAAGGGCGCCGGTCCGGTGATCAATGAAGCGTTCGCCAACGGCCAGGTGGACCTGGCCTATCTGGGCGACCTGGCAGCGATCATCGGCCGCTCCAATGGCCTGGATACGCGGCTGCTCAGCGCCTCTGCACGGGGAGTGAAACACTACCTCGGCGTGGTGCCGGGCTCCGGCATCAAGACCTTGCAAGACCTCAAGGGCAAGCGCGTGGCGGTGTTCCGAGGCACGGCCAGCCAGTTGTCGTTCGACAGCGCATTGGCCAGCCAGGGCTTGAGCGAGAAGGACCTTAAGGTGATCAACCTGGACTTCAACGCGGCCGCTGCCGCCCTGGCCGCCAAGCAGATTGACGCCACCTGGGGCGGGTCCACCCTGACGGCGTTGCAGGCCAAAGGTTTGGCAGAAATACCGCTGACCACCAAGGACCTGGGCGATGCCGGCAGCATCCAGGCCGTGCTGGTGGGCAGCTCCAAATTCGTCGATGAACACCCAGACGCCGTGGCCACGTTGCTCAAGGCCCAGCAGCAAGCGGTGCAGTGGTTGACCGATGACAACAACAAACAGGCGTACATCGCACTGGTGTCAGGGCTGGCCAGTTACCCGCCGGTGATCCTCACCAATGATTTGAAAGACCAGAAACTCAGCGAAGTTTTCCCCTCCACGCTGGACCCGGTGTTCCTTGGCAAATTGCAGGATGCGGTGGACTTGGCGTCCAGGGAGAAGTTGATTCGCAAGTCGTTTCAGGTGAGTGATTGGGTGGCGCCGGGGTTGGTGGCGGCTGGGCTCTGATTTTGTTGTTGCCTGTACTGCCGTCTTCGCGAGCAAGCCCGCTCCCACATTTGGAATGCATTCCAACCTGTGGGAGCGGGCTTGCTCGCGAAGGGGCCCGTCAAACCGCCACACTCACCTGCTGACTATCCACCTCCACCAACATCTCGATCATCGCCTTCGCCGCCGGCGACAACCGCGACCCCGTGCGGCTGACGATCCCGCAGCGTGCGCTCAGGGTATCCATGTGCTGCGGCAAGTTGCGCCAGTGCAGCAGCACCAGCGCCCCCCTGGCAATGTCCTCGGCAAAGGCTTCTTCAGTGCCGACGCCGATGGCATTGGTTTGCAGCACGATGCTCACCAGTGCCGGGAAGTGCTCGGTCTGGATACTCGGGGAAAAATCCATGCGCCCACTCAGGTTCGCCAGCAGTTTGCGAATGCCTTGGGAGATCAGCGGCGCCGCCAGCGGGTAATCGAACATATCGTTGGTGGACAGGCTGTCCTTGGCCAGCAAGGGGTGGCCGGGGCGGCAGAAAAACACCCCGCGTTTGGGGGTGAGTGCGCGGGTCTGGAAATTCGGGTCGGCTTCGAACTGGCGGATGTCGGCGATAAAGAATTCTATCTCTTCACGGCTCAGGCGGCGGCTGAGGGTTTCCCAGTTATCCACCTGAAACGTGGTGCGGATTTTCGGGTGGGCGTTGATAAACCGCGCCACCGCATCCGGCACCAGTTTCACGGCTGGCGCCGGGCCGCAGCCGAAGCGCAGGTCGCCGGCGTCGAGCTTGGTCATGCGCGTCACTTCACTGCTCAGCAGCGCTGCGCCATGCACCAGGCTCAGGGCGTGCTGCAACACCACCTGGCCTTCCGGCGTGGGACGCAAGTCCTTGTGGCCACGGTCTACCAGCACGCAACCAAACTCCTGTTCCAGCCCCTGGATACTGCGGCTGAACGCTGGTTGGGTGATGCCCATGGCGTCCGCGGCGCGCACGAAACTGCGGTGTTCGTTGAGGGCGATGAAGTAGCGCAGTTGGCGAAGATCCATATGCTTTCCCGGCATTTTAAAAATAGGTCGAAGGCATTTGCGACCGAGCAAGCTGAGGTTTTAAATGCAAGCTCTTATTCCGTCAACGAAGCATTCATTCATTTGCTAGACCTAAATTGCATATGGATAGAGCGTTGCTGGAAGCGTCCCCCCACCGTTTCGCAGGCACATGAGGGTCATCACAATGAGCAACGCCGCATTAGCCGTTCAACCCATCGCCCAACCACTTGATATTCACCCGGTAGCCGGGCGGATCGGCGCCGAAATCCGTGGCATCAAACTGTCCGGTGAGCTGGATGCCGCCACCGTCGAGGCCATCCAGCAGGCGCTGGTGCAGTACAAGGTGATTTTCTTTCGCGAGCAGACCCACCTCGATGACCAGAGCCAGGAAGCCTTTGCTCACCTGCTCGGCGAGCCGATCGCCCACCCGACGGTGCCGGTGCGGGACGGCACGCGGTTCCTGATGGAGTTGGATGGCACCCGTGGCCAGCGCGCCAATTCCTGGCACACCGACGTGACCTTTGTGGATGCCTACCCTAAGGCCTCGATCCTGCGTTCGGTGCTGGCGCCTGCTTCCGGCGGCGATACCGTATGGGCCAACACAGCCGCTGCCTACAACGACCTCAGCGTGGAGCTGCGCGCATTGGCTGACCACCTCTGGGCGGTGCACAGCAACGAATACGACTACGCCGCACGCAAGCCGGATGTGGCGGTGGAGAAGCTGGAGGAATACCGCAAGGTCTTCACCTCCACAGTGTATGAAACCGAACACCCGGTGGTGCGCGTGCACCCGGTCAGCGGTGAGAAAACGCTGCTGTTGGGGCACTTCGTCAAACGCCTGAAAGGCTACTCCCAGGCAGAGTCGGCGCAGTTGTTCAACCTGCTGCAAGGCCACGTCACCCGCCTGGAAAACACCGTGCGCTGGCGCTGGAACACCGGTGACGTGGCGATCTGGGATAACCGCGCCACCCAGCATTACGCGGTGGACGACTACGGCACCCAGGAGCGCATCGTGCGCCGGGTTACGCTCAAGGGGGATGTGCCGGTGGGGGTGCAGGGGCAATCAAGCAAAACCACTAAAGGTCTTTAAGCCGGGTGAGGATTAAAAAGGTGGGAGCGGGCTTGCTCCCACATTTGGATTTGTGGTGTTTACCAGACTCCGATCTTCACCACTTTCTCTGCCTCTGGCTCACCATAACGAAACCATTGCCCACGCAGTTCAACCTCCGTGTGGCTGATGGTGGTGCGCCGCTTCAAACCGCGCAGCCAGTCGAACAGATAACCCAGGTGCGTCTCGCGCACCTCGGCATAGGCAGGATCGCTGCCCAGGTCGTGCAGTTCTTGCGGGTCGTTTTCCAGGTCGAACAGTTGCGGGCGAAAGCCGTCGTACGCCAGGTACTTCCAGCGCTCGCTGCGCACCATGGTCATGCGGCAACGGTCGATGGGTTGCTCCAGGCGCTCGCGAGCCGGGGCCTGGAAGGCGTAGTCGTATTCGGCAATGGCGTAGCGGCGCCAGCTGGGTTGCTCGCCCTGCAGCAATGGAATCAATGAGCGGCCTTCCAGGCGATGGTCGGCGGCGGGCAAGCCCAAGGCGTCGAGGAAGGTGGGCAGGGCGTCGATGGTTTCCACCAGGCGCTCGTCTACGGTGCCGCGGCTGATATCGGCGCTGGCACGCGGGTCGCGCACGATCAGCGGTACACCCACCGTAGGCTCCAGCAAGAATTCTTTTTCACCGAGGAAATGATCGCCGAGGAAGTCGCCGTGGTCGCTGGTGAACACGATCAGCGTGTCGTCCCAGCGGCCAGTGCTTTGCAGAAAATCGAACAGCCGCCCGAGTTGATCGTCGATCTGTTTGATCAGGCCCATGTAGGTCGGAATCACCGTGAGGCGCACCTCGTCACGGGAAAAATTCTGGCTCTCCTGGTGTTGGCGAAATGCCTGGTACACCGGGTGATCGCTGGTGTGCTCAGGTTGAATCGGCGCCTGCACATGCTCGGTACCGTACAGCGCGTGATACGGCGCCGGCGCGATGTAGGGCCAGTGCGGCTTGATATACGACAGGTGCAGGCACCAGGGCTGTTCACCTTGTTCGTCGATAAAGTCGATGGCGCGGTCGGTGGTGTAGACGGTCTCCGAATGTTCTTCGGCCACCCGTGCGGGTTTGCCGGCGTTGCGCATATGCCAGCCGCTGAGCACTTCGCCGTTCTCACCTTCGGCGGCGTTGGCCCATTCATGCCAGGGGTTGCGGCCGCTGTAGCCGTGATCGCGCAAGTATTGGGTGTAGGGCGCGGACTCGCGCTTATCCTCGAACAGCGGGCTGTCGGGGTAGATGCCGTCGTGACGCAGATACGCATCGAAACCGACCTCATTGAGTGGCTCGGCCTGGGCACTGTCGGGGTCGATCTGCAGGCGCTGCAAGGCCTCAAGGTTCGGCGTGGCGTGGGTCTTGCCCACCAGTGCGGTGCGGATGCCATGGGGGCGCAGGTAGTCGCCGATCGTTAGCTCTTCGAGCGGCAGCGGCACTGCGTTCCACGCCACCTGATGGCTACTGACATAGCGCCCGGTGTAGGCCGACATGCGCGACGGGCCGCAGATGGTGCCTTGTGTATAGGCCCGACTGAAACGCACGCCAGCGTCGGCCAGGCGGTCGATATTCGGGGTGTGCAGATGGGCATGGCCGTAGCAGGACAGGTAGTCGCGGCGCAGTTGGTCGCACATGATGTAGAGCACGTTGCGCACGGGTTTTGGTTCAGACATAGGAATTTACCGAACGGAGGACAGGTGGGTTTTTTCGCCGTTCGAGGGGCGCTCTGGCAAGTGCATTTGGGGACTGGGTTCTATGCATTGAGTGCATGGGTGTGGCTGCTGGCGTCATCGCAGGCAAGCCAGCTCCCACAGTTGAAATGCATTCCCCTGTGGGAGCTGGCTTGCCTGCGATGACGGCCTGACAGCAGACCCATATCTACCTGGCACCCCGCGATCAAATGGTGGGAGCAGGCTTACCCGGCGAAGGACCTGATGTGAGCGGCCAGTCCTGCCAGCGCTTTATCATCTGCCCTGGCCGCGTCATGGGAGGAGACATAGCCTTCATAACGCTCAAAATATTTGTCCTGGGTCGAACTGATTTTTTTGAAGGCGCTATCTTCCCCGGTCCCGTGCATCGGGAATAATTTGGCGTGCAGATGATCGACGCCATAACCCTCCAGAATCATGCCCGTTCTAGCCACGCCTTTTAGTGCTTTGTCCAAAAGCTTCGCCGTCTTTTTGGCTGCGATGACCAAGTCACACAGCACGGCGTCCGGTTCGGCAAACGCATAGCTGCCGTGATGGGTTTTGGGGATAACGACACTGAACCCCGGGGTGTTGGGAAATATGGAGAGAAAGGCCATGTGGGTCTGGTCTTCCCATAGGAGGTGGCAGGGTGCAGTACGGCGGGCAATACTGCAAAAAATACAGTCCATCAAACGCGCTTCCTCGTGCGAGTCAAAAGGTAGACCCTCTTGTATGTGATCTTTGTTATCTAACGATGACTTCACTGACGTTGCGGGCCGCTGTTCACCGCTTAGTCAGACCGCAATATTTTCCAACGCATAAACATCCTCGTCCCTCTCGTCAATCTCCTTGATCTGCTCAATCATCGCCTGCGCCAGCGGCGACAACCGATACCCTGCGCGGCTGACGATTCCGTAGCGGGTGTAGCGCTCCTCCAGGTTTTCGTCCAATCCCTCAATCTGCAAACACACCAACTCGCCCCGCGCCATGTGCAGCACATCGCTGTTGGCGCTGACGATGCCGATGGCGTCCGAGCGCAGCACCACGCCCATGAGGCTGTAGCCGTTTTCGCATTCCACATTGGGCTGGTAATCCGGCCGGCCGCTGAGGTCGACGATGACTTTGCGCAGGTTCGGCGGGCGGATGGTCACTGCCAGCGGGTAGCTCATCAGCTCGGCGGCGCTGACGCTGTTGCGTGCGGCCAGGGGATGCCCGGCGCGGCAGCAGAAGTGCCAACGGCGCGGGCGCAGGCGGTGGGTGTGGTAGTCGGGGTTGGCTTCGAAGTGGCGGGTGTCGGCGACGAAGAATTCGAACTCTTCGCTGAGCAGCCGCTTGCCCAGGCTTTGCCAGTCATCCACTTGGAACTGCACGCGGGCCTTGGGGTAGCGCCCGATAAAACTGCCGATGGCACGTGGGACTAACCCAGCTGCCGGCGCGGGGCCGCAACCGAAACGCAGTTCACCGGCTTCCAGGCCGTTGAACTGGCTGATTTCATTGGCCAGTTGTTGTGCGCCGCTGACCAGGCGCCGTGCATGCTCGAGCAGCACCTGGCCTTGCTTGGTGGGCGCCAGGTCTTTGCGGCCACGGTCGACCAGTTGGCAGCCGGCACTGTGTTCCAGGGCCTGGATGCTGCGGCTGAACGCCGACTGCGACAGGTTCACCGCCGTTGCTGCCGCGACGAAACTGCGCTGTTCGGCGAGCGCGATGAAGTGGCGAAGCTGGCGCAGGTCGATATGCATTTTTCACATCAAAAATATCCGGGAAATGCATTGGCTATGCATTAGGTCGACTCCTTATAAAGGCTATCTCTTATGCAGTAAATGTTCGTAAAAACATAAATAAATAACCTTTAGGAATATGAGGCGACGAGTATTCCGGGGTTTTGGAGCCGCTTATGAGTCTGTTCAAGTCCTTGCCCCTGGCTGTTCTAGTGGCCGGTAGCAGCAGTTGGTCGCCGGCCCAGGCCGCTGAAACACCCGCGCCTGCCGGCAAGGGCGAAAGCGCCAGTGGCCAACTGGAAACTGTCACGGTCACTGCCCGGCGGCGTACCGAAAGTGCCCAGGCCGTGCCGACGCCCATGAGCGTGCTCGGCGGCCAGGCCCTGGAAACCCAGCGGGTGTACCGCATCCAGGATTTGCAGCAACTGGTGCCCAGCGTCAACGTCGCCTATATGCATGCGCGCCAGTCCAGCGTGTCGATCCGCGGCCTGGGCAACAACCCGGCCAGCGATGGCCTGGAAGGCAGCGTGGGGCTGTATATCGACAACGTCTACCTCGGGCGCCCGGGCATGGCGGTGTTCGACCTGATGGACATTGAGCAGCTTGAGGTTTTGCGCGGCCCCCAGGGCACGTTGTTCGGCAAGAACACCACCGCTGGCGTGATCAATATCAGTACGCGCGCGCCGAGTTTTACTCCCGAGCGCAGCATCGAAACTTCCCTGGGCGAGGACGGTTATTTCCAGACCAAGGGCACGATTTCCGGCCCGCTCACCGAGGACTTGGCAGGGCGTTTCTCGGCCTATCGCACGCGCAGCGACGGCGATATCAAGAACGAGTACGACGGCCATGATCTTAACGGCGGTTCGCGCCAAGGCTTTCGCGGGCAACTGCTGTACAAGCCCAACGAAGCGTTCAACCTGCGCTGGATCGGTGACTACAACGAAGAGGATTCCAGCGCCGGCACCCGCGTGCTGTACAGCACCGGCCCGACCATCAATGGCACCAACCTGTATCAATCCCGGGCCAACGCGGCGGGCGCAACTTTGGTGGACGGCACCCATCGCAAGGTCAACCTCGACAACGACCAGCACGTCACGGTGTTCCAGGGCGGTACGTCGCTGGAAGCCAATTGGACGCTGCCCAGCGACTTCACCCTGACCTCGGTGAGTGCTTATCGCTGGTGGAATTTCACCCCGCGCAACGATGATGGCCTCAACGTACCGGCGTCGTATAACGCCGGGGTTTCGGTGGAAGATAAGCAGTGGTCTCAGGAATTTCGCCTGGCGTCGCCCAGCGGTGGTTTCTTCGATTACGTGCTCGGCGCTTACTACTTCGGCTCCGACCTGGATAACAAATCCTTTGCCTACTACGGGCCCAAGGCCGATATCTGGAACGGCACACCTGCCGGTGCGTTGAGCAACGTGAGCAGTGTGGGCAACGGGCATATCCGCACCGACAGCTTCGCGCTGTTCGCCCAAGGCACCTGGCACCTGACCGAACGCCTGGATTTCACCGCCGGCCTGCGTGGCACCTACGAAGAGAAAAGCGCCTGGGTCACGCGCAATGCGCCAGTCGGTGGCGCGGCGGTCAGCGGGGCTGCCGCCACGGCGCGGCGTGGGCGCACCGGGGCCTATGACTCGGGCGACCTGTCGCAATACAGCGCCACGCCGTCGGGGCTGCTCAACCTCAGTTATCACTTCAATGAAAACCTGCTGGGCTACGCGACGCTGTCCCATGGCGAGAAGTCCGGCGGTGTGAACCTGGCGGTGGGGTCTGCGCCGACGGCCGGAGCCGACTCGTTGCTGATCGGCACCGAGCGCGCCAACAACGCCGAGCTAGGCTTCAAGAGCACGTTGTGGGACCGCCGCCTGCAGCTCAATGCCAACCTGTTCTGGACCCAGGTCAACGGCTACCAGACCAACGCCTACGACCAGGACAACCGCGTGCAGTACCTGACCAACGCCGGCTCGGTACGCTCGCGAGGCGTGGAGGTGGAAAGCACCTTGGTGCCGATCAAGGGCCTGACCCTGAACATCAACGGCTCCTTCAATGACGTGACGTACCTGTCTTACAAGGACGCGCCGTGCCCGCCGGAAACCAGCCTGCGTCCCGGTGCGCCGGCGTCCTGCGACCTGAGCGGTCATCAGGTAGTGGGCGCCTCCAAGTGGATCGCCAACGCCAACGGCGAGTACAAGTGGAACCTGGCGAACGGCTTCGAACCCTATGTCACCGCCAGTTACGCGTTCCGTTCCAAGGCGGTGGGCACGGTGGAAGATTCCGACTACGGGCAGATCCCGGCGTATGCGGTGGTCAACCTGTCTACCGGTTTGCGCGGCGACTATGACCAAGGGCAGTGGGATGTGTCGCTGTGGCTGAAAAACGCCTTCGACAAAACCTACTACACCACCCTGTGGACCGGTGGTAACGGCGGTTACGAGGGCCTGTTGGGCACGCCGCGCACCCTAGGCGTGACTGGGCGCTACGACTTCTAGGTCGGTGCGATAGGTGGCCGGGCTGAACACCCGCGTCACCAGCAGCATCGCCACCACCGTCACCGTCAGCACCACCCAGGCACTGACAAAGTTGCCGGTAAGCTCGCGCAGCCAGCCGGTCAGCCACGGCGAAATCGCATTGATCAAAAAGCCTACGCCTTGCACGAACGCAGCCAGTTGCCCCGCTTGGCGTGGGTCGCGATGGTGGTCGAGGGTCAGCAGCAGGCTCAGGGCAAAGCACGCCCCTAACCCGAAGCCGCACAAGGCCACCCACAGGTGGGGATATTCCTGCGGCGCAATGATCAGGCCCAGGTAGCCGATGGTTTGCGCCAGCAGGCTGATGCTGAGCAATGGGCGGCGGTCGATACCGCGTTGCGCCAGCACTGGCATCAACAGAGCGGCCGTCACCTGAAAAATCGTCATGAACGCCAGCAATGACCCGCTGGGCAGCACGCCCCAACCGAGTTGCTGATAGTAGGCGGGCAGCCACGCGACCATGCTCATGTAGCCGCAGTTGACCAGGCCGAAATACAGCGCCAGCAGCCAGGCGCGGCGGTTACGCAACCCTTTGAACGCAGGCGCCTGTTGTGGGTTTCGCGCCGCGCCCAGCGGCAGCCAGGCCCACAGCAACAACGCCCCCAGCGCCGGCAAGAGCCACACACCCAGGCCTGCTTGCCATTGCTGGAAATGCGTGGCCACCACCGGACTGAGCAGCGCCGCCAGGCCGCCACCGGCCATCAGCGAGGCCGAATACACGCCCATCGCCACCGGCACGCGGTGACGGAATTCGCGCTTGATCATCGCCGGCACCAGCGCCTGGATCAGCGCCACGCCCGCACCGCCGAGCAGCGCGGTAACCAGCAGTGCCGAAGCCTGGCCCATCAGCCAGCGCGCCAGGCACGCCAGCAAAATCATCAACAAGCCCAGGGCGATGCCGCGACGCTCGCCCAAGCGCGCCTCCACGCGCACGCCCACCAGTGCCACCAACCCCATGCAGATCACCGGCAGGCTGGTGAGCAGGGCGCTGCTCTGAAAGCTCAGGCCGGTGGCCTGGCGAATCTCGCCGAGCAGCGGGCTGATGGAACTGAGGATGGGGCGCAGGTTCAGGCCGAGCACCACCAGCAGGCCCCAGCCGGCGAGGGATTTATTCAGGGTCATGCAGGGTTTTCCACTGGTGATACAGCGCAGTCATTGCGGCATCGGGCAGGTGCTGAATGGGCAGGCGTTGCGCGTCGATGGGCAAGCCAACCTGCTGGCTGATGGCTGCCGTCGACAGGCCGAATGGCTCGGCTGTTTCGTTGCTGGCGGCAAACACTACGCGTTCTACACCGCACAGGTACAGGGCGCTCAAGCACATTGGGCAAGGCTGTCCGCTGGCATAGATCACGCACCCCTCCAGGCGCGCACCCAGTTGTCGGCTCGCTGCGCGGATCGCCAGCAGCTCAGCGTGGGCGGTGGGGTCCTGGGTCAGGTGGATCTCATTCACGGCTTCCACCAGCACCTCATTGTTGCGCGTCAGCACCGCGCCGAAGGGGCGGCCGCCTTGGGTGACGTTGGCACGGGCCAAGGCAATAGCGCGTTGCAGGTGTGCTTGATCGTTGGTCATACATGGCCCCCGGATGCGATGAAAGGTGTGAAGTATGGGCAGTCAGCAAGGTATTCTGAAATTAAATATAAACATGCCAATCAGTGGCAAACACAATGGTGATGACGTTGTTCGATCCCGTGTTGTTGCGCAGCTTTGTCGCCGTGGTGGACTGCGGCAATTTCACCCGCGCCGCCGAGCGACTGCACTTGACCCAGTCCACCGTCAGCCAACAAATCCGCCGCCTGGAAGACGCAGTGGCGTGTCAGTTACTCGACCGCGACCAGCGCCGGGTGGTGGCCACCGCCGAGGGTGAGCGCCTGCTCGCGTATGCGCGCCGCATCCTCGCGCTGCACGAAGAAGCCGCCGATGTGCTGATCAACCAGCAAAGCGACGGCGTGTTGCGCCTCGGCGTGCCGGAGGACTTTGCCGCCGAGCGCCTGATGCCGCTGCTTTCGGCATTTGTCGTGGCTTATCCACGGGTGCGACTGGAAGTCACCAGCGGGCTGGGCCCTGAATTGCAGCGCCAGTACCGGGGCGGTGAGTTCGATGTGTTGCTGGTCAAGCAGATGGGCGACAGCGACGACTGTGTGGCGTCGTGGCCGGAGCCCTTGTACTGGGTCGACAGCCTGAGCACTCCGGCCCTGGGCCGCGACCCGCTGCCGCTGGTGGCTTTCCCCGTAGGCGGCCTGTATCGCAACGACATGCTGCACCATCTGGAACGGGCCGGCTGGCGTTGGCGCATCGGCTATTCCAGCGCCAGCCTGGCCAGCGTTTGTTCGGCGGTGGCGGCAGGCTTGGGCATCAGTTTATTGCCCGAACGGGTATTGCAACCGGGCCATCGCATACTCGGCCCAGAGAGTGGCTTGCCGCCTGTTCATGGCGTGCGATTGGCCCTGTATGGCCGCAGTGGTCTGGGCGCAGCGGGCCAGAGTTTGCTGGGTGAATTGCTGGCCTTGTGCAGTGGAAACCCGCACTGAGCCCATACCTTTGCCGAATATTTTGTATGCCTTTAAGGCATTGAAAGACAACGGCTTGAAGCCAGGCCACGGGCCACGTGGCTTTGGCGTGATCGGCTGTTTTGTTTATGTGTTTTTGTTCTATGTATAACTTTAAAGATTACTTTAAGAGATAAGTGTCTGGCCCCGATGATTCAGCCCACGACGGGCCTTCGCTGGCCCGTCGGTTTTTCAAAACCGTAGGGAGTGAATCAATGGGCAATGTCCAGACCGCCGCCAGTGCACCCGAGGCGCAGTGGCGCCCGGCACCGAGTGGTGAGTTGGTCGACCTTGGCCGGCCGCATCACGCGCCGTTGGGGCAATTGCGCCTGCAGAAGACCCCGAAGCGTTTTTCCAGCCGCCGCGAGGGGGTTTTGCTCGGGTTGCTGGTGTTGGCGCTGCACGGTGCAGTGATCTATTGGGTGAGCCAGAAACCCACGCCGGTGCTGCCGATTGTGCCGCCGGAAATTCCACCGATGACCATCGAATTTTCCCAGCCGGCGCCGCCGGTGGTTGAACCGCCACCGCCTGTACCGCCACCACCGCCTCCGCCTGTGGTCGAACCACCGCCGCCGGTGGTGGATGAGTTGGCGGCCAAGCCGGCGCCGCCCAAACCCATTGCGAAACCCAAACCCAAGCCCGTGCCTAAACCTGAGCCTAAGCCGGCCCCCAAGGCCGTCGAGCAGCCACCTGCACCACCGACGCCAGCGCCACCTGCACCGCCCGCACCCGCGGCGCCAGCGCCGGTGACGCCTGCTTCGGCCAACGCCGCGTACCTGAAGAACCCGGCGCCGGAATACCCGTCACTGGCTCAGCGTCGCGGTTGGGAAGGTACGGTGTTGCTGCGGGTGCAGGTGCTGGCCAGTGGTAAACCGGGTGAGATCCAGGTGCAAAAAAGCAGTGGTCGCCAGCAGTTGGATGACGCGGCATTGGCGGCGGTGAAGCGCTGGAGTTTCGTGCCTGCCAAGCAGGGCGATGTGGCCCAGAACGGCTGGGTGAGCGTGCCCATCGATTTCAAGATTCATTAATTATTCAGCGGCGCAGAGGGAAAACATCATGGCATTGGCATCTCCACTTGAATCCATCGAAAGCGCGGTGATCTGGCTGCTGGTGGCCTTTTCGATCGCCACTTGGGGCCTAGCCTTGCTCAAGGGCGTGCAGTTCGGTCGCCTCAAGGCCCAGGATCGCAAGTTTCACAAACAGTTCTGGGCGGCATCGAGCCTCGACTCGGCCGCCGAGCTCGCCGAAACCCAGCCTGGCGCCGCCGCCCGTGTAGCCCAGGCCGGCTATGCCGCGATCCAGGTGGGCGATACCACCCACGCTGCGGATTTGAGCCAGGCGATCAATCACCAGGACCGCCTCGAACGCGCCCTGCGCCAGCAAATCGTGCGTGAGCGTCGCTCCCTGGAAACCGGCCTGGCTGTGGTCGCCAGTATCGGCAGCACCTCGCCGTTTATCGGCCTGTTTGGCACCGTGTGGGGGATCATGGAAGCGCTCAAGGGGATCAGTGCTGCCGGGTCCGCCAGCCTGGAAACCGTGGCGGGGCCCATCGGCGCGGCATTGGTGGCGACCGGCGTGGGGATCGCCGTCGCGGTGCCTGCGGTGCTGGTTTACAACTACTTCCTGCGTCGCCTGAAGCTGACGGCGGCAGACCTGGATGACTTTGCCCACGACTTCTACAGCCTGGCGCAGAAAAACGCGTTCCGCGTGCTGCTGCACCCGACGTTGGCCAAGGCCAACGCCGGCAGCCCGCAGAAAGTGAAGGAGGCATCCTGAATGGCCTTCTCCACGCAAGACAGCGATGAGGTGCTGAGCGAGATCAATGTCACGCCGCTGGTGGATGTGATGCTGGTGCTGCTGGTGGTGTTTATCGTCACCGCGCCGCTATTGACCAACTCCATCCCGATCAACCTGCCCAAAACCCAGGCCGTAGCGCCGGTTGAGCAGAAAGACCCGTTGGTGGTGAGCATCGACGGCGCGGGCAAACTGTTTATCAACAAGGACGCAATCCAGCCGGACCTGTTGGAATTCAACCTGCAGGCGGCCAAGGCCAAGGACCCCGACGTGCGGGTGCAATTGCAGGCCGACGATGGGGTGAACTACGGCGAAGTGGCACGAGCCATGGCGTCGATCGAGCGCGCAGGCATTACCAAATTGTCGGTGATTACTGCACGTTAGTTTTAAAGAGCCGCGACACGTTTTTGGGCCGTTTCCTTGGCAGGGTGCGGCCCTTTTTTTATTGGAAGGGTATAGCGTTAGTAAAGGAAAAGAATTCACACGTTTTTAAATGTTTCTGAGCGTGCAATTCATGACCGTATGATTATTCTGGCTGGCGCATGGAAAGTTTCGATAAATGGAGAATTTATAGAATGGTACGTTTTCCGATTCGTTTGGTAGATACATTCGTCAGCCCGCAACAACCGGTTTCTCAGCCCGATGAAAAAAAACCTGTCGCTTTTTCTGGGCCGTCCGATAGGCCTGGCCCACGGCATCCGTTAGGGCAAAGTTTATCTTTGAATCGCGCCGGTTATCAGCACATTAACGCACCCAATGCCGAGCCCAAGGTATTGAAGCCAAATCCTGTAATAGATGCTTATATCAGTGCGCATGCGTCTGATTTTATGTCTCCCGAAAAAGAGATTGCCACTATTTTGTCCGCGAAGATAAAAAAACAGTGGGGCATTGAAGTTGATCCTGATAAAACGTATCTGGTGACGTTTAAGGATAATGGCGATGACGAAAAGGATGTTGTGGAAAAAATAACGCTGACCCAGGCGGCTTTGAAAAACAGGCAAGATGTTACGATTGAAGATAATGAGGGCTGGTTTCGAAAAATCGCCAAGTATTTTTCGCCGGCAGTGTATGTTTACAACAAAATTGACGGCTGGGTGCAGGAAGCAGGCAGTCGCCAAGCTATTTACCGGGAACCGAGTTCTCCGGGCTCTGCGCTCTACAGTGCGGCCACTGAGGTGCCCATTCCGGTTGAAGATTTCAAAGCCTTGGTCTGGGATACAGACCGCACCCAACTTTACAAGAATACGCTTGATGGATTCTGGGACAAACACAGCGCCTCGTATGCATCGTTGAGTAAAATATCCTTTGTTAAAGCGATCAATCTACAGCGTCTGGAAGGAACACTTGGACCGGTTGAGGCGGCACTCGCTCAGCGTGCGTTGGGGGCGGTTGCGCAAAAGGATTGGTCCGAGCTGACGGTTCAGGATTTTACCAAGCCTGCCGTCAAGGATCCGAATCTGGAGATCGGCTTGCTGAGCATCAACGGCTTGCAGTCGACCGACTTGATGTGTGTGACCGATCGGAAAACCCAGCTGACGTTGCTATACATCCCTGGCAATTCCTCACCTATTCATCGGTTCGATAATCCGCAGCAAATGAAAACATGGCTGGCGGGGCAGGCGTCAGACCCCGTTAAGCGCGAATCGCTGCTGACGCACTTTTCTCTCAAGGATCAAGCTGACAAGTCGTTTTCAGACGGTGTACGTCAGTCTCTGGAAGGGATGGGAAATTGGTCGGACGCGCAGGCGTCGGGTAATGCTTTCCTTAAAGGGCTCAACGGCTGGGTGCCGGATCGGTTTATCACAGTGGATCAGCTGCAGGGCGACCCTTTCGAAGCAGTCAAGGTTCGACAAAAGGCCCGATCTTATTCGGACGCGGATAATGCGATCGTCAGTGATGGGGACTACACCAAGAACAAAGTGCTGCAAGGGGTGGAAGAGGCCACCAAAGTCGCCATGTTCATGACGCCCCTGGCCCTGGTCATGCCGGAAGTCGCAATAGGCCTGGATGTTTTCTTCCTGGCAGCCGGGGGCGCCGAGGCCGGTATTGGTATTGATGATGCCATCAAAGGAAAATCGACCGGTGCGGACCGAATTGTTTTTGGGGTATTGAACGCTGCTCCGCCGTTAGCCACTCATGCGGGGGCGCCGCTGGCGAAAGTGATAACAGAAAGGTTTGCCAGCGGGGGCGTCGCAGCCGGAGCGGATGCTGCAGCCCAGGCCTCTACTCAAGTGACTGAACAAGGGCGCCCATTCTTCAATCCGCCACGGCGAATCAATGGGCAGATTGGTTATCCGATGAGCCCTGTTTCGCCCCCGAAACTCCATGAGGCGTTCACAGTCCCCATGGACGATGTCCATCAAATGGTCTCGAAAGACTACATAATTTTCGTCGATCAATACGGCACTAAAGTGACGTATGACGTAGAGGCCCGCCTATGGCGTGGGGTCAGCGAAAACGGTCGAGTGAATGACGTGTTTTATTGGCGTAAAGGCCAAGAAAACTGGATGAGTGGTACAAAAGCTGAAGCGATCGAAGGGAATAAAAATGCACCGGCTTCAATGATAAATAAGACATTGAAGTTACCGAGACTGCCATCGTTACCCTCCGGCGCCACTGAGGTGCCCAAGGTTATCCACTATTTTTGGGCTGGCAATGAGATGCCAGAGAACTTGCTCAACAATATTGTTGAGAACTCCAGGAAAAGTCCGGGCTATAAGTCGATCGTTCATGTAGATGCCAATAATGCGAGTGTTTTTCAAAAGATAAAGTCTGCATTGGATCACAAAGTAGGCGGTCTGGAAGTGCATGATTTGCAGGCAGATGAGGCTTTCAGGGAGCTGAAGGCTGGCAAGTATGGGGAAATGTATCAGTACTTTCGTGCCGGCCAAGGGCAAAATCTAGCGGCCTCATCGGATGTGATGCGCGTTGCATTGCTTAAGAAGTACGGTGGAATATATCTGGATGCGGACGATACACTGACTTTCAATGTGGGAAACGTCACGTTGAAAGCCACACCGAACGATATCCTGATGAATTCGCCAGTGACTTATGAACCAGCAGACTTCAGTGGTTTCAATACCAGTAATTTCGCCAGTCATGCCGATAATCCTTTGCTGGATGAGATCCTGGAAGAGGCCTATGAGCGCTATAAGGCCAATGAGGAGTGGTTGAAAAGTAATCGTGCTTTCCTGAGTGACAGTTCGACAGCCGCCGAACAGCACGCTTATAAAGAATACGAGAAGAAAATTTTTGAAATCACCGGGCCGAAAATGTTTGGGGATGTATTGGCACAAAAGGAGTATGGGTTTTTCGCGGTAGTTGAAGAGGTGACAGAACTGTTGAACGCTTGTCTTTTACTTCCCAAGGACTATGGTGCCAACTATATGAGCGCGCGAGATTATTACATGCCGATGAATCATAAGTTCGGGGTCTCCATTGGCTCAGAGCAGTCTATGCATCATTCTCGCTGATTGGTAAAACAAACCTGGTGTCGATTGCAGTCGCTGAGGAGCGGGTTTATCCGCCTCAGCGACTGGCTTCAGTGACGGCGATCGCCTCGGATGAGGATAACGTGACCTGATGTCGAAAATGCAATTTGGTTATTAATAAATTCCTTTTTATTCCTTATTTGATTGTTGGGTCGCCCCTATACTGGTCAGCAACGTTAAACGCTGCAGGAGGGCACACCCATGCACAGCGAGTCGATTCGTTATCTGATCGTGCCGGGCTGGCAAGGATCGCCAGAAGATCATTGGCAAACCCATTGGCAGAACAGCCTGCCCAACAGCGCCCGCGTGGAACAGGCCGATTGGCTGACACCGCGTCGCGAGGATTGGGTCGCCGCACTGGCCGAGGCCATCGCTGCCGACAGCACGCCGGTCATCCTGATCGCTCATAGCTTGGGTTGCATCACCGTGGCCCACTGGGCCGCCACTGCCCCCGTGCACTTCTTGCGGCAGGTACGCGGCGCGTTGCTGGTGGCACCGGCGGATGTCGAGCGCCCTGCGTGTGCCCCTGCACTGCGCAATTTCGCACCTATTCCAACTGACCTGCTGCCATTTCCCAGCCAGGTGGTCAGCTCCGACAACGACAGTGCCGTGAGCGCCCCCAGGGCTCTGGAACTGGCGCGTCAGTGGGGCGCCGAAGCCGGCATCTTGGCGGGCGCCGGGCATATCAATGTGAAGTCCGGCCACCGCCGCTGGGAGCAAGGGTTTGCTTACCTCTATCGCCTGCAACATCGCCTCGAGCACCATGCTCGGCGCAGCGCCTAATATTTTTTCAACGCCCCGTCCCTGTGTGGATTGGGGCGGGAGCCTGCCATGAGTCTGCATGAAACCTTCGGCCAGCCGCTGCTGACCTTTCCAGATGCTGAAAAAAGCCCGTTGAGCATCCGCGCCAAGGCGCTGGTGTTCGTCGACCCACGCTCACGCCAACTGCGTGAAGAGTTGGAAAGCCTTGCGCCGCGCGCCTTACCCGTATTGATTCGAGGAGAAACCGGCAGCGGTAAAGAGTTGCTGGCGCGGCACATCCACCGTGGCAGTGACCGTACAGGCCTGTTTGTCTCGGTCAACTGTGGCGCCATCAGCCCCACCTATGCGGATGCCGAGTTGTTTGGCTATGCCGCCGGCAGTCACAGTGGCGCGGCGAGCAGCCGCGCGGGCTGGTTTGGCTCGGCCAATGGCGGCACCTTGTACCTGGATGAAATTGGTGACTTGCCGCTGCCGATCCAGGTGAAATTGCTCGCGGCCCTGGAAAACCACGAAGTCACCCGCGTCGGTGCCCACCAGCCCAGCCCGGTGGATGTGCGCCTGGTGGCCGCGACCAGCATCGACCTGGCCCAGGCCGTGGCCGTGGGCAAGTTTCATGAGCGTCTGTTCCATTATTTGAGTGAGGGCCGGTTGGACCTGCCGGCGTTGCGCGAGCGGGTGGGGGATATCTTGTCTCTGGCCGAATATTTCCTCGGCATCTACAGCCAGCGCCTGGACCTTCCGGTGCCACTGATCAGCGACGCCGCCCAGCAGGTGCTGGAACACCACACGTGGCCGGGCAATACGCGAGAATTGGAAAACGTCATTCACTTTGCCTTGCTGGTGAGCAGCGGCGATGAAATCTTGCCCGAGCATTTGAACCTACCGACGGCAGGCTCACCGCTGGAGCAAGTACGACGAATTTTGGCCAGCGCCAGCCCGGCCGAGACGGAATCGGTGCGTAAATTCCTGTATGAACAAAATGGAATATCAACGTGAATAAAAGATATTGTTCGGGAATAAAAAATCTAGGTATTGTCCCTTCCACGCCGCGATAGCACTTCGCTGGCACCTCACATAAAAACGGTCGTTAGAAGGACATTGCATGAAAAAGGTTCTGTTGTTTACCGCTCTGGCGGCTGCCCTGACTGCTGGCTTTGCCCAGGCCAACGAGAAACTGGTGGTGGCCGCTACGCCGATCCCGCACGCCGAAATCCTCGAGCTGATCAAGCCGACCCTGGCCAAGGAAGGTGTGGACCTGCAGATCAAAGTCTTTACCGACTACGTACAGCCGAACGTGCAGGTCGCTGAGAAACGCCTGGACGCCAACTATTTCCAGACCCTGCCGTACCTGGAAAACTTCAACAAGGGCAAGGGCACCAACCTGATTACCGTGGTGGGCGTGCACGTTGAACCCTTCGGCGGCTACTCGAAAAAGATCAAGAAAATCGAAGATCTGAAAGACGGGGCCACCGTGGCTATCCCGAACGAAGGCTCCAACAGCGGCCGCGCTTTGTTGTTGCTGCAAAAGGCTGGTGTGATCACCCTCAAAGACCCGACAAACGCCCTGGCCACGCCGAAAGACATCGCCAGCAACCCGAAGAACCTGAAGTTCAAAGAGCTGGAATCGGCCCTGCTGCCACGGGTGCTGGACCAGGTTGACCTCGACCTGATCAACACCAACTACGCCCTGGAAGCTGGCCTGAACCCGGCCAAGGACGCGCTGATCATCGAAGACGCCAAGTCGCCGTACGTGAATTTCCTGGTGGCGCGCCCGGACAACAAGGACAGCGATGCTATCCAGAAGTTGGCCAAGGCCCTGACCAGCCCGGAAGTCAAAGCTTTCATCGAGAAGAAGTACAACGGCGCGGTGGTGCCAGCGTTCTGATGTAAGCCAAAACCCCCTTCAAGGTTTCAACGCCGACGGCTCCTACAGCGTCGGCGTTTTTTTATCTGAAATACAGTCAAAACTGTGGGAGCTGGCTTGCTCGTTCCCACGCTCCGCGTGGGAACGTCTCCTGTGACGCTCTGCGTCACGACTTTAGAGCGGACGCAGAGCGTCCTGGGCTGCATTCCCACGCAGAGCGTGGGAACGATCGACAGCTCCCACAGAGGTTAGGTTTTTGGGTGATATCAATATGCTATTTCGGTATTTAAACTTTGATTTTTATACCTTTAAAGTTCGCGCTAGCTGACGTTATCCACGTCGGCACGGACTGCGCTCGCGGCATTACCCATGCGGCGATATGGACTGCACATGACCTTCGATTTCGCTTTTATCCTCAGCACCCTGCCGGCGTTTCTCAAGGCCGTGGGTGTGACGCTGCAAGTCGGCCTGATCGCCATTGCCACGTCCTTGCTGGTGGCGCTGATCAACGCTGCGCTGCTGGTGTTTCGTACGCCTTACCTGTCGCGCCTGGTGGCGCTCTATGTGGAGCTGGCGCGTAACACGCCGCTGTTGATCCAACTGTTCTTCGTCTACTTCGCGCTGCCGGCCCTGGGTTTCAATATTTCCGGGTTCTGGGCGGCGATCATCACCATGACCTTTCTGGGCGGCGCCTACCTCACCGAGGTGCTGCGCGCCGGCGTGGAAGCGGTGCCGCAAGCGCAAATCGAGTCGGGCAAGTCCATTGGCCTGTCCGACTGGCAACTGTTGCGCCATGTGATCCTGCCCCAGGCCGGCATCCTCAGCCTGCCGGCGCTGTTCGCCAACTTCATTTTTCTACTCAAGGAAACCACCGTGGTGTCGGCGGTGGCGGTGCCGGAGATTCTCTATACCACCAAGAGCTATATCGCCCTCTACTATAAAACCTACGAAATGCTCGCCGTGCTGACGCTGATTTGCGTGCTGTTGTTCTTGCCGTTGTCGCTGTTGCTCAGCCGCCTGGAAAGGAGGCTCCAGCATGGCCAGTTCGGGTCTTGAGTTGCTCTGGATGTCGTTGCCGCAACTGGGCAAGGGCGCTGCGCAAACCCTGTCAATTTCGTTTTTGAGCATCGGCTTCAGTACGGTTGGCGGCGTGCTCTACGGCGTGCTGCGCACTTTGAATAACAAGGCGATCAACGGCGTGTTGCGGGTCTACCTGGAACTGTTCCGCGCCATTCCGGTGCTGGTGTGGTTGTACCTGCTGTTTTTTGGCGTGCCGATCTTCTTCGGCCTGAGCATCCCGAGTTTCTGGTGCGCGGTGCTGGTGCTGTCGTTGTGGGGCGCCAGCGAGGTGGGCGAAGTGGTGCGTGGCGCGCTGCATTCGCTGCCCCGTGGCCAACGCGAAGCAGGCTTGTCGATTGGCCTGTCCGACCCACAGTTGTACGGCTACGTACTGCTGCCCCAGGCCCTCAAGCGCATGACGCCGCCGACCATCAACGTGTACACGCGCATCATCAAGACCAGCTCCCTGGCGGTGCTGATCGGCGTGGTGGATGTGATCAAGGTCGGCCAGCAAATCATCGAGCGCACCTATGAGTCGGTATTGATCTACGGCGCGCTGTTCCTGTTTTTCTTCTTTATCTGCTACCCGTTGTCGGCCGCCTCCAAGGTGCTGGAACGGCGCTGGGCCCAAGCATGAGCGCATTGATCGAGTTTCAGGGTTTCAACAAATTCTTCGGCGAGGCGCAGGTGCTCAAGGGCATCGACCTGAGCGTGCAGCGCGGCGAAGTGGTGGTGATCTTAGGCCCCAGCGGCTGTGGCAAAAGCACCTTGTTGCGCTGCCTCAATGGGCTGGAAGTCGCGCACAGCGGCAGCCTGCGCTTTGCCGGCAAAGAGCTGCTGGATAAAACCACCGACTGGCGCCAGGTACGCCAGGACATTGGCATGGTGTTCCAGAGCTACCACCTGTTCCCGCACATGAGCGTGCTCGACAACATCCTGCTCGGCCCGCTGAAAGTGCAAAAGCGCGACCCGCGTGAAGCCCGTGAGCAGGCGGAAAAATTGCTGGAGCGCGTGGGCCTTGCCGACAAGCGCGACGCCTTCCCACGCCAGCTTTCCGGTGGCCAGCAACAACGCATCGCCATCGTCCGCTCGTTGTGCATGAACCCTCAGGTCATGCTGTTTGACGAAGTCACCGCGGCCCTCGACCCGGAGATGGTCAAGGAAGTGCTGGAAGTGATCCAGGACTTGGCCCGCGATGGCATGACCCTGCTGATCGTCACCCACGAAATGGCCTTCGCCCGCGCGGTCGCCGACCGCGTGGTGTTCATGGAGGCCGGTCGCATCCTCGAACACAACACCCCCGAGGCATTCTTTACGAACCCGCAGACCGCACGCGCGCAGCAGTTCCTGGAGAAGTTCTCCTTTGTTTCAACACTGCCCAAAAAGATCAAGGAACTGGAGCTGATATGAAAAAGTTACTGCTGCCACTGTTTGCCGTCGCCTTGCTGGCCGGCTGCGATAAAAAGGCCGAAGAGCCGGTAAAACCCGCGGCTGTGAGCTACATCGACAAAATCAAAGCGCGGGACAAGCTGATTGTCGGCGTGTTTACCGATAAACCGCCATTCGGCTTTGTGGACGAAGCGGGTCGTTATGTCGGCTTCGATACCGACATCGGCCGGCAATTCGCCAAGGACCTGCTGGGCGATGAAAACAAGGTGGAGTTTGTCGCCGTGGAACCGGCCAGCCGCATTCCCTTCCTGCAAAGCGACAAGGTCGACCTGATTCTCGCCAACATGACCGTGACGCCTGAACGCAAGGACGCGGTGGACTTCACCAACCCCAACCTGAAGGTGGCGGTGCAGGCTCTGGTGCCGAATGACAGCGCCGTCAAAAGCCTGGATGACCTGGCAACCCGCACGACCATCGTCACCACCGGCACCACGGCGGATATCTGGCTGACCAAGAACCACCCGGACTGGAAGCTGCTCAAATTCGAGAAGAACTCCGAGTCGCTGCAGGCGCTGTCGGCTGGCCGTGGGGATGCCTATGCGCAAGACAACCTGGTGCTGTTCAGTTGGGCCAAGCAGAACCCTGGCTACCGCGTACTGGAAGAGAAACTGGGGGATGAAGCACCCATTGCCCCGGCGGTGAAGAAGGGCAATATCGAGCTGCGTGACTGGGTGAACGCTGAGCTGGCGAAGTTGGGGGAGGAGAAATTCCTGCTCAAGCTTTATGACCAATATGTGCGTAAAGAGCTGAGCGATGACACCAAGCCTGAGAGTGTGATTGTTGAGGGCGGTAAGTGGCAGGGCTGAAATAGCTATCGCAGGCAAGCCAGCTCCCACCTTTGAATGTATTCACACATCAAAATGTGGGAGGGGGCTTGCCCCCGATGAGGCCAGTGCAGTCACCGCCTACTCCGGCCAGTGCCAGGCCGGCGCATCCAGCATCCCTTGCCCCACAATCCGTGTTTCCCCCAACACCTTCTCCAACACAATCGAGTTACACCCCTCATCCTGCTGCAACGCCGCAATCAAGCGGCTGGCATGGCTCACCACCCATACCTGGCACTGCTTCGACGCCTGGATAATCAAGCGGGCCAGTGCCGGCAACAGGTCCGGATGCAAGCTGGTCTCCGGCTCGTTCAGCACCATCATGGTCGGTGGCCGAGGGGTCAGCAGCGCGGCGATCAGCAGCAGGTAGCGCAGGGTGCCGTCCGACAGCTCCGCCGCCGACAACGGTCGCAGCAAGCCTTCCTGATAGAACTCGATGGCAAAGCGTCCGCCCTGCAACGGTTCAATGTGCAGACGCGCGCCCGGGAATGCATCGCTCACGGCGCGTTGCAGCGCCTCGGGATCGCCAATCTCGCGGATGGTCTGCAACGCGGCCGCCAGATCGCGGCCGTCGTGGTGCAACACCGGCGTGCGCGTGCCCAACTGTGGCTGGCGCACTGGCGCGTCCACGTCGCTGCGAAAGTGATCGTAAAAGCGCCAGCCACGAATGCTTTCACGCAACAGCAGCACTTCCGGCGAGCCACGCAGGCTGCCGACCTGATCGAACAGGCTGTGGTAGTTCGGTGTGTGATGCGCCAGCACATCCCACGCACGGCCTTCGCGGGCACGCACCATCGGCCCTGAGCGCTGCACCAGCAGGCTGGCCGGACGGTAGACGTGGCCGGCCCAGATGCACTCCTTTTTTACTTCGGGGTCCAGTTTGAAGGCCGAGAGGGTTTTTTCGGGTAAGCCCAAAGAGATCGCGTAGCTGAAATCCTCTGCGGCAAACCCCAGGCGCAGGCGTTTGACGCCCTGGCGCACAGTAGATTCGACCGGTACTTCGCCATTGCGCATGCGCCGGCTGATGGTTTCCGGCCCGGCCCAGAAGGTCGAATCCAGCCCGCCTTCGCGGGCCAGCGCATTGATCACCCCGCCCTGGGCGGTTTCGGCCAATAGGCGCAGGGCGCGATACAGGTTGGATTTGCCGCTGCCATTGGGCCCGGTCACCAGGTTCAGCCGGTCCAGGGGCACCACCAATTTGTTGATCGAGCGGTAATTGGCCACCGCGAGGGTTTTAAGCATGTGTAATTAGTCAGCATGGGAACCATTGGAGTATGGGATCCTCCATGCAGATAAGGAACCCTGATCTAAGCTCACAGTCGCATACACACTTGAACGTCGGCATCACGCAAAAGGAGCCTGCATGGGCGGTCGCACCTCGACATTTATTTTCAGCCTTGGCCTCCTGGCGCTGCTCAGCGGCTGTGGCCAGGACAAAGCCGAGCCCAAGCAGCATTCGCGGGTGTTCGTGCAAACCGTGCAGTCAGCGGATTTTGCCGCGGCGGTCACGCTGACCGGCGATATCCAGGCGCGCGTGCAAACCGATCTGTCCTTTCGCGTAGGTGGCAAGATCATCCAGCGCATGGTCGACGTAGGCGACCGCGTCACGGCCAGGCAAGTCTTGGCCAAGCTCGACCCCAAGGACCTGCAAACCAACGTCGATTCGGCCCAGGCCCAGGTTGTGGCCGAGCAGGCGCGGGTCAAGCAGACCGCCGCCGCCTTCGTGCGCCAGGAAAAACTCTTGCCCAAAGGCTATACCAGCCGCAGCGAATACGACGCCGCCCAGGCCGCGCTGCGCAGCAGCCAAAGTGCCCTGGCCGCTGCCCAGGCGCAGTTGGCCAATGCACGCGAACAGTTGGGCTACACCGCGTTGATCGCCGATGCCCCTGGGATCATCACGGCGCGCCAGGCCGAAGTCGGCCAAGTGGTACAAGCCACCGTGCCGATCTTCAGCCTCGCCCGCGATGGCGAGCGTGACGCCGTGTTCAACGTGTATGAGTCCCTGCTGGTGGAGCCGCCCCCCGACGCGCCGATTACGGTGAGCCTGCTGGACAACCCGAGCATCAAGGCCGTGGGCAAAGTCCGCGAAGTCACGCCCGCCGTGGCCGCCAATACCGGCACCGTGCAAGTGAAGATCGCCCTGCAAAGCCTGCCCAAGGGCATGGAACTGGGGTCGGTGGTCAGCGCCACCGCCAATGGCCCGGCCAAGGCGAGCATCGAGCTGCCTTGGTCAGCGCTGACCAAAGACCTCAACGAGCCAGCCGTGTGGCTGGTGGACGGCGAAGGCAAGGCGCAGTTGCACAAGGTCACCGTGGCGCGCTACCTCACCGGCAAAGTGATCATCGGCGAGGGTCTCAAAGGCGGTGAAAAAGTCGTGATAGCCGGTGGGCAATTGCTGCACCCCGGCATGGTCGTCGAGATCGCCCAACCCGGAGCGCAGCCATGAAGCAATTGACGCTCATTGTCGCCGCCAGCCTGTTGCTGATGGCCTGCTCCAAGGAAGAGGCACCGCCCGAACCCATACGCCCGGTGCTGTCCATGGAAGTGAGGGCCGAAGACCAGGAAAACCTCGGTCGTTTCGCCGGCACCATCCAGGCCAGATATGAAAGCAACCTGGGTTTCCGTGTGCCCGGCCGCATCGCCCGTCGCGCCGTGGATGTCGGCGCCGAGGTGGAGAAGGGCGCCTTGCTCGCCGTGCTTGACCCCACCGACCAGCAGAACCAATTACGCGCTGCCCAGGGCGACCTGGCGCGCGTACAGGCGCAGTTCATCAACGCCCAGGCCAACGCTCGGCGGCAACAGGAACTGTTCAACCGTGGCGTCGGCGCCCAGGCTCAGCTGGATGTGGCCCAGACCGACCTGAAAACCACCCAGGCGACCCTTGACCAGGCCCGTGCCTCGGTCAACCAGGCCAAGGACCAACTCAACTACGCCGAACTGCGCACCGACCATGCCGGCATCGTCACTGCCTGGAACGCTGAGGCCGGCCAAGTGGTCAGCGCCGGCCAGCAGGTGGTGACCCTGGCCCGTCCGGACATCAAGGAAGCGGTGATCGACCTGCCCGCCGGCCTGGCTGAACGCTTGCCTGCCGATGTGGTGTTCCTGGTCGCCGGGCAACTGGACCCCAGCGTGCACACCACCGCCGTGGTGCGTGAGATCGAGCCTCAGGCCCAAAGCGCCACGCGCACCCGTCGCGCACGCCTGAGCCTGGCCGAAACCCCGCCCGCGTTCCGCCTGGGCACGGCAATCAGCGTGACGTTGAGCACCGCCATCGCCCCGCGTATCGAACTGCCCCTGAGCGCCTTGCAGGAAGTGGACGGCAAGACCCGTATCTGGCTGCTCGACACCCAGAGCCAGACCGTGCAACCCCGCGAGGTCACGGTTATCAGCCGTGATGCCCGCAGCGCCTTGCTCAATGGCAGCGTCAAACCCGGCGAGCGCATTGTCACCGCCGGCGTGAACAGCCTGAAACCTGGGCAAAAAGTCAAAATCGACGAGGACAGCCCGCGATGAAAGGGAGCTTCAACTTATCCGACTGGGCCCTCAAGCATCAGTCCTTCGTCTGGTACCTGATGTTCGTCGCACTGCTGATGGGCGTGTTCTCGTACATGAACCTGGGCCGTGAAGAAGACCCGTCGTTCACCATCAAGACCATGGTGATCCAGACCCGCTGGCCGGGCGCGACCCAGGAAGAAACCCTCAAGCAGGTCACCGACCGTATCGAGAAAAAACTCGAGGAACTCGACTCTCTCGACTATGTGAAAAGCTACACCCGGCCCGGCGAGTCCACGGTGTTCGTGTTCCTCAAGGACACCACCAGTGCCAAGGCCATCCCGGAGATCTGGTACCAGGTCCGCAAAAAGATCGATGACATTCGTGGGACCTTCCCCCAGGGCTTGCAGGGGCCATCGTTCAACGATGAGTTCGGTGACGTGTTCGGCTCGGTGTATGCCTTTACCGGCGATGGCCTGTCGATGCGCCAGTTGCGTGACTACGTGGAACAGGTGCGCGCCGAAATCCGCTCGGTGCCAGGGCTGGGCAAGGTCGAGATGATCGGCCAGCAGGACGAAGTGATTTACCTGAATTTCTCCACGCGCAAACTCGCGGCCCTGGGGATTGATCAGCGCCAGGTCGTGCAAAGCCTGCAATCGCAAAACGCCGTGACCCCCGCCGGGGTGATCGAGGCCGGGCCGGAACGCATCTCCGTGCGCACCTCCGGGCAGTTCGCCTCGGAGAAAGACCTGGCCAACGTCAACCTGCGCCTCAATGACCGTTTCTACCGGCTGGCGGATATTGCCGACATCAGCCGTGGTTATGTGGACCCGGCGCGGCCGATGTTTCGCTTCAACGGCAAACCGGCGATTGGCTTGGCCATCGCCATGCAGAAGGGCGGCAATATCCAGTCGTTCGGTAAGGCCCTGCACGGGCGCATGGACGAGCTGACCGCCGACCTGCCGGTGGGCGTCGGCGTGCACAAGGTGTCCGACCAGGCCGAAGTGGTGGAAGAGGCGGTCGGCGGCTTCACCAGCGCATTGTTCGAGGCGGTGATCATCGTGCTGGTGGTGAGCTTTATCAGCCTCGGCATGCGCGCCGGGTTGGTGGTGGCATGCTCGATTCCGTTGGTGCTGGCGCTGGTATTCGTGTTCATGGAATACAGCGGCATCACCATGCAGCGCGTGTCGCTGGGCGCGTTGATCATCGCCCTCGGCCTGCTGGTGGATGACGCGATGATCACGGTGGAGATGATGATCACGCGCCTGGAAAAAGGCGAAACCAAGGAACAGGCGGCGACTTACGCCTATACCTCCACGGCGTTCCCGATGCTCACCGGCACGCTGGTGACCGTGGCCGGTTTCGTACCGATTGGCCTCAACGCCAGTTCGGCAGGCGAGTACACCTTTACCCTGTTCGCGGTGATTGCCGTGGCGATGCTGGTGTCGTGGGTGGTGGCGGTGCTGTTTGCGCCGGTGATCGGCGTGCATATCCTCAGCGCCAATGTGAAACCGCACAACGCCGAGCCAGGGCGCATTGGCCGTGCCTTCAATGGCGGCATGCTGTGGGCCATGCGCAACCGCTGGTGGGCGATTGGCATCACCGTGGCGCTGTTCGTGGCCTCGGTATTTTCCATGCAATTTGTGCAGAACCAGTTCTTCCCGTCGTCGGACCGTCCGGAAATTCTCGTCGACCTGAACCTGCCGCAAAACGCCTCGATCAACGAGACGCGCAAGGCGGTAGACCGCCTCGAAGCGATCATCAAGGACGACCCGGATATCGCCCGTTGGAGCACCTACATCGGCCAGGGCGCGATTCGTTTCTACCTGCCGCTGGACCAGCAGTTGGAAAACCCCTACTACGCGCAGCTGGTGATTGTGAGCAAGGGCCTGGAAGAGCGTGGCGCTCTGATCGCTCGATTGCAGAAACGCTTGCGCGATGATTTTGTCGGTATCGGCAGCTACGTGCAGCCGCTGGAAATGGGCCCGCCGGTCGGGCGGCCGATCCAGTACCGCGTCTCTGGTAAAGACACCGATCAGGTGCGCAAGCACGCCATTGAACTGGCGACCTTGCTGGATCAGAACACCCACCTGGGCGAGATCATCTACGACTGGAACGAGCCGGGCAAAGTGCTGCGCGTCGACATCGCCCAGGACAAGGCGCGGCAACTGGGGCTTTCGTCGGAAGACGTGGCGCAGTTGATGAACAGTGTGGTCAGCGGCGCGGCGGTGACCCAGGTGCACGACGATATCTACCTGATCAACGTGGTCGGCCGCGCCGAGGACGCCGAGCGCGGTACGCCGGAAACCTTGCAGAACCTGCAGATCGTTACGCCCAATGGCACCTCGATTCCATTGCTGGCCTTTGCCACGGTGCGTTACGAACTGGAGCAGCCGCTGGTGTGGCGTCGTGACCGCAAGCCGACGATTACCATCAAGGCCGCGGTGCGCGATGAGATGCAGCCGACCGACCTGGTCAAGCAGTTGGCGCCGACCATCGAGAAATTCAGCGAAGGCTTGCCGGTGGGCTACAAAGTCGCCACCGGCGGTACCGTGGAAGAAAGTGGCAAGGCCCAAGGCCCGATTGCCAGCGTGGTGCCGTTGATGTTGTTCCTGATGGCCACGTTCCTGATGATTCAGTTGCACAGCGTGCAGAAGATGTTCCTGGTGGCCAGCGTTGCGCCACTGGGGCTGATCGGCGTGGTGCTGGCGTTGATCCCCACGGGCACGCCCATGGGCTTTGTGGCGATCCTGGGGATCCTGGCGCTGATCGGCATCATCATCCGCAACTCGGTGATTCTGGTCACACAGATCCACGAGTACGAAGAGGCCGGCTACACGCCGTGGGACGCGGTGGTGGAAGCGACCGAACACCGGCGTCGGCCGATTCTGCTGACGGCCGCCGCCGCGAGCCTGGGCATGATCCCGATTGCGCGGGAAGTGTTCTGGGGGCCCATGGCCTACGCGATGATTGGCGGGATCATCATTGCGACATTGCTGACGTTGCTGTTTCTGCCGGCGCTGTATGTGGCCTGGTACAAGATCCGCGAGCCGAAACACGAACATCAGCCACAACAGGATTAACACTGAGAGAGGGGGCTGCCAGTTAAGCGCAGACCCCCTGTGGGAGCGGGCTTGCCCGCGAAGGCGGTGTATCAGTCGCTGCATCTGTGACTCAACTGTCGCTTTCGCAGGCAAGCCAGCTCCCACATTTGGATCTTCATTCTGGTTGAGACTGTGTGAAGTTTCTGAAAAATCCCCATGTCGTCCTGGCTCGCTACTGCATGTTGTACCCTCTGGTCCTCATTCCAAACCCAGGTCGATCCTCATGCAGTGCCTGCGTTTCACCTTGCTGTTTTGCACGTTGCTCGTTGCACCGTCTGCCTTCGCCGCCACCGTACTGGAAAATGCCTTGTGGCGCGTCGAACTCGACCCCGCCACCCTGGCGCTGCGCGTGACACCCGCAGGCCAGGCTTCGGTGCAGGCATCCAGCGGTGTGGCCGCGCATGCCGTCAGCCAATTGCAGAACACGCCTGATCAAGCCACTTGGCAATGGGACAACGGCGCCTATCGCCTGACCGCCCGCCTGCAACAGCGCGACCTGGCCTTGACCATCAACGCCCGCGAGCCCGGTGAGCTGGCCCTGCTGCGTCAGCCTGCCGAGGCCATGGGGCGAGGGTTGATCTGGCCCTTGGCCGAGGGGCATTACGTGCCTGCCGGCAATGCCATCTGGAAGACGTTTCTGCTGGAGCGGGGCGAGTTCAATACCACCCAGGACCTGAGCCTGCCGCTGTGGGGCGTGGATCACGGTGGCTTCACCTTGAGCTGGCTGTTGACCAACCCCTACAACAACCGCCTGCAATGGCAAGCCGACGGCAACGGCCTGGCCCTCTGCGCGGCCCATGAATTCACCTCGCTGGCGCCTGATGCGCCAATGACGCTGCGGCTGTACCTAGGCGATGCCGACCCATTGGCTGGTGCCAAGCGCTACCGCCAGTGGCTGGTGGAGCAGGGCCGCTATGAGCCGTTGGCAGACAAGCTGCGGCAAACACCCGAAGCCCAGAAACTGCTGGGCGCCAGCCATGTGTACCTCTGGGACAACGGCCTGCTGGCTTTGGGCGATGTGCGTGATTGGCCAAGACTGATCCAACGGCTGCGCAGCCATGAACTCAAGAGCCTGATGGACAAAGAGAGCGCACAGCTGCTGGCGCAGTCCGCTGCACTGAATCGCTATGAACAAACCGTGCTCCTGCGCGGCCTCAACGCGGCGATCAACACCAAGGCCCGGCAGGCCTGGCAAGTGCAAGAGCCAGACATGACCCGCCTTGCCGCCCGTTATGGTGAGCTGCGCAGTGAACTGGCCGTGGACTTTGCGGGAGCCTTGAGTGACAGCCCGCAGACCTGGGGCAGTAGCACCATTCAAACCCTGCGCGACGCCGGGCTGCAGCGTCTGCTGCTGACCTTGGGCGAAGGTTGGGAGGGTGGCCTCTGGCATCCCGAAGCGATTCGCGCGGGGGTGGAAGCCGGTTTTCTGATGGCGCCTTACGACTCCTACGAAACGGCCCTGTCCGCCACGGAAAACCCCGATTGGACCACTGCCCACCTGGGCGCCAAGGCCTACCGCGACTGCGCGATCGTGTTGAAAGACGGCAAGCTGAAAACCGGTTTCCAGAAGTCCGGCCACTACACGGATCCACGTTGTGTGCGGCCGCTGCTGGAGGCACGGGTGAAGGCAGTACACGCCAAGGCTGGCTTCAATGCCTGGTTTCTCGATGCCTACGCCACCAGCATGTTGTTCGACAGCTATCGCAGCAACGCCAGCATGACTCAGGCACAAAACGCCGAAGGCAATATCGATGCTTCCCGCTGGATCAACACCGTGTCGAAGCTGGTCACAGGCTCCGAAGACGGCAACGCGATCACTGCCCAAGGCATCCTGTTTGCCCACGGCATGCAGACCCCGGTGATCGGCTGGGGTGACCGCGAGATGACCCAGGACCCGCAGTCGCCGTACTTCGTAGGCAACTGGTACCCCACGGAGCAACCGGCGGTGTTCTTCAAATCGGTGCCGTTGAAGGAGCCGTTTCGCACGCTGTATTTCGAACCGACGATGCGCGTGCCGTTGTATCAGGCGGTGTTCCACGGCTCGGTGATCACCACCCATCATTGGCTGTTCGACAGCCTCAAACTGAGCAATGTGCAGGGCGACAATGAGCTGACCCAACTGCTCTACAACGTGCCGCCGCTGTACCACCTCAGTGCGGCGACGCTCAAGGCGCGGCTGCCGATTATTCAGCGCCAGGACCGCTTTTTCCGGCCGTTGCACCAGCGCCTGGCAACCCAGGAAATGACGGATTTCCGCTGGCTGACGGTGGACAAGCAGCTGCAGCAAACCACCTTCGCAGACGGGACGCGGCTGGTGGCGAATTTCTCGGCGGTGGATAAACAAGGGTATGCCGGGCGCAGTGTGACGGTGCTTGTGGAGGGGGAGGAGCCGGTGGTGTATCAGGTGAATTAGTGGCGTCTGTGAGGTCTTCGCGAGCAAGCCCGCTCCCACAGGGGAATGCATTCCAAAATGTGGGAGCGGGCTTGCTCGCGAAGGCGTCAGCCCGAACAACACAGCACTAAACTTTACGCCACACACTCGCCAACCAAGGCTGCTGTTCCCGCGGCAACCCGGCCGGCCGGTAGTAGTGCTCCAACTCTTCAAACCCGGCTGCGGTCAGCAAGGCCCGCCAGGCCTGCAGATCGTGATAAGAGCCATACCGCGGCCCATTCCAGCCCTCCTGGTTCTCGCCCCGAGGGTTCGAGCTGAACAGCACGCCCCCAGGCTTCAACGCGCCGTGCAGCTCTTTGAGCACTCGGGGCAACTCCTGCTTGGGAATATGAAACAGCACCGCATTGGCAAACACGCCATCGAAGCGGTCGGCGGGCAGGTCCAGCTTGAGAAAGTCCTGCTGCAGCACCTCACAGCCGCTGTCTTCGCGGGCCATCTGCGCAAAACGTTCGGAGCCATCCAGGCCCACGGCGATATGCCCCATGCGCGTAAACGTCTGCAAATCCCGCCCGGGCCCGCAGCCGAAATCCAGCACGGTAAACGGCGGCGTGCCCTGGATATGCCGCAGCAGCGCGTCGATGTTCTGGCTCACATCGTGATCGCGGGTGCCTTCACGGAAGTCTTCGGCCACCTTGTTGTAATGGCCCAGGGTGGTGGAGGTGATCTGGTTGAGGTCGTCGGGTTCGAGTTTCATAGGGCTATTTCAGTGAGAACACAGCAACTATATCCGATGCCTGGGCCGCTACCACAATCTAGGCTTAACTAATCTTCGTAAATATTGTGCCAATTAGGACCGCCCTTATCACAAGGAAATAGGTAGCAAAATTGTCCTACCACCTTCCGCGTTTCAGGTGGTGGCAAAGGCCAAGGTTCAATTGGAAAAGAGATGGCGGTGGCGTTGTCTAGGACGAGTTCAGAAATTACCTCCCCTGTTATCGATGGGGTGCCTGCAGCGGTACCGCTTATAGCAACACTAAATAACAATGTGACAGACGCAAGGCTGTTCGACGTCATGAGTTTTGACATGATTTTTCCCTGAAGTTATAGGTCGTTGGCATGAAGTGGCGTTTGCTGCCTCAAGTATTAATGCACTCAGGGCAGCTCCACTGCTACCGCATCCATATCCTGGGTGCTGTTGAGGTTTACACCCCCGGCGTAGCTTCCGCTTTGAGAGAAGGTGCTCAGCCAGTTTTTTTTGCCTCCACCAATCGAAGCCAGACAATGGGTGGCCGCAGCGTTTCCACCGGTTGCAGGTGACCAGATACAGCCGGTGAGGTACTGATCAACGTCGCTGTTAAGCGCAACAGTATTGTTATCGGCAATACCGAACGCTTGTGTCGACACGGCTCCCGTCGGGGGCTGAATCAGCTGAATGCCCGCCAACCCTGCTAGGGGAATCCACGTTAAGTCGCCCACTCTACCGGTATCGTCCTGCCGTGATGCCAGCACAACCCCCGTGTTGTTGATCGCGCGTCCGGCATTTTTGGACTTGATAGAAAGGGTCAAGGTCAGAGGCGCTGTCGTCGGTGTCATCCAGGCTGCGGTCCGGACCGGGTTGGTGGCGGTATCGGGATACTCGCAGTAACCTACCGATTGCAGTGTGTTATTGATCCCTTTGACATAGCAACGATTGGCTCCAGTCGCTATGGGTAAAGAGCTTATGGTATAGGTCGTAACGTTAGCCTTAGCTACTTGGGGAATTGTGATGCCGTTGGTTCTGGGACAGTTCATGGCAATGCTGGGGTAGCCATTCGAAAGGCTGTCACTGACGCCCACTGGAACGCATTTATCGTTGTACCCAAGCAGTCCAAGCAGCGAAGAAAATACCCGCTTAGGCGTGTCATCCCCCGCGAGCCATATGACGGTAGATAGCTCCTGATTGCTGCTGATGCTCCATCCAACCATATCCCCGCGTTGATTGGACGCCATGATGATTGTCTTTACGTCCGCGGCACGCAACGGCAGCACTACCCCAGGAAGCGGCTTGAGAGGTGTCGGAGTGTTATTTGGAGTGGTGGCGTTCCAGACCACGGCGGTGTTGACATTGTTTGCGTTCTTGCAGATACCGCCGATCCAGCCGGCGTTCGAGATATTGAGGGCGCGGCAAGGCTGTTCAGCAACCAATGGCTTGAGCGCTACTTGTGAGTTCTCTGTGTTCGTATCTGCTAACCAAGGGACATTGTTGGCGCTGGCACTGGCCGGAGTGCAATTGCCCACAGCGATACCACTGTCGTTGATGCCGGAGGTTTCGCATTGTGCTCCCGCTTCATGCCCTAAGTTGGTGTAGGCGGCAGCGTTGACGGTCAAGCTGACCGCGCTCAGTAACAGGCAACCTGCAAACCCTAAAGAGTGCATTTTCATCATCAGTCCATCCTTGGTGAGAGATTCTGTTTGATTAGATACACGCAGAAAACAATCAACAACTGTCAGAGTTAACAGGTATAGGCGAGTAGTTTCAGCTTTTGCTCCGCACTCGTGACAGGGAACCTCAGGCTCCGTCTGATTCAGTTTAAAGACGTGTATTCGATGTAGTGCACTTCACTGGGTTCGTACTGTGGTATTCCGACATACCGCCCCGCGGGATTGTGGGTAAGATTCGGCCCTAATTCAAAGAGGGTTATCCATCTATGGAAGAGGAAAAACGTTCACCCGTTGGCAACGACACCGCACCGAACAAGGTAGACCAATACGCCACGAGATTGAGCAATGGGCTGTTCTGGCTCAATGAGCGGGCCTGGCCGCTGACGGTGGGGATTCTCTCGGTGGCAGGCTTGTACCTGTACCAGTACATCCAGGTCGAACAGGTACCGCTGAGTATTTTGTCGGCGTCGGCGTTCACTGCCTTGCCGGCGATGTTCGCCATGTTGGTATTTGTGATCGGCATGATGGGCGCGTCGATCCTGATCCCTACCTTCATCTTGTTCACGCGCCTGAACGGCACCGGTGTGCGCCTGAGTGATCAACTCAATCTCAGCCCGCAGTCGCCGCAAGAGACGGCCCAGCACAGGAGGTTACTGGGGCATTGGGCGGCCAGCCTGTTGGTGATGTTTGTGTTCTGGATGTCCGCCGTGTACCTGTCCGTGAACGCCGAAAGTGGGCTTTTGCTGACGCTCAGTTGGATCGTGGCGATCATGGCGGCGGTAGTGGCCTATGTCGGCATCATTATTCGTGCGCGCCCCGCCCATGTTGCTCTGCGTGAGTTGTCCGGCGAGTTCTGGCTGGCCAGTGCTGGCGCCGGGGCCATTCAAATGGTGGTCATTCTAATGGTGACGGTGCCGGTCTCCCGCGCCTTCAGCGAGTACTCCGACAGCGCCGTGTTCTTTGCGCCGTTCATGGCCGCTGAAATGGCTGTGCTGTTCCTGATCCAGGGGAGCGCCGCCTGCCTGGTGGTGCGTATGCGCGTCCAGAAAAACCCGGTGGCGTTCGCCTCGTTGGTGGCCTTTGCGCTCATCGTTTTACTCGGGCTGATCCCGGCGAGTGGGGCCAAGTTGGGCGGCCTGCCGCTGCAAGGATCCGCCTCGGGAGGGCGCGTTTGTACGCTGATGACCTGGACGGCGCAGGCCCAGGTTCCCGGCGCGCTGGTAGACGCCGACAACCCCAAGCGCAGCGTAAAACTGCGAGTGATGGCCGACTCGGATGGCAGCTATATCGTGCGGCCCTGGCAGGCCAAGGAAAAAACCATCACCTTCGTGCCCCGTGCCAGTGTTGCCCAACTGGATGAGTGCCCGTGACGTCAGCGCTTGTTCAACACCCGCGCCAACCTATCCCCACTCAGTTGGATCACCGCCACCAGCACCACAAGCAACACAATCACGGTGAGCATGATCTGCGTATCGAAGCGCTGGTAGCCATAGCGGTAGGCAATATCGCCCAGGCCACCGGCGCCGATTGCTCCGGCCATGGCCGATGAATTGATCATGGTCACCAGGGTGATCGTGAAGCCGCCGACGATGCCGGGCAACGCCTCTGGCAACAGCACATGCCAGATGATGTGCCAGCGGCGGCAACCCATGGCCTGCGCGGCTTCGATCAGGCCATGGTCGACCTCGCGCAGGCTCACTTCAGCGATGCGTGCAAAGAACGGCGTGGCGGCGATGGTCAGCGGTACCACTGCCGCCCAGACGCCATAGGTGGTGCCGACGATCAGGCGCGTGAACGGGATGAGCGCCACCATCAGGATCAGAAACGGAATGGAGCGGAACAGATTCACGAACGCTCCCAGCACGCGGTTTAGCGCCGGTGCCTGGTAGATGCCGCCCTTGTCACTGGTGACCAGGAATACCGCCAGCGGAATGCCCACCAGCAGCGCGATCAGCGATGACACCCCCACCATCAACAAGGTGTCGATGGCGCCCTGCACTAAACGATCAAACCACATAGCCCAGCACCTCCACCTGTTGTGCCCAGTTGGCCGCGCGTTTGCGCAGTTCTTCGGCGTTGTGCGGCGATCCATTCACCGCCAGCAGCAGTTGCCCCAAGGCATGCCCCTGGATGCGTTCCACGCCCCCTTGTAGTAAACGCACACGGCCGCCGAGGGCACTGAACAGTGCCGCGAGGTCTGGCTCCAGGGTGTCGCTGCCGGTGAACTGCAGGCGCAGCACCAGTGCGGCGTCGGCCGAGGCGGGCGTGGGTTGCAGGCGGCGTTGCAACTCTGGCGGCAAGCCGTGTTGCAGCGGTGCGAGCAGGGTCTTGCTGACCTCATGTTGCGGATCGCCAAACACCTGCCACACCGGGCCTTGCTCGACGATACGCCCGTGCTCCAGCACCACTACGCGGTGGCAGATGTCGCGGATCACCGCCATCTCATGGGTGATCAGCACGATGGTCAGGCCCAGGCGCTGGTTGATCTCGCGCAGCAGGCCGAGGATCGACTGGGTGGTTTCCGGGTCGAGGGCCGAGGTGGCTTCGTCGCACAGCAGAATCTCGGGGTCGTGCACCAGCGCGCGGGCGATGCCGACGCGCTGCTTTTGCCCGCCGGACAGCTGCGCCGGGTACGCCTTGTGTTTGTCTTGCAGGCCTACCAGCTCCAGCAGTTCATGCACCTTTCGCGCGCGTTGTGCCTGGGGCACACCGGCGACCTTGAGCGGCAACTCGACGTTCTGCCACACGGTCTTGGCCGACATCAGGTTGAAGTGCTGGAAGATCATGCCGATGCGTCGCCGCAGCGCCACCAGATGGTCTTCATCGAAGCTGCCGATGTCCACCTGGTCGATCAGCACCCGTCCGCTGCTGGGTTGTTCCAGGCGATTGATGGTGCGGATCAGCGATGACTTGCCGGCGCCGCTGCGGCCGATGATGCCGAACACTTCGCCCCGCTGGATCGCCAGGTCAATGCCTTGCAGCGCATGCACCGTGCCGTCATAGGTTTTGCCCAGGTTGATGAACCGCACATGGGCGCGGTTCAAGTCCGGGTGCAGTTCAGTCTGTTCCGCGTGGCTGGGCGCAGGGTCCAGGTCGCGCAATCGGGCGTTGGTAGCACTCATGGTTTAGCTTCCCAACCGACCTGATAGAGCTTGCCGAGGGACTTGTCCAAAGCTGCACGCACCACCGGCGAGTGCTGGTAGATATCGACGAACTTGATCACCCGTGGGTCGGTTTTGCTCTTGGGCTGGATGACGAACTGAATCACGTATTCCGGATGATCGAGGCCGTCGAACAGCAGTGCCGACTCGGCATCGAAGGTCTTGGACAGGCGGATGTACGCCGGGTAGCCCTGCACCAGATCGGCGTCGTCATAGGCGCGCACCAGTTGCACCGCTTCCACTTGCAGGATCTTGATGTTTTTCGGGTTGGCGATGATGTCTTCTTCTGTGGCCTTGTAGCCCACGCCCGGTTTGAGGGTGATCAGCCCGGCCTTGGCCAGCAGTTGCAGGCCGCGACCGCTGTTGATCGGGTCGTTGGCAATCGCCACGCTGGCGCCTGCGGGCAGCTCGTTGAAGCTTTTGTATTTTTTCGAATACAGCCCGACGTTGTTGATGATGCCCGGCGCGTACGGCACCAGGTCAAACCCGGCGGCGGCCTTGGCGTTCTCCAGGAAGGGAATGTGCTGAAAGTAGTTCACGTCGATATCGCCGGCGGCGAGGCTGACGTTGGGCGCGATCCAGTCGGTGAACTCCACCAGTTCGACCTTCAGGCCCTGCTTGCCGGCCTCTTCTACGGCGGCTTCCAGCGGAATGGCGAAGGCGGCGGTGGTGCCGATTTTCAGCGGGGCGTCGGCGGCGAATACCGCCGAGCTGAATAAGCCGAAGGCCAGGGCCAGTGCTTTGACTGGGTTGTTTAAGAATGTCTTTTTCATAGTGGTTTTCCAGTCATAAGGTCTTAGGTAGCGAGATCGTTCCCACGCTCCGCGTGGTAATGCAGCCAGGGACGCTCCGCGTCCCCAAAGCGAACGCAGAGCGTCCAAGAGGCATTCCCACGCGGAGCGTGGGAACGATCAAACAACGTGGCGGTAGGTAGAGCCGGTGTGTTGTTTGGGTAAGCGAGCCGTGTCGTGGAAGACTTTTTCCCGCAGCGTTCCCTGCGCATATTCCGTCTTGTACGAGCCCCGTCGTTGTAGCTCCGGTATCACCAGCTCAATGAAATCCACATAGCTCTCCGGCGTCACAATGCGCGTCAGGTTGAAACCATCCAGCCCGGTTTCGCTGATCCAGGATTCCAGCTCATCGGCCACCTGTTCAGGCGAGCCCACCAGGGTGATATAGCGCCCGCCCAAGGCGTGCTGGTCGAGCAATTTGCGCCGGGTCCAGTCGTTGTTCTGCAGGTTCTGGGTGGCCGACTGGATCGCGTTGCTTTTGACATACTGGATCGGTTCGTCCAACGCGTACTGGGCAAAATCAATCCCGGTCGAGGCCGAGAAGTGCGCCACGCCGGCTTCCGCGCTGGCGTAGCTGAGGTACTCGGCGTGCTTGTTCCAGGCCAACGCTTCAGTGGCGCCCACAATGACGTTCAGGCCCATGAACACCTTGATGTCGTCCGGGTTGCGCCCAGCCTCCACTGCGCTGGCGCGCACCTTGTCCACCTGGCGCTTGGTCGCGGCCTTGTTCTGCCCGCTGATAAACACGCACTCGGCATGCCGCCCGGCGAACAGCAAGCCGCGCTCGGAACTGCCGGCCTGGAACAGCACCGGCGTGCGCTGGGGCGAGGGCTCGCACAGGTGGTAACCCTCCACCTGATAGAACTCGCCGTGGTGCTCTACCTTGTGCACCTTGCCCGGTTGCGCATACACCCGCGCTTGGCGATCGTTGTGCACCGCGTCGTCTTCCCAGCTGCCTTCCCAGAGCTTGTACAACACCTGCAGGTATTCATCGGCCTGGTCGTAGCGCCGGTCATGCTCGACCTGTTCGGTAAGGCCCATGGCCTTGGCGGCGCTGTCGAGGTAGCCGGTGACAATGTTCCAACCCACCCGGCCACGGCTCAGGTGATCCAGCGTCGACATGCGCCGGGCGAACAGGTACGGCGGCTCATAGGTGAGGTTGGCGGTAAGGCCGAAGCCAAGGTGCTGGGTGACGGCGGCCATGGCCGACACCAGCAGCAACGGGTCGTTGACCGGTAACTGGATCGACTCCTGGAGCGGCACGTCGATGGAGTCCTGATACACGTCATACACGCCGACGATATCAGCGATGAACAAACCGTCGAACAACCCGCGCTCCAGGATCTTCGCCAGTTCAGTCCAGTATTCGAGGGTCTTGTACTCGGTCGAGTTGTCCCGTGGATGAGTCCACAAACCGTGATTGATGTGCCCGATGCAGTTCATGTTGAAAGCATTGAGCAGGATCTTTTTTTTGCTCATCAGATGGTCCCCCGCAGCGGCGGGTTTTCATCGTTGAGGTAGTAGTTGCCAACCGCATGGTATTTCCAGCGCACCGGGTCGTGCAGGGTGTGCACCCGGGCGTTGCGCCAGTGGCGGTCCAGGCCGTGTTCGGCCAGGGTCGCCTGGCTGCCGGCCAGTTCGAACAGGGTGCTGCCGGCCGCCAGGGAGATCTCGGTGCTCAGGGCGCGCACTTCGGCGACGGCGATGGAGGCTGCGGCGACGGTCTGGGCATTGCTGTCGGCCTGGGCGCGGTCGAGGAATTCACCCGAGCGTTCCAGCAAGGCTTCGGCGGCGTGCAGGCGGCTGCTCAGGTGGCCGAAGCTCTTGAGTGTCAGCGGGTCTTCGGTGGCCTTGTCGTTGCCGGCGTCGATCCACGGGCGGGTCTTGGTGCGCACAAAATGCAAGGCATCCTCAAAGGCTGCGCGGGCGATGCCGGTGTCGATGGCTGCGTGAAGGATCTGCGCCAGCGGGCCGACAGTAGTCGGGCGTTCGAAGGCGCTCTGGAACGGCACCACGTCTTGCGCCGCGACCCACACGTTGTCGAACACTACCGAGCCGCTGCCGGTGGTGCGCTGGCCGAAGCCGCTCCAGTCATCGATCACCGTCAGCCCCTCGCTGTCACGCGGTATGAAGGCCAGTTGCTGCACGCCGTTTTCATCCACCACCGAGGTGGGGATGCGCTGGGCGTAGATCGCGCCGGTGGCGTAGAACTTGCGCCCGTTGATGCGAAAACCATCGCCGTCGCGGGTGAGGCTGGTAATGCGGTCGTGTGCGGTCTTGGTGCCCAGCTCCGCCAAGGCGTTGCCAAAGCGTTGGCCAGCCAATACCTCGGCGTACAGGCGTTGCTGCTGTTCGAGGCTGCCGTTCACCCGCAGTACTTCGAGGGCATAGAAATGGTTTTGCGGAATCTGGCCCAACGAGCCATCGGCCTGGGCGATCAGTGCGATGACCTTGGCCAGGGTGACGTTGGACACGCCCGCGCCACCGTAGGCCTTGGGCACGCTGATGCCCCACAGGCCAGAGCGGGAAAACCCGTCCAGCTCGGGCAGCGGCAGGCGGCGTTCGCGGTCGCGTTGGGCGCTGTCGCGGCGCAAGTCTTCAGCAAGATCGCTGGCGACAATAAGCGCTTGTTCGTCGCTGGTGATGACCGCGACGGGGTGAGAAAGGGTCATGAGTTTCTCCAGAAGCTCGTGGAAAAAGTGTTCTGGTTGGTTAAATCCACGAATGACGAGCCGGCAAGGTGCCGTTGAGCCGATAGGCGCCGATGGCGTGGTACTTCCAGCGCACCGGATCGTGCAGGGTGTGAACCCGGGCGTTGCGCCAGTGACGGTCAAGGTTGAATTCGGCCAGGGTGGCGCGGCTGCCCGCCAGTTCGAAGAGCTTCTCGGTGACTTGTAACGCCACTTCGGTGGTCAGCACCTTGGCTTCGGCCACGGCAATCGAGGCGTGGGCGGCGGATTGCGCGGTGATCGGCGCGGCGCTGACCTGGTCAAGCACCTGGCCTGCCTTGCGCAGCAGGGCTTCGGCGGCGTGCAGTTCGATCTTCAGCTTGCCGATATCGGCGATCACATACAGGTCGTCGCTGGCTCGCTCGACCTTGGCGTCGATCCACGGGCGCGAACGCTCACGCACGAAGGCGATGGCATCGTCGAGGGCGCCCCGGGCGATGCCGGCGTCGATGGCGGCCTGGATCAGTTGCGACACGGCCCCTTGGATATTCGGGCTTTCGCCCAGGCGCCAGTTGTCGATGACCAGGTCCGGGTCCACCGCTACGCGATCAAGCAGCACGGTGCCGCTGGCGGTGGTACGTTGGCCAAAGCCGGACCAGTCATCAACGATGCGCAGCCCTTCGCTGCCGCGACGTACAAAAGCCATGACCTGCTTGCCGTCATCGTTCAGGGCCTTGATTGCCACCCAGTGAGCGAACAGGGCGCCTGTGGAGTAGAACTTCTGGCCGCTGAGCACGTAACCGTCGCCTTCGGCCGTGAGGCGCGCCTTGAGCTCCAGAGTATTTTTGGTGCCGCGTTCCGGGCCGCCGTTGCCGATGCGCCAGCCGTCGAGCACGCTCTGGAACAGCTGCTTTTTCTGACGCTCGGTGGCGGTGCCCTGCAATACGTGCAAGATGCCGAAATGGTTCTGCGGGATCTGCCCGAGTGCCGGGTCGGCCGCGCTGATGATCGCGAAGACTTCGGCCAGGGTCACAAACGACACCTGGGGGCCGCCGTATTCGCGGGGAATGGAAATACTGCCCAAGCCGCTGCGGGTGAACTGTTCGAGCTGCGCCCAGGGCAGTTTGCGTTGCTGGTCGCGCTGGGCGGCCTGCGCACGCGCAGCCTGGGCCAGCTCGTGGGCGGCGCTCAGCGCCTGGGCGTCGTTGCGCAGCACCGTGGCGGGCAACAGCAGGGGAGCTACGTCCACATCACTCTGGGGGGATGTTAGAGCCAAGTTAGACATCAGCGCCGCTCCTTGGCTGCACGCAATGCCCTGGCGTTGCGCACCGGGGTAATTCTGACCATACCGACCTCGCATTCAATGAAATAACAGAAAAATCAGGAATGTCCGGTGGTCCGGTGCATATACCCTAAGCGTGTTAATTATTTAAATAAACTAACTTTTAGGAATATGCATAGAAGGGCTGTCACCCCGGTTCACAGGGTGAACCGAAGCGACGCGGTTGATAGCCTGGCGCGGGCGAGGCTGGGCGGGGCGGTGTGCAGGCGGCGATGCGCAGCGTGCGGGCGGGCGCCCAGCGGGAGTTGTTACCCACGCGATCGAGAATGCAGTAGGTGACCTCCAACCGGCAGTCGTCGCCGGCTTCGACAATCACGTGGGGCGGCACCCACACCTGCACCGCCAGGCCGACGCTTTGAGCCTGAATGCGGGGCAGGTCCAGGCGTACATCGCCCCAGCGCAAGGTGATGGCATCGCCCGTGCTCATGTTCAGGTAAGGCTCGATGGTCAGCGGAATACCGCGCCTTACCTGGCTGCTGTTGACGCCATGGCGGCGGATCGTCTCGGGCAGGTTCACGGGCGCCAGGTTCTGGTTTTCATCGCCGCCTTCAGGGTTCAGGCGCGGCGAAGGCTGACCGCCGGGGTAGTTGGTCTTGACCCGCACCAGGGTCACCGCCGAGCGCATCGGGCCATGGCCGATCTGCAAGACCTGGTAGTGGACGCGTGCCGGTCCGTCCTGCACAAAACTCTGCGGTACGCACAGGTGGGTGCACGTGCCGATCTTGCACGCCGTCACCTTGCGCGAGGCGGCGAAGCAGTTGTTCCAGAACAGTTCGATCAGGTCGCCTTCTTCCATGCTCGGGTAGGGTGAAATGTCGACTTGCAAGTGGGCGGAGGCCAGGGCGCTGATGCCGTTTCCAATAGCCTGGGGCAGCCTTGGGGCACGGAGCGTGGCCGAGGTTTGAGCGTGTGTCATAAGTAATCTCCTTGGTGCAGCCAGCAGCAATCGTTCCGAAACCTCGACGAACAGGCGCAAGGGGGGTCGAAAGGCACGATTCAGTCAGTAGCCGGGATAGGATCCAATCCTCAAGGCGCTAGATAAGAGGGTTGGCCAGGGAGCGTCAATGGAGGCAAAGGGCTAAACGGTGGGTTTGGCGAGATTCAGACGGGTCTGACGGGGAGGGGGATTTCAAGAGGCAGGCGGCGGGGTCTTTTACGGGGTGGAATGGCGACTCCCTGTAGGGCCTCGCTTATGTGGGAGCTGGCGTGCCTGCGATAGGATCACCCCGGTTGGACTGCTACACCGAGGCGCTTGCATCGCAGGCAAGCCAGCTCCCACACAGAACATCAGTGGGCGAGGAATTTGCTCAGGAACTGCTTGGTACGTTCTTCCCTGGGGTTGGCAAACAGCGCCTTGGCTTCGCCCTGTTCGACGATCACGCCCTTGTCGAAAAAGATCACCCGGTTGGCCACATCACGGGCAAAGCTCATCTCGTGCGTGACGATGACCATGGTGCGGTTTTCTTCGGCCAGGCTGCGAATGGTCGCTAATACTTCACCCACCAGTTCCGGGTCGAGGGCCGAGGTGGGTTCGTCGAACAGGATCACCTCCGGCTCCATGGCCAATGCGCGGGCAATCGCCACACGCTGTTGCTGGCCGCCGGACAGCCGCCGTGGGTAGGACGCTTCCTTGCCTGCCAGGCCGACCCTGGCCAACAGCTTGCGCCCCAGTTCGGCCGCCGCTTCCCGTGGCATCTTCTTGACCACGATGGGGCCTTCGATGACGTTTTCCAGTGCGGTGCGGTGGGGGAACAGGTTGAAGTTCTGGAACACAAAGCCCACATGCTGGCGCAGGCGTCGCACCAGGCCCTGTTGCTGGTTGAGCGGCCTGCTGCTGTCGATCTGGATGTCACCCACCTTGATACGGCCGCTGGTGGGTTCTTCGAGGAAGTTCAGGCAGCGCAGGAAGGTGGTCTTGCCGGAACCACTGGGGCCGATGATGGCGACCACTTCGCCTTCCTTGACCTCCAGGTCGATGCCGTTGAGCACCACCTGACCATTGAATTGTTTGGTCAGTTTTTCAACCACGATCATGCTTCAAGACTCCAGGTCATGCCGGTTGACCCGGTCTTCCAGACGATTTTGCAGATGCGCCAGGATGCTCGCCAGGATCCAGTAGATCAGGGCCGCGGACAGATACATGGTGAAAATTTCGAAGGTACGCGCCGACACCAGTTGGGCCTGGCGGAACAGCTCGGGCACCTGGATGGTGGCGGCCAGCGCCGTGTCCTTGACCAGTGAAATAAAGCTGTTGCCCAAAGGCGGCAACGCCGTGCGCATCGCCTGGGGCAGGATGGCCCGGCGCAACGTCTGCGCACGGGTCATGCCGATACTGGCAGCAGCTTCCCACTGGCCACGCTCGATGGATGCGATGGCGGCCCGCAGGATTTCACACGCATAGGCAGCCATGTTCAGCGAAAAGCCGATCATGGCAGCAGGGATAGGGTCCAGCTCGATGCCCACTTGCGGCAAGCCGTAGTAGATCAGGAACAGCTGCACCAGCAACGGCGTGCCACGAAAGAACGACACGTAGACCCGGGCCGTCCAACTCAGCAACTTGAAGCGCGAGAGGCGCATCAAGGCCAGGCCGAAGCCCAGCAACAGGCCGAAAAACATCCCGCCGAGGCTGAGGATTACCGTGTAGTACGCGCCCTTGAGCAGAAAGGGCGCGGAGTCCAGCGCGAGTTGGAAACCTGCTTCCATTATTGAGTGACGTCAGCGTTGAAGTACTTCTCGGACAGCGTCTTCAAGGTGCCGTCGGCGCGCAGTTTGTCCAGAGCCTTGTTGACTGCGTCGAGCAATTCAGGCTCGCCTTTGCGCAGGGCGATACCGGATTCCTGACGGGAGAAGGCGTCGCCGGCAGCGGCGGTGTCGGGGGCCTTCTTGGCGTATTCCAGCGCGGCCAGGCGGTCGATCAGGATGGCGTCGATGCGGCCGATGCGCAGGTCCTGGAACTTGGTCGGGTCGTCGTTGTAGGTCTTGATAATAGCTTTAGGCTGGTTGTCCTTGAGCCATTGTTCGTAGTTGGTGCCCAGGCCCACACCCACTTTCTTGCCGGCCAGGTCGTCGGCTTTCTTGATCGAGTCGACGTTCTTTTTCAGCACCAGCGCCTGGATGCCGGACACGGTGTAAGGCTTGGAGAAATCGTATTTTTTCTTACGCTCTTCGGAGATGGTCACCTGGTTGACCACGGCGTCCAGGCGCTTGGATTCCAGCGCGGCAAGGATGCCGTCCCATGGCGTGGCTTGCAGCTTGACCTTGACGCCCAGCTCCTTGGCCAGTGCCTCGGACAATTCCACTTCGAAACCGCTGAGCTTGCCGCTTTCATCGACAAAGCTGAACGGTGGGTAGGTGCCTTCCAGGCCGATCTTGATCTCGCCGGCCTTTTTGATGGTGTTCAACTGCTCGCCGGCAACCGCCTGGCCCAGCCAGCCAGCGCCAAGCGCCAGGCCCAAAGTGCCAACCAACAGCGTGCGACGAAATGCGGAAATAGTCATGGAGAGCCCCTGTGTTTTTATGGTGAGCGAAGCAGGTGACGCGGTAGTCGTATCCTGCCCTAAAGTGTGAAGCGCGTCTTCGCCTTCGGCGCGATGATAAAGCGGGTTTTTAAGTCTTGAAAATAATAAAAATACAATTTCATATTCTTTTTGGAAATATGCGCGGCTTGTGTGGGAGTTGGCTTGCCTGCGATTGCAGTGTGTCAGTGCCAAGTTTCTGGCTGACCCACCGCAATCGCAGGCAAGCCAGCTCCCACATCGACCGTATTCAATCAGTTGAAAACTGAGTCATAAGCAAACAATGCCGGCGCGCCACCGGTATGCAGGAAAATGATCGGCCCCTCTTCAAAGCGCTGGCGCCCGATGCCGTCCAGCAAACCGGCCATGGCCTTGCCGGTATACACCGGGTCCAGCAACAGACCTTCCTGGCTGGCCAAAAGTTTGATCGCCGAGAGGGTGCCAGCGTTTGGCTCGCCATAACGCGGCCCGAAATACTCGTCCCACAGGGTGACCTTGAAGGCTTGCGGAATAGCCACGCCGAGCAACTCGGCAGTGCGCTCGGCCAAGCCCTGCACCTTGGGCAATTGCGCTTGCTCGGTACGCGACACCGTGATGCCGATCACCGGCAATTGCGGCAGTGCTTCGCTCAAGGCCAGGGCCAGGCCGCTGTGGGTGCCGGCACTGCCAGAGGCAAGCACCACGGCGGCGAATTCAATGCCGCTGTCTTCAATCTGCGCGGCCAACTCCAGCCCGGCGCGCACGTAGCCCAGCGCGCCGAGTGCATTGGAACCGCCGATAGGCACCAGGTACGGCTTCTTGCCGTTACTGCGCAGGCGGTCGGCGAGGGCGTTGAGTTGGTCGTCGGCGTTGTCCAGGTTTTCCACCAACTCCACTTTGGCGTCGAACAACTCCAGCAGCAGGCGATTGCCGTTGCCCAGGTAGTTGGGGTCGTCGGTGCCGGTAGGATTCTCCAGCAGGGCAACACAGCCGAGGCCGAGCTTGGCAGCCAGCGCGGCGGTCTGGCGCACATGGTTGGACTGGATCGCGCCGGCGGTGACCAAGGTATCGGCGCCCTGGGCGATGGCGTCGGCGGCCAGGTATTCGAGTTTGCGCAGCTTGTTGCCGCCCATGGCCAGCGGCGTGGTGTCATCGCGTTTGACGTAGATGTCCCTGCCCAGCCAAGCCGACAGCCGCTCGAGTTTTTCCAGGGCCGTGGCACTGCCCAGTAGTTCCAGACGGTTAAAACGGTCGAGCTGTTGTTTGATCATGGGTACGCACGGTGGCTGAGTGATGGGGGGACTATAGGCAGGCACTTTTCATCGGGCAACCGTCAATCGCTTATGACGAAAGGTTCTTATGTTCACACCATTGGTTCTTAAGAGCTGCCTGGGTGCATACCGTAAAGTGATGGCCATTTCGTCAGGAGTGAATACCGTGAGTGAGCGTTCCAGTCATTGGCAATTGCAGACCATCGTCAGCCAGCTGCGCGGCGCCCGCGACCAGTGGCGAACGCGCAATGGGCGCTTGAGTGGCGAGCATGGTGGCCGCGAGTTGCCGTCCCGCGAGGCGGTGGCACAGATTCTTGAGGCCTTGTGCGGCGCCCTGTTTCCGATGCGCCTGGGCCCGGCGGACCTGCGCGAAGAAAGCGAAGACTTCTACGTGGGTCATACCCTCGACGTCGCGCTCAACGCCTTGCTCGCCCAGGCGCGCCTGGAGTTACGCTATGCCGCGCGCCAGAGCGGTGAGGACGACAGCGAAGTCAACGCCCACGCCATTCGCCTGATCCAGGATTTCGCCCTGGCCTTGCCATCCTTGCGCAGCCTGCTGGACACCGACGTACTGGCCGCCTACCACGGCGACCCGGCCGCACGCAGTGTGGATGAGGTGCTGTTGTGCTACCCGGGCATCCTGGCGGTGATCCACCATCGCCTGGCCCATCACCTGTACCGTGCCGGCCTGCCGCTGTTGGCGCGGATCAGTGCAGAAATCGCCCACTCGGCCACCGGCATTGATATCCACCCCGGCGCACAGATCGGCCCGAGTTTCTTTATCGATCACGGCACAGGCGTGGTGATTGGCGAGACGGCGATCATCGGCGAGCGCGTGCGCATCTACCAGGCCGTGACACTGGGCGCCAAACGCTTTCCGGCGGATGAAGATGGGCAATTGCAGAAAGGCCACCCGCGTCACCCTATTGTTGAAGATGATGTGGTGATTTACGCCGGGGCGACGATCCTGGGGCGGATCACCATTGGCCAGGGTTCGACCATTGGCGGCAATGTGTGGCTGACCCGCAGCGTGCCGGCCGGGGCGAATATCACCCAGGCGAATTTGCAGCATGATGATGGGGCGCAGAAGTAATACCTGAGCCAAACGCCGGTCAGTGTGGGAGCTGGCTTGCCTGCGATAGCGGTGTATCAGTCAACAGATGGGTGGCTGACCCAGCGCTATCGCAGGCAAGCCAGCTCCCACATTTCGTATGTATTTCACCGTCGGGTTGCTGAACGATTCGTCTCCTCCACGCGTCATACCAATCCCTGAGCTAGTGTAGGAAACACCTACCACTCAGCCCCGAGATTAGTCCCAGACCGCCTATTCATGTTTAACTTGAACGTTCGTTCAAGTTAAACCGGTGGTTCGCTGCCCGCTCACAACAGGAGGCTTACCTTTGCTGAGTCCGTTTTTTACAGCCATATCCCGCAACCTTGAGGTGCATCGTTCATGAGTGCATCGTCCACCCCTTCCAGCGGCATGGTGCGCATGAATGCGCCCGTTTTCTATTTTGCCGCCACCGTCATCCTGCTGTTTGGCATCACGGTCATCGCTATCCCGCAACAGGCCGGTGCCTGGCTGCTGGCGGCGCAAAACTGGGCGGCCAACACGGTCGGCTGGTACTACATGCTGGCGATGACCCTGTATCTGGTCTTCGTGGTGGTCACCGCGCTATCGGGCTACGGCAAGATAAAACTCGGTGCCGACCACGACGAGCCCGAATTCAGTTACCTGTCCTGGGCCGGCATGTTGTTCGCCGCCGGGATCAGCATCACGCTGTTTTTCTTCTGTGTCTCGGAGCCGCTGACGCACCTGGTGCAGCCGCCCCAGGGCGAAGCAATGAACGCCGATGCGGCGCGCCAGGCCATGCAGGTGTTGTTCCTGCACTGGGGCCTGCATGGCTGGGGCGTGTTCGCGTTTGTCGGCATGGCCCTGGCCTATTTCGCCTACCGGCATAACCTGCCGCTGGCATTGCGCTCGGCGCTGTACCCGCTGATCGGCAAGCGCATCAATGGCCCTATCGGTTATGCGGTGGATGGCTTTGGCATCATTGCCACGGTGTTCGGCCTGGGCGCCGACATGGGCTTTGGCGTACTGCACCTCAACTCTGGCCTGGACTACCTGTTTGGCATTGCCCATACCCAGTGGATCCAGGTGGGCCTGATCACCCTGATGATGGGCGCGGCGATCATCGTGGCTGTGGCCGGCGTCGACAAAGGCGTGCGGGTGATGTCCGACATCAACATGCTGCTGGCCTGTGCGCTGCTGCTGTTCGTGTTGTTCGCCGGGCCTACCCAGCACCTGCTCAACACCTTGATCCAGAACATCGGTGACTATCTGGGCGCGTTGCCCACCAAGAGTTTTGATGTGTACGCCTACAACGAGCCGAGCGACTGGCTGGGCGGCTGGACGGTGTTCTACTGGGCCTGGTGGATCGCATGGTCGCCGTTCGTGGGCCTGTTTATCGCGCGCATTTCCCGTGGCCGTACCATCCGCGAATTCGTGTTTGGCGTGCTGCTGATTCCGCTGGGCTTCACCCTGGCGTGGATGTCGATCTTCGGTAACAGCGCCATCGACCAGGTGCTCAACCATGGCATGGCTGCACTGGGCCAGTCGGCTATCGATGACCCATCGATGAGCCTCTACCTGCTGCTGGAAACCTACCCGTGGAGCAAGACCGTGATCGCGGTCACGGTGTTCATCAGCTTTGTATTCTTCGTGACCTCGGCTGACTCCGGCACTGTGGTGCTCTCCACCCTCTCGTCCAAAGGCGGCAACGCGGATGAAGACGGGCCGAAGTGGCTGCGTGTGTTCTGGGGCGCGATGACCGCCCTAGTCACCAGTGCGTTGCTGTTCGCTGGCAGTATCGACTCGCTCAAGTCTGCGGTGGTACTGACCTCGCTGCCGTTCTCGCTGATCCTGCTGCTGATGATGTGGGGGCTGCACAAGGCGTTCTACCTGGAGTCGCAAAAGCAGATCGCGCAGTTGCATTCCCTGGCACCGATCTCCGCTTCGCGCAAAGGCCGAGGCGGCTGGCGCCAGCGCTTGAGCCAGGCCGTGCATTTTCCGTCGCGTGACGAGGTGTACCGTTTCCTCGACACCACGGTGCGCCCCGCGATTGAAGAAGTGACCGCCGTGTTTGTCGAGAAGGGCCTTACGGTGGTGACCCAGCCCGACCCGTCCAACGACAGTGTCAGCCTCGAAATCGGCCATGGCGAAGAACGTCCGTTCATCTACCAGGTGCAGATGCGTGGCTACTTCACGCCGTCGTTCGCCTTGGGCGGCATCGGTAAGAAAGAGATCAACAACCGCCGCTACTATCGGGCCGAAGTGCACTTGAGTGAGGGCAGCCAGGACTATGACCTGGTGGGCTACACCAAGGAGCAGATCATCAATGACATCCTCGACCAGTACGAGCGCCATCTGCAGTTCTTGCACATGGTGCGCTGATAGCGTTCCTCTCAAGTAGGTCTTTGCTGTAAAAGGAAGAGGCAGACTTAAGCGATTCAGCTGCTTAAAAGGCCCGGGAATATGCTTATTCCCGGGCCTTATTTGCCCTAGATCAAGAGAGGATTCGATGACGTACATTGCTGCCGAAAACCGCTATGAATCTATTCCCTATCGCCGCGTAGGCCGCAGTGGATTGGTGCTACCAGCCCTGTCCCTGGGGTTGTGGCACAACTTTGGCGACAGCACCCCGATCGACACCCAGCGCGCGTTGCTGCGCACGGCGTTCGACCTGGGCATCAACCACTTCGACCTGGCTAACAACTACGGCCCGCCCTATGGCAGCGCCGAGATCAACTTCGGCCGTTTGCTGCGCGAAGACTTCAAGCATTACCGCGACGAATTAATCATTTCCAGCAAAGCCGGTTGGGACATGTGGCCCGGTCCTTACGGCCAGGGTGGTGGTTCGCGCAAATACGTGTTGGCCAGCCTGGACCAGAGCCTGCAACGCCTGGGCGTCGATTATGTGGATATCTTCTATTCGCACCGTTTCGACCCCGATACGCCGCTGGAAGAGACCGCCAGCGCCCTTGCCACCGCCGTGCAGCAAGGCAAGGCGTTGTACATCGGTATCTCGTCTTACTCCGGGGTAAAAACCCGCGAAATGGCGGCGCTGCTCAAAGAGTGGAAAGTGCCGCTGTTGATCCACCAGCCGGCCTATAACCTGCTCAACCGTTGGGTGGAAAAAGACCTGCTGGAGACCACTGAAGAACTCGGCGCCGGGGTGATCGCTTTTACGCCGCTGGCCCAGGGTTTGTTGACCGATAAATACCTCAACGGCGTACCGGCCGATGCGCGGGTGAACCGTCCGGGTGGTGGCTCGTTGCAGGCCCAGCACCTGTCCGAAGCCAACATCGCCCATGTACGCGGCCTGAATGAAATCGCCAAGCGCCGTGGCCAGAGCCTGGCCCAGTTGGCGTTGGCGTGGACATTACGTGATCCACGGGTAACCAGTGCGCTGATCGGCGCAAGCCGGCCGGAACAGATTATCGAGAACGTCGGGGCGTTGAAGAACTTGAGGTTCAGTGCGCAAGAACTGGCGGAGATTGATCGGTTTGCGCAGGAAGGTGGGATCAACCTGTGGGAAAAACCGTCCACTGCTGAATAACCTTACACCACTGGTTGATCGTTCCCACGCTCTGCGTGGGAATGCAGCCCCGGACGCTCGGCGTCCGCTTTAAAGTCGTGACGCAGAGCGTCACAGGAGGCGTTCCCACGCAGAGCGTGGGAACGATCTGTCGCCAAGCGTTAGAACGGCACATCCCCAAGAATCGTCGCCCGGTGCATCACCCGCCGCTGCGGCCGGTAGTCATCCACGGCGTAATGCTGGGTGACGCGGTTATCCCAGAACGCCACGTCATTCTCCTGCCAGCGCCAGCGAATGGTGAATTCCGGGCGGGTGGCGTGGGCGAACAGCAGCTTGAGAATGGCCTCGCTTTCGGCCGGTTCCAGTTCATTGATTCGGGTGGTGAATCCGTCGCTGACGAACAGCGATTTACGCCCACTCACCGGATGCGTGCGCACGACTGGGTGCGATAGCGGCGGGTTTTTCTTGCGGGTCGCTTCCCAGCGCGCAAGGTCTTCGGCGGTGTTGCCAAAGCGCTCCAGCGGGAACGACTTGGTGAAATCGTGTGTGGCGGTGAGGCCATCGAGCATGCGCTTTAACGGCTCGGACAATGCCTCATACGCCGCAATCCCACTGGCCCACAAGGTATCGCCGCCGAAGGCTGGCAGCAGCTTGGCGCTGAGCACAGCGCCCAGGGCCGGCGTGGGCAGGAAGGTCACGTCGGTATGCCACACTGCGTTATCACGCACATCCGTGACGGCGGTGTCGAGGATCAGCACTTCGGGCTGTTCCGGCACGTTGGGGTAGATCGGATGGATGTGCAGGTCGCCAAAGTTTGCCGCGAACCGTGCCTGTTGCGCAGGGATGATCGGCTGGTCACGGAAGAACAGCACCGAATAGTCGAGCAACGCCTGTTCAATGGCGTCGCGCTGTTCAGCGTTCAGCGGCTGAGCGATGTCGACGCCACTGATCTGGGCGCCCAGGGCGGTGCTTAATGGGGTAACGGTCAGGCTGCTCATTGTGGATTCTTCACTCAGTGTGCCTGGCCATGCCAGGGCACTAATTTACGCTGCAGGGCGCGCAGGCCCATTTCCATGGCGAAGGCGATCAGGGCGATGACCAGGATGCCCAGAACCACCACATCGGTGACCAGAAACTGCGCCGCCGACTGCACCATGAAGCCCAGGCCGCTGGTGGCGGCAATCAGCTCGGCGGCGACCAGGGTCGACCAGCCCACACCCAGGCCGATACGCACACCGGTGAGGATGTCGGGCAGGGCGCTGGGCAGGATCACATGGCGAATCAGTTGTGCGCGGGTTGCGCCCAGCGACTGCGCGGCCCTCAGCTTGGCAGGGTCGACGGTGCGCACCCCGGTTGCGGTCGCGATGGCAATCGGGGCGAAAATCGCCAGGTAAATCAGCAGCACCTTGGACAGCTCGCCAATGCCGCACCAGATTACGATCAGCGGCAGGTAGGCCAGCGGCGGAATTGGCCGGTAGAACTCGATCAACGGATCGAAAATGCCTCGGGCAATGCGGTTGGCTCCGATGGCAATCCCCACCGGCACGGCGGTCAGCACCGCAAAGCCCAGGCCCAGGCCGATGCGGCTCAAGCTCGCGCCCAGGTGCTGCCACAAGGTGGAATCCATGTAGCCGGTGGTCGCCAGCAGCCAGCCTTTTTGCAACACTGCCGATGGTGGCGGCAGGAACAGAGGTTCGATCAAACCGGTGGCGGTGACGGCCCACCAGAGGGCGAGCAAGGCCACCAGGGTCAGCACGCTGATCCAGCGCGTGCTCAGGCTGCGGCGTACCGGAATAACGACAGGTGCCACCGCCTTGCTGGCCGTGGCGGGAAGTTCGTAGCTGCTCATGCGTACACCTGCCGTTGGGAGAAGACTTTGCCCAGCACATGTTCACGGGTTTCGATAAAGCGCGGGTCGGACTTGATTGCGCGGGCTGATTCACCGGCGGCGTAACGTTGGCCGAAATCCAGCTGCAGGCGTTCGACGATCTGGCCGGGGTTAGGCGCCAGCAGGATCAGGTCCGTGGCCAGAAACACCGCCTCTTCAATGTCATGGGTAATCAGGAATACCGGCTTGGCCGTGCGCCGCCACACTTGCAGCAGCAACTCCTGCATTTGTTCGCGGGTAAAGGCATCCAGCGCGCCGAAGGGTTCGTCCATCAGCAGTACACGCGGGTCGGCCGCCAGCGCACGCGCCAGGCCGACGCGCTGTTTCTGGCCGCCCGAGAGCTGCCAGATGCGCCGGCTGTCGAAACCGGCCAGGTCCACCAGCGCGAGCATTTCGCGGGCGCGCACTTCGCGCTGCGCCTTGGGCACGCCGGCCAGTTCCAGGCCGAAGGCGACGTTGGCCAGCACGTCCTGCCAGGGCAGCAGGGCGTCGTCCTGGAACACCACGCCGCGCTCGGCGCTGGGGCCCTTGACCGGCACGCCATCGAGGGTGATACGCCCGGCAGACGGCTCGACAAAGCCGGCAATCAGGTTCAACAACGACGTCTTGCCACTGCCGGACGGGCCCAGGGCAACCAGCAGTTGCTGGGGCCCAAGCTCCAGTGAAATATCGGACAGTACCGGTTCCGGGGCGCCTGGGTACTGTGCGCTGATGCGCTCCAGTTGTAGCAAGGCCATCGCAGTGAACTCCTGGGTCAGTTGGTAATGAACTTGGCGCTGACGTAAGGGGCGTAGTCGGGCAGCACGGCCTCGACCTTGCCTTGTTCCTTGAGGAACGCAGCGGTGTCGGTGACGGCCTTGGTGGTTGGCGCTCCCAACAGGGTTACCTGGTCGGCGGCCAACGGGTAGACGTTGCCTTGCAGCAGCAACGGGATATCGCTGGCCTTGGCGCCGGAGAGTTTCACCAGTTTGTCGACGTTGCCGGTATCGGCAAGCCAGGCTTGTGGGTCTTTGCGGTAGGCGGCGTAGGCATCCAGAGTGACCTTGGCAAAGGCGGTGACGATCTCTGGGTGCTTCTCGGCAAAATCCTTGCGCACGATCCAGGCATCGAACGTCGGCGCGCCGAACTTGGCCAGTTCGCCGGAGGTGATCAGCACCTTGCCGGTTTCTTTGGCCACGCCCAGGGCCGGGTCCCACACGTAGGTGGCGTCGATATCACCGCGCTTCCAGGCGGCGATGATGGCGGGCGGGGCGAGGTTGAGGATGGTGACTTTGGCCGGGTCGATGTTCCAGTGTTTCAGGGCAGCGAGCAGGCTGTAGTGGCCGGTGGAAACGAAGGGCACAGCGATTTTTTTGCCGACCAGGTCCTGCGGGCTGTTGATCCCCGAGCCGTTACGCGCCACCAGGGCTTCGGCGCCGCCGATCTGGGTGGCGACGAGGAAGGTTTGCACCGGGACTTTGCGGGTTATTGCGGCGGTCAGCGGGCTGGAACCGAGGTAGCCGATCTGCACGTCGCCCGAGGCGATGGCGGCGATGATGTCGGCGCCATTGTCGAATTTGCGCCAGTCGATCTTGGCGTTGGTGGCTTTTTCATAGGCGCCGTCGGCTTGGGCGACTTTGGCCGGGTCCACGGTGGTCTGGTACGCAATGGTCACATCCGCCGCCTGGGCACACAGGCTGGCACCGGCCAGGGACAATGCGGCCAACAGGCGCAGAGGGGTCAACAGTTTCAAGGGGAAGCTCCTCAATCAGGCGGCCGAGGGTCGGCGTGAGAGGAGACTAAATGATCTAAGAATTCGAAAATAAATAACTTTTTCGAATTAGCTTATGAGAGGAAATGGCGAAGCCTGTTTTCAGGCTGGCAAAAATAATGTGGGCGCTGGCTTGCCTGCGATAGCGGTGTATCTGTCAACAGGTGGGTTGCTGACCCACCGATATTGCAGGCAAGCCAGCTGCCACAGGGGAGCGAGCCTGAGGTTAGTTGCTGATGGCCAGGATGCTTGCCTGGTACGAGCCGACAAACACATCGAAATCGCCCACTTCGTTCTGTTCCAGCTCCGCCTGCTGCGCCAGCGAGGCACGGGCCAGTTCTTCAAAGTGCGCTTGTTCCTCAGGCGCCAAAGGCTCCTTGCGGAAGTACTCGGCATGCACTTCGCTTTGATGCAGAGAGAACTGCGCAAAGCTTTCCTTGCGCTCAGCCATGGCTGCCAACACCTGAGCCGACGGTGTCAGGGACGGGTCCTTGACCTTGGCCAACTGGGCGTCCAGTGCCTCGCTGTGTTCGGTGATGCCGTGGCTCTGATCGAGCAGGGCGGCCAGCGGGCCTATCTTCTCCAGCAACTCGGCCGCCCACTCCTTCATGTCCACCGGCTGGCCGTCACGCTGCAATTGCAGGCCAGGACGGCGACCTTCCTTGACCACGCTGAGGAAGTTGGAGGTGGCGTTGCCGCACTCGTTGTTGGCGAACAGTGGGCTGTCGTTCAGTGCGCAGTACAGCAGGAATGCGTCGAGGAACCGTGATTCCGGCAGATCGATACCCATCGGCAAGAACGGGTTGATGTCCAGGCAGCGTACTTCGATGTACTGGATGCCGCGGGCCATCAACGCCTGGATCGGCCGCTCGCCGGTGTAGGTCACGCGCTTGGGACGGATGTTGGAGTAGTACTCGTTTTCGATCTGCAGGATGTTGGTATTGAGCTGCACCCACTCGCCATCCTTGTGCGTGCCGACTTCAACGTACGGCGCGTAGGGTGTTGCCACCGCTTCGCGCAGGCTGTCGGTGTAGCTGGCCAAGTCGTTGTAGCACGGCGTCAGACCGGCCTGGGCGTTGCTCTGGTAACCCAGGTCGCTCATGCGCAGGCTGGTGGCGTAGGGCAGGTACAGGGTGTCGGCATCCAGGACTTCAAGCTGATGCGAGCGCCCCCGCAGGAAGCCGGCATCCAGGGCGGGCGAGGCACCGAACAGGTACATCAACAGCCAGCTGTAACGACGGAAATTACGGATCAGCGCGATGTAGGCCGTGGATTGATAGTCACGGTCGGTGCCGACAAACCCCTCTGTTTCCTTGAGCAACGGCCACAACGCTTCCGGCAGGGAAAAGTTGTAGTGGATGCCGGCGATGCACTGCATGGTCTTGCCGTAACGCAGGGCCAGGCCCTTGCGGTACACGTACTTGAGCTGGCCGATGTTGGAGGTGCCGTAGTAGGCAATCGGAATATCTTCCTCGGCCGGCAACGGGCACGGCATCGAGGGGCTCCACAGGTATTCGCTGCCCAGCTTGGTGTAGGCAAAGCGATGGATCTTGTCCAGGCTGCTCAGGGTATCGGCCGGGTTCGGCAGGGCTGGGGTGATGAACTCCAGCAGCGATTCCGAGTAGTCGGTGGTGATCTGTTCGTTGGTCAACGCGGCGCCCAATGCTTCGGGGTGTGGCGTTTGCGCCAGGCGACCCTCACTGGTGACGCGCAGGCATTCGCGCTCGATGCCGTGCAAGCATTGCTCTAGCAGGGAGAGGTGTTCGCGCTTGCCGAGCAGGGCCAGGCGGCGGTTGAGAAGTTCGCTCAAGTTGGATTCCTTCACGCGTCAGTCGCCCCAATATGGGGGTGGGCAGGACGGTCTACAAGGGTGAAGTGGAAACTGGCGTGATCGCCTGGTTTTGAGTCGATTTGACCCGCTCTGAATTTGCCGACTTCACTCCATGAATTGGGCTACAGCGCAGCGAGAAAATTCCGACGCTGTTATCGCAGCGCCGAAATTAACTCAAATCGGGGGTGGGGAGCTATAGGACAGCGAACGTGCCCTGTGCTTTTGCGACAAGTCTTTCGCCTTGGTACACGTCGGCCTCGACCACCAGGGTGCGGCGACCGGTGTGGATCACCCGGCTGGTGCACAGGACATCACCGTCTTCCACGGCGCGAATATAGTTGATCTTGCATTCGATGGTGGCGCTCTGCTGGTCGAAACCGTGGGCGCTGGAACACGCCAGGCCCATGGTTATATCCACCAGGCTGAAAATCGCCCCGCCATGGAGCTTGCCCGCGCGGTTGCGCAGGTGCGGCTCCAGGGTCAGGGCCACCTCGGCAACGCCTTCTTCCAGGCGTTGCAGGCGGCAGCCGATCAGTTCGCTGAATGCGCTCTGGGTCAAACCGGCCGGAATCTCCATCAACGCTTCTTCAGCTGTTTAGCGTTGGCAAACAGCGACGCCATGGCGTTGTTGCTGGGCGCGGCAGTCGCGGTTTCCTTGCGCGGCGCGTTGTTCTGCGACTGGCGCGGCGCCGAACCGGGGCGAGCACCACGTGCGCCGTCGATTTTCTCCCCGGGGGTGTCGCTCATGCGCATCGACAGGCCGACGCGTTTGCGCGGGATGTCGACTTCCATGACCTTGACCTTGACCACGTCACCAGCTTTGACTGCCTCACGTGGGTCCTTGATGAACTTCTCCGAAAGCGCGGAGATGTGCACCAAGCCGTCCTGATGCACGCCGATGTCCACGAATGCGCCGAAGTTGGTCACGTTAGTCACCACGCCTTCGAGGATCATGCCCGGTTGCAGGTCCTTGAGGTCTTCGACGCCGTCCTGGAACTCGGCGGTCTTGAACTCCGGGCGCGGGTCGCGACCCGGTTTCTCCAGTTCTTGCAGGATATCGGTGATAGTCGGCACACCGAAGGTCTCGTCGGTGTACTTCTTGGGGTCCAGGCGCTTGAGGAACGCGGCATCACCGATCAACGAACGGATATCGCGGTCGGTCTCGGCGGCAATGCGTTGCACCAATGGGTAAGCTTCCGGGTGAACCGCAGAGGCGTCCAGCGGGTTGTCACCGTTCATTACGCGTAAGAAACCAGCAGCCTGTTCAAAAGTTTTTTCACCCAGGCGTGCGACTTTTTTCAGTGCAGCACGGGTTTTGAACGCGCCATTTTCGTCGCGATGGCTGACGATGTTCTGCGCCAGGGTGGCGTTGAGGCCGGAGATTCGCGCCAGCAGGGCCACGGACGCGGTGTTCACATCCACGCCCACGGCGTTTACGCAGTCTTCCACCACCGCATCCAGGCCGCGTGCCAGTTTCAGCTGCGACACGTCGTGCTGGTACTGGCCGACGCCGATGGATTTAGGGTCGATCTTCACCAGTTCGGCCAGCGGGTCTTGCAGGCGACGGGCGATGGACACCGCGCCACGGATCGACACATCGAGGTCCGGGAATTCCTTGGAGGCCAGCTCCGACGCCGAGTACACCGAAGCGCCTGCTTCGGAGACCATGACCTTGGTCATCTTCATGGCTGGGTATTTTTTGATCAGCTCGGCGGCCAGCTTGTCGGTTTCGCGGCTGGCGGTGCCGTTGCCGATGGCGATCAGGTCCACCGCATGCTTGGCGCACAGGGCGGCCAGGATCGCGAGGGTCTGGTCCCACTTGTTGTGCGGTACGTGTGGGTACACGGTGGCGTGGTCCAGCAGCTTGCCGGTGGCGTCGACCACCGCGACCTTGCAACCAGTGCGCAGGCCCGGGTCGAGGCCCAGGGTGGCACGCGGGCCGGCCGGTGCGGCCAACAGCAGATCGTGCAGGTTGTGGGCGAACACGTTGATCGCCTCGGTTTCGGCGCCGTCGCGCAGCTCGCCCAGCAGGTCGGTTTCCAGATGGGTGTAAAGCTTGACCTTCCAGGTCCAGCGCACCACTTCGCCGAGCCACTTGTCCGCCGGGCGGTTCTGGTTCTGGATGCCGAATTGTTGACCAATCATGCCTTCGCACGGGTGCATGGTGCCCGGCAACTCGTCACCGACTTTCAACGCGGAGCTGAGAATGCCTTCGTTGCGGCCGCGGAAAATCGCCAGGGCGCGGTGGGACGGCATGCTTTTGAGCGGCTCGTCATGTTCGAAATAGTCGCGGAACTTGGCGCCTTCTTCCTCTTTGCCGGCGATAACGCGGGCGCTGAGGATGGCTTCTTGCTTGAGGTAGGTACGCAGTTTTTCCAGGAGGCTGGCGTTTTCGGCAAAGCGCTCCATCAGGATGTACTTGGCGCCCTCGAGGGCGGCCTTGACGTCGGCGACGCCTTTTTCCGCGTCGATGAAGCGCGCGGCTTCGGTTTCCGGGGTCAGCGATGGGTCGTTGAACAGGCCGTCGGCCAAATCACCCAGGCCGGCTTCCAGGGCGATCTGGCCCTTTGTACGACGTTTCTGTTTGTATGGCAGGTAAAGGTCTTCGAGGCGGGTCTTGGTATCCGCGAGTTTGATGTCGCGTTCCAGTTGAGGAGTCAACTTGCCCTGTTCCTCGATGCTGGCGAGGATGCTGATACGCCGTTCGTCGAGTTCTCGCAGGTAGCGCAGGCGCTCTTCCAGGTGACGCAGTTGGGTGTCGTCGAGGCTGCCGGTTACTTCTTTTCGGTAACGGGCGATGAAGGGCACGGTGGAGCCTTCATCCAGTAGAGCGACGGCCGCTTCGACCTGTTGTGGGCGTACACCGAGTTCCTCGGCGATGCGGCTGTTGATGCTGTCCATAAAACCACCTGAAATTCTTAAAATCAGCGCGCCGGCCCGTAAAAACAAGGCTCGGCGAGGCTGGTTGAGCGGCCCGACTGGCGCCGCTGCCTGGGTCAAGAGGCTGGCTATTGACCCTCGAAATCGAAAAAGTCACGACAAGCGGGTAAAAAAAGCCCGGCAGCAAACGGTAACGATCTGACGTTGCCCTGCACGGAGGCGCCGCATTATAACCAGCGTTCCGCCCTTGGGGGCTACTGCGCCGCAGCTTGTAGGGCGCGGGTTCGCTGGCAGTAGATGAAAAATCTGCTAACAATGCACACGGTGCGTATAACGGCAGCTACGCCATAATGCGCGCCGAGATAAGAGGAGCATCCAATGAGCAGCACCGCACAAACTGCTGAAGGCGAAAAAATTCTCATCGTTGATGACGATCCGGGGCTGAGCAGCCTGCTGGAGCGTTTTTTCAACTCCAAGGGCTATCGTGCCCGGGCGGTGCCGAACACCGAGCAGATGGATCGTCTGTTAGGGCGTGAAGTCTTCAACCTGGTCGTACTCGACCTGATGCTGCCCGGCGAAGACGGCCTTACTGCCTGTAAACGCCTGCGCGGTGCTAACAACCAGATCCCGATCATCATGCTCACCGCCAAGGGCGATGAACTGAGCCGTATCAAGGGCCTGGAACTGGGGGCTGATGACTACCTGGCCAAGCCTTTCAACCCCGATGAGCTGATGGCGCGGGTCAAGGCCGTATTGCGTCGCCAGGCACCGGCGGTACCGGGCGCACCGGGCAGCGAAGACGAAAGCGTCACCTTTGGCGACTACGAACTGTCGCTGGCCACCCGTGAGCTCAAGCGCGGTGAAGAAGTGCACATGCTCACCACGGGTGAATTCGCAGTGCTCAAGGCCTTGGTCATGAACGCTCGCCAGCCGCTGACCCGTGACAAACTGATGAACCTGGCCCGTGGCCGGGAATGGGACGCACTGGAGCGCTCCATCGACGTGCAGATTTCCCGACTGCGCCGGATGATCGAGCCAGACCCGTCCAAGCCGCGGTATATCCAGACGGTGTGGGGTGTGGGTTATGTGTTTGTGCCGGATGGCACCGCAACCAAGTGACCGATGATTTGCAGGGGCGGGTATCCTGGCGTTTGACCCCATGAGGGTCGACGGGATGCCCGGCGTCTGCAATTCTGCGAGCACCGCTCGTTCCTGCAAGGTGTGCAGCTTTCATCTATGAAAACCCCGCTGTGGTTCCCGCAAAGTTTCTTCTCCCGCACCCTCTGGCTGGTGCTTATTGTCGTTCTGTTTTCCAAGGCACTCACGTTGGTTTATCTGCTGATGAACGAAGACGTGCTGGTGGATCGGCAGTACAGCCATGGCGTCGCCCTGACATTGCGTGGTTATTGGGCGGTAGACCCTGAGAACCGCGAAAAGGTAGCCAAGGCATCGACCCTCACTCGAGTTGACGGCGCCGGTGTGCCTGAAGGCGAGCAACATTGGCCCTACAGCGAGATTTACCAGCGCCAGATGCAGGCCGAATTGGGCGCCGATACCGAGGTGCGGCTTCGTATGCATGTTTCGCCTGCGTTGTGGGTGCGAGCGCCAAGCCTGGGGGATGCGTGGATCAAGGTTCCGCTTTATCCGCACCCGCTGCGTGGGCAAAAAATCTGGAACGTGTTGGGTTGGTTCCTGGCCATTGGCTTGCTCTCAACGGCGTCGGCGTGGATCTTCGTCCGCCAGCTCAACCAACCCCTCAAGCGCCTGGTGTTTGCCGCTCGCCAACTGGGCCAGGGGCGTAGTGTGCGTCTGCCGGTCAGCGACACGCCCAGTGAGATGACCGAGGTGTACGGCGCATTCAACCAGATGGCAGAAGACGTCGAACAGGCCGGGCGCGAACGCGAGTTGATGCTGGCGGGGGTGTCCCATGACTTGCGCACGCCGCTGACGCGATTGCGTTTGTCCCTGGAATTGATGGGTGACCATACCGACCTCACCGATGACATGGTGCGCGACATCGAAGACATGGACGCCATCCTGGACCAGTTCCTGGCGTTCATCCGCGACGGGCGGGATGAGGTGGTCGAGGAGGTCGACCTCACGGAGCTCGTGCGTGAGGTGGTTGCGCCCTATAACCAGAACGGTGAGCAGGTGCGCACGCGCCTGGAGCCGATCCAGCCGTTCGCATTACGCCGGGTGTCGATGAAGCGCCTGCTGAACAACTTGATTGGCAACGCCTTGCACCATGCTGGTTCCGATGTGGAAGTGGCGGCGTACGTTTCTGGCGACAGTGCCGCACCTTACGTGGTGCTGAGCGTGATGGACCGTGGCACAGGAATCGACCCGGCGGAACTGGAAGGTATCTTCAACCCCTTCACCCGTGGCGACCGAGCCCGAGGAGGCAAGGGCACCGGGTTGGGGTTGGCGATTGTGCGGCGGATTGCGTCGATGCATGGCGGCAATGTTGAGTTGCGCAACCGGGAAGGCGGCGGGTTGGAGGCGCGGGTGCGGCTGCCGTTGGGGTTGATGCTGCCTAGAGACGCCGTCTAACAAGCAATATGAATGCAAATGTGGGAGCTGGCTTGCCTGCGATAGCGGTAGTTCATTCAACGACGATGTTGAATGTACCGGCGTCATCGCAGGCAAGCCAGCTCCCACAGTGGTTTGCGGCGTGTGGCAGATGTGGGTATTCAGCCCTTTCCCTTGGTCCGAGTCATATTCGGCCCGCCATTCTTTTCCAGATGCTGAATGATGATCCCTGCCACATCCTTACCGGTGGTGGTCTCGATTCCTTCCAGGCCCGGCGATGAGTTTACTTCCATCACCAAGGGGCCATGGTTGGAGCGCAGGATGTCCACACCCGCCACGCTCAGCCCCATCACCTTGGCTGCCCGTAGCGCGGTCATGCGTTCTTCCGGGGTGATCTTGATCAGGCTGGCGCTGCCACCACGGTGAAGGTTGGAGCGGAACTCACCGGGCTTCGCCTGGCGCTTCATCGCCGCAATCACCTTGTCGCCTACCACGAAGCAGCGAATGTCCGCGCCGCCAGCTTCCTTGATGTATTCCTGCACCATGATGTTCTGCTTGAGGCCCATGAACGCCTCAATCACCGACTCCGCTGCCGTTGCTGTTTCACACAGCACCACGCCGATGCCCTGGGTGCCTTCCAGCACCTTGATCACCAGCGGTGCGCCATTGACCATCTCGATCAGGTCGGGAATGTCATCCGGGGAGTGGGCAAAACCGGTGACCGGCAGGCCGATGCCCCGGCGCGACAGCAGTTGCAGGGAGCGCAGCTTGTCCCGCGAGCGTGCAATGGCCACGGATTCATTCAGCGGAAACACCCCCATCATTTCAAACTGGCGCAATACCGCGCAGCCATAGAACGTCACAGAAGCGCCGATACGCGGGATCACCGCATCAAAGCCTTCCAGGGGCTTGCCCCGGTAGTGGATCTGCGGCTTGTGGCTGGCAATGTTCATGTAGGCACGCAACGTGTCGATCACCACCATTTCATGGCCACGTTCAGTGCCGGCCTCGACCAGGCGGCGGGTAGAATACAGACGCGGGTTTCGCGACAGCACAGCAATCTTCATGCAGCACCTGGGGCAGAAATAGTGGAGACCGGGAACACCGGCTTGTCTTGAACGTACTTGAGGCCCGGATTGACCACCAGCTGGCCGTCAATCAGCGCCTTGGAGCCCAGCAGCAGGCGGTAACGCATGGCTTTGCGACAGGCGAGGGTGAACTCCACCCGCCATACCCGATCACCCAGGGCCAGGGTGGTGCTGATCACGTAGCGCACCTGCGCATGGCCGTTGGAGCTCTTGATGGTTTTCATCGTCACCAGGGGCGCTTCACAGCGCCGGTGACGCAGTTGCACCACGCTGCCCAGGTGCGCGGTAAAACGCACCCACTTTTCACCGTCGCGCTCAAAGGGCTCGATATCGGTGGCGTGCAGGCTTGAGGTACTGGCACCGGTGTCGATCTTCGCGCGCAGGCCTGCGACTCCCAAGTCGGGAAGTGCCACCCACTCACGCAGACCCACAACGGTCAAATGGTCAAATGTCTTCAATATGGTTAACCGGTCAATTCGCCCAGGCTTGAGGAGATACCTCAGCCAACGCTTTGAATGCAGGCTTGGCGAACCAGAAGCCCTGCATCAGAAATATTCCGCAGTCGGACAGGAAGTCGCGCTCGCCGGCACTTTCGATGCCTTCGGCGATGACAGTAACCCCCAACTGCTCACAGATTGTGACAATCCCTCGGACGATGACCTGGCGGACACGATCCTGGTCGACATCGCGAATCAGCGCCATGTCGAGCTTGATCAAGTCAGGTTGGAAATCGGCCAGCAGGTTCAGCCCCGAATAGCCCGCGCCGAAATCGTCGATGGCGGTCTTGAAGCCGAATTCGCGGTATTCACGCAGAATATTCGTCAAATGGCGATAGTTATCTACGTGCTCGCTTTCCAGAGTCTCGAAAATCAGCCGGTCCAGCGGGAAATTGTGCGCTCGGGCGGCCTCTAGAGTGCTGCGGATACACAGTTCCGGGCGATATACCGCATTGGGCATGAAGTTGATGGAAAGGTGAGTCTGCATGCCCAGGGCCGCGGCACCGGCGATGGCCTTGGTCCGGCAACGCTGGTCGAAGCGGTAGCGATTGGTTTCGTTGACCTGAGCCAGCACCGACAGCGCGCCTTCTCCCAGGGGACCGCGCACCAAGGCTTCGTTGGCGAAGATCGAATGGTCACGCAGGTCTACGATAGGCTGGTAGGCGAACGCAAAATCGAACCCCAGAGGCTCGCTTTGCTGGCAACCCACGCACCGCTGGTTGGGCGAGGTGAGTGAAAGGGGAAAGTCGGTCACGGCGTATCCTCGCGAAAACAGGGTGCTACCTGGCGTATCTTAGGTGAGCCTTGGGGTTTATGCGTCGAAGGGTTTCAACGGTAAAGTTGCGACATTTTTCAGAGCGAGGAATTCAAGTGGCTCAAAAGCAGGAAGAGGAAGAGAAGGTCCGGCTGGACAAGTGGTTGTGGGCAGCGCGGTTCTATAAGACCCGCGCTCTGGCCAAGGCCGCTATCGAGAGCGGCAAGGTGCATCATCGCGGCGAGCGCTGCAAACCGGGCAAGGAGCCGCGCGTCGGCGACGAGTTTCAGATTCGTACAGGGTTTGATGAAAAAACCATCGTGGTGCAGGCACTTTCCATCGTACGCCGCGGCGCGCCTGAAGCGCAGGCACTGTATGCCGAGACCGAAGCCAGCATCGCCAAGCGCGAAAACGCTGCAGCCATGCGCAAAGCAGGTGCTTCAGGCCTGACCACTGACGGCAAGCCGAGCAAGAAGCAGCGCCGCGATCTATTCAAATTTCGCGGCAGCGGCAATGACGATTGATTGCACGAGTCGCCCATGCACACTCGATCAAATGTGGGAGCGGGCTTGCCCGCGAATACGGTGGGTCAGGCACAGATGCATTGATTGACACCCCCCATTCGCGAGCAAGCCCGCTCCCACTTTTAGCCCTGGGGGGTTACGGAGTTGTGCGCATGACACTCAACCGCCCAATAACGGGCAACTTGCTCAGTAGCCCGAAAAGCGGCGCCGTCATCCGCAACAAAGCGCCCGACACCTTCGCCGCGAACGGCGTGTAATACCCCCAGCCCAACGCCAACAGCGCCAGCAGTACGCCACCGATGTAGTCGTCCTGTCCCCAGTGCGCGCCCGCGACCAGCCGCGGCATCATGAACAGCAGCGCCAGGCCCCAGATCACCAGCACCTGGCCGATGCGCCGGGCGAACACGCTCATGAACATCGCCCAGATCAATAGCACCGAAGCATGGTCGCCGGGGAAGCTCTGGCTCGAGCGGTCCTTCAATTCCCAGGTTTTCTCCAGCCCTGGGAAAAAGTCGCTCATTTGAATCGCGCCGCTGATGACCATCGACGGGCTACTGTGCTGCCAGCCCATGTGCGCCGCGAGTTTGGAGAACAGCATGCGGACAAACAGCAACAGCAGCAGAATGCCGAGGAAGCCAAAAAACGCCTGGCGCACCTGCACGGCCTTGAACACCCAGTCGCCGCGAATCAGCAGTGCCAGCAAAATCACGCCGACCACTGCATCAAACGGCCGCAGGCTGGCCACGGCCCATATATGCAACCAGGTCGAGTTCGTGGCCAATGGGCCATTGAGCAGATGAAACAGCCACTCGTCGAAAATCACACAGAGCATCTGGCCCGTGGGCCACAGCCAAAAACACAGCAGCCCGATAGCGAGTAGATTGCAAAGAGCCCATCGCCGGAGGTTCCAGTTGGCTTGGAACAAACCCGGATTGTTCATAAACTGTCCCTCATCGCTCTATTCAGCTCCTTGAATTCAGGAGAAGTCGCACCAAGATGGTGCTAAAGCGTTTAATTTTATAAACCTTGTAATCATTTTGTCATCACTTCAGATACCCAGACCTATGACTGATCTACCGGATACCGACTTCACCCAACGCTTCATCTTCGATGAGAGCGATGCCCGCGGCGAGATGGTTTCGTTGGAGCTCAGCTATGCCGAAGTCCTTGCCAAACACGCCTATCCGGAGCCGGTCGCGCAATTGCTCGGCGAGTTGATGGCAGCCGCGGCGCTGCTGGTGGGCACCATGAAGTTCGACGGTTTGCTGATCTTGCAGGCTCGTTCCGAAGGGCCAGTGCCCATGTTGATGATCGAGTGCTCGAGCGAGCGCGAGATCCGTGGTCTGGCCCGTTACGAGCCTGACCAGATTGCCGCAGATGCCACCTTGGCCGACCTGATGCCCAATGGCGTCCTGGCACTGACTGTCGACCCGACCGAGGGCCAGCGGTACCAGGGTATTGTCGACCTCGACGGTCAGACCCTGTCGGAATGCTTCACCAACTACTTCGTTATGTCCCAGCAAGTGGGCACCAAGTTCTGGCTTAACGCCGACGGCAAGCGCGCCCGTGGTTTGCTGGTGCAACAACTGCCGGCCGATCGCATCAAGGATGAGGATGATCGTGCCGAAAGCTGGCGGCATATCATCGCCTTGGCCGACACCTTGAAGGCCGAAGAACTGCTGGGCCTGGACAACGAAACCATCCTGCACCGCCTCTACCACGAAGAGGCCGTGCGCCTGTTCGACGCACAGGGCCTGCATTTTCGCTGCAGTTGCTCGCGCGAGCGTTCCGGTAACGCGCTGGTCAGCCTGGGTCTGGAAGATGCGCAAAACCTGGTGGTGGAACATGGCGGCCATATCGAGATCGACTGCCAGTTCTGCAACCAGCGCTACCTGTTCGATGCGGCTGATGTAGCGCAATTGTTCGCTGGAGCAGGCATCGACACCCCTTCCGACACCCGCCACTAAAACGTTTAAGCACAGGTAAATCACCTGACAAACGCCGGATTAGAGGTGTTCTGACGGGAGGGCCCTACTCTTTTTGGGCTTTTCTGGCATAATCCGGCCCACTTTTTTCGCGGTAGTAGTGCGCAACTTTCTACTACAAAACGTTTGGAGCACTCGGCCATAGGCCGACGGGGAACCTCATGACGCAAGCCAATAACGCCGTATACACCGATCTGAGTGTTGACGATCTGGTCAAAGAAGCCCTGCAGCGCGGTGAAGGCGTGCTTGCCGATACTGGCGCGCTGGTCGTAGAAACCGGTCACCGCACCGGTCGTTCGCCGGTTGACCGTTTCATCGTTGAAGAGCCGTCCACCCAGGACGCCATCGCCTGGGGCCCGATCAACCGCAAGTTCCCGGCCGACAAGTTCGATGCCTTGTGGGCTCGCGTCGAGGCCTTCAACAACGCGCAAGAGCATTTCGTTTCCCATGTTCACGTAGGGGCTGCAGAAGACCACTACCTGGCCGTGAAAATGACCACCCAGACTGCCTGGCAGAACCTGTTCGGTCGTTGCCTGTTCATCAACCCGGCCCAGTACAACCCGGCCGGTCGTGAAGAGTGGCAAGTGCTCAACGTGGCCAACTTCGAGTGCGTGCCAGAGCGTGACGGCACTAACTCCGACGGTTGCGTGATCCTCAACTTCGCCCAGAAAAAAGTACTGATTGCCGGCATGCGTTACGCCGGTGAAATGAAAAAAGCCATGTTCTCGGTGCAGAACTTCCTGCTGCCGGCTGCCGACGTGCTGCCGATGCACTGCGCCGCCAACATTGGCGAAGCAGGCGATGTGACCCTGTTCTTCGGCCTGTCCGGCACTGGCAAGACCACCCTGTCTGCCGACGAAAGCCGTTACCTGATCGGTGACGACGAGCACGGCTGGGGCGAAGGCGTGGTGTTCAACATCGAAGGCGGTTGCTATGCCAAGTGCATCGACTTGTCCGAGAAGAACGAGCCGGTTATCTGGAAAGCCATCAAGCATGGCGCGGTGCTGGAAAACGTCGTGATCGACGAGGCCAAGCACGCCGACTACGCCGATGTCAGCCTGACCCAGAACAGCCGTGCCGCCTACCCGCTGGAGCACGTTGCCAAGCGTTCCGAGAAGAACCTGGGCGGCGAGCCAAACGCGGTGATCTTCCTGACTTGCGACCTGACTGGCGTACTGCCGCCTGTGTCGATCCTCAGCGAAGAACAGGCGGCCTACCACTTCCTGTCCGGCTACACCGCTTTGGTGGGTTCGACCGAAATGGGTTCGGGCAGCGGCATCAAGTCGACCTTCTCCACCTGCTTCGGCGCGCCGTTCTTCCCACGTCCGGCTGGCGAATACGCAGAGCTTCTGATCAAGCGCATCCGTGGTTTCGGCTCCAAGGTCTACCTGGTCAACACCGGCTGGACCGGCGGCGGCTACGGCGTTGGTAAACGCTTCAACATCCCGACCACTCGCGGCGTGATTGCAGCGATCCAGAGCGGCGCGTTGATCGGTGCGCAAACCGAACACCTGGACACCATCAACCTCGACGTGCCATTGGCCGTACCGGGCGTTGAAACCGGCCTGTTGAACCCGCGCAACACCTGGGCTGACAAGGCTGCCTACGACGAAGCCGCGAAAGCGCTGGCTGGCCTGTTCATCGAAAACTTCAAGAAGTTTGAAGTCAGCGATGCGATCAAGGCGGCGGGTCCTAAGTTGTAAGACTCGCCGGTTGTAAAAAAGCCGCCTCTTAAGTAGGCGGCTTTTTTATGTGCGAACGATTAGTCGGCCATGTGCAGTACCACTGCACCGACCAGCACCAGGACGACACCTGCCACCTGCACCGCTGACAACCGCTCCTTGAAAAATACAAACCCCAGGATCGCCGCGATCCCTCCAGAGAGCGTACTGATCACCGTCACCACCGACACCGAGCCGGCCATTGCGCCCCACGAAAACGCCGAGAAACCGCCGAGGTTCATCAAGCTCGCTCCGGTCAACGTCGCGCAGTTTTTCAGTGGCGGGATCTTCAGGCCATCCTTGATCTTCAGCACCATTACCACCAGCACGCACAGGCCTACCAGGTAACCCAGCCACAACATGGTGATTGGCCCCAGCGCTGGCAGTGTGTAGCGGCCTTGCAGCCAGAAACTGGTGCCGTACAAGGTTGCGGCGAACATGGCGTAGGCAATGGACAGGCGCGGGTTGTTGTGAGGCGTACCGTTGTCCTTGTGAACGCTGGACAGCACAACGCCGATCACGCACAGGGCGATGCAGCCCAGTTGTATCAGGCTGATGTGTTCACCGCTGGCCCAGGAGAGCAGGGTGGTCACCACTCCATAGGACGTCACCAGCGGCGCGACGATGGCTGCTTTGCCCAAGGCAAAGGCTTTGGACAGCGCAAGGGCGCCGGACACCGTCAGCAGAGCGGCGGCGACGCCCAGGAGCCAAACGCTTAACGGTGCATCAAGGGATTTGAAAAGGAAGGCCGGGAAAATGACCAGCAGGAAGGTCATGATCAAAAAACCGAGAGCTTGGCCGAAATACACCGCGCGTTTAACGCCAACGGCGCGGGCGTTGAGGCCCACCAGAAAGTCCGTGCCGCCCCAGAGCAGAGCGGCCAGCAGGCCCATTGTTACGTCCATGTAAGGTCCTTGTTATTTATACGGCTCGTCAGATGAGCGCAGATCCACTGTGGGAGCGGGCTTGCCCGCGAATGCAATGTATCAGTAACGCAAATATTGGCTGACACGCCGTATTCGCGAGCAAGCCCGCTCCCCCATTTTGTGCTCAGTGTTGCTCAGGTCAGCTCAGGTTTTCCAGCGTCTGCGTGTCCCAGCGGTGGGTCTTGATCGCCAGGTAGAGCATGCCGATGGTCAACGGGATCTTGTCACCACGGCCTTTGGCGCGACGCTTCAGGAACACGTCGAACACCGGCGGCTGGAAGTAACGATAAGCGTCGTAGTCGCCCAGGTCGACACCAAAATCCTGCTCCAGCGCCTCCATGAATTGCTTGGCCTCAGCACCATCGCACCCGAGGTCGAAGTTCAGTGAGGTGTGCAAGCCAATGGTCTTGTGTTTTGGCAAGCCGATTTCTTCATGCAGCAATTGCAGGAGCTGCTGCATGACGGGACCTTCGGGGAAGTTGGGAGACAGGTTCATGGTGGGACCAATCATCAAAGGGTGAGTGTTGTTTACCCTGCAATAGATATTCGGGGTGCTCAGCAACCCGATGCCTGTCACAAAGGCGACTATCGGCAGACTTTCAAGCTGTGCCCCTATGATCCAAGACGTGGCATACAACAGAAGTATTGGACCGGTTATCAATAGGCAGAGCCCGAGCCATTTTCTGAGTAGGGGCAACCTTATTGTTCTATCAATTACAGCGGCCAGTATTAAGAAGAGCAGCAAATTGATCCACTGAATGTACTCGTTCATCGCACCAGGCAATCCCGGTTTGCCAGTACCAAGGCGAATCATCGTGAAGGTGATGCCATAGTGGCTGATGTGTTGAGTCCTTTCGATGGTCACAAAATTATGCCGAGCGCGTTGGGAGAGGGGGCTAGTGTCGTCCAGGCAAAGGGCTTTTCTGTAGAGGGGCAAGACACTGTTTGAAGCAGTTTGGGAAACGGACGACGCGCCGTTTTTTGGTTTTCTTACAATGCCTTCCTGCATTTATGACGTGATACCGATTTTGCTGGCTGAACCGAGCAAATGTGGGCGCCGGGTTTGCCCTAAGGCTTTTTGTAGGAGCGAGCTTGCTCGCGAAAAATTCACAGGCACCGCGTTTATCCAGGAAGCACGCGTTACCGTTGACATTTTTCGCGAGCAAGCTTGCTCCTACAGGTTTAGCTGCGGGGTGGCTGTTCGGTCGCTGAATTGGCAGCGACGAGCCGAACCTTAAAAGTGAGTTTGTTTTCGAGCCATAAACAGATGGTTTAGGCGTTCGAAGTTCGATCAGGCACTGAGAGGCCTACCGATACACCGCTCAAAAATCGCCTCCAGTCCCCGATAGTCACACGCCACCGCATCAATATTCGCGGGTATCCAGGCCGCGTGTTTCACCAGCCACCAATTCACCGAAAACCCCGCATTCACGATGATCTGTTCAAACAGGATCCGCTGCGCCCGTCCATTTCCCTCGCGGAAGGGATGAATGACATTCAGGTCGCCATAAGCTTCAGCTATTTGACGCACAAGGTCAGCTTGACTCGCACCGACATACCAATTGGCGTCTTGCATATGCCGGACGATTTTTGCCGCTTCTGGTGGAATACGCTCCGGGGTGCAAAACAGCGTGTCGCCTTTCTGGATGTTGACGCTGCGCAGTTCGCCGGCCCAGTCATAAATGTCACCGAACAGGACGCGGTGAATGTGTTGCAGGCGATCAAGGTCGTAGGGCGGCGGAAAGAGTGGCAGGTTGCCTACGGCGATTTCGGATAATTCCCGCTCGGCCTGGTGCAGGCGTGCTTCATCGAGCAAATCGAGGCGGTTGCGCAGGATGCTGCTACCGGGATAGCAGTACGGGTCCTGGCCCACCCCGTATTTGTCGAGCATCAGCGTGAGGTGTTGCGGTACTTGGCAAGGACGGCTTCGCGTGTCGGCAGGGGTTTGTCGACGTCGGTCGGTTGGGTATCGAACCCTTCCAGGCGCAGGCTGGCCAAGTAATTGGAACGGCGGATCTTGTGATAGTGATCCTGTTTTTGCTCAAACGTCAGTTCGCTCATCGCCGCGTCCTCTTGGAAAGCAAGGCTTGATTGTAGCGCAATGCGTAGCTCGGTAGGCGGGATAAAATCCCTGTCACAATCTGTATAAAAAATCTGCCAGCGAGCTCAATTCAGCGTATGTTTCACCGCAAAATCTTGTAGGGCGATTCCGCCCACTACTTAAAGGGAGTTAAGCATGGGTTTGCTTCGTGTCGCCTCGGCGATGTCTTTGTGTGCGGTGGCGTTTTCCGTCCAAGCCGAGCAATTGCCAATTGAGGTGCTCAGCGCGGTGGTCAAGGACCAGAAAATCGCCGATGCCGAAGTGTTGCTGCAACGTAATGGCGCGCAGAACGTGGTGGGCCGTACCAACGCACAAGGCCAGGTAACGCTGACCAGCGAGGCGGCTGATGATGCCAGCAACCTGCTGATCATCAAGAAGCCTGGCTATTCCAACCTGGTGGTGAAGTGCCCGTGCAAAGGCATGACCTATGCCGTCAGCCCGGTGATGGAAAATCTCGACGGCCTGCGTGTGGTGTTGACCTGGGGCAAGGCTCCACGTGACCTCGACTCCCATATGATCTTCCCCGGCAATAACATCTTCTTCAACAATAAAAAGGGCACCGACGCCGAACTGGACGTGGATGACACCGACAGCTATGGCCCGGAAACCATCACCCTGCAGAAAAAGCATTACGGCGAAAGCTACGTCTACGCCGTGCATGACTATTCCAACAGCGGCTCTCCCACCTCCAGCGAGTTGTCCAACAGTGAGGCCAAGGTGTTCGTGTACATGGGGCAATCCCTGGTGCGCACTTACTATGTGCCGCAGAACCGCACGGGCAACCTGTGGACAGTGTTCCGCATGACCGGCAGTGGCGACTTCCAGGACATCAACACCTTCACCGGCGTGAGAGTTGGCGCCGAAGATGTACTCAACGAGGTCAAGCCTTTGCTGGACGACAGCGTGGCCGTCACCGCCGTGACAGTGAGCTCGTCGGTACAGGCCGATGCGAAGAAGCTGAACCTCAAGGGCGAAGCGGCCTACCAGGCCGGTAACCTGGACCAGGCCATCGACTTCTTCCGTCAAGCCATCGAGCTGGATAACAGCTTCGGCAAGGCTTACGGCAACCTTGGCCTGGCGTATCAGAAAGCCGGCAATACTGCGGAGTCGATCTGGGCCAACCGCAAGGCTATCGCCCTGGCGACCGGTACCAATGCCGCGACCGTGCGTGCCGGTGCCTACTACAACATTGCACGCATCTACGAAGCGGCTGGGCAGTTCCCGGATGCGTTGCGTCATTACCAGTTGGCCAAGGAGCAAAAGGCCAACCCGGTGTATGACACGGCGATCGAGCGGGTGCAGAACCGCTGATTCAGCTGTAGCTCGGTTGTGAAATGTGGGAGAGGGCTTGCCAGCTCCCACATTTGTATCTGCTGCTTCCTGTTACGTTCTCAGAAAAGTCCCACTTCGGCCCTGAGCCCTCCCTCCCTCTGTGTATCATCCTGTCTCTTTTTTCCTTGCGACCTTTCTCGATTCGCTGGGATTCCCGGGCTATGTTTTTGAGCCAACTCAGCGGTCAATGGAGTGACAGCCTTATGCACGACACCCTCCAGCAGGTCTTTGGTTACCCACACTTTCGCTTGGGCCAGGAAGAGACGGTCAGCGCCGTGCTGGCTGGGCGATCTGCCGCCGCCATTTTCCCTACGGGCTCGGGCAAATCCTTGTGTTACCAGTTGTCGGCCGTGTTGCTGCCGCACCTGACGTTGGTGGTGTCGCCTTTGCTGGCGTTGATGCAGGACCAATTGGGTTTCCTGCAGCGCCATGGCATTTCGGCGGGCAGTATCGACTCGGCCCAGAGCCGTGATGAGGCCAATGATGTAATGGCCCGTGCGCGGTCGGGCGAGCTCAAGATTCTGATGATTTCCGTGGAGCGTTTGAAGAACGAGCGTTTCCGTAATTTCCTGAACAGCGTGCAGATCTCGTTGCTGGTGGTAGACGAGGCGCACTGTATCTCCGAATGGGGCCACAACTTCCGCCCGGATTATTTGAAGCTGCCGGACTACCAGCGCCAGTTCAACATCCCTCAGGCGCTGTTGCTGACGGCCACGGCCAAGCCCAAGGTGATCGCCGACATGCAGGCCAAGTTCGCCATTGCTGCTGAGGATGTAGTGACCACGGGCTTCTATCGGCCCAACCTCAACCTGCTGGTGGAACCCGTCAGCGGCCATGACAAACGCCGCAGGCTGGTGGAGTGGATGAAAGCGCGGGCCAACCAGCCGAGTATCGTCTACGTCACCTTGCAGAAAACCGCCGAGCAGATTGCCGAGCATCTGAACCGCCACGGTATTCAGGCCGAGGCTTATCACGCGGGGCTGCCCCATGAAAAACGCGAAGGTATCCAGCAGCGTTTCATGGGCGGGCGTTCCAATTGCATTGTCGCAACTATCGCGTTTGGCATGGGCATCGACAAGAGTGACATCCGCAATGTCGTGCACTTCGACCTGCCCAAGTCCATCGAGAACTACAGCCAGGAAATCGGCCGCGCAGGGCGTGACGGGCAGCCGTCCGATTGCCTGGTGTTGGCCAACCGCGACAGCCTCAATGTGCTGGAAAACTTCGTGTACGGTGATACGCCGGAGCAGGACGGCATTTTTCGCGTATTGGAGGAGTTGCAGTCCGCGCGTAGTGAAGGGCAGTGGGAGTTCCTGCTCAGGTCGCTGTCGGACCACAGCAATATTCGCGAGCTGCCGCTCAAGACGCTCTTGGTGCAGTTGGAGCTCAAGGGCGTGATCGCGCCGCGCTATGCGTTTTATGCGGAATACCGTTTCAAATACCTGATCGAACCCGAAGCCTTGCTGGCGCGTTTTTCCGGCGAGCGGCAGCAGTTTGTCGCGGCGATCATCCAGGTGTGCAAGCGCGCTAAAACCTGGGCGACGGTCGATTTCGATGCACTTTATCAACAGCACAATGCCGAGCGTAGCCGGGTGGTGAAGGCACTGGATTATTTTCAGGAGCAGGGCCTGATCGAGCTCGAAAGCAAGCAGATGACTGAGGTCTACAGTTTGCTCGACACTCATTTCGACCCGCACGCGTTAAGCGCCGAGTTATACACAGGCTTCAAGCAGCATGAGGTGACGGAGGTCGCGCGGATTCACGCCATGCTCGACCTGTTCGCCACCGACCACTGCCTGGGGCAGCGTCTGGCGCACTACTTTGGTGATGATAATGCACCCCAGCGTTGCGGGCATTGTTCGGTATGCCACGGCCAGGTCGCCCATCTGCCGGCGCCGCCGAGCCTGCCGCCGCTTGTGGATAAAAACTTCATGGGGCTGTGCGGTGATTTTATCCACAGGCATCATGAGCACACGGGGCACTTGCCGAATGCGGAGCGTTTGACGCGTTTCCTTGGCGGTATCAGCGTACCGTTGTTTACCAAGTTGAAGGCGCGGGGCATTCCCGGTTTTGCGGCGCTGGAAGACTACCCCTACGCCGAGGTGCGCGACTGGGCCCATGCTCAATTGGATCAACTTTGATGAGACTTGCCGATGCCTGACTCAACGCCTGTGCGCGACGACTACCGCCACTTCCAACCGATCACCACGCGTTGGCACGACAACGATGCCTACGGCCATGTGAATAACGTTACTTACTACAGCTTCTTCGACACAGCTGTTAATACCTACCTGATCGAACAGGGCGGGCTGGATATTCATGACGGTGAGGTGGTGGGGTTTGTGGTGAGTTCGGCCTGCGATTACTTCGCCTCGATTGCTTTTCCCGAGCGCATTGAAATCGGCCTGCGGGTAGGCAAGCTGGGCAATAGTTCGGTGCAGTATGAGCTGGCAGTATTCAAGGCGGGCGAGCAGGAGGCGTGTGCGGCGGGGCGCTTTGTCCATGTGTTTGTGGACCGAGCCTCGAACCAGCCAGTACCGATTCCGGGAATGTTGCGCGAAGCGATGCAGCGGCTGCTGGTTTGACGCACCTATAAGCAAAGCATCCCAAATGTAGGAGCCGGGCTTGCCCGCGATGGCGCAGTATCAGGCAGTACGTCTAAAACCTGATTCACTGCTATCGCGGGCAAGCCCGGCTCCCACATCGGATGTGTTCGTCAGAGCGCGGGTTTATCAGTCGCGATAACGGTGCTTGTTCTTGCGATGCCCATAGGCATGGCCGCGACCTGGGTGGCCATCGCGGTAGTAGCGACGATCGTCACGGTCGCGATCGCGGTAATGGCGGTTGTCGCGATCACTTTCGTTACCCATGTAGTTGCCTAGCGCGCCGCCCGCGCCACCGCCGGCCGCGGAGCCGATCAGTGCGCCGGTGCTGCCGCCGACGCTGCGGCCCACGACGTTACCGCCGGCTGCGCCCAATGCGCCACCAATGGCGGCTTCGCCACGGCTGCGTTTGTCGGCGCCGACTGCACTACCGCCTGCGCCGCCGAGGGCCGCGCCGATGGTCGAACCGGTGTTGCCGCCCAGCTGCTGGCCGACAACGGAACCTAGAACCCCACCCAATGCGCCGCCTACACCGGCTTCGGTGGTGCCGCCTGCCATGGCTGCGCCACTGACCAGGCCAAGGGACAACAAGAGAATCGAGGAGAACTTCATTCAGGGAAACCTCAAGGGATGACGGCGCGATCCTGAGGTTGTATCGAGGCGCTGACAATCGAAATCCGACCGGCGGCAGAGGTTGTATACAATTTGCTAAGTTACTGTTTTGTATGGGGAACTTAAGTCGTTTTTACGGGTCTTTAGCTACTTCGGAACGGCCGCTTTTATGCAAAAGCGGCCTTTTTTGTGCCTGTCGAATGTGTGGTGCTTGTGCTGGCCTCTTCGCGGGCAAGCCCGCTCCCACATCAGATCGGTCCACACAGTCTCAATGGTGAACCCATCCCAGTGTGTGCGGGCTTGCCCGCGAAAGCGTTAGTTCAAGCAACACATATCTCGGATCGAGTCAGGCCGAGCGCGCCATGATCAACCCACTGCCACTCGCCGCTTCCAAGCGAATCGCAACAAACTTGGACGTTGGCGTATGGCTACCGTCGCCAGTGCTTTCCAACGGCACCAACGGGTTCACTTCGGGGTAGTAAGCCGCCGCCTGCCCCGCCGGAATATCAAATGCCAGCAACGTAAAGCCCTTCACGCGGCGCTCACGACCGTCTTCCCACAGCGACACGATGTCTGCCTTCTGCCCCGGCTTGAAGCCCAGGCGGATGATGTCGGCTTCGTTGACGAACAGCACGTCACGTTGGCCTTTGACCCCGCGATAACGGTCGTCCAGGCCGTAGATGGTGGTGTTGTACTGATCATGGGAGCGCATTGACTGCATGATCAGGTCCGGCACTCGGCCCGTGGCGCGGGTGCGCTCATGGATCAGGTCTTTGGGCAAGATGTTGGGGCGGAAGTTGGCGCGACCTGACGGAGTGTTCCAGCGGCGTGCGCCGGCGGAGTTGCCCAGATAGAAGCCGCCTGGATGTTTGATCTTCTCGTTGAAGTCCTTGAAGCCTGGGATGGTGTCGGCGATCAGGTCGCGGATGCGCCCGTAGTCGGCCACCAGCCAGTTCCAATCCACGGGCTTGCTGCCCAGGGTAGCGGCAGCAATGCCCGCCAGGATCGCCGGCTCGGACTTCATCAGTTTCGACAGCGGTTGCAGTTGGCCGTTGGAGCCGTGGACCATGCTGAACGAGTCTTCCACCGTCACCGCTTGCGGGCCGTCGGCCTGGATGTCTATGTCGGTGCGGCCCAGGCACGGCAAGATCAACGCATCTTTACCGTGCATCAGGTGGCTGCGGTTGAGCTTGGTGCTGATCTGCACGGTCAGGTCGCAATTTCGCAGCGCTTCAAAGGTGCGCGTGCTGTCTGGCGTGGCTTGGGCAAAGTTACCGCCCAGGCCGATAAAGACTTTGGAGCGGCCTTCAAGCATGGCGTGAATTGCTTCCACCACGTTATGGCCATTGTCGCGCGGCACCTGGAACTGGAAACGACGCTCCAGCGCGTCCAGAAACGCCACCGGTGGGCGTTCGTTGATGCCCATGGTGCGGTCGCCCTGTACGTTACTGTGGCCACGCACCGGGCACAGCCCGGCACCTGGGCGGCCGATATTGCCGCGCAGCAGCATCAGGTTGGCGATTTCCTGGATAGTCGGCACCGAGTGGCGGTGCTGGGTAATCCCCATCGCCCAGCACATGATTACATTCTTGCCTTTGGCGTACATGCGTGCCGCTTGCTCGATCTCCACCAGGGTCAGGCCGGACTGCTCGACGATCTCCTCCCACGAGGTGTCGTCGATCTGACCCAGGTATTCCAGGACGTTGGCAGTGTGCTCGTTGAGGAAGTCGTGGTCGAACACCGCTTCCTTGCCTTCGGCCAGGGCTTGGCGTTCCCACAGCAGCAGGAACTTGGCCATGCCACGCAAGATAGCCATATCGCCACCCAGCGCCGGGCGGAAGTAGGCGGTGTTGGTCGGCTTGTCGCCGTTGGTGAGCATTTCCAGCGGATGTTGCGGGTGCTGGAAGCGCTCCAGGCCGCGCTCTTTCAGCGGGTTGATACACACCACCTGAGCGCCGCGTTTCACCGCTTCGCGTAGCGGCTCGAGCATGCGTGGGTGGTTGGTGCCGGGGTTCTGGCCCCAGACGAAAATGGCATCGGCATGTTCGAAGTCATCAAAGGTCACAGTGCCTTTGCCCACGCCGACACTCTGCGCCAGGGCTACGCCGCTGGCTTCGTGGCACATGTTCGAGCAGTCCGGGAAGTTGTTGGTGCCAAAGGCGCGTACGAACAACTGGTACAGGTAGGCGGCTTCGTTGCTGGCGCGGCCCGAGGTGTAGAACTCGGCCATGTTCGGGCTGGGCAGTGCGTTGAGGTGTTTGCCGACCAAGTCGAAGGCGGCTTCCCAACTGATGGGCGTGTAGCGATCGGTCTCGGCGTCATAGCGCATCGGCTCGGTCAGGCGGCCCTGGTATTCCAGCCAATAGTCGCTTTGCTCCAGCAACGCTGTGACGCTGTGCTTGGCGAAGAAGGCCGCATCGACGCGGCGCTTGGTGGCTTCCCAGTTGACCGCCTTGGCGCCGTTTTCGCAGAACTTGACCATGCCGCTTTCCGGCGAGTCGCCCCAGGCGCAGCCCGGGCAGTCGAAGCCGCCGTTCTGATTGGTCTTGAGCATCATGCGCAGGTTTTTCAGGGCGTTGTCACTGGTCAGCCAGGCTTGCGCCACACTGATCAGAGCGCCCCAGCCACCGGCTGGGCCTTTATAGGGCTTGTAGCGTGGGGTTGGGGTCTGGTCGGCTTGGTGGTGAAGGCTCATGGCTGGTGCTCCATCGCAGGGCTATAGACCCGTGGCGCGCTTTTTTGCGGCAGGTGGATGAGGTTGAGGTTGTGCCGGCGCGCCCATTGCAAGGCCAGGCCGGTAGGCGACGACAGGCTGACCAGGGTCTGGATGCCCGCGCGCAAGACTTTCTGAATCAATTCGAGGCTGCAGCGGCTGGTAACAATCGCCAGGCCGCCGTCGGTCGGAATCTTTTGGCGGATCAACGCACCAATCAACTTATCCAGGGCGTTATGCCGGCCGATGTCTTCGCGACCCATCAGCAATTCACCCTGGCTGTCCATAAAAATCGCCGCATGCACGGCGCCGCTGTGCTGGCCCAGGGGTTGGAATGCGCTGATACGCTGGCGCAGGCCATCTAGCCACTGCGCGGGCGGCAAGGGTGCGCCGGGCAGTACCTGAAGGTCGGGCAATGCTTGTTCTACCGCTTCCACGCCACATAGACCGCAGCCGCTGGTGCCTGCCAATTGGCGGCGTTGCTGCTTGAGGTTCCAGAACGCACGGCTGGAAACCTGTACCTGAGCGTACTGGGCTGCGCCTGAACCGCTGATCTTCAGGTCATAAATGTCGTTAACGTCGGTGATAATGCCGCTGCCGAGGCTGAAACCTACAATGAAGTCTTCCAGGTCCGTAGGCGTCACCAGCATCACCGCCTGGCTGATATCGTTGTAGGCAATCGCCAACGCCACTTCTTCGGCCAGCGCAGTGCTGGCGACTTCCGTGTGTTCAAGATTGCAATAGTGATAGCTCTGGCTAGCGACGGGCGCGGTCGATTCGAGAGCGGGCGCCGCGCAGTGAGGGCGCTTGGCGTTCATGGGGCAGTACCACCGGCGGATTGATCAGTGTTTAGACTAGGCGCGACAAAGGGTCACGTCTAATCGCCAGTATTGATCTATTGATAGAGGGCGTCGATCAAGGTTCACCCGCGTTTTCGTCGGGCTTATTCCAAGCAGGGGTGAGTTGGATACTTTTGAGTCTTTAGCCAGTCTGGAACCCAAGTCGGCAGGACTGGTCTAGTCTTGGGCATCTGGAAATTAAATCCCAAGGAGAGCGCACCATGAGTATTTTTAGCTTTATCAAAGAAGCCGGCGAAAAGATTGTCGACCTGTTGACGCCGGGTAATGCGAACGCCAGTGAGCAGTTGAAGGAGCATGTGAGCAAGGTGGGCCTGGGTAATCCAAACGTGCAGACCACGGTGGATGGCGACAAGGTCACGGTGACCGGTGAAGTGGCCACGCAGGAAGAGAAAGAGAAGATCCTGTTGGCGCTGGGTAACATTGCCGGCGTGGCAAGTGTGGATGACCAGATTACTGTCAGTGGTCCAGTCGTGGTGGCTTCACGCTTTGTTGTTGTGAAAAGCGGTGACACTCTCAGCGCAATCTCTAAAACGGTCTATGGCGACGCGAATAAGTACAACAAGATTTTCGAGGCTAACAAGCCACTGTTGTCGCACCCGGACAAGATCTACCCGGGCCAGACACTGCGCATCCCTGAGTAATACGCAGAACAAAATGTGGGAAGGGGCGTGCTCCCTCCCACACTTGATCAAAGTCCGGCAATGAGATCTCGATAATCCCCCACTGCTAAAAATTCTGCGGTGTCCTTTGGTCCTTTCTTGCTATCAGGCTCTTTCACTGCCAGCAAATGACCGACCCCGAAATCCCGGGCGCTGCGCAGGATCGGCAAAGTGTCATCTATAAACAGGCTACGGGCCGGGTCAAAGTGGATATCCGCTTGTAAGGCCTCCCAGAATTGCGGGTTTTCCTTGGGGAAACCGTAGTCGTGAGAGCTGATCAATCGCTCGAAATACGGCGCCAGTTCAATGCGCTCCAACTTCAATGACAGCGAATCACGATGAGCGTTGGTGATCATGATCACGCGCTTGCCGGCCTGTTTGATCGCCGCCAGGAACGTATCGGCATCCGGACGCAGGGCGATCAGGTGGGCGGTTTCCAGCTTGAGTTCGCGCACCGGGATCTTGAGCTCGGCGCTCCAGAAATCCAGGCAATACCATTGCAACTGTCCGGCGTTACGCTCAAACAGCGGTTGCAGCTCCATCTCCGCCATGGCCTGGCTCACACCGTGCAGTTCGGCGTAGCGCTGGGGCAGGTGCTCCATCCAGAAGTGGTTATCGTAATGCAGGTCGAGCAGGGTGCCGTCCATGTCCAGCAGGACGGTGTCGATGGCGTGCCAGGGCAGAGAGGGCATGGTGGGGTCTCATGTAAGTAAAAATATCCGACACAGACAATCGGAAAAGCCACGGTATAGTAACCCGATCACGCCAAGGAGCCGTTTATGCGCCAGAAACCCACTGTCCTCGCCCGCGAAATAGTCGCCAGTAGCCGTTTGTTCCGCGTGGAGGAAGTGCAATTGCGCTTTTCCAATGGCGTTGAGCGCACCTACGAGCGTCTTGTCGGGCGCGGTACGGGCTACGGCGCTGTGATGATTGTGGCGATGATCGATGAAGACCATGCAGTGCTGGTGGAAGAATACTGCGGCGGCACTGACGAATATGAATTGTCGTTGCCCAAAGGCCTGATCGAGCCCGGCGAAGACGTGCTTGCAGCGGCAGACCGCGAACTCAAGGAAGAGGCCGGCTATGGCGCACGGCAGTTGGAGCACATCACCGAGCTGTCATTGTCGCCCGGCTATATGAGCCAGAAGATCCAGGTGGTGTTGGCTACCGATCTCTACGAAGAGCGCCTTGAAGGTGATGAGCCCGAACCGATGCGGGTAGACCGGGTCAACCTGCGTGAGCTGTCGGCGTTGGCGCAAAACGAGCAATTCAGCGAAGGTCGCGCCCTGGCGGCGCTGTATCTGGTGAGAGACCTGTTGACCCAGCGTGGAGCGTTCACCGCATGAGCGAACTGTTTTTAGGCCACCCGTTTATCGCCCCGGTCATTGAACTGGCTCGGCAGGCGGGTGAAGCCATCCTGCCGTACTGGCGTGCCGAGGTAGCCGTGACGTCCAAGGCGGATGATTCTCCCGTGACGGCTGCTGACCTGGCTGCCCACCATCTGATTCTCGCTGGCCTCACCGCGCTGGACCCAAGCATTCCAGTGCTGTCTGAAGAGGACGCCGATATCGATCAGAGCGTGCGTGCCGGCTGGCAGCGTTGGTGGTTGGTGGACCCTCTGGATGGCACCAAGGAATTCATTTCTGGCAGTGAAGAGTTCACCGTCAATATTGCATTGATCGAACAGGGCCGCGTGGTGTTCGGCGTGGTGTCGATACCGACCACTGGCCGTTGCTACTTCGGCGGCGCGGGCCTGGGGGCTTGGCGGTCGGACGTCAATGCAGCGCCCAAGCAGATTCAAGTACGCCAGGCTCCGGCCTCGGGTGAGGCCTTTACGGTGGTGGCCAGCCGTCGTCATACCAGCCCTGAGCAGGAGCGCCTGCTGAATGGCCTCAGTGAAGGCTTGGGCGAGTTGAAACTGGCGAACATCGGCAGCTCCTTGAAGTTTTGCTTATTAGCCGAGGGCAGTGCCGATTGTTATCCGCGCCTGGCGCCGACCTCGCAGTGGGATACCGCAGCGGCCCAGGGTGTATTGGAAGGAGCTGGGGGTGAAGTATTGGAGTTGAATGGCAAGCCGTTCAGCTACCCGGCGCGGGAGTCGTTGCTGAACCCGTTCTTTTTGGCATTGCCAGCCAAGGCCGCCTGGCGTGATCGGCTGCTGACCCTGGCCAGATCTTAAGGCCTGCAGAGCAAAATGTGGGAGCGGGCTTTCCCGCGATGGCGGAGTGTCAGTCATACAGCTATTGGCTGATCCACCGCTATCGCAGGCAAGCCCGCTCCCACAGTTGTTTTGTGTCATGGCTGCTAGCGATGCAGGACGTATTGGCCGGTGAAGACGACGGCACGCTCTGCACTGCCTTCATTCACAATCCACGTCTCCAGCGCCAACCGCGCCCGCCCATAGCGCTGATAGGTCGCCACAAAGCGCTTCCAAATCTTTTCATCCGGCGCCGCGCAAATGGCTGTCGCGTCCTGGGTCACCGGCAGCGGGTAGCTGATCTGCCCTTCCTGAATCACGATGTGCCCGTCTTCAATCCCGGCTTCACGCAGCTTCAGGTGCAGCCAACCCCAACCCGCCAGCACGGCGCCGCAGTAGAGGCTGCCGCCAAACATGGTGCTCTTGTGGTTGATATTGGCTTGCAAGGGCAGGTGCAGTTGCAGCTGGTCTTGTTGCCAGTCGAGCACCCTGAGGCCCATTTCCCGGGTGAGTGGGATGTCATGGTGAAGGATGGATTCCAGGTAACGGCTATCGCGGCTCATGGCGGCCTCTTCGTAGGTGGACGATGTCATTCGTCATCGGCGCTCTGGCTGGCACTGTCGGCGAAGTTCAGGCCGTGTTTGCGCAGTTTGTCGTGCAAGGTTTTGCGCGGCACGCCCAGGGCTTCGGCGAGGCTGCGCACGGAGCTGTGGGGGCGGGTCAGTTCGGCGGCGATCAGGCTTTTTTCGAACTGTTCGACTTGCTCGCTCAGGCCTCCGGGCGTGGAGGTCAGCACGCCGGCGGCGGGATGGTCCTGGGCGTTATCCAGGGCCAACTCCAGGCCGAGGGCGAAACGCTCCGCGGCGTTTTGCAGTTCCCGCACATTGCCCGGCCAGCTGTGGCGCAGCAACAGCGCGCGCTGGCCCGGTTGCAGTTCGTGTAAGGGCAGGCCGTGGCGGCTGCTGGCCTCGTCGGCGAAGTGCTGGAACAGCATCAGCGCATCTTCACCCCGTTCCCGTAGCGGGGGAATGCGCAGCGGCGCCACATTGAGGCGGTAATACAAGTCGGCACGGAAACGGCCCTGATCGGCGGCCAGGCGCAGGTCTTCCTTGGTGGCGGCGATAATGCGGATATCCAGCGGGATCAGCTGATTGCCACCCAGGCGCTCCACGACGCGCTCCTGTAAAAGGCGCAGCAACTTGACCTGTACATCCAGGCTCATGCTTTCGATTTCATCGAGGAACAGCGTGCCGCCATTAGCGAACTCGAACTTGCCGATACGGCGCTTTTGCGCGCCGGTAAACGCGCCCGGTTCATGGCCGAATAGTTCGCTTTCCACGACCGATTCCGCCAGTGCTCCGGCGTTAATCGCCACAAACGGGCCGCTGCGTCGGCTTGAGAGGTCGTGCAGGGCGCGGGCGACGACCTCCTTGCCAGCGCCGGTTTCGCCGAGGATCAGCACATCGGCCTTGGTCGCGGCCAGTGCACCGATTTGCTCGCGCAGGCGCAACATCTGTGGCGAGTGCCCTACCAGGCGCGTACTGAGTTGCTGGCGGTCGCTGAGAGCCAGGCGCAGGCTGCGGTTGTCCAGTACCAGCCGGCGCAGGGCCAGGGCGCGGCGCACGCTGTCGAGCAGCGCGTCGCTGGCGAAGGGTTTTTCCAGGAAGTCATAGGCGCCGGCACGCATGGCCTGCACCGCCAGCGGTACGTCGCCGTGGCCGGTGATCAGCAGCACCGGCAGGTCGGGGTCCTGGCCGTGCAGTTCGGCCAACAATTCCAGGCCGTCCATGCCGGGCATGCGGATGTCGCTGACCACCACGCCCGGCCAGTCTCGGGACAGACGTGCGGTGAGCCCGTTGGCTTCTCCCAGGGGCAGGACGTTCAGGCCGGCCAAGTCTAAGGTCTGGCACAGGGCCTGACGCAGGTGTGGATCGTCGTCGATCAATACCACCTGAATCGAGTTGTCGATACTCATACACTGCGGTCCTCGGACGGTTGCAGACTGACGCCCGGCGAGCCGGCACGTAATTTCAAGGTTAACAGCGCGCCGCCTTCCTTGTGGTTGGCGAACAACAGTTCGCCGCCAAAGGCGCGCATCAGCGTGTCGCAGATCGCCAGGCCCAGGCCCAGGCCCTGGGTGCGCGTCTTGGTGGTGTAGAACGGCTCGCTGGCGCGGCCCAGGGCTTCCATGCAAAAGCCCGGGCCGTTGTCGCGAATATACAAGTTGACGCCATGGGGCGTGGTTTCGGCACTCAGCCAGAGTTTGCGTGGCGGGCCTTTTTCGGTGAGGGCGTCCAAGGCATTGGCCAGCAGGTTACCCAGCACCTGGCGCAGGCGGGTTTCACCAGCCTGCACCCACAGGGTTGCCTCTGGCAGGTCGCGGATCAACTCCACCTCCATCGAACGCCGACGCTTGGCCAGCAATGCCAGGGCGTCGTCCAGCGCCGGTTGCAAAGCCACGCTCTCCGGCGCATGCCGGTCGCGACGGGCAAAGGCACGCAGGTGGGCGATAATCGAAGCCATGCGCCCGGTCAATTCGCTGATCAGCTTGAGGTTGCCACGGGCATCGTTGGTGCGCTCATGGTCGAGCAGGATCTCGGCGTTTTCGGCATAGCTGCGAATCGCCGCCAGTGGCTGATTCAGTTCATGGCTGATACTCGCCGACATGGTGCCCAGCGCCGACAGTTTACCGGCCTGGACCAAGTCGTCCTGAGCGCGCACCAGTTCTTGCTGGGCGTGTTCGCGCTCCAGCACTTCCTGCTTCAGGCGCCGGTTCAGGCCCTCCAGGTCACTGGTACGCTCGGCCACGCGCATTTCCAACTCGCGGCGGGCCTTGGCTTCGAAGGCGATGCGTTCCAGGTAGTGCCGGCGGCGCTGCATCAGCAACCCCAGCAACAGCATCAGCACCAACAACGTGGCGCCGCCCACGGCAACGACCGTGCGCACCGGGCGGTTGATCAGCGAGCGCGGCGCGAGGATTTCCACGTTCCAGCCGGTCTCTGCGATGGCTGTGGATTGGCGCAGCCAAGCGCTGCTGCTGAGGCTCAGTGGCTGCGGGTCGCGGGTGGGGTAGGGCTGGATAGCAATGATGGCCTGGCGTTCTTCGGCGGTCAGTGGCCGCGTGGCGCGGAATCGCCATTGCGGGCGCGAAGTGAGGATCACCACGCCGTTGTGGTCGGTGACCAACAGTTGTTCGGGGGTATTGCCCCACAGGCTTTCGGTATGGTCCAGGTCGACCTTCACCACCAGCACCCCGATGATAGTATCGCCGTCACGTACCGCTGCTGCGAAGAAGTAGCCGCGCTTGGCCGAGGTGGTGCCCAGGCCGAAGAACCGGCCGAGGCGCCCGGCCATGGCTTCGCTGAAATACGGACGGAAGGAAAAGTTGCGCCCGACAAAGCTGTCTTGTTTGTCCCAGTTGGACGCGGCGAGGGTCTTGCCGGTGGTGTCCATCAGATACATCACCTCTACCCCGGCCTGGGCGGCGACATCCTTGAGCAACTGGTTGGCGCTGACCAGGTGGGTGCTGACATGAGGAGCGTCCAATGCAGTACGCAGGGCCGGTAAGTCACCGAGGATCTGCGGCAGTATTTCGTAGCGGTGCAGGGTGCCCAGCAAGTTGGCGACGTAGAGGTCGAGGGTCTGGCGATTTTGCCCGGCCAGTTCGCTGCGGTAATAGCGCTCGGCCAAATGCTCCAGCGGCCACAACAGCGGTGCCAGGCACAGAGCCAGCAGGGCTAGGCTGCGCCAGCGGGGTCTTCGCGCAAGGGGTGGGGTCATGGAAGTCGCGCCTGTGAGTACAGGCGCATTATGCCTAGTGCTGCTGTGCAAGACACTCGTGCAATGCGTCTTGCCATTGTGGCTGGCTGACGTGCCATTGCTGTTGCAGGCGCGTGCAGTCCAGGCGCGAGTTCAGCGGGCGCTTGGCGGGGGTCGGGTAGGCGCTGGAAGGAATCGGTTCCAGCTCGGCGCAGGCCTTGCCTTCGGCGCGCAGTTGCTCGCCAATCGCCGCGGCAAAACCGAACCACGAGGTTTCACCCTGGGCAGTGAGGTGGTAAACACCCCAATCCCCTGCCTTACCGGCCTGCCACTGCTCGATCAGCACGCGGGTGCTGTTGGCGATAGTCCCGGCCCAGGTCGGCGCACCGATCTGGTCGGCAACGATGCGCATCTGCGCTTTTTCCTGCAGCAGGCGTTGCATGGTCAGCAGGAAATTCTTGCCATGGCCCGAATAGACCCAGCTGGTACGCAAGATCAGGTACTGGCCGCCAACAGCCGCAATCGCCTGCTCACCCGCCAGCTTGCTCTGGCCGTAGACACCCAATGGGTTCGGCGTGTCGCTTTCGGTGTACGGGGCAGGTTTGGTGCCGTCGAACACGTAGTCGGTCGAGTAGTGAATCAGCGGGATGCCCAGGGCCTTGGCTTCTTCGGCGAGGATGCCGGGGGCGATGGCATTGATGGCGAACGCAGCGTCCGGTTCGCTCTCGGCCGGATCGACGGCGGTGTGGGCCGCCGCGTTGATGATCAGGCCGGGGCGATGGGCGCGCACTTGTTGGCGGATAAGGTCTGCGTTTGCCAGATCAAGCTGGTCGCGGCCCAGGACGATGAGTTCGCCCAAGCCCTGGAGCCGCTGTTGCAGCTCCTGGGAGACTTGGCCGTGTTGGCCGGTGATGAGGATTTTCATGGGAACAGGTCAGCTTCCATCAGCAGTTTGCCGACCTGATCCTTGGCGGAGAGTTGCGGCGGTTCGGCCAGCTCCCAGTCGATTGCCAGCGTCGGGTCATTCCAGAGAATGCTGCGCTCGGCGCTTGGCTGGTAGTAGTCGGTGGTTTTGTACAGGAACTCTGCGTACTCACTCAACACCACGAAACCATGGGCGAAGCCTTCCGGCACCCAGAGTTGGCGATGGTTCTGTGCCGACAAACGGACACCCACCCACTGGCCAAAGTTGGGTGAGCTGCGACGGATGTCGACCGCCACATCCAACACTTCACCGTAGGTGACACGCACCAGCTTGCCTTGAGTGTGTTCAAGCTGATAGTGCAAACCTCGCAGCACGCCTTTTTGCGAGCGTGAGTGATTATCCTGCACGAAATTACGCTTGAGCCCGGTGGCCGTTTCAAAGGCGCGCGCATTGAAACTTTCGTAGAAGAAACCGCGTTCGTCGCCGAATACCTTTGGCTCGAGGATCAGTACGCCAGGTAGTGTGGTTTCAACTACATTCACTGGGTCTCTCCGGCAAGCGAGTAGAGGTATTGGCCATAGCCGGTCTTGCCAAAGTACTTGGCACGTTCCAGCAGATAGTCACGATCGATCCAGCCGTTTTCGTAGGCGATTTCTTCCAGGCAGGCCACTTTCAAGCCCTGGCGGTGCTCGATGGTCTGAACGTAGGTCGAGGCTTCCAACAGGCTGTCATGGGTGCCGGTGTCGAGCCAGGCAAAACCACGACCGAAGCGTTCAACGTGCAGATCGCCACGCTGGAGGTAGGCATTGTTGACGTCGGTGATCTCCAACTCGCCGCGTGGCGACGGCTTGACCGCCTTGGCGATCTTGATCACGTCGTTGTCGTAGAAGTACAGGCCGGTCACGGCGTAGTGGGACTTAGGCTTAGCCGGTTTTTCTTCGATGGACAGGGCGCGGCCTTCACTATCGAAGTCAATTACACCGAAACGCTCAGGGTCTTTGACCCAGTAACCGAACACGGTAGCGCCTGAGGGGCGTTCCGCCGCAGTGCGCAGCTGCTCGCCGAAATGCTGGCCGTGGAAGATATTGTCCCCCAGGATCAAGCACACAGGGTCATCGCCAATGAACTCTTCGCCGATGATAAACGCCTGGGCCAAGCCATCCGGCGAAGGCTGCTCCGCGTAGGTGAAGCGCACGCCGAATTGGCTGCCATCGCCCAGCAGGTTCTGGTATTGCGGCAAGTCCACTGGTGTGGAGATCACCAGGATGTCCTTAATCCCCGCCAGCATCAGTACCGAGATCGGGTAGTAGATCATCGGCTTGTCATATACCGGCAACAACTGTTTGGACACGCCCAGGGTAATGGGGTGCAAACGGGTGCCGGAACCGCCGGCCAATACAATTCCCTTCATCATGCGATCAAATCCTTCACGTCAGTATTGCCCAGTCGTTCACCTTGATAACTGCCGTCCTGGACCCTGCGGCACCATTCCAGGTTATCGAGGTACCACTGCACGGTTTTGCGCAGGCCGGTCTCGAAGGTTTCTTCCGGGACCCAGCCCAGTTCGCGTTCGATTTTGCTGGCGTCAATGGCATAGCGTTGGTCGTGGCCTGGGCGATCCTTGACGAAGGTGATCAGGTCAGTGAATTTCTCCACGCCGGCTGGGCGTTGCGGCGCCAGTTCTTCCAGCAGGGCGCAGATGCCGCGTACCACGTCGATGTTCTTCTGTTCGTTGTGGCCGCCAATATTGTAGGTTTCGCCCACAACCCCAGTGGTGACCACTGTGAGCAGCGCACGGGCGTGATCCTCGACGAACAGCCAGTCACGCACCTGCAGACCATCGCCATACACCGGCAGTGGCTTGCCCGCCAGGGCATTGAGAATCACCAGCGGGATCAATTTTTCGGGGAAGTGGAACGGCCCGTAATTGTTCGAGCAGTTGGTCAACAGCACCGGCAGGCCATAGGTGCGCTGCCAGGCGCGTACCAGGTGGTCGGACGCCGCCTTGCTCGCGGAATAAGGCGAGCTGGGGGCGTAAGGCGTGGTTTCGGTGAAGAGGTCGTCCACGCCATGCAGGTCGCCATACACCTCATCAGTGGAGATGTGGTGGAAACGGAACGCGCTTTTTGCCGGCTCTGCCAGCTTCTGCCAATAGGCGCGCGTGGCTTCCAGCAGGCTGTAGGTGCCCACGATATTGGTCTGGATAAAATCCGACGGACCGTCAATGGAGCGGTCCACATGGGACTCGGCCGCCAAGTGCATGATCGCATCGGGTTCGAAGCGTGCGAGCACGGCGCTGACGGTGGCCTGGTCGATGATATCGGCCTGGACAAACTCATAGCGGCTGTTGGACGCGATGCTGGTCAGCGACTCGAGGTTGCCGGCGTAAGTCAGCTTGTCCAGGTTGAGCACTTCATGCTCAGTGTGTTGAATCAAGTGCCGGATCAGGGCCGAGCCAATAAATCCGGCACCGCCGGTGATGAGAATGCGCATGTCGAGGGCCTTTTCCTTAGACGGACACTGGGCGAAAGTAGCATAGCTTGAGTTGTGAATCGGGCTGGCGCAAGCACCGTGAGCAGAAGGGGTTGATTAACGCCACAGAACAATGGCGATATAGACGCCTGAAAAAACAAAGGTCGTCACAATGTCGTTAGCCACGTTGACCCACCGTGCCAGCTTGCCTTGCCCACAAGTAACCCACGAGCAAGCAGCACACCTGCTCGAGCGACATTATGGAATGACGGGCAAATTACGCTCATTGGGCAGTCAACAAGACCTCAACTATAGAGTTGACAGCACTCGGGGCCGCTTTGTTCTGAAGATCTGCCGAGGTGACTACGCCGCGCTTGAACTCCAGGCCCAGCATGCGGCCCTCAACAGCCTGGGCACGCATCCCGGCCTGCGCGTGCCCAAGGTCATCCCGACCGTGGAGGGCGAGGATCTACTGACGGTCAACGTCGATGACCAAACCCTGCACCTGCGGCTATTGGACTACATCGACGGCCAGCCCCTGACGCATTTACCCCACCTGAGCCGCACCGTGATCGAAGGCTTTGGTGAGCTGTGCGGGCAGATGAGCCTCGCGCTGGCAGATTTCGAGCACCCTGGCCTTGCGCGCATCCTGCAATGGGACCCGCGCCACGCGCAGGCATTGATCGCCCACCTGCTGGCAACCTTGCCCGACCTGCCGCAGCGTGCTGCTTTGGAGCAGGTGGCCAGGCAGGTCGAGGCGCATGTCCAGCCGTTGGCGGCACACCTGCCGTGGCAAGCGGTGCACATGGATATCACCGATGACAATGTGGTGTGGCAGCGTGATGTCCAGCGGCACTGGCGTATACAAGGCGTGATCGATTTTGGCGATCTGGTGCGTACCTGGCGAGTTGCCGACCTGTCGGTGACCTGCGCGGCGCTGTTGCACCATGCCGACGGTGATCCGTTTGCCCTCTTGCCGGCGATCCAGGCCTGCCACGCGGTCACGCCGTTGCAGCGCGAAGAGTTGGAGGTGTTGTGGCCGTTGATCGTCGCCCGCGCGGCAGTGTTGGTGCTCAGCAGTGAGCAGCAGCAAGGCCTGGACCCGGATAACGTTTATCTAAAGAAAAACGCCGAACACGAGTGGGAAATCTTCCATATCGCCACGTCGGTGCCCTTTGAACTCATGCAAGCGGCGATTCTGCGCAGCGTCGGTGAAACATTACCGCCCGTCGCCAACCAAGACTTCGCGCCTTTATTGCCAGGCTTGGTGGGGCGCGAGTTCGCGCTGATCGACCTGGGCGTACTCAGCCCGCATTTCGAGGCTGGCAATTGGGAGACTCCCGGCATCGATCGGCGCTTGCTGGATCAAGCGGCGACGGTGCATGGGCTGGCGGCCAGTCGTTATGGGCAATACCGCTTGTCGCGCACCCGCCCCGACAGTGCCCTAGAGCCCGAGACATTACCCCTGCATGTCGAACTGCACCTGCCTCACGGCACGGTGCTGGAAGCACCCTTTGCGGGAACGCTGCGCGAAGGTGCCGACGGCTTGCTGTGCTTGCACGACAGTGAGCTGAGCCTGCGCCTGTGGGGCGTGCGAACATCACTCAAGCCCGGCGCAACGCTGGTCAAAGGGCAGGTGCTGGGCGAGGTGCAGGCGCCGTTGACTGTGCAGTTATGCCGCGCCGACCTTGAGCCGCCGCTGTTCTGCACACCTTCCCGGGCGTTGGCGTGGCAGGCGTTGTGCCCGTCACCCTCGGCGCTGTTGGGCCTGGCCTGTGATGCTGAGCCGGAACTGGACCCGCAGGCCCTGCTGGCCCGGCGGGATGCCAGCTTTGCCCGCTCCCAGAAGCACTACTACGCCGACCCGCCGCGTATCGAGCGCGGCTGGCGCAACCACCTGATTGATATGCAGGGCCGATCCTACCTCGACATGCTCAACAACGTGGCCGTGCTGGGCCATGGCCACCCGCGCATGGCTGAAGTGGCGGCACGGCAATGGTCGTTGCTCAACACCAACTCGCGCTTTCACTATGCGGCAATTGCCGAGTTCTCCGAGCGCCTGCTGGCGTTGGCGCCACAGGGCATGGACCGGGTGTTCCTGGTCAACAGCGGCACGGAGGCCAATGACCTGGCGATTCGTTTGGCCTGGGCCTACAGCGGCGGGCGCGACATGCTCAGCGTGCTGGAGGCCTACCACGGCTGGTCGGTGGCGGCGGATGCCGTGTCCACCTCGATTGCCGATAACCCCCAGGCCTTGAGCAGCCGCCCGGATTGGGTACACCCGGTGACCGCGCCCAATACTTACCGCGGTGAATTCCGTGGGCCGGACAGCGCGCCGGACTATGTACGAAGTGTTGAGCATAACCTCGCGAAAATCGCCGCGAGCCAGCGTCAATTGGCCGGGTTTATCTGTGAACCGGTGTACGGCAACGCCGGTGGCATCTCCCTGCCAGCGGGTTACCTGCAACAGGTGTATGGCTTGGTGCGTGCCCAGGGGGGCGTGTGCATCGCCGATGAAGTGCAGGTGGGTTACGGCCGCATGGGGCATTTCTTCTGGGGGTTTGAACAGCAGGGTGTGGTGCCTGACATCATTACCATGGCCAAGGGCATGGGCAACGGCCAGCCGTTGGGCGCAGTGATTACCCGCCGAGAGATTGCCGAGGCGCTGGAGGCCGAGGGTTACTTCTTCTCGTCATCGGGAGGCAGCCCGGTCAGTTGCCGGATCGGCATGGCAGTGCTGGACGTGATGGAAGAGGAAAAGCTGTGGGAAAACGCCCAAGTGGTAGGCGGGCATTTCAAGGCACGACTGGAGGAATTGATTGATCGCCATCCACTCGTCGGTGCCGTGCACGGTTCGGGCTTCTATCTGGGCCTTGAACTGGTGCGTGATCGCCACACCCTGGAACCTGCGACGGCAGAAACCGCCTTGTTGTGTGATCGCCTGCGGGAGCTGGGGATTTTCATGCAACCTACCGGGGATTATCTGAATATCCTCAAAATCAAGCCGCCAATGGTGACGTCCAGGCGCAGCGTGGACTTCTTTGTGGACATGCTGTCCAAAGTGCTGGATGAACAACTGTGATTTATCGATTGTTATCGGCTATTTTTTGCAGACCCGAGCACCTATCATGTTTTTAGTCTGTTAAAGCCGATTTTTATCCATTATAAAGTTGCCCTTCACCCCATTCGGAGCCCTGATCGCCATGACCACCTTGCACAGCACACCTCGCGCCGATGGCTTTCATATGCCTGCCGAATGGGCGCCCCAGACCCAGACCTGGATGATCTGGCCCGAGCGCCCAGACAACTGGCGCCTGGGCGGTAAGCCAGCGCAGGCGGCCCATGTGGCGGTGGCCAAGGCTATCGCACGTTTTGAGCCGGTGACCGTCGCGGTCTCCGCCAGCCAGTACGAAAACGCCCGTGCCCGCCTGGACGTACCCAATATCCGCCTGGTGGAAATGTCCAATGACGACGCGTGGGTTCGCGACACCGGCCCGACTTTCGTGATCAACGGCAGTGGTGAAGTACGGGGTGTGAACTGGGACTTCAACGCCTGGGGTGGTTTTGACGGCGGCCTGTATTCCCCGTGGAGCCGCGATTCCCAAGTGGGAGGCAAGATCCTCGAGATGGAGCGCGCACCGCGTTACCGCACTGAAGGCTTCGTGCTTGAAGGCGGTTCGATTCATGTCGACGGCGAAGGCACCCTGATCACCACCGAAGAATGCCTGTTGAACCGCAACCGCAACCCACACCTTGATCGTGCGGCTATTGAGGCGGTGCTCAGCGATAACCTGGCTGTGGATAAGATCATCTGGTTGCCGGATGGCCTGTTCAACGACGAAACCGACGGCCATGTGGATAACTTCTGCTGCTACGTGCGCCCGGGCGAAGTGTTGCTGGCCTGGACCGATGACCCGCAAGACCCGAACTACCCACGCTGCCACGCTGCCATGGACGTGCTGCAAAGCAGCACCGATGCCCAGGGCCGCTCGTTCATCGTGCATAAAATGCCGATCCCGGGTCCGCTGTATGCCACTGAGGAGGAATGCGCCGGGGTAGACCTGGTTGAGGGCAGCCAGGAGCGTAATCCGACCGTGCGGTTGGCCGGTTCCTATGTCAACTTCCTGATCGTCAACGGCGGCATCATCGCGCCGAGCTTCGATGACCCGTTGGACGACCAGGCCAAGCAGATCCTGCAGAACCTTTTCCCACAGCATGAAGTGGTGATGGTGCCGGGCCGCGAACTGTTACTGGGTGGGGGCAATATCCATTGCCTGACCCAACAGCAGCCAGCTCCGCAGCGAAAGTGAGTGCAGTTGTAACAGCGCCTTGATGGCGCACGAGCACCGCGCGTTTGCAGTGTTCCCCGCAAGCCCGCGACCCAGCTCGGTCGCGGGCTTTTTCATGCCTGTATCTGGGTGAACACGGCACATTGGCATAGCTCTTGTATCGCTGTGGTTACAGTGGCCCAAGGGGGATGACCGCGTAGTTCTGTCACAAACCTTGAGTAAGTTAGCCGCTCACGCAGCAGGAGAGAGCGCTGAAATGAATGCCGATGTCCACCTGATGAACACGCGTACGTTCCACCCTTTGCGGGTCGACGGTGACGCCATCCATGCGTTGGCCCTTTGGTTGAAGGCGAACGGCTCGCGACAGGCCAGACAAGCGTCTGACTTGCGCAGTGTGATGAGTGAGCGCTACCCGTTGGGGTTGTTCACGGAGGATGAAGTGCAGGCGTTGTGCGAGGTAATGAGCAACTAAAGAACACCTGAAACCAACTGTGGAAGCTGGCTTGCCTGCGATGGCGGTGGCTCAGTTGAAGATTGGGTGACTGGCACACCGCTTTCGCGGGCAAGCCCGCTCCCACAGGGATCTGCGCCAGGCGCTGATGTTGTGGGCACTACCTAACCAGTGTGGGAGCTGGCTTGCCTGCGATGGCGGTGGTTCAGTTGAAGATGTGGTGACTGGCACGCCGCTTTCGCGGGCAAGCCCGCTCCCACAGGGATCTGCGCCAGGCGCTGATGTTGTGGGCAATGCCTAACCAGTGTGGGGGCTGGCTTTGTTTCACATGAGGCGTGTCAGAAGCTGTAGGTACCGGTGACCACCAGGCTTCGCGGCTCCCCCGGTTGAATCTGCGCCGCACTGGTCGCCGAGGCGTAGTAGTTTTTGTCGGCAATATTGTTCAGCGCCGCCCTCACGTCCCACTCTTTCTGACGGAACCCGGCCAGCGCGTCCCAGCGGCCATAACCCGGCAACACCACGGTGTTGAGGTTGTCGGCATATCGATCACCCACCAGGGTCAAACCGGTTTCCGCGTACCAGCCCATCTGCGGTTTCCAGGTGATGAACAGGCTGGCGTTGCGCTTGGCCACGTCGCTGATTCGTTTGCCTTCAAAGCCATTGTTGTCCTTCTCGACCTTGGCGTCCTGCAGGCCCACGCCGCCGCGCACATACCAGTTGTCGACGATCTTGCCGGTGGCGGTCAGCTCCACGCCGCGTGAGCGTTGCTCGCCAGTGAGCAGCGTAATGGTGCGGTCCAGCGGGTCGCTGGTGCGGCGGTTGTAGAGTTCCAGTTCGTACACGGCCAGGGTGGTGCTCAGGCGTTCGTCGAACCAGTCGCTCTTCACGCCGATTTCCTTTTGCTTGGTCAGCTCCGGGCTCAGGTCGTTGGCGTTGCCGGTGGCGTTCGGCGTGATGCCGATCAGGCCGCCGCCGGCTGGTGTGAAGGTCTTGCTCCACGAAGCATAGAACGAGTGGTGTTCCAGGGGCGTCCACACCAGGCCGACCCGCGGGCTGGTGCTGTGGCTTTTCACGTTCTGTTGGATGTCGAGCAGCTTGTTGGTGGTGTCCACTTCGAAACGGTCGTAACGCAGCCCGCCCAGCAGTTGCCACTGGTCGTTCAGGCGCAGTTGGTCCTGCACATACAGGGCGCGGCTTTCGACTTCGGTGTGGTTGTTACTCGACAGTCGCATGCTCCCGGTGTGGCTCAGGCGGCGATTGGGTTGGTTGAGGTCCAGGCTCGGCACTGTTCTGCCATCCCGAGCGGAGTACAGCTTCGGATCGCGGCGCTGGCTGCCCAGCTCAATACCGGTGAGCAGGCGGTGTTCCAGGCCAAAGGTGTCGAAACCGCCTTCCAGTTCCAGGTTGTTGAACACGTTGCGGGTGGTCAGGTCCTGCTGCCAGTGTTGGCGGGTGACGCTGTTGGTTTTCGGGTCATAGCCGGTCTGGTAGGTATTGTCGAAATCACTGTCGAGCTTGAACACGCCAAGGGTGTGGCGCAGTTGCCAGTCGGCGTTGAGCTCGTAGGCGAGTTTGGAACGCAGGGACTGGGATTTATCGCCGATGTAATCGCCGTGATCAAAGTAAGTGGTGCTGCGGCTCACATCCGCCGGGCGCCCGTTGACGCCCGGAATGCCACGGTCTGGGGTGCGGTTGTAACGGCTGTATTCGTATTGCACCAGCCAGTTCAGCTCTGGAGTGAGCTGCCAGCTCATTGACGGCGCGAACAACTGGCGGTTGCCGCTGACGCCATCGCGAAAGCTGTTGTTGTCCTGGTTGCCCATGTTCAGGCGCAGGCTGATGTTGTCGGTGGGGTCGGTGCTCAGGTCGGCATACAGGCTGCGCAAATCGTTGCTGCCGCCTTGGGCTTCGATGCTGGATTTTTGCCCTGGGGTTGGCATTTTGCTCACCCGGTTGACGATGCCGCCCTGGCCGCCTCGCCCGTAAAGCACCGCAGCCGGCCCCTTGAGTACTTCGATACGCTCGATGTTATGCAGGTCGCGCACGTACTGGCTGTCGTCGCGAATGCCATCCAGATAGAAGTCATTGCTGGCGTCGAAACCACGTATGCGCAGGCTGTCGAAGCGTGTATCGGCGCCGCTGCTGACGTTGGGGATACCGCTCAACGCCTGGCCCAGCTCGTTGGTGCCATAGGAGCGCAGGCTTTCGGTTTTGACTGAGTCGATCGCCTGGGGCACATAGCGAACAGCCGTCGCGGTGCGTGTGGCGGTGCTGGTCTCCTTGACCCGTGGGTCGTCTTCGTCTGCTTCCACACTGATCGAGGTTTCAGGCAAGACCGTGGCCGCACCGGCAAAACCGGCAGACAGCAGAACAGAGAGCCCAAGGGAGAGGGGCGTCAGGCGAGGGGCAGGCATGGGAGCGTATCCAAATGACGTGGCAGGAAAATTGTGCGCGAATGGTAATGCTTTGCATTTGCGCGTGTTATCTATTCCCTAACGTCCGCTCTGTCGGATTTGTTACTTAATGTGTTTCGAGGGGGATTCAAGGCGCTTTTCAGGCTTTCATCCCTGCGCCTCCGCTCGCCGCTTAGACGAATATCGCCTAAATACAGACGATTCACGAAATTGACACATAGTTCAACGCCCGCATAGGATTGCGCCCAACGCCTGTGGCTAACCACCATGACTAATCCCAATAAAAAAGGCCTGCGGCAGTTCAGTCGTCCGCGGGCCTTCTTTTTGCCGGCAAAGTCGACACCAGAAAAAGCAATAGGAGCCTGGTGTCACAGCGCGTACTCAACCCGTAATAAGGAATATAAGAAAATGTTGAAGCAACGGATGAGTCTGATCGCTCTGGGGATTTTGAGCGCATCGACAGCAATGGCAAACGACCAGGAGCAATCCAAGGGTTTCGTTGAAGACAGCCACCTGAACATCGCAGCACGTAACGCCTACATCAGCCGTGACTACAAAAACGGCAAGCAGGACAAAGCTGAATGGGGCCAAGGCTTCATCGGCAAGTTCGAGTCCGGCTTCACCCAAGGCACCGTGGGTGTGGGTGTGGATGTGATTGGCCAATACGCTATCCGCCTGGACGGTGGTAAAGGTCGCGCTGGCGCCGGCGGTATCGACTTCTTCAAGCAGGGCAACGGCACTCTTGATGACAACGGCAAGCCAAACCCAGGCTCGGCACCGCACGACCTGGCCAAAGGCGGCGCTGCCGTTAAGTTCCGCGTTTCCAACACTGTACTCAAGTACGGTGATCAGTTCCCGGCTGTGCCTGTGCTGCAGTACGACAACTCTCGCCTGTTGTCGGAAACCTACACCGGTACTTCGATCGTCTCTAAAGAAATCGCCGGTCTGCAATTGGACGCGGGTCATTTCACTAAAGAAGCGCGCAAGAGCATGGAAGGCACCGACAGCGGCCGCCTGAAAAGCATCGACTATATCGGTGGTAGCTACAAATTCACCGAGAGCCTGTCGGCTGCCCTTTACGCCTCCGACATGCAGGACGTTTTGAAGAAGCAATACGTCAACGTCAACTACGTGCTGGCCTTGCCGCAGCAGCAGTCGCTGACGTTTGACTTCAATGGCTACAAGACCAAGCTGGATCGCAGCTTCGCCTTGGAAAACCAAAAAGACGCTGACGCGCGCGACAACAAAATCTGGAGCCTGGGCGCCACGTGGGCCGTTGGCCCGCACAGCTTCACCATCGCTCACCAGCGCAGCACCGGTGACACTGGCTACCTGTACGGCGGCTACCGCAACGCCGGCGGTATCGGCGACGGCGGCAATACCATCTTGCTGGCCAACTCCTACTGGTCCGACTTCAACGGCAAGGACGAGCGCTCCTGGCAAGCAGGTTACGGCATCGACTTCGCCACCTTCGGCGTACCGGGCCTGACCTACAACATTGCCTACGTGCGCGGTACCAACATCGACGACGGTACCAACCGTGGCGATGGTACCGAGCGTGAAATCTGGAACCAGTTCAAGTACGTGGTACAGAGCGGCCCAGCCAAAGACCTGAGCCTGCGTGCTCGTGCCTCGTGGTTGCGCGTTTCCAACAACGCCAGCGAGTACAACGTAGGCGGTAACGAAATCCGTCTGTTCGCCGACTACCCGATCAACGTTTTCTAATTGATCGAATGTCGTGCCTGATGCCAGGCCATAAAAAACCCCGACTGGTTCGGGGTTTTTTTATGCCTGGAGGCTGCTACCTAGGCCTTGGCTGGCGCGAGTTTCTTGCAGTTTTCCTTGCGTGTCGGGTACTGCTCGCACTTGCGCAACACCGTTTGCACCTGCTGCGCATTCTGCAGTTGCTGGTTGGCCAGCAGCTTTTCGGTAATAAACAGTTCCTCCGAGCCCAGGTTGCGTTCTGCCTTATCGATCATCGCCAGTGCCGATTGCCCGTCACCGCGTTTGAGGTGGTAGCTGATCATCAAGTCATAGGTGGAAGGCCCGGCCAGGGACCAGTCCTTGATCGCCTGCAACTCTTTCACCGCTTCGCTGTTTTTGCCTTGGGCCAGGCGCACAGTATAGGCAGTGCGCCGAATGCTCGGCTGGTCTTTTACCGGCGAAGCCAGGGCCTTGCGGATGAAAGCGTCAGCGTCTGGCACCTTGTTTTTCTCCAGGGCATCAATCGCGAAGTACGCGTCTTTATAGCCCTGCAAAGCCTTCGCCACCTGGGGCGTGCTCTTCATTTTCGCCCAGCTTTGCGGGTTGACCCGGGCGCGGCGTTCCTGGCGATATTCGCGTTGCAAGTACTGGCGCAGCTCGGTGTCGCGGTCCATGGCCGACATATGTGAGCGGTTGAAATATTGGCTGGTCGCGGTGAGGCCGGTGGTCAAGCCATCCTTGACCAGCACGTCCAGCTCTTTGGTGAACTGGTTGAGATTGAACTGCTGCAGCGAATCCTGCATGGCATTCTTGCGCGCGGTGAGGAACCCCGTGAGCAAGGGTTTCTGCTTGCCTTGGAAGTCGTTGAGGCGTTCCAGGCTATGGGTGGCGGCTCGCGGCGCGTAACCGGCGCGGATCATCAAGTCGGTGCCCAGCAAGTCGGCTTGGTCTTCCTGGCTGCGGCCCCAGGCGGTGCTCCATACCTGATCGGAAAAGGTATTGGCCAGGGCGGTGTACAGCACGGTATTACCGATGGTCTTCTGGGTGCCGGCCGGGTCTTTACTGAACAGTTTCATCGTACCGGAGCTGCGGTCCACGCCCGTATCGGCAGCCATGGTGGCCAAGGCGACCGTGGAGGCCACGGTGGTGAACATGTCTTTCTGCTGCTGGAAAGCGGCCATGCGGTCATGGTGATGCAGCAATACGTGGCTCATTTCATGGCCAAGCATCGCGGCGATTTCATCTTCACTGGCGACGTTGTCCAGCATGCCCAGCGGCACGAACAGATTGCCGTAAGGGTCTGCCGACGGCCCGAAGCCATAGCTGTCGGTGATCTTCACCTGCAGCGGCGGCAACTCCCCCGGCCAGCCTTTGGACAAGCGCGTGACAATGCCCTGCAGGTAGGCTTGCAGCATGGGGATATCCACCAGGTTCTGCTGGCGCGCTTCAGCGGCCGGCACCGCACGCCCGTCGTAGCTCAGGCGCTGTTTGCTCTGACGTTGTGGGTCGAGCTTGTAATACTGGCGTACGTCGCTGTTGTCCACGTAGTGGCCCTGAACCCGGGACTGGGTCGAGGGCCCCACCAGGTTCAGAAATGCCTGGTCTGCGCCTTTCAAGGTGGCGCAACCACTGAGCACCGAACTGGCCAACAGGCTGGCTGCTACTAGATATCCCTTCACCGCAATGCTCCTTTTATTGATTGCAGCCGGCACCAAAACCGATGGTGGAGTTGTTGCGGCTGTCCTTGGCCTGGCTTTTGGTCAGGCCCTGGCAGGGCAGGTCCACGACGTTCAGCGGTGGCTCGATGCGCAGGTCCATGGTGTCCAGCCACACCTTCTGGCCTGCCAGTTCTACCTGCACCAGGTCCAGCGCCTGGTTGTACTGCAACACCGGCAGGGGCTGGGTGGGCGCGTCCTTTTTCGCCAGCTCACGTTGTTGCTTGCCTTGCTCGTCCAGTACGGTCACCGGGTCGGCGAGGAACGCCTTGATACTGTGGGTTTCTGCCCAGGCGCCCTGGGTGAAGAGGGCGGCGAGCAAGACGATGAGGCTTCTGTTCATCCTTGGTTTCCTTGAGTCAGATAGCAGAGCGGTGCACTCGGCGATCGCGGTCGAAGAAGGCTTCGATCCGCTCGCTGAACAGCACCAACGACAGCAACACAATGCCCAGCACGTTGACCGGGGTGATGTCATTGAGGCTCAGCAACACACTGACCCCCGCCAACATCGACATCACCAACAGCCACGACGGACATGGCGAGGTAAAAAACCAGATTTCCTGGCGACGCCACCGGCTCCAGGGGCGATGGCCCGCCAGACGACGTGCGTGCAGCGCCTTGAGCACGGCGATCAACGCCAGCAGCCCGAGCTCCAGCAGGTCCAGCCAATTGAACGGCAGGTGGGGGAAATTGGCCGGTTCATGGTCGTAGTCCATGCCCGTATTGATCAGGTTGTCCAGCGCCATGGCGTGCAGGTAAACGCCGGGGAGTTGGCCGTGCACCGGCGACTCCACCAAGTCCCCTGTCGAGGCGATATTGGCGCCCACCAACACCAGGCGGTCGCGCAGCAATTCGGCGACCAGTGCCTGGTCGTCGGGGTCGCTGACCTCCAGGTCACTGGCCGACAACGTCAGCGTATAAGGGCAGCGCGCCTGGGCCGAGTCATCGAGTTTCCAGAACACCGCCTGGAAGAACTGCGCCACCCCATCCAGCAAAAAATGCCGCGCGGGCGCGCAGTGGCGAATATCGGCGATACGTGCCTGTTCCGGCGCCAGCTTCAATCCCCACTGCACTGCAATGGGCTGGCGTTGCGAAGCAGTTTGCGCATCCGCCGGCGGCTGTTTGCAATGTTGCGTGGCGCAGAACTCGCGGTACAGCGCCATCGCCGGCGTTTCCAAAAGCCCAGCCTGTGTGTGCATGGCCAGCGGGTACTTATCGTCCACCCCTTCCCACACCACCAACGCCGGCTGGCTCACCTGCATAAACGGCGCCAGCGTATTGGCCTGGCCCGCCTCCCCGCGCGCCAAACCGGTGTTGGCCAGCCACAGCGGGATGCCCTGGCGTTGATAACGCTCAAACACATTCGCCAACAACTGACTGCCCCGCGTCGGGTCGCCGAACGAGTGGTCGTGGCTATAAAGCAAATCCACAAACACCGCCTGGGGCTTGTACGCCAGCAAGCGCTTGAACAACTTGCTCTGCTCGCCATACGGCATGGGCCACGAACTGTTATTGCGCATCAGGTAGGCATCATCGATCAACACCACCGCCACCCGCTGTTGCCCAAGGCTCGGGTAGTGACTGGCGAACATGCGATTGAGCCACTGCGCCGACGCCTTGTCGCTGGAACTGGCCAGGCCGAAAGGATCAAGAATCGCCAGCAACACGATGATGACCGCCAGCCAATAGCGGCGGTATTTGAACAGCGGGGGTTTGGACAACATCCATGTCTCGATAAAAACGCAAGCAAGGCGGGGTTTTTAACGGAGTGGGGAGGGGGTGTCAATTGGAAAAGTGGCTAAGTGCCATATCGCGATGGGCGCATGGATCGTCATTCGTAAAAAAGCCCGGGCGTGTCCAGGCCGGGGGTTTATTCCGTGGGCTTCGGGGATGCGGAAACAACAAAGCCCCCACATTTCTGTGGAGGCTTTGTTTTGTATGGTGCGCACCAAGAGTCGAATAGAGTTTTATCTTGTTGTTTTTAAGATGTTCTTTAAGTCGAAGTGATGCAGAGTATCTCATAAAGTACCCTTTAAGCTTTATCTAGTTTCGCGCGAGTCATGTAGCTGAAGTGGCTTGAAGAGCCGAATTTTACAGGTTGATGATCTTGAGAGATGTAGTCATTATCAGGCGGGGGAAATATTATTTTTGAAGTTGTTATGTTTCTATGTGGGTTTATTGGTTTTTACATCTCTACATTGTGAGTGTTTCTTGAAGGGGCGGGATGCTGTCCTATGATTTTTTCTCTTATAGCTATAGCTTCAATGCTCATGGCATTGGAAGATACTGATCCAATTAAAATGGATTTGCTTTTTCTTATGAAATCTAGCTGCATGACTTCTTTTTTCGAAAGTATTGATATATGTGCATCATTTATTTGGGTGCTGAAGATTTCCTTGAGTTTTATTGCAAATGTGCAGGATTTTTCGTCAGTGTTATCATGGACTATGAGTAAGTCTATATCTTGGAATTCGGTTCTGCCATTGAAGTACGAGCCGAATCCGTAGATGAGCAGATCCTCTTTATAGGACAGGTCCTCTTTATAGGAGTTGATCATATAGCAAGTTTTTCTCTTTAGTATTCTGTCAGATATTCCCAGTAACGTGTGAGGTTCAGTGCGGCCATGAACTCGCGAATTTTGAAAAGTCCTACAGACCTTTCTCGGCAATATATTTTTGCTTCAGGCGAATAACCACACCAGTTGGAATTGATGATGATTGCATCCAGCTGACCAAGCTTTTGTATGGTTTCTTGATATTCAGCAACTCCATAGCTGTAACACTCGCAAATGAAAATTTTTAATATTTTTCCATTTGTTAGAGATAGATCGTAAAGTCCTCCTTGTATGTTTTTTAGGCTGGAAACTTTGTTATGGCCACGCATACGATCTTCGAAGAATCCGTATTCTTCGTAATGGCTCATCCAAGGGAAATTTTTATTTTGAGCAGCCATTCTAACTTTCCATGATAAGGTTTTCGAATTCTGCGGGAAATCTCAGCACAGCTTCATAAGGGATCTCGTCGTGCACCCATTTTTCATAACTGGAGGCGTGTGTCAAGAACGACCCAACTATTTTCTGTTTTAACCTAGGGAAAAGGGTTTGATTTTCCTTTATTAAAGAGGTGATTATCCTGTTGTTGGGGACAATCGTTGTTAGACGTTCGGAAAGCCAAAGAGCATGAAGCTTATCACTATGAGGATTCCTTTGAGCATTTTCCGAGAGCGGGCCATATTGAAGCCAAGATTGGTGGTTCTCTGAAAGATAAATGCAGATATTATCTTTGAGTTCCTCTAAGGTTGAATATTTGATGGCGTTTAATTTGCTGGAAGTGTAAGTTTCGTGACAAATCTTCATTTCCAGCAAAAACTCTACAGGAAATTTTTCTTCATTCTCTTTTTTGTCAATCAGTGTGTGATGATTGGGGCAGAGTAGGATTAGATTTTCATAGTCATCTCTTTCTACGTCGTTCTGGGTGGCATCGTATCTGTTAGCATCTTTTTTTCTGCCTTTGATGTGTGCCATCTCACCTAAAGTATGTGGCGCCGATTCCGCAGCCTGTTCGACCGTTAATTTTTCTTTACATCCGGTAAATGAGCATCGGCCTGCAGCGTTTGACCAAAGTAGTTTGATAGATTTTTCAGTAATAGCCATGTAGGACTACTCTATTTTGTGGGTTTTGGTGTACTTTAATTCGATTAAATAATCGTGTTATGAAGATTAGGCATTGATGGTAAAGGGAAGTTTTGAAAATATCCATGCCCGTCAGATTTGTTAGGTTGGCCCCTAAGCTAGAGAGGATCTTTAGTCGCTCGTGAATAGAAACCTAGTCACGCCCTGATTGGTGCCCCACGTCATCCCGCCAAGAATGCTGAGTGTTATCAGGGATCAAGGCCCCTGCGACCTGTGAGGGTTGTCCACTGACGCGGGACTGGCGGCTCTTTACGACCGGGAGCTTGGGCATCTCATGATCTGGCCTCCTGAGCACTTCCGAAGAAGTGGGCGGGTGGAAGCTGCGCTGGCTGACGAGGCCGGCGCCGCGAGATCCTGAGTCGGGTGAAGGCAGTGAAGCGATGACCGGGGCATGCCTGACTGTCAGTCAGGTGCAGTCCATTCCCTGGGCTGCAGCACCATCACCTGCATCGCTGTTGCTGGTGACTTCGGTGTTTGTCACGCCGATTGTCACGAGGGGAAATGCCGCAATGCCTTGTACGAGTTGGGCTGCAGCAGCGGTAGGAGCGCCCGTCTCTTTCCGGAAGAAAGAGACGGGCGCAGGTTGGCGCAAGAAAATGGCCAAGCGAATAGGTTGCTGCAGGGCAGCTATGAAAGAGTATGAGTTGCCGCAGTGGGCACACTGATAAAAGTAGGCATCCATCACATCGCTGTGACCGTGCGAGCCGCCGGACGCTAATCGCACTTTGGGAGAACCACCACGGTGTGGCGTAGCCTTAAAGGTTCTGGCTACCTGGGTTGCTGTCGACGACAGCGCTTTGCCCGATCTTTTCTACGCCTGTGGATAATTCGGGTCAAGACTCCAATTTTCGGGAGTTCTGCGGCTCTGGATGAAATTATCCACCGGTGGAAATCAGTGGTTTTCCACAGACAGTTGTGTGGGCTTTAGATTTTTAAGTGAGGTCCATCCAAGCAGGGCGGCTTTGCAGCCCTGTTTGGATGGACCCGCGTGGCAGAGCAGATTGCGAGAGTCTTACGGATGTACGCTTACTTTACTGCGGCACTTTAAAAGCCAAAGCAGTGTTAGCACCGTCGGCCAAAACAACGTGTTGAGAACGTCGTGAGCGCTTGCCTGCCAGCGCCAGTATCCGAAGCTTCCAATATCGTCTCGCCGATCTACCCACTCGCCAGCACACGCAATGATGAAAACAACCAGCCAGCCAAGGTATGGCCTGAATCGTCGGGTGCCGACGATCAACGTTAAATAGATCGCCATGCCCAAATAAATATGCAGCGCGTCTTTTGACAGTCCGGTTGCCGACACAATGGCGAGCTTGATGCTTTGTGCGGTTGAGATATCCATATCAATTCCTCCTCTCTGCGCCAATGCCAGGCTTCGCCTTTATCCGAGTAACGTTATCTCCAATCTGGTTGGCAAATTCGTGTGGAGTAACATGCTCCTGCCGGTTGGCCTCCAGATACCGGCTCCACCAGTTCATGATCAGTCTGCGCTCCTCGATGAACTCGGCCTTGTGGATGTAAGCGGCGCGGACGTTGTTGCGCTCCTTGTGGCTCATTTGCCTTTCAATGGCGGTCTCGGACCACAGCCCTGACTCGATCAGTGCGCTGCAGGCCATCGAACGAAACCCATGCCCGCAGATATCGGTTTTGGTGTCGTATCCCATCGTCCGTAGCGCGTTGTTCACGGTATTTTCGGACATGGGTTTCCAGGGTTTGGCATCCCCTGCGAAGACCAATGTGAATTTGCCTGTGAGTGCATGGATTTTTTCGAGTAGCGCCACTGCTTGCGGCGATAAGGGTACTAAATGGATATCCCCTGCCATCTTCGTACCCCTTGTGGAAAAGGGTACTCCCTCCAACGCAGGTCGAGTGTCCGGTATCTCCCAGGTGCCGCGCTTGAGGTCGAACTCGCTCCAGCGGGCGAAACGCAGCTCGCTGGATCGTACAAACACATGCAGCGACAGCATCACCGTCAGACGGGTAAGTGCCCGGCCTTTATAGGTGTCGATCCGCTCCTGCAGTTCCGGCAGTCGCGATAAGGGTAGAGCGGGGCGATGTACCACCCGCGGGGCTTTGATCAAGCCTTCGAGGTCGTAGGCAGGGTTTGCGGTTATAAGTCGGAGGCGTTTTGCCTCGCGCATGATGCTCTGCAGGTAGTTTTGTACCCTTAAAGCAACGTCTATCGTTCCGCGCTTCTTGATTGCTTCCAGGGGCTGCATGAGGTCATGGGTGTCGAGGTCGACAATGGCGCGGGCGCCGATCAGCGGGAACACGTGGGTTTTGAGGCGGCTCATCACAGTCTTGGAGTGGCCTGGTGCCCACTTGGCCGACATTTCCGTATGCCAGTCGAGCGCAACGCTTTCAAAGGTTCTGCCTTTGATTACGGCTTCCGCCTTGGCTTGGTGCTTGGTCTCTATGGGATCAATGCCGTCCGCCAGCATTCGCTTGATTTCCAAGCGCTTGCGGCGTGCATCGGCGAGGCCAATGACGGGGTAGTTGCCGAACGAGGTCAGTCCTTCGCGTCCGTCAGGTTTGACGTAACGGAGCCGCCAGCCTTTGCGGCCATTGGGTTGGACTAGGAGGTAGAGGCCATCGCCGTCGAAAAGCTTGTAGGCGCGGTCTGTAGGTTTTGCCAAGCGGCAAGCTGCGTCGGAGAGCGGAGCTGTGGTGCGCGACATAAGGGTACTCCCTTTTATCGAAGTGACCTGTATCCCAAACTCTACCCTTAAAACGGTTGGAATCCACCAGTTTCTGACGGAAACCGATGGAACGCCAAAACGAAAAAACCCGCCAGAAGGCGGGTTTTTCGGGGGTTCCAGAGATTTTGAAAGCCTTCTATGGAACCTTGTATGGTGCCGGCACCAGGAGTCGAACCCGGGACCTACTGATTACAAGTCAGTTGCTCTACCAACTGAGCTATACCGGCGTGTTAGGGCGACGATTATAGCGATTGGAAAGGTTCTGTAAACCCCTGAATTCTGACTATTTTTGCAAAGTCGGAGGTTTCTCGCGATTAGGGCGTTTTCCCCGTGTCTTCACAGGTTGAAGAGCGCGTGCAAAGTACGGGTCCAACTCCATGCAGTAGACGAGATCGATAGGGTTCAAGCATCCCTTGGACAGACCCCCTCGTAACCTGATGCACAACGGGCTTTACCCCTTGCCAAACGCGCCAAACAGCCCGCACAAAGAGCCCGTTATGCGTCTGGCGCCAGATGCTTATGCACAATCGGTTGGTAACGGTTGTCCCGAAACAGCCATTTTGTGCAGCAGTTCTCAACACGCTGCAACTGCCTGTTTTTTGTGTACTTTATTTTGTGAACAAAAAATAACCAGGCCGGCTTTGGGTGTGAAGTGCCTATATCTAGGGCCTCTGCAAACTATTCATCAACAGAGTTATCCACAAGGCGCTTGTAGGATTTTTTGCCCTTTATTCGCGCTCGGCCAGCACCATCAGGTTGCGAGGGGTCAACGATGGTTCGCAGAAGCTGCCGACCTCGACGTTGTAGCCCTGTTCCACCATGAACAGTGCCCGGTCCAATACCAACCATAGTTCCAATGGGCGTCGAAACAAGCCTCTCACTAACTCAAGGTTGCGCACTTCGGCCAGGCGCTGCCAGCCGTGGGCTTCCAGCGTCGTCCAATCCTGTTCACCTGTGGATAAGCCCTTGAGGCTCGCCAGTTCCTGGCAGTAGTCGGCAAAGGATTTATCCAGCCAACTGGCGGGCAGGGAGGGTGTCGGCAGGTAGTCCTCGCAGCCGCGCACTTGCCGCTGTAGTTGGTCAAAGCCCAGGCGCCTGGCCATGGAGGTGTCTCGTTGTTGGCGTACACGGTTGCCGGCGGTGACGGTTTCGCTCAGGGGCAGGCCCAGGTCATCAATCGACAGTTGCAGCAGTGAGGCGCGCCCGGCGGCGGAGACGGCCTGATAACGGTCGGCGGTGATGCGGTTGTAGCAGCAGGGCGCCAGGGCCAGTTGTTTGCAGCCGGCGGCGCTGGCCAATTGCAGCAGGCGCACATGCAGGTCGCCGCAGGCATGCAGGGCGACCGGTGTGTGTTCGGGCTGGATCGCGACATCCGCCATGACGTCTTGGAGGTGATGGGTTGCGGGGAGGTCGTGGCGATCACTCAAGGCTTGGCCGGAGGCGATGAGGGCGGGGTCGTACTCCAGGCAGGTCAGTTGTTGACCGGGTTGCAGCAGGCGACGGCCGAGGTGGCCTTTGCCGGCGCACCAGTCCAGCCAGTGGGCAGGCGTTTGGGCAAAAGTCAGCGCGGCGCCGAAGGCTTCGATCTGTTGCCATTTGCGCCCGGGCACGTCGACATTCAGGCGATGGCGAGCGGGCTCAAGGGTGTGCGTGGGTAACTTATCCACAGCGCCGAGGCGCAGCGCGCGAGCGGCCAGCTGTGGAAACGGTGCGGGCGCGGGCAGGTCGTGGGGTTGGTTATGACTGGCTTCAGCTTCGGCCAGCGAGCGCTGACGCAACCACCGGGATAATTCCGGATGCTCGGATTCCCAGGGCAACTGCAACTGGGTAAAGGGCCGTGGTCGCCACAGCCCTTGGTGCTCGATCAGGAATGCATCCAGTGCCTGGAAGCGTGCCTCAACGTCCTTGGCATGCATCGACGCGCAGCCATTTTTCCAGCAGTTTGAAGCCGCGCACCAGCACGTAGGCCATCAGCAGGTAGAACAACCCCGCAGCGAAGAAAATCTCCACCGGCAGGTAAGTGCGCGCAATGATGGTGCGCGCCATGCCGGTCAGTTCCAGCAGGGTCACGGTACTGGCCAGCGCGCTGGCCTTGAGCATCAGGATCACTTCGTTGCTGTAGGCCGGCAGGCCGATGCGCGAGGCGCGTGGCAGAATGATGTAGAACAGCGTCTTGGGCTTGGACATGCCCAGGGCCCGCGCCGCTTCGATTTCTCCCGGCGGGATGGCCTGGATCGCGCCGCGCAGGATCTCGGCGATATAGGCGGCGGTGTGCAGGGTCATCGTGGCGGTGGCGCACCAGAACGGGTCGCGCAGGTACGGCCACATGAAGCTGTCGCGCACGGCGTCGAACTGCGCCAGGCCGTAATACACCAGGAACAACTGCACTAGCAGCGGCGTGCCACGAAAGAAGAAAATGTAGCCGTAGGGCAGGGCGCTCACGTACCAGCGGCGCGAAGAGCGGGCGATGCCCAGAGGGATCGCCAGCAGCAGGCCGGCGATCACGGCGATTGCCACCAGCTCCAGGGTCAAGGTTGCGCCCTGGGCCAACTTCGGCAGCCACTTGATGATCACGGCCCAGTTCAGGCCCAGGTCAAAGTGCGATAGCCAGCTGTAGTCGCCGCTCATTGGGTGCTCCTTGCAAAGCCGCGGGCGGCGCGTTTTTCCAGGAAGTGCATGCTGGTCATCGCCAGTACGGTCAGGCCCAGGTACATGAATGCGGCGACCATGAAGAAGGTGAAGGGTTGCTTGGTCACGGTCACGCCGATTTGCGCGTGGCGCATGATTTCTTCCAGGCCGATTACCGACACCAGCGCGGTGTCTTTCATCAGGATCATGAACAGGTTACCCAGGCCCGGCAGGGCGATGCGCCACATCTGCGGCATGATCAGCCGGGTGAAAATCCGAAACTTCGACAGCCCCAACGCCACACCGGCTTCGCGGTGCCCCTTGGGAATGGCGAGGATCGCGCCGCGGAACACTTCCGTTGCGTAGGCGCCGAAGCACAGGCCCAGGGCGATGACGCCAGCGGCGAAGGCACTCAGGGACAGGTCTGGGTTGCCGAAGAACTCACCCAGGGCACGCATCAGATTGACGGTGCCGAAGTAAATCAGCAGCACCCACAGTAATTCGGGAATACCGCGAACGATGGTCGAATACGCACCGCCCAGCCATTGCAGCGGCTTGTACGGCGAAGTCTTGGCCAAGGCGCCGGCAAGGCCGAGCACCAGCCCCAGGCACAGGGCCGTGAGCGCCAGTTTGACGGTCATCAGCGCGCCGGCGGCGAGCGCCGGGCCGAATCCGTAGAGATCGAAATTCATGGTGTTTTCATATCGCGGCAGGCATTGCTAAAAGCCAGCGCGCTCGCAGGAGCGCGCCGGGCAGGCCGTTCAGATCATTCGATGCTGAACGGGAAGTACTTGTCGTTGATCTTTTTGTAGGTGCCGTCTGCCTTGATCTCTGCCAGGGCTTTGTTCAGGCGCTCGCGCAGCGGGTCGCCCTTGCGTACGGCGATACCGATCTTGTCGCTTTCTACCACCGGGTCGCCTTTGAATTCATAGGCCGAACCGTCTTTGCTCTTGAGCCATTCGTACTGCACGTACTTGTCAGCCAGGATGCCGTCGAGGCGACCGGAGGTCAGGTCGAGGTAGGCGTTTTCCTGTGTGTCGTAGAGCTTGGCTTCGGTGTCCGGCAGCTTGTCTTCCAGGTAGGTACCGGCCAGCGTTGCGCGCTGTGCACCGATCACCTTGCCTTTGAGGTAAGTGGCGTCGGTCTTGAAATCCGCAGTGGCTTTGGGCGCAATGAACTGCAGCTTGTTGGAATAGTACGGGTCGGTGAAGTCCACCGCCTGCTTGCGCTCGTCGGTGATCGACAGCGAGGACACCAGGAAGTCGAACTTCTTGGCGTTCAGGGCCGGGATGATGCCGTCCCAGTCGGACACATACACTTCGCACTTTTCGACTTTCATCTTGGCGCACAGGGCGTCGCCGATGTCCTTGTCGAAGCCGACAACGTTACCGCTGGCGTCTTTATTGTTGAACGGCGGGTAGGCCGCTTCGATCCCCATTTTCAAGGTTTCTGCCATGGCCGTGGCGCTGAACGCCATCGAGACGGCCGCGGCCAGAAGGAATTTCTTATAGGTCTGCATGCATGTTGCTCCGTTAGCGGTTGCTGGACATGAATTGTTTGCAGCGCGCCGAAAGCGGGTTTTCAAACACCTGCTGTGGCGATCCTTGCTCTTCGACCAGGCCCTGGTGCAAAAACACCACTTCGCTGGATACCTGACGGGCGAAGCCCATTTCGTGGGTGACCAGCAGCATGGTGCGGCCTTCTTCGGCCAGTGCGCGGATCACATTAAGTACTTCCTGAACCATTTCCGGGTCAAGCGCCGACGTCGGCTCATCGAACAGGATGACTTTAGGTTGCATCGCCAGGGTGCGGGCAATCGCCGCCCGCTGTTGCTGGCCGCCGGAGAGTTGCGCAGGGTAAGCGTGGCGCTTGTCGGCAATACCGACCTTGGCCAGCAGGGCCTCGGCCACTTCTATGGCTTCTGCCTTGCTTTGGCCGAGCACGCGACGAGGGGCCTCGATGATGTTGTCGAGGATGCTCATGTGCGGCCACAGGTTAAAGTTTTGAAACACAAACCCGATTTCGCTGCGCAGGCGGTTGATCTGCTTGCCGTCGGCGGCCATCAGTTCGCCGTTTTTCGCGGCCTTGAGCTTGAGTTCTTCGCCGGCCACCAGGATCTGGCCCTGGTGCGGGTTTTCCAGCAGGTTGATGCAGCGCAGGAAGGTGGACTTGCCGGAACCGGAGGAACCCAGGATCGAGATCACATCGCCGTCGCGAGCGGTCAGCGAGATACCCTTGAGTACCTCAAGCTCACCATAGCGTTTGTGCAAGTTGCGGATTTCAAGCGCGGGCGTGGCCTCGGCCATGTGCGGTCCTCATTGTGTTCGTTGCGATCTTCGCTGTTGGGCCGCCTTCCTGGCGAGGCGCCAAGCTAGCATAGCGTTTGGATGACAGCCAACAGCGCTGCGGACGGTTAACCGATGGTCTGCGGCAGGGTGTCGCATCGGCGCAGTAGCGTGTCGCGCCATCAACAACCTACAGACGTTTGAACCGGAAAGATCCACAGGCTTCGCGTAAAAAAGGGCGCGATGGTGCCAGCTTTGGCCGGGTGTTGGAAGGGTTAACCGGGCAAACGGTCCATATCAGCCCGTTTATGGGGCGTCACGTACTTTTTGTGTGTGTTTTTGGTGCGTCGGATTGGCTGGAAGGTGAGTCGCACGGTAACGCTATAGCGGAATGCCATGATTCTCAACGACTTGCGAGTGCTGACGAATTGTCCTACAGCCCGCGTCAACTGCGGCTCTGTTACATTTTGGCGCAAATCTTGCGTAAAAAATAAAGAACGCCCTGTTGGATTCTTTTCACGAGAAAGGCTGCAGGCCGGGCGAACCGTTTTCGCAATTCCTCGCAAAGGTGTGTCAATGAGTAGTACGCAAAGCTCCAATGACCTCGAACAGGGGCTCAAACCGCGGCACGTCACCATGCTGTCGATTGCCGGCGTCATCGGCGCCGGTTTGTTTGTCGGCTCCGGCCATGCGATCGCTGCTGCCGGCCCGGCTGTACTGTTGGCCTATGCAGCCGCCGGTACACTGGTGGTCTTGGTAATGCGCATGCTGGCCGAGATGGCCGTTGCGTCACCCGATACCGGTTCGTTCTCTACCTATGCCGACCGGGCAATCGGCCACTGGGCCGGTTTCACCATTGGCTGGCTCTATTGGTGGTTCTGGGTGCTGGTGATTCCGTTGGAGGCCAACGCAGCGGCGACCATCCTGCACGCCTGGTTCCCCGACGTGGCGATTTGGGCGTTTACCCTAATCATTACGTTGTTGCTGACTGCAACCAACCTGTTCAGTGTGAAGAACTACGGTGAGTTCGAGTTCTGGTTTGCGCTGATCAAGGTCGTGGCGATCGTCGGCTTTGTGATCCTCGGCCTGGCCGCGATCTTCGGCTTCTTGCCCACCAGCCAGGTCAGCGGTGTTTCGCACTTGTTCGATACCCAAGGGTTCATGCCCAACGGCATGGGTGCGGTGTTGGCGGCGATCCTGACCACCATGTTCTCGTTCATGGGCACTGAGATTGTCACCATTGCTGCCGCCGAATCGAAGAACCCTGGCCAGCAAATCACCAAGGCCACCAATTCGGTGATCTGGCGGATTGGTTTGTTCTACCTGTTGTCGATCTTCATCGTGGTCTCCCTGGTGCCTTGGAACGATCCGACCTTGGCTGCCGTAGGTTCCTACCAGACTGTGCTGGAACGCATGGGCATTCCGAACGCCAAGCTGATTGTCGACCTGGTGGTGCTGGTTGCCGTGACCAGCTGCCTCAACTCGGCGCTGTACACCGCGTCGCGCATGCTGTTCTCCCTGGGCCGTCGCGGTGACGCACCGGCCGTGGCCAAGCGTACCAACAAGAGCGGCACGCCTTACTGGGCAGTGTTGCTGTCTACCGGCGCTGCGTTCCTGGCGGTATTTGCCAACTACGTCGCCCCGGCGGCCGTGTTCGAATTCCTGCTGGCCAGCTCCGGCGCCATTGCGTTGCTGGTGTACTTGGTGATTGCCGTGTCGCAACTGCGCATGCGTCAGAAGCGTGCGGCGGCGGGCGAGAAGATCGTGTTCAAGATGTGGTTGTTTCCTGGCCTGACGTACGCGGTGATGGTGTTTATCGTCGGTACGTTGACCATCATGCTGTTCCAGGAAGCGCACCGGGTCGAGATCATCGCCACCGGGATTCTGAGCTTGCTGGTGGTGTTGGCGGGGTTGGTGGTGGCGAGCCGTCGCAAGGCTCAAAGAGTGGGGGCTGCGGCGCTTAACTGATACGCCGCTATTCAAACTGTGGGAGCGGGCTTGCTCGCGAATGCGCTAGACCAGTCAATAATTGAGTGACTGTCAGAATGCATTCGCGAGCAAGCCCGCTCCCACATTTTTATTTTGCGTCAGTCGGGGGCGTTGGCCAGCGCCTGGGACGCCGCCACGTAGTCGGCCTGGAACTGCGGCGACTCAATCCACGCCAATGCGGCGGCTTCATCATCGCTGTCCGTCGCCCACTGCCGATACTCGATCAGCGCCGCCAGGATAAAGTCGGTCGCTTCCTCTTCGCCTTCCTGCTCCAGCACCAACGCCAGCAACGGGTGCGCCAGGAACACCGCACACAGCGCCTGCTGGCTGATCTCGCCGGCGGTACGCATTTCGACGAACAGTTCAGTCAAATCCACCGACTCAAGGTCGATGCGGCTGTCGTCGCCAGCAAAAGCATCCGGCTTGTGCGCCACGGCGCGCTGGGTGCGGTTTTGCTTGGCCTTGGCTTTTGCCCGGTGGGCGCGTTTTTGCTGCTTGTTTGGCGAGGCCATGGGCTTAACGTCCTTGGGGTCTGGGTTTAGAGGGTGTATTGAAGCGCAGGTTGGGGTAAATCCCAAGGGTTTCTCGGGCGGCGATGATTGCTGTAGTGCTCGACCTTATCTGCGCGGGTACTTAGGCTGACAGTCTATGGATCCACCAGAGCCCGCCCATGACCCGTGACACCCTGGAACACCATCAGGTCCCGATCTACTTCGTTGCCGTCTTTGCGGCCGTCACGTTTGGCCTGCTCTGGCCCTTGTCGGCGCAGGGCCTCAGCCTTTGGGTGACCCCTGCCATCGCCGTGCTGATGTATGCGATGTTTTTGCAGATACCCTTTCTTGAGCTGCGCCAAGGCTTGGGCAACAAGCGCTTCATGGGGGCCTTGCTGCTGGCCAATTTCATCCTGGTGCCTTTACTGGTGTGGGGGTTGACCCGCGGCCTGGTGGAGCGCCCGGCGTTGCTGGTGGGCGCTCTGCTGGTGTTGCTGACGCCCTGTATCGACTACGTGGTGGTGTTTACCCATATCGGCAAGGGCGACTCGCGGTCGATGCTGGCGGCAACCCCGCTGCTGCTGTTGCTGCAACTGCTGCTGTTGCCGGTATACCTGGGGCTGATGTTGGGCGAGCAATCCAGCGTGGTGGTGGCGGCGGGGCCGTTTGTCGAGGCGTTCTTGGGGCTGATTGTGGTGCCGATGCTTCTGGCAGTAGTGACCAGCGTCCTTGCGCGGCGGTCGAGCATAATCAGTCATTGGAACAGTGCCTGGGCGTGGTTGCCGGTGCCGGCGATGGCGTTGGTGCTGTTTGTCGTGCTCGCTTCGCACATCACGGCGGTAATGCAGGATATCAATGTGTTGCTGCCAGTTATTCCGGTCTACGTAGCCTTTGTGTTGCTGGCGCCGTTGATGGGCATTGGGGCTGCGCGCCTGTTCGCACTGCCAGCTTTGACGGCGCGGGCGGTAACGTTCAGTGCGTCGACCCGTAACTCGCTGGTGGTTTTACCGTTGGCGCTGGCCCTGCCGGAGGATGTGCGCGGCTTGGCCGCAGCGGTGGTGGTCCTGCAGACCCTGATCGAGTTGGTTGCCGAGTTGGCCTACGTTCGCCTGATCCCGGCAGTGGTGTGGCCCTCCAGTCGGTAACCGCGTGAATGTTCAGGTCTGTTCAGGCGCCATTCAGGGGCGCGTTCGGCACCATACGCCAGCGCTTCCCACCTGACAGGTCACCCGATGGATCACCGCAACCGTTTTCGCCTGGAGTCACTGGGTATTTTCCTGGTCGCTCTCTTGTTGTTCACAGTAGGCATCTGGGATCAGCAGCCCCAGGGTTTTGACGGGCGTTGGGCGCTTTTCCTGCAGGAAATGTATCGCCATGGCGCGAGTCTTTTCCCCACCACCTACGGCCAGCCCTATGCGGATTACCCAGGCACCGCGACCTTCTTCAGTTATCTATTCGCCCGCTTGTTCGACGCGCCGAACCACTTGGCGAATGTGCTGCCCACGGCGCTCGCCTCGGCGGGTGTGATCGCGCTGATGTATCGTCTGCTGGCACCCTACAGCCGTGCCTGGTCGCTGCTGACGATGCTGCTCACGCTGCTCACCGCCCAGTTGCTCGAAAAGTCGCGCTCGGTGTGCCTGGACCAGATGGTCGCGTTGTTATGCGTGGGCAGTTTCTATCTGCTGCACACCGGCGAACGCCTCGGGTCACGGCTGAGGCAACTGGCGGTGTTTCCGTTGTTCATCCTGGGTTTCGCCATACGTGGGCCGCTGGGGTTGATTGAAGTCTGCGGGGTGGTGTGTGTGTATTGGGCGTTGGGCAAACCGGGGGTGCGTGTCCGGCAGATCCTGATCCACGGCGTTGTCGGCCTGGTGTTGCTCGCCGCGTGCTGGTGGTTATTGATGAAGCTTGCGCGGTTCAGTGGTGGCAATGCGTTTGCCGATGAAGTCTTCAAGATGCAAGTCGGTGGGCGTCTGGATGAGTCGGGTGAGCCGTTTTACTTTTACTTCCAACTGAGCTTGTACCGCTACTTCCCGGTGGTGCCGCTGGCGTTTGCGACCCTGTTTGCGTTGCGCCATCGCTGGCCCGAGCGTTGGGGCAATGAGCACCTGCAATTGCTGGTGCGGTTCGGGGGCTGCGGCTTGATGATTCTGCTCGGCCTGTCGGTACCGCACTTCAAGCGCGCTTATTACATTCTGCCGATGGTGCCGATGTTTGCGGCTGTCGCTGCCTATGGGCTGCTGCATGCGCAAGGCTGGCTGGTGGGCGTGCGTCGCGGCTACGAATGGCTGGTCGCGGCGCTGCCGGCGTTGTGCGTGGTTGTGTTGTTTGTGTGTCGACACGCCTGGCACAAGCAGGGCTACTGGCCGGAGATTTCCTTGCCGTTGATGATCGGCGTGCTGGTGGTGCTGCAAGCCGCAGCGTTGATTGCCTGGCAGCGAGCATGGCGGTTGGTGTGGCTCAGTCTGATCGCCCTGGCGGCGCAATGGCTGTTGCTGGTGACGGTGATAGAGCCGGCCAAGGACCTGCAATTCGATACTCGGCGGTTTGTCAGCCAGGTGGAGGCGTTGCGCCAGGCGCAGCCGGGCCCTTTGGTGTTTGTCGATCTGGCCCGGGATACCTGGGCGGTGCGCTACATGATGAACCTGGATCACGATGAACAGCCGCTGTTTGTCGGGCGACACGAGCTTGAGAAATTGGCGGCGCTGCCCCGGCCCTCGTGGGTGATCGTATCGCGCAAGGAGACCGCGCTGTTGAAGGGGTCGCCGGTGGAGCACCTGGCGCCGAGCTATCAAGGGCGCTTGAATGACAACCCATTGATGGTGTTTTTGCTCAGGTAAGAAGGCCCTTGAGCCAAGGGCCTGCCGAGCAGCTGATTACTTGCAACGGAAGCCTTCAGGCATCGTGACCGTATAGTTGCGCTGCACGCGGTCCTGGAAATTCAGATTCTGCAAACCCTGCTGTACCAGGAAGGCTTCGACCTTGGCGGCTTGGCAGTCGTCGTTATAGGACGACGCCCGTAGCAGGTAGACAGCGCGCCTGCTCACTTCATCACGAGCGGTGACCCGGAAGGTGGTGAGCGTGGTGTAGCCGGTGCGCTCCGAGGTCCCTACCGGGCCGTAGGAGGTGTTTGGAGTGCTGGTGCAGGTCAGTTGGTCGGTCTTTTTCTTGTTCTTCTTGCATTGGGTGGTGGTGCTTTTTGCCACCTGCCCGTATTCGGTGGCGGTATAGCGATACGTCACCTGCTTGCTGTCGACGTCCAGGGTGACGGTCATTTTGATTGGTGCATGGTTCTTGGGCAGGGTGGTGTCGGTGAAGACATTGCGAAAGCCCTGGTCCTGCATGGCGCGGACCATGTCACGCAGGTAGTAGCGGGCGTTGAGTGAGTTTTCATCGCTGCCGCCGGTGGAGGTCACCAGCACGGTTGCCTGTCGGTCGAAGTGATAGTCGGGATCAGGCGTCGCGTTGATCGCTACGTCCAGCTGCGTGGCACACCCACTGAGCAGGGCGGTCAGTAGTAACAGGGTGCAAAGCAAGAAGCGGGTCATGAAAAAACCTTACAACTGAGATTTGGGTAAAGGCTGAACGATTGAGTCCAGCCAAAAATAACCCTCAATCGTCCTGCTGCGACATCGTGTCCGTAAATGCGTGAGTCGCATTAAATCGCAGGCAATAAAAAACCCCAAGGAACGCATTGTTCCTTGGGGTTTCTCGGTATTTTGGTGCCCAGAGACGGAATCGAACCGCCGACACGGGGATTTTCAATCCCCTGCTCTACCGACTGAGCTATCTGGGCAACGGGGCGCATTAAACGGGTTTTTCAGGGGGTCGTCAAGCAAGTTTTCAAAAAATATTTAATTATTACCGTCGCTTACGTGCAGACCCCGGTTTTTGATCAATTATTGAGCAGGTGGAACGTAGCCGTCGGCCTTGGCGTATTCCTCGCCGGAAAAGAACTTGTCCATTTCGCCGGCCAGGTATTTACGGTCCTCGGCATTCATCATGTTCAGGCGTTTTTCGTTGATCAGCAGGGTCTGGTGTTTCAACCAGTCGCCCCAGGCTTTGGCGGAGACGTGCTCGTAGATGTCCTGGCCCTTGGCACCTGGGTACGGAGGGCGCTCCAGGGCTGGCAGTTCTTCTTTGTACTTGCGGCACATGATGGTGCGGGTCATGACGAAACTCCTGCGTTCAATACGTCGGCCGCGCGCTTCAGCAGTTTTTTCACCGGGGCGGCAAGGCCCAGGCGCGGCGGGGTGGCGAGGTTATACCAGAGCCAGTCGGCCTCGGCCACGTGATGGGCGGTTTCCTCGACCTGGACCAGCCAGGGTTCGATGGCCAGTTGGAAGTGGCTGAAAGTGTGGACCAACCCGGGCAGTTCCTGATGCTTGCCCAGCGCCAGCGCGTGCTGGTTGGCGAGGTGATCCAGGTCTTGCAGGTCGTCCAGCTCCGGCAAGCTCCACAAGCCGCCCCACAAGCCCGTAGACGGGCGACGGTAAAGCAGGATCGCGCCCTCGGCGTTGGCCAGCATGGGCATCAGCGTGCGCTTTTGCGGGATGGTCTTGCGCGGCTTCGGGATCGGGTAGCGTGTTTCCAGGCCCAGCATGTGGGCTTCGCAGCCTTTTTCCAGCGGGCACAGCAGGCAACTGGGTTTGCTGCGGGTGCACAGGGTGGCGCCCATGTCCATCATGGCCTGGGTGTAGGCGTTGACGCGCTCAAAGGGTGTGAAGCGCTCTGCGGTGGCCCACAGCTGCTTGGCCACCTTGGGTTCGCCAGGGTAGCCCTCTTGGGCGGTAAAGCGCGCCAGCACGCGTTTGACGTTGCCGTCGAGGATCGGTGCGCGCAGGCCCATGCTCAGGCTGGCAATCGCACCCGCGGTGGACAGGCCGATGCCCGGCAGCTCGGTGAGCTTTTCCACGTCGCGGGGGAATTCGCCGCCGTGTTCGGCCACCACGATCCTGGCGGTCTTCTGCAGGTTGCGCGCCCGTGTGTAGTAGCCCAGGCCCGTCCACAGGTGCAGCACTTCATCTTCCGGCGCGGCGGCCAGGGCTTCGACCGTCGGCAGGGATGCCATGAACCGGTCGAAGTAGTTGAGCACGGTGCTGACCTGGGTCTGTTGCAGCATGATCTCCGACACCCACACCCGGTAAGGGGTGATGCCCTGTTGCCAGGGCAGGTCGTGGCGGCCATGGCGGTCGTACCAGTCCAGCACCGCTTGTGAAAACTGCTCGTTTCTCATCGGTTGAACAGGCCTTTCAATGCGTCTTTGAGCTTGGGGTTAACCTTGTCGAGTTTCTCTTCCAGCTTCTCGTTGAGGCGGTTGCCGGCAGCCTTGAGGGCGACCTGGCCCAGGCCGTCCTTGTCCAGGCGGCAGGCCTTGGCGCCAAGCTCAAGCGGGCCTCGGCAGCGCAGTGGCACCTCAATGCCCTGGAAGTTGGCGCCGACCTGGCAGGCTGGGTCCGGCACGTCGCGCTTGTCGCCTTCGACGATGATGCCGACGCGGTAGTCCATGCCCAGCACGCGTAAATCCACATCACCGTTGCCGTTGAGCGTCAGGCCAGGAATGCGTACTTTCAGGTCGGGGTTGCTGGCCACGCCGTTACGGAACGTGAGGTTGCCGCGCAGTTCCTGGAAGGGCGTGTCCTTGCCGCCTGGCGTGGTGCTCAGGGTCTTGCGGTTGAGCAGGGCGATGCCGGTACACAGTTGCTGCTCAATGTTGGCATTGAGCAGCACACCGTTGTTGATCACGATGCTGGCGGTGCCGTTGAGGCTGTCGATCAGGGCCTTCTGGCTGTTGCCGCGGCCGCTGAGGTTGCTGTCGAGGGTGAGCTGGCCTTTGACCGGCGGAGTTTTCCCTTGGGCCTGCAGGATGCGTTCAACAGGTACCTGCTTGATGTGGCTTTGCAGGGCCAGCACTGGCGTGTCCTGGCGCACGTCGAGTGTGCCGTTGGCCTGGAACGTGCCGTTGTAGAGGCCGCCGCTAAGGGTGTCGAGCTTGAGTTGCCCGTCAATGCCGGAGGCTTTAAGCACCGCATTTTGAATGGGCAATTGGCTAAGGGTCAGCTCGCCAAAGGCCAGGTCTGCATTTACGTCCAGGCTGCGCAGGCGCGTCAGCGGCAGCAGTTTGTCATTGCTCCAGGCACCTTTGGTCGGCGCCTCGGGCAATGGCGTGTTGCCGCCTGCCGCCATGGCGCCGGCCTCGCTGCTCTGTACTTCGGCCTGGCGTGCAGCGGTTGCACCTTTGGCGGCTTCGGATTTGGCCGGCAGGTAATTGTCGGCATTGAAGGTATCGCCCTTGAGCTGCACACGCAGGGACTGCTTGGCGAAATCATCCACGGCGACGCGGCCGGTGAAGGTGCTGCCATCGAGCTTCAGGTTCAGGTCTTCCAGGGCGACGCTGGTGGGCGTGCCCTTGAGGCGGCTCACCAGCTCGACCTTGCTCAGGCTACCTGGGGCCATGGCTGGCAGTGGGTGGCCGATGCTCTCAAGAAACTTGGCCAGGTCAAACTGGGCAACCGACAGGGCGCCGCTGATTTGCGGGGTTTTGTCCAGGTCATTGGCCTTCAGTTCGCCCAAGGCGCGCAATTGGTTGGCCGCCAGTTTCAGGTTGGTCCATTCGGCGACGTTGGCCGCCAGGTCCACCAGCAGTTGGCCCTGGGTAGAGAAGCTCACGGTCTTGCCTTGCAGCGGCTCGCCGGTGGCTTCACCGCTTAAGCGCATGTCTTCGAACTGGTAGCGCTTGAGGGCCCGCTGGATGCGCAAGTTGCCGTTCAGCTCGGTCTTGACCCGCATCAGCGGCTGGTTGCTACCCAGGAACGCCGTGAGTTTCAGCGGAATGCTGGCGCCTTCGTGGATGGCTCCGGCGCTCAGTTGGATGCTCTCGGCACTCAATTGCTTGCCGGTCTGTTCATCGGTGTATTCGACGCGGGCGTTGTTGATGGTCAGGCTGTCGATGTCCAGGCGGATCGGCTGCGGCGGTTTTTCCGGCTTGGTTTCAGCCACCGGTTCGACCGGCGCGGGAGCGGGGGCACCGGCGGTTTCGTCGGGCAGGTTCTTGCCGATGTCTTCCCAGTTGCCGTGGCCTTGCTTATCGCGGTTCAGGCGCAGGTTCAGGCCCTCGACACGCACATCGCTCATCTGCACTTCGCGGCGCAGCAGCGGCAGTACGCGCACCGACAGGCCGAGCATCTGCAAGTCGGCGAAAGGTTGGGTGGGTGCGGTCAGGGTCGCGACGCTGGCCTCGTGCAGTTCCAGGCCCAGCCAGGGGAAAAGGCTCCAGCCGATATCGCCATTGAGCGTCAGCTCGATGTGGGCCTTGTCGCGGGCTATCTGGCGAATTTCTTCTTTGTAGTCGTTGGGATCGAAAAGGTGGGTCAGGGCAAAGCCGAGCGCCACAATGATCAGCAACAGCCCCAGAAGTACCAGACCCAGGATTTTGCCGAACGCTTTCATGGGCGAGTCCTTGTATGTCGATTTCAAAATTTAGCCGCAGAGTATAACGCCCGAAGGCCGGCGTCAGTTCACGGATCGTTACATTGTATCCACCGGCGCGGAAATGGGATTTTGACGTCAGAAAAATACAGATAATCCAAAAAAGGTAGTGGCAGTTTGATTTTTCTGTCATCCACTGGTGCTAATCTCTGCACGTTCGTCCGCCTTCTGCGACTTAACGTCGCGCCTTAAAGGGAGCTTCACTCAACAAAACGGCCACGCTTTGCGTGCAAGGCCGAGGGAGAGAGCGCCTGACGGACGCATACCAATAACTGGGGGAAACACCAATGAGCACTAGCACTGTGGCCGGCAATGCCGCCGCACAGCCTGCGTTCCTGTCCAAGGAACGCATCATCGCCAAGCCGGGCTTCAACCGCTGGCTAGTTCCACCGGCCGCACTGGCCATCCACTTGTGCATCGGCATGGCCTACGGCTTCTCGGTGTTCTGGCTGCCCTTGTCCAAGGCGCTGGGTATCACCGCGCCGGTGGCCTGCGCGCCGGACATGAGCTTTATCGCCCAAGTCTTTTCGTCCCAATGCGACTGGCCGATCTCCATGCTGGGCTGGATCTACACCCTGTTCTTCATCTTCCTGGGCTGCTCGGCAGCGATCTGGGGCGGCTGGCTGGAACATGCCGGGCCACGCAAGGCCGGCGTTGTCTCGGCGTTGTGCTGGTGCGGTGGCCTGCTGATCTCGGCGCTGGGTATCTATACCCACCAGATCTGGCTGATGTGGATCGGCTCCGGTGTCATTGGCGGTATCGGCTTGGGCCTGGGCTATATCTCGCCCGTTTCGACCTTGATCAAGTGGTTCCCGGACAAGCGCGGCATGGCGACCGGCATGGCGATCATGGGCTTCGGCGGCGGCGCGATGGTGGGTGCGCCCCTGGCTGCGGCACTGATGGGCCATTTCTCTTCGCCCACCAGCGTGGGCGTATGGCAGAGCTTTGTGGTCATGGCGGCGATTTATTTCGTGTTCATGATCGGTGGCGCCCTGCTGTATCGCGTACCGCCGACCGGCTGGAAGCCTGAGGGCTGGACCGCGCCGGCGAAAAAAGCCAGCAATGCGATGATCACTCACCGTCACGTGCATGTGAATGTGGCGTGGAAAACCCCGCAGTTCCGCCTGGTATGGCTGGTGCTGTGCCTGAACGTGTCTGCCGGTATCGGCATCTTGGGCATGGCCTCGCCGCTGCTGCAGGAAGTGTTCGGCGGCAAGTTGTTGGGTGTTGATGTGCCATTTGGCCAATTGGATGCGGGCCAGTTGGCCTCCATTGCAGCCATTGCCGCTGGTTTTACCGGCCTGTTGAGCCTGTTCAACATCGGTGGCCGGTTCTTCTGGGCCTCGTTCTCTGACTACCTGGGGCGTAAAAATACCTACTTCGTGTTCTTCGCCCTGGGCTTTGCCCTGTACGCGCTGATCCCGAACCTGGGGCATCTGGGCAACGTGGCGCTGTTTGTGGCGGCGTTCTGCATCATCCTGTCGATGTACGGCGGTGGTTTTGCCACGGTTCCGGCCTACCTGGCCGACCTGTTCGGCACCCAGATGGTTGGCGCGATCCACGGTCGCCTGTTGACCGCCTGGGCCGCTGCGGGCGTGTTGGGCCCGGTGCTGGTGAACTACCTGCGTGAATACCAGTTGAGCATCGGCGTTGAACGCGCCGCGGCCTACGACATCACCTTGTACATCCTCGCCGGCTTGCTGGTGCTGGGCTTCATCTGCAACCTGCTGGTGCGCCCGGTGGCCGATAAGTACTTCATGACTGATGCAGAACTTGCCGCCGAACAGGCGCTGGGCCATGACAAAGGTGCCGATGCCACCACCGTGCTGGAGTGGAAGGCCTCCGCCGCCAGCAAGCCGCTGGCGATTGCCGCGTGGCTGGTAGTGGGTATTCCGCTGGCGTGGGGTGTGTGGGTGACCCTGCAGAAGACGGCGGTACTGTTCCACTGACACCGCACTAAGAGTGGGCCCGGCTCCTGTGGGGCCGGGCTAATGTGGGAGCTGGCTTGCCTGCGATACAGGCACCTCGGTGTACCAGTTGCCTCGCAGTGATGCTATCGCAGGCAAGCCAGCTCCCACATAAGCCCATGCTCACATGTATGCACATGTCTATCCCCGACATTCCTCGCTCCAACTCGTCAGTCTTATCCCCTTCGTTGTTTCTGTTTAGCGCCTGCGCCCCTATAATGGCTGCCTTTTTCGCCCAATGATTTTGCGGAGCTGGTGATGGCCGAACGTAAGGCATCTGTCGAGCGCGACACTCTGGAAACCCAGATCAAAGCCTCGATCAACCTGGATGGCACCGGAAAGGCCCGATTCGATATCGGTGTCCCTTTTCTTGAGCACATGCTGGACCAGATCGCCCGTCACGGGCTGATCGACCTGGATATCGTCGGCAAAGGCGACCTGCATATCGACGACCACCACATGGTGGAAGACGTGGGCATCACCCTCGGCCAGGCGTTTGCCAAGGCCATCGGCGACAAAAAAGGCATCCGTCGCTACGGCCATGCCTATGTCCCGTTGGATGAAGCGCTGTCCCGGGTGGTCATCGACTTCTCCGGCCGCCCGGGTTTGCAGATGCACGTGCCTTACACCCGCGCGAACGTGGGCCGTGGCTTTGACGTTGACCTGTTCCAGGAATTCTTCCAGGGCTTTGTCAACCACGCACTGGTCAGCCTGCACATCGACAACCTGCGCGGCACCAACACCCACCACCAGATCGAAACCGTGTTCAAGGCTTTCGGCCGCGCGTTGCGCATGGCTGTAGAAGTCGATGAGCGCATGGGCGGGCAAATGCCGTCGACCAAGGGCGTTCTGTAATGCAGACGGTCGCGGTTATCGATTACGGCATGGGTAACCTGCACTCGGTGGCCAAGGCCCTTGAGCATGTAGGTGCCGGCAAGGTGCTGATCACCAGCGATGCCAACGTGATTCGCGAAGCCGACCGCGTGGTGTTCCCCGGCGTTGGCGCGATTCGCGATTGCATGGCCGAGATCCGCCGCCTGGGCTTTGACAGCCTGGTGCGCGAAGTCAGCCAGGACCGCCCCTTCCTCGGTATCTGCGTGGGCATGCAGGCTTTGCTCGACAGCAGTGAAGAGAACGGCGGTGTCGACTGCATCGGGGTGTTTCCGGGCCAGGTGAAGTTCTTCGGCAAAGACCTGCATGAAGAGGGCGAGCACCTCAAAGTCCCGCACATGGGCTGGAACGAAGTGCGCCGCACCGTCGACCACCCGCTGTGGCACGACATTCCGGACATGGCGCGTTTCTACTTCGTGCACAGCTACTACATCGCCGCCGGTAACCCGCGCCAGGTGGTGGGTGGCGGGCATTACGGCGTCGATTTTGCCGCCGCGCTGGCCGATGGTTCGCGCTTTGCCGTGCAGTTCCACCCGGAGAAGAGCCATACCCATGGCCTGCAATTGCTGCAGAACTTCGCCGCGTGGGATGGTCGCTGGTAATGGCCAAGAAACCGAAGCCGCCGATCTTGAACCTCACGCCCGAGCAGGAGCGTGCGGCCACCGACAAGATCAAACGTTTCATGGAAGACCGCTTCGAGCTCAAGCTGGGTTCGTTCGAGGTCGCCGAGATTCTTGAGCTGTTCACCACCGAAGTGGCGCCGCATTATTACAACAGGGCGGTTTTCGACACGCAGACGCTCCTTAAGGAAAGGTTCGAAAGCATCGAAAGCGACTTGTGGTCGCTTGAGAAACCCTGATTTCCCAAGCATTGCTGAATATCGAATAAGGTTTGCCAGATGCTGATTATCCCCGCTATCGATCTCAAGGACGGCGCTTGTGTCCGCCTGCGCCAAGGCCGCATGGAAGATTCCACGGTGTTCTCCGATGACCCGGTGAGCATGGCTGCCAAATGGGTAGAAGGGGGCTGCCGTCGTCTGCATCTGGTGGACTTGAACGGCGCCTTCGAAGGCCAGCCGGTCAATGGCGAGGTGGTCACCGCCATCGCCAAACGCTACCCGAACCTGCCGATCCAGATCGGCGGTGGTATCCGCTCCCTGGAAACCATCGAGCACTACGTCAAGGCGGGCGTGAGCTACGTGATCATCGGCACCAAGGCCGTGAAAGACCCAGCCTTCGTCGCCGAAGCCTGCCGCGCGTTCCCCGGCAAGGTTATCGTCGGCCTGGATGCTAAAGACGGCTTTGTTGCCACCGATGGCTGGGCTGAAATCAGCACCGTGCAGGTGATCGACCTGGCCAAACAGTTCGAAGCCGACGGCGTGTCCGCCATCGTTTATACCGACATCGCCAAAGACGGCATGATGCAGGGCTGCAACGTTCCGTTCACCGCAGCCCTGGCAGCGGCCACCAAGATTCCGGTGATCGCCTCGGGCGGCATTCACAACCTGGGTGACATCAAGTCGCTGCTGGACGCCAAGGCTCCCGGCATTATCGGCGCCATCACCGGCCGTGCGATCTATGAAGGTACCCTGGACGTCGCCGAAGCTCAGGCTTACTGCGACGCCTACAACGGCTGAGGACTGACCATGGCGCTGGCCAAACGCATCATCCCTTGCCTGGACGTCGACAACGGTCGTGTGGTCAAGGGCGTCAAGTTCGAGAACATCCGTGATGCCGGCGACCCGGTAGAAATCGCCCGTCGCTACGATGAGCAAGGTGCCGACGAGATCACCTTCCTCGACATCACCGCCAGCGTCGATGGCCGCGACACCACGCTGCATACCGTCGAGCGCATGGCCAGCCAGGTATTTATCCCGCTGACCGTGGGCGGTGGCGTGCGCACCGTGCAAGACATCCGCAACCTGCTTAATGCCGGTGCGGACAAGGTCTCGATCAACACCGCCGCCGTGTTCAACCCTGAGTTTGTCGGCGAAGCCGCGCAACACTTCGGCTCGCAATGCATCGTGGTGGCTATCGACGCCAAAAAGGTGTCCGGCCCGGGCGAAACCCCGCGCTGGGAGATCTTCACCCACGGCGGGCGCAAGCCTACCGGGCTGGACGCGGTGGAGTGGGCGATGAAGATGGAAGGCCTGGGCGCCGGTGAAATCCTGCTGACCAGCATGGACCAGGACGGCATGAAAAACGGTTTCGACCTGGGCGTCACCCGCGCCATCAGTGATGCCCTGGGCATCCCGGTGATCGCGTCGGGCGGCGTCGGCAACCTGCAACACTTAGCCGATGGCGTGCTCGAAGGCCATGCCAGCGCGGTGCTGGCGGCGAGTATTTTCCACTTTGGTGAATACACCGTGCCCGAGGCCAAGGCCTATATGGCGGCGCGCGGTATCGTCGTGCGCTAAACGCTGCTGGACACCATGGCAGGCTCGCGGCACTCTCTGCGCTTGCCATGGATTCCGGTAGCCTTCATGTTCAAACACCTGCTGCTCGCCCTCGCCAGTTCCTCCATGTTCATGGCGGCTACGGCACACGCCGAACAACCGTCTGACGCCTCCCTGGTGTTGCTGACGGAAAATTTCCCGCCCTACAACATGGCGAAAAACGGCAAGAACTTCGCCAAGGACGAGAACATCGAAGGCATCGCCGTAGACATCATGCGCGAAACCTTCCAGCGTGCCGGCATTTCCTACAACCTGACCCTGCGCTTCCCGTGGGAACGAATCTACAAGCTCGCCCTGGAAAAACCCGGTTACGGTGTGTTTGTGATGGCGCGTCTGCCAGACCGTGAAGCCTTGTTCAAATGGGTCGGCCCCATCGGCCCGGATGATTGGGTACTGCTGGCCAAGGCCGACAGCAAGATTCAGCTAGAAAGCCTGGAGCAAGCGCGCCGCTACAAGATTGGCGCCTACAAAGGCGACGCCATTGCCGAAAGCCTCGACAAGCAGGGGCTCAAGCCGATGGTCGCCCTGCGTGACCAGGACAATGCGCAAAAGCTCATGGAAGGCCAGATCGACCTGTGGGCCACCGGCGATCCTGCCGGGCGTTACCTGGCGCGGCAGGTGGGGGTGAACGGGCTCAAGACGGTGTTGCGGTTCAACAGTGCGCAGCTTTACCTGGCGTTGAACAAGGACGTGCCGGATGAGGTGGTGGCCAGGCTCCAGGCCGCATTGGATGAGTTACGTAACAGCGGCCGTATAGACGAAATCATGGCGCGTTACCTCTGAAGTCGGCAGGATGAACACGATCAACAATGTGGGAGCGGGGTTGCCCGCGATAACAATGGATCAGCCAATACCTGTGTGACCGACACTCCGCCATCGCGGGCAAGCCCGCTCCCACAGTAGATCTTTGCGATCTTCCTTAACGGTAAATACCGTCCTTGCCATGCCCGGCCATCGCCCGATTACTGCGCACGCTGATCATCAACTTGATATCGATCCACTCCACGCCCTGCGCCTTGAGCTTGGGCAATTCGCGCTCCAGTACCGCCAGCGTCTGTGGGTAAGGATGCCCGATCATGACTGCCGAACCCTGCTTGTGCGCCAGTTTGATCGCGGTCTGCAGTTGCGTGGTAATCGCCGCCTCGGTGCGTTCGTCATCGAGAAATACATCCCGCGACACATGGGCTAAACCGATCTTCTGTGCCTCGGCGGCGGCGACGGTTTGCGCACTGGTTCGGCTGTCGACGAAGAACTTGTGGCGCCGTTGCAACTCACCCATCAGCCAGGCCATCGCTACCGGTTGTGCAGTCATGCGGCTGCCCATGTGGTTGTTGATACCGGCGGTGTAGGGCACGGCTTCAAATGCCGCGTCCAGGCGCTTGCCCAGTTCTTCGATGGACAGCTCCGGGTGCCAGGCGAATGGACCGGTGGCCGGGTCCATAGGCATGTGCAGGATCACGATCTTGCCAGCCTTGTGGGCCTCACGGGCGAATTCGGCGGCGTGGGGCGTGTCCGGCATGATGGCGGCGGTCACCGGGCCGGGTAGCGCAAGCACGCGACGATCCCGAGGCAGGTTTTGCCCCAGGTCGTCGATGATAAGCGTCAGGTAGGCTTTGTGCGGTTCGCCGGCAGGGGCCGCTTGAGCGACCCCTGCCAGGCTGCACAGCACAGCGAAGATCAGGGCAAAGCGCATGATCAACGGCTGCGGGTGATGCTCAAGCCCTTGAGCAGGCTGAGTGCCTGGGCCAGTTGGTAGTCATCGTCCTGGGGCATCGGCTTGGCCTTGGCGCGGCTGCCGGTTGGCTGGTCGGCGCCGCCGTTGCCATTGCCCAGGTGACCTTGCAGATCGGCCTCTTTGTAGTATTCGCCATCGATCTCGTTGGTGATCTTGGCGCGGCGTACTTCGATGTCCGGCACGATGCCCTGGGCCTGGATCGAGCGGCCGTTAGGCGTGTAGTACAGCGCCGTGGTGATCTTCAGTGCGCGTTCGTTGTTCAGCGGCAATACGGTCTGCACCGAGCCTTTGCCGAAGCTGGTGGTGCCCATCAGCACGCCGCGCTTGAGGTCTTGCAGGGCGCCGGCGACGATTTCCGAGGCCGAGGCGCTGCCGCCGTTGATCAGCACCGCCAACGGCACGTTTTCGCTCAAGTCGTTGCCGGTGGCCGAGAAGCGCAGTTCGGAGTTGGCAATCCGGCCTTTGGTATAAACGATCAGGCCCTTGGTGACAAAGTGGTCGACCACTTCAACCGCCGACTGCAACACGCCGCCTGGGTTGTTACGCAGGTCAAGCACGATGCCGTTGAGCTTCTTGCCGTTGTCTTTGCGCAGCTTGGCCAGGGCCTTGGCCACTTCGTCGCCGGTCTTGACCTGGAACTGGGTGATACGGATGTAACCGTAGCCCGACTCCAGCAACTGGCTCTTCACGCTCTTGACCGTGATGGTCGCACGGGCCAGGGTCACGTCAAACGGGTTGCCGCCGTCGCGTACCAGGGTGAGGGTGATCTTCTGGCCGAGCTTGCCGCGCATCTTGTCGACGGCTTCGGTCATGGTCTGGCCACGGGTCGGCTGGCCATTGATCTTCACGATCAGGTCGCCGGCCTGGATGCCGGCCTTGGACGCTGGGGTGTCGTCGATGGGCGAGACCACTTTGATCTGGCCGTCTTCGGAGCCCACTTCGATGCCCAGGCCGCCGAACTCACCACTGGTGCTTTCCTGCAGCTCGGCGAAATCTTCCGGGCCCAGGTAGGCGGAGTGCGGGTCGAGGTTGCTGAGCATGCCCTTGATGGCATTTTCCAGCAGGGCCTTGTCGTCTACGGGTTCGACATACGCTGCCTTGATCCGGTCCATGACCTCGGCAAAGGTGCGCAGCTCGTCCAGCGGCAATGGCGCCTTGGTCGTCGCAGCCATGGCAGGTGCAGCCGGTGCGGCCTGGTCGGCAAAAGCCAGAGGCGCGCCGATCACCAGGGCGATCGTCAGGGCCAGCGAAGTGAGGCGGGACAAATGCAGCATGTCGAACGAACTCCTAATGTAGATGCGACCCTATCCTTGGGACCGGCACCATTGTGCAGGGTCGCTCGGGCGGCCCTGCTGACGAATAGCAAAGTACAGCGCCGGGGTGTCCTGGCCACCACTGTTACCGACAGTGGAGATGGATTCACCGGCTTTTACAACATCACCTGCCGACTTGAGTAGTGTCTGATTGTGGCCGTAAAGGCTCAAATAGCCATTACCGTGGTCAAGAATCACCAGCAAGCCGGCGCCCCGCAACCAATCGGCGAACACCACGCGCCCACCATGCACGGCGTGGACCTGGCTGCCGGCAGAGGCGCTGATCATCACGCCATCCCACTTGGCACGGGTGTCATCGCCACGGGTTTCCCCAAAGCGTGCCAGTAATCGACCATCAACCGGCCATGGAAGTTTGCCCCGAGCTGAAGCAAAAGGGCCACCGAAGGACTCGCCACTGCTGGAAACCAGCGGGCCAGGGGCTGCACGCGCCGGTTTGCGCGGGGCCGGAGCGTCGCTGGTGGCAGCCAGTTCGGCCTCACGCTGACGCTTTTTTTCGGCTTCCTGCTGGGCGATCAGCGCTTTTTGCCGCGCTTCTTCGGCCTCGCGTGCCTGGCGGGCCAGGGTTTCTTCGATAGTCTTGAGGACTTTGGCCAGGTCGGCCTGGTCCTGCTCGCGTGCCTGGAGCTTGGCGTCGCGGGCTTTTACGTCGCTGTTGAGCTTGGCCAGGGCCTGCTGGCGTTCCTTGCGCACCTTGTCCAACTGATCACGCTGGGTGTCGAGGGCGGTTTTCTGGTCGAGCAGTTGCGATTGCTGGTCGGCAATCTCCTGCTCGACATTGGCCAATTGGCGCAGGGTTTCGTTAAACCCCTTCAATTGCGCCAGGCGTGCCTGGCTCAGGTAGTCGTAATAGGTGAGGGTACGGGCGAATTTTTCCGGGTTCTGCTGGTTGAGCAGCAGCTTGAGGTACTCCTGGCGTCCGCTCTGGTACGCGGCACGGGCCTGGATCGCGATCAGGCGTTGCTGTTCAACGCGTGCGCTCTGGAGTTTTTTTTTCTCAGCGTCGAGTCGCTCCAGTTCCGACTCGCTCTTCTTTAGTTCTTTTTGCAGCTCCTGGACCTGCTTCTCCAGCTTGCCCATCTCGGTTTCCGTGCCGCGCAGGTCTTTCTGCACCCCGGATTTTTCTTCCTGGAGCTTGCCGAGCAGTTTTTTCAGCTCGGTAATGTCCTGACGCGTAGCGTCCAACTGTTGTTGGGTTTGTGCGCGCTCATCGGCAAATGCCGGTTGGAGCAGGCAGACAAGAGCAAGGGTGATCAAGGCGCGAAGCATAGAGGCGGGCGACACCAGGGGAAAAGGACGGCCTAGTATGCCCGCCAAGCGCTGCAAAAAAAACGCCCAATTGGGGCGGTAGGGCAAGATAGCCGCCGAGTGGCGATGGTATGGCAAAAAGACATCTATCAAACACCACAAAACCAATGTGGGAGCGGGCTTGCCCGCGATTGCGGTGGGTCAGCGACATAGATGTCGACTGATTAGCCGCTATCGCGGGCAAGCCCGCTCCCACACTGTTTTGTGGCGTACTTTGGATCAGACCAGGATCGAGGTCCCGGTCATCTCCTTCGGTTGCTCCAGCCCCATCAGTTTCAGCATGGTCGGCGCCACATCCGCCAGCACGCCACCTTCACGCACTTTCAGGTCACGTTTGCCGACATAGATGAACGGTACCGGCTCGGTGGTGTGTGCTGTGTGAGCCTGACCAGTGGATTCGTCGGACATCTGTTCGCAGTTGCCGTGGTCGGCGGTGATCAGTGCTTCGCCGCCGACTTTTTCCAGCGCGTCGACGATGCGGCCAACACATTTATCCAGGCATTCCACGGCCTTGACCGCCGCTTCCAGGTTGCCGCTGTGGCCAACCATGTCGCCGTTGGCGTAGTTGACGACGATCACGTCATAACGCTGGTGATCAATGGCGTCGACGATCTTGTCGGTCACTTCCGGTGCGCTCATTTCCGGCTGCAAGTCGTAGGTAGCGACTTTTGGCGACGGGATCAGGATGCGCTCTTCGCCGGGGAACGGCTCTTCGCGGCCACCGGAGAAGAAGAACGTCACGTGGGCGTATTTCTCGGTTTCGGCGATGCGCAGCTGGGTCTTGCCGTTTTTAGCCAGGTAGTCGCCCAGCACGTTCTCCAGGCTGCCCGGGGCGAATGCCGACGGGGCCGGGATGTTGGCGGCGTATTGGGTAAGCATGACGAACTCGACCTTTGGCTGGCGTGCGCGCTCGAAGTCCTTGAAGCCTTCATCGACGAACACATGGCTCAGTTCACGGGCGCGGTCGGCGCGGAAGTTCATGAACACCATGGCGTCGCCGTCTTCGACCTTCACCGGCTCGCCGATGGTGGTGGCCTTGACGAACTCATCGCTTTCGCCACGGGCGTAGGCTGCTTCCAGGCCTTCCTGGGCGGTGGCCGCGTTGAATTCGGCCTGGCCTTCGACGATCAGGTTGTAGGCCTGGGCGACACGGTCCCAGCGGTTATCGCGGTCCATGGCGAAGTAACGGCCCACCAGGCTGGCGATGCGGCCCTTGCCCAAGGCGGCGAAGGTGGCGTCGAGCAGCTCGATCGACGATTGCGCGCTTTTGGGCGGTGTGTCGCGGCCGTCGAGGAAGGCGTGCAGGTAGATCTTGTCGGCACCGCGCTTGAACGCCAGTTCGGCCATGGCGACCAAGTGATCCTGATGGCTATGTACGCCGCCGTCCGACAACAGGCCCATGAAGTGCACGGCTTTACCGGCGGCGACGGCTTTATCGACCGCCGCGCAGATGGTCGGGTTCTCGAAAAACTCACCCTCGCGGATCGCTTTGGTCACACGCGTGAAGTCTTGATATACCACTCGTCCGGCGCCGAGGTTCATGTGGCCGACTTCCGAGTTACCCATCTGGCCGTCCGGCAGGCCCACGTCCATGCCGGAACCTGAGATCAAACCGTTGGGAACCGTTGCAGTCAGGCGGTCCAGCACGGGCTTGTTGGCCGAGTACACGGCGTTGTCGTGGTGGCTTTCACTGTGTCCGAAGCCATCGAGAATTATCAGGACCAAAGGTTTAGGCGTGGTAGTCATAGATCCTCTCGCGGCGGTAATAAAGGAAGACAATGGAAAAGGGAGTGGCAGTTTAAAGCGAAGTTCCGAGCGCGTCACCGCTTTACGGGGGTTGGCCCTCCTTGGCGGCTGTGTATACTTACCGCCATTTTAACGCCCTGGAACCTCCTTGATGGTTGATCACCTGATTGCATTTGCCACTGCCCACTACCTGCTCGTGGGTGCCTTCGTCATCCTGCTGGCGCTGCTGATCGCGCATGAACTGAGCCGCGGTGGTCGCAGCCTGAGCACGTCGGAGCTGACCGCGCTGGTCAACAAGGATGAGGCCGTTGTCGTCGATATTCGCCCGGCCAAGGATTATGCCGCTGGCCACATCGTTGGTGCCCTGAACATTCCTCAGGACAAGCTGATCGCGCGCTTGGCCGAGCTGGAAAAATACAAGGCCAAGACCATTATCCTGGTCGACGCCCAAGGCCAGCACTCGGGCACCCACGCCCGCGAGATGCTCAAGACCGGCTTCACCGCCGCCAAGCTGTCGGGTGGTATCAGCAGCTGGCGTGGCGATAACCTGCCGTTGGTGAAGTGATATGAGCCAGGTTGTCGTATATTCCAGCGATTATTGCCCGTTTTGCATTCGAGCCAAGCAGCTGCTGCAGAGCAAGAAGGTCGCCTTCGAAGAGATCAAGGTTGATGGCAAGCCTCAGGTGCGCGCCGAAATGGCCCAGAAGGCTGGCCGCACGTCGGTCCCGCAGATCTGGATCGGCACCCGGCATATCGGTGGTTGCGATGACCTGTTCGCTCTGGAGCGCGCCGGTAAACTTGATGCGCTGCTGTCCGTCTGACTGCCAACCCCTTAAGAACCCCAAGATAAAGAAGGATCTGCGATGACTGATCAACAGAATACCGAAGCAGCAGAAGCTCAAGGCCCACAGTTTTCGCTGCAGCGCATCTACGTGCGCGACCTGTCGTTCGAAGCGCCGAAAAGCCCGGCGATCTTCCGTCAGGAATGGACCCCAAGCGTTGCGCTGGACCTGAACACCCGTCAGAAAGCCCTGGAAGGCGACTTCCACGAAGTCGTGCTGACCCTGTCGGTTACCGTCAAGAATGGTGAAGAAGTCGCTTTCATCGCTGAAGTGCAACAGGCCGGTATCTTCCTGATCCAGGGCCTGGACGAAGCGTCCATGAGCCACACCCTGGGCGCGTTCTGCCCGAACATCCTGTTCCCGTATGCCCGTGAGACCCTGGACAGCCTGGTCACCCGTGGTTCGTTCCCGGCCCTGATGCTGGCCCCGGTGAACTTCGATGCCCTGTACGCCCAAGAGCTGCAGCGCATGCAACAGGAAGGCGCTCCGACCGTTCAATGATTTTTTGAGCGGCGCCGATCAAAAATGTGGGAGGGGGCTTGGGTGGGAGCTGGCTTGCCTGCGATAGCATCACTGCGGTGTGACTGACACACCGAGGTGCCTGCATCGCGGGCAAGCCCGGCTCCCACCCAAGCCCCCTCCCACATTTGTTTTGCGTTTTATTTAAAGCCCAGTTGTCGCCAGCCTTCGTAAACAGCGACGGCCACGGTGTTCGACAGGTTCAGGCTGCGGCAGCCTTCACGCATCGGCAAGCGCAGGCGATGGCCATCGGGCAATGCGTCGAGCACCTCGGCCGGCAGGCCCCGGCTTTCCGGGCCGAACAGGAAGGCATCGCCCTCGGCAAAGCTGGCATCGTGAAACGGCCGCGAGCCCTTGGTGGTGAACGCGAACAGCCGAGGGTGGCCCAGGCTCTCCAGGCAACTGGCCAGGTCGGCATGGCGCTTGAGGGTGGCGTACTCGTGGTAGTCCAGCCCGGCGCGGCGCAGGCGCTTGTCGTCCATGTCAAAGCCCAGCGGCTCGATCAAATGCAGGTGACAGCCACTGTTGGCGCACAGCCTGATAACGTTGCCGGTATTCGGCGGAATTTCTGGTTGAAAAAGGATGACGTGAAACATGCACGGCTCCGAAGGCAAAGATGCGCTGCATTCTACCCCCGAAGACGACCCGAGACCGAAGCTATTGCCGAGGGTGTTGGGCTCATTGGCGATTGTCGGCTTGATGATTGGCTTGATGATCGGTCGCTTGACCACCCCCGAGCCGCTTGAGCTGCAACAGGTAGAACCTGCGGCGGATGGTTTGGTGGTGTGGTTCAACGACGAACCCAAGCTGCACGGCGAGCATATCGACGGCACCGTGGCGTTGCTGTTTGACGCCCAGGGCAAGGCTGCCAGCGGGCAGCTCAAGGTCAATGACAAGGACGTGAATTGGCGCATACGCAAGACCGACGCTGGCCTGCTGCTGAACCTGGTGGCGGCTCGGCCGTTGCGGGGGGAGTGGAGCGGTGCAGAGGTCGATGGCCGCTGGCGGCTGGAGATCCATCTCCAAGAGCAATAAAAGAGGGAGTTCCCGGCCTGCCTGTACCAGGGCTCCCAAAACGGGGTGAAGCCTGAGGCTTCGGTGTTAAAGAGGGGATTCTCGGCCTGCCTGTACCAAGGTCCCCGAAACTGGGTAGTACTGGGGTTATTGCAGGGGGCGTGCCAAAACTTGCAATTGTTGCTTGAAAAAAATGCCAAAAGCGCAAAGCCCCGGAATACGGGGCTTTGTTTGTTTCTACTGCCAAGAAATTTGTAGCGAAAGCGATATGCGAGTTTTCTGGTCTGTGCTCAATGCCGGTTCATCGTGCATTGAAGCGGTGCACAGTCTGCAGGCATTGCACAAAACCAATGTGGGAGCTGGCTTGCCTGCGATGACGGCGTGTCAGCCCTATACCGGGTGACTGACACACCGTCATCGCGGGCAAGCCCGGCTCCCACACGGGGCCTTCAGCGGTCTTGGGGTTCAGGCTTCATCACCCTCGTCATCATCCCCACCATCCACCTTCATTCCCAGTTCCTTGATCTTGCGCGTCAGGGTATTGCGCCCCCAACCCAGCAGCACGGCGGCATCACGGCGGCGGCCGGCGGTGTGTTTGAGCGCGGTCTCGATCATGATCCGCTCGAACGCTGGCACGGCGCTGTCCAGCAGGTTCGACTGGCCGCGTGCCAAGGCCTGGTCGGCCCATTGGCGCAGCGCCTGTTCCCAGTTGGTCACGGGAGCCGAGTCCTGCGGCAGGCTCAGCAGCTCCGGCGGCAGGTCGCTGATGTGCACTTCGCGCCCGGAGGCCATTACAGTGATCCAGCGGCAGGTGTTCTCCAGCTGGCGCACGTTGCCGGGCCACGGCAGATTCTTGAGGTATTCCTCGGTCTCGCTTTTGAGCAGCTTGGGCTCCACCGCCAGCTCCAGGGCGGCGCGGCTGAGGAAATGGCGGGCGAGGGTAGGGATATCTTCGCGGCGGTCCGACATGCGCGGGATGTGGATGCGGATCACGTTGAGGCGGTGGAACAAGTCCTCACGGAATTTACCCGCATGCACCAGTGTTTCCAGGTTCTGGTGGGTGGCCGCGATGATGCGCACATCCACCTTCACCGGCGTATGCCCGCCCACACGATAGAACTCGCCGTCAGCCAGCACCCGCAGCAAGCGAGTCTGGGTGTCGGCCGGCATGTCGCCGATTTCATCGAGGAACAGTGTGCCGCCGTCCGCCTGTTCAAAGCGTCCGCGACGCAGGTTGGCTGCCCCGGTGAACGCGCCTTTTTCATGGCCGAACAACTCGGACTCCATCAAATCCTTGGGAATCGCCGCCATATTCAGTGCGATAAACGGCGAGGCCGCCCGAGGGCTGTGGCGGTGCAGGGCGTGGGCCACCAGTTCTTTACCGGTCCCCGATTCGCCGTTGATCAGCACGGTGATGTTGGAATGGCTCAAGCGCCCGATGGCGCGAAACACTTCCTGCATCGCCGGCGCTTCCCCGATGATTTCCGGAGTACGGGTCAGGGTCGGCGGCGCTTCCTGGTTCTGTTGTTCCTGGGCGTGCTGGTTGGCGCGCTTGACCAGCGCCACCGCCTCATCCACATCGAATGGCTTGGGCAGGTATTCAAAGGCGCCGCCCTGGTAGGACGCGACAGCGCTGTCCAGGTCCGAGTGGGCGGTCATGATGATCACCGGCAAGCGCGGGTGCTGCTCGCGAATGCGCGCCAGCAAGTCCAGGCCACTGGCCCCAGGCATGCGGATATCGGAAATGATCACGTCCGGTTGCTGACGTGCCAGGCGGCTCATCACCCCATCGGCGCTGTCGAAGCTCTGGGTGGTCATGCCTTCTTGTTGCAAGGCTTTTTCGAGGACCCAGCGGATAGAACGGTCGTCGTCGACGATCCAGACAGTTTCACTACGGCTCATGTCGTGGGGGCTCCTTGTTCCAATGGCAGGAAGATCGAGAACGTGGTGTGGCCGGGGTGGCTCTCACATTCGATCAGGCCCTGGTGCTGGCTGATGATGTTCTGGGTAATGGCCAGGCCTAGCCCGGTACCGTCCGGGCGGCCGCTGACCATGGGAAAAAAGATGGTTTCCTGCAGCTCCGCAGGAATGCCGGGGCCGTTGTCGATGATCTCGACCTTGGTCACCAGGCGATGGCGCACATGGCCGATGGTGAACTGGCGCAGGGCGCGGGTGCGCAAACTGATGCGGCCCAGGCGCAGCTCGTTCTGGCTGCTGATGGCCTGCATGGCGTTGCGCACGATGTTGAGCACCGCCTGGATCATCTGCTCGCGGTCGATCAACACGTCGGGAATGCTTGGGTCGTAGTCGCGCACCAAGGTGATGCAACCTTGGCTTTCGGCCTCGACCAATTGGCAGACGCGCTCCAGCACCTCATGTACGTTGGTCATCGCCAGGGACGGCAGCTTGTTGGAGCCGAGCATACGGTCCACCAGGTTACGCAGGCGGTCGGCTTCTTCGATGATGACGTTGGTGTAGTCCTTGAGGTGCTCGTCCGGCAGCTCGCGGGACAACAACTGTGCCGCGCCGCGAATGCCGCCCAGCGGGTTTTTGATCTCATGGGCGAGGCCGCGCACCAGCATCTTGCTGGTTTCCTGCTTGGACAGCTGCGCTTCCTCCTTGGTGATGCGCAGCAGGCGGTCGCGGGGGTGGACTTCGAGCAGCAGCAGGGTCGCGCCATTGCTCAGGATTGGGGTCACGGCGTAGTCGACGGTCAACGTTTGTCCGGTGAGCGCGGTGAGCATCGCTTCGCGCTTGGTGAACGGATGTGCCTGCTCCACGGCCTGGCGCAACGAACTCAAGGCTTCGGCCGACTCGGTGAACAATTCGCTGATGAACTGCCCATGGCTGCGCTGGCCGCTGATCGCCAGGAGCATCTCCGCCGCCGGGTTCATGTACTCAAGGCGCAGGTCGGCATTGAGCAGGATGGTCGCGGTGGTCAGGTTGTCGAGTAACAAACGGTGCAGTGCATCGCTGATGGTCATCGGGACCTCTTTTGGAGCAAGGCGCGGGCTTGAGGCACACGCTGATACAAGGAAAATGCAAAAACCAAACCAAGGCTCCGAAAAGAAGCGCTAATGCCCTGAAATAAGGGGTTCAGGCGCGAAACTGTGGCGTTCTGCCAGCCTCAACGGGAAGTTTCGAACCAAAATGGGCTGGGCAATTGAGAAGGGTGCAGGCTATCGCACCAATATAGTGCGGTTTTGTGAAGGTTGTTCAGCCACTGAAGATTGAAGGCAAATCGCAGTCAGTGTGGGAGCTGGCTTGCCTGCGATAGCTGTGGTGCATTCAACACCGTTATCGCAGGCAAGCCAGCTCCCACATTTTTAATTGGATTTGCAGTCCTTTTAACCTTTATAGATGCAAAGCTCGGCGGTGGCGCGGATCATCGCCAGCTGGCGCAGCGGATCATTCAGCGGTTCGTGCACGGCCTCGGCCAGCCATTGGGGGCATTTGGGGTCTGTGCGCAGGGGCGTGAAGTCAGCCAACTGCTGCAGCAGCCTTTTTTGCAGCGCGTCCAATTGCGGGCGAATCTGCTGGACCAGGTCCGGGCGCGGGTCGTCGGGCGCTTTGCCCTGGAACTGCCAGTCGGACAGGTGGGTATATTGCACCAGTTTGTTGGCTTCGATCTGGGCGGCGAAGAACTGCTCGGCAGCGGCCGGGTCCAGCTTGTAGCTCGGCGCCTGGGCAGTGACGCTGGCGATCACCTCTTGTTCGCGCTTCTTGTCTTCCACGGGCTTGTGGCTGTCCCACTTGCTCAGTGCTACCTGGTCGGCAATCTCAAGGCGTTCGGCGATGCTGTTGAGCAGGGGTTCGAGCGTAGGCGGCGCAGCGCTCGCACTGGCACTGATGAACAGCAGGGCAAATACAAGTCGATATCTCAAAGGTGATCTCCTGTGGGAGCGGGCTTGCCCGCGATGGCGGTGTGTCAGTGATACAGCAGGTGGCCGGCAGTGCGCTATCGCAGGCAAGCCAGCTCCCACACTTTGATTGGGTTTGCAGAGCTGGCGTAGCGTAACGCCCAGGCAAAAAAAAACCTCCCGAAGGAGGTCTTTTTCATCACGCTACCTCAAGCAGCGCTACCGGATCAGCAGCTGTAGTACAGCTCGTATTCCAGTGGGTGTACGAAGGTGCGTACTTTGATTTCTTCTTCGCTTTTCAGGGCGATGTAAGCGTCGATGAAGTCGTCGCTGAAAACGCCGCCTTTGGTCAGGAACGCACGGCCCTTGTCCAGCTCTTCCAGGGCTTCTTTCAGGCTGCCGCACACTTGTGGGATCTCTTTGGCCTCTTCAGGCGGCAGGTCGTACAAGTTTTTGTCGGCGGCGTCGCCAGGGTGGATCTTGTTCTGGATACCGTCCAGGCCGGCCATCATCAGGGCGGCGAAGGCCAGGTAAGGGTTGGCAGCCGGGTCTGGGAAGCGCGCTTCGATACGACGGCCTTTAGGGCTGTTGACGTAAGGAATACGGATCGAGGCGGAGCGGTTGCGTGCCGAGTAGGCCAGCATCACCGGCGCTTCAAAACCTGGGACCAGACGCTTGTAGGAGTTGGTCGACGGGTTGGTGAAGCCGTTCAGGGCCTTGCCGTGCTTGATGATGCCGCCGATGAAGTACAGGGCGGTATCGGACAGGCCGGCATAGCCTTCGCCAGCGAAGGTGTTCTTGCCGTCTTTGGAAATCGATACGTGAACGTGCATGCCCGAGCCGTTATCGCCGTACAGCGGCTTAGGCATGAAGGTAGCGGTGCGGCCATAGGCATCGGCAACATTGTGCACGCAGTATTTCAGAGTTTGAACTTCGTCAGCCTTCTTCACCAGCGTGTTGAATTTCACGCCGATTTCGTTCTGGCCGGCAGTCGCCACTTCGTGGTGGTGAACTTCAACGGTCTGGCCCATTTCTTCCAGTGCGTTGCACATGGAGGTACGGATTTCATGGTCGAAGTCGAACGGTGGTACTGGGAAGTAGCCGCCTTTCACGCCTGGACGGTGGCCTTTGTTGCCGCCTTCCACGTCCTGGTCGGACATCCACGAACCTTGCTCGGAGAAAATCTTGAACATGGAGCCGGAGATGTCGGATTTGAACTTCACCGAGTCGAAGATGAAGAACTCTGGCTCAGGGCCGAAGAATGCGGTGTCGCCGATACCGGTGGACTTCAGGTATTCCTCGGCACGGTGGGCGATGGCGCGTGGGTCGCGGTCATAGCCTTGCATGGTCGAAGGCTCGATGATGTCGCACACCAGGATCAGGGTTGGCTCTTCGGTGAACGGGTCGAGTACGGCGGTGCTGTCGTCTGGCAGCAGGATCATGTCGGAGGCTTCGATGCCTTTCCAGCCGGCGATGGAGGAACCGTCGAACATCTTGCCGACTTCGAAGAAGTCATCTTCCAGCGCATCGCGAGCCGGCATGGTCACGTGGTGCTGAGTGCCTTTTGTGTCCGTGAAGCGCAGATCAATCCATTTAACGTCATGATCTTTGATGAGTTGAACCGACTTCGACATGGTGTCCTCCGGGTGGCTTCGGGCTTGGGTAGTGGAGTTAGCCCTTAGAATTTGGGTGATGCCGGCGCGGATACTCCGCCAAGGCAACCTGCCTCACAAGAGAGCAAATTGCATGCCAGTGCGCCAACATGGCCGTTTTGCCTCAAAATAGCCCCTATAACGGTGCAATCGGCAAAAACGGCATAAATCGCGCACTGCAATGTAGCGTTTATTTGTGTAAATGACCCGTTTTGGTGCATTGCGTAGGCAATGCATATTAACTGGTTAAACCTTGAGCGATTTCCGCTATAATCCGCGCCCCCCTTTTTCAGCAGGCCCGGCGCGCGCTGTTTCCATGAAATTAATCGTTAAAGTCTTCCCCGAGATCACCATCAAAAGCCGACCGGTACGGACGCGTTTCATCCGTCAGTTGGCCAAGAACATCCGTGCCGTGCTCCGTGACCTGGACCCGGCTGTGGTGGTGAACGGCGTGTGGGACAACCTCGAGCTGGAAACCCGCATTACCGACGCCAAAGCCTTGAAGGACATGACCGAGCGCCTGAGCTGCATGCCGGGCATCGCGCATTTCCTGCAGGTGGATGAGTACCCGCTGGGCGACTTCGACGACATCACCGAAAAGTGCAAGCAGCACTACGGCAATGCGCTTGAAGGCAAGATTTTTTCGGTGCGTTGCAAGCGTGCCGGCAAGCACCCGTTCAGCTCCATGGATGTCGAGAAATACGTCGGCAGCAAGCTGCGTCGCGAGTGCGGTGCCGCTGGAATTTCCCTCAAAGCGCCGCAAATTGAAGTGCGCATGGAAATTCGCGACCAACGGTTGTTCGTGATCCACAGCCAGCACAACAGCATCGGCGGCTACCCGCTGGGTGCCTTGGAACAGACCCTGGTATTGATGTCCGGCGGTTTCGATTCCACGGTGGCGGCCTACCAGATCATGCGTCGCGGCCTGATGAGCCATTTCTGCTTCTTCAACCTGGGCGGGCGTGCACACGAATTGGGCGTGATGGAAGTCGCGCACTTTATCTGGAAGAAATACGGCAGCTCCCAGCGCGTGCTATTTGTAAGCGTACCGTTCGAGGAAGTGCTGGGCGAAATTCTCGGCAAAGTCGATAACAGTCATATGGGCGTAGTATTGAAGCGTATGATGTTGCGCGCTGCGTCCCGAATCGCCGATCAATTGCAGATCGACGCCCTGGTGACCGGCGAAGCGATTTCCCAGGTTTCCAGCCAGACGCTGCCGAACCTGTCGATCATTGATTGCGTGACCGAGAAGCTGGTGCTGCGCCCGCTGATCGCCAGCCACAAGCAGGACATCATCGACCTGGCCGAGCAAATCGGCACCGCCGACTTTGCCAAGCATATGCCTGAATACTGCGGGGTCATTTCGGTGAACCCCAAGACCCACGCCAAGCGTCACCGCGTGGAGCATGAAGAAAAAGAATTCGACATGGCGATTCTGGAGCGTGCGCTCGAGAACGCCAAGCTGGTGCCAATCGATCGAGTGATCGACGAATTGGGCCAGGATGTGCAGATCGAAGAAGTCAGCGAAGCCCTGGCCGGCCAGATCATCATCGACATCCGTCACCCGGATGCCGCCGACGACGAGCCGCTGGAGATTCCTGGCATCGACGTACAAACGCTGCCGTTCTATGCATTGAACGCGCGTTTCAAGGAACTGGATGACAGCCGTCAGTACCTGCTGTATTGCGACAAAGGCGTGATGAGTCGCCTGCATGCCCACCATTTGCTCAGTGAGGGGCATGCCAATGTGCGCGTTTATCGACCGAGCTAAGAGCCCGGGGCTGTTTGCCTGTGGCCTGCGTCACCGGCCCCCCGACTCTGCCGTCAAGCTGTAACGGCAAGGCCTGACTCTACTGTTAATCGCTGCCACGACCTGTCAGCACACCGAATCCTCTGATCGAGATACACAAGTGATCGAAAATCTACGTAACATCGCCATCATTGCTCACGTTGACCATGGTAAAACCACCCTGGTAGACAAACTCCTGCGTCAATCCGGCACCCTGGAGCGCAACGAGCTCAACGACGAGCGCGTGATGGACTCCAACGACCAGGAAAAAGAGCGCGGTATTACCATCCTGGCTAAAAACACCGCTATCAACTGGAACGGCTACCACATCAACATCGTGGATACCCCGGGCCACGCCGACTTCGGCGGCGAAGTAGAACGCGTAATGTCGATGGTTGACTCCGTTCTGCTGCTGGTTGACGCTCAAGACGGCCCTATGCCGCAAACCCGTTTCGTGACCAAGAAGGCTTTCGAAGCCGGCCTGCGTCCGATCGTGTGCATCAACAAGGTTGACCGTCCAGGCGCGCGTCCGGACTGGGTTCTGGACCAGATCTTCGACCTGTTCGACAACCTGGGTGCTACCGAAGAACAGCTGGACTTCCAAGTCATCTACGCCTCGGCCCTGAACGGTATTGCTGGTCTTGACCACACCGACATGGCTGAAGACATGACCCCGCTGTACCAGTCGATCGTCGACAACGTACCAGCACCGAAAGTCGACCGTGAAGGCCCGTTCCAGATGCAAATCTCGGCACTGGACTACAACAGCTTCCTGGGTGTTATCGGCGTTGGCCGTATCGCTCGTGGTAGCGTCAAGCCGAACACCCCGGTTGTTGCTATCGGCGCTGACGGCAAGAAGCGTAACGGTCGTATCCTGAAGCTGATGGGTCACCACGGCCTGCACCGCATCGACGTTGAAGAAGCTTTCGCTGGCGACATCGTATGCGTGAGCGGTATGGACTCGCTGTTCATCTCCGACACCCTGTGCCAGCCGGACAACGTCGAGGCGATGAAGCCTCTGACCGTTGACGAGCCAACCGTTTCCATGACCTTCCAGGTAAACGACTCGCCTTTCTGCGGTAAAGAAGGCAAGTTCGTGACCTCCCGTAACATCAAGGAGCGTCTGGACAAAGAGCTGCTGTACAACGTTGCTCTGCGCGTTGAAGAAGGCGACTCGGCTGACAAGTTCAAGGTCTCCGGCCGTGGTGAGCTGCACCTCTCGGTACTGATCGAAACCATGCGTCGCGAAGGCTTCGAAATGGGTGTTGGTCGTCCGGAAGTGATCATCCGTCAGGTTGACGGCGTGAAGCAGGAACCGTTCGAAAACGTCACCATTGACACCCCTGAAGAATCCCAGGGCAAGGTCATGGAAGAGATGGGCCTGCGTAAGGGCGACCTGACCAACATGGTGCCGGATGGCAAAGGCCGTGTGCGTCTGGAATACAACATCCCTGCTCGTGGTCTGATCGGTTTCCGTAACCAGTTCCTGACCCTGACCAACGGTGCTGGCATCCTGACCTCGATCTTCGATCGCTACGACACCATGAAGTCCGGCGACATGTCCGGCCGTCAGAACGGTGTTCTGGTATCGGTAGAAACCGGTAAGGCGCTGACCTACTCCCTGGAAACCCTCCAGGCGCGTGGCAAGCTGTTCGTTGAGCACGGTCAAGAGATCTACAACGGCCAGATCGTTGGTCTGAACAGCCGTGACAACGACATGGGCGTCAACCCAACCAAAGGCAAGAAGCTCGACAACATGCGTGCTTCGGGCAAAGACGAAACCATCGCTCTGGTTCCACCTGTTCGCTTCACCCTGGAACAGGCCCTGGAATTCATCCAGGACGACGAGCTGTGCGAAGTCACGCCTAAGTCGATCCGCCTGCGTAAGAAGATCCTGGACGAAGGCGAGCGTACCCGCGCTGCCAAGAAAGCCAAGAACTGAGTTAACTCAGGCTGAATGAAAAACGCCCCCGGTCGAAAGGCCGGGGGCGTTTTTTTATGCCTGCAGATTTTGTGGTGACTGTGCCGTTGTGATCGTTCCCACGCTCCGCGTGGGAACGCCGCGTGGGAACGCCGCGTGGGACGCTCCGCGTCCTGCTTTCAAGAGCGGACGCAGAGCGTCCACAGCTGCATTCCCACGCAGAGCGTGGGAACGATCAAAAACTTAGAACTTGTCGAGGGTCTTGAAGTTAGTCTCGCGCACCACTTCCTTGGGCTTATACGCGCAATACCCCGGCCGCGGCCCGATTTTCGGGTGGTTGCGGCACGTATCCGGGCGCTTGTCATAAATAGTGCAAAAGCGCGTCTTACGATCCAGGTACAGGCAGTCGTTGTTGCTCATGCGCTGCAGGGTAAAAATTTCGGACTTGTTGTTGTACCGCTCGACGATGCCTTCTTTCTGCAAACGCTTGGCGATGTTCTTCGGCGGATCGCCGCGCTCGAACTCATCGACGATGCCAATGCGGATCAGGTCCTTGATCTTCACCTCAACCGGCAGGGTGCAGCAGCTGGACACGCAGCCGCCGCACATGTGGGCGGAATATTTCTGCCAGGTCTCTAGACGGTCGAGTTCCGCGGCGGCGATCAGTTGAGGCTTCATCAGGGTTCCAGGGTGGGGCGGTATACGGGCGCGGGATCATACCGGGATTGGTGGTTTTTTGAACAATATTTTGCAGGTTTCAGCTCAAAGGTTTGGCCACTGCCTGATCGGGCACGACCCCTGCATCAAATTCAGTCCATGGCGAATGAGTTAAAAAACTGCCGAACCAGCACGTCTACCGTCTGTCAGACCGACTAGGCTCTAGCAACTCCTTCAATCTCGCCCGAGGTCGCACCGATGTCTCAGGAACCGCTTGCACGAGAAGCAGAGGTAGCCGCATTCCGCGATGCTGTCTTGACCAAACTCACCTACGCGGTGGGCAAGGACCCGGATCACGCCTTCGATCATGACTGGTTCGAAGCCATTGCCCTAGCCGCCCGCGACCAGATGGTCGACCACTGGATGGACCACACGCGGCGTATTTATCGCAAAGGCCAGAAGCGTGTTTATTACCTGTCCCTGGAATTTCTCATCGGCCGCTTGCTCTACGACAGCCTGAGCAACCTGGGTGTGCTGGAGATCGCTCGCGAAGCGCTGTCGGAGCTGGGCGTGGATCTGGAGCGCATTCGCCTGCTGGAGCCCGACGCGGCGCTCGGCAACGGTGGTCTGGGCCGTCTGGCGGCGTGCTTTATGGAAAGCATGTCGACGCTGGGCATTGCGGGCCACGGTTACGGCATTCGTTATGAACACGGCTTGTTCCGCCAGGCCATTGTCGACGGTTGGCAGCAGGAGCAGACCGAACGCTGGCTGGATTTCGGCAACCCTTGGGAATTCGAGCGCGCCGAGGTGATTTACCCGATCGGCTTTGGCGGGAGCGTTGAAACCATTGCGGACGCCTCCGGCAAGATGATCCAGGTGTGGTCGCCCAACGAAACCGTACGTGCCGTGGCCTATGACACGCCGGTCGTCGGTTGGCGCGGGGCCAGCGTCAACACCCTGCGCCTCTGGCGTGCACGAGCCGTAGAAGACCTGCACCTGGAGCGCTTTAATGCCGGTGACCATTTGGGCGCCGTCGCCGAAGTGGCCCGCGCCGAAAGCATCTCCCGAGTGCTTTACCCGGCCGACAGCACCGAAGCAGGGCAGGAACTGCGCCTGCGCCAGGAATATTTCTTCGTCTCCGCGTCCCTGCAGGACTTGTTGCGCCGCCACAAGAACATGCACGGTTCGGTATTGAGCCTGGGCGAGCACGCCGCCATCCAACTCAACGACACCCACCCGTCCATCGCCGTGGCCGAGTTGATGCGCCAGCTGGTCGATTTGCATGACATTCCCTGGGAAGCCGCGTGGGATGTCACCGTCGAGACCCTTTCGTATACCAACCACACCCTGCTGCCCGAAGCGCTGGAAACCTGGCCGGTAGGTTTGATGGAACGCATGCTGCCCCGGCACATGCAGATCATCTACCTGATCAACGCCCAGCATATCGACTCGCTGCGTGCCAAGGGCATCCACGACTTCGACGTCTTGCGCGCTGTGTCGCTGATCGAAGAAGACAACGGCCGCCGCGTGCGCATGGGCAACCTGGCGTTCCTGGGCTCCCATAGCGTCAACGGCGTGTCCGGTTTGCATACCCAACTGATGCGCAGCACGGTGTTCTCCGAACTGCACAAGCTCTACCCCGAGCGCATCAACAACAAAACCAACGGCATTACCTTCCGTCGTTGGCTGTATCAGGCCAACCCCAAGTTGACCGATATGCTGGTGGAAGCGCTGGGCCCGGATATTCTCGACCAGCCCGAGCAGCGTCTTATCGAGTTGGAACCCTTTGCCGAGAAACCGGCCTTGCGCAAAGCGTTCGCTGAGCAGCGCCTGCACAGCAAGCGCGCACTGGCGCAGATCATCCATGAGCGCCTGGGCATTGCGATCAACCCGGCGGCGATGTTCGACGTGCAGGTCAAGCGCATCCACGAATACAAGCGCCAACTGCTCAACCTGCTGCACACCGTGGCGCTGTACCAGGCGATCCGTGCCGAGCCGGGCATCGACTGGGTGCCTCGGGTCAAGATCTTTGCCGGCAAGGCGGCAGCCAGCTACCACCAGGCCAAGCTGATCATCAAGCTGACCAACGACATCGCCCGCACCGTCAACAACGACCCGACCGTGCGCGGCCTGCTCAAGGTGGTGTTCCTGCCCAACTACAACGTCAGCCTGGCGGAAAGCATCATTCCGGCAGCGGACTTGTCGGAGCAGATTTCCACCGCCGGTTTCGAAGCGTCCGGCACCAGCAACATGAAGTTCGGCCTCAACGGCGCGCTGACCATCGGCACCATGGACGGCGCCAACGTGGAGATGCACGAGCGTGTCGGCGCCGAGCACATGTTTATCTTTGGCCTCAGTGCCCAGCAGGTGGAGGCCCGCAAACACGCCGGCGAGTTCAACGCCGGGCCGGATATCGCTGCCTCCCATCGTTTGAATGATGTGCTGCAAGCGATCCGTGGCGGGGTGTTTTCGCCGGACGACCCGGGCCGCTATGTGGGCCTGATCGATGGGCTGATCGACTACGACCGGTTCCTGGTGTGTGCCGACTTTGACGCCTACTGGGACGCCCAGGCGCGGGTCGAGGCGCATTGGCACGACTCCAAGGCCTGGTGGCGCTCGGCCGTGCTCAACACAGCGCGCATGGGCTGGTTCAGCTCGGACCGCACCATCCGCGAATATGCCACCGAGATCTGGAAAGCCCTCGACTGACGGCCGCGGTTAAAAATGTGGGAGGGGGCTTGCCCCCGATAGCGGTTGATCAGTCACTCATGCATTGACTGAATGACCGCAATCGGGGGCAAGCCCCCTCCCACATCAAGCCTGGTCGTGAACTCTATTGGCGTTAAATCCTCTGATTAGAGGAAATCAGCCTCGACTCGCGCTAAACTGCGCGGGTTTTCAGCCCCCCATTCTCCGGAGCCGTCCATGTCCCGCGTTACCTTGAGTCGCTATTTGATCGAGCAGACCCGCAGCAACAACACGCCTGCCGATCTGCGCTTCCTTATCGAAGTGGTGGCGCGTGCTTGCAAGGAAATCAGCCACGCCGTTTCCAAAGGCGCACTGGGCGGTGTCCTGGGCAGCATGGGCACTGAAAACGTGCAGGGCGAAGTGCAGAAGAAACTGGACGTTCTGTCCAACGAAATCCTGCTCGAAGCCAACGAATGGGGTGGCCACCTGGCCGGCATGGCGTCCGAAGAAATGGACAATGCCTACCAGATCCCAGGCAAATACCCGAAGGGCGCATACCTGCTGGTATTCGACCCACTGGACGGTTCGTCCAACATCGACATTAACGCACCGGTCGGCACCATCTTCTCGGTGCTGCGTTGCCCCAACGAATACCTGAGCCAGAACGAAGCCCTGAACGAAAAGGCCTTCCTGCAACCAGGCACCGAGCAGGTTGCTGCCGGCTACGCGATCTACGGCCCACAGACCATGCTGGTGCTGACCCTGGGCGACGGCGTCAAAGGCTTCACCCTGGACCGTGAAATGGGCAGCTTCGTACTCACCCACGAAGACATTTCGATTCCTGCTTCTACCCAGGAATTTGCCATCAACATGTCCAACCAGCGCCACTGGGAAGAACCGGTGAAGCGCTACGTCAACGAGCTGATGGAAGGCGAAGAAGGCCCGTTGAAGAAGAACTTCAACATGCGCTGGGTAGCCGCGATGGTTGCCGACGTGCACCGCATCCTGACCCGTGGTGGCCTGTTCATGTACCCACGCGACAGCCGCGAGCCGTCCAAGCCAGGCAAGCTGCGCCTGATGTACGAAGCCAACCCGATGTCGTTTTTGGTTGAACAGGCAGGCGGTGCGTCTACCGACGGCCACCAGCGCATCCTCGACATCCAGCCTGAAGGCCTGCACCAGCGTGTGGCGGTGTTCCTGGGTTCGAAGGAAGAAGTTGAGCGCGTGACGGCTTATCACAAGAAGTAAGAGCTTGCGGTAACAAAAAAGCCCCGAAATGCGCTCAGCGCTTCGGGGCTTTTGTTTTTATTGAATAAGGTTTTTCAGCAGCAACGCCTGCAGGTTTTTCCGAGTGTCGGCGATGATGTGGACGTAAATGATCGGGTCTCGAGTTTCGTAGATGATCCGATTCATGCCACAGACAACCTGTCGATATTGGCTGAGATTCAACTTCTCGATCTCTTGCGGTATCGAGCCAGCATAGGGTTGAGACTCAAGCAGTCGCATGGCCTGTTTCATCGCGTCGTAGGACTGCTGCCAGGTCGATGTCGAGAACTGCCGGATGAGGTATGACTTGATATCTTTAAGGTCGCGTTTTGCCGAGTGAAGAATCACAACCTTGAATGTCATTGAGCGTCGTCCTTGTCCAGCTCGGCGAACACGTCCTCCATGTCTTGAAACTGCCCCAATTCAATCTGCCGGTTGCCCAGGGCCAATAGCTTTAACAAGGCCATGGTTTCTGCCTGCTCCTCAAAACTCTTCACATCCATCACCACCAGCTTCGCTTCGCCATTTTGGGTGATGACCAGGGGTTCGCGGCTTTCCGTGAGTGTTTTGACGATCTCGGCGGTATGACTTTTCAAGTAGCTGATCGGCTTTATCTGCGAAGAAAATTTCATGGGATGACCCCTGCTCAAGGTGTGACTGATTTTAGTCTTAATTTGGTCTTTGCTAGACAGCAACTGATGAAAGGCGGTGATTTTTCACTCGAAAACACGGTTCAAGGGGCCAGTTCACATAAAAAATAAATAGCACCCCCCATCGGGAACCAGACACCCCTTTTCCCTTCTAAGCTTCTGGCAGATACCCCAGCTGCTTTGTCTCTCCAGGAGCTTTTCCATGTCTATACGCCGTCTCGCCCTGCTGGCTTTTTGCGTGCTCTTAGCCGCTTGCAGCAAGGTCACCCAAGAAAACTACCAAAAGCTCTCAGCCGGCATGGCCAAGGCCGAGGTGGAGTCGTTGCTGGGCAAGCCAACCGATTGTTCCGGCGCACTGGGCATGTCCAGCTGCACCTGGGGCGATAAAAACAGCTTTATCAGCGTGCAGTACGCCGGTGACAAAGTTCTGATGTTTTCCGGGCAAGGCCTGAAGTAAACCGGGGCGCGAGCCTGCGGGAGAAGAAGAATGATGCGTTTTGTTTTGTTCCTTTGCGCCAGCCTGTTTTTGGCGGGCTGCGCCAGCCATTCTGGCGATGATCTGCAACCCAAGACTGCGAGCAACGTCAACCTCAAGCGTTACCAGGGCACCTGGTATGAGTTGGCCCGGTTGCCGATGTACTTTCAGCGCAACTGTGCGCAATCCGAAGCCCGCTATACCTTGCTGCCTGATGGTGACATGTCGGTGTTCAACCGCTGCCTGACGCCTGAGTGGAAGTGGCAAGAGGCCAAAGGCACGGCTACGCCGCAGGTACCAGGCAAGACCGACAAGCTGTGGGTGGAATTCAATAACTGGTTTACATCACTGTTGCCGGGCGTTGCCAAGGGCGACTACTGGGTGCTGTATGTCAGCGATGACTACAAGACCGCCATCGTCGGCAGCCCGAGCCGGCGCTATATGTGGATCCTGTCGCGCACGCCGACGGTGAGTGCCGATACCCGCGAAGACCTGCTGAGCAGGGCGCGACAGCAAGGGTATGACACCACGCGGCTGATCTGGCGTACGTCGGACAAGCAGATGGCAAAGTCCTCTCAGTAATCCTGAGTACCCTCAACCCAATGTGGGAGCTGGCTTGCCTGCGATACAGGCACCTCGGTGCATCAGTTGCACCGGGTTGATGCTATCGCAGGCAAGCCAGCTCCCACAGTTGTCATGGGTTGGCCGTTAGTTCAGCAAGTCCTTCAGGACCTGGGTGAATGCCCGGCTGCTGTCTTCTTCGCCAGCATGATGCCCATCTCGCACCACCCACTTGCCATTGACCAGTACATCGCGCACTTGCCGATCACCACCGGCAAATAGCCAGCGGTTGAGAATCCCATCCTCACTGGCCGTCGCCAGGTACGGGTCGCTACCGTCCAGCACTATCCAGTCCGCGCGCTTGCCCACTTGCAGTCGACCAATCGGCTGGCCCAGCGCTTGTGCGCCACCGTCCAGCGCAGCATCGAACAGCGTGCGACCCACCATCGGTTGGTCACTGCGATACAACCGATTACGCCGTTGATCGCGCAGGCGCTGGCCGTATTCCAGCCAACGCAGTTCTTCCACCACGCTCAGTGACACATGGCTGTCGGAACCAATGCCCATGCGGCCGCCCAGGGCGAGGAAGTCCACCGCAGGAAAAATCCCATCGCCCAGGTTGGCCTCCGTGGTCAGGCACAAACCGGCAATCGCTCGGCTGTTGGCCATGCGTGTCACTTCGTCGGCATCGGCATGGGTGGCGTGCACCAGGCACCAGCGCTCATCCACCTCGACATTGTCATACAGCCATTGCAACGGGCGCTTGCCGCTCCAGGCCAAGCAGTCGTCGACTTCTTTTTGCTGTTCGGCGATGTGGATATGCACCGGGCAGCTCTTGTCACTGGCGGCCAGCACGGCATGGATTTGTTCGGGGGTGACGGCGCGCAGGGAGTGGAAGCACAGACCCAGTTGCTGCGCCGGTTGTGCCGCCAGAATGGGCTGCAGGCGCGCTTGCAAGTCCAGGTAGTGTTCCGTGCTGTTGATAAACCGTCGCTGGCCTTCATTCGGCGCTTGGCCACCAAAGCCCGCGTGGGTGTAGAGCACCGGCAGCAAGGTCAGGCCGATCCCGCTGCTGGCGGCCGCCTGGCTGATCTGGCGGGACAGTTCCGTACGGTCGGCATAGGGCTGGCCGCTGAGATTGTGGTGCACGTAATGGAACTCGGCCACCGAGGTGTAGCCGGCCTTGAGCATTTCGATATACAGCTGGCGGGCGATGATCTGTAACTGCTCGGGGTTGATCTTGCCGACCATGCGGTACATCAAGTCGCGCCAGGTCCAGAAGCTGTCATTGGGGTTGCCGGCCACTTCGGCCAAGCCCGCCATGGCGCGCTGGAAGGCATGGGAATGCAGGTTCGGCATGCCCGCCAACACCGGGCCCCTGAGCCGCTCCGCACCTTCTGCACTGGCATTGGGCTCAACCTTTGTCAGCAGGCCATCGGTGCTGACTTCAAGACGTACATCATTGGCCCATCCATTAGGCAGCAGTGCGCGTTCGGCAAAGAAAGCGGACATGATCAAGGCACCCCGGTCGTGTGTTTATTTGTATATACATATACAGACGTTTGCCTGCTCGGTAAACTCCGGCAATCTATGCATCTTTTTCCCCTGCAAGGATTCCCTGTGCCGACTCCGCCCGCCAAGTCTTCGCTGGCTGCCCACATGGACGAAAGTCCGGCGCCCTTGTATGCCCGCGTCAAACAGATGATCAGCCAGCAGATCCTCAACGGCAACTGGCCGCCCCATTACCGCGTGCCGTCGGAAAGCGAGCTGGTCAGCCAGTTGGGCTTCAGCCGCATGACCATCAACCGCGCCCTGCGCGAGCTGACCGCCGAAGGCCTGCTAGTGCGTATGCAGGGTGTGGGTACGTTTGTTGCCGAGCCGAAAAGCCAGTCAGCCCTGTTTGAAGTGCATAACATCGCCGATGAAATCGCCTCCCGCGGGCATCGGCACACTTGCCAGGTGATCACCCTGGGCGAAGAGGCCGCCGGCTCCGAACGCGCCGTTGCCTTGGAAATGCGCGAAGGCGGGCGGGTGTTCCACTCGTTGATCGTGCATTACGAGAACGACATTCCTGTGCAAATAGAAGACCGTTTCGTCAACGCCCTGGTCGCGCCGGAATACTTGCAGCAGGACTTCACCCAGCAAACCCCGTATGCCTATTTGAACCAGGTCGCGCCGTTGACTGAGGGCGAGCATGTGGTTGAGGCGATCCTCGCCGATGCCGCCGAGTGCAAGTTGTTGCAGATCGAGCCGAGCGAGCCGTGCCTGTTGATTCGCCGACGCACCTGGTCGGGTCGCCAGCCGGTCACTGCGGCGCGGTTGATCCACCCCGGTTCCCGTCACAGCCTCGAAGGACGCTTCAGTAAATGAGTGAGATCAACGTCTGGCGCGCCGCCGACTACGTGCGCATGCCGTGGAAGAACGGCGGCGGCAGTACCGAAGAAATCAGTCGCGACGCCGGCACCGGCCTGGAGGGTTTTGGCTGGCGTTTGTCGATTGCCGATATCGCCGAATCGGGTGGGTTTTCCACCTTCGCCGGCTACCAGCGCGTGATTACGGTGATCAAAGGCGCCGGCATGGTGTTGACCGTAGACGGTGAGGAGCAGCGCGGGTTGTTACCGTTGCAGCCGTTCGCGTTCAACGGCGAAAGCCAGGTGTCATGCCGTTTGATCACGGGGCCGATTCGCGACTTCAACCTGATCTACTCGCCACAGCGTTACCACGCACGCTTGCAGTGGGTGGATGGCGTGCAGCAGTTTTTCAGCACCGCGCAGACGGTGCTGGTGTTCAGCGTGGCGGATGAGGTGAAGGTGCTGGGCGAGAAGCTCGGCCACCATGATTGCCTGCAAGTGGACGGTAACACGGGCCTGCTGGATATCTCTGTCACTGGCCGCTGCTGCATCATCGAACTGACCGCACGCGATTAAAAACTGTGGGAGCTGGCTTGCCTGCGATAGCGGTATATCAGTAGCTGATGCGCTGACTGACACACCGCTATCGCAGACAAGCCAGCTCCCACCTTTGTTTTTGCATTGTTCACAAAATCTGTTTCCACTCCGCGCACCAATTTGTTACCGAATGCCCCAGCGTGACGCAAAGCTTCGCTGCCGTGACAAATTCCCCGCGCTGCAACAAACCTCCGTAAGAAATTTCATCAAGCTTTGAAGCCTTGATTTACAAGGCTCGCACGCCCCGTGCAAAAAAAACCCAACCACTCCTGGCTAAAGTTGGCCGCTCGATTGCATATGCTTGTACATACAAGTAAAGATGTGTGCGTAAGACTTTGCACCATCCCTGTTCGCGCATCGATCGCCGAGGAGTCCTAGCTGTGACCAAGCCTACAAAATACCGTGACGTCGAAATCCGCGCCGCCCGCGGTAACAAGCTCACCGCCAAAAGCTGGCTGACCGAAGCGCCGTTGCGCATGCTGATGAACAACCTCGACCCGCAAGTGGCCGAGAACCCCAAGGAGCTGGTGGTTTACGGCGGTATCGGCCGTGCGGCGCGCAACTGGGAGTGCTACGACCAGATCGTCGAGAGCCTCACCAATCTGAACGACGACGAAACCCTGCTGGTGCAATCCGGTAAGCCAGTCGGCGTGTTCAAGACCCACAGCAACGCCCCGCGCGTGCTGATCGCCAACTCCAATCTGGTGCCGCACTGGGCCAGCTGGGAGCATTTCAACGAACTGGATGCCAAGGGCCTGGCCATGTACGGCCAGATGACCGCCGGCAGCTGGATCTACATCGGCAGCCAAGGCATTGTCCAAGGCACCTACGAAACCTTCGTCGAAGCCGGTCGCCAGCATTACAACAGTGACCTGACCGGTCGTTGGGTGCTCACCGCCGGCCTCGGCGGCATGGGCGGCGCGCAGCCATTGGCCGCGACGCTGGCCGGCGCCTGCTCGCTGAATATCGAGTGCCAGCAAGTCAGCATCGACTTCCGCCTGAACAGCCGCTACGTCGACGAGCAGGCTACCGACCTCGACGACGCCCTGGCGCGTATCGCCAAGTACACCAAGGAAGGCAAGGCCATCTCCATCGCGCTGCTGGGCAACGCCGCAGAGATCCTGCCGGAACTGGTTAAGCGTGGCGTGCGCCCGGACATGGTCACCGACCAGACCAGCGCCCACGACCCACTCAATGGTTACCTGCCGGCCGGCTGGACCTGGGACGAATACCGCGCTCGCGCCAAGACCGAGCCGGCCGCCGTGATCAAGGCCGCCAAGCAGTCGATGGCCGTCCACGTCAAAGCCATGCTCGAATTCCAGAAGCAAGGCATCCCGACCTTCGACTACGGCAACAACATCCGCCAGATGGCCCAGGAAGAGGGCGTGGAAAACGCGTTCGACTTCCCAGGTTTCGTACCGGCCTACATCCGCCCATTGTTCTGCCGTGGCATCGGCCCGTTCCGTTGGGCGGCGCTGTCCGGTGACCCGCAAGACATCTACAAGACCGACGCCAAAGTCAAAGAACTGATCCCGGACGATGCCCACCTGCACAACTGGCTGGACATGGCCCGCGAGCGCATCAGCTTCCAGGGCCTGCCGGCACGTATCTGCTGGGTCGGCCTGGGCCAGCGTGCCAAGTTGGGCCTGGCGTTCAACGAAATGGTGCGCAGCGGCGAGCTGTCCGCGCCGGTCGTGATCGGCCGTGACCACCTGGACTCCGGCTCGGTCGCTAGCCCGAACCGCGAAACCGAAGCCATGCAGGACGGCTCCGATGCTGTGTCCGACTGGCCGCTGCTCAACGCCTTGCTTAATACCGCGAGCGGCGCGACCTGGGTGTCGCTGCACCACGGTGGTGGCGTGGGCATGGGCTTCTCCCAGCACTCGGGGATGGTGATTGTCTGCGACGGTACTGACGAAGCGGCCGAGCGGATTGCCCGCGTGCTGCACAACGACCCGGCGACCGGGGTGATGCGTCATGCGGATGCGGGTTACCAGATCGCTATCGACTGCGCCAAGGAACAAGGCCTGAACCTGCCGATGATCAAGTAACGGGTGGCGCAGTACCTGTGGGAGCTGGCTTGCCTGCGATGCAGACGACGCGGTCTGACAGTAAGACCGCGGTGATGCTATCGCAGGCAAGCCAGCGCCCACAGAAGAGCAAGATGCATACAAAACAATCCATCAGAGGTTGAACAACATGGCTGCAAACGACACCACCCCGTTGATCGAGAAACGTTCGATCGACTACATCCCGGAAGCGGAAAGACATGGTCGTCTATTCAGTCAATTCACCCTGTGGATGGGTGCCAACCTGCAGATCACTGCGATTGTCACCGGGGCGTTGGCCGTGGTGCTGGGCGGTGATGTGTTCTGGTCGTTGATCGGCTTGCTGATCGGTCAACTGATCGGCGGTGGCGTCATGGCGCTGCATGCGGCGCAAGGGCCCAAGCTTGGCCTGCCGCAGATGATTTCCAGCCGGGTGCAGTTCGGCGTGTACGGCGCGGCCATTCCGATCGTGTTGGTGTGCTTGATGTACCTGGGCTTCACCGCCACCGGCACCGTGCTGTCGGGCCAGGCGCTGGGCCAGTTGTTCGGGGTCAGCGACAGCGTAGGCATCCTGATCTTCGCCAGTGTCATCGTGCTGGTCACGGTGCTGGGTTACCGGGTGATCCACTTCATCGGCCGGGTCGCCAGCCTGATTGGCGTGGTTGCCTTTGTGTACCTGTTCAGCCGCTTGATGAGCCAGACCGACGTTGGCGCGCTCCTGCAGATCCGCCACTTCAGCTGGAGCAGTTTCCTGCTGGCCGTGTCGCTGGCGGCCTCCTGGCAGATTGCGTTCGGCCCTTACGTGGCGGATTACTCGCGTTACCTGCCGAGCCACACGTCATCGGTGAAAACCTTTCTCGCTGCTGGCGCAGGTTCGGTCATCGGTGCCCAAGTGGCGATGGTCCTCGGCGTGTTTGCCGCGGCCATGTCCAACGGGCAGTTTGCCGGCCACGAGGTGGCGTACATCGTTGGCTTGAGCGGCACGGGGGCTACCGCTGCGTTGCTGTACTTCAGCATCGCGTTCGGCAAGGTCACCATCTCGACGCTCAACTCCTACGGCAGCTTCATGTGCATCGCCACTATCATCAGCGGCTTTCGTGGGCGTCTGGAGGTCACGCGTCTGCAGCGTCTGGTGTTTGTGCTGATGATCGTCGGCACGGCCACGCTGATCGCGTTGCTCGGCCAGCATTCGTTCCTCGGTGCATTCAAGTCGTTCATCCTGTTCCTGCTGGCGTTCTTTACGCCTTGGAGCGCGATCAACCTGGTGGATTACTACTGCATCACCCGCGAGCGTTATGACGTGCCGGCGCTGGCCGACCCGAACGGTCGCTACGGCCGCTGGAACCTGCTGGGCATCAGCGTCTACGTATTCGGCGTGCTGGTGCAGTTGCCGTTCATCTCTACCAAGTTCTACACCGGCCCCCTGGTGGCCGCGCTGGGGGATGTGGATATCTCCTGGATCATCGGCCTGGTACTGCCGGCGGCCCTGTATTACGTGTGTGCAAAAAAATGGCACGGCACGGTACCCGATCACCTGATCCTGCCAAAAGAGCAGGGCGCTTCACCCACAACAAACGGGCTGGCTGCACAAGCCTGATGGGACGTGGACAGGGCAGGACGCCTACTGACTGCCGTAATCCATTTCATGATTGGGAGCGTCACAACAATGACTATGAATAAGACCTTGCTGGCTACTTTGTTCGCAGCTGGCGTGCTGGCAAGTGCCGGCGCCCAGGCGGCTGGTTGGTGCGAGTCGGGTAAACCGGTGAAATTCGCCGGCCTGAATTGGGAAAGCGGCATGTTGCTCACCGACATCCTGCAAACCGTGCTGGAAAAAGGCTACGACTGCAAAACCGACAGCTTGCCGGGCAATTCCATCACCATGGAAAACGCCCTGGGCAGTAACGACATCCAAGTGTTCGCCGAGGAGTGGGTAGGTCGCAGCGAGGTCTGGAACAAAGCCGAGAAGGCCGGCAAAGTCGTGGGCGTCGGTGCTCCGGTGGTCGGCGCGGTCGAAGGCTGGTACGTGCCGCGCTATGTGATCGAAGGCGACGCCAAGCGCAAGCTGGAAGCCAAGGCGCCGGACCTGAAAAACATCGCCGACCTGGCCAAGTACGCCTCGGTGTTCAAGGACCAGGAAGAGCCGTCCAAGGGCCGCTTCTACAACTGCCCGGCCGGCTGGACTTGCGAGCTAGACAACAGCGAAATGCTCAAGAGCTACGGCCTGGAAAGCACCTACACCAACTTCCGCCCGGGCACCGGCCCGGCGCTGGATGCAGCGGTGCTGTCGAGCTACAAGCGTGGCGAGCCGATCCTGTTCTACTACTGGTCACCGACACCGCTGATGGGCCAGGTCGATCTGGTCAAGCTGGAAGAAAAGCCCGGCGTGGACAAAACCGTGAGCATCAAGGTCGGCCTCTCCAAGACTTTCCACGAGCAAGCCCCGGAACTGGTGGCCGTGCTGGAAAAGGTCAACCTGCCCATCGACCTGCTGAACCAGAACCTGGGCCGCATGGCCAAGGAGCGGATCGAGTCGCCGAAACTGGCGAAAATATTCCTCAAGGAACATCCTGAAGTCTGGCACGCCTGGGTGAGCGACGACGCAGCCAAGAAAATCGACGCGGCCTTGTAGGTCAAGTGTGCACGGCTACCCTCAAGGGTGGCCGGGCGGCTGGCCACAACCCACTGGATCGAGAGCACGATATGTTTCCTGAGAGCATTACCTTTTCCATCGCCGACTGGGTCAACGGTTGGGTGGACGCACTGGTCACCCACTACGGCGATGTGTTCCGGCACATCTCCGATACGCTGCTGTGGGCCATCGTCAACCTGGAAGGCCTGCTGCGCGCAGCGCCCTGGTGGCTGATGCTGGCCATCGTCGGCGGTATTGCCTGGCATGCCACCCGCAAGGTGGTGACCACGGCGGTGATTGTCGGTCTGCTGTTCCTGGTGGGCGCGGTTGGCCTGTGGGACAAGCTGATGCAAACCCTGGCATTGATGATGGTGGCCACGGTGATTTCGGTGTTGATCGGCATCCCCCTGGGCATCCTCTCGGCGCGCAGTAATCGCCTGCGTTCAGTGTTGATGCCGCTGCTGGACATCATGCAAACCATGCCCAGCTTCGTGTACCTCATCCCGGTGCTGATGCTGTTCGGCCTGGGCAAGGTCCCGGCGATTTTCGCCACGGTGATCTACGCCGCGCCGCCGCTGATTCGCCTGACAGACCTGGGTATTCGCCAAGTCGATGGCGAAGTCATGGAAGCCATCAACGCCTTCGGCGCCAACCGCTGGCAGCAACTGTTCGGCGTGCAATTGCCGCTGGCGTTGCCGAGCATCATGGCCGGGATTAACCAGACCACCATGATGGCGCTGTCGATGGTGGTGATCGCCTCGATGATCGGCGCCCGTGGCTTGGGTGAAGACGTGCTCGTCGGCATCCAGACCCTCAACGTCGGCCGCGGCCTTGAAGCCGGGCTGGCGATCGTGATTCTCGCAGTGGTCATCGACCGCATTACCCAGGCTTATGGCCGCCCACGGCATGAGGCGAGCAAATGACGACTGTCAGCAAAATCGAAGTCAAAAACGTCTTCAAGATTTTCGGCGCACGCGCCAAGGATGCGCTGGCCATGGTCGGCCAGGGCAAGACCAAGGACCAGGTACTGGCCGAGACCGGTTGCGTGGTCGGCGTCAATGACCTGTCCCTGAGCATCGGCACCGGTGAGATCTTTGTCATCATGGGCTTGTCGGGTTCGGGCAAATCCACCCTGGTGCGCCACTTCAACCGCCTGATCGACCCCACCAGTGGCGCGATCCTGGTGGACGGCGAAGACATCCTGCAACTGGACATGGAAGCCCTGCGCCAATTCCGTCGGCACAAGATCAGCATGGTGTTCCAGAGCTTCGGCCTGCTGCCGCACAAGAGCGTGCTCGACAACGTTGCCTACGGCCTGAAAGTGCGTGGCGAAACCAAGCAAGTCTGCGCCGAACGTGCGTTGCACTGGATCGAAACAGTGGGCCTCAAAGGCTATGAAAACAAATATCCCCACCAGCTTTCTGGCGGTATGCGCCAGCGCGTGGGCCTGGCCCGCGCCTTGGCGGCCGACACCGATATCATCCTGATGGACGAAGCCTTCAGCGCCCTCGACCCGCTGATCCGCGCCGAGATGCAGGACCAATTGCTCGAGCTGCAAAAGACCCTGCACAAGACCATCGTGTTCATCACCCACGACCTCGACGAGGCCGTGCGCATCGGCAACCGCATTGCGATCCTCAAGGACGGCAAGCTGATCCAGGTCGGCACCCCGCGGGAGATCCTGCATTCGCCGGCGGATGAATATGTGGACCGCTTTGTTCAGCGGCGGGCGGCGGTGGTCTGACGGACGCCATCGCAGGCAAGCCAGCTCCCACATTTGATTGGGTTCACACAGTTCAAATGTGGGAGCCGGGCTTGCCCGCGATGACGCCGGCAATGCTGTAGAGATTATGAAGAGGTCAACGATGTCCCAGGCAACAACAATCATCATCGCCGACACCCCACTGCGCTGGCAGGACGTGGTCGCCGTCGCCCGCCACGGCGCCATGCTCGAACTGTCGGGCCACGCCTGGGCGCGTATCGACAATGCCCAAGCCATCGTGCAGCGCATCGTCACCAGCGGCGAGCGTGCCTATGGTGTCAACACCGGCCTGGGCGCGCTGTGCAACGTCTCGCTCAAGACCGAGCAACTGAGCCAACTGTCGCGCAATACGCTGTTGAGCCATGCCTGTGGTGTCGGCCCGGTGCTCAGCGATGAGCAAACCCGCGCGATTATCTGCGCAGCGATCATCAACTACAGCCACGGCAAATCCGGCCTGCATCCGCAGGTGGTGCACGCGCTGCTGGCGTTGCTCAACCACGGCATCACCCCGCAAGTGCCGTCCCAAGGCTCGGTGGGGTACCTGACCCACATGGCCCATATCGGCGTGGCCCTGCTGGGCGTCGGCAATGTGAGCTACCGAGGCCAGATCGTCACGGCGCAACAGGCGTTGCAGGCTGAAGGTTTGCAGCCGGTGGTACTCGGCGCCAAGGACGGCCTGTGCCTGGTCAATGGCACGCCGTGCATGACCGGCCTGAGTTGCCTGGCCCTGGCCGATGCGCATCATTTGCTGCAATGGGCCGATGTGATCGGTGCCATGAGTTTCGAAGCCCAGCGCGGCCAGATCGACGCCTTTGACGAAGAAATCATTGCTCTCAAGCCGCATCCTGGCATGCAGCAAGTGGGTATCAACCTGCGTGCCTTGCTCGACGGCAGTGAGGTGATTGCCAGCAGTAAAGGTATTCGCACCCAGGATGCCTTGAGCATTCGCTCGATCCCGCAGATTCACGGCGCGGCCCGCGATCAGGTGGAACACGCCACGCGCCAGATCGAGACCGAACTCAACAGCGCCACCGACAACCCGCTGGTGCTGGGCACGCCAGACAGCTACCGCGTGGTGTCCCAGGCCAACCCCCACGGGCAGTCCGTCGCGATGGCGGCCGACATGCTCGCCATCGCCATGGCCGAGATCGGTTCGGTGGCCGAGCGTCGCCTGGACCGCCTGGTCAACCCGCATGTCAGCGGCCTGCCAGCCTTCCTGGTGAGCAACCCGGGGGTCAACTCCGGGATGATGATCGTGCAGTACGTCGCCGCGTCCTTGTGCGGGCAGAACCGCCAGTTGGCGCAACCCGCGGTGCTCGACAATTTCGTCACCTCGGGCCTGCAGGAAGACCACTTGAGCATGGGCACCAACGCCGCGCTCAAGCTGCACCAGGTGCTGGTCAACGTCACCCAGATTCTTGCCATCGAGTACCTGCTGGCGGCCCAGGCTTTCGAGTTTCTCAAGGACCAGCGCTTCGGTGCCGGTACCGACCGTGCCTGGCGTTTGCTGCGCGAAGTGGTCCCTGCTTATGAACAGGACCGCTGGCTGGCGCCGGATATTGCCGCCGCTGCCCAGCTGCTTAAAGACACCGCATTACCGAATTTGCACTGAACACCTAAGAACAATTCACAAGGAGAATGAATGTGACTGCGCTAAACCTGATTCCAGGCCAACTGAGCCTCGCCCAACTGCGTGCCATCTACCAGCAGCCAGTAACCCTCAGCCTGGATGACAGCGCCTCGGCCCAGATCGAAGCCAGCGTTGCCTGCGTGGAGCAGATTCTCGCCGAGAACCGCACCGCCTATGGCATCAACACCGGTTTTGGCCTGTTGGCCTCGACGCGCATCGCCAGCGAAGACTTGGAAAACCTCCAGCGTTCCCTGGTGCTGTCCCACGCCGCCGGCGTCGGTGAGCCGATCAGCGATGCGCTGGTGCGACTGGTCATGGTGCTCAAGGTCAACAGCCTGAGCCGTGGCTTCTCCGGGATTCGTCGCCAGGTGATCGACGCGTTGATCGCGCTGATCAACGCCGAGGTGTACCCGCACATCCCACTCAAGGGGTCAGTGGGTGCTTCCGGTGACCTGGCGCCGTTGGCGCACATGTCCCTGGTACTGCTTGGCGAAGGCAAGGCACGCCACAAGGGCCAATGGCTGGAAGCCACCGAGGCGCTGAAAATCGCCGGCCTCACGCCGCTGACCCTGGCCGCCAAAGAAGGCTTGGCCCTGCTCAACGGCACCCAGGTGTCCACGGCCTATGCCCTGCGTGGCCTGTTCGAAGGCGAAGACCTGTTCGCCGGCGCCCTCGCTTGCGGCGGCCTCACTGTGGAAGCGGTACTGGGTTCGCGTTCGCCGTTCGATGCGCGTATTCATGCAGCGCGTGGCCAGCGTGGCCAGATCGACTCGGCAGCGGCCTATCGCGACCTGCTCGGTGAGAGCAGCCAGGTGTCCCAATCGCACCAGAACTGCGACAAGGTGCAAGACCCGTATTCCCTGCGTTGCCAGCCGCAGGTCATGGGTGCGTGCCTGACTCAATTGCGCCAGGCCGCCGAGGTGCTGGTGGTAGAAGCCAACGCAGTGTCGGATAACCCGCTGGTCTTTGCCGCCGAGGGTGACGTGATTTCCGGTGGCAACTTCCACGCCGAACCCGTGGCCATGGCCGCCGACAACATGGCGCTGGCCATTGCCGAAATCGGCTCCCTGAGCGAGCGCCGGATTTCGTTGATGATGGACAAGCATATGTCGCAACTGCCGCCGTTTCTGGTGGGCAATGGCGGGGTGAACTCCGGCTTCATGATCGCCCAGGTGACCGCCGCCGCGCTCGCCAGCGAGAACAAGGCGCTGGCCCATCCCCATAGCGTCGACAGCTTGCCGACTTCGGCCAACCAGGAAGACCACGTGTCCATGGCCCCGGCTGCGGGCAAGCGTTTGTGGGAAATGGCCGAGAACACCCGGGGCATCCTCGCGGTGGAATGGCTCGCGGCGTGCCAGGGCCTGGACCTGCGCGACGGCCTGAAGACCTCGCCCAAGTTGGAAAAAGCCCGTGGCATCCTGCGCGACAAGGTGGCGTTCTATGACAAGGACCGCTTCTTCGCCCCGGACATCAACGCCGCCAGCGAACTGCTCGCCAGCCGCTGCCTGAATGAGCTGGTGCCGGCCAAGTTGCTGCCAAGTCTCTGACCGCGACTCGGTTTGTGCCTGATCATTCCCACGCTCCGCGTGGGAATGCATCCTGTGACGCTCTGCGTCACCGCTCTTAAAGCGGACGCGGAGCGTCCAGGTCGGAGTTCCCACGCCGAGCGTGGGAACGATCTTCTCCTCATAAGAATAATTAGGGACGAGAAATGCACCAGCCAGAAAAAGGTTTGAAACGCGGGCTCAACGCCCGACATATTCGCTTCATGGCCCTGGGTTCCGCGATCGGCACCGGGCTGTTTTATGGCTCCGCCTCCGCCATCCAAATGGCTGGCCCTGCCGTGCTGCTGGCCTACCTGATCGGCGGCGCTGCTGTATTCATGGTGATGCGCGCCCTCGGTGAGATGGCCGTGCACAACCCAGTGTCTGGCTCCTTCGGCCACTATGCCAGCACCTACCTGGGGCCCATGGCCGGGTTTATCCTCGGCTGGACCTACGCCTTTGAAATGATCATCGTCTGCCTCGCCGACGTCACCGCGTTCGGCATCTACATGGGCTTCTGGTTTCCCGAAGTGGCCCGTTGGGTCTGGGTGCTGGGCATCGTATTCCTGATCGGCGGCCTGAACCTGTGCAATGTCAAAGTCTTTGGCGAGATGGAGTTCTGGCTGTCGTTGCTCAAGGTCGGTGCCATTGTGGCGATGATCCTCGGCGGCTTTGGCATCATGTTGTTCGGCATTCACTCGGCGGGCGAAACCCAGGCCAGCGGACTGAGTAACCTGTGGGCCCATGGCGGCTTCATGCCCAACGGCATCGGTGGGCTGATCGCCTCGTTTGCCGTGGTGATGTTTGCCTTTGGTGGCATCGAAATCATCGGCATCACCGCCGGTGAAGCCAAGGACCCGCAGCGGGTGATCCCCAAGGCGATCAACGCGGTGCCGCTGCGTATCCTGTTGTTTTACGTGCTGACCCTGTTCGTGTTGATGGCCATCTACCCGTGGCCGCAGATCGGCAGCCAGGGCAGCCCGTTCGTGCAGATCTTCAGCAACCTGGGGATTGGCTCGGCGGCGACTATCCTCAACATTGTGGTGATCTCGGCGGCGGTGTCGGCCATTAACAGCGACATTTTCGGCGCCGGCCGCATGATGTACGGCCTGGCTCAACAAGGGCAGGCGCCCAAGGGCTTCGCGCAATTGTCCAAACAAGGCGTGCCATGGATGACCGTGGTGGTCATGGGCGCCGCTTTGCTCGGCGGTGTGGTGCTCAACTACCTGATCCCGGAAAACGTGTTCCTGCTGATTGCTTCGATTGCCACCTTCGCCACGGTGTGGGTATGGCTGATGATCCTGTTTACCCAGGTCGCCATGCGTCGCTCGATGACCAAGGCGCAGGTCGCCGAACTGAAATTCCCGGTGCCGTTCTGGCCCTATGCGCCGGCAGCGGCCATTGTGTTCATGCTGTTTGTGTTTGGTGTACTCGGTTACTTCCCGGATACCCAGGCGGCGTTGATGGTGGGCGCCGTGTGGATCGTGCTGCTGATCATCGCCTACTGGCTGTGGGTCAAGCCTGCCGCCGGGCAAACGGCCAAGGTCGATTACGACCCGGTTTTGTCTCATCGATAACTTAGGGAGGCGTTGATGAAAACGCTTTGGCAACACTGCCACGTCGCAACCATGGCCAACGGCAAATACTCGATCATCGAGGATGCCGCCATGGTGACTGCCGGCTCGCTCATCGAGTGGGTCGGCCCCCGCAGCCAGGCGCCAACCGCGGATTACGCCCAGGTGCATGACCTGCAAGGCGCGTGGGTCACCCCCGGGCTGATCGACTGTCACACCCATACGGTGTTTGGTGGCAATCGCAGTGGCGAATTCGAGCAGCGCCTCGAAGGTGTCAGCTACGCCGAGATCGCGGCCAAGGGCGGCGGCATTGCCAGCACGGTGCGCGCAACCCGTGCGGCGAGCGAAGATGAGCTGTTCTCGAGCGCTGAAAAGCGCCTGCGCAGTTTGCTGCGTGACGGCGTGACCACGGTGGAGATCAAGTCCGGCTACGGCCTGGACCTGGCCAACGAACGCAAGATGCTGCGTGTGGCCCGACGCCTGGGTGAAGCACTGCCGGTCAGCGTGCGCGCCACCTGCCTGGCCGCCCACGCGTTACCGCCGGAGTACAAGGACCGCGCCGACGATTACATCGAGCACATCTGCAGCCAGATGCTGCCGGCCCTGGCGGCTGAGGGGTTGGTGGATGCGGTCGATGCCTTCTGTGAATACCTGGCGTTTTCCCCCGAGCAGGTTGAGCGGGTATTCAAGGTCGCCCAGCAACTTGGCCTGCCGGTGAAGCTGCACGCCGAGCAACTCTCGTCGTTGCATGGCTCAAGCCTGGCGGCGCGCTACCACGCGTTGTCGGCCGACCACCTGGAATTCATGACTGAAGAAGACGCCATCGCCATGGCTGCGGCCGGTACCGTCGCTGTGCTATTGCCGGGCGCGTTCTACTTTCTGCGTGAAACCCAGCTGCCGCCGATGGAGGCCCTGCGCAAGCACGGCGTGAAGATCGCCATCGCCAGCGACCTCAACCCCGGTACTTCACCGGCGCTGTCGGTGCGGCTGATGCTGAACATGGCCTGCACCCTGTTCCGCATGACCCCGGAAGAAGCCCTGGCCGGCGCCACGCAACACGCGGCCACCGCGTTGGGCCTGGGCGATACCCATGGCTCCCTGGAAGTGGGTAAGGTCGCGGACTTTGTCGCCTGGCAGATCGACCGCCCCGCCGATCTGGCCTACTGGCTGGGTGGCGAGCTGGATAAACGCGTTGTGCGCCACGGCGCCGACGTCACTGTTTGAGAGGATGCAGTTGTGGATAAGGTTCTGACATTCAAGCAAGGCCGCGTACCGCTGCTGATCAGCATGCCCCACGCCGGCCTGCGCCTCACCCCTGCGGTGGAGACTGGGTTGATCCCCGAGGCGCAAAGCCTGCCGGACACCGACTGGCATATCCCGCTGTTGTATGACTTTGCCGAAGAACTGGGCGCCAGCACCCTGGCTGCGGAGTACTCGCGGTTTGTCATCGACCTCAACCGGCCTTCCGACAACACGCCGCTGTATGCCGGCGCTACGACGGGCCTGTACCCCGAGACGCTGTTCGATGGCGTGCCGTTGTTCCGGGAAGGGCAAACGCCCTCCGAGGAGGAACGGGCCAGTTACCTGCAGAAAATCTGGGGGCCGTACCACCGTCAACTGCAAGAAGAACTGGCACGTCTCAAGGCCGAGTTCGGCTATGCGTTGCTGTTCGACGCGCACTCGATCCGCTCGTTGATCCCGCACCTGTTTGACGGCAAATTGCCGGACTTCAATTTGGGTACCTTCAACGGCGCTGCGTGCGACCCGCAGCTAGCCAGCCAGCTGGAAGCCATCTGCGCTCAGCATCCGCAATATACCCATGTGCTGAACGGGCGCTTCAAGGGCGGCCATATCACCCGTCATTATGGCAACCCCGCGCAGGATATCCACGCGGTGCAGCTGGAGTTGTGCCAGAGCACCTATATGGAGGAGTTCGAACCGTTCCGTTATCGCCCGGATTTGGCCGAGCCGACTCGGGTGGTGTTGAGGCAGTTGCTTGAAGGGCTGTTGGCTTGGGGACAGAAGCACTACCGGTAATTGTTGGTGCTGCTGCAATAGCTTTCGCGAGCAAGCCCGCTCCCACACTTGACCGCGCTCCATCATGGAATGCGCTCGAAATGTGGGAGGCTGGCTTGCCTGCGATAACGGTGGTCCAGCAACACTTTTATCAACTGACACACCGCCATCGCAGCATCGGTATCTACACAACTTCGGTACGACGCTGATCCTGTGGCGAGGGAGCTTGCTCCCGTGACGACCGGACAGCCGGCGCATATCCACCTGACACCCCGCGATCAAACTGTGGGAGCGGGCTTGCTCGCGAAGGCGGCCTGACAGTCAACACAGTTGGATTGTATATATCCATTGCTGCGGTAACGGCCACTTAGGGTTCCGCCTGACGGCGGGTCACTTTGGAAAAGAGCCGGAATGCCGGCCCAGCCCAAAGTAACTCGCAGGGGGGCACGCGAACAGGTGCCGGAGGTGGATCGGCTGTATGACTATCTGCTCGGTTATCTGAGGTGCGAACTGCTGACACAGGTCTAAGTGCTCAAGGACATGCTCATTGCACAATTCGGGTTTATGATGCCAGACGGCAAAATAATAGACGTCCCCCCAGGGATGAACCCGACACCCTACGGAGCACGCAATGCAGACTTGGTACCCGCAGATCAAACCCTACGCCCGGCACGATCTGGCTGTCGATGACACCCACACCCTGTATGTCGATGAAAGTGGCTCCCCCGAAGGCTTGCCTGTCGTGTTCATCCATGGAGGTCCCGGCTCCGGTTGCGACGCCCAGAGCCGCTGCTATTTCGACCCGAACCTCTACCATATTGTCACCTTCGACCAGCGTGGCTGCGGCCGCTCTACGCCAAGGGCCAGCCTTGAGAACAACACCACCTGGGATCTGGTCGCCGACCTTGAACGCATCCGCGAGCACCTGGGCATCGACAAGTGGGTGCTGTTCGGCGGCTCCTGGGGCTCAACCCTGGCCCTGGCCTACGCGCAAACCCATCCCGAGCGTGTGCTCGGCCTGATCGTGCGCGGCATCTTCCTTGCCCGCCCCCAGGATATTCGCTGGTTCTACCAGGAGGGCGCGAGCCGCCTGTTCCCCGATTACTGGCAGGACTACGTGGCACCGATCCCGGTGGAAGAGCGCCACGACATGATCGCCGCTTACCACAAGCGCCTGACCGGCAACGACCAGATCGCCCAGATGCACGCGGCCAAAGCCTGGTCGGGCTGGGAAGGCCGTATGTTGGGCCTGTGCCCGAGCCCGCAGCATGTGGAACGGTTTTCCGAGCCGCAGCGCGCCTTGTCCATCGCACGTATCGAGTGCCATTACTTCACCAACAACTCCTTCCTGGAACCCAACCAACTGATTCGCGATATGCACAAGATCGCCCATCTGCCTGGCGTCATCATCCATGGCCGCTACGATATGATCTGCACGCTGGATAACGCTTGGGAGTTGCACCAGGCCTGGCCCAACAGCGAGTTGCAGGTGATCCGCGAAGCCGGGCATGCGGCGTCCGAGCCGGGCATCACCGACGCGCTGGTGCGTGCGACCGGCGAAATGGCCCGGCGCCTGCTCGACCTGCCGCCTGAAGAAGCATGAAGGGCCTGTTGCAGCGGGTGCGTGGCGCCCGGGTTGAGGTCGCAGGGGAGGTGGTAGGCTCGATTGACCAGGGTTTGCTGGTGCTGGTGGCCGTCGAGCCTTCAGATACGCCCGAAAGCGCCGACAAACTGCTGCACAAGCTGCTTAACTATCGGGTGTTCAGTGACGAGGAGGGCAAGATGAACCTGTCCCTCAAGGACATCGGCGGCGGTTTGCTGCTGGTGTCGCAGTTCACCCTGGCGGCGGATACCAAAAGCGGGCTAAGGCCCAGCTTCTCCACAGCGGCTCCTCCGGCCCTGGGAGCGGCGCTTTTTGAGCACTTGTTGTTACAAGCGCAACAATTGCATGGCAAGGTGGCTTCGGGGCGTTTTGGCGCGGATATGCAGGTGCACTTGGTCAATGATGGCCCTGTGACCTTCCTCTTACAGACATGAATGTATGAAAAACGACGTTAATGCCTAAAAACGCAGGGTTTCGCTACAAATACTTCACTGTCCCTGATGCGTTGTCTCGCGGGCTACTAGATAATCGCGCGCTACGGGGATCAGCGTTGTTTGGTCCATTTTTGACTTAGGTAGAGCCTTGTCCGACAACCGCATGGGGAATCATTTTGCCCCAGAGGAGTCGGAACATTGCTCGCCAACCTGGCATATAGATAGCTGGCCGTTGGTTTTTTGATCTGTTTTCGGCGAGGGTTGCTCGTGATTGTTAGTCCCTGTAATGCACCAAAATTGTCTGCCAAACGGTTACGAAACGCACTGGTGACGGGCTCTGCCCTGTTTTGCCTGTTCGGCGCGGGTCAACTGTGGGCGTTCAGTCTGGATGATGTGTCGGCCAAGGCAAAAGAGCTGGCTGGGCAGAAGTACGAAGCTCCGCGCAGCAATCTGCCGAACGAATTCCGCGAAATGAAATTTGCGGATTACCAGAAAATTCGTTTCCGCAATGAAAAAGCCGAGTGGGCCGATCAGAACACCCCGTTCAAGCTGTCCTTCTATCACCAGGGGATGCATTTCGACACCCCGGTGAAAATCAACGAAGTCACCGCCGACAGCGTGCACGAAATCAAGTACGACCCGACGCGTTTCGATTTCGGCGACGTGAAATTTGATCCTAAAGCCACCGAACAGCTGGGTTACGCCGGTTTCCGTGTGCTTTTCCCGATCAACAAGGCCGACAAGCAAGACGAAATCATGACCATGCTCGGCGCCAGCTATTTCCGCGTCGTAGGCAAGGACCAAGTGTATGGCCTGTCTGCCCGTGGCATGGCAATCGACACCGCGTTGCCGTCTGGCGAAGAATTCCCGCGTTTCACCGAGTTCTGGATCGAGCGTCCAAAGCCGGGTGACAAGCATTTGGTGATTTTCGCGCTACTGGATTCGCCACGCGCCACTGGCGCTTATCGTCTGATCCTGCGCCCTGGCACCGACACCGTGGTGGACGTCAAATCCCAGATGTACCTGCGTGACAAGGTCAGCAAGCTGGGCGTTGCGCCGTTGACCTCGATGTTCCTGTTCGGCGCCAACCAGCCGTCCAAGGTCCTCAACTACCGTCGCGAGCTCCACGATTCCAGCGGCCTGTCGATTCACGCCGGCAATGGCGAGTGGATCTGGCGTCCGCTGAACAACCCTAAACACCTGTCGGTCAGCAACTTCAGCGTCGAGAACCCGCGTGGGTTCGGCCTGCTGCAGCGTGGCCGCAACTTCAGCCACTACGAAGACCTGGACGACAACTACGACAAGCGCCCAAGCGCCTGGATCGAGCCTGAAGGTGACTGGGGCAAAGGCTCCGTCGACCTGGTCGAAATTCCGACCGCCGATGAGACCAACGACAACATCGTGGCCTTCTGGAGCCCGGCCGAGCTGCCGGAAGTCGGCAAGCCGCTGGACGTGGCTTACCGTCTGCACTGGACATTGGACGACGCGGCCTTCCATTCGCCGGACAGTGCCTGGGTCAAGCAGACCCTGCGTTCTACCGGTGACGTGAAGCAATCGAACCTGATCCGTCAGCCCGATGGCAGCGTGGCCTACCTGGTAGATTTCGAGGGCCCGTCCCTGAAGAAACTGCTGCCGGACGCTCCGGTACGTAGCCAGGTGAGCGTGGGTGATAACGCTGAACTGGTTGAAAACAGCGTGCGCTACAACGAACACACCAAAGGCTGGCGCCTGACCCTGCGTATGAAGATCAAGGACGCAAGCAAACCGACCGAAATGCGTGCGGCATTGGTGCAGGATATCGTGCAGCCTGAGCCTGAGTCGGTTTCCAACCATGTGCTCAAGGCCGACAAAGTCTTGGCCAAGCAGCATGAGAAGCAGGCCAAGAAAGACGCCAAGGACAAGGAAGCCAAACAGCCTGAGGCTGCCCCAGCCACACCGGAGCCGATCAAGACCGAGCAAGTCCTGACCGAAACCTGGAGCTATCAGTTGCCTGCCGATGAGTAATTCTCAAGTCAAGCCAGAGACTCTGTCCGAGTACCTGGCGCATCTACCCATGACGGCTGAGCAGCGCGCCGAGCTGGCGGGCTGCAAGTCCTTCAGCGAGTTGCACGAACGTCTGTCGTCCAAGACCTTCGACGCACCGACCGACGCTGCCCAAGCGTCGGTCGGCCGCCGCTTGACCCTCAACAGCGCCGAAGAGCTGCAAGACGCCGAGATGCTGGCGCTCGATGCCAGCGGTCGTGTGTGTCTCAAGGCCACGCCGCCGATTCGTCGGACCAAAGTGGTGCCCGAGCCTTGGCGCACCAACATCCTGGTGCGCGGTTGGCGCCGGATGACCGGCCGCACCAACCCGCCCAAGCCACCGAAAGATGAGCGGGTATTGCCGGCTGCGCGCTGGCGTACCGTGGGCTCGATCCGTCGTTACATCCTGCTGGTGCTGATGCTGGGCCAGACCATCGTGGCCGGCTGGTACATGAAAGGCATCATGCCGTACCAGGGCTGGTCGCTGGTCGACTTCGACGAAATTCGCAACCAGACCCTGCTGCAAACCGCTACCCAGGTACTGCCTTACGCGCTGCAAACCAGCATCCTGATCATGTTCGGGATTCTGTTCTGCTGGGTGTCGGCCGGTTTCTGGACTGCGCTCATGGGCTTCCTGGAGCTGCTGACCGGTCACGATAAATACCGTATTTCCGGTAAAAGTGCCGGTGACGAGCCGATTCCAAAGGATGCGCGCACCGCCCTGGTGATGCCGATCTGTAACGAAGACGTGCCGCGTGTATTCGCCGGCTTGCGTGCAACGTTCGAATCGGTGGCCGCGACCGGTGACCTGGATCGCTTCGATTTCTTCGTGCTCAGCGACAGTAACGACGCCGACATCTGCATCGCCGAACAGCAAGCCTGGCTCGACGTATGCCGCGAAGCCGGTGGCTTCGGCAAGATCTTCTACCGCCGTCGTCGCCGCCGCGTTAAGCGCAAGAGCGGCAACCTCGACGACTTCTGCCGTCGTTGGGGCGGTGACTACAAGTACATGGTCGTTCTCGACGCTGACTCCGTGATGAGCGGCGAGTGCCTGACCAGCCTGGTGCGCCTGATGGAAGCCACGCCGGATGCCGGGATTATCCAGACCGCGCCGCGTGCGTCGGGTATGGACACCCTGTATGCGCGCATGCAGCAGTTCGCCACTCGCGTGTACGGCCCGCTGTTTACCGCCGGCCTGCACTTCTGGCAGTTGGGTGAATCCCACTACTGGGGCCACAACGCCATTATCCGTATGAAGCCGTTTATCGAGCACTGCGCCCTGGCGCCGCTGCCCGGTAAAGGCGCGTTTGCCGGTGCGATTCTCTCCCACGACTTCGTTGAAGCCGCGCTGATGCGCCGTGCCGGCTGGGGCGTGTGGATTGCCTACGACCTGCCGGGCAGCTACGAAGAACTGCCGCCGAACCTGCTGGACGAACTCAAGCGTGACCGTCGCTGGTGCCACGGTAACCTGATGAACTTCCGCCTGTTCCTGGTTAAAGGCATGCACCCGGTGCACCGTGCGGTGTTCCTGACCGGCGTGATGTCTTATCTGTCGGCGCCGTTGTGGTTCTTCTTCCTGGTGCTGTCCACGGCCTTGCTGGCGGTGAACACGCTGATGGAGCCGCAGTACTTCATGGCCCCGCGCCAGTTGTACCCGCTATGGCCACAATGGCACCCGGACAAGGCGGTGGCGCTGTTCTCCACCACCATCGTGCTGCTGTTCCTGCCTAAACTGCTCAGCATCATCTTGATCTGGGCCAAGGGCGCCAAAGAGTTCGGTGGCAAGTTCAAGGTAACCCTGTCGATGCTGCTGGAGATGTTGTTCTCCATGCTGCTGGCGCCGGTGCGGATGATTTTCCACACCCGTTTCGTCCTCGCCGCGTTCCTCGGTTGGGCCGCTACCTGGAACTCGCCGCAACGTGACGACGACTCCACGCCCTGGAGCGAAGCGGTCAAGCGCCACGGTCCGCAAACCGTGCTGGGCTTCCTGTGGGCGCTGCTGGTGGTGTGGCTGAACCCGAGCTTCCTGTGGTGGCTGGTGCCGATTGTCGGCTCGCTGATGCTGTCGATCCCGGTGTCGGTGATTTCCAGCCGGGTCAAGTTGGGCCTCAAGTCCCGCGACGAGAGCCTGTTCCTGATCCCTGAGGAATACAACCCGCCGCAGGCCCTGCTGTCGACCGAGAAGTACACCCACGAAAACCGTTGGCACGCCCTCAACGACGGCTTTGTGCGTTCGGTGGTCGACCCGCAGCAGAACGCTCTGGCCTGCGCCTTGGCGACCTCGCGGCACCGTGAGGCCGAGCCCATCGAGTACCTGCGCATGGAGCGTGTTCGCCACGCGTTGAAAGTCGGCCCGGCTGGCCTCAACAACAGCGAACGCCTGGCCTTGCTCAGCGATCCGGTGGCCTTGGCTCGTCTGCATGAGCAGGTGTGGAGCGAAGGTCACGCCGAGTGGCTAGGCGCTTGGCGTGCCTCGATCAAGGCCGATCCGCACGCGCCATTGCTGCCCCTGCAACCACAGTCGCCCCAGGCCCAGCCGGCCTGATTCAGGCACCCCCGAAGGCTCACTTCGGGGGTGTTTCAAACGTTGGTCCTACAGCGTTTTTAGCCTCTTCCTTTTATCGCTAACTCCTTGTTATTTCGAAACAAAAGACCTTTGTTCGAAGCGTATTGCCGTGCCTGCGGCTGGGTTAGGATCGCCCCCCAAATTGGACTCGCTGCGGGGGCATTCATGATCAAAAGGTATTGTTTGGCATTGCTGATGGGCTTTTTCCTGGGGGGACAGGCAGGCCTGCTTTACGCCGGCGCGCTGGACAATGCTGTGCACCGCGGCGTGCTTAAGGTCGGCACCACCCCCAATAACGTGCCCTTCGAAATGCTCGATAAGCAGGGGCGCATCGTCGGCTTTGAAATTGACTTGCTCCACGCCATGAGCCGCGCGCTGGGCGTAGAGCTTGAATTGGTGGCGGTGCCCTACACGGAGTTGTTGTCGGGGCTGATGGCGAACAAGTTTGATCTGATTGGCAGCGGCATGACGGTCACTCAGGAGCGCAACCTCAAGCTCAACTTCAGTGACTCGTTTATCGTGGTGGGCCAGACTGTGCTACTGCATCCGCGCCTGGGCGGGAAAGTGTCCAGTATTGAAGAGCTGGACGATCCCAGTTACCGCGTCGTTGCAACCCAAGGCACCACCGGCGAAGCCGCGGCACAGCGCTTTCTCCTATCAGCGCGGCTCAACAGTGTGGCCAACCCGGAAGAAGGCGTGCGGCAGGTCGTTGAAGGCAAGGCCGATGCTTTTATCCATGATGCGCCCTACAACCTGATCGCGATGAGTCGGCCGCAGAACAGTGCTTTGTTGGTACTGGAGCAACCCTTCACCTTTGAGCCTTTGGCGTTTGGCCTGAAAAAAGGCGATTACGACAGCCTCAATTGGATCAACCATTTTCTCAACCAGATCGCCCAGGACGGCACCTATGATCGCCTGCATGACAAGTGGTTCAGGGACACGGCCTGGATAGCCGAGATCGACTGATCGTCATAACTGCTTACACATCAATCCCTAATCGAGAGGTCGCGCGCAAGCGTCTGCCTCTGTGCCTGGCCGGCTCGCTGTCAGTGTTTTGCGACACACGCCGATAACATTTACCGGTGAAACCTTTGTGGCGGACAACGAGTGGGTTAGGATCGCACCCCGAAATGGCGCAGCCCTTCTGTGCGCCCACCTTATAAGAATCGTTCAGGGGTCTTGATGATGAAAAAGTATCTTTCGATGCTGATGCTCGGTGTCACCGCGCTGGTCGCCGCCACTGCGGCCCAGGCCGGCGCCATTGATGAGGCGGTCAAGCGCGGCACGTTGAAAGTCGGTATGGACCCCACCTACATGCCGTTCGAAATGACCGACAAGCGCGGCGAAATCATTGGTTTCGAAGTGGACATCCTCAAGGCTATGGCCAAGTCCATGGGCGTCAAGCTGGAGCTGGTGTCCACCGGGTACGACGGCATCATCCCGGCCTTCCTGACCGGCAAGTTCGACATGATTGGCAGCGGCATGACCCTGACCCAGGAACGCAACCTGCGCCTGAACTTCAGCGAACCCTTCATCGTGGTCGGCCAGACGCTGCTGATCCGCAAGGAACTGGAAGGTACCATCAAGTCCTACAAAGACCTGAACGACGAGAAATACCGCCTGACCTCCAAGCTCGGCACCACCGGTGAGATGGTTGCCAAGAAGCTGATCTCCAAGGCCAAGTACCACGGCTACGACAACGAGCAGGAAGGCGTGCTCGACGTGGTCAACGGCAAGGCTGATGCGTTCGTCTACGACGCACCGTACAACGTAGTGGCCGAAAAGAAGGTCGGGAACGGCAAGCTGGTGTTCCTGGAAGAACCCTTCACCTTTGAACCTTTGGCGTTCGGTTTGAAGAAAGGCGATTACGACAGCATCAACTTCATCAACAACTTCCTGCACCAGATCCGTAACGACGGCACCTACGATCGCATCCATGACAAGTGGTTCAAGAGCTCCGAGTGGCTCAAGGACATGGAATAAGGCCTGACTGAACACCGCGTCGCGCCCTTCGCGAGCAAGCCCGCTCCCACATTTGACCGAGTTGCAACATGAGAGTGCGGTCAAAATGTGGGAGCGGGCTTGCTCGCGAAGGCGGCATGACAGGCGACAAAAAACTGGAAAGTGAAATGAAACAGAAAAAAGCCCAATGGCCCTGGCACCTGCTGACGGTGGTCGTGCTGGTCGGCCTGGCGGGTGCCTTGTACTACGCCACGTCGTTGATGTCCTACGAGTGGCGCTGGAACCGCGTCCCCCAATACTTCGCCTATCAAGCCGAAACCTCCCAGCGCGCTGCGGATATTTCCACTGTGGTCGAGTTGGTGCGCAAAGGCGACATGGCCGAAGTCACCCTGCGCAACGACGCCGGAGTGGAACAAAAGCTCACAGTCGCCGATAACAGCCTGCAAGTGGCGCGCGGCGATGATGTGGCGGAAGGCGATGTGGTCGGCGTGACTCGGCAATGGGCACTGGGGCCGTTGATGTGGGGCTTGTGGACCACGCTGTGGCTGTCGGTAGTGTCCGGCATTCTGGGCTTGGCGATTGGCTTGGCGACCGGGCTGTGCCGGCTGTCGAAAAACCCCACCTTGCGCGACCTGTCGACAATCTACGTCGAGCTGGTGCGGGGCACGCCGCTGCTGGTGCAGATCTTCATTTTCTATTTCTTTATCGGCACGGTGCTCAACCTGTCCCGGGAGTTTGCCGGGATTGCCGCGCTGTCGTTGTTCACGGGTGCCTACGTGGCAGAAATCGTGCGCGCCGGCGTGCAGTCCATCACCCGTGGCCAGGACGAAGCGGCGCGCTCCCTGGGCTTGAGTGCCAGCCAGTCGATGCGCCACGTGGTACTGCCCCAGGCCTTCAAGCGCGTGCTGCCGCCCCTGGCCGGGCAATTTATCAGCCTGGTCAAGGACACGTCCCTGGTGTCGGTGATCGCGATTACCGAGTTGCTCAAGAGCGGCCGCGAAGTGATCACCACCTCGTTCTCGCCGTTTGAAATCCTGTTTTGTGTGGCGGGCTTGTACCTGCTGATCAACCTGCCGCTGTCGAAGATGGCCAGCCGGCTTGAGCGGAGGCTTGCCCAAAGTGATTGAAGTACGCGATCTGGTAAAGGTCTTCGATACCCGTGGGCAGGTGGTGCGCGCGGTGGATCATGTCACCACCCAAGTGGCCAAGGGCGAGGTGCTGGTGGTGATCGGTCCCTCGGGTTCCGGCAAGTCCACCTTTCTGCGCTGCCTTAACGGCTTGGAGGAATTCGACTCGGGTTCGGTGAGCATCGACGGCCTGCAACTGGCCGACCCGAAGACCGACGTGAATGCCTACCGCCGTGAAGTCGGCATGGTGTTCCAGCACTTCAACCTGTTCCCTCACATGACCGTGCTGGAAAACCTGTGCCTGGCGCAAAAGGTCGTGCGCAAGCGCGGCAAGCAAGAGCGGGAGGCCAAGGCCCTGGCGCTGCTGGAAAAGGTCGGTATAGCGCAGAAAGCCCGCGAGTTTCCATCGCGCCTGTCTGGCGGCCAGCAGCAGCGGGTTGCCATTGCCCGGGCCCTGGCGATGGAGCCTAAGGTGATGCTGTTTGACGAGCCCACCTCGGCCCTCGACCCGGAAATGGTCGGTGAAGTGCTGGACGTGATGAAGACCCTGGCCCTGGAAGGCATGACCATGGTGTGCGTCACCCACGAGATGGGCTTTGCCCGGGAAGTGGCAGACCGGGTGTTGTTTTTCGATCACGGCAAATTGCTGGAAGACGCCGCGCCGGCGGAGTTCTTCAATGCGCCAAAAGACCCACGCGCCCAAGCCTTCCTGCGCCAGGTGCTATGACTGTAGGAGCGAGCTTGCTCGCGAAAAACGTCAACGAGAACGCCACGCACCCTGAATGAACGCGGCGGCCTTGGGTTTATCGCGAGCAAGCTCGCTCCTACAGTGGCGGTGTTTCAGAGCTTGAATTTGTCGACCAGCGTCTGCAAGTCCAGGCTCAACCTCGCCAACTGAACACTCGCCGCCGCCGTTTCCTCGCTGGCGGCGGCGGTTTGTTCCGATACGTCCCGTACCTTCAGCACACTGCGGTTGATCTCCTCGGCCACAGCGCTTTGCTGTTCCGCTGCGGCGGCGATCTGCGGGTTCATTTCCTGGATGATCGACACCGTGCGGGCAATGGCGATCAGGGCGTCGCCGGCGTCGCGGGTCAGGGTGACGCTGTTATCGGTCAGGTTACGGCTGCTGTCCATGATATCCGCCACCTGCTGGGTGCCGTTATGCAGGCCGAGGATCAGCCCTTCGATCTCCTCGGCCGATTCCTGAGTGCGTTGGGCCAGGCTGCGCACTTCGTCGGCGACCACCGCAAAGCCTTGGCCGGCAGCGCCCGCACGCGCCGCTTCAATGGCTGCGTTCAGGGCCAGCAGGTTGGTCTGCTGAGAAACAGACTTGATCACATCCAGCACACTGGCGATCTTCTGGCTCTCCTGTTGCAGCGCGAGCATCGCACGGCCCGACAGCGCCATTTCACTGGCCAGGTTGCCAATCTGCTCCATAGCCTGGGTGACCACCTGCTCACCGGCGCCGGCCTGATGGTCGGCTTCTTGGGCCGCCAGCGAGGCGCGTTCGGCGTGGCGCGCCACTTCCTGGGCAGTGGCGAGCATTTCATTCATTGCCGTCGCCACCTGGTCGGTTTCATCTTTCTGCTCGTTGAGCCCGCTGCGGGTCTGCTCGGTGACGGTGGATAACTGCGTGGCCGCTCCGGCGATCTGCCGGGCGCTGTCACCGATACTGCTGATCAGGCTACGCAGGCTGCGGGTCATTTGCCCGATGCTTTGCTGCAACTGGCCGAGTTCATCGCGACGGTCGACCGCCATGTCGTGGCTAAGGTCGCCCTCGGCAATGCGGCGTGCGGCGCCAAGGATCTCCCGCAGTGGTACCGCAATCTGCCGGGCGATCCACCAGGCGGCCAGCGCGCCCAGGGCCAGGGCGGCCACTGTCACGCTCATCAGCAATGTGCGGGTGTGGTCTGCCTCGCTGTTGCGCTTGGTGTTCTGGCTTTGGCTCAACTGGTTACTGTTGTCGCGCAGGTCATCGAGTTGCTGTTCGAAGCGGTTTTGCACGGTCTCCACGTTGAGCTGGGCTTCCTTGAACTCGATCAACTGCTCGCGATAGTTAGCCAGGTCGGTCTTGAGCAGTGCTGAGTCCACGGGCAGCGCTGTGACTGCCAGTTGCGCGGTCTCCAGGGCGTCAAGGGCCTTGCCGATGGCCTCTGTATACATTGCCAGCGATTGCGCGGCCCAGGCGGGGCTCTGGGCGCGATCTTCGGCCAGCTCCATGGCCTGCCGCAGTTGCTCAATGGCATCAAGGGCCTTTTCGTCGTTCTGATCAGGCAGGTCACTGGCAAATTGGGCGAGGGTATCGCTGGCTTGCAGGGCGACTTTTTTCAGCGCCTGGCGGATGCGCTCACGCTGTTCGACCAGGGGCGGAAGTTGCGTCAGTGCCGCCTTGAAGTGGCTTGCAAGGCTCTTGGCTTCTTCAAGTCGCTGCAGGTCAGCCGGGTCTTTCAGGCGGTTTGATAGGTCGGCCAAGTGCTGGTCCATCCGTTCAATCTTCGCGGCCATTTTGCTCAGGCTATCGCTGTCTGTCAGGGTGCGGTACACGATGCGGTCGGCGCGCATGGCCTCGGCGTCAACGGCCAACTGACCCAGGGTCGTCAGGCTATTGGATCGGTAAAGCACGGCGTTCAAGGCTTGCCAGCCCGTAGCGGCGATCAGGAAACTGAGGATCAGCACTTGGCCAAAACCCAGGGCGAGCTTGAGGCGGACGCTGGCATTGACCAGCACGCGGGTTAGCCGAGAAAACATGGTGAACCTCCGAATCAGAGAAAGCATTTCGCAACACATGAAACGCTAATTCGATTCGGGGCCGTGGAGGGCTGATAACTGCGTAGGAAATTTCACAAGTTACCGCGGCTTTGGTAAGCCGCCGTGTAGGGTAATTCAGACCCGGAAGCGCCCAACCAGGGTCTGCAGGTAGATCCCCAGGCGCGCCAGTTCGGCACTGGAGGACGCAGTTTCTTCGCTGGCCGACGAGGTTTGTTCGGAGATGTCGCGCACATTCAACACGCTGCGGTTGATCTCTTCAGCCACGGCGCTTTGTTGCTCGGCGGCGGTGGCGATCTGCGAGTTCATGGCCTGAATGGTCGAGACGGTGCGGGTGATATTGCCCAGCGCGTGGCCGGCGCGGCGCGTCAGCTCAACACTGCTCTCGGTCAGCCCGCGGCTGTTGTCCATGATGGTTGCCACCTGCTGGGTACCACTTTGCAGGCCGACGATCAGCTCTTCGATCTCTTCAGTGGACTTCTGCGTGCGCTGGGCCAGGCTGCGCACCTCGTCGGCCACCACGGCAAAGCCACGGCCGGCCTCACCGGCACGCGCGGCCTCAATGGCGGCGTTAAGGGCCAGCAGGTTGGTTTGCTGGGCCACGGATTTGATCACGTCGAGCACACTGCCGATCTTGTCGCTCTCGCGCTTGAGTTCACCCATGGCCACTGTGGAATTACCCACCTCGGTGGCCAGTCGCTCGATCTGGGCGATGGCTTCACCCACCACCTGGTCGCCTTCACGGGCTTGCTGGTCAGCAGCCACGGCGGCTTCCGAGGCCTCTTCGGCATTGCGCGCCACTTCCTGCACGGTGGCCGCCATCTCGTTCATGGCGGTGGCCACCTGGTCGGTCTCGACCTTCTGGCTGTTGACCCCGGCGCTGGTTTGTTCGGTCACGGCCGACAACTGCTCGGCGGCGCTGGCGATCTGGGTGACACCGTCGCTGATCCCGCCGATCAACTCGCGCAGGCCTACGGTCATGCTTTGCATGGCACGCTGCAATTGACCCAGTTCGTCCTGGCGGCCCGATTCCAGGTTGTGGCTCAGATCGCCGGAGGCCACACGCTCGGCGACTTTGAGGGTCTGGTTCAGGGGGATGACGATCTGGCGGGTGATGGCCCAGGCTGCGAAGATGCCGACGATCAGCGCCAGCACGGTGGCAAGCAGCAACAGGTATTTGGCCTGCGCGGCATCTGCGTCACGCACGGCGGTCTGGGAGACGGTGAGTTTTTCGCTGTGGCCCAGCAGGATGTCGCCTTGGGCGATCATGGTTTTCAGCGCAGCCGCGCTGGCGACCTGGGAATCGCGATACTGGCTGACGGCGGCGCGGTAGGCTTGCAGTGAAGCCCCGGCTTCTTGCAGGTTGGCCTGGTATTGGGCCGGCAGCTGGCCTTGCAGTTCGGTGATTTTCTTCAGGGCGTTGTCGATAGCATCCAGGGCCGGTTGCTCGGCTTCGACCTTGCCGCTGTAGGTGTAGCCGCGTACTTGGAAGCGCGATTGCTGGATCAGCTTGCTCTGCTCCACCACGCTGTTGAACTGGGTGACGCTGTCACCTTGCAGCAGGGCTTTTTCGATTTCATTGATCTTGGCGACAGCATTGTCGGCAGTGTCGCCGAGCTTGCTGCGAGCACCCTCACGCTTGAGGCCCGCCTGGACCATGGCCGCGAAGGCCTTTTTGTATTGGTTCAAGGCTTCCTGCTGTTGCTCGACCAGGGCTTTGTCGTCAGGTTGCTCGATCAGCTCGGCGGCGGTCTTCAGGCCGCTGTCGAGGTGGGCGAGCAGGCCGTCGACCTTGTCCGTGCCTTGCTCGCCACGGCGCATATCGAAGTCCAGACGTGCCAGGCGCAGGTCTTTGGTCAGGCCATTGAGGCTGGAAATGAAGCCCAGCTTGTCGCCGCGACTGATCACATCCCCCAGGCCGGTCCAGCCGGTAAAGGTGATCAACAGCGTCAGGACCAATACCAGGCCAAAGCCGACGCTCAGCTTGCGGTTGACGCTTACATTCCCCAACTTCTCGGCTAACCAACGATACATGCTGCGAACTCCCCTGGAACAAGGCTTGGACTTATTCAAAGGCTATCGGCACGGGCGCGAGATTCTGTAGCTATGCACATGATCGTTCCCACGCTCTGCTGATCGTTCCCACGCTCTGCGTGGGAATGAATGGCGTGACGCTCTGCGTCACAAGGGCGGACGCAGAGCGTCCTGAGCGGCATTCCCACGTAGAGCGTGGGAACGATCAGTCGGGGGGTTAGAACAGGCGGGCGAGCAGGGCCGTTACGGCGGTTTCGACGCGCAAAATACGTGCACCCAGTTGCACCGGCTGCAAACCGGCCTTGGCCAGCAAGTCCACTTCATAGAGAATCCAGCCGCCTTCCGGGCCGATCGCCAGGGTCACCGGTTCCTCGAGGGCACGGGGGCAGGCTGGGTAATCGCCCGGATGGCCGATCAGGCCCAGGGTGCCAGCCGCCATGGCCGGCAGCCGATCTTCCACAAACGGCTTGAAGCGTTTCTCGATAATGATCTCGGGCAGCACCGTGTCCCGCGCTTGTTCCAGGCCGAGGATCAATTGCTCGCGCACCGCTTCAGGCTCCAGGAACGGGGTTTGCCAGAAGCTTTTTTCCACGCGGTAGCTGTTGACCAGCACCACCTTGGGCACGCCCATGGCCGCCACGGTTTGCAACACCCGGCGCAGCATCTTCGGGCGGGGCAGGGCCAGCAGCAAGGTCAGGGGTAATTTGCTCGGTGGCGGTTGGTCGAAGCTCACTTGCAGTTCGGCTTCAGCGGCTTCCAGGCGCAGCAGTTGGGCATTGCCCATCAGCCCGCCAATCCGGCCCACGCGCAGGGAGTCACCGACGGCGGCGCGGTGAACCTCCTGCATATGCACCAGGCGCCGATCACGCAGCACTACGCGGTCGGCCGCGATAAAGTCGGCCTCTTCGAGCAGTAGCAGGTTCACGGCTGGGTCGCAGGCGGCTGGTCGTCGTCGACAGGCGCGTCATCCGGGTGTTCGCCACGCTTGCTGATCAAGCCGCTGAACAGGATGCCCACTTCGAACAGCATCCACATCGGCACGGCCAACAAGGTCTGGGAGAAGATGTCCGGTGGCGTGAGGATCATGCCGACCACGAAGCAGCCGATGATCACATACGGGCGGATCTTCTTCAGGTACTTGACGTCGACCACGCCGATCCACACCAGCAACACTACCGCTACCGGAATTTCAAACGCCACGCCAAAGGCGAAGAACAGCGTCATCACGAAATCGAGGTAGCTGGTGATATCGGTCATCATTTCCACACCGGCTGGAGTCGCGGCGGCGAAGAACTTGAAGATCAGTGGGAACACCAGGAAATAGGCGAAGGCCATGCCGGTGTAGAACAGCAGGATGCTCGACACCAGCAACGGCACGGCGATGCGCTTCTCATGCTTGTAGAGGCCTGGCGCGATAAAACCCCAGATCTGATGCAGGATCACCGGGATCGCCAGGAACAGCGAGACCATCATGGTCAGCTTCAAGGGCGTCAGGAACGGCGACGACACATCGGTGGCGATCATCGTCGCGCCGGCCGGCAGGTACTGGCGCAGGGGCGTCGAGACGAAGGTGTAGATCTGCTGGGTAAAGGCGAACAGCCCGGCAAAGATGATGAAGATCGCCGCCACGCAACGCAGCAGGCGGGTACGCAGCTCGGTGAGGTGCGAGACCAGCGGCATATGCTGGTCGTTTTCCGGTTTATCAGCGCTCATGGGGCTCGCGGCGGCAATGTAGGGTCATGGGGTGCGGGCGACGCAACGGGCGTCGGCGCGGGCGTCGTAGGAGCGGGCGCTGCCGGTGCGGCGTCGGCCACAGGGGCTGGCGCGATGCTGTGCTCGGCCACCGGCGTTACCGGCTTGGCCGGCTCTTGCACCGGGGAAAGAATCTTGCGGGCTTCCTGCTCCAACGAGAGGATGTACTCGTTGTGCAATTGCCGACGGATTTCGTCGGCACCGATTTCCCGTTCAACTTCCTGTTTGATCGCGTTGAAACTGCGCTTGAGGCGCCCGATCCACAAGCCGGCGGTGCGTGCGGCACCGGGCAGGCGTTCCGGCCCCAGTACCAGCAGGGCCACCAGGCCGACGAGCAGCAGTTCAGAGAAGCTGATACCAAACATTAGTCAGTGCTCACGAGTCTTTGCGGGTCGGCTCTTGGACCTTTTCAGCCTGCACGTCGAAGGTACGGCGCTCGGTGATCGGCTGGGTGGCCTGCGGGTGAACAGGCTGGGCCGGTGGCACCGGGTTGGCGCTTGGCTCGGCTGGCTTTTCATCATCGTTCATGGCTTTGCGAAAGCCCTTGATCGACTCGCCCACATCGGTGCCCAGGTTCTTGAGCTTCTTGGTGCCGAACACCAATACCACCACCACCAGAATGACGATCCAGTGTTTCCAGTCAAAAATGCCCATGCTTCAAATCCTCAAGTCTTACGTTATTCAGGCGGACGGGCGCGAGGCCTTCTCGGCGTGCCCGGACAAGCCGAAGCGACGGTCCAGTTCATCCAGCACGGCCTGTGGGTGCTGCCCCAGTTGGGCGAGCATCACCAGGCTATGGAACCACAAGTCTGCGGTCTCATAGATTACATCGCTGTAATCACCGCTGATTTGCGCGTCCTTGGCCGCAATGATGGTCTCGACGGATTCTTCGCCGAGTTTTTCCAGAATCTTGTTCAGACCCTTGTGGTACAGGCTGGCGACGTAGGAGCTGTCGGCATCCGCGCCTTTGCGGTCTTCCAGCACCTGGGCCACACGGTTCAGGGTATCGCTCATGTTCAGTGTCCTGCTGGGTAGATGGCGTGCGGGTCTTTGAGCACCGGCTCCACAACCTTCCATTCGCCATTCTCTAACACGCGATAGAAGCAACTGTGGCGGCCAGTGTGGCAGGCAATGCCGCCGATCTGCTCGACCTTGAGGATCACCACGTCGGCATCGCAGTCCAGGCGCAGCTCGTGCAGGGTCTGCACGTGCCCGGATTCTTCGCCCTTGCGCCACAGTTTGCCACGCGAACGTGACCAGTAGATGGCGCGCTGCTCGGCGGCGGTGAGGCTCAGGGCCTCGCGGTTCATCCAGGCCATCATCAGCACGCGCCCGGTCTTGTAGTCCTGGGCAATGGCCGGCACCAGGCCGTCACTGTCCCACTTGATCTCATCCAGCCAGTCTTTCATGTTCGGCTCCGGCAATTTGCGACAGTGTATAACCGGATGGGCTATCGACGCACGATCAGATAAACACCCACGGCGACCATGATGCCGGCTGGCCAGTGGCCCAGTTGGTTCAATGGCCCACCAATCGCCAGCATCACACCGCCCACCAGGTGCGCGGCGCCGAGCAGGCGCAGGAACCAGTCGTCCTTGCGCTTGCGCCACGGTGGCTCAGGGTCCTTGGCGTGGGGCTGGGACATGCGCTCCAGCAGGTCGCGGGTCATGTTGGCCAGGTGCGGCAGCTGTTCGAACTGGCTGTGCAGGTTGCCCAGCATGGTTTTGGGGCTCATGCGCTCGCGCATCCAGCGTTCCAGGAAGGGTTGCGCGGTGTTCCACAAGTCGAGGTCCGGGTACAGCTGGCGGCCCAGGCCTTCGATGTTCAGCAGGGTCTTCTGCAACAACACCAACTGCGGCTGTACTTCCATATTGAAACGCCGCGCGGTCTGGAACAGACGCATCAGTACCTGACCGAAGGAAATATCTTTTAACGGTTTTTCAAAGATCGGCTCGCAGACGGTACGGATCGCCGCTTCGAATTCGTTGAGCTTGGTTTCCGCCGGCACCCAACCCGAATCAATGTGCAGCTGCGCCACACGACGGTAGTCGCGCTTGAAGAAGGCAAACAGGTTGCGCGCCAGGTAATCCTGGTCTTCCGGGGTGAGGCTGCCGACGATGCCGCAGTCGATGGCGATGTACTGCGGGCTCCACGGGTTGACGGTGCTGACGAAGATGTTGCCCGGGTGCATGTCGGCGTGGAAGAAGCTGTCGCGGAACACTTGGGTGAAGAAGATTTCCACACCGCGCTCGGCCAGCATCTTCATGTCGGTGCGTTGGTCGGCCAGGGTCGCAAGGTCGGTGACCTGCACGCCGTAGATGCGCTCCATCACCAGCACTTTGGGCCGGCACCAGTCCCAATACACCTGCGGCACGTACAACAGTTGCGAGCCTTCGAAGTTGCGTCGCAATTGGCTGGCGTTGGCCGCTTCGCGCAGCAGGTCGAGTTCGTCGTAGATGGTTTTTTCGTAGTCGGCGACCACGTCCACCGGGTGCAGCAGGCGCGCATCGGCAGAGAAGCGTTCGGCCGCGCGGGCCAGGATGAACAGCCATGCCAGGTCCTGGCCGATGATCGGCTTGAGGCCTGGGCGAATGACTTTCACCACCACTTCTTCGCCGGTCTTGAGCTGCGCGGCGTGCACTTGCGCCACCGACGCCGAGGCCAGGGGCTCGACGTCGAAGCGGCTGAACACCTCGCTGATCTTCTGGCCCAGCTGTTCTTCGATCAGCGCCATCGATTGCTGCGAATCGAACGGCGGCACGCGGTCTTGCAGCAGCATCAGCTCGTCGGCGATGTCTTCGGGCAACAGGTCGCGGCGGGTGGAGAGGATCTGCCCGAACTTGATGAAGATCGGCCCCAAATCCTGCAATGCCAGGCGCAGGCTGGCGCCACGGCTCAACGGTGACGGTTTGCGCGGCAACCAGCGCCACGGCAGCACATAACGCACCGCCAGCAGGAACCATGGCAAAGGCAGGGCAAACAGCAGGTCATCGAGACGGTAGCGGATTACGACGCGCTGGATACGAAACAAACGGCGGACGGCGAGCAGCTTCATGCGTTATCGCTTGGATCAAGGGAACGGCTCAAGCGCTCGAAGCGGGCCTCGAGGCGTTCCAGGTCGATTTTGGCCTTGTCGAGCTCGCGAAAGCGCGCTTGCGCTTCCCGTTGCCCGACCAGGGTGCGCGATTCTTCGCTCAGGTATTCGGCAAGGTTCTGGTTGAGGCTGGCGAACCCTTGCTGGTACCAGCGCGAGCGGCTGCGCAGGTGCCCGCTGATCAACTGGGTGGCGACGGGGCCAATCCAGCGCGACAGTTCGTATTCCCAGTCCAGCTCCAGGTCTTGCAGCACGGCGGCCAGGTCCATCAGCACCGCACTGTCGCCTTCCAGTTCCACCTCGGGGCTGTGGAGGATGGCGGTTTTGTTGCGGCTCAGTGCCAGGTGCAACAGGCTTGAGGCTGGCGCACGCAGAGTGCAATCGGCCTCAGCGGCCCATTGAGTGGCGAGCAGCAGGCCTTCATCGCTGGGCAGGATAAACAGCTGCAAGGCGGGGCTTCGGCAGTCGACGGCAATGACTTTGCCGGTCAGGTGCGCGAGCCGCGCCAGGGCGGTGCTGTCCAGGCGCAGTACACGGTTGAGGCCGTGCTCGACGCTGGCGAGAAGACCTTGCAGCAGCATCAGGGCTTGATGCCGCGGTGCAGGGCGACGATGCCGGACGTCATGTTGTGGTAGGTCACGCGGTCGAAACCGGCCTCCACCATCATCGACTTCAGGGTTTCCTGGTCCGGGTGCATGCGGATCGACTCGGCCAGGTAGCGGTAGCTCTCGGCGTCGTTGGTGATCAGCTTGCCCATCAGTGGCATGAAGGCGAACGAATAGGTGTCGTAGACCTTGGACATCAGCGCGTTGGTCGGCTTGGAGAATTCCAGCACCAGCAGGCGGCCACCCGGCTTGAGTACGCGCAGCATCGAGCGGATCGCGTCTTCCTTGTGAGTCACGTTACGCAGGCCGAAGGCGATGGTCACGCAGTCGAAATGGTTGTCGGGGAAGGGCAGCTTCTCGGCATCGGCCTGAACGAACTCGATATTGCCGGCCACGCCTTTGTCGAGCAGGCGGTCGCGGCCAACCTTGAGCATCGAACCGTTGATATCGGCCAATACCACCTGGCCGGTGGGGCCAACCAGCTTGGAGAACTTGGCCGCCAAATCGCCCGTGCCACCGGCGATGTCCAGCACCCGGTTGCCGGTGCGTACGCCCGACAACTCGATGGTGAAGCGCTTCCACAGGCGGTGCATGCCGCCGGAGAGCACATCGTTCATCAGGTCGTACTTGGCCGCCACGGAGTGGAACACCTCAGCGACTTTTTCCGCTTTCTGGCTTTCCGGGACGTTCTTGAAGCCGAAGTGAGTGGTGGGTTCGGCATCGCTGCCTTTGCGCTGATCAGTCATATCGCTGTCACCAAAAGAGAATGCGGGACATGATAATCCCCAAGGCCTACTTTGTCTTGGCAAGGCTGCAGGTAAGATAGGCGCTCATCGAGACCTTTTGCCGCATGGCGGGTGTTCTGAGTCGTTATATAGAGGAGTCATTGCAATGGCCCGTATTACCGTTGAGCGTGAACATACCCTGGGAAAAGAACAGGCGCGGGCCAAGGCTGAGCAATTGGCGCGCAAACTCGAGGATAAATATGGGGTGGAGTCTTCATGGGCTGGCGACACCCTGAAGCTCAAACGTTCCGGGGTTAAGGGCACGGTCGCGGTAGGCGAAGACTCGCTGCGCATCGATGTCGAACTCGGCCTGTTGATGTCGGCCATGAGTGGCACGATCAAGTCTGAAATCGAAAAAGCCCTGGATAAGGCGTTGGCCTAACCTGGCTCTTAGGGTGCCGATTCTAATTTTAAACCCTACTTTGTGCCCAAGCCCTCAACTCCTGCGGGCCGTCCTCCACCCTTTTTGCGTGAGGTGCACCATGGCCAAAGTTATTTTGAAGAAAAAAATCGACGTTCAAACCACCCCCCTGAGTGAGGTTAAAAGCTATGCCCGCAAGATCTGGCTGGCGGGCCTTGGTGCCTATGCAAAGGTAGGCAGCGAGGGCGGCGAATACTTCAAAGAGCTGGTCAAGAGCGGCCAACATATTGAAAGCAAAGGCAAAAAAGTTGTAGTTGAACAACTTGATGCCGCCAACAGTCAGATTGATCAAGTAAAGAGTAATGTCTCCGGCGTCAGAGGCTTGGTTGAAGTTCAGCTGGATAAAGTTGAAAAAGCTTTTGACACGCGTGTTGCAAGTGCCTTGAATCGAATCGGCATTGCGTCTAAACATGACGTGGAGACACTCTCTGCTAAGCTCGAAGAGCTGACGGCATTGCTCGAACGTGTCGCGCGTAAACACTAAGGAGACATCGGGATGGCTGTTAAAAAGACTACTCAGAAAGAAGGCAGCTCGTGGGTTGGGGAAGTTGAAAAATATTCCCGCAAAATCTGGCTTGCTGGTTTAGGCGTGTACTCGAAGGTTAGCAGTGACGGCGGTAAATACTTCGAGACTCTGGTCAAGGACGGCGAGAAGGCCGAGAAGTTGACCAAGAGCACAGTCGGTAAAAAAGTGGACGCGGCCAAGGCAACTGCCGGTTCCGCCAAGTCGAGCATTTCTGACACCTGGGGCAAGTTGGAAGAAACCTTCGACAAGCGCCTCAATAGTGCGATTTCGCGACTGGGCGTACCCAGCAAGGCTGAGTTAAAGGCGCTGCACAGCAAGGTCGATACCCTGACCAAGCAAATTGAGAAGCTGACCGGCGCCAAAGCGGCTCCCGCCAAGACTGCCGCGGCCAAGCCAGCAGCAAAACCGGCGGCCAAACCTGCGGCTAAAACAGCCGCGGCAAAACCCGCCGTTAAAACTGCCGCCAAGCCTCTGGTTAAAGCCGCCGCCAAGCCGGCTGCAAAAGCCGCTGCCAAAGCGCCAGCCAAAACCGCTGCGAAACCTGCGGCCAAGCCAGCGGCTAAAACTGCTGCCGCTAAACCGGCCACCAAGCCTGCCGCTAAGCCAGTGGCCGCTAAAACCGCCGCGAAACCTGCGGCTAAACCGGCTGCCAAGCCTGCGGCTAAAACAGCGGCTGCCAAACCTGCCGCCAAGCCCGCCGCTGCCAAACCTGCAGCTAAACCTGCAGCGGCCAAAAAGCCTGCGGTAGCGAAAAAACCGGCAGCCGCCAAGCCTGCTGCGGCGGCCAAGCCAGCAGCGGCGCCAGCACCGGCCGCTTCTACCGCCAATTCGGTGTCCGCACCGACGCACGCGGCCGCTACTGCGACTGCAACGCCGGTCAACCCGACGCCATCCAGTCAGTCCTGATTTTTGCGGGACAGAAAAATGCCCGGCCTGTAGAGGCCGGGCATTTTTTATGCTTGGCAAAAATCAGCTATCGCGGGGCTTTATCCCAAGCCCATCAGTTGTAAGTGATCGAAACAGTCACGGCACTGGCCAGGGTACCGTGGGTAATTGCTTCTCCGGTTTTATGGTAAGCCGCTTTGAGTGGCAGTACCGCCTTGCTGGCGCTTGTCGCAACCGTACGGCTGCGTTGTACCTCGGTGCCATTGGCGGGGATGATGCCGGTGCTGGCCAGCCACAGTGCGGTGCCGCCCGATGTTCCCGTGTTGGCAAAGAGCTCGGCGTTGCCGGCAGAGGGGGTGCCGGCGAACTGGAAGATCACGTTCTTGACGTCCGAGTCGCAGTCGGCGGCAAGTTCAAAGTCGTGCTCTCCCGCAGAGTCGGTAGTGTCGAAGTCCGATACTTTGACCGCAGGCAAGGTAATCGTGCGGTTTACATCGCCGGCGTTAAGGTTGCAGGTGCCAGCATTGACCACGCCTTGAAATGTCAGGGTGCCAGTAGTGGCAGCGAGCGCGGCGGGGATGTCCAGGCTTGCGGTGATTGCCAGTAGCAGGGGCAGTGTAGGTAGACGCATCATGAGTCCTCAGGGGGTTCAGTTGTAGGTGATGTTGACGGTGGCAGTACTGGTCAGCGTGCCTTGGCCGACCGTGCCGCTCTTGTGGTACGCCGCGCCGAGTGGCAATACCGCGCGATTGCCGGTCACAACCAGCGTGCGTTCGTTGTCGCTGCCATTGGCAGGAATGGTTCGGTGAGTGCCGTCGATCCGCGAGTACAGCCACAGCGCCACGCCGTTGGCCGTGCCGGTGTTGGCAAAGAGCAGGTTGTTGTCAGTCGATGGCTGGCCGGAAAAACGAAAGGTGACGTTGGTGGCGTCGCTGCAATTGGCCGTCAGCTCAAAATGGCGCGCGCCGGCGTAGGGGCCGCTGTTGAAAGCACTGACCTGCACGGGGTCGAGCGTGATGGTGCGGTTGACATCACCGGCGGCGAGGTCGCAAGTGGCGACGGGGCTGACGAAAGTAACCGAGTTGTCGAGCTTGAGCTCAAAGCGCCCCAGAATCTGGCCGATGCGGGTCAACATCGTGTAATGGTAGACCCTTCCCGCAGGCACCTCCCCTCTGGTCACCGGCCCGATCTTGTAGAAGATTGCCTCGGCATTGGTGAAGATGGGGTGGCTTCCGCTGGGCAGGTAACCCACGGAATTGTCAAACGCATAGAAATTGCTCGCTGGACGGGCATCGGTAATCCTTATACGGATGCCGATGCCGGGAACCTCGGTTTGATTGATCGTGGTGGCCTGGTGATGCAGGTAATTGCGCGATGCAATTTGTATCAACGTCACGCTGTTGCAATTCATGAAGCGGGCCGCAGCCACACCGCTGAACGGTTGCTCGGTGATCACGCTGCCCACCGGCAGGTCGCGCGGTACGGTGATAGTCGTCGGAAGGGAGAGGCCGTGGGTGGAGTTCATATAGCTGTCGCACTCCGCTTGCGCAGCGATCGGCAGGCCAAGCACCAGCAATGTTGGGATGAGTCTGATCAATGTCTTCATCATGCATTCCGAGCAGTCACGAGGTATTTGTCGACAGGCGCTGCATGTGCGGCAACGGGTGTTTCGCTCCGGCAGATGCCTGCGTTCAGATGGCGTACGCGGTGGGCCGCGTCTGGGTGGGGGCGCGCACTTAGCGCGTAATGCAGCTTGCATGAAGCATTAGCTTGCGGGCCCCATTTGACGGTCAGTCGCCCTTCTGTGCGCGCCACGCGAACAAAGGCTTTACCGCCCTGGCCAACGATGCCGACGCTTGCGCCGTCTTCATCGAATACATCCGCACCGAATGGCAGCGGGTTGCCATCCTCACGCTGCGCCGTGATCAATACGGCTTGCCCACTGACCGTTTCGAACTGCAACTGCACCACCGAGCCGGCCCGAGGGGCGACGTTCTGCGCGGCGGTCTTGAGCTCTACATCGACGGACAGGTCCTTGGGGTCCAGCTCGACCACGTTCTGGCGGTAAGGGGTGAGATGCGGCACCACGGCATAACCGCTCTTACCGATCTGGGCGCTGTGGTTACCGTTGATCCTTGCGCCCAGAGCGTCGGGGGCCTGGACGAGGCCGATGGTGTCGCCCAGCTCCGGTGCAAAGGTCACGCCGCCACGGTGGGCGACGATGCCGCCAGTCATGCCCAGGGAGGTCGATTGGTACGCGTTGCTCTGGCCGTAGCTTGCCGATAGCGCGCCCTGGGACGTCTGGTATTTCAGGTCGGCGCTGGTGGCGTAGCCGCTGCCCTGGGCACGGCTGCTGCTCAGGCCGTAGCTCAACTCACTGCGCTCGCCAAGGGTGCCACCCAGGCCCAGACGCTCACCTGAGCTTTGGCCGCCTCGGTAAGCTGTGGTCGTCAGGGTGGGCGTGCGGGCACCGCTGCCCAGCGGCAGGCTCACGGTAAAATCCAGCTGCTTGTCCACATGCTCAGTCAGCAAGTCACGGGTACGCTGCGCGCTGACTGTGTAGTGCAGCCCGTTCCATGTGCCGCTGTAGCCGGCGGTGAATGTCAGGTTGCCATTGTTACGGTTCCAATAGTTTTGCGAGGAGCCGGTGAGGTACACCGAGCCGTCGCCCACGCGTTGATTGAGGCTGATGTCCATCCGGTCGCGCAGGCGCGACACACGGTCAAGCTTGAGCCCGTCCAGGGCGAGGTCGCGGATGTGCGCCGCATCGCTCACGCTCAAGAAGCCTTCGGTGGAGTAGCGGTAGGCACCCAGGGCGAAGTGAGTACCGGTGTGGGCGAAGTTTTTGCTATAGCGTAGCTGCACGCTTTGCCCATCGCGTGAGCCATGCCCCGGCAGGTGGGCGTTGGACTGGGTCATGTCCAGCGACAGTGCACCGAACGGCGTGTTGAACGCAGCGCCCAGTAACTGCGAGCGGTAGTCCTCGCCTATCACGGCGCCGGTATAACCGGTCAGCAAATTGCTCAGGCCGTGTTGGTAGGTAGCCTGCATCACTCTGGGCGGATGGTGCAGGCCGATTTCATCGAGCAGTCCGGCACTCAACGAGTAACGGCTGTAGCCGGGGCGCAGCAGGTGGGCGTTGGCGGCAAAGGGGACGATGAACTCGCGGGTACGGCCATCGGCTTCGGTCACAGTGACGTTCAGATCGCCGCCATACCCGGTGGGGAACAGGTCCTTGAGCACGAACGGGCCGGGCGCCACGGAGACTTCATCGAGCAGTACGCCACGCTGGCGCACAGTGACCCGTGCGCTGGTTTCGGCGACACCGCGCACCACCGGCGCAAAGCCGGTCAGCGAGTCGGGGAGCATCCGGTCATCGCTGGACAGGCTGGCGCCGCGCAGGCGCACGCTGTCGAACAGCTCGCCGGGGGTATAGATTTCGCCGAGCACCAACTGGGACTTCAAGGCGCCCAACTCCCGCTGTACATACGTGGCGCTGCTTTGATAGCCCGAGGCGGTATGGGTACGGCTGTAATTGCCATTGTGGCGCCAGTGCCAGTCGCCCAGGTTGAGCCCGGTATTCAAGCCCAGGTAGCTGGAGCCCAGGGTGCGCCCGTCGGTGCGCGTGGTGAAGGTGCTGGCGTTGTAACGTACAAACGCGGCATCCACGCCGCCATCCCAATGTTGCGGGTCGACATAGCCGCGTGGCTGACGGGCCAGGTAAATCTGCGGAACCTGCAGGTCCAGGCGACTTTCGCCCGAGTCGAACCGGCTGCTGGCGCCGGGCAGGTAGCTGGCGATGTCGGCACAGTTGGAAAGGGCAGCCGGTTGAACGTTATCGACCGTGACGCCAAACCTGAGCAACGCCTGGCGTTCCAGGCACAGTTGCGCGGTGTCCTGGCCGGTGACGTTGGAGAAGGACAGGGTTTCACGCCCGATCCACTGGCCGTTGAGGTGCACGTCGGCGCGGTAGTTGCCGGGCAGGATGACGTTGCCTTGGTTGAATTTTGCAATATCGACTTGCGCGCCCGCCTTGCCGCCCGGAAAAAAGGCCGGGTTGAATTCGACCTGTTCGGCACTCTGGGCGTAGAGGCTGCAGGCGCCACTGATCAGCAGCAGGCTGTGCACGGTCAGCTTGAATCGATGGCGTGCCGGGGATGGATAGTTAACGCCGGCTGGCGTGTTGAAACTCATGTTCAGCGTTCTCGAAAAGCAGGTGTCAGCCAACGCTTGGCATAGGGATTCCCTACCCCAACCAATGGGCATCGACATAAAGAGATGGAAGCGTGGGAGGCGCCGCTCAGGGCGCGCTACGCGAGAAGGTCAGGTACCTGGGGCGTCATGGCGGGACCTTGGCGCTGTGGGCGATTTTCACGCCATAGTCGTCGAGTGTCTGGAATTGCACGGTGGCCGTGGCACTGGGCGCAGAGTTGAGCGTGGGCAGCTCAAAACGAAGGCGGCCACCGGGCAATACCATGTTTGCGCTGCTGGGCGACGCGGTTTTACGTGCGTGCCGTTGCCCCGAGTCCAGCACCTCGACGGCTCCGAAGGTCACGTGATAGGGCGTTGGGTTGAATACTTCCAGGCCCTGGCCCTGGGCGTTCGATACGCGTCGCCATTGCAGTTTTCCAGGCGCGGCTTGCACCCCGTACGCAAGATTGTGCGGGCGGTAAAACAGCTTGATCCGCGAGCGGAACGCCAGCTGCAGTTGATTACCGGTTTGCGCGCCTGGGGGCTGGGCAGGCACCTCCAACAGGTTGAACCAGAACAGGCTTTCCTGTGTCGTTGGCAAGGGTTCGCCCGTATAGGCCACGCGTACCACCTGTTGCTTGCCTGGCTCCATGCGAAAGATCGGCGGGGTCACCACAAACGGAATGTCGCCCTGCTCCGGCGTCGAGTGCTCGTCGCCCTTGTCCAGCCAGGTCTGGACCAGCACCGGTGCCTGGTTTTTGCTTTCCAGCCTGACGGTAACCTCTTTGTCGCTTTGCGGGTAAACCACACGGGTGCTGTTGATGATCACGCTCGCCTGCAACGTCGTTGCGCCCAGCAGCGTGAAAGTCAGCAAGGTGGTCTGCGCCAGAATCCAACGTACATTCATACGGGTTACCCCCTACACGCGGGCAGTGCTGCCGAATGCCGCACGCGGGCACCGAAGTCGCTGACGCTGGTGAACTCAACCCTGGTCGGCGCTGGCGGGCACTCGCGCAGCAGCGGCAGCGCAAAGCGTTTTACGTCGCCGGCCGGCAGCAGCAGGCTGTCGTTGGCGCTCTGGTTCGGCGCTTTGGCAAAGCGCTGGGCGGAGCTGAGCAATTCGACGGAGGCGAGCGAGACGTGATAAGGCGTCGGGTTAGTGGCTTGCAGAGCGTAGCCGCGCTCGTGGGCGACCAGTTTCCATTGCAACCTGGATGCCGCGCTTGCCACCGGGTAGGGCAACGCTTGCGGGCGCACGAACACGCGCAACCGCGTGCGGAACGCCAATTCGATCTGGTTGTTGTCTTCACCTTTTGCGGCACTTGGCGGCACTTCCAGCACATTCAGCCAGAACAGGCTTTCGCGATCGGCAGGCAGAGGCTCGCCCGAGTAGCGCAGGCGTAGCGCCTGTTGCTGGTGCGGCTCGATACGAAAGATCGGAGGGGACGCACTCAACGGCGCTTTTGCAGTGGCCGCGGTCGAGTACCGGTCGCCGTCGTCCAGCCAGGTCTGTACCAATGCCGGGCGGGTGCCCTTGTTTTCAAGGCGCACGATCACCTCTTGCCGCTCGGCAGGGTAGATCACCCGGGTGCCGTGGATAATGACGCCTGCGTCAGCGGTAAGCGGGCATAGCAGCATCGCAGCAGACACACAGGCGGCAACGGTAAGACGTGTCTTGATATTCATCATCTGGTCTCTTCACCCAGGGAGGAGCCCGCTCGCGCAGGCCCGCTCGCGCTTTATTCGGCGTACTCGATCATGAACCCGACTCGGGTATTGACCTTGCCTTCGGCAGCCGGGCCGCTGGCGTACAGCTGTGCAGCCAGAGGGATGGTTGCCTGGTTATCGGCGATCACCACGCCTTCGGATTTCTCCGTGTACACATTGATTGGCGTGCCGCTACGGCTAGTGACTTCTACCTGTACATTCTTGGCATTGGTGGTGTCGGACGGATCGTCATAGCCATCGATGTTCAAGCGGCCCGTGGCCACGTCGATAGCCGGGCTGGTGGGGTCGAAGGCAACCATGGCGGTACGTCCGTTGGTGCAACTGCCCTCACCCGGCGCGCCGATGCGAATGGAGAAACCAGTCAAATTGGCGCGACTGCCCGCCGTAGCCAAGCGTGCAGCGGAGACGCCACCCAGGTTTACGTCCTTGACCACGGCACCTGTGCCCGGCGTCGCACCTTCGACGGTGCAGGTCACATCGGTCACCAAGCCACTGAAATTGATCACGCCATCGGCGGCGTGCGCCGAGGGCGACACCGCGGCGGTCAAGGCCAGCGCGGTTGCAACGGAAGATAAAACGTTGGCTTTCATTATGTTCCTGATCTTGATTGATTGAAGTTTCCCGTCGCAGGTTGATGCTCAGCGCCTGTGAACCCGTGTCGAATTTTTTCACGGGGCGGGTGTGCATAATTTGTATCTAAAAATGAATGCGCTCTATAGTGAAGCCACGAGTTTTAGTTCGTGATTGTTCGAAAGCGTATTGTTTTGTTTAAGAATTTTTGGCGGGAGCTGAAGTTCGGAAACTTCCTTCAGGTTTTTCTGTAAGAAGTGGCTGTAAGTAAACGTAGTACTGTTATGTCCGCTTATTGAATCCTGCATAAGGCTGGTCTATAGCGTGCAGTACTGCATTGATTTAGGCGGGAGCTGTTATGCCAACTTCATCAGTTACTGTCTGTACCGTCATGCTGCTCGACGACCATGAAATGGTGCGCCAGGGTATCGAGCTGGGATTGAATGCCGAAGCCGACATCCAGGTCATCGGCTCCTACGGCACGGGGCGGCAATTGCTTGAGGCGCTGGCCCAGCAGCCAGCGCATGTGATAGTCATGGACTTTGTCCTGGCGCCCGCCGACATCGATGGCCTCAGCCTGCTTCAGTCACTGGGCAGGCGTTTCAGCCAGTGCCGAGCCGTGATCGTATCTTCGGACTGTTCGCCCGCCACGGTGTCGCTGGCCCTGAAGGCGGGGTGTTGGGGGATTTTGGGCAAGACTCAGAATCTGACCGAACTGATCACGGCTATTCGAACTGTCGCTCAGGGGCGGCTTTATCTACCGCCTTGTATGGTGCCGACATTACAAGGCAGGCAGTCGGCGTTCGATAGCGTCACCCTGAAGTCGACAGTTGATGTTTCCATGCCGCTGTCATTGAACTCGGGACTGACGCCCAAAGAGCGGGAAGTATTGCGTTGTTTTCTCGATGGTATGTCGGTAAGTTCGATTGCAGCAAAGTTCTCCCGCAGTGCAAGTACCATCAGTACGCAAAAACAGTCGGCATATAGAAAGTTGGGCGTGCGTAACGACAGTGAACTGTTCAAGTTTATTCAGCACTTCGGTGGGCCTGAGTGAATACCGTCAATGCGGATCATCCAGATAGCCCAAGGCCCAGCGCTCGGTGGCCTGACGTGCGGGTGACACCAGGTGTGGCGCCACCAGCATCATGACCTGGTACACCACCACCCGGACCTCGCCTTCACGGTCCAGGACGCGTTGGTAATCCAGGGAAAACAGCAGGGTCATGGTGATCTGCTCCACCAATTGCCCCAGTGCCTGGGTGCCACTGACCAGTTGCCCTGCGGCTTTCAACCGAGCCAACAGTGAGGCCAGGGTGCGCTTGAGCGCCGTGAGCAGGTGGCGAACCCCTTTGGCCAGCTTGGGCAAGCGCCCGGCCAGGTTCGACAGGTCCTGGAACAGGAACCGGTAGTGAGCCATGCGCTCCACTATCAGGTGCAGGAACAGCCAGTAATCCTCGGCCTCCAGTTGCGCATCGGCGGGAGGATCGAGCAGTGGCGCCAACTCGCTTTGAAAGCGCTCGAACAGCCCCAGCACCAACGGCTCCTTGCCATGGAAGTGGTAGTAGAGGTTGCCGGGGCTGATCCCCATTTCATTGGCCACCTCCATGGTCGATACGTTCGGCTCGCCCTTGTGGTTGAACAGCAGCAGGGCGCATTCAAGGATACGGTCGCGGGTCTTCATCCAGTCTTCTTAATGTGATCGTTGAGCTCAACGCACGCGCACGTAAGTGCCTGGCGCTGCTTCCATCGGTGGGTAATTCTGGTTGCCCAGAGCGGTGAGGGTTTCGCGTTGTACACCGGAGCGTTTTTGCACCCACTCCAGCCACTGCGGCCACCAACTGCCTTCGACGTGCTGGGCGTCGTAATACCAGGCGCGCGGGTCGCTGCTCAGCTTGAGGTTCTCGACGTAGTTGGCCTTGGGGTTACCCGGTGGGTTGAGGATGCTCTGGATATGCCCGCTGTTGGACAGCACGAAGCGCCGCTCGCCGCCCAGCAGTTGCGTGGAGCGGTACACCGCGTCCCACGGCGTGATGTGATCGTTGATGCCTGCCACGCTGAAGCTGTCCACCGCGACCTTGCGCAAGTCGATGGGCGTGCCGCATACCTCCAGGCCGCCAGGGTGGCTCAGGGGGTTGTGCTTGAAGAAGTCCAGCAGGTCACCGTGCAAGGCCGCAGGCAGGCGCGTGTTGTCGTTGTTCCAGTACAGGATGTCGAACGCCGGCGGTTCCTTGCCCAGCAGGTAATTGTTGATCCAGTAATTCCAGATCAAGTCGTTGGGGCGCATCCAGGCAAACACCTTGGCCATGTCGCGGCCATCCAGCACGCCTTGCTGGTAGGAGCGGCGCTTGGCGGCCTCCAGGGTTTGTTCATCGGCGAATAGGGTTGCGGGGCTATCGATCTGGCTGTCGAGCAGGCTTACCAGGTAACTGGCGCTGGAGATGCGCCGCAACTGGCGCTTGGCTTGCAGGTGGCCTTGCAGGGCGGCGATGGTCAGGCCGCCGGCGCAGGCGCCCATCAGGTTGACCTCGCGGGCGCCAGTGATGGCCCGGCACACGTTGAGCGCTTCTTCCAGCGCCGCCACGTAGGTGGACAGGCCCCATTCGCGATGCCGCACGTCCGGGTTACGCCAGCTGACCATAAAGGTCTGCAGGCCGTTTTTGAGCGCGTATTGCACAAAGCTGTTGGCCGGGCTCAGGTCGAAAATGTAGTACTTGTTGATTTGCGGCGGCACCACCAGCAGTGGCTTGGCGTACTGTTTTTCGCTCATGGGCTTGTATTGGATCAGCTCCAGCAGCTCATTGCGAAACACCACCGAACCGGGGGTGGTCGCCACGGTCTTGCCCACTTCGAAAGCGTGCTTGCTGACCTGGCGCGGCAAACCGTTGTTGTGCAGCAGGTCTTCGAACAAATTACTCACGCCACGCACTACGCTGTTGCCGCCGGAGTTGAGCAACTCCTTGATCGCCAGCGGGTTGAGCAGGGTGTTGGAAGGGGACACGGCATCGTTGAGCAGGGCGAAGGCGAACTGCGCGCGGGCGCGATCATCGTCACTGAGGGCGCTGTCATCGATCCACTGCCGTGTCTGTTTTTGCCAGCTCAGATAGGCTTGCAAGCTGCGGCGGTACAGCGGGTTGAGCTTCCAGGTGGGGTCGCTGAAGCGATGGTCCCTGGGGTTGGGTTCGTGCACGGTCTCACCCAGCAGCACACGGCCCAGCTGGCCGCCCAGGGCCAGGGCGTGGCGAGCGGTGTGCACCGGGTTGCGCAGGCCGTGCGCGGCGACGGTACGCAGGGTCGACAGCAAGTCCCGGCCGCGCAGGCCGGTGATCGCATTTTGCGCGTTGATGAACGCAGCGGGGGTGGGCGCCGGGTTCGTCACGGGTCTTTCTCGCATGAGCCAACACTCCTTCGTCAAGTCATCAAGCAGGCACGCCAATCCAGAACCATAGTCGGTTCCTGGCAAGTTGCGCGGTGGTGTGGTCCTTCACACCGCCGGTCGCGGATGTATCACGGCACGCAGGCGCTCCTCCTCCAGAAACTTCATGATGATCGGCGCCACGGCTTCGGCCCGGGTGATCAGGAACAGGTGGCCGTCGTCGATGATGTGCAACTGCGCATTGGGGATGCGCCAGGCGAGCATGCGCATGTTGACCAGCGGGATCAGCGGGTCATCGTCCCCGGCCAGCACCAGGGTGGGCTGGCGGATCTTGTGCAGCCAGTGAATGCTGGTCCAGCCCAGCCCGGCAAACAGTTGCCAGTAGTAACCCAGCTTGCCGGCCGAGCGCACTTTGCTGGCGTGCTCGGCGGCCAGTTTGGAATCTCGGCGGAACGAACCGCCATAAATCATCGGTGCAATGCGCACCACGTGGGACGGCTGGATATAACGCCTGGGGCTTGCCATCAGCCACAAGACCTTCGGTTTGCCCGGCACCATGAAGGCCCCGGCCGCGGTGGCCGCCAGGATCAATTTCTTGCAGCGCTCGGGGTAGTCATACGCAAATTGCTGGGCCAGCGCTCCGCCCCAGGACACGCCCACGGCATTCACTTGGCCGTAGTCGAGGTAATCGAGCATACGTGCGGTGAGCTTGGCCAGGCCGGGGAAGCGATAGGGTCGGTTCGGCGTCGAGGATCCGCCCACGCCGGGCACGTCGAAGGCGATCACTTCCAAGTCCGGGTCCAGGGCCTGGACGAACGGAAACACCAGCTCAAGGTTGGCGCCGATGCCGTTGAAGATCAGCAGCGGGGTCAAGTGCGGCTTGCCCGGGCGTACCGCCGTGCGGATGGTCTGGCCATCCAGGTCGATGGTACGGAAGATGAACGGTTGCGCCATGCTCAAGCCCTGTGAAGTGTTACAGCCGGAATGCGATCAAAAATGTGGGAGCGGGCTTGCTCGCGAAAGCGGTGTACCAGTATCAGATGTGCCAACTGAAATACCGCATTCGCGAGCAAGCCCGCTCCCACATTGATCTCATTTCAATTACAAAAGTGCCTAGCGTTCATGTACATAGGTACCCGGCGCCGCTTCAGCGGCTGCATAGGTTTTATTGCCTAATGTCGTCGGGGCTTTTTTCAATTTTCCCGCCCGCTGCGCCTGCCACACCTGCCAATGCAGCCACCACGAGTCGGTGTGCTTGGTCGCATCTTCTTGCCACTCCAGCGCACTGCCGGCCAGACCCTCGCTGGTCTGGTAGCGCGCTTTGGGGTTGCCCGGCGGGTTGAGGATGCTCTGGATATGCCCGCTGCTGGACAGTACAAACTCGACCTTGCCGCCGAACAACTGCGCTGACTTGTAGCAGGACTGCCACGGCGTGATGTGGTCGTTGGTGCCGGCCAGGGAATAGATATCGGCAGTGACCTGCTTGAGGTCGATGGGCGTGCCGCACACTTCCAGGGCGTTGGCCCGTACCAGTGGGTTGTTTTTGAACAGTTCGATCAGGTCGCCATGGAACGCGGCCGGCAAGCGTGTGGTGTCGTTGTTCCAGAACAGGATGTCGAACACTGGCGGCTCGTTGCCCAGCAGGTAGTTGTTGACCCAATAGTTCCAGATCAAGTCGTTGGGGCGCATCCAGGCAAAGACCTTGGCCATGTCGCGACCTTCCAGCACGCCGGCCTGATAGGAGTGGCGCTTGGCCGCTTCCAGAGTCTGCTCGTCGACAAACAGCGCCACCTGGGTGTCCAGGGTGGTATCCAGCACGCTCACCAGCAGAGTCAGGGCGTTGACCTTCTTCTGCCCCAGCGCCGCGTAGTGGCCCAGCAGCGCCGTGCAGGTGATGCCGCCTGAGCAGGCACCGAGCATATTCACGTCTTTGCTGCCGGTAATCGCCGTGACCACATCGACCGCTTCCTTCAGCGCCTCGATATAGGTGGATAGCCCCCATTCGCGCTGGGCCTTGGTGGGGTTGCGCCAACTGACGATAAAGGTCTGCTGGCCATTACGCAGGCAGAAGCGCGCCAGGCTTTTATCCGGGCACAGGTCGAAGACGTAGAATTTGTTGATCTGCGGCGGCACCACCAGCAGCGGGCGCTCATGCACCTGCTCGGTAATGGGCTTGTACTGGATCAGCTCCAGCACGTCGTTGCGAAACACCACCGCGCCTTCGCTGGTGCCCAGGGTCTTGCCGACTTCAAAGGCGCCCATGTTGACCTGGCTGGGCATGCCGCCGTTGTGCACCATGTCCTTGGCCAGGTGAGACAAACCGTCGAGCAGGCTTTTGCCGCCAGTTTCAAAGAAGCGTTTGACCGCCGCCGGGTTGGCCGCGCTGTTGGTGGGGGCCATGGCTTCGGTCATCAGGTTGATCACGAAGTGGCCCCGGCTGATGTCTTGTGCCGACAGGTTGCTGTCGTCGATCCAGTCGTGAAGTTCCTTACGCCATGCCAGGTAGGTCTGCAAATAACGTTTGTAGAGCGGGTTCTGGCTCCAGGCTGGGTCGTTGAAGCGGCGGTCGTCGCCCTCGGGCACCAGTGCGGATTTGCCGAACATCACATTCTTCAATTCAACGCCAAAGTGGGCGACGTGCTTGACGCTGTGCAACGGTTGCTTGATGGCTTGGGTCAGCACCATCTTGGCCGAGGCAAGTAAATCCTTTTTGCGTAACGCGATGATCGGGTTCAACCCCAGGGTGTTTTCCGAGGCCTGGCGTTTCAAGTCATCGTTATTCTTGTTACTCATCTACGACGCTCCATTGTCCGAAAGACGAGTACCGGCGATTGCTGCGCACCCAATTTCGATACACGACACCAGCCTGGTACTGCGACTCGGGTGACCGTTGATACCGCATCGTCAAATGCAGGGAACTTGCCAGCTCCATTGGTTACCCGAGTTTATTTTTTTTCGCAAGCGGGCCAATCGTTGGCCACGCGACAGGGCATTCAAGCAGATGAAATTAGAAAATGCGCTCTAAACAGCAAGACCCCTGTGCTAGAGCATCAGCCGCACGACCGACTCACTCGGATCGCGGGTTTTACCAGCGGCTTTGAGCTCGGCCAGGTAGTCGACCCACAAAGCGTCCTGACGTACGGCCAGCTGATAGAGATAGTCCCAGGTGAACAGTCCGCTGTCATGACCGTCGTCGAAGGTCAATTTCAGTGCGTACTGGCCGGCCGGTTCCAGCTTGATCAACCGGACGTTGAGCTTGCCGAATTGCAGGATGGGTTTGCCGTGGCCCTGGACCTCGGCGGAAGGGGAGTGCACCCGCAGGAATTCGGCGGGTAGTTGATAAACCTCGTCGGGCCCGTAGGTAAGGCCGAGGGTGTTGGAGGTTTTATGCAGGTTTACTGCGGTAGGAAATTTCGACATTGGAGATAACCCTGAAGGAACCGGCCCAAAATGTGGGAGGGACCAATGTGGGAGCCGGGCTTGCCCGCGATGCCGGCACCTCGGTGTTTCAGGAACACTGAGGTGATGCTATCGCAGGCAAGCCAGCTCCCACACAAGCCACTCCCACATTGAGTGAGGCTTACAGGATATAACGAGACAGATCTTCGTTCTGCGCCAATTCGCCCAGGTGGCTGTTCACATAATCGGCATCGATCTTGATCGCTTCGCCATTCTGCGCACCGGCCATGTCGCCGGCGCTGAAGGATACTTCCTCAAGCAGGCGCTCAAGCAAGGTATGCAGGCGACGGGCACCGATGTTCTCGGTCTTCTCGTTGACCTGCCAGGCGATCTCCGCCAGGCGCTTGATACCGTCAGCCTGGAATTCGATACCCAGCCCTTCGGTTTTCAGCAGCTCGCGGTACTGCTCGGTGAGCGAGGCATGCGGTTCGCTGAGGATGCGCTCGAAGTCGCCCGGCGTCAGTGCCTTGAGCTCCACCCGAATCGGCAGGCGGCCTTGCAGTTCGGGCACCAGGTCGCTGGGCTTGCTCAGGTGGAAGGCACCGGAGGCGATAAACAGGATGTGGTCAGTCTTGACCATGCCCAGCTTGGTGTTGACCGTGCAGCCTTCGATCAGTGGCAGCAAATCGCGCTGCACGCCTTCGCGGGAGACATCCACGCCGCCGGAGTTACCACGCTTGGCCACCTTGTCGATCTCATCGATAAACACAATGCCATGTTGCTCGACCGCTTCCAGGGCCTTGGCCTTGAGTTCTTCCTCATTGACCAGGCGCCCGGCTTCTTCGTCGCGCACCAGCTTGAGCGCTTCTTTCACCTTGAGCTTGCGGCTTTTCTTCTTGCCCTTGCCCATGTTGGCGAACAGGTTCTGCAACTGGCTGGTCATTTCTTCCATGCCAGGCGGGGCAGAGATATCCACGCCGGACACTTCGGCCACTTCGATCTCGATTTCCTTGTCATCCAACTGGCCTTCACGCAGGCGCTTGCGGAACAGCTGGCGGGTGTTGGAATCCGACGAAGGTGCGGCGTCTTCGTTGAAACCCATGCGTGCCGGTGGCAGCAGGGCGTCGAGGATGCGCTCTTCAGCGGCGTCTTCGGCGCGATGGCTGACCTTGGTCACTTCCTGTTCGCGCAGCATCTTCAGGGCGGCGTCAGCCAGATCACGAATGATCGACTCGACATCGCGGCCCACATAGCCGACTTCGGTGAATTTGGTCGCTTCGACCTTGATGAACGGGGCATTGGCCAGTTTGGCCAGCCGCCGAGCGATCTCGGTTTTGCCGACGCCGGTAGGGCCGATCATCAGGATGTTCTTGGGCGTTACTTCAACGCGCAGTTCTTCTGGCAGTTGCATCCGGCGCCAGCGGTTACGCAGCGCAATGGCAACGGCGCGCTTGGCATCGTCCTGGCCGATGATATGGCGGTTGAGTTCATGGACGATTTCGCGGGGAGTCATGGACATAGTGTTTGGCGGCCTCAAGCCTGAATAAGCCTAGGGCTTATTCGGCGAGGTCCTGCTCCTCAATGGTCTGATTGTGGTTGGTGAACACGCAGATATCGCCAGCGATACCCAGGGCGGTCTCGACGATTTCACGGGCCGACAGGTCGGTTTTCTTCAGCAGCGCGCTGGCCGCAGCCTGGGCGTAGCCGCCACCTGAACCCATGGCGATCAAGCCATGCTCGGGTTCAACCACGTCGCCGTTGCCGGTGATGATCAGGGAAGCGTCTTTGTTCGCAACCGCCAGCATAGCCTCCAGGCGGCTGAGGGAGCGGTCGGTGCGCCATTCTTTGGCAAGCTCTACAGCGGCGCGCACCAGGTGGCCCTGGTGTTTCTCAAGCTGGCCTTCGAAGCGTTCGAACAGGGTAAAGGCATCGGCGGTTGCGCCTGCGAAGCCGGCAAGCACCTGGCCGTGGTACAGGCGGCGCACTTTCTTGGCGTTGCCTTTCATCACGGTGTTGCCCAGGGAAACCTGGCCGTCGCCGCCCATGACAACTTTGCCGTGGCGACGTACTGAAACGATGGTGGTCAAGGGGAGAGTCTCCACGCAGCGGGGCGAAAATGCCCTGATGGAAACTCATATGGGGGTGGCGAGGGGGATTTCAACCGTAGGGAGGCAGTGCGGACGAGTGGTGATCGTTCCCACGCTCCGCGTGGTAATGCCGCCTTGGGCGCTCTGCGCCTGCTCTGTGACGCAAAGCGTCAAGGGGCACGTTCCCACGCGGAGCGTGGGAACGATCAGTGGGTATGCGTCAGCGGCTCTGGCGTTGTTGTAACAACAGGTTGCTAAACCCGGCGCCGGCCAATTGCTTTTGCGCCACGGTCAGCTGTTCACGGTTGCTGAACGGCCCCACCAATACGCGATACCAAGTCGCATCCTTCACCGTGCCGGACTCAACCGATACCGATTGGCCCAACAGAATGATCTGTGCGCGTACACGGTCCGCATCCGCCTGTTTCGGGAACGAGCCCGCTTGCAGGAAGAACTTGGTCACCGGCGCAGCCTTGGTTGCAGCCACCGGCGGTGCTGGCGGCGGCGTGATACCGGCCAGCGCGGCCTGGGCGCGCGCCGTGTCGATTTTCGCCGCTTCCGCTGGGGTTACCGGCGTGGTCGGCACTTGTGGCGTCGGCAGGGTTTTTTCCGGCACGGCGTCAGGCGGCACGATCACTTCCGATTCCGGCAGCAGCGTGTAGAAGTCGTACTTGGGCTTTACCGGTGCGGTCGGGCTCGGCGCGGTCTTGTTGGCTTCGGCGATTTTCGTGGCCTTTTGCTGCTCCTGTTTGACGCGCTTGACGTCATCGCCCTGGCCGGGCTCCAGCTTCATCAGAAACACGATAAATGCGCCGACCGTCAGGCCGATGGCCATCCACAACCAACCCGGAATCGGTTGCTTCGCCGGGGCCTGGTAGCGGCTGGCGCCGCGCTTGGGTGCAGGTTTTTTCTTGGCAGCCAACTTACATACGCTCCAGAGTTTCCAGGCCCAAGAGTTCCAGGCCTTGCTTGAGGGTGCGTCCAGCCAATGCGGCAAGGCGCAGGCGACTTTGTTTCTGGGCTTCGTCGTCGGCGGTCAGGATCGGGCAGTTCTCGTAGAAGCTGGAGAACAGGCCGGCCACTTCGTACAAATAGGTGCACAGGATGTGCGGCGTGCCTTTTTCGCCAACGCTGTTGAGCACTTCGCCAAATTGCGCGAGCTTGGCCGCCAGTTCCTGTTCGTGGGCGGCGTCCAGCGCGATCTGGCCCTCGACTTCGCTGAAGTCCTTGCCCAGCTTGCGAAATACCCCGGCCACGCGGGTGTAGGCGTACAGCAGGTACGGCGCGGTGTTGCCTTCGAAGTTGAGCATCAGGTCGAAGTTGAAGCTGTAGTCGCTGGTGCGGTGCTTGGACAGGTCGGCGTATTTCACCGCGCCAATGCCCACCACGCGGGCAATATTACGCAGGTCGGCCTCGGCCAGCTCCGGGTTCTTTTCCTTCACCAGGTTGTAGGCACGTTCCTGGGCTTCGGTCAGCAGGTCGATCAGCTTCACGGTGCCGCCGTCGCGGGTCTTGAAGGGGCGGCCATCGGCGCCGTTCATGGTGCCAAAGCCCATGTGCTCCATATGCATCGGGTGGGTGACGAAACCGGCGCGACGGGCCACTTCGAACACCTGCTGGAAGTGCAGGGCCTGGCGCTGATCGACGAAGTACAGCGCACGGTCAGCCTTGAGCACGCCACTGCGGTAACGCACGGCGGCCAGGTCAGTGGTGGCGTAGAGGTAGCCGCCATCGGCCTTGACGATGATCACCGGCAGCGGCTCGCCGTCGGCGGTCTTGAATTCTTCGAGGAACACGCACTGGGCGCCGTTGCTTTCGACCAGCAGGCCTTTGGCCTTGAGGTCGTTGACCACGTTGATCAGGTCGTCGTTATAGGCGCTTTCGCCCATCACGTCGGCCATGGTCAGTTTCACGTTGAGCAGCTCGTAGATTTCCTGGCAATGGGACAGGGAAATTTCACGGAAGCGGTTCCACAGCGCCAGGCACTCTTCGTCGCCGGCTTGCAGCTTGACCACCAGGCCCCGTGCGCGGTCGGCGAACTCTTCAGACTCGTCAAACCGCTTTTTGGCGGCGCGGTAGAAGTTTTCCAGGTCGGCCAGCTCGTTGCTGGTGATCGGGTTTTCCTGCAGGTAGGCCATCAGCATGCCGAACTGGGTACCCCAGTCGCCCACGTGATTCTGGCGGATCACGGTGTCGCCGAGGAATTCCAGCACCCGTGCCACGCCGTCGCCAATGATGGTGGAGCGCAGGTGGCCCACGTGCATTTCCTTGGCCAGGTTCGGCGCCGACAGGTCGATGACCACGCGCTGGCTGTCGCCGGCCTTGCGTGCACCGATGCGCGCATCGGCCAGGGCGGCATCCAGGCGCGACGCCAGGGCCTGGGTGTTCTGGAAGAAGTTGATAAAGCCTGGGCCGGCAATTTCGGCCTTGGTGACACTGGCGTCAGCCGGCAGGGCTGCGATGATTTTTTCTGCCAGGTCGCGCGGTTTCATGCCGGCCGGCTTGGACAGCATCATCGCGATGTTGCTGGCGAAGTCGCCATGGGTCTTGTCGCGGGTGTTCTCCACCTGGATCGCCGGCGACAGGCCTTCAGGCAACACACCTTCGTGGACGAGTTGGGTGAGGGCTTGTTGGATCAGCTGGCGAATGGTGTCTTTCATGGTGTTCTCTTTCGACCGCAAGCGGCGGCGCGCGATGCGCAGGTGGAAAAACTGGGCATTATCCGTGGCGAGGGCGGGCTTGCCAACCGTTCAGACTATATGGCGGACCTGCGGGCCTCTTCGCGGGCAAGCCCGCTCCCACATTTAAGGGTATTCACATTTCATAATGTGGGAGCTGGCTTGCCTGCGGTGACGTAATTACCCTCAATACAAATCTACCGGGTCTACATCCAACGACCATCGCACTTGCCGACCGCTGGGCAGTTGCTCCAGCTCAAGCATCCAGCGACTTAATAGTCGATGCAGCGGCGCGCGGGAGGTTGCCTGCAAGAGTAGCTGAGCGCGATAACGTCCGGCGCGCCGCTCCATGGGCGCTGGCACCGGGCCGAGTAGTTCGATGCCACTGAGGGCCAGTTCGCCCAATAAACGCTCAGCGGCGCTGCAGGCCTCATCAAGAAAGCCTTCGGCCTGCCCGGGTTTGTGAGCTTCGGCACGCAGCAGCGCCAGGTGCGCAAAGGGCGGGAGGCCGGCGGCGCGGCGTTCGCTCAAGGCCTGTTCGGCGAAGGCAAAGTAGCCTTGTTCCGTCAGTTGAATCAGCAGCGGGTGGTCGGCCAGGTGCGTCTGGATAATCACCTTGCCTGGCTCTTCGGCCCGCCCGGCGCGCCCTGCCACCTGCACGATCAACTGCGCCATGCGTTCGCTGGCGCGAAAATCCCCGGAGAACAGCCCGCCATCGGCATCCAGGATCGACACCAGGGTCACCCGTGGGAAATGATGCCCTTTGGCAAGCATCTGCGTGCCCACCAGAATGCACGGTTGGCCCTTGTGGATGGTGGTGAACAGTTGGTTCATAGCGTCTTTGCGCGACGTGCTGTCGCGGTCGACACGCAGCACCGGGTAATCCGGGAACAGAATGCCCAGGCGTTCTTCGGCGCGCTCGGTGCCGGCGCCCACGGGCCGCAGGTCCACCTTGCCGCACTGCGGGCAATGGCGCGGTACCCGTTCCACATGGCCGCAGTGATGGCAGCGTAACTCGCCGTGGCGCTGGTGCACGGTCATGCGCGCATCGCAGCGCTCGCACCCGGACATCCAGCCGCAGTCATGGCACAGCAGCGTCGGGGCAAAGCCGCGGCGGTTGAGAAATACCAATACTTGCTGGCCGGCGGCCAGGGTCTGGCCAATGGCCTGTTGCATCGGGCCGGAAATCCCGCTGTCCAGCGGGCGGCTTTTCACGTCCAGGCGCAGGAAGCGCGGTTGTTTGGCGCCGCCGGCGCGCTCGTTCAGGCGCAGCAGCCCGTAACGGCCGGTGTAGGCGTTGTGCAGACTTTCCAGGGACGGCGTGGCCGAGCCCAGCACAATCGGGATGTCTTCCTGGCGGGCGCGCACCAGCGCGAGGTCGCGGGCGTGGTAGCGCAAACCTTCCTGCTGTTTATAGGAGCCATCGTGCTCCTCGTCGACGATGATCAGCCCGGGGTTTTTCATCGGCGTGAACAGTGCTGAGCGCGTGCCGATAATAATGTCGGCCTCGCCGTCCCGCGCCGCTAGCCACGACTCCAGGCGTTCACGGTCATTGACCGCTGAGTGCACCAGGGCGATTCGGGCATTGAAGCGTTGCTCGAAACGCGCCACGGTCTGCGGGCCCAGGTTGATCTCGGGGATCAGCACCAGTGCCTGCTTGCCCGCCTGCAGGGTTTCGCGGATCAGTTGCAAATAGACTTCGGTCTTGCCGCTGCCGGTGACGCCGGCTAGCAGGAACGCGTGGAAACTGTCGAAACCGGCGCGAATCGCCTCATACGCGGCGCGTTGCTCGGGGTTCAGCGGCAACTCCGGCTGGGCCAGCCAGTGTTCGTGGCGCGGGTCCGGGGCGTGCTTGCGGATTTCCACCTGCACCAGGCCCTTGGCCAGCAGCAGGTCGAGGCTGTCTTTGCTCAGCATCAGCTTGCTTAATAGCTGATGGGCCACGCCGTGTGGATGCTGCGCCAAGGTGGCCAGGGCCTCACGCTGGCGCGGGGCGCGGGCGATGCGCGGGTCTTCGAGGCGTGCGCCGGACGCCATCGACCAGAAACGCTCCTGACGCGCTTCGGCCAGTTCGCCCTGGCGCAGCAGCACCGGCAGCGCCCAGCTCAAGGTATCGCCCAGGCTGTGTTGGTAATACTGCGCGGTCCACAGGCACAGCTTGAACAGCGCGGGCGGCAGCGGCGGTGTGGCGTCGAGCAGGGCAATAGCCGGCTTGAGCTTTTCGGCAGGCACTTCGCTGTGGTCGGTAACTTCCACCAGAATGCCGATCATTTCCCTGCGCCCGAACGGCACGCGCACGCGCATGCCTGGCTGCAACTGCGCACGCGACACGCCGGGCGGGGCCCGGTAATCGAACAGGCGGCGCAGGGGCGAGGGCAGGGCTAGGCGCAAAATGGCGTCGGGCACGCGAGGAGTCTCATCTATTAAGGCAGCGGTGGCGCAGGGGCGGGAGCCTAGCAGACCGGGGTTGTCACGTCTCCAGTACTGGAACCGGATCTTGTGGGAGCTGGCTTGCCTGCGAAAGCGCTAGTGCAGTAACAGATGCAGTGACTGACACACCGCCTTCGCGGGCAAGCCCGGCTCCCACATTGTCGGCGGTGTGTCAGGAATATCTGATGAAAGGGAGCTTTCGGCCATTACCGCCGCTTGCGCGATTAAAAAGGTCTGGTAGAATCCGCGGCCTAATTACGTGCGGTATTCGACAATAGTGTCGAGTGGCGGCACGCTAGCCTGAGGAAGTGCCATGAAAGCCGATATCCATCCAGCGTACGAAACCATCCAAGTCACCTGCAGCTGCGGCAACAAGTTCGAAACTCGTTCGAACCTGTGCAAGCCACTGGGTACTGACGTATGCAACGAGTGCCACCCGTTCTACACCGGTAAGCAGAAAACTCTGGACACCGGCGGCCGCGTACAGCGCTTCGCAGATCGCTTTGGTGCTTTCGGCAAGAAGCCTGCTACTCCAGCAGAGTAAGGTTCAAGAGCCTTATGGGCTTTTACCCGCTGTTGAAAAAGGCGTCCCTTGTGGGCGCCTTTTTTGTGCCTGGAATTTGGCTGGTGACCGCTGAGGCCGATGCATTCTGCCCCGCCCCGGCAGCTATCGCCCGCGTTGAGGTGCAGCGTGTTGTGGATGGCGACACAGTACGCCTCAAGGATGGTCGCAGCGTACGTATGATCGGCCTCAATGCGCCGGAAACCGGCAAGAAGGGCCGTCCAGACGAGCCATTTGCCGTCGCCGCACGCCAGCGCCTGCAGGCGTTGGTCAAGGCCAGTGATGGGCGTGTCGGCCTGGTGCCGGGGCGCGAAGGCAAAGATCATTACGGGCGCACCCTGGCTTACCTCTACGGCGCCAATGGCGAGAACCTGGAGGCGCAACTGCTGGCCGAGGGCCTGGGGTACCAGGTGGGCGTGGCGCCGAACGTGGACCTGGTGGCCTGCCAGCAGGCGGCCGAAAACAGCGCCCGCCAGTCACGGCTCGGCCTGTGGCGCCAATCGCCGGTGCAAAACGTGGCCAATCTCAAGCGCTCCGGGTTTGCCCTGGTGGCTGGTCGGGTCAGCAAGATCGAGCGCAATCGCGGCGGAATCTGGATTGAACTGCAGGGTTCACTGGTATTACGCATTGCGCCCGAGCTGATCAGCCAGTTCGATACGGCCATGCTCAATGGTCTGCAAGGCCGCACCCTTGAGGCGCGTGGCTGGGTGCAGGATCGTTCCCGCCGTGGCGGCCTGAAAAAAGGCCAAGCACGCTGGCTGTTGCCAATAACCGACTCTCGCATGCTGAAATCCACGCTTTGAATAAAAAATTGTAGACATTTTTTATTTCGATTGTGAACAGTTGAGCCCTTGTATCCCGTGGCTCTTGGCCAAAAGTCGTAGCCCAGGGCCCTTGACACCTGTGACTGCCCAGTCTTGTAGGGACTTTACGACACGCGTATCCTCGGCGGTCCGTCGACCAACAGTAAAAGCGGAATGCCGATATGTCTGATTTGAAAACTGCCGCTCTCGAATACCATGCCAATCCTCGTCCAGGAAAGCTGAGTGTAGAGCTCACCAAAGCCACTGCCACTGCCCGCGACCTGTCGCTGGCCTACAGCCCTGGTGTTGCCGAACCCGTACGTGAAATCGCCCGTGACCCAGAGCTGGCGTACAAGTACACCGGCAAAGGCAACCTGGTTGCAGTGATTTCCGATGGCACCGCGATTCTGGGCCTGGGTAACCTCGGCCCATTGGCTTCCAAGCCAGTCATGGAAGGCAAGGGCGTGCTGTTCAAGCGCTTTGCCGGCATCGACGTTTTCGACATCGAAGTCGATTCCGAAAGCCCGCAGGCGTTCATCGACACCGTCAAGCGCATTTCCATCACATTCGGTGGCATCAACCTGGAAGACATCAAGGCGCCTGAGTGCTTCGAGATCGAAAAGGCCCTGATCGAGCAGTGCGACATTCCGGTATTCCACGATGACCAGCACGGCACCGCGATCGTTACCGCAGCCGGCATGATCAACGCCCTGGAAATCGCTGGCAAAACCCTGGGCGAGGCGAAAATCGTCTGCCTGGGCGCCGGTGCCGCGGCCATTTCCTGCATGAAGCTGATCATCAGCATGGGCGCCAAGCTGGAAAACATCTATATGGTCGACAGCAAGGGCGTGATCCAGTCCGAGCGTACCGACCTGAACCAGTACAAGGCGATGTTTGCCCATCCGTCCTCCAAGCGCACCCTGGCTGACGCCCTCGACGGTGCCGACGTGTTCGTTGGCCTGTCCGGCCCGAACTTGCTGAGCGCTGAAGGCCTGAAATCCATGGCGCCGAACCCTATCGTGTTCGCCTGCTCCAACCCGGATCCGGAAATTTCTCCTGAGCTGGCCCACGCCACTCGCAGCGACGTGATCATGGCCACCGGCCGTTCGGACTACCCGAACCAGGTCAACAACGTATTGGGCTTCCCGTTCATCTTCCGTGGTGCCCTGGACGTTCGCGCCAAGCGTATCAACGAAGAAATGAAAGTGGCCGCTGCCAACGCCCTGCGTGAACTGGCCAAGCTGCCGGTACCTCAGGACGTGTGCGACGCCTACGGTGGCGCCAAGCTGGAATTCGGTCGTGAGTACATCATTCCAAAACCAATGGATAAGCGCCTGATCACCCTGATCTCCGATGCCGTGGCCAAGGCCGCGATCGAGACTGGTGTGGCTACCCTGCCGTATCCAAAGAACTACCCGCTGCAGAGCGTGGATGATGTGTTCAACGGCTAAGCCGTTATAGCGCACCAACAAAAAGCCCCGGCTGAGTGATCAGTCGGGGCTTTTTTGTGGCTGACGATTCACCCGAGTCTTGTGCGGATCCAAGTGTGGGAGCGGGCTTGCTCGCGAATGCGGAGTACCAGTCACCAAATAGGTTGGCTGACCCACCGCATTCGCGAGCAAGCCCGCTCCCACATAAGGTCTGCGTCAGGCCGCAGATCCCGTCAGAACAAATCGATCGGCGCGCCTTCATCCGCCGGCAGTGGGCTGCCCGGCACTGCGCCGTTGCCCAGTTCGTTGACCGACGGCGGTGTGTCTTCGCTCTTGAACAGCTCGAAGTACGCATTCGGCGTGCTCGGTGAAGCTGCGCGGCCACTGATCGGGTCGATGCGCAGGCTGAGGATGCCTTCCGGCTCTGGCTGGGTATGCAGCGGCTTGTCCTTGAGCGCTGCGCCCATGTAGCTCATCCAGATCGGCAGGGCGACGGTGCCACCAAACTCGCGGCGGCCCAGGCTTTCCGGCTGGTCATAGCCGGTCCACACGGTGGTCACGTAGTCGCCATTGTAGCCGGAGAACCAGGCGTCCTTGGATTCGTTGGTGGTACCGGTCTTGCCAGCGATATCCGCGCGGCCCAGGGCCAGTGCGCGGCGGCCGGTGCCCTTCTTGATCACGTCTTGCAGGATGCTGTTGAGGATGTAGGTAGTACGGCCATCCACGATGCGCTCGGCAACCGCTGGCGCTTGCGGTTCGGCCGGTGCGCTGGCGTTTGCGGCCGACGGCGTGCCTGGCGTCGGCTCGATGGTGATACCGCCGTTGCTCGGTGCCGCAAGGCCGTCGGTTGCCGCCACGCCATTGACCACATCACCCGGTACCCGTGGCGGATTGGCAGTAAACAGGGTGTCGCCATTGCGGCTTTCGATCTTGTCGATCAGGTAAGGCGCGATCTTGTAGCCACCGTTGGCAAAGGTGCTCCAGCCGGTGGCGATTTCCATCGGCGTGAGGGTTGCGGTACCCAGGGCCAGGGACAGGTTCGGCGGCAGGTCCGACTTGGCGAAGCCAAAGCGCGTCATGTAGTCGATGGTCTTGCCTACGCCCATCGCCTGCAACAGGCGAATCGACACCAGGTTGCGCGACTTGTACAGCGCCTCGCGGATACGGATCGGGCCGAGGAACGTGTTGGTGTCATTCTTCGGGCGCCAGACCTTGTCCAGGTATTCGTCGACAAACACGATTGGCGCGTCGTTGACCAGGCTGGCGGCGGTGTAGCCGTTGTCCAGTGCCGCACTGTAGACGAACGGCTTGAAGCTGGAGCCTGGCTGGCGCTTGGCCTGGGTAGCGCGGTTGTAGTTGCTCTGCTCAAAGGCAAAACCGCCGACCAGCGCACGGATCGCACCGTTCTGCGGGTCCAGGGACACCAGGGCACCCTGGGCGAGCGGCACCTGGCTGAATTTGAGGCTGTCATCCTTCTGGCGTTGCACGCGGATCAGATCACCCACCTGGGCCACGTCGGAGGGCTGCTTGGGCATCGCGCCCATGCTGTTGGTGTTCAGGAACGGGCGCGCCCACTTCATGCTGTCCCAGGCTACATGGGCTTCGCCAGAACGGGTCAGCACTTGGACGCCGTCTTTCGATACCTGGGTAACGATGGCCGGGTCCAGGCCGCTGATCGAACGCTGTTTGCTCAATTCGGTGGTCCAGGCACTCAGGGTCTTGCCCGGCAGGCGCGACTCGGGACCGCGGTAGCCGTGACGCTGGTCATAAGTAATCAGGCCTTCATGTACCGAATGGTTGGCGATTTCCTGCAAGTTGCTCGGCACCGTCGTGGTGACGCGGAAACCTTCGGTGTAGGCCTCGCTGCCATAACGGCCAACCATCTCGGCGCGGGCCATTTCAGCGATATAGGGTGCATTCACTTCGGGCGTCGGCACGTGATAGCTGGCATTCAGCGGCTCGGCCACGGCGCTTTCATAAGCGGCCTGGTCGATCTTGCCCAGCTTGTACATGCGGCCCAGGATCCAGTCGCGGCGTTCTTTGCTGCGCGCCGGGTTGGCCAGCGGGTTGAAGCGCGAAGGTGCCTTGGGCAGGCCAGCAATCATGGCCATCTGCGCCAGGCTGGCGTCACGAATCGACTTGCCGTAATAGACCTGGGACGCGGCCTCGATGCCGTAGGCGCGGTTGCCCAAGTAGATTTTGTTGACGTACAGCTCGAGGATTTCATCCTTGGTCAGCTGGCGTTCGATCTGCAGCGCCAACAGGATTTCGGTGGCCTTGCGGGAAAAGCTGCGCTCGCTGGTGAGGAAGAAGTTCTTCGCCACCTGCATGGTGATGGTGCTGCCGCCCGATTGAATGTGTCCGCTTTTTACCAGTTGTGTGGCTGCACGCACCAGGCTGCTGGGGTCTACGCCGTAGTGGTTGGCGAAATTATCGTCTTCGGCGGACAGCAATGCGCTGATGAAATTGGGTGGAATATCGGCGAAACGGATCGGTGTGCGGCGCATTTCGCCGAACTCCGCGATCAACTTGTCATCGCTGCTGTAGACCCGCAAAGGAATCTGCAACTGGATACTTCTGAGGGCCTCTACGGAGGGCAAACCCGGACTAAGGTAGAGGTAGGCCCCGCTGAACACGAGCAGCAGCCCGCAGACGATGGCGACAATGGAGTACCCGAAAAACTTCAGCAGACGAATCAAGGCTTTTGGATTTCCAGAGAAAAGAAAGAGTTACGCGTCGGGGCATGCATGGCAAACGATGGATCGACCCGGGCAGCAGATAAAAAGCGGGAAAAAACGCTGGGCATTAAAGCATTTTTCGGCTTGGGGCGTCATTCGCGAGCCTTGAACAAGCCGACCGAATGCAAGGTGCCTGGCAGCAATCAGGCGAGATGACAGCCGGTATGACAGGGAAAGTTTTGGGGAGTTTTATGGGAAAGGGATTTTTCAGGCGAAAAGTCGACACGGTGTTGGGGGTCGATATCAATGACAGTGGCATCAAGCTGATCGAACTGGGCCGTTCATCCGGCGGTTTCAGCGTCCAGGGCTACGCCACGCAAGTGCTGGCGCCCCACGCGGTGGTCGACGGCACCCTGCTGGACCTTGAGGGTGTGGGCCGGGGGCTGCAACAGGCGCTGTCGCGCCTGGGTACCTCGGCCCGGTACGCCGCCGTGGCGGTTGCGGGCCCGTCGGTAATTACCCGGCTGATTGACATGGACGCAGGCCTCAGCGACGAGGAAATGGCCTGGAAGATCCAGATGGAAGCCGACCAGTTCATCCCTTATCCATTGGATGAAGTGGCCATCGACTTTCAGGTTCAAGGGCCATCGGCTCAAGGCCCACAGTGGGTGGAGGTGATGCTGGCGGCGTGCCTGCGCGAGCAGGTCGAAGCGCGCGAGGCGGTTTTGGCCCTGGCGGGGCTGGTGCCGCGGGTGGTTGATGTAGAAGGGTTTGCATTGCAGCGCGCTTGCCTTCAGGATTTTGCCAGCTTCACGCCGGGTCACAGAGTCGATGGTGCACAATGGGCCTTGGATGCCCAAGGGATGGGAGTGGCTTGCGGGCTGGCCCTGAGGAGTTTCGCTGGATGACACGAATCAATCTTTTGCCTTGGCGCCAGGCTCTGGCGGAGCGCAGGCGCAAATACCTGTTGGTGCTATTGCTGGCGTTTGCCTGCATGGCGCTCGCGGCATTGTGGTTGGCTGATCAAGTGATCGACCAGGCGATAGACCGGCAGGTAAGCCGCAACAGCCGCCTGGAAGAGCACATCGCCACCCAGGACTCGCGCATCAAGACCATCGACGATCTTCAGGAGCGAAGCCAGCAACTGGCCGAACGCATGAAGGTGGTTCAGGACCTGCACGATGCCCGCTCTTCCGGGGCTCGATTGTTCGAGCAATTGGCGCGTGCGGTGCCTGAAGGTGTCCATCTGCATGAGGTGGTCGCAAACGGCGACACCATCAGCATTCGCGGCACGGCTGAAAGCAACCAGGATATCGCCCGTTTGATGCAGCAGCTCAAGCCAACCCAGGGTTCCAGTTCGACCCGTCTGCAGCGCGTGCAGGCCGAAGGTGCGCGCGGCGAAAGCGAATTTCAGCTGATGGTGCGCCAGGGAGAATCCAGCGAGGCGCAACCATGAGCCTGCCCAGGCTCGATTTTTCCACGCTCTCTTACAACGCTGCTAAATGGTCCCTGCCGGGCAAGGTGCTGCTTGGCTGTGCGCTGGCCGGCCTGGTGCTGGTGCTGGGCGAGGTTTCGCATGGGGGGCCACAGCGGGAGCGATTGCACGGGCTTGAGGCGCGGGAGCAGGCGCTGCAGCAGCAACTCACAGAAAAGTCCGACCTGGCCGCGAGCCTTGAGCTGCGCACCCAACAGGTCTTGAGCATGGAAGGCCAGGTTGCCAGCCTTCTAGGGCATTTACCCGGCGAGTCCGAGGTGCCTGCCGTGCTGGAAGACATTGCCCGGCTGGCGGCTGCCCATGGGGTGTGGGTCGACGGCATCACCGTGCTGGATGAAGCGCCTCGGCAGCTTTATATCGAACAACCCATGCAGGTAAGCGCCTCCGGGGCTTACCACGACCTGGCGACGTTTGTCAGTGCCTTGGGTGGGCTGCCGCGGGTAGTCACCGTGCAGGACGTTACGCTTGGGCATCAGGGCGCCTTGTTACGGCTGAACATGCTCGCCAAGACCTATCGCAGCACCCTGCAAAACGGCAAGGCCCGCCAGGTGCTCGACCCAGGGCCGCAATTTGTCTACGAGCCCTCGTCCTTGCGCGACCCGTTCACGCCGCCCGCTTTGCAGGCACCCCACGTTCCGGGCCGGCCGGCCCTTGCCCCGGATTTCACCCGGCCACGGGGACTGTTGGAGGGTATCCGCCTCGATCAGTTCGAAATGGTCGGCACGTTGTCCCGTGGTGCGCAGGCCTTTGCCTTGTTGCGGGCTGGGGCCAGGGTGTATCGGCTGGCGGTGGGTGATTACCTGGGGCTGGACCATGGCCAGGTCACGGCCATTCAAGACGCTGCTGTCGAGCTGGTGGAGCTGTTTCCCGATGGACAGGACGCCTGGCTGGAACGCCCGCGAACCCTTGTGCTGAACGTCAACTCATAACGGAATCAAACAATGAAATGGACCTTCTCGTCCTTCGGTGTGGCGCTATGGATAGCGTTCACGGCACCGATGGCTGCTGCTGTGCCCAATCGCCTGGACCTTATCCAACTGCCGCCGCCCGACAGCGCCCCGCCGGTCAGCTATACAGGCGCCAAACTGACCCTGAATTTTCAGGACATCGACTTGCGTGCGGTATTGCAGCAAATCGCCGATGTCGCCGGGCTCAACCTGGTGACCAGCGATGAGGTGCAGGGCTCGATCACCCTGCGGCTCAAGGATGTGCCCTGGGACCAGGCTCTGGACCTGGTACTGCAAACCAAGGGCTTGGACAAGCGAGTCAAGGCGGGCGTGCTGCTGGTGGCGCCCGCCGATGAATTGGCTGCCCGAGAGCTGTTGATGCTGGAGTCGCGCAAGCAGATGGCCGAGCTGGCGCCCTTGCGTCGGGAGCTGCTGCAGGTCAATTACGCCAAGGCCGCCGACCTGGCCAAGCTGTTTCAGTCGGTGACCGGCTTTGAGGGCGCCACCGATGAGCGCGGTTCGGTGGCGGTGGATGACCGCACCAACAACATCATCGCCTACCAGACTGGCGAGCGGCTCCAAGAGCTGCGGCGCATCGTGGCGCAGCTGGATATCCCGGTACGCCAGGTCATGATCGAGGCGCGGATTGTGGAGGCCAATGTCGACTACGACAAAAGCCTGGGTGTGCGCTGGGGTGGGCGGCTCACCCGCGGCAACGGCGGCGTTGGCGGTATTGCCAAGCCGCAGGCGGAGGGTGCCGAGCCGCCGCAAAACCCACCCAGTTCACCCTTTGTCGACTTGGGGTCGCTGGCCGGAACCTCGGGCCTGGGGATCGCCTATATCACCGACAACCTGTTGCTGGACCTTGAGCTGACCGCCATGGAAAAAACCGGCAACGGTGAGATCGTCTCGCAGCCCAAGGTCGTCACCTCCGACAAAGAGACTGCACGCATCCTCAAGGGCACCGAGATTCCTTACCAGGAATCCACCTCCCAGGGCGCCACCTCGGTGTCGTTCAAAGAGGCTTCGCTGTCGCTTGAAGTCACGCCGCAAATCACCCCCGACGACCATGTGATCATGGCGGTCAAGGTCACCAAGGATGAGCCTGACTACCTGAATCGCCTCAATGACGTGCCGCCGATCAAGAAAAACGAGGTCAACGCCAAGGTTCTGGTCAGGGATGGCGAGACCATCGTCATTGGCGGGGTTTTCTCCAACACCCAGAGCAAAGTGGTAGATAAAGTGCCATTTTTGGGCGATGTGCCGTATCTTGGCCGCCTTTTCCGGCGCGATGTGCTGGCGGAGAAAAAATCCGAGCTGCTGGTATTCCTGACTCCGCGTATCATGAATAACCAGGCGATTGCTGTGAGTCGTTGATTCTGTGCGAAATTTGATTCTTGTAGGGCCGATGGGGGCTGGAAAAAGCACCATCGGCCGTTTGCTGGCCAAAGAGCTGCGCCTGCCGTTCAAAGATTCCGACAAGGAAATTGAATTGCGCACGGGTGCCAATATCCCATGGATCTTCGATAAAGAAGGCGAGCTGGGCTTTCGTGACCGCGAGCAGGCGATGATTGCCGAGCTGTGCGGCTGCGATGGCGTGGTATTGGCGACCGGTGGTGGCGCTGTCATGCGCGATGAAAACCGTCGGGCGCTGCATGCCGGTGGTCGAGTGGTGTATTTGCACGCGTCGGTCGAGCAGCAGGTGGGCCGTACCGCCCGTGATCGCAATCGCCCGTTGTTGCGCACTGCCGACCCGGCCAAAACCCTGCGTGACCTGCTGGCGCTGCGCGATCCGCTGTACCGGGAAATCGCCGATCTGGTGGTGGAAACCGATGAGCGGCCACCTCGGATGGTCGTGCTCGACATCCTCGAGCGCCTGCAACGGTTGCCACCCCGTTAAAGCCTGGCCCGAAATGCGCTATTCTCGGCGGCGCGCCATCACCCTGTAAGGTATGGCGTAGAGCCACTAGGCGGTGTCGAGATATCGACAGTGCCGGTCGTCAATACATCTTCAACGCGGGGACACATGCAGACACTTAAGGTCGATCTAGGCGAGCGCAGCTACCCGATCCACATTGGCGCAGGTCTGTTGGACCAGCCCGAACTGCTTGCGCCGCATATTGCCGGCCGACAGGTGGCGATCATCTCCAACGAAACGGTCGCGCCGCTGTATCTTGAGCGTTTGAGCCGCAGCCTGGCGGCGTACTCGGTGATCTCCGTGGTGTTGCCTGACGGCGAGGCCCACAAAAACTGGGAAACCCTGCAGCTGATCTTTGATGGCCTGCTGACCGCACGCCATGACCGTCGAACCACTGTGGTCGCCCTGGGCGGCGGTGTGATTGGCGACATGGCCGGTTTTGCCGCGGCCTGCTACCAGCGCGGCGTGGATTTTATCCAGGTGCCGACCACCTTGCTGTCCCAGGTCGATTCGTCGGTGGGCGGCAAGACCGGTATCAACCACCCGCTGGGCAAGAACATGGTCGGCGCGTTCTATCAGCCCCAAGCTGTGCTGATCGACACTGCTACCCTCAACACCCTGCCACCGCGTGAGCTGTCGGCCGGCCTGGCGGAAGTCATCAAGTACGGGCTGATCTGCGATGAGCCGTTCCTGACCTGGCTGGAAGAGCACATGGACGCCTTGCGCGGCCTCGACCAGGTGGCGCTTACCGAGGCGATTTCCCGCTCATGCGCGGCCAAGGCGCTGGTAGTCAATGCCGACGAGCGCGAGTCCGGTGTGCGGGCCACACTGAACCTGGGCCACACCTTCGGCCATGCGATCGAAACGCACATGGGCTATGGTGTGTGGTTGCATGGGGAAGCCGTAGCGGCTGGCACGGTGATGGCATTGGACATGTCGCAGCGCCTGGGCTGGATCAGCGCCCAAGAGCGTGATCGCGGTATCCGCCTGTTCCAGCGCGCCGGTTTGCCGGTTATTCCGCCCACGGAGATGACCGAGGCGGATTTCCTTGAACATATGGCGATAGACAAGAAAGTGATCGACGGTCGACTTCGACTGGTACTGCTGCGCCACATCGGCGAAGCCGTGGTGACCGACGATTATCCAAAAGAGATTCTACAGGCCACGCTGGGAGCGGATTACCGCGCCCTGGCCCAGCTCAAAGGTTAATAAGACCCGATGACTAGTTTGCATGCCGACGAGGCGTTCCTCGGCCATTACCACTTGAGCCACGACCCCTTTGCTCCACGGGTGCCGGGTTTCAAATTCTTCCCCGCCCAGCGCAAGCCGGTACTGGGGCAGTTGCATCACCTCGCGCGCTACAGCCAGTTGCTGCTGGTGGTCACCGGCCCTCTGGGCAGCGGCAAGACCTTGCTGCGCCAGGCGCTGGTGGCCAGCACCAACAAGCAATCGGTGCAGAGCGTGGTGGTATCGGCCCGCGGTGCCGGTGATGCGGCCGGCGTATTGCGCCAGGTAGCGCAGGCGTTGGACGTCTCCAATGCCGAGCCGAACGCGATTCTCAAGCAAGTGGTGCAGTTGGGCCTGACCGGCCAGGAAGTCTACCTGCTGGTAGATGACGCCGAGCAGCTCGACGAATCCGCCCTCGAAGCGCTGCTGGCGCTCGCGGCGGGCACGCCGGAAGGTCGCCCGCATGTGTTCCTGTTCGGTGAGTCGTCGCTGATCGCCGATCTGGAGCAGATCAGTGGTGAGCAGGAGCTGTTCCACGTCATCGAGTTGCAGCCGTACGAAGAGGAAGAAACCCGCGAATACCTGGCACAACGCCTTGAAGGCGCCGGGGCGGGTATCGAACTTTTCACCGCTGCGCAGATCTCTGATATTCACGAAAGCTCCGATGGCTGGCCTGGAAACATCAACCAGGTTGCCCGCGATGCGATGATCGAAGCCATGATTGCCAGCCGCTCTGCGGTCAAGCGTCCAAAGATGGGGTTCACTATGCCTAAGAAGCACGTATTGGCTATTTCCGCCGTTGTCGTGGTCGCTGTAGCCGCCGCCTGGTTGATCCCGGGTCGCAACAAGGCACCGACAACCACCGGCGCGCCAACTGAGCAGGCGCAGTTGCCATTGGGCAAGCCCACGCCAAACGTCGAATTTGCCAACTCCGGCCAACCGACCAACCTGCCGATGGTCGGCCAACCGGTGATGCGCGGCCCGCTGGCAGAAGAAGCCGGTGGCATCTCCGAAGGCGACGACGGAGTGCCGGTGGAAGGCTCCAGCGCCACGCCGCCGACTGTGACCACCACCGCGCCACCTGCGGGCGTACCGGCTGGCACGCCAGCCACTCCGGTAGCGCCAGTCACACCGGTAGCGCCAGCGGCCAAGCCAACGCCTGCGCCGACCGTTGCCACCGCCAAGCCGGCACCGGTAGCAAAACCAGCGCCGGCTCCAGCGCCAGCCGCCAAGCCTGCTGAAAAACCAGCCGCCACCGTGGCCAAGGCCGGTGCCGCCGGCAGCAGCTGGTACAGCAGCCAGCCTACCGGCAACTTTGTGGTACAGATCCTCGGCACCAGCTCCGAAGCTAACGCCCAGGCGTTCGTCAAAGAGCAGGGCGGCCAGTACCGTTATTTCAAGAAAGTGCTCAACGGCAAGCCTCTCTACGTGATCACCTACGGCAGCTTCCCAAGCCGCGCCGCAGCCGATTCTGCTATCAAAGCCTTGCCAGCGAAGGTTCAGGCTGGTAAACCTTGGCCTCGCACTGTTGCCAGCGTTCAACAAGAACTGGCAGCAACTCGCTGAAGATCCGGCGGCCTTACCCAGGCCGCCCTCCCGGCACCTCAAAAAAATCCGCAAGTGCGTGCAGTCTCCCGAGACCGCGCGCTTTGTGGTGTCTGCGTCACAGTGGCTTTTGAGTCGTAGCGGTCAGAATTAAAAAAGTTTTGACTAGCACAGCATATCGCTTTAAACCTTTCATAAATGCGACATAGATTTGCGACATTTCGTCGCTAAATTTGTGAGCGTCTGTGTCGGTGTGTACAATGACCTCCCTTTTGCCCCCGCTAAGCCGGCGTACGTTCGGCGTGGAAGGTAACCGGTTGAATTGAAAAGAAATTTGCCTCGGTAAAAGAGGCAGCCTGGTGAGAAAGTGTCTATGAAAGCAGGTCTGTACCAACCCGATGAATTCAAGGATAACTGCGGTTTCGGCCTGATAGCCCACATGCAGGGCGAACCCAGTCATACCCTTTTGCAAACGGCCATCGAGGCCCTGACCTGCATGACCCACCGCGGTGGGATCAACGCCGACGGCAAGACCGGTGACGGCTGTGGCTTGCTGATTCAAAAGCCCGACCAGTTCCTGCGCGCTGTCGCCAAAGAGCAATTCGCGGTCGAACTGCCCAAGCAGTACGCCGTGGGCATGGTGTTTTTCAACCAGGACCCGATAAAAGCCGAGGCCGCTCGCGAGAACATGAACCGCGAGATCGTTGCCGCCGGCCTGCAGATCGTCGGCTGGCGCAAAGTGCCCATCGACACCAGCGTACTCGGCCGCCTGGCCCTGGAGCGCCTGCCGCAGATCGAACAAGTGTTCATCGCCGGCGATGGCCTGAGCGACCAGGACATGGCGATCAAGCTGTTCACGTCCCGTCGTCGTTCGTCGGTGCTCAACGCCGCCGACACCGACCATTACATCTGCAGCTTTTCCCACAAGACCATCATTTATAAAGGCCTGATGATGCCGGCGGACCTCACCGCCTTCTATCCAGACCTGAGCGATGAGCGCCTGCAAACCGCAATCTGCGTGTTCCACCAGCGCTTCTCCACCAATACCCTGCCGAAATGGCCGCTGGCCCAGCCATTCCGCTTCCTCGCCCACAACGGCGAGATCAATACCATCACTGGCAACCGCAACTGGGCCCAGGCCCGTCGCACCAAGTTCGCCAACGATTTGATGGACCTCGAAGAGCTCGGCCCGCTGGTCAATCGCGTGGGTTCCGACTCCTCCAGCATGGACAACATGCTCGAACTGATGGTCACCGGCGGCATCGACCTGTTCCGTGGCGTGCGCATGATCATTCCGCCAGCGTGGCAGAACGTCGAGACCATGGACCCGGACCTGCGTGCGTTCTACGAGTACAACTCGATGCACATGGAACCGTGGGACGGCCCGGCCGGCGTGGTCATGACCGACGGCCGCTATGCGGTGTGCCTGCTCGACCGTAACGGCCTGCGCCCGGCGCGTTGGGTGACCACCACCAACGGTTTCATCACCCTCGCCTCGGAAATCGGCGTGTGGGACTACAAGCCTGAAGACGTGATCGCCAAAGGCCGTGTGGGCCCTGGCCAGATCCTGGCCGTGGACACCGAGACCGGGCAGATCCTCGACACCGACGCCATCGACAACCGTTTGAAGTCGCGTCACCCGTACAAGCAATGGCTGCGCAAGAACGCCCTGCGCATCCAGGCGACCATGGAAGACAACGACCACGGTTCGGCTTTCTACGACATCGACCAGCTCAAGCAGTACATGAAGATGTATCAGGTCACGTTCGAAGAGCGCGACCAGGTGCTGCGCCCACTCGGTGAGCAAGGCTACGAAGCCGTAGGCTCCATGGGTGACGACACGCCAATGGCCGTGCTGTCCCAGCGCGTGCGCACGCCGTACGACTATTTCCGCCAGCAGTTCGCCCAGGTGACCAACCCACCGATCGACCCGCTGCGCGAAGCCATCGTGATGTCCCTGGAAGTGTGCCTCGGTGCCGAGCGCAACATCTTCCAGGAATCGCCTGAGCATGCGTCCCGCGTGATCCTCAGCTCGCCGGTCATTTCTCCGGCCAAATGGCGCTCGCTGATGACCCTGGAGCGTCCAGGCTTCGACCGCCAGATCATCGACCTGAACTACGACGAGAGCCTGGGCCTTGAAGCGGCTGTACGTAACGTTGCTGACCAGGCTGAAGAAGCCGTGCGCGCCGGCCGTACCCAGATCGTACTGACCGACCGCCACATCGCGCCGGGCAAGTTGCCGATCCACGCGTCCCTGGCGACCGGCGCGGTGCACCATCGCCTGACCGAAAAAGGCCTGCGCTGCGACTCCAATATCCTCGTGGAAACCGCCACCGCCCGCGACCCGCACCACTTTGCGGTGCTGATCGGTTTCGGCGCCTCGGCGGTGTACCCGTTCCTCGCGTACGAAGTGCTGGGTGACCTGATCCGTACCGGTGAAGTGCTGGGCGACCTCTATGAGGTGTTCAAGAACTACCGCAAGGGCATCACCAAGGGCCTGCTGAAGATCCTGTCGAAGATGGGTATCTCTACGGTCACCTCGTACCGTGGCGCTCAGTTGTTCGAAGCCATCGGTCTGTCCGAAGAAGTCTGCGAGCTGAGTTTCCGTGGCGTACCGAGCCGCATCAAAGGTGCGCGTTTCGTCGACATCGAAGCCGAGCAAAAAGCCCTGGCCTTGGAGGCCTGGAGCGCGCGCAAGCCGATCCAGCAAGGTGGCCTGCTCAAGTTCGTGCACGGTGGCGAATACCATGCCTACAACCCCGACGTGGTCAACACTCTGCAAGCCGCTGTACAGCAGGGTGACTACGCCAAGTTCAAGGAATACACGAGCCTGGTGGATAACCGCCCGGTGTCGATGATCCGCGACTTGTTCAAGGTGAAGACCCTGGACACGCCGATGGACATCAGCCAAGTCGAGCCGCTGGAATCGATCCTCAAGCGCTTCGACTCCGCCGGTATTTCCCTGGGCGCCTTGTCGCCGGAAGCTCACGAAGCCCTGGCCGAAGCCATGAACCGCCTGGGTGCGCGTTCCAACTCCGGCGAAGGCGGTGAAGACCCGGCGCGCTACGGCACGCTCAAAAGCTCGAAAATCAAGCAGGTGGCCACCGGCCGTTTCGGTGTGACCCCGGAGTACCTGGTCAATGCCGAGGTGCTGCAGATCAAGGTGGCCCAAGGCGCCAAGCCGGGTGAGGGCGGGCAATTGCCCGGCGGTAAGGTCAACGGCCTGATCGCCAAGCTGCGCTATGCGGTGCCGGGTGTGACGTTGATCTCGCCACCGCCGCACCATGACATCTACTCGATTGAAGACTTGTCGCAGCTGATTTTCGACCTCAAACAAGTCAACCCTCAGGCCCTGGTCTCGGTGAAGCTGGTCGCAGAAGCCGGCGTCGGCACCATTGCCGCCGGTGTGGCCAAGGCCTATGCCGACCTGATCACCATCTCCGGCTACGATGGCGGCACCGGCGCTTCGCCGCTGACCTCGATCAAGTACGCCGGTGCGCCGTGGGAACTCGGCCTGGCCGAAACCCACCAGACCCTGCGCGGCAACGATCTGCGCGGCAAGGTGCGAGTACAGACCGACGGCGGCCTGAAAACCGGCCTCGACGTGATCAAGGCCGCGATCCTCGGCGCCGAAAGCTTCGGCTTCGGCACCGCGCCAATGATCGCCCTGGGCTGCAAATACCTGCGCATCTGCCACCTGAACAACTGCGCTACCGGCGTAGCGACTCAGAACGAAAAACTGCGCAAGGATCACTACATCGGCACCGTCGACATGGTGGTGAATTTCTTCACCTACGTCGCCGAAGAAACCCGTGAGTGGCTGGCCAAGCTGGGCGTACGTTCGCTGGAAGAGCTGATCGGTCGCACCGACCTGTTGGATATCCTCGAAGGCCAGACCGCCAAGCAACAACATCTGGACCTCACCCCGCTGTTGGGCAGCGATCACATCCCGGCAGACAAGCCACAATTCTGCCAGGTGGACCGCAACCCACCGTTCGACAAAGGCTTGCTGGCCGAGAAAATGGTCGAAATGGCCGGCTCCTCGATCAACGACGCCAGCGGTGGCGAATTCGCGCTGGATATCTGCAACTGCGACCGTTCCATCGGTGCTCGCATTTCCGGTGAAATCGCGCGCAAGCACGGCAACCAGGGCATGGCGAAAGCGCCGATCACCTTCCGCTTCAAGGGCACTGCGGGCCAAAGCTTCGGCGTGTGGAACGCCGGCGGCCTGCACATGTACCTGGAAGGCGACGCCAACGACTACGTGGGCAAGGGCATGACCGGCGGCAAGCTGGTCATCGTCCCGCCGGCTGGCAGCGTGTACAAGACCCAGGACAGTGCCATCATCGGCAACACCTGCTTGTACGGCGCCACCGGTGGCAAGCTGTTTGCCGCAGGTACCGCCGGTGAGCGTTTCGCCGTGCGTAACTCCGGTGCCCACACCGTGGTGGAAGGCACTGGCGATCACTGCTGCGAGTACATGACCGGAGGCTTTGTCGCGGTACTGGGCAAGACCGGTTACAACTTCGGTTCGGGCATGACCGGCGGTTTCGCCTACGTGCTCGACCAGGACAACACCTTCGTCGACAAGGTCAACCACGAGTTGGTCGAGATCCAGCGCATCAGCGGCGAAGCCATGGAGTCCTACCGGAACCACTTGCAGCACGTGCTGGACGAGTATGTCGAAGAGACCGGCAGCGAATGGGGTCGTAACCTCGCCGAAAACCTCGATGATTACCTGCGTCGTTTCTGGCTGGTCAAGCCCAAGGCTGCCAACCTGAAATCGTTGCTTTCCAGCATCCGTGCCAACCCGCAGTGATATGCGCCTGAACAGTTTGATGAGGTTTTAACATGGCTGAACGTCTGAATAACGACTTCCAGTTCATCGATGTCGGGCGCAAAGATCCGAAGAAGAAACTGTTGCGTCAACGCAAGAAAGAGTTCGTGGAAATCTACGAACCCTTCAAACCCCAGCACTCGGCCGACCAGGCCCATCGCTGCCTGGGTTGCGGTAACCCGTATTGCGAATGGAAGTGCCCGGTGCACAACTTCATTCCCAACTGGCTCAAGCTGGTGGCCGAGGGCAACATCCTCGCCGCTGCCGAGCTGTCTCACCAGACCAATACCCTGCCGGAAGTCTGCGGCCGGGTGTGTCCGCAAGACCGGCTGTGTGAAGGGGCCTGCACCCTCAACGACGGCTTCGGCGCGGTGACCATCGGTTCGGTGGAGAAATACATCACCGACACCGCGTTCGCCATGGGCTGGCGCCCGGACATGTCCAAGGTCAAGCCAACCGGCAAGCGCGTCGCGATCATCGGTGCGGGCCCTGCTGGCCTAGGGTGTGCCGACGTGTTGGTGCGTGGCGGCGTGACTCCGGTGGTGTTCGACAAGAATCCGGAAATCGGTGGCTTGCTGACCTTCGGCATTCCCGAGTTCAAGCTGGAAAAAACCGTACTGAGCCACCGTCGTGAAGTGTTCACCGGCATGGGTATCGAGTTCCGTCTCAATACCGAAATCGGCAAAGACATCACCATGGAGCAACTGCTCGCCGAATACGATGCGGTGTTCATGGGCATGGGCACCTACACCTACATGAAGGGCGGCTTTGCCGGTGAGGACTTGCCAGGCGTGTATGACGCGCTCGACTTCCTGATCGCCAACGTCAACCGCAACCTGGGCTTTGAAAAGTCGCCGGAAGATTTCGTCGATATGAAGGGCAAGAAGGTCGTGGTGCTGGGCGGTGGCGACACCGCGATGGACTGCAACCGCACCTCGATCCGCCAGGGCGCCAAGTCGGTGACCTGCGCGTATCGCCGTGACGAAGCCAACATGCCCGGCTCGCGCAAAGAGGTGAAGAACGCCAAGGAAGAAGGCGTGAAATTCCTCTACAACCGCCAGCCGATCGCCATCGTCGGTGAAGACCGCGTCGAAGGTGTGAAGGTGGTCGAGACCCGTCTCGGCGAGCCGGATGCCCGTGGCCGTCGCAGCCCCGAGCCGATCCCGGGTTCCGAAGAGATCATCCCGGCCGACGCCGTGGTCATCGCCTTCGGTTTCCGTCCAAGCCCGGCGTCGTGGTTCGAGCAGTTCGAAATCCAGACCGACAGCCAGGGCCGCGTCGTAGCCCCGGAGCAAGGCCAGTACAAGCACCAGACCAGCAACCCGAAGATCTTCGCCGGTGGCGACATGGTGCGCGGGTCGGACCTGGTGGTCACCGCGATCTTCGAAGGCCGTAACGCCGCCGAAGGCATCCTGGACTACCTGCAAGTCTGATGATCGTTCCCACGCTCTGCGTGGGAATGCCGCCAGGGACGCTCCGCGTCCCGAACAGCATGACGCGGAGCGTCACAGGAGGCGTTACCACGCGGAGCGTGGGAACGATCCTGCGGCGGCATTGCCGCGACAAATTGACCCGATAGACAAAAGGCACGGTGCATTCCGTGCCTTTTGCGTCGCGCTCTGAGAAAATGCCCGCACTTTTTTTGCGGATGCCGACATGACTGCCCTCAAGAACGACCGTTTCCTTCGTGCCCTGCTCAAGCAACCCGTAGACGTCACCCCGGTGTGGATGATGCGTCAAGCCGGTCGCTATCTGCCGGAATACCGCGCCAGTCGCGCCAATGCGGGCGATTTCATGAGCCTGTGCATGAACCCGGAGTTCGCCTGCGAAGTCACGATGCAGCCGCTGGACCGCTATCCACAACTGGACGCGGCCATCCTCTTCTCCGATATCCTCACCATCCCTGATGCCATGGGCCAGGGCCTGTACTTCGAGACCGGCGAAGGCCCGCGCTTCAAGAAAGTCGTGAGCACCCTGGCCGATATCGAAGCCTTGCCGATCCCTGATCCACACAAAGACCTGGGCTACGTGATGGACGCTGTCAGCACCATCCGCCGCGAGCTCAACGGCCGCGTGCCGCTGATCGGCTTCTCCGGCAGCCCATGGACCCTGGCCACCTACATGGTCGAAGGCGGCTCGTCGAAAGACTTCCGCAAGACCAAGGCCATGCTCTACGACAACCCGCAAGCCATGCACCTGTTGCTGGACAAGCTGGCGCAGTCGGTGACCTCCTACCTCAACGGCCAGATCATGGCCGGTGCGCAAGCGGTGCAGATCTTCGATACCTGGGGCGGCAACCTGTCGGCGGCGGCGTACCAGGAGTTTTCCCTGGCCTACATGCGCAAGATCGTCAGCGGCCTGATCCGCGAACACGAAGGCCGTAAAGTGCCGGTGATCATGTTCACCAAGGGCGGCGGCCTGTGGCTGGAAAGCATCGCCGACGCGGGCGCCGATGCACTGGGCCTGGACTGGACCTGTGACCTCGGCGAAGCGCGCCGTCGCGTCGGCAACCAGGTGGCCCTGCAAGGCAACATGGACCCGACCGTGCTGTACGCCAAGCCAGAAGCGATCCGTACCGAAGTAGGTCGCATCCTGGCCAGCTACGGCAAAGGCACCGGCCATGTGTTCAACCTCGGCCATGGCATCACCCCGGAAGTGAACCCGGAGCATGCGGGTGCGTTCTTGCGCGCAGTGCACGAACTGTCGGCGCAGTATCACGAATGACGAAAAAGCCCGGCTTGAAGCCGGGCTTTTTCATGGGTAAACACAAAACAAATGTGGAAGCGGGCTTGCTCGCGAATGCGCAGTGTCAGTCGACAAATTCGTCACTAGACCACCGCATTCGCGAGCAAGCCCGCTCCCACATAAAGCCAATCGCGTCAGGTCTGCATATTTCCCAGTGGCGGCAACTTCGCCAGCTTCAACGCCACCAGCAACGCGCCAATCAGCAGCGCGACGATAAACCCGCCAATCCCATTCCACCCGGCAAAGTGCCAGAAAAACCCTCCCGCCGTCCCGGCAATACTCGATCCCACGTAATAGCAGAACAGATACAGCGACGACGCTTGCCCCTTGGCTTTCACCGCACGGCGCCCGATCCAGCTGCTGGCGACCGAGTGGGCGCCGAAAAAGCCGAAGGTGAAGATCAGCATGCCCGGCACCACCAACCACAGCGGGGTGAACAGTGTCAGCGCCATGCCGGCGAGCATCAGCACGATGGTGGCCCACAGCACTCGGCGGCGGCCGAGGCGGTCGGCCAGGGAGCCGATCTTGGCCGAGCTGTAGATGCCCGACAGGTACACCACTGACAACAGGCCAACCACCGCCTGGCTCAGCTCATAGGGTGAGGCCAGCAGGCGATAGCCGATGTAGTTGAACATCGTCACGAAGGCGCCCATCAGCAGGAAGGCTTCAAGGAACAGCCACGGCAGGCCGGCGTCCTTGAAGTGCATGACGAAGCCGTCCACCAGGTTGCGCGGCTTGAGGCTGCTGGCGCGGAAGTTGCGCGACTCGGGGAGGATCCTCCAGAACACTGTGGCGGCGATCAATGCCAGGGCACCGATGATCAGCATTGCGGTGTGCCAGCTGACGAAGTCGATCAACACGCCGATGATCAGGCGCCCGCTCATGCCGCCAATCGCGTTGCCACCGATGTACAAACCCATGGCCAGGCCAATGTGTTGTGGGTGGATCTCTTCGCTCAGGTAGGTCATGGCCACGGCGGCCAGGCCGCTCAAGGACAGGCCCACCAGTGCGCGCATCAACAGGATGCCCTCCCAGCTCGGCATCAGGCCGCTGGCGATGGTGGCCAGCGCCGCACAGAACAACGCGGCAACCATCACCGGCTTGCGCCCCAGCCTGTCGGATATCGGCCCGGTGATCAGCAGGCCGCAGGCGAGCATCGCGGTGGCGACGGATAGAATCAGGCTGCTCTGCGCGGCATTGATGGAAAACTCGTGGGACAGCGCCGGCATCATCGGCTGCACGCAATACAACAGCGCAAAGGTGGCGAACCCGCCGGAGAACAGCGCCAGCACGGTGCGCATGAACATCGGCGTGCCTTTTTCGATGTACGCGTCGTTGAGCTGCGCCACTACGTCATCAAGGGCTGAGGGCGAGGTGTGTTGGGCAAGTGGGGCAACAGCAGGATTCACGGGGGACCTCGGGGAGGAAAGTCTGCCAGGACTGACAATACGAAAAAGAATATAGCTGGCTAATGATTCTTTCCAATATATTGTTCGACCTGTTTGATAGCTTTTACGACCTAATGAGGCTTGCATGGAATTTCGCCATTTGCGCTACTTCATCGCCGTTGCCGAAGAGCTGCACTTCGGCCGCGCCGCGCAGGTGCTGGGCATCTCGCAGCCGCCCCTGAGCCAGCAGATACAGGCGCTGGAACACGAGCTGGGCGCACGCTTGTTCGAGCGTACCAATCGTCGGGTCGAGCTGAGCGAGGCCGGGCGCTTGTTCTTGCAAGAGGCACGGCTGGTGCTGGCCCAGGTCGACAAGGCGGCAGATGTGGCGCGGCGTGCGCAGTTGGGGGAACTGGGTGAATTGAAGATCGGCTTTACCTCGTCTGCGCCGTTCAACGCCAGCATTCCCCAGGCGATCTTTGCCTTCCGCCAGGCATTCCCGGCGGTGCATCTGAACCTGCAAGAAATGAGCAGCACCCAAGTGGCCGAGTCGCTGGTGGACGAGTCGATTCAGGTTGGGCTGATGCGGCCTTTGCCCTTGCCCGACTCACTGAACGTGATCGAGTTGATGCGCGAGCCATTAGTCGCGGTACTGAGCGCCGGTCACCCATTGGCCCACGGCAGCGAGCGCGGCTTGCATCTGGAGCAATTGGCCGAGGAGCCTTTTGTGTTCTTCCCGCGCAGTTACGGCAGCGGCTTGTACGCGCAGTTGCTCAACCTGGCCCGCGACGCCGGGTTCAGCCCGCACTTTGCCCAAGAAGCAGGGGAAGCAATGACCATCATCGGCCTGGTGGCGGCGGGGTTGGGGGTGTCGGTGTTGCCGGCGTCTTACCAGCGCATCCGCATTGACGGCGTGGTCTATCGCACCTTGCTCGATCCGCAGGCGGTGACGGCGGTGTGGCTGGTGCAGCGCAAGGGCGCGCAAACGCCAATGGCGAAAGGGTTTGTGGAGTTGTTGACGCGTAAGGCCGCTCAATAACCTGTGGCGAGGGAGCTTGCTCCCACTGGGTCGCGTAGCGGCCCTAAAAAATGGGCCTGCTGCGCAGTCCAGCGGGAGCAAGCTCCCTCGCCACAAGGGGGTCAGTTTTGGGGCGAAGTATTTGCTTCATTCACGCTGTAAGTACGCAACCCCGCCAGAATATCCCGATCCAGCATGCTCACCCAGCGGTTGTAGTTGCGATGGATCTTACCGTCCTTGTAGCCCAGGTCGCGGCTGTCGCGGTAGGTGATGGCGTAGCTGTTGCGGGTGTAGCGGATGTCGATGGCGGCGTAGAACTGGCCGCGCACGGTGATCTCGGCCTGCACCAGTTGTGGGCTCAGGCGTTGTACCGTCCACTCGCGTTTTTGCAGGGCGGCGACGATCACTTGCTTCATTTTTTCTTCGCTGACCTGGCTTGTGGCCGGTAACTCATGCTGGGTGTTGAGCACGGGTTTGCTGGTGCAGCCAGCCGTGGTCAGCAGGGCCAGGGTGATCAGGGCAGCGCGTAGCAGGGAAGACATTCCGTTTTCTCCAATCGATTAAAAAGTCAGGCCCAGCGGCGGAAGATCAACGAGGTGTTGACCCCGCCGAAGGCAAAGTTGTTGTTCATCACGTAGTCGTTGTGCATCTGGCGAAAGCCACCTTGCAGGTAGTCCAGCTCGCCGCATTGCGGGTCGACCGCGTCCAGGTTGAAGGTGTGCACGTACTGGTCGCGGTTCATCATCTCGATGCTGAACCACGATTCCAACGCCCCGCACGCGCCCAAGGTGTGCCCCAGGAAACTTTTCTGCGAACTGATCGGCATACGGCTGCCAAACAGGCTGCTGGTGGCCAGGGTTTCGGCGATGTCGCCCTGATCGGTAGCCGTGCCATGGCCGTTCACGTAGCCGATGGCGGACGGTTCAAGACCTGCGTCTTCCAGGGCCAGCTCCATGGCGCGGCGCATGGTTTTCTGTTCCGGGCGGGTGGTGTGCTGGCCGTCGGCGTTGCTGCCGAAGCCGACCAGCTCCGCATGAATATGCGCGCCTCGCGCGAGTGCGTGTTCCAACTCTTCGAGCACCAACATGCCGCCACCTTCACCGATCACTAGGCCGTCGCGGCCGCTGTCGTAGGGACGAGGGCTGGTTTGCGGCGCATCGTTTTTCAGGCTGGTGGCGTACAGCGCATCGAACACCATGGCTTCGGTGGGGCACAGTTCTTCTGCGCCGCCCGCAAGCATCAACGGCAGGCGCCCGAACTTGATTGCCTCATAGGCGTAGCCGATGCCCTGGCTGCCGCTGGTGCAGGCGCTGGAGGTAGGAATCAGCCGGCCCGTGAGGCCAAAGAAGATGCTGATATTTGCCGCCGTGGTGTGCGGCATCATGCGCACATAGGAGTTGGCATTGAGCCCCTCGGCCACCGAGTTGAGCAGCATATTGCCGAACGCCTTGATCTCATCGGTGCTGCCGGTGGACGAGCCACAGGCCACGCCCATGCGCCCGTCCTTGATCGACTCGTCACCCAGCAAGCCGGCGTCCTGCAACGCCTGCTCCGCCGCCCACACCGCCAGGCGCGAGACGCGGCCCATGCTGCGCAGTTGTTTGCGCGTCCAGTGAGCGGGCACGACGAAATCGTCGATAGGGCCGGCCAGGCGGGTGTTCAGTTCGGTGAAACGGTCCCACTCATCCATGCGCCGAATGCCGCTGCGGTTGGCGCGAAAGTTCGCGGCGATGGTGTCCCAGTCGCTGCCCAGGGAGGTCACGCCGGCCATGCCGGTGACGACAACGCGCTTCATCAGCACAGGCCCCCGTTCACGGCCAGCACCTGGCGCGTGATGTAGCCGGCTTCGGCCGACATCAGGAAGTTCACGGCGCCAGCGACTTCTTCCGGCGTGCCCATGCGTTGGGCCGGGATCATTTTCATCAGTTCTTCTACCGGCACGTTTTCATCCAGCATCGCGGTGTCGATCAGGCCCGGCGCCACGCAGTTGACGGTGATCTTGCGCTTGCCCAATTCAATGGCCAGCGCCTTGGCCGCACCGATCAAGCCGGCTTTGGAGGCGCTGTAGTTGACCTGGCCGCGGTTGCCGATCAGCCCGGACACCGAGGTGATACACACGATACGCCCGGCGGCGCGGCGCCGAATCATCGGCATCATCACCGGGTGCAGCACGTTGTAGAAACCATCCAGGTTGGTGCGCATCACCACATCCCAATCGTCTTCCGACAGCGCAGGAAAGGCGCCGTCGCGGGTCAGGCCGGCATTGAGCACCACGCCGTAATAGGCGCCATGCTGCTCCACATCGGCCTCAAGGATCTCTTTGCACGCAGCGCGATCCGCCACGTCGAACTGCAGCACGCGTGCCTCGCGCCCCAGGGCTTGGACCTCGAGCTGTACCGCGTCGGCTTCGGCACGGCCGCTGCGGCAATGCAGCACGATGTCATGGCCGGCCTGGGCCAGGCGCAGGGCAATGGCGCGGCCGATACCACGGCTGGAGCCGGTGACCAGTACGGATTCAGTCATGGCGTTTCGTCCTTCGATTCATCTAAATAGTTGGCCGCCTGGGGCGGTCGAAATACGTTCAAGCGCGCGCTGGCCTGGATACCGTCGCCGGTGAGGTGGCATTCGAACACGCCCATGCCGTTGTCGTCTTCCAGGGAGCGCAGGCCGTGGATATTCAGCTCGAGGCCGGCCGGAAAGTGCTCCACGTTGCACTCGAACTTACGTGTGCCCAACAGGAAACCGAGTTCCACGGCCTTGCCTTGCTGGCGTGCATGGCAACCGGCATAGGCGGCGACGCTTTGCGCCATCAGCTCGATGCCGACCCAGGCGGGCAGGCTACCGTCAGCACGGTTGAACAGGCCGCCGGGCTTGACGGTGACGCGGGTGCGGATCTGCTCTTCATCGAACGACAGCACCTGGTCGATCAGGATCATGTCGCCCGCATGGGGCAGCAGTTCGGCAAGTGGCCAATCGATCATGGGGCCTCTGCGATTATCAGGCTGACATTGTTACCGCCGAAGGCAAACGAGTTGCTCATCAGGCAGGGTTTTTTCAAGCTGTCGCCGCTGCGCGCCCATTGCAACGCGGGCAGCGCCGGGTCGGGGTGGCCGTCCCATACGTGGGGTGGCAGCAGGCGATGGGTCAGGCTCAGCCAGCAGAACGCGGCTTCCAGGGCCCCGGCAGCGCCGAGGGTGTGGCCGGTCATGGGCTTGGTCGATGAGCAGGCGACGCCGCCTGGAAACAGGCTGGCGACCGCCAGGCTTTCCATGGCGTCGTTGTGTTGGGTTGCGGTGCCGTGCAGGTTCAGGTAGCCGATCTGCTCGGGCGAAAGCTTTGCACTGGCCAGGGCCTTGCGCATGGCCAGCAACGCGCCCTTGCCGCTGGGCTCGGGCGCAGAGATATGGTGCGCGTCGCAACTGGCGCCGCTGCCCAGCAAGGCGATAGGGGCCGGCTCGCGGCTCATCAGGAACAGCACCGCCGCTTCACCGATATTGATGCCGTTGCGGTTCACCGAGAACGGATTACAGCGCTCCGCAGACACTGCTTCCAGCGCGGTAAACCCGTTCAGCGTCAGCTTGCACAGGCTGTCCACGCCGCCGCAGATCACCGCATCGCACACCCCCAGGTCCAACAGGCGCTGGGCGCTCATCAATGCTCGGGCGCTGGAGGTGCAGGCGGTGGAAATCACATAGGCCGGGCCGCTCACGTTCAACCAGTCGGCGAGGAAGTTGGCCGGGGCGCTGAGTTCCTGTTGCTGGTAATCGTAGTCGGCGGGGAACTGCGTGTTCTGCAGGTAATGGGCAATGCCACGGCTGGCTTCGTCAATGCCCGAGGTGCTGGTGCCGAGCACAACCCCGACCCGGGCAGGGCCGTAGATTTGGATGGCCTGACGAATCTGATCTTCAATTTGCAGCGCCGCTTCCAACAGCAACTGGTTATTGCGACTGCTTTGCTTGGCCAGTTCCGGGGGCAGGCTCGCCAGTTCGCCGTGTACGGCGGCCACCGGCACTACGCGTTCCGGCACCCAGCCGCTTTCGGCACGCATGCCCGAACAGTCGCCGGCAAACAGCTTGCGGCTGACTTGCGCCTGGCCACGGCCAAGGGCGCAGATCACGCCAAGGGCATTGAGGTAGGCGGTCATCGGCTCATACCCAGCGGGGTGATGCGGTAACTCAATGGCGGGTCGGCCATGTTCACGCTGAACACCTCCGAAGACTGGTAGACGATCTGCCAGTGGCCCGGCAGCGTGCGCGTCAGGTCCATGGCCTGCGCAGTGGGATACAACGCCGGTACGTCACCGGGCGCGGTCAGGGCAAACAGCAGCGCGGCAAATAGCGTGCGCGCCTGGGGGTTGGGCGGCAGCAAGCCGTCTGCCTGCCACTGCCCATCAAGCAGTTTTTGCCGGGCCAGGGGAATGCCCAGCGGGTCCATCATCGACCAGCGAATCGCGCGGCCTTCGCGCTGGATCACCAGCAGCCAGTCCTGACTCTGGCCGTCTGCCAGGCGCTGCACATGCAATTGCATCGGCAAGGCCAGGGCCGGGCTCTTCTCCGGCAGCGGCGCCTGGCTGGCGCAGGCACCGAGCAGCAGCAGGCAACTTATCAACAGCAGGCGCATCATGGGGCCGCGTTCTCCACAGGTTTACGGGCCACGCAGTTGACCAGGGTTTCCTCGCGCTGGCCCACGGGCGGTGCCTTGCGCAGGCCCCAGCGTTCCAGCAGGCCGAAGTCACTGGAACGGCTCCACCACAAGTAAGGGTACGAAATGTTCTGTGCAGCGAACTCAAAGCCCTGCTCGCGCAGCATCTCCAGGTATTCTTCGGCGCTCTTTTGCACATGCATCGGGTGGCGGAACAGCCAGCGAATCACCCAGGTGTCGATGTAAGCTTCGGTGGATTCGGCAAACAGCAGATAGCCGCCCGGCTTGAGCACCCGATAGAACTCCTTGAGTGCGCGATGTTGTTCCACCAGATGATGGAAGGTCTGGTGGCAGAACAGGATATCGACGCTGGCATCCGCTAGGTTGAGGGTCGCGCAGTCGCTGCCGATCAACTCCACGTCCAGGCCCAGCCGCGCGGCTTCTTCGCGGCTTAGTGCCAGGCTGTGAGGGTCCGCATCCAGGCCGATCAGGCGCGAAGGCGCAAATACCTGATGCAGCAACTGGAAGGATTTGCCTTGGCCGCAACCGGCATCCAGCAACACCGGCGCCACCGGCAGCGGCTCGCTGAACAGGCTGCGCAGGTCATTGATCGCCACGCGCAACACGTGATGCTGCCAGGTATGGCTGCGCAGGAACCAGAAACCGAACTTGGTTTCTTCGACGTAGTTTTGACTCAGGTAGTTTTTTTCGACGCCCGGGCTGCTCATACCGCTTCACTCGCACAAATATCCGACAACATCCGCAAGCGCCGTTTCGGCTCGCTGACAAACGGGTTGCGTTCATCCCAGGCGTAACCGGCCAGGATAGAGCTGATCATGCGGCGAATCTCCGGTGAACTGCCAGGATGGAAAATCACGTCCTGGAACGTGCCCGCATACCAACCCTCGACGTAGCAACGGAAGGTATCGACACCGCGCTTGAGCGGTTCGGCGAACTCGGTTTGCCAGTCCACCGTTTCGCCGCTCAATTGGCGGTGCAGCACCCCTGCGGCCATGCTCGCCGAACGCATGGCAATGGTCACGCCGGAAGAGAACACCGGGTCGAGGAATTCGGCCGCATTGCCCAGTAGCGCAAAGCCTGGGCCGTGCAGGGTTTTGACGTTGGCCGAGTAGCCGCCGATGGTGCGCGCCGGGGTGTCCCAGACGGCATTTTGCAGCACGCCGGACAGGCTTGGGGTTTGCTCGATAAAGTCGCGCAGGCAGGCGTCGAGGTCGCTGTCGGCACCCTCGAAATGCTCCTTGGCCGCAACCACGCCCACCGAACAACGGCCATTACTGAACGGGATGGTCCAGAACCAGATGTCGCGCTGGGTCGGGTGAGTGGTCACCAGGATTTTGCTGCGGTCAAAGCCTGGGTGTTCGATACGGTCTTCGACGTGGGTGAATACGGCCTGGCGCAGCGGGAAATTCGACGGTGCTTCCAGGTCCAGCAGGCGTGGCAACACGCGGCCATAGCCGCTGGCATCGAGCACGAACCTGGCCTTGAGGTGGTACTCGCTGCCATTCTGGCGGCGCACATGCAAATACCGGCTCTCGGCAGAAAAATCCACGCCGACAATGGTTTGGCCATAGCGGATTTCCACGCCTTGCAGTGCCGCCTGGTCGGCCAGCAATTTGTCGAACTCGCCGCGCTGCACCTGGAAGGTGGTGGGCTTGCCGTTGCTGAAGGTGTCGCTGAAATCAAAGGCACTGTAGCGCTCGCCCCAGGCGAAGGCCGCGCCGGTTTTTACCTGGAAGCCTGCAGCTTGCACAGCGTCGAGCATGCCGGCTTCTTCGATAAAGTCGATGCAGTGCGACAGCAGGCTTTCGCCAATCGAGAAACGCGGGAAATGCTCGCGCTCGATGATTAATACATCATGCCCTTTGCGCTTTAACAGCGCGGCCGCGATGGCACCGGAAGGCCCGGCACCGATCACCACCACCTGGCGACGTTCCATTTCAACTGTGGGCACGAGGGCTCCTTGCCGCATAGGCGCTAATCACATTCATAAGGCGTGTTTCTGCCGGCCGGCCCAGGGCGCCAGCATAAAGCTGAACGCCAGGCCCAGGCTGACCGACAAGCCGAAATTACTCACGGCCGGTGTACTGGAGACCGCCAGCAGGCCGAACGACAACCAAGTCGTCAGCGCTGCCAGCAGTGTTCCCAAGAGGCTGACGGCAGGGCCGCCGATCTGCTCGCGCATCAAAATCGCATAGTCGACGCTGATGGCCGTGACCAGCAGCAGGCCAAACAGGCTGAACAAAGTCAGCGGCTGGCCCAGCCAACCGAGGCTGGCCAGGCTGCACAACGCGGCCAGCAGCGGCAGGGCGACGATACGCAAGGCGCCGCCAACGCCGAAGGGCGCAATCAGCAATAGCACGATCAGCACGCAAGACAGCAACTTCAATTCGGCAGCGCTGATCTGCGTGTCGGCAAATACGCGGTTCAAGTCGCCCAGGCGGTCGACCAGTTGCACGCCGGGCAAGTCCAGCGCCTGCACCCGCAGCAGCGCCGGGTTGTTCAAGCCTTGCAGGCTGACCATGGCCGCCACGCCACCGTCCACCGGGCCGAGCCACAGCGTGCGCCACGGCTCGGCCAGCGGGCCTTGCAGTGCGGCGTCGATGTCTGCGGTAGGCAGCGCCTGCAATTGCGCCACTTCGGCTTGCAGGGCACTGAGGGGCACGCCGAGGTCCAGTAGCGGTTGCCAGTGTGGCGCCAGGTTGTTCAGCGCCTCGCGCAACTGTTGTTGTTCTGCGGGGAGGTTGACCAGTTGATTGAGCGCCAGGTAGCCCTGAAGCTTGTCCATCTGCACCAACTGGTCCAAGCGTTTGCCCAGGGCGGCCTGGCGTTCCAGCAACTGCTGCTGATTGTCCGCCCGCACCAGGAAAAACTGGCTGGTGGGCTGGAACCCGGTGATGCGCGCCACGGCCTGGGCTTCCTGCAGCAACTGCGGCGGCGCACCGATCCATTGGCGGATATCGTTTTTAGTGTTCAGTTGCCACAGGCCCGCCGCGCAGAACAGCAGCACCCACACCAGCAGTACCGAACTGGGCATGCGTTTGAGCAAGGCCGTGCGCAGCTGCCATAGGCTTTGGGCGACACGCAGCGGCCATTGCGCCGGGCGCAGTTCCACGCCCTTGAGCAGCGCGGGCAACAGGCACACGGCACACAAATAGGCACCGACCAAACCGGCAGCCGAAAACACCGCAATCTGGGTCAGCGCCGGGAACGGCGTCCAGGCCAGCGCCAGGTAGCCGATAGCGCTGGTGGCCAGGCTCAGGCTCAGCCCTGGCAGGGTCAGGCGCAACGCCGGCCAACTGCGCCACGGCTGCAGGCTCCAGCTTTTGGACAGGTAGTGCAGTGGGTAATCCACCGCCACGCCGATCAGGCTGGAACCCAGCACCAGGGTCATCACATGCATATGCCCAAACAGCGCCACACATGCCACCGCGCCAAACAGCATGCCCACCAGTACCGGCACGAACGCCAGCAGCACCCGCCAGCGTCGGAACGCCAGCAGCAGCAATAACAGGATGCCCAGGGTGGCGCCGCCGCCGACCCAGGTCATTTCCCGCGTGGCCTGCTGCTGCCCGTTGGCCGCATAGAGCAAACCGCTGGCGGCGAGCAGTTGCGCGCCGTGTGCGCTGGCTTGCTCGCGGCTGGCCTTCAGCAAGTCCGCCACTTGCAGCGGCAGCTTCATGTCGAAGGCGTTGCCGGTAGTGCGGGCTCGCAGTAGCACCCAACTCTTGCCGTCGGCATCGGCGATCAAGGCGCCGCTGCCGATGTCCATTTGCACCGCACCGTGTTGCGGCTGGCTGTTCTGGATGCGCCCGGTGAGGCCGAGCCAATCGTCCTGGCTTGGCACCAGGCTGAAACCGGTGAAGGGGTCGAACAGCGATTGCACGCGTTGCTGGATGAACGCCTCAGGCTGCTGGATCAGTTGTTCGCGGTCCTTGGACGAGAGCATCGACAAACGCCCACGCAGCAGTTGTTCGCGCAACGCTGGCAAGTCGGCTTGCAGGTTCCACTGCACCTTTTCAAACAGGCCGCTGGCCTGCCAACGCTCACCCAGTTGCTGCGCCACGGCCACCGCTTGCTGGCGGTCGGCATGCCCCACCAGTACCAGCATTTCGCGGTTGAGCGGCTCTTGCATGCGCTGTTCGGCTTGCAGTTCCAAGGCGTCCGGCGTGCTGCCGGGCACCAGTTCCATCAGGTTGGCCGACAACGGCGCGCCATCACGCCACTGCCAGCCTGCCAGGGCCAGCACGGCCACCAGCAAGGTCAGGAACAGGCGCGGCAGCAGGCGCTCACTGGGCAAAGTCGTGTTGCTCCGCATTGCTCAACGGCTGGTCGGCGGTACTGTCCTGCATGCGCAACAGCGTGCTGTCGCCTTGGGTTTCCAGCAGTTCAATGGTGCGCACCAGTGCGCCGCCGTCGATATTGATCTGGGTGAAGACTTGCTTGAGCAGCAGTGAGCGTGGGGTCAGCGTGAGCTTCCATTGTTGGGCCTCGCCTTGCAGTTGCAGGTCGAAGTCGCGCTGCAGGCCACTGCTGTCGCCCTGCAGTACTGCCAGGAACAAACGATTCTGTTCGGCGCCGGCACTCTTGTTTGGCAGTAGTTGCCAGCCATTGGCGTCACGGCGGGCAATGCCCTGGGCTGTAATGCGGTAGTCCTGTTGCAGCGGGGTTTTCAACAGCCACAGCAGGCCGTGATCCTTGGCGAGCACGAAGGTGCCTTTGCTCACCAGTGGCTGGGGCAGGGCACGCAGGTGTTTTTCCTGGATGAAGTTGCCGTGGATCACGGAGGGTTTGGCAAGCTGATCGCTCAACTGCTGGAGGTCGAAGGCGTGGGCGCTGAAGCTCAGCAACAACGCGATCAATGTGGGAGCGGGCTTGCCCGCGAAGAACCTGAGGGCGCTGCGCAGCGTCAGGCGACCTGCTTTATCGTTAACGTCCATCGCGGGCAAGCCCGCTCCCACAGGGGATCTCATTTCAAGGCTCTCTCTACGGCATCGGTGAAGACTTTGGGCGAGGCCAGTTGCATCTCGCGGCTGGCGATTTCCACCGCTACTTGCACGGTGCTGGCGCGGGTCAAGCGCTCGCCGCTGGCCAGGTCGGTAATCAGGTAGTTCACCTTCAACCGGTTCTCCCATTCCACCAGGCTGGCGCGCACATTGATGGTCTGGCCGAAGGTCGCGCCGCGTACATAGCGTAGCTGCATGTCGATCACTGGCCAGGCGTAGCCGGCTTCGAGCATCGCCGCGTAGTTATGGCCGATCTTGTCCAGCAACGCACAGCGCGCCACTTCAAGGTACTTCACGTAGTGCCCGTGCCACACCACGTTCATGGTGTCGATGTCGAAAAACGGCACGAGGATTTCAGTGTCGCTGTGCAACACGCCGGGGCTACGCATGCAGCCTCCAGTGTTGCGCGGCGATGCGTTGCAGGCACAGGCGCAGTTCGCCTTCCAGGGCGCGGTCTTCGATGACCGGCGCAAAATCCTGGGCCAGTTCCGCGTGCATCGCGGCCAGTGCCGGTGGCAGTGGGCGGGCACCCTCGGCCTGGGCGCGCAGCCACACGCCCTGGTTGGCGGCGAGCAGGGTCGCGGCGGCCACCTGTTCGGTCAACTCCAGCACGCGGATCGCATCGCGGGCTGCGATGGTGCCCATGCTCACCTTGTCCTGGTTGTGGCACTCGGTAGAGCGTGAGAACACGCTGGCCGGCATGGTGTTTTTCAGCGCTTCGGCGGTCCAGGCGCTGGTGCCGATCTGCACGGCCTTGAAGCCATGGTTGATCATTGCACGATCAGCCGGGGCGCCCGACAGGTTGCTCGGCAGGCCATGGTTGTAGCGCACATCCACCAACAGTGCGAGCTGGCGGTCGAGCAGGTCGGCAACGTTGGCGACCAAGGTCTTGAGGCTGTCCATGGCGAAGGCGATATGCCCACCGTAGAAGTGCCCGCCATGCAGCACGCGTTCTTCTTCGGCATCGATGATCGGGTTGTCGTTGGCGCTGTTCAGTTCGATCTCGATGAACGCGCGCAGCCAGTTCAGGCTGTCCGCCAATACGCCGAGCACGTGGGGCGCGCAGCGCAACGAATAACGGTCTTGCAGGCGATGCAGGGGGGCGGTGGGCGCGTCGATGGCCAGGTCCTTGCGCAGCCACGCGGCCACTTGCATCTGCCCAGGGTGTGGCTTGGCGGCGAACAGGCGCTCGTCGAAGTGTTCCGGGTTGCCTTGCAGGGCCACCACATTGAGCGCGGTGATGCGCGTGGCCAGTTGCAACAGATAGTCGGCGCGGGCAAAGGCCAGGCAGGCCAGGCCGGTCATCACCGCGGTGCCGTTCATCAGTGCCAGGGCTTCCTTGGGGCGCAGGACCAACGGCTCCCAGCCCAGCTCACGGTGCACGTCGGCCGCCAGACGGCGTTCGCCACGGAATAGCACCTCGCGCTCGCCGGACAAGGTCGCGGCCACGTAGGACAGCGGCGTCAGATCACCACTGGCACCCACCGAGCCTTCTTCCGGGATCAGTGGCAGCACATCGTGTTCGAGGAAGGCGTGCAAGCGCTCCAGCAGCTCCACGCGTACGCCCGATACGCCATGGCACAGCGACTGCAAACGCGCCGCCAGCACGGCACGGGTGGCTTGGGCGTCGAGCAACTTGCCCAGGCCGCAACCGTGAAAGGTGTACAGATGACGCGGCAAGGCTTCGACGTGCTCCAGCGGCACCGCCACTACGCAGGAGTCGCCGTAGCCGGTGGTCACGCCGTAGATCACGCCTTCCTTGTCCAGCAGCGAGTCGAGGAACTGCGCGCCCTTGGCGATGCGTTGGCGGTACGCGGCATCGTCCTGCAGGCGAGTGGGTACCTGGCGGTTGGCCAGGGCCAGCACGTCTTCGATGCGCAGGGGGCGTTCACCAAAGGTGATGGGCTCAAGAGGCGTCGTCATCGGTCTTCCAGAAAGGGTAAAAGTTGAACCATTGTTGGGGCGCTTGCAGGCAGAACTGGCCCAAGCGTGCGGCGTAGCGGGCGGTCCACAGGGCGATGACCTGCTCGCGGGTACTGCGCTTCCACTCGATCAAATCGGCAAAGGGCTCGATAGTCAGGCGATAGCGGCCCTGGTGCTTAAGACACATCAGCAGATTGACCGGGCATTTGAGCAAGCCCGCCAGCAGCCATGGGCCTTGGGGAAATGCCGCCGTATGGCCGAGGAAGTCCACGCGCACCGTACGCCCGCCGTGCAGCGGGATGCGGTCGCCGGCAATCGCCAGCCACTCGCCATCGTCCAGGCGCTGGCTGAGCAGCAGCATGGTGGCCGGGTCCAGTTCGCTCACCTGAATCAGGCGCAAATGGGTCGCGCCGGCCTCGCCCAGCAGGCGGTTGAAACGCTCGGCGTGCTTGGTGTGCACCAGCACGTTCATGGTGACCTGTTCACCCATTTCCGCCAGGGCGCGGCACACTTCCAGGTTACCCAGGTGCGCACCCACCAGCATCTGCCCGCGCTCGCCACGCAGTTGGCTGCGCAACTGCGCCGGGTCGTTGATCTCGATTTGCTCCAGGCGCAGCTTGCCGTTCCACACGTCCAGCTTGTCCAGCAGCGAATCGGCGAAGGCCATGAACTGGGCAAAGACGGTGCGGTGGCTCGGCAGCAAGTCATCGCGCCCGCTCCATTGCGCCAGCCGCTGCTGGTATTGCCACGCGCTGTGGCGTGCGGTGCGGCCGAACAGGAAGAAGTAAAAGACGATGCTGTAGAGCAACGGGCTCAATAGGCGACGGCCGAGGACTTTGACCGCGACCGCGGTGAATTTCATCAGCCAGAAGCTGCCGCGTTCCTCGCGGTCGGCCCAATGTTTGGTGCTGTCGTTCATGCTTGCCACCGTCGCCACAGGATCATCGGCGCGCGCACGAGCATGCCGAAGAACAACCGCGTGTGCATGGCGCTGATGCGCAGGTTGTCACGCAACAAGCGAAAGTGCGACAGGCCGTCGGCGGGGTAGTGCACCTGGGTGGGCAGCCAGCGCATAGGCTGGTTGCGCCAGGCCAGGCGTACCAGGATGTCCGAGTCGAAATCCATGTGCGTGCCGATGTAGGCCGAGTCCATCAGCGCCAGGGTCGGCGCCAGCGGGTACACGCGAAAGCCGCACATCGAGTCGCGAATCTCAAGCGACAGGGTGTTGATCCACACCCAACCGTGGGTCAGGTAACGTGCGTACAGGCGACCCTTGGGCACGCTGTCGTCGTATTCGGGGTAGCCGCAGATGACGGCGTCGGGGTGCTGGCGTGAGGTGTGGATAAAGGTCTCGACTTCGCGCAGGTCGTGCTGACCATCGGCGTCCACTTGCAGGGCGTGGGTGTAGCCCAGGCGCGCTGCCTCGCGAAAACCGGCCATCACGGCGCCGCCCTTGCCCTGGTTGCTGGGCAGGGTCAGCAGGGTGACGTTGTCCAGCGTCGCCAGGTGCGCCAGCACGGCTGCGCAGGCGGCGCTGCTGCCATCGTCCACCAAGAGGCAGGGCAGGCCGCTTTTCAGCACACTGTGGACCACGGCCGGCACGGCGGCTTCGTGGTTGTACACCGGGATTAAAGCGCAGGGGTTATGCATGATGGGGGGCAACCGATACACCGCGCCGCCTGCATCGCAGGCAAGCCAGCTCCCACATTGGATTTGCTGTGCACACAAGATTGTTGGCCGACACTGATCCAGTGTGGGAGCGGGCTTGCCCGCGATTGAGCACGAAGTGCTCACCCGGCTTATGCATGCGCGGCCTCCAGCACGATCCGCCCGCTTGAGCACGCCGCAACCCCATTGCGATAGGCGAAGTACAGTTTGCTACGCTCCCGATCAAAGCGCAGGTGCAGTTCGATGTGATCGCCCGGGCGCACCAGTTGCTGGAACTTGAGCACTTCCATGCCGGCGAACCGGGCTGGCAGGTCGAGCAATTGCTGGCCCAGGTTGAACGCCCATTCCACCTGCACCACCCCCGGCAATACTGGGGTGACCGGGAAGTGCCCGCTGAAATAGGCCAGGTCCGGTGGGATGCTCAGTTGCAAGGTCCATTCACCTTCGGTTTCGACTTGCGCCAACACCTCGGGCCCCTTGGGGCGAGGCGCCAGCAACAAGGCTTCGACACCGGCCTGAGGCAGCTTGCCCTGGCTGTTCAGCGGCAGTTGGCGCAGCAAGCGCCAGCGGCGCGGCAAGGCCAGGGCCTCGCAATGTTGGCTCAAGTGCTGGCGCAAGGTTTGGGTGAGCGTGCGGCGGCCCTGGTTGCGCAGGGCATGCAAGCCATCGCTGCTGAGCACCACCAGCGCGCCGAGGGAGGCGCGGTTTTCCTGCACCACGCCCAAGCGGGTTTCGGCGACCCACGGGTGGGTCATCAACGCCTGTTCGAGCATCGGCAGGGAGATGCGTTTCTCTTCCAGCTTGACGATACGGTCCAGGCGGCCCAGCAACTCAAAACGGCCATCGGCATGGATGCGTGCAGCGTCGGCAGTCTGTTCGATGTGCCCTTCGGGCAGGTATTTTGATGCGATACGCAGAGCGCCGTCGGCATCCTGGCTCAGTTGCACATCGGCAAACGGCTGCCAGGGTTGCGCGCCCTGGCGCCAGGCGATGCCGCCGGTTTCCGAGCTGCCGAGGATTTCTATGGGCCATTGCTGTAAACGGTCGTAGAGGCTGCCGGCAGCTTCAACCGGCAACGCACCGCCGGAGGAAAATACTCGCGCAACCTGGCTCAGTGCCGGCCAGTCGAGGTTGTCGCCCATGCGCTTGAGCAGCGCCGGGCTGGCCACCCAGGCAAATTGCCGGTGCTCACGGCTGGCGCGCTGCATGTCTTCGGGGAACGCCAGTTGCTTGCGCACAAAGGTGCGGCCAGCACACAGCGGCCACAACACGCGAAACAGCAAGCCGTAGATATGCTGGGTGGCGACACTGCCGATGATGCAGGCGCCCTTGAGGTCTTTGCCCCACAGGGCCTCCAGCGCCTCTACTTCATTGGCCAACTGGCGCAGGGACTTGTCGATGCGCTTGGGCTCGCCGCTGGAGCCGGAGGTGCACAGGCTCAGTTGGCAAGTGTCCAGGTCGAGGGCGGCGGCGCTCAAGGGCACTTGATACAGCGCGTCCAGGTCGCTGGCTTCGACCAGCCAGGCATCCACGGCGTCGGTCCAGCGTTGGCGCGTCTGGGGTTGCAGGTCGGCGGGCAGCAGCACGCTCGCACCGGCGCGCCAGGCGCCCAGCAGCGCAATCGCCAGCAGCCCGGCGTCTTCCAGGTGCACGGCCAGGCGCCGGATACCCCGGGCTTGCAGGCCCGCCGCCAGGCTCAGCGACTGCTCCCACAGTTGCGCGTGGTTCATCTCGGGCTCAGTGGTTACCCAACGATTTTGCAGCGGCTCAAGCAGCAAGTGCTCAAGTTTCAACCCATTCATACGCGGCCTCGAACCCTTTGTCGTACCAGCCATTCCACGGCAAACAACAGCCCCATCAGCCCGTAGGCGATCAGGCCGTTGTACAACGTCCACCAGCTCAGCGGTGCCCACAGGGTGAGCGCGGCGGCGAGCAGGCCATTACAGAGAAAAAACACACTCCACACCAGGGTGACCCGGCGGGTATACACCACCGCGTGGGGCGGCAGGTGCGGGTCGGTCATGCGCGCCAGGCGCTCGACCATCGGCGGGCCGTATTTCAGGCTCAGGCCGAACAGCGCCAGCATGAATCCGCTGACCAGGCTCGGGTACCAGCGCAGCCACTGCGGGTTATCGAACCAGGCCAGCGCCAGGCAAAACACGATCACCACCACCGCCATCCAACGGCTGCCCGGGCGCTGCGCAGCGGTGAGCGCGCGCAACAGCCACAAGCTGCCCAGCAGCAAGCCGAACTGCCAGGGTGCAAAGTGCTCGGTGCCGTAATACACGGCGAAGGGGTACAGCAGCCCCGCCAATAACAGGCCAAGGCCGATCAGCCGGCTCATGCGGCGGGCTGGACCAGACGGTACACCGCCTCTACCACGTCGTTCACCGTGCGTACCGCCTTGAACTCTTCGGCGGCGATTTTCTTGCCGGTCTGGCGCTTGATGTGGTCGATCAGGTCCACGGCGTCGATGCTGTCGATTTCCAGGTCTTGGTACAGGTTGGCGTCGAGGGTGACGCGTTCCGGGGGCAGTTCAAACAGTTCCACCAAGGCGTCGCGCAGGGTGTTGAAGATATCGTCACGAGTTTGCATGGTACGGTCTCAAGCTGCCTGTCGGGCCGTGACGAATGCCGCAAGGCTGGCCACGTTGGTGAAGTGATTGCGGGTGTCCTTGGCGTCGGCATCGATTTTGATGCCGTATTTTTTCTGAATCGCCAGGCCCAATTCCAGGGCGTCGACCGAATCCAGGCCCAGGCCTTCGCCAAACAGCGTCTGCTCGCTGCCAATGTCGTCGACGCTGATGTCTTCCAGGCCCAGGGCCTCGATGATCAGCGTCTTTATGTCGTGCTCAAGGCGGTGTTGGTCGCTCATCTTCGGCGAGCTCCTTAATGAAATAGTGATGCAGGTGATCGTTGAGCTTGCGTGAAGCCTGGGGCGCGGCGCCGAGCGCGGCGAACGCCTGTGGTTCTATATCGGCCCCCACGCGCAAACTGAAGTGAAATCGACGGTGGGGAATGCGATACCAGGGTTCGGCCTTGGTCAGCGTGGTGGGGCTGACCTTGATCACCACTGGCGTGATGATTGTCGCACCACGCAGCGCAATGGCCGCACCGCCGCGATGAAAGGCCGGCGCCGCGCCCGGCGTGGTGCGGGTGCCTTCGGGAAAGATGATCAGCGTCTGGCCGGCGCGTAGGGCGTCGGCTGCTGCATCGAGCATGTCGGCACTGCCGTCATTGCTGATATAGCCGGCATCGCGCACCGGGCTGCGGGTGAACGGGTTCTGGAACAGGCTCTGCTTGACCACGCAGTTGGTCTGGCGCATCAGGCCGATCAGGAACACCACGTCGATCAGCGACGGGTGGTTGGCGACGATCATCTGGCCAGGGCGGCCAAGCTTTTCGGCACCCTCGACGCGGTACGTGAGAATGCCCAGGCCCTTCATCAGGCGAATAAAAAACCAGAACAGGCAACTGATGGTGTGGCGTGCGCGCCGTTGATGCTGGCTGGTGTCGCCCGGCAGGCAACTGAGCAACGGAAATACCAGCAAACGCAGGCACAGCCCGCCGATGCCAAACAGGCAAAAGCTGAGGGCCGTGGCGAACAGGCGCCAATAATAGGCCTGCCGTGGCTTGTGGGTCAGGGCTTGCGTTGCCAGTTCCATACTCGGTTCTTCCAGGCATGTTGGCAGGCGCCCTGTTCGGTCAGCAGGGTGCGCAGCAGGTTCAGGGCGTGGGGCCACTGGGTTTGAGTGAGTTGGACAGTGCCGGTGGTGAGTTCCAGTTGCCACTCGTCGCCCGGCGTGAGCAACAGGCCGAGGGCGTAGGGGAAGGGCACATCCCTAATCCAGCTGGCGTAGGCGTGGGGCGGTTGTTCTTCGGTGATCACCAGCAATACGGCGGCGGCGCCTTCGTTGAGCAACGCGGCGGCTTCGAGCAGGCCGTGTTCGAGGCCATCGCCGGCGGCGGCGAGGGCGGTCATCTCGCTGGTTTCATTGCGCAGGATCGACCACAGGCCAATCACCGCGTTATGCACCGACAGGCTGAACTGAGTGGGCGACAGCGGCTGCTCGTTGGCCAGGTCGCTGAGGATGTCCAGGGTGCGCGGGGTTTCGCCGTGGCGGGAAATAAACACCAGTGGCAGGTCTTCAAGGCCCTCGGCCAGCGGCCAGCCGACGCTGAACGCCATGCGCGCCAGCCGGCTCAGACGGCGGCGCTGCATGGCTGGCAAAAATGACACATCGGGGGACGCTTCGCTGACAGGCGGCAACACCGGGTCCCGGCACCAGGCGTACCAGTCGTCCGCACTCGCAAGGCCAGGAGCCCAGGCGCGCCATTGGGCGATGTTGAAGTTGATCACTGAGAAGTTATCCCGCCCCTGCGGGCTTCCATGTGCGGCCAATGGCCCCGGATTCCGGGACAGGGAGCAATGGCCGTATGGCGCGCATTATCCCGGTGCTGTGGGGTTCTAGCAAATAGTGGTGAAAGTTTGTTCACTAATGATCACAAATAAGTTGGAAGAATTTGCAGATTATCGGCGATCAAAGGCCGGACTCGATCGTTACGCGGTTTCCATTCATTTGTGAGCCAGACAGCGCGCAAGGATGAACGAGGTAGCTAACCGGCGCTTTTGCGCTCTACACTCGGGGGATTCATTGATACACGGAGGTTTTTCCATGCGGCGCGTGGTGTTCAATCAAAAAGGCGGTGTGGGCAAGTCCAGCATCGCCTGCAACCTGGCGGCGGTCAGCGCCAGCGAAGGTTATCGAACCCTGTTGGTGGACCTCGATGCACAGGCCAACTCAACCCAGTACCTCACTGGGCTGACGGGTGACGACATCCCCATGGGGATCGCGGATTTTTTCAAGCAGACGTTGTCTTCCGGGCCGTTTTCGAAGAAGAACAAGGTAGATATCTACGAAACGCCGTTCGACAACCTGCACGTGATCACCGCCACCGCCGAGCTGGCAGACTTGCAGCCCAAGCTCGAAGCCAAGCACAAAATCAACAAGCTGCGAAAGCTGCTGGATGAGCTGAGCGAGGATTACGACCGGATTTACCTGGATACGCCTCCGGCCTTGAACTTCTATGCGGTTTCGGCGCTGATTGCCGCTGATCGCGTGCTGATCCCCTTCGATTGCGACAGCTTCTCGCGCCAGGCGTTGTATGGCCTGCTAGCAGAGATCGAAGAATTGAAGGACGACCATAACGAAGGCCTGGAAGTGGAGGGCATCGTGGTCAACCAATTCCAGGCACGGGCGAGCTTGCCGCAGCAGATTCTCGATGAGTTGATTGCCGAAGGGCTGCCGGTACTGCCGGTGTACCTGGCCAGCTCCGTGCGTATGCGCGAGTCGCACCAGGAGAGCAAGCCGCTGATTCATCTGGACCCACGGCATAAGCTGACGCAGCAGTTTGTGGAGCTGCATAACTTGCTGGAAAACGCCTGACTCCACAGGCAACACCGAACACTGTGGGGGCCGGGCTTGCCCGCGATGAGGGCGGCACATTGAGTCAATGTGTCGCTTGGAACACCGTTATCGCAGGCAAGCCAGCTCCCACAGTTTGGATTGCATGCCGGCAGGTGAGTTGGATTTGTCCCACAAAGTATGTAGGAAGGGTCTGGCAATGGGGCTTGTGCCTTGTAACCTTGCCTACAGCTACGCCAGAATCCGCCGGCTTGTGCGTCTGGATGGGCGTCTCTAAGGTTTGCCGGTCGCTGAATGTTCAGTGATCGGGTTTAGTAGCCCGTGGTGAGATGTACGGCATATCGTCGATCAGGATCTTCCTGAATTCTATGGTGGCTGTACGGAGGGCGTTTTCGAGCGCGCCGGTTGCGTCTCCCCGGTCTACTAACCTGCGTACAGCTGCCACCCTCCGTTTAGTAGCGGGCTGGTTGCGGCTTCCCAACCCGGAGACGATCCATGGCTAACCTCTATACCGTGTCACCCAACCTCCCCACCGAAACCCTCGTACTCAACAGCTACGAAACCTTCTCCTCGGTGCGCACCTTGCTGCTCAACCTGTCCAACGACCTCACCGGCGAACACCGCGACGTAGCGCTGGCCATCCACCAGTTAAGCGAACTGGGCGTCATGCTGGTCAGCCAGATGATGGACCGCGAAGCCCCGCTGACCTAACGCATGAAATGCATCTAATGTGGGAGCTGGCCTTGCCTGCGATGGCATCACCTCGGTATACCAGGCAGACCGAGTCGCCTGCATCGCAGGCAAGCCAGCTCCCACATTGACCGAGTTGATGGGGGGATGTTTACACCCCCTGGCTACGCAACCAACTCATCAACTGCGGCAACGGAAACGCCCCACTCTGGCGCGCCACTTCGCGGCCGTTCTTGAACAGAATCAAACTGGGAATCGAGCGAATCCCCAGCTGAGCCGACAGCTGCTGGTTAGCCTCACTGTCCAGCTTCGCCAGCCGGCACTTGCCTTCCAACTGCCCGGCGGCCTGTTCGAATACCGGCGCAAACGACTTGCACGGCCCGCACCAGTCGGCCCACACATCGACCAGGAGCGGCAGGTCGCCCTTGATCTGGCTGGCATAGTCACCCTGTTTCAAATCAAAGGGTTTGTTCAGCAACACCGACTGCTTGCAACGCCCGCACTTGGGCGCATCAGCCAGGCGTTCGCCGGGGATGCGGTTGAGGCCGTTGCAATGAGGGCAGGGGATGACAAGAGGTTCGGACATCGGAGGCTCCTGGGGTTTGGCCAGTTGGGTATTTGGTGTCGAGACAGAGGTTTCTCAAGGATATAGATACTTATTCGCTCACATTTTCGTCCTCGCCAGCGTGAGCGGTGTGGCTAGGCTTTTTGTTGTGCGCCACCGGTCTGTTTGCGGCTATAGCAAATTGCGATAGTTCGAGTTCAGGTTTAACCTTCATAGCAAGATGCGATAAGGACGTTGCATGCGAGTCATCAGTGAAAGCAGGATCTGGGAAGCAAAAGGAAAATGGCCGCGCTCTGCAACAGCTCTGGATCAGTGGTATCGCGTGATCAAGCGCAACGCCCCCAAGGACTTTGCCGCAATGAAAGCCATGTTTCCCGCCACCGACAAGGTAGGTGAATTTCATGTATTTGATATTGGCGGTAACAAGCTGAGGTTGATTGCGTCGGTGCAGTATCGAATGCAGCACGTTTATATCAAACACCTGCTTGACCACCGTGATTTTGAGAAAAACAAATGGAAGGAAAAAATCAGATGAGCGCACTTATGCGAGTGGCGGCAGAGCACTGGCAGTTCGTTTCGCCTGTGCTGCGCAAGCCGGAAAACGAGGCAGACTACGACGCATTGGTATGCGGTTTGGATGAGCTATTGAGCTTGGTGGGTGAAGACGAGGACAGCCCGCTGATGAGCCTGGTCGACATTCTGAGCGACTGGATCGAAGCTTATGATCGTGAGCATCGCCCAATGCCCGTCGCCAGCGGGGTCGATGTGCTGCGCTACATGATGCGCGAGCACAATCTCACCCAGAGTGACCTTCCTGGCGTTGGGGCGCAATCAGTGGTCTCGGAGATATTGAGCGGAAAACGCCAGCTCAACGTGCGCCAGATTCGTTGGCTGGCCGAGCGTTTCGGGGTGTCAGTGGAGACCTTTATCTAAGAGGTCAAGACGAACAACTAATCTCCAAATGCTTGCCCCAATCCGGCGGCCGTTGCGCGTACTGCTCCATCCCTGCTTGCTCCTCAAACGGCCTGGTCAACACTTCATGCAGCCGCCGGACTTCGCTGTAGTCGCCTGATTCGGCGGCGGCGATGGCGTTTTGGGCCAGGTAGTTGCGCAGGATATATAGCGGGTTGACCGCGTGCATGCGCTCACGGCGCTGTTCCTGGGTGTAATCCCCGTCCCGCGCCACGCGGGCCTTGTACTGCTCGGCCCAGGCGTCGAACCCGGCCAGGTTGACAAAGTCATCACGTAGCCGCGCCACGGCCAGAGCAGCGGGTTCATCGCCCAGATGGCGCAAGAACAGCGTGTAGTCCACGCCGCTGTTCTGCATCAGCTTGAGCAAGCGCTCCACCAACTGCTGGTCGGCGTCTTCGGCGGTGGTCAGGCCCAGGCGGCGGCGCATCAAGTCCAGGTAGTGCGCCTGGTACAGCGGCAGGTACAGGCCGAGGGCTTCTTTCAGTGCGTCAACGCTGATAAACGGCGTGAGCGCCTGGGCCAAGGCGCTGAGGTTCCACTGCCCGATCGGCACCTGGTTGCTGAAGGAGTAGCGGCCTTCATGATCGGAATGGTTGCAGATGAAGTGCGCGTCAAAATCATCGAGAAACGCGAAGGGCCCGAAGTCGAAGGTAATGCCCAGGATCGACATGTTGTCGGTGTTCATCACGCCGTGGCAAAAACCATAAGCCTGCCACTTGGCGATCATTTCGGCGTTGCGCTCGACGATCTCGCGGAACATCGCCAGGTAAGGCTCGGGTTGCTCGCGGCATTCGGGGTAGTGCAGGTTCAGCACGTGCTCGGCCAGTTCGGCCTGTTGCTCAGGCTTCTTGGTGTAATAGAAATATTCGAAGTGCCCGAAGCGAATATGGCTGTGGGCCAGGCGTAAAACCATCGCTCCGCGTTCCTGTTTCTCCCGCCATACCGGCGTGCTGGAGCCGATCACGCACAGGGCGCGGCTGGTGGGAATGCCCAGCGCATGCAGGGCCTCGGAGGCGAGGAATTCACGAATCGAAGAGCGCAACACGGCACGCCCGTCACCCATGCGCGAGTAAGGCGTCATCCCGGCGCCCTTGAGGTGTAAATCCCAATGCTCGCCGGCCTCGTTATAGACCTCGCCCAGCAATAACCCGCGGCCATCGCCCAACTGCGGGGTGTAGCCGCCGAATTGATGCCCGGAATACACCATCGCCCGTGGCTCTGCCTCGGCCCATAGCTTATGGCCACCGAACAGCTCGGCAAATACCGGCGTTTCGGCCACGGCCGGGTCGAGGTCAAGCAGGGCCATGGCGGCCTTGCTCGCCACCACCAGGCGCGGTTCGTCCAGGGGTTCGGGCAGAACGTGGGTTGAGAACGCATCGCCCAGGCGTGCGAAGCGATTGTCGAAGGTCAGTTCGTCGAGGGCTTTCACCGGCCATCTCCAGCAGAATGTCCGAGCATTCTGCTGGGGATAGGGCATTTAGTCGAGTTTGCTGGGTGGCGGCTCCGGCGCATCCACCACTTTGCCCGCAGGTGGCTCTGGGGCGTCGGGCTGGTCGACGGGCTGCACAATGGTCTTGCGCTCATCCTCGGCCGGCACCAGTTTGTATTCCTGGCCGTGGAGGTTTTTCAGGTAGATCTCCATCTGCCGGAACGAGATGTTGATGTGCTGTTTCTTGAACTCACGGTTGATAAAGCGGTTGACCTCGTCTAGCACCGGGTTGCGGTCGCCCAGGTCGCGCACGTGCATGCGCAGCTCATGGTCCAGTGTGCTTTCGCCGAAGTTGAGGAAGTACACATGGGGTTCCGGTTCTTTCAGGACCCGAGGGTTTTCCCGAGCGGCTTTCAGTAACAGTTCCTTCACCAGGTCGAGGTCGGAGCCGTAGTCCACGCCGAGTTTGAGGGTCACCCGGGTGATGGTGTCGGTCAGCGACCAGTTGATCAACTGCCCGGTAATGAAGGTCTTGTTGGGGACAATGATGTCTTTATTGTCGAAGTCGGTAATGGTGGTGGCACGAATGCGGATCTTGCTCACCGTACCCGACAGGTTGCCGATGGTAATGGTGTCGCCGATGCGCACCGGGCGTTCGAACAAAATCATGATGCCGGAGATGAAGTTGGCGAAGATCTCCTGCATGCCGAAACCCAGGCCCACCGACAGCGCGGCCACCAGCCATTGCAGTTTGTCCCAGCTCACACCGAGGGTGGAAAGGGTGGTGACAAAGCCCACGCCGGCAATGATGTAGGACAGTAAGGTGGTGGTGGCGTAGGCGCTGCCTTGGGCCAGGTCGAGCTTGGACAGCACCAGGACTTCCAGCAGGCCGGGCAGGTTGCGCGCCAGGGCGAAGGTGATACCGATGATAATCGACGCGCCCAGCAGGTCGCCGATGCTGATGGGCACCATGCTGATATTCGCACCGGTACCGCTGGTGTATTCGTACAGCGTGACGTTGTCCAGGTAGGAAAATACCGAGATCAGGTCCGACCACACCCAATACAACGCCGCGATAAAGCCGCCGAGCAGGGCAAGGCGGATCAGGCGCATGGACTGTTCGTTGACCTGCTCGATGTCCAGGGTCGGCTCTTCGATCACCGCTTCGCCGTCACCGGCCTCCTTGGCTGCCTGGCGTTTGGCCAGGGCGCGGGCGTAGGCCAGGCGCCGTGCGGCAACACCCAGGCCGCGCACGAAGGTGGCTTCGATCACCAGCCAGAACATCAGCAGGTACAGGGTGTTGATCAGCCGGTCACTGAGTTTCAGCGCGGTGTAGTAATAGCCAAAGCACACGGCAATAAACAGCGCGATGGGCAGGGCGGTGAACACCACGCCGATTGCTTTGCGAAACAACGAGGCCTTTTCGTGGGTTGGGCTGTTCAGCAGCAGGCGGCCCAGCAGCCAGGCCATCAGCCCGTAGCAGGTCAGCACCACGGCGATACCCAACACGTCGTCAGCCAGCGCGGCCGGTTGATGTTCGGCAATTGCGACCACGGCCACCAACGCCAGTACCACCAGCCCGAGCTTGCGTATCCAGCCTTGCAGGAATTCGACCTGCGGCCTCTCCCAGCGAAAGTGCAGCTCCGCCACGCCGCCCGGCGCGAGGATGCGGTAGGCGGTGTAGAACACCAGCCAGGCTTGGGCGATCTGCAGCAAGGCCGCGCCCAGGTTGGCGTTTTGCCCGCGGGCGTCGATCTGCAACGCGTAGCCGCACAGCGCCAGGCCCAGGGCCACGGGCATCGCCAGCAGGATGTTGATCAGGATGGCCTGCGGCGTATGCCACTGGCTGTCGCGCTTGAAGTGGCCGATGTCCTGGTGAACCTTTTTCAGGCGCACATACAGCGCATTGCGCCGCCACAGCAGCGCGCCGATCAGCAACAGCAACGGCAGGAACAGCAGCGGGCGTTGGGTCAGGCCGTCATACAGCTCGCTGACGCTGGACGCCCAGGGCAGGGTGGTGACCTGCTTGCTCAGGTGCGCCGGTACGGTTTCCAGCCATTCGGTGTCCAGCGGCTTGTTGCTGGGGATCCAGAACATTTGCTCGTCGAGCGTGGCGCGCAGGGTGCTGGCGGTGCTGAGCAGTTGTTTCTGGTTCAGTTGCAGGGTGATGGATTCGTTGAGCAGTGCGCTCAGTTCGCGGCTCAGGCGTTCCAGCAGGTCGCTGCGGGTGATCGCCACTTCCAGCAGGGTGCGGCGCAGTTGCGGGGTGACTTCATCTGGCGGCTGGTTGGCCAGCAGGTTGTCCACATAGGCGCTGGGGGAGGTGATCAGCTCTCGCTGTTGGTTGACCTCGAACTGGTACAGGCGAATGTTGGCGATGTCGTCGGCCAGGTCTTTGTCCACGGTCAGACGCGGCAGGGCCTGCTTTTGTTTATAGAGAATCTTGGACAGCAGCAGGCTGCCCTTGAGCACGTTGATCTGCTCGTCCAGGGCCGAATCGCTTTGGGTCACGGTGTCCAGTTGCTGCTTGGTCTGCAGGTTTTTCTGGGTCAGGTCGTTGAGGCGGTCGGTGCTTTTGAGCAGGTAGTCGGACAGCTTCAGGTTGTCTGCGCTTTCCTTGGCCAGGATGCTGCTGCCGCCGGCTTTCTGCGCTTCGATGGACTGTTGGGTCACCGTCTGCTGGGACTGGGCCAGGCGTTTCTGGTTGATCAGGGTTTGCAGGTCCTGGATTTCCTGCTCCAGGCGTGCGGTTTTTTCCTGGATCAGGTCATGCTGGCTGTTGCCCAAATCTTGCAGCTGGCTGTTGCCGGCCAATTCCTGGCGGCGCAGGGGAATCAAGGCATTCAGGGCCGCCAGTTCGGCGTTGAGCTGGTTGCGCTGGTCGCTGCTGAGGGGCTTGCCGTTGTCTTTGCCAAGCTTGAGCGTCGCGTTGATTTGCTGGATGCGCGTCTGGCTGCTGCTGATTTCGGTCTGGGCGCGCTCGGGGCGGGTCTGGGCGGCGATGGTCAGGCTGTTGGCGTCGGCCAGTTCTTTTTGCAGGTCGCCTTGCTGGGTGCTGCGTTGCACCAATAACTGCTCAAGCTGCGGCACCGGCAGGCTGGCGTAGCGTTGGGCCACCGGAATGATTTTGGTGGCCTTGAGGCGCGCCAGCTCACGCTGGTTCTCATTGGTCTGGCGCGGGGCCTCTTCCAGCTGGCGCTTGAGGTCGGCCAGACGCTGCTCGTAGTCCTGCTGATTGCCCAGGTAGGTCAGGGTCTGTTGCAGGGTCGCCTGCAGCGCCTTCATGTCGGCGTCAGGCAGCTTGCGGTCGGGCAGTTTATCCAGGCTTTGCTGGACGGCTTCGGCGCTGGGCGGGTCGGCGGCGTATACGCTGCCAACACAAAGGGTCAGGCCCAGCAGGGCAGTGGCGAGAAAAGTACGCAGGGTTGGCATAGAGACCGGTCTTGCAAAGTGAAGAATCGGGGCGTCGTTGTCCCGCAGTTTAGAGGAAGAGTCCGGGGCCCGGGCGACTTCCTTCGGGGAATCTGACGCCGACTTTGCCAATCTTGTTCCCGTCCATGACCGCGACGGTCCAGATGGTGTTGTTCCACTCCACCTGGTCGCCGACTACCGGTGCACCGCCCACCTTCTGGGTGATGAAACGGCTCAGCGGCATGTCCGGGTCGATACCCTCAAGCTTGAGCCCGTACAAGGCGGAAACCGCGCCCAGCTGGGCGTCGCCTTCGAGGACGAAGTCGCCGAAGAAGCGCAAATCGAGGCCCCGTTGCGGTGCCTGGCTGAACAGTTTGCCCAGAGCCGGCAGGTTGTGTTCGTGGCCGATCACACAGAGCAAATCGTCGACTTCCAGCACCGTACTACCCGACGGATGGAGCAGTTGCTGGCCCCGAAACAGCGCAGCGATACGCGTGCCTTCGGGCATTTTCAGCTCGCGCAGGGCCGCGCCGATGCACCATTTTTCTGCGCCCAGGCGGTAGACGAAGAGCTCCCACTCGCTGGTAACGTGCACTTCCAGCGCTGCCCGGGAAATCGGCGCCGGGTCCGGCGGTACGGTGACTTTAAGCAACTTGGCCACCCACGGCAGGCTGGTGCCCTGCACCAACAGCGAGACCAGCACGATAAAGAACGCCAGGTTGAAGTACAGCTGTGCATGGGGCAGACCGGCCATCAGCGGGAACACCGCGAGGATGATCGGTACCGCGCCGCGCAGGCCGACCCAGGCGATAAAGGCCTTTTCGCGCCCGTGGAACGCTTTGAATGGCAGCAGGCCAACCATCACCGACAGCGGCCGGGCAAACAGGATCATCCACAGCGCCAGGCCCAGGGCGGGCAGGGCGATGGGCAGCAAATCGTGAGGCGTGACCAGCAGGCCCAGCACCAAGAACATCCCGATCTGCGCCAGCCAGGCCATGCCGTCGAGCATGTGCAAAATGCCATGGCGGCTGCGCACCGGGCGGTTGCCGATCACCAGCCCGCACAGGTACACGGCGAGGAAGCCGCTGCCGTGCAGGGCGTTGGTCAGGGCAAACACGAACAGGCCGCCGGCGATCACCAGGATCGGGTACAGGCCGTTGGCCAGGTTGATGCGGTTGACCAGTTGCAACATCAGCCAGCCGCCACCCAGGCCTACCAGGCCACCGATGCCGAATTCGCGGATCAGGTGCGTGAGCAGGCTCCAGTGCAGGCCGGTCTGGCCGCTGGCGAGCATGTCGATCAGGGTGACGGTGAGGAACACCGCCATCGGATCGTTACTGCCCGATTCGATTTCCAGGCTGGCGCTGACCCGCTCGTTGAGGCCCTTGCCGCCCAGCAGTGAGAACACCGCCGCGGCGTCCGTGGAGCCGACAATGGCGCCAATCAGCAGGCCCTGGATGATATTGAGGTCGAATAGCCAGGCCGCGGCCATGCCGGTGAGGCCGGTGGTAATCAACACCCCCACCGTGGCCAGGGACAAGGCCGGCCACAGCGCCACGCGGAAACTCGCCACCCGGGTGCGCAAACCGCCGTCGAGCAGGATCACGGCGAGGGCGAGGTTGCCCACCAGGTAGGCGGTCGGGTAGTTATCGAAAATGATGCCACCGCCATCGACCCCGGCGGTCATGCCCACGGCCAGGATAATCACCAGGATGGGGATCCCCAGGCGTGACGAAAGCGAACTCACCAGAATGCTCGCAGTCACCAGCAACGCGCCGATCAAGAACAGGCTGTTGATGGTCGTCGCATTCAAAGGCAGTACTCCAAGGCAGGGGAAGACAGGACGCAAACTGACCATGCAGTCTGCGTGCCAGGGATTCTAACCTGTTGAATTGCTGCGCTGTCAAAAAGCTTTTTCTGATTCGCGCACAGGCAAATGTGCGAGAGGGCTGCCTCTGTAGGAGCGAGCTTGCTCGCGAAAAACTCCCAGGCGCCACGTTCATTCAGCAAGCGCGCGTTATCGTTGGCGTTTTTCGCGAGCAAGCTCGCTCCTACAAGGGTGGGGCGGGTTTTAGGGTTAGAGACGGAAGCGGCCGACCATCCCATTCAAATCCACCGCCAACCGCGACAACTCACCGCTCGCCGCGCTGGTCTGGCTGGCGCCGGTGGCCGATTGCACCGACAGGTCACGGATATTCACCAGGTTGCGGTCCACTTCCCGCGCCACCTGGGCCTGTTCTTCCGCCGCGCTGGCGATCACCAGGTTGCGCTCGTTGATCTCCACAATCGCCGTGTTGATGGTGTCCAGCGACAGGCCCGCGCCTCGTGCGATGTTAAGTGTCGATTCGGCGCGCTCGGTGCTGTTGCGCATCGAATCCACCGCGTGCTCAGTGCCTGTCTGGATGCTGCCGATCATGCGCTCGATTTCGCTGGTGGACTGCTGGGTGCGATGGGCCAGCGCCCGCACTTCATCAGCCACCACGGCGAAACCACGCCCGGCTTCCCCGGCTCGCGCTGCTTCGATCGCGGCGTTCAGGGCCAGCAGGTTGGTCTGGTCGGCCAGGCCACGGATCACGTCCAGCACTTTGCCGATATCCCGCGATTCATTGGCCAGGTCGCCAATCAGGGAGGCGGTGGCCTGCACATCGGTACTCATGCGTTCGATGGCGCTAACGGTTTCCTGCACCAGGTCGCGGCCGTCGCCGGCAGAGGTGGTGGCGTTGCGCGAGGCTTCGGAGGTGCTCACCGCGTTGCGTGCGACTTCTTCCACCGCGCTGGTCATCTCGTTGACGGCAGTGGCGGCCTGTTCGATTTCGTTGTTCTGCTGGGTCAGGCCACGGGCGCTTTCGTCGGTGACCGCATTCAGCTCTTCAGCGGCAGACGCCAGCTGGGTAGCGGAGCCGGCGATACGTTGCAGGGTGTCGCGCAGTTTGTGTTGCATCTTGGCCATGGCCGCGAGCAGGCGTCCGGCTTCGTCGTTGCCGTCCACGGTGATCGGGCGCGTCAGGTTGCCTTCGGCCACTTCTTCGGCGGCTTCTAGCGCCTGTGCGATGGGCAGGGTGATGCTGCGGGTCAGCAGCCAGGCGAACAGCAAGGTCAGCGCCGTGGCAACCACCAGCAGGCCTACCACCAGGTCAAAGGCCATGTCGTATTGGTCTTTGGCGCGCTGGTTGGTGGCGTTGGCGTCGTCGTTATTGATATCCAGCAAGCGGGTCAAGACCGCATTGACCTGCTCGGAGTTGTCCAGCAACTCGGTGTTGAGCAGGCTGCGCAGCTCGTTGACCTGATTGGCGCGAGACAGGCTCTTCATGCGCTCTTCAATCTGGCGGTACTGACCCAGCAAGCGCACGTACTCGTTGTAAGCGTTGCGTTCTTCGGTGCTGGTGATCAGTTTTTCGTAGATGTCCTGGGCTGTGCGAATCTGCTGATTGCGCAGTTCGAAGGCTTCCAGGGTCTTTTGCTGTACATCTGGCTCGCGGTTGGTCAGCAAGCGGTACGACAGCACGCGCAGGCGCAGGGTCAGTTGGGTGAATTCATCCAGGGCGCGAATGCTGGGCACGCTGGCCGAGGTGATGTCTTCGGTGGCTGCACGAATTTTGCTCATCTGGTTCAGGGCGAACACACCGAGCAACAACATCAAGGCGCCAATAAACGCGAAGCCAAGGAAGGCCCTCGGGGCGATATTCATATTACGAAGAGACATGCTGGAGTCCTGGGGGAGGCGCTATCCATGCGGCCATGAGACGAGGTGTGCCCGCCTTATCGGCCCTGCGACTAAAGTCTTAAGGGGGCGCGCGCTTTTGTCGCATCGGACCAGGGGTTGGGTGAGTTCAGGAACCAGATCGGGTAAATGCAGTCACTAAGGCTCGAAAGTGCGGCCCGGCCTTGCAACATCGGGCTGCGCGGCCGGGGATAACCCTGGCATCCGAGGTGAATTTTCTTTATCGTCACCGCCCTTTTTAAACGCCCGAGAAATCAAAATGTTAGAAGCATCCCTCAGCCAATTGGAACAACTGGTCAGCGACCTCGTACAGCAGAATCAAGAACTGCTGGGCAGCAACGAATCCCTCAAGGCCGAGCTGGCCCGCGCCAAGGACGAAAACGACAGCCTGCAACTGAACCTGATGGAACAGGAAGAAAAGCACGGCGCCACCGCCGCCCGCATCCAGGCGCTGGTTGAGCGTGTAAGTGCAGGGCCTGTCAGCGCATGAGTGAGGGCATAAAGGTCGTTTCGATTCTCGGAGAGGATTACTCGATCAAGGCACCGGCCGGCGAAGATCAGACCCTGATGCATGCAGTGACCATGCTCAAAGCCTCCCTGGCGGTTACCAAGAAAAAGTACCCGACCCTGATCGGTGACAAGCTATTGGTACTGGCCGCGCTGAACCTGTGCGCCGAGCAGATTGAAATGCAACAGGCGCACCAGCAGGAACTCGACCGTTACCAAGAGCAAGTCAGCGCCACGGTCGATGTGATCTCTAAGGTGATCGGTCAGCCCTGAGGGCTAGAACCATTCCTCTTGCATGCCCAGGCACGTATCGTCGCGTGCCTCCAGAATCGCCAGTTCATGATGGCAGCTCGGTACTTCCCAGGTCAGGAAGTACCGGGCGGCCTGGAGCTTGCCCTTATAAAAGGCCGCGTCAGCCGCTTCCCCTTTGGCCAGCCCTTCTTCGGCGCGGATCGCCTGTTCCAGCCAGCGCCAGCCAATCACCGTGTGCCCGAACACTTTCAAGTACAGCGCCGAGTTCGCCAGGCTGCTGTTGACCTTGCCTTGGGCGAGATCGGTCAGCAGGCCAATCGTGACGCTTTGCAGCCGGTTTACCAGTTGCTCCAGAGGCTCTCGCAGTGCCGTGAGTGAAGGGTGCTTTTGCGCCCGGGCTCCGGTTTCGGCGATCAGGCGAATCAACTGCTTTAAACCGGCGCCGCCGTTCTGCGCCAATTTGCGCCCGAGCAGGTCCAGGGACTGGATGCCGTGGGTGCCTTCATGGATGGGGTTCAGGCGGTTGTCGCGGTAGTACTGCTCCACCGGGTATTCGCGGGTGTAGCCGTGGCCGCCGAGAATCTGGATCGCCAGCTCGTTGGCCTTGAGGCAGAACTCCGACGGCCAGGATTTGACGATGGGCGTGAGCAGGTCGAGCAGTTCGTGGGCTTGCTTGCGCTCGGTGTCGGTTTGCAGGGTGGTGGTGTCGTCGAATAGCCGCGCCGCGTAGAGGCCGAGGTCAAAGGCGCCTTCCACATAGGCTTTCTGGGTCAGTAGCATGCGCTTGATGTCGGCGTGCTGGATGATCGCCACCGGTGCGGTGCTCGGGTCTTTACTATCAGGCAGGCGCCCCTGGGGCCGTTCGCGGGCGTAGTCCAGGGAGTAGAGGTAGCCGGCGTAACCGAGCATCACCGCGCCCATGCCCACGCCGATGCGTGCCTCGTTCATCATCTGGAACATGCAGCTCAGCCCCTGGTGCGGCTTGCCCACCAGATAGCCGACACAGTTGCCGTTATCGCCAAAGTTAAGCGCCGTGGACGTGGTGCCGCGCCAGCCCATCTTGTGGAACAGCCCTGCCAGCAGCACATCGTTGCGAGCGCCCAGGCTGCCGTCCTCGTTGACCAGGAACTTGGGCACGATAAACAGCGAAATGCCCTTCACGCCTGCGGGAGCGTCCGGCAATTTTGCCAGCACCATATGCACGATGTTTTCCGACAGCGAATGGTCGCCACCGGAGATAAAGATCTTGTTGCCCTTGAGCCGATAACTGCCGTCAGCCGCGGGTTCTGCACGGGTACGAATGTCCGACAGGGAAGAACCTGCATGGGGCTCGGTCAGGGCCATGGTGCCGAAGAAGCGCCCGTCGATCATTGGCTGCAGGAAGCGTTGTTTCTGCTCCTCGGTGCCGAAGCTTTCGATCAGGTTGGCGGCGCCCATGGTCAGGAACGGGTAGGACGTCGAGGCGGCGTTGGCCGATTGGAAGTGCGCGAAACAGGCCTGGGACAACAGGGTCGGCAGTTGCATGCCACCTGCTTCAAAGCTACGTGCTGCGTTGAGGAAACCGGCCTCCAGGAAGGCGTCTACGGCGGGTTTGACTTCCGGGATCAGGATCGCTTGGCCGTTCTCATAACGCGGTTCGTTTTCGTCGTTCTTGCGGTTGTGGGGGGCGAAGTACTTTTCGGCGATGCTGCGCGCCGTGCTGATTGCAGCGTCGAAAGTTTCGCGGTTGTGCTCGGCAAACCGCTCGCGCTGGGTCAGGCCCTCGGCATCGAGGACTTCATACAGCTCGAAAGCCAGATTGCGGGAACTGAGCAGCGTCTCGGACATGGCGGCGTACCTTTGAAGGAATTGGCCTGAGTCTAAGTGCGCGAATGTAGGGTGGCTAGCAAGATTGATTTAAGTGATAGAAGGGCAGAACGCTGGCGAGGCATCGAGATCGTTCCCACGCTCTGCGTGGGAACGCCTCTTTTGACGCTCCGCGTCACGCTTCTGGACGCAGAGCGTCCTTAAGCTGCATTCCCACGCGGAGCGTGGGAACGATCAGCCGCGGTGTGTCAGTTAGCCGATGGTCATCAGGCTGGCGTTACCACCCGCCGCGGCGGTGTTTACGCTCAACGCTCGCTCGATCACCAGGCGCTCCAGGGCAATCGCGGTCTCACCTTGAGACATGCCATGCACCCCGACAATCGCCCCACCGCGCTGCGCCACTTGCTGGCACACCGCACGCAGTTGGTCGGAATCACCGTGATGCAGCACGGCGTCAAACACCACGTCGTCCTTGGTCCAGTCAGCCACGCGCTTGATCTTCGCCTGAATCTCTTTAGGCAGGCGTGGGAACAAGGCCTTGGTCAGCTCGGTTTCCGGCCATACCGCCGAACCACCGACGGCCAATACCGCCGCCAGTTGGGTCAGCAGGTCGCCTTCCACTTCGGCCAGGCACAGTACGTGCTCGCGCGGCAGGATGGCGTAGCTGTTGCGCTCGCCGGTCGGGCCGGCCAGTTGGCGGGTGATACCGCTTTGCGACTGGGCGGCGAACTGCGTGCACAGGGCGCTCAGTTCACTGAACTTATTGCCGTCGGCCCAGGTTTTCAGGGCGGTCAGCGATTGGCTCATGGCATCACGCAGGCGCACATCCGGCGCGGCCAACTTGTCGCCGCGTACGAAGGATTGCTCGATTGCATCGGTAGGACGAGTCGACAACAAGCGGTACAGGTACAGCGGGCCACCGGCTTTCGGGCCAGTGCCCGACAGGCCTTCGCCGCCGAACGGCTGCACGCCGACCACGGCGCCAACAATGTTGCGGTTGACGTAGACGTTACCGGCATTGACGTTGTCGATCACCTTGGCGATGGTCTCGTCGATGCGCGTGTGCACGCCCAGGGTCAGGCCGTAGCCGGAAGCGTTGATCTGGCCGATGAGCTGGTCGATCTCTTTGCGCTTGTAGCGCACTACGTGCAGCACCGGGCCGAAGATCTCGCGTTGCAGTTCGTCGAAGCTTTCCAGCTCGATCAGGGTCGGCATCACGAAGGTGCCGCGCTTGATCTCTTCACCGTCGGCAATCGCCACCTGGTAAACGTTGCGGCCTTTGTCACGCATGGCCTGGATGTGTTTCTCGATACCGGCCTTGGCTTCGGCGTCGATCACCGGGCCGATGTCGACCGACAGGCGTTCCGGGTTACCCAGGCGGCATTCAGCCATGGCGCCCTTGAGCATTTCGACCACACGGTCTGCCGAATCTTCCTGCAGGCACAGTACGCGCAGTGCCGAGCAACGTTGACCGGCGCTGTCGAAGGCCGACGACACGACGTCGATCACCACTTGTTCGGTCAGCGCCGAGGAATCGACGATCATCGCATTCTGGCCACCGGTTTCGGCGATCAGTGGAATCGGGCGACCCTGGGCATCCAGGCGACCGGCGACATTGCGTTGCAGCAGGCGCGCCACTTCGGTGGAACCGGTGAACATCACGCCTTTGACGCGATCATCACCCACCAGACGGGCACCGACGCTTTCGCCCTGGCCTGGCAGCAATTGCAGCACACCTTCCGGAATACCGGCTTCAAGCAGAATACGTACGGCCTGGGCAGCCACCAGCGGCGTCTGCTCGGCAGGCTTGGCCAGCACCGGGTTACCGGCAGCCAGCGCTGCAGCTACCTGACCGCTGAAGATGGCGAGGGGGAAGTTCCACGGGCTGATGCACACCACCGGGCCCAATGGGCGGTGGGCGTCATTGGTAAAGTCGTTGCGCGCCTGCACCGCGTAGTAACGCAGGAAGTCCACGGCTTCACGCACTTCGGCGATGGCGTTGGCGAAGGTCTTGCCGGCTTCACGGGCCAGCAGGCCCATCAGCGGCTGGATCTCGCCTTCCATCAGGTCGGCGGCGCGCTCCAGGATGGCAGCACGTTCGGCGGGCGGGGTGGCCTGCCAGATCGGCGCGGCGCTGATGGCGCACTGGATGGCGTTGTCGACGTCTTCGACGGTGGCTTCCTGTACCTGGCCGACCACATCACGCAGGTCGGATGGGTTCAGAACCGGTTGTGCCGCTTCATTGCTGGCAGCGCAACCGAGCATCGGTGCGGCTTTCCAGTTGTTGTGAGCAGTGGCCAGCAGGGCGCAGGACAACGAGGCCAGGCGATGTTCGTTGGCCAGGTCGATACCGGCCGAGTTGGCGCGGTCGCTGCCGTACAGGTCACGCGGCAAAGGGATGCGCGGGTGTGGCAGGCCGAAACCGCCTTCCTGGGTTGCCATTTGCTCGATGCTGGCCACCGGGTCGGCTACCAGTTCCTGGATCGAGATGGACTGGTCAGCGATGCGGTTGACGAACGAGGTGTTGGCGCCGTTTTCCAGCAGGCGGCGTACCAGATAGGCCAGCAGCGTTTCGTGGGTACCGACCGGCGCGTACACACGGCACGGACGGTTCAACTTACCTTCGGAAACCTTGCCTACAACCTGTTCGTACAGCGGTTCACCCATGCCGTGCAGGCACTGGAACTCGTACTGGCCGGGGTAATAGTTCTGACCGGCGATGTGGTAGATAGCCGACAGGGTGTGGGCGTTGTGCGTGGCGAACTGCGGGTAGATGACTTCCGGCACCGACAGCAGTTTGCGCGCGCAGGCAATGTAGGAAACGTCGGTGTACACCTTACGGGTGTACACCGGGTAGCCTTCCAGGCCTTCGACCTGGGCGCGCTTGATTTCGCTGTCCCAGTACGCGCCTTTTACCAGGCGGATCATCAGGCGATGGCGGCTGCGGCGGGCCAGGTCGATGACGTAGTCGATCACATACGGGCAACGCTTCTGGTACGCCTGGATCACAAAGCCGATGCCGTTCCAGCCAGTCAATTGCGGCTCGAAGCACAGGCGTTCGAGCAGGTCCAGGGACAGCTCCAGGCGGTCGGCTTCTTCGGCGTCGATGTTCAGGCCGATGTCGTACTGCTTGGCCAGCAAGGTCAGCGACAGCAGGCGCGGGTACAACTCGTCCATCACCCGCTCGTACTGCGCACGGCTGTAGCGCGGGTGCAGGGCGGAGAGCTTGATGGAGATGCCCGGGCCTTCATAGATCCCACGGCCATGGGAGGCTTTGCCGATGGAATGAATGGCTTGTTCGTACGAGGCCAGGTACTTCTGGGCGTCGTGTTCGGTGAGGGCGGCTTCACCGAGCATGTCGTAGGAATAGCGGAAGCCCTTGGCTTCGAACTTGCTCGCATTGGCCAGGGCTTCGGCGATGGTTTCGCCGGTGACGAACTGCTCGCCCATCAGGCGCATAGCCATGTCGACGCCCTTGCGGATCATCGGCTCGCCGCTCTTGCCGATGATGCGGCTCAGGGACGAGGTCAGGCCCGCTTCGTTGTGGGTCGACACCAGCTTGCCAGTCAGCAGCAGGCCCCAGGTGGCGGCGTTGACGAACAGCGAAGGGCTGTTGCCCAGGTGTGGCTGCCAGTTGCCGGTGCTGATCTTGTCGCGGATCAGCGCATCGCGGGTGCCTTTGTCCGGGATACGCAGCAGCGCTTCGGCCAGGCACATCAGCGCCACGCCTTCCTGGGACGACAGGGAGAATTCTTGCAGCAGGCCCTGAACAATACCGGCACGGCCGCCGGCACTCTTCTGATTGCGCAGTTTTTCGGCAATGCTCGCGGCCAGCTTGTTGGTGGCTTCGGCCATCGGCGCCGGCAGGCGCGCCTGTTCGATCAGCATCGGCACCACTTCCGGCTCGGGGCGACGGTAAGCGGCGGTGATTGCGGCACGCAATACCGATTGCGGCAGGATGCTCTCGGCGAACTCAAGGAAGCACTGGTGGGCGTGGTCGGCCTGGACCTCGCCGGCATCATCGGCCTCCTTGCTGCTCAAGCCATTGAGCTCGGACAGGGTTGCACCACCCTCGAGTTTCTCCAGGTAATTGAAAATCGCCTGCTTGATCAGCCAGTGCGGCGTACGATCAATGGAGGTCGCGGCGGCCTTCAGGCGTTCGCGGGTCGGGTCGTCGAGTTTGACCCCAAGGGTGGTCGTTGCCATTTTTTTATCCTCATGGGTGCCACTACCGAGTGGCATCTGCTGGCGGCAAGATTAGCTTTGCCCATCCCGAGGTGCAACCGGGTGCAACCCTTTTGTTGGTTAAATGTTCGACGCTTGATCGGAAAAAAATAAACAGGCGACCGAATCCGCTCCGCGCTGGTGCATTTGCTTCTGAGATCGGCTGTTCTTGCTCCGAAAAGGAGCAAAAAAAGCGCGTTTGTCCTAAAACATACTTGGGTGCAACTTAATCGGCAGAAACTGGTTGCACCTTATTTGCTTTGTTGAATAGCATTCGCGCACCAAGGTGCAACCAACCCTCAGGGTGGGTTCATCGGCTGGCGGCTTTCCTGGGGAAACGCCAGTCATAAATGCGCGGCATGCAGGTTCGTCTATCCGGTTATCCACGGGTGGCCGTCCCCATGACCGTCGCTACATAAAAACAAAGCCAGGGCGTCACTCCTATGAGCGTTAGCAATCCAACCCTGATCACGTTCGTGATCTACATCGCAGCAATGGTGCTGATCGGCCTGATGGCCTATCGCTCCACCAACAACCTTTCCGATTACATCCTGGGCGGTCGCAGCCTCGGTAGCGTGGTGACAGCCTTGTCCGCCGGTGCTTCCGACATGAGTGGCTGGCTGTTGATGGGCTTGCCGGGCGCGATCTACATGTCCGGTCTGTCGGAAAGCTGGATTGCCATCGGCCTGATCGTCGGTGCTTACCTCAACTGGTTGTTCGTGGCCGGCCGCCTGCGGGTGCAGACCGAACACAACGGCGACGCCCTGACCCTGCCGGATTACTTCTCCAGCCGCTTCGAAGATAAGAGCGGCCTGCTGCGGATCATCTCCGCCGTGGTGATCCTGGTGTTCTTCACCATCTACTGCGCCTCCGGCATCGTCGCCGGCGCCCGCCTGTTCGAAAGCACCTTCGGCATGTCCTACGAGACCGCGCTGTGGGCCGGTGCTGCAGCGACCATTGCCTACACCTTCATCGGTGGCTTCCTGGCAGTCAGTTGGACCGACACCGTACAAGCCACGCTGATGATCTTCGCGCTGATCCTTACGCCGATCATCGTGCTGCTGGCCACCGGCGGCGTAGACACCACCTTCCTGGCCATTGAAGCCAAGGACCCGACCAGCTTCGACATGCTGAAAAACACCACCTTCATCGGCGTTATTTCGCTGATGGGCTGGGGCCTGGGCTACTTCGGCCAACCGCACATCCTTGCGCGTTTCATGGCGGCGGACTCGGTGAAATCGATCGCCAAGGCGCGTCGTATTTCCATGACCTGGATGATCCTGTGCCTGGGCGGCACCGTGGCAGTGGGCTTCTTCGGTATCGCTTACTTCTCGGCACACCCGGAAGTAGCAGGCCCGGTGACTGAAAACCCAGAGCGTGTGTTTATCGAACTGGCCAAAATCCTGTTCAACCCATGGGTTGCCGGTGTGTTGCTGTCGGCCATTCTGGCGGCTGTGATGAGCACCCTGAGCTGCCAATTGCTGGTGTGCTCCAGCGCCCTGACCGAAGACTTCTACAAGGCGTTCCTGCGCAAGGGCGCGTCCCAGCGTGAACTGGTATGGGTCGGTCGCCTGATGGTGCTGGTCGTGGCCTTGATCGCCATCGCCATGGCAGCCAACCCGGAAAACCGCGTACTGGGCCTGGTCAGCTACGCCTGGGCCGGTTTCGGTGCAGCCTTCGGCCCTGTGGTACTGATCTCGGTAATCTGGAAACACATGACCCGCAACGGCGCGCTGGCCGGCATCCTGGTCGGCGCAATCACCGTGATCGTGTGGAAGCACTTCGAATTGCTGGGCCTGTACGAAATCATCCCAGGCTTCATCTTCGCCAGCCTGGCGATCTACTTCGTGAGCAAGATGGGCGCACCGACGGTGGGTATGGTCGAGCGTTTTGACGCGGCGGAAAAAGATTACAACTTGAACAAGTAATTCGCTGGGCGTTTAACGCCTGCTGAGCGAACAAGAAAGGCCCACGTCCGAAGGACGCTGGGCCTTTTTTTGGTGGGCTGATTGGGGCAATAGCCGCCGATGCCCGTGGATTCCAGCGGTACTCACGTAGGACCTTACTTATTTGCCGAGGCAGCGCTCGGCCAGGCGAACGGCTGGTGCAGAATCGGCCGCCCACCCTTCGCAGAGAAACACCGGATGTTCGCTCCTGCCAACCAACCCGCATTTACCCTGGCCCTGGATGGGTCGTCCAGTGACTTCAAGGTGTTCGCGTTCAACGGCACCGAGGCCATCAGCCAGCCTTACCGGTTTGAACTTGAGCTGGTCTGCGAGCAACCGGATATCGATCTGGAGGGCTTGCTGCATCGCCAGGTGTACTTGGGCTTCGATGATCAGGGGCATGGCGTTCATGGCCTGGTGTATCGGGTAGCCCAGGGCGACTCGGGCCGGCGCTTGACGCGTTACCAACTCAGTCTTGCGCCGCATTTGGCGTACCTGGCGCACAGCAGCCATCAGCGTATTTTTCAGCATAAGACGGTGCCGCAGATTGTTGCTCAGGTGCTGGCCAGGCAGGGGATTCACAGTGATCGCTTTGAGTTCCGGTTGAGCGGTGATTACCCGGAGCGTGAATATTGCGTGCAGTTCGGCGAGAGCGACCTGGCGTTCATTCAGCGCCTGTGTGCCGAGCTGGGGATTCACTATCACTTCCAGCATTCCCCCGAAGGGCATCTGCTGGTGTTTGGCGATGACCAGACGGTGTTTGCCCAGATGGATCAGCCCACGCCTTACCGGCCAGGTTCGGGAATGGTGGCCGATACCCCTGGGATCAAGCGCTTCACCTTGCAATTGGCGACCCGGACCACGGCGTTGAACCTGCGCGATTACGACTTTCGCAAACCCCATGTCGAGCTGGAAAGCGCAGCCGTCGATGAGTCTTTGCCCAAGCTTGAAGCGCAGCACTACCCCGGCAATTTTTCCGACCGAGCCCATGGCCGATACCTCGCCCAGCGTGGCTTGGAGCGGCACCGCAGCGACTACCGCAGTGCCCATGGCCAGGGCGATGAGCCGGCATTGGCCAGTGGTCGGTTTTTGCAGTTGCGCGAGCACCCCCGCGAGGACTGGAATGATTTGTGGCTGGTGACGCAGGTGCGCCATGAAGGCAAACAACCCCAGGTGCTGGAGGAGGCGGTTACCGAGGAAGAGGGTGGGGAGCTGCGCCAGGGGTATCGCAACGCATTTGTGGCCGCGCCATGGGATGCGGTGTTTCGTCCGCCTTTGCCGGAGCCGCCGCGCCCGACGGTATCGGGGTATCAAAGCGCGGTGGTTACCGGCCCGGTTGACAGTGAGGTCCACTGTGACGAGTACGGCCGGGTCAAGGTGCAACTGGCCTGGGATCGTGTCGGTGAGCACAACGACCATTCCAGTTGCTGGCTGCGGGTAGCCAGCGGCTGGGCCCATGACCGTTATGGCGTGGTGCTGATCCCCCGGGTCGGTATGGAGGTGCTGGTGGGGTTCGTCAATGGCGACATGGACATGCCGCTGGTGGTGGGGTGCCTGCCCAACGCCGCCACGCTAGTGCCCCTCGACCTGCCCGCAGACAAGACCCGCAGTCTCTGGCGTAGCCAGAGCAGCCCTGGCGGTGGTGGCTACAACGAACTGCGTATCGAGGACCGCAAGGGCGCTGAGGAAATCTACCTGCGCGCCCAGCGGGACTGGACCCAGCATGTGTTGCACGACCAGCAGGTACAGGTCGATAACCAGCGTCGCGTGCAGGTGGGCGGCGAGTCGCGCCATGAGCTGCGGGGCGAAGAGCAGCGCATCACCCACGGCAACCGTTTGACGCAGCTCGAGCAGGATGACCATCTGGTGGTCGGCGGTTCGCAGCACATGCGTGCCGGGCAGACCATTGCGTTGGGGGCCGGGCAAAACATCATCATTGATGCGGGTGCCAGCGTGACGATCCAGGCGGGTGGGCAGTCGATCACGTTGTCAGCGGGCGGGATATTCAGCAGTGTGCCGATTCAGCTCGGCAGCGCGCCTGCTCCGACACCTGCACCGTTGATGCCTGGATTGAACGAGACTTTATTGACCGTGGTTCCCGCGTCGTTAAGCCGTGCACAAGTGTTCAGCCTCAAACGCAGCGCGCCGTTCTGCGAAGAATGCGAGCGCTGCAAGAACGGCCAGTGTGACATCGGCGCCCATGCACGGAGTGCGTCCTGATGCCTTCGCTCTTGACGCCCAATGCCTGGCTGGCGCACTACCCGTTGCAGCCAGATGAACAGCTGTACGCCGTGCTGGGCAATGCCAGCGACGCCAAGCCGCTCGCCACCTGGCAAGGCACGGCTGCGGGGAAGATGCCGCGACCGATCTGGGTGGGCACGGCCTACGCCGACTGGGATGAGGTCATGCCCTACGTTGGCGTCGTTGAGCCGAGCAGTGCTTTTCTCGAGTGGATAGCCGCCACCCAAGCGGCGGATTGGGGCTGGCTGGCGGTCTCATCCAGCCCGCTGGAGGTGGTGATCGCGCATTTGAAGGGGTTGACCCAGGTGTACCTGCCGGAAAGCCAGCCGGTGTTTTTGCGCTTCTGGGACGGCGCGCACCTTTTGCCGATGTTGCAGTCATTAGGCGACGAGGCGGCGCGCGTGTTGCCGGTGTTCCAGCGCTACCTGGTCAACGGCCAACCGCTGTCGGTGGCGCCCAAATCAGTCACTGCGGCCCCAACCAGCCCGTGGTGGCAGGTACCGGCATCGTTGCTGATGCATATGGCCCAGCAGTCACCGCAGGTGCTGGTCGACAACCTGTTGCAATGGCTCCAGGAACAGCGCCCTGACCTCTACACCGCGTTTACGCCAGCGACCTTGCAGCACAAGGTCGCCTACTTCGTACGCAGGCCGCAAGTCAGCCATGGCGCATTGGCTGATTACCTTGCCTCGCAACTCAGTTGAGCCCCTGGCAATAGCGTGACATCCGTGCCGCCTGCCGTGCGGCCCTGCACCTTTGCGTCGGTAGGAGGTAAACTTCGCCCCCTGCGCAGGAGCAACCATGAATTATCGTCACGCCTTTCACGCCGGCAACCACGCCGATGTCTTCAAACACCTGACCTTGACCCGCCTCATCGCCCTGATGTCGCGCAAGGAACAGCCGTTCGCCTACCTCGACACTCACGCAGGCATTGGCTTGTACGACTTGCAGGGCGACCAGGCCAACCGCACCGGTGAGTACCTGGAAGGCATCGCCCGCCTGTGGGGCGCAAGCGACCTGCCTCCGCTCACCGCCGACTACATGCGCGTGCTGCACGAGATGAACCCGGATGGCCAGTTGCGCTACTACCCGGGCTCGCCGGAACTGGCGCGCCGCCTCACACGGCCCCAGGACCGTGTGCTGCTCAATGAGAAGCACCCGGAAGATGGCGTGCTGCTCAAGGACAACATGAAGGGTGATCGCCGCGTCAAAGTGCATCTGGGCGAGGGCTGGCATGTGCCACGGGCCTTGCTGCCGGTGCCGGAAAAGCGCGGGCTGATGCTGATCGACCCGCCGTTTGAAAAACTCGACGAAATGCAGCGTTGCGCGGCGTCCCTCAAGGAAGCCGTCAGCCGTATGCGCCAGACGGTCGCGGCGATCTGGTACCCGGTGAAAGACCAGCGCATGTTGCGCCGTTTCTACCAGGACCTGGCCGGTACCGGTGCGCCGAAGCTGCTGCGTGTGGAGTTGCTGGTGCATCCGCTGGACACGCCCAACACCCTCACCGGCTCGGGCCTGGCGATTGCCAACCCGCCGTGGGGTCTGGAAGAGGAATTGCGTGAGTTGCTGCCATGGTTGTCCAAGCAACTGGGCCAGACCCAGGGTGGCTGGCAGATGGATTGGCTCATCGCCGAATAACCGATCTCAATCCAAACGCAGGACCCAATGTGGGAGCGGGCTTGCTCGCGAAAGCGGAGTGTCAGTCACTGAATTTGCTGACTGATATACCGCTTTCGCGAGCAAGCCCGCTCCCACATTTTGGTTTGTGTAGCTTCCTAGATCGGGCAGGTCACGCCAGTGCCGCCGATCCCACAGTAACCCTGGGGATTCTTCGCCAGGTACTGCTGGTGATACGCCTCGGCGAAGTACACCGTCGGGGCCTCTTCGATTTCCGTGGTGATCTCACCCAGGCCGGCCTTGCTCAGCTCTTGCTGATAAGCATCAGCACTGGCTTTGGCCGCCGCCAATTGCTCCGGCGTGGTGGCGTAGATCACCGAGCGGTACTGGCTGCCGATGTCGTTGCCCTGGCGCATGCCCTGGGTCGGGTTGTGCAGTTCCCAGAACATCTTCAGCAGGTCTTCGTATTTCACCTTGGCCTGGTCATACACCACCAGCACCACTTCGCTGTGGCCGGTCAGGCCCGAGCAGACTTCTTCGTAAGTCGGGTTAGGCGTGAAGCCGCCGGCGTAGCCGACCACGGTGCTGACCACGCCGTCGCGCTGCCAGAATTTGCGTTCTGCGCCCCAGAAGCAGCCCAGGCCGAAGATCGCAAAGCCGACGTCATCCAGGAACGGGCCCAGCAGTGGGTTGCCGTTGACGAAGTGCGTTTCCGGTAACTTCATCGGGGTTTCACGACCAGGCAACGCTTGTTCTTGAGTAGGCAGCACGTTTTTGTTCACCAGAATTTCCGAGCGCAAGACCATGATCAGTCCTCTCGTCAGGTTGAGTAACAGTAAATTGTCAGACAGCCAGTGTGCCCGAGTGTTACAGCGCTGTCAGGCGATTGGCCCGCGCGGGTAGCGTTTAAGCCTCTGCATCAGCTCGGCACCCGGGATCGGGCGGTCGAACAGGTAGCCCTGGCCCACGTCGCAACGGTGCCGGCGCAGGAACGCCAACTGCTCAGCGGTTTCGATGCCTTCGGCCACGACCTTGAGTTTGAGGTTGTGGGCCATGGCGATCACCGCCGAGGTGATTTCCATGTCGTCCTGGTTGTCCGGGATTTCATGGATAAAGCTGCGATCAATCTTAATGATGTCGATGGGGAATTTTTTCAAGTAGCTCAGCGACGAGTAACCGGTACCGAAGTCGTCCATCGCCAGGGTCAGGCCAAAGCTCTTGAGCTGGTCCAGTTGCAGGCGCGTATCTTCGGTGGCTTCCAGCAGCAAGCCTTCGGTCAGCTCCAGCTCCAGCAGGTTGGCCGGCAGCTGTTCCTCCTTGAGGATGGTGGCAATCGAGGCCACCAGGTCCGGGTCGGAGAATTGCTTGGGCGACAGGTTGATGGCCACCTGCAAGTTGCCCAGGCCTGCGGCCGTCAATTGGCGGCTCATGCGGCAGGCCTGGCGCGCGATCCATTTACCGATGGGGATGATCAGCCCGGTTTCTTCAGCCACGCTGATGAACTGGTCGGGGCGGATCATGCCTTTTTCCGGGTGGTTCCAGCGCAACAGTGCTTCCATGCCCAGCAGGCGACCGCTGCGCAGGCATAGCTTGGGCTGGTAGAACACGTCCAGCTCGTTCTGGGTCAGGGCACGGCGCAGATTGTTTTCCACGAACAGCTTGTAGCTGGCCTCGGCATTCAGGGCTTCGGTGAACACCTGCACCTGGTGTTTACCGTTGGCCTTGGCCTTGTGCAGGGCCAGGCCGGCGTTGCGCATCAAGGTCTGTGGGTCGCGACCATGCAGCGGCGCACAGGCCAGGCCCACGGAGCCGGTGACGCTGATCAATTGGTTGTCGACGAACATCGGCTTGTCGAGGGTGGTCAGCAACTGGCTGGCCACCTGCTGGCCGGTCTCAAGGTCGGCGTCGTCCAACAGCACCGCGAATTCGTTGCTGGCAAAACGCGCCAGGCTGCCGCCGCTGCTCAAGCTGTTGCGCAGGCGGCGCGCCAGGCTGATCAGCAACTTGTCGCCGGTCTGGTGGCCGAGGCTGTCGTTGATGCGCTTGAAGTTGTCGATGTCCACCAACAGCAGGCTGATCGGGCTGTCGCTGTCGCGGGCAAAGCGCTCGTCGAGGTTGCGAATGAACGCGGGGCGATTGCCCAGGTTGGTCAGGTTGTCGGTGTAGGCCAGGCGTTCGATGCGCTGCTGCGCCAGCTTGGTCTGGGTGATGTCTTCGTAGATGCCGATGTAGTGGGTCAACTCGCGGTTGTCGCCATACACTTTGGAAATCGACAGCTGGCCCCAGTAGGGTTCCAGGTTCTTGCGGCGGCTCTTGAACTCGCCTTGCCAGCTGTTGCTTTTGGCCAGGGCCGAGGGCGCGTCGAACAGCAATTCGCTGAGGTTCTCCAGGGCTGGCAGTTGGGCCAGGCGATGGCCGTGGACTTCTTCGGCGCTGTACTGGGTGATCGCGGTGAAGCTGGGGTTGACGTACTCCACCACGCCGTCGCAATTGACCAGCAAGAACGCGTTGGCGCTTTGCTCTACCGCGCGCTGGAACAGGTGCAAGGCGCTGGTGGCAGTGCGGCGGTTGTGGTTGTTGATGACCTGGGCGAACTGGTCTGCCAACTCGCCGGCGAACGCGATTTCATCGGACTGCCAGGCGCGCGGGCTGCCACCTTGTTCCAGGCACAGCACGCCGACCACCTGGCCGTCGACACGGATGCTGGCGTCGAGCATCGCGTGGATGTCCTTGGCGCGCAGGCTTTCAGCCATTTCCCGGGTGCGTGGGTCGCGCATGGCGTGGGTGGCGTCGATGGCGCGGCTGGAGTGCAGGGCTTCCAGGTAATCCGGGAAGCCGCTGGCATCGATGGCTTCAGGCAGGTGGTGTTGTTGATCGGCGCGGTGATAGGCGGAGATCGGTACCAAGTGATGGCCTTCGAGGTTCCAGATGCTGGCGCAGTCGATCTGGTAAATGTCGCAGGCGCTGCGCGTGATCAGTTCAGCGGCTTCTTGCAGGGAGTTTGGCGTGGTGTAGCGTTGGCGCGCCAGCAGCAGGATCAGTTCTTGCTGGGCGCGCACTCGCTCCAGATGCTGCAACTGTTCCTGCTGTGCTCGCTGATTGAGCTCCAGGGCAATTTGCAGGCGGCTGTTCTGGTTTTCCAGGTCGACCGTCGGGGCGGGTGCGCTGTTCTCGCTGAACAGCCCCTCGACCACCATCAGGTAGCCGCGCACCAGGTGGCGGTTGTGTTGTTTGTAGGCCTCGCCCATTTCCAGCACGCTCAGCGGGCCGTCATGGGTGTGCAGGGTATAGCGCACCAGATAATGGGGGCTGTGGGCCAGTTGTTGCTGGATCGCATCGTGCAACTGGTAGCGCGCCTGGGGTTCCATCAGGCTGGCGTAGGGCGTGCCGATCAAGGCGCAGAGTTCAACCGCCGGCAGGCCGAACTGGCGTTCGCAATTGGGATCGAGGTAGAGCAGGGCCCAGCTTGCCTCATTAAGCCGCTCGAAACGCAGCATACCGAGGCGCGAAGGCACCGGTAATTGCGTCACTACCTCGGCCGCCATACGGGCGACATCGGGTTGGCTTTTCATGGGGAAACTCGCTTGGGAAAATGCGCACTGCGCTGGGCTCACGCCCTCTTGACTGTCGACTGCGGCAAGGTTGCATCATGCAGGACGCAGTGACAAGAGAGGATGAAGGCTAAGTGCTATAAGCCTGTTATCGGCCGCGCGAGGGATTTCTGTAATTGGGGTGATCGATGGTTCACGCCTGTTCTCTGTAGGAGCGAGGGGGACGCCTAGTTCTTGCTCGCGAAAAACGCCAGGGCACCGCGTTTATCCAGAAGACCCGCGTCATCGTTGACGATCTTCGCGAGCAAGCTCGCGTCTACAAAAACACAGGCAAAAAAAGCCCCGCCAAGTGGCGGGGTTGAGGTACGAGCGTGGCGCTCGGAAATCGGTGTGGCAAGGACCTTCCCGGTAACAGGAAGGCCCTGCGACTTACAGCAGGATGGTGCGGATGTCGTTCAGCAACTGGCTCAGGCGCTGGGTGAAGCGCGCAGCCGCGGCGCCGTTGATCACGCGGTGATCGTAGGACAGCGACAGTGGCAGCATCAGCTTGGGTTGGAACGCTTTACCGTCCCACACAGGCTGGATGGTGGCCTTGGACACACCCAGGATCGCCACTTCCGGCGCGTTGACGATTGGCGTGAAGCCAGTACCGCCAATGTGGCCGAGGCTGGAGATGGTGAAGCAGGCGCCCTGCATGTCGTCCGGGGTGAGCTTCTTGTCGCGGGCCTTGGCAGCCAGCGCAGCCGCTTCGCCAGCGAGCTGCAGCAGGCTCTTCTGGTCGACGTTCTTGATGACCGGTACCAGCAGGCCATCCGGGGTGTCGACCGCAAAGCCGATGTGCACGTACTTCTTGCGAATGATCGCCTTGCCGCTTGGCGCCAGCGAGCTGTTGAAGTCCGGCAGTTCCTTGAGCAGGTGTGCACAGGCCTTGAGCAGCAGTGGCAGTACGGTCAGCTTCACGCCGGCCTTCTCGGCCACGGCTTTCTGCGCAACGCGGAACGCTTCCAGGTCGGTGATATCGGCCTGGTCGAATTGGGTCACGTGCGGGATGTTCAACCAGCTGGCATGCAGGCCTGCCGCGCCGATTTGCATCAGGCGGGTCATCGGCACTTCTTCGGTTTCGCCGAAGCGGCTGAAGTCCACGGTGCGGATCGGCGGAATGCCCGAACCACCGGTAGCGCCGCCGGCAGCCGGAGCTTCCTTGGCTTTTTGCATCATGGTTTTGACGTAAACCTGCACGTCTTCCTTCAGCACACGGCCGTGCGGGCCGCTGGCTGCAACAGCGCTCAGCTCGACGCCGAATTCACGGGCCAACTGACGCACGGCTGGGCCGGCGTGAACCTTGGCACCGCTTGGCGCAGGTGCAGCCGCCGCAGGGGCTGGCGCAGCTTCGGCTTTTGCGGCCGGCGCAGGGGCAGCAGCGGCAGGTGCCGCTTCAGCCTTGGCCGCCGGAGCAGCAGCCGGTGCTGGTGCGGCGGCTGGCGCAGCACCTTGTACTTTGAGCTTGAGGATGAAGTCACCGGTGCCGACTTCGTCTTCCAGCTTGACCGCGATGCTTTCCACTACGCCGGCAGCCGGCGATGGGATCTCCATGGAGGCCTTGTCGGACTCCAGGGTGATCAGCGACTGGTCGGCTTCGACGGTGTCGCCGACCTTGACCAGCAGCTCGATGATCTTGGCCTTGCCCGACGAGCCGATGTCCGGGACGTGAATGTCCTGGACGGTGGCGGCGGCAGGTGCGGCGGCCGGGGCTGGAGCAGCCTCGGCAGCGGCAGGCTTTTCAGCAGCAGGTGCAGGTGCAGCGGCGGCCGGAGCCGCGGCCGCAGGGGCTGCATCAGCAGCGCCTTCGATTTCCAGTTCCAGCAGTTCGTCGCCTTCTTTCAGGCGGTCGCCCAGCTTCACTTTCAGGCTCTTGACCACGCCGGCCTTGGGAGCAGGGATTTCCATGCTCGCCTTGTCCGACTCCAGGGTCAGGATGCTCTGGTCGGCTTCGACGGTGTCGCCGACCTTCACAAACAGCTCGATTACTTCACCTTCACCGCTGCCGATGTCAGGTACGCGAATGAGTTCGCTCACAAAAAATCTCCTCAGCAGTCCAGTGGGTTGCGTTTTTCCGGGTTGATCCCGAACTTGACGATAGCGTCAGCCACCACCTTAGGTTCGATCTCACCACGGTCAGCCAAGGCTTCCAGGGCTGCCAACACCACGAAGTGACGGTCGACTTCGAAGAAGTGACGCAGCTTCTTGCGGCTGTCACTGCGGCCGAAACCATCGGTGCCCAGGACTTTGAATTCCTTGGACGGGACCCACTGGCGAATTTGTTCAGCAAACAGTTTCATGTAGTCGGTAGAGGCAATGACTGGACCCTTACGGCCGGCCAGGCACTCTTCGACGTAACTCTTGGCTGGCTTCTGGCCAGGGTGCAGACGGTTGCTGCGCTCCACGGCCAGGCCGTCGCGGCGCAGCTCGTTGAAGCTGGTGACGCTCCATACGTCGGCACCGACGTTGAACTCGTCGCGCAGGATCTTCGCCGCTTCACGCACTTCACGCAGGATGGTGCCGGAGCCCATCAGCTGTACGTGGTGTGCTGCTTCCTTGGTGTCTTCTTCGAGCAGGTACATGCCCTTGATGATGCCTTCTTCCACACCGGCCGGCATGGCTGGCTGCTGGTAGGACTCGTTCATCACGGTGATGTAGTAGAAAACGTCCTGCTGCTCTTCGGTCATCTTCTTCATGCCGTCCTGGATGATCACCGCCAGCTCATAGCCGTAGGTTGGATCAAAGGTGCGGCAGTTCGGGATGGTGGCAGCCAGGATGTGGCTGTGACCGTCTTCGTGTTGCAGGCCTTCGCCGTTCAGCGTGGTGCGGCCGGCGGTACCGCCGATCAGGAAGCCACGGGTACGGCTGTCGCCTGCTGCCCAGGCCAGGTCGCCGATACGCTGGAAGCCGAACATCGAGTAGAAGATGTAGAACGGCAGCATTGGCTGGTTGTGGCTGGAGTACGAAGTACCGGCAGCGATGAAGGAGCTCATGGCGCCTGCTTCGTTGATGCCTTCTTCGAGGATCTGACCCTTCTTGTCTTCCTTGTAGAACATCACCTGGTCTTTATCGACTGGCTCGTAGAGCTGGCCGACGGAGGAGTAGATGCCCAACTGACGGAACATGCCTTCCATACCGAAGGTACGGGCTTCGTCCGGGATGATCGGGACGATGCGCGGGCCGATGTCCTTGTCCTTGACCAACTGCGCCAGAATACGCACGAAGGCCATGGTGGTGGAGATTTCACGGTCACCCGAGCCGTCAAGGATAGCCTTGAGGGTGCTCAGGTCTGGCGTCGGTACGCTGAAGCTGTTGGCGCGGCGCTGTGGCACGAAACCGCCCAGTGCAGTGCGGCGCTCGCTCAGGTAGCGGGCTTCGGCGCTGTTTGGCTCTGGCTTGAAGAACGGCAGGTTCTCCAGCTCTTCGTCCTTGACCGGGATGTCGAAGCGGTCGCGGAACAACTTCAGGCTGTCGACATCGACTTTCTTGGTGTTGTGAGCGGTGTTCTTCGCTTCGCCGGCACCGGTGCCATAACCCTTGATGGTCTTGGCCAGGATGACGGTCGGTTGTTCTTTGTGGTTGACCGCTTCGTGGTACGCCGCGTAGACCTTGTACGGGTCGTGGCCGCCACGGTTGAGCTTCCAGATCTCGTCGTCGGACAGGTCGGCAACCATCGCCTTGAGTTCAGGCGTGTTGAAGAAGTGCTCACGGACGAACGCGCCGTCTTTGGCTTTGTAGTTCTGGTATTCGCCGTCGATGACTTCGTCCATGCGACGCTGCAGGATACCGTCGACGTCCTTGGCCAGCAGTGGGTCCCAGAAGCGGCCCCAGATGACTTTGGTCACGTTCCACTGAGCACCGCGGAACACGCCTTCGAGTTCCTGGATGATCTTGCCATTGCCGCGAACCGGGCCGTCGAGGCGCTGCAGGTTGCAGTTGATGACGAAGATCAGGTTGTCGAGCTTCTCGCGGCCGGCCAGGGAAATGGCACCCAGGGATTCCGGCTCGTCGCACTCGCCGTCGCCGAGGAAGCACCAGACTTTCTGCTTGCCTTCGGGGATGAAACCACGGGCTTCCAGGTACTTCATGAAGCGTGCCTGGTAGATCGCCTGGATTGGGCCCAGACCCATGGAAACGGTCGGGAACTGCCAGAAATCAGGCATCAGCCAAGGGTGCGGGTAGGACGACAGGCCCTGACCGTCGACTTCCTGGCGGAAGTTGTTCATTTGTTCTTCGCTGATGCGACCTTCCATGAACGCACGGGCGTAGACGCCTGGCGAGGTGTGGCCCTGGAAGTAGATCAGGTCGCCGCCGTGTTCGTCGGTCGGGGCCTGGAAGAAGTAGTTGAAGCCGATGTCATACAGGGTTGCGCTGGAAGCGAAGCTGGAGATGTGACCGCCCAGGTCCGAATCTTTCAAGTTCGTGCGCATTACCATCGCCATGGCGTTCCAACGTACCAGCGAGCGAATGCGGCGTTCCATGAACAGGTCGCCAGGCATGCGTGCTTCGTGGGTAACGGGGATGGTGTTGCGGTATGGCGTAGTGATGGCGTAAGGCAGTTGCGAGCCGCTGCGGGTCGCGAGTTCGCCCATACGGGTCATCAGGTAGTGAGCACGGTCTTCGCCTTCTTTGTCGAGAACCGATTCCAGGGCGTCCAGCCATTCCTGGGTTTCGACGGGATCGAGGTCTTGCATGGCTTGCTCCAGGGCGGAAAGGCTACCAGAATCGGTTGCCTGAAGTTTGCGACTGGCCTTGTGGGCAGACGACATAAATTCTTGGATGGCCGAAGGTTGCTTCGGCGTCCTGTAGTTTTACTACAAATCGTCGGCCATTTCAGCCTTTCGAATGTATATACGAGTAGTAAAACTACACAAGACTGAGCGTATGGCTCGGTCTTGCTGGTGAGCATAATCGTTATTGTTGGTCTATTGCGAACAAGAAAAGGTGAAACTTTGATGTTGCCTGCCAAGATTAATTTAATTTCAGCTATTTCTAACCTTTGTTCGACAGTCCTTCACCGAGTATGGCTCTTGCCTTCACAACTACACGCCATTTACACGCCGATCAAGGATAGACCATGAGCCTTCCAACGCTGGCCGAACTGCCGGCCATTCTGTTGCCTTACGCCAACCGGGCCGAGCAGTCATTTCGTGACGCAGTGGCCGCGCTGGATGACGATCATGGCCTTTCTGCGTGGACGCCGCAACGGTGGGCCGACTTCGCCCGCGTGTGCGCCGCCAGTGATTTCGTCATTGAACAGAGTGTTCGTGACCCTTTGATGTTGCTGGAGCTGGCGGCCTGGGGCGAGCTGGACCGCGGCTTTGCGCCCGGCGAGCTGTGCAGCCAGATAGCCGGTGCCGTGCAACAGGCCGAAACAGAAGATGAACTGGGCCGTGCGCTACGCCGCCAACGCACGCGCCAGCAGGTGCGCATCATCTGGCGCGACCTCACACGCCAGGCCGACCTGGTGCAAACCTGTCGCGATCTGTCCGACATGGCCGACGCCTGCATCGACCAGGCCTATCAATGGCTGTACCAGCGCCACTGCGCCCAGTTCGGCACGCCGACCGGCGCACGCAGTGGCGAGGCGCAGCACATGGTCATCCTCGGCATGGGCAAGCTCGGTGCGGTGGAGCTGAACCTGTCGTCGGATATCGACCTGATCTTCGCCTACCCCGAAGGCGGCGAGACGGTGGGCGTGAAGCGCGCCCTGGATAATCAGGAGTTCTTTATTCGCCTGGGTCAAAAACTGATCAAGGCCCTGGACCCGATGACCGTCGACGGTTTTGTCTTCCGCGTCGACATGCGCCTGCGTCCCTACGGTTCGGCCGGCGCCCTGGTGCTCAGCTTCAACGCGCTGGAGCAGTACTACCAGGACCAGGGCCGGGACTGGGAGCGCTACGCCATGATCAAGGCGCGGGTGGTGGCCGGCGACCAGGCGGCTGGCGCGCAACTGCTCGACATGCTGCGCCCGTTTGTCTATCGCCGTTATCTGGACTTCTCGGCCATCGAAGCGCTGCGCACCATGAAGCAACTGATCCAGCAGGAAGTGCGGCGCAAGGGCATGGCCGACAATATCAAGCTGGGCGCGGGCGGCATTCGTGAGGTGGAATTTATCGCCCAGGCATTCCAGCTGATCCATGGCGGCCGCGACCTCAGCCTGCAGCAACGCCCGCTGTTGAACGTGCTGGGCACGCTGGAAGGCCAGGGTTATTTGCCCGCGGCGGTGATCAGCGAGCTGCGCAGCGGTTACGAGTTCCTGCGCTACACCGAACATGCGATCCAGGCGATTGCCGACCGCCAGACGCAAATGCTGCCGGACAGCCCCGAAGACCAGGCACGCATTGCCTTTATGCTGGGCTTTAGTGACTGGGCCGCGTTCCATGAGCGCCTGATGTACTGGCGTGGCCGTGTGGACTGGCACTTTCGCCAAGTGATTGCCGACCCTGATGAAGAAGAGGGCGAAGAAAGCGAATTGGTGGTCGGCGGTGAATGGTTGCCACTGTGGGAGGAATCCCAGGATGACGATGCCGCGTGCCGCCAACTGAGTGAAGGCGGTTTCACCGATGCCCCCAAGGCCCTCAAGGCCTTGGCCAGCCTGCGCGCCAGCCCGCAGTTGCGCGCCATGCAGCGCCTGGGGCGTGAGCGCCTGGATGCGTTCATCCCGCGCCTGCTGGCCCAGGCCGTTGAACATGCCAACCCAGACCTGGTGCTGGAGCGCGTGTTGCCGCTGGTGGAAGCCGTGGCCCGGCGTTCGGCCTACCTGGTGCTGCTGACGGAGAACCCCGACGCCTTGCGCCGCCTGTTGACCTTGTGCGCAGCCAGCCCGTGGATCGCCGAACAGATCACCCGTTTCCCGCTGTTGCTCGATGAATTGCTCAACGAAGGCCGCTTGTTCAAGCCGCCGCTGGCGCCGGAGCTGGCCGCTGAGTTGCGCGAGCGCCTCACGCGCATTCCCGAAGATGACCTTGAGCAGCAGATGGAAGCCTTGCGCCATTTCAAACTGGCGCACCGCCTGCGGGTGGCCGCTTCCGAAATCGCTGGCAGCCTGCCGTTGATGAAGGTCAGCGACTACCTCACCTGGCTGGCCGAAGCCATTCTTGAACAAGTGCTGGCCCTGGCCTGGCGCCAGACCGTCGCCCGCCACGGCTCGCCGCAGCGCCTGGACGGCACCCTGTGCGATCCTGGGTTCATCATTGTCGGTTATGGGAAAGTCGGCGGCATCGAACTGGGGCATGGTTCGGACCTGGACCTGGTGTTTATCCATGACGGCGACCCCCAGGCCGAGACGGACGGTGCCAAGCCGATCGATGGCGCGCAATTCTTTACACGCCTGGGCCAGCGCATCATTCACCTGCTGACCACCCAGACCAACTCTGGGCAGCTGTATGAAGTAGACATGCGCCTGCGACCTTCCGGCGCATCCGGCTTGTTGGTGAGTTCCCTGGGTGCATTTGATCGCTATCAACAAAATGAAGCCTGGACCTGGGAACATCAGGCCCTGATCCGTGCGCGGGTACTGGTGGGCAGCCAGGATGTGGGCCAGGCGTTCGAGCAGGTACGGGCTAACGTGTTGGGGCGTGAGCGGGACTTGGAGAAGCTGCGCCAGGAGGTCAGCGAGATGCGTGCCAAGATGCGTGACAACCTGGGCACCAAGGCCACGACTGCCGGCAGGGGCGCCAATGCCTTCGAGGCCACGGCGCTGTTCGACCTCAAGCAGGACGCCGGAGGTATCGTCGATATTGAATTTATGGTGCAATACGCGGCTTTGGCGTGGTCTGCGCAACATCCATCGTTGCTGCGCTACACCGACAATATCCGCATTTTGGAGGGCCTGGAGCAGGTCGGGCTGATGCCCGCCGCCGATGCCCATTTGCTGCGTGAAGTGTACAAGGCTTATCGCTCAGCCGCGCACCGCCAGGCTTTGCAGAACGAGGCCGGTACGGTAGCCGGGGACCAGTTCGCCGACGAGCGGCGACAGGTGATGCGAATCTGGCAGGCGCTGGGCTTAAATTGAAACTCGACTGATTGGCGACGCCAATTTTTATATGGGATGCGGATTAATGTGGGAGCCGGGCTTGCCCGCGATGCAGGCGCCTCGGTTTATCAGGGATACCGAGGTGATGCGATCGCAGGCAAGCCAGCTCCCACATAAAGATGCTCCCTGGCGCACCGCGATCTACAGTTATTATCGAGGCGGGGAGGCATAGGCCTCCCCGCATCGTTTGTGGAAACTACATGAATATTCTGATCGTTGGGCCCAGTTGGGTCGGTGACATGGTGATGGCACAGACACTGTTTCAGTGCCTGCGCCTGCGCTATCCAGACTGCCAGATCGACGTGCTCGCCCCTGAGTGGAGCCGGCCGATCCTCGAGCGCATGCCAGAGGTGCGTAAGGCCTTGAGCTTCCCGCTCGGCCACGGCGCCCTTGAGTTGGCGACCCGCCGACGTATCGGCAAGTCCATGGCGGGCCAGTACGACCAGGCGATCCTGCTGCCTAACTCGCTGAAATCGGCGCTGGTGCCGTACTTTGCCGGTATCCCCAAGCGCACCGGCTGGCGCGGTGAGTTTCGCTATGTGCTGCTCAATGACGTGCGCACCCTGGATAAAGCCCGTTACCCGTTGATGATCGAACGCTTTATGGCTTTGGCCTACGAGCCGGGCGCTGAACTGCCCAAGCCGTATCCGCGCCCCAGCTTGCAGATCGACCCGGTGACCCGCGACGCGGCGCTGGCCAAGTTCGGCCTGACCCTGGATCGGCCCGTATTGGCCTTGTGCCCGGGCGCCGAATTTGGCGAGTCCAAGCGTTGGCCGTCGGAGCATTACGCCAAAGTCGCCGAAACCAAGATCCGCGAAGGCTGGCAGGTGTGGTTGTTCGGCTCCAAGAACGATCATTCGGTGGGTGAAGACATTCGTCAGCGCTTGATCCCCGGCCTGCGTGAAGAGGCGGTGAACCTCAGTGGCGACACGTCCCTGGCCGAGGCCATCGACCTGTTGTCGTGCGCCGACTCGGTGGTGTCCAACGACTCCGGCCTGATGCATGTGGCGGCGGCGCTGAATCGTCCGCTGGTGGCCGTGTACGGCTCCACATCCCCAGGCTTCACTCCGCCGTTAGCCGACAAGGTCGAAGTGGTGCGCCTGGGCCTGGATTGCAGCCCGTGCTTTGACCGTACTTGCCGCTTCGGCCACTACAACTGCCTGCGCCAGTTGCTGCCCCAGCCGGTAACCGATGCCCTGCAGCGTTTGCAGGGCGACGTGGTCGAGGTTCATTGAATTGCGGGTTCTGGTAATCAAGACCTCATCCCTGGGCGACGTGATCCATGCCTTGCCGGCCCTCACCGACGCAGCGCGGGCGATTCCCGGCATTCGGTTCGACTGGGTGGTGGAAGAAGGCTTTGCCGAAATCCCCACCTGGCACCCGGCGGTCGACAAGGTGATTCCGGTGGCGATTCGCCGCTGGCGCAAGAACCTCTGGCAAACCATCAAGAGCGGTGAATGGCGGCGCTTCAAGCAGGCGGTGCAGTCGACTAAATACGACCTGGTGATCGACGCCCAGGGCTTGCTCAAAAGCGCCTGGCTGACGCGCTATGTGCGGGCGCCCATCGCTGGCTTCGACAAAGATTCTGCGCGTGAACCCCTGGCTGCGCGCTTTTATTCCCGGCGCCTGGCCGTGGCCCGTGGGCAGCATGCGGTGGAGCGCTTGCGCCAGCTGTTTGCCGTGGCCCTGGGCTACGACCTGCCGCAGCGTCTGGGCGACTACGGCCTGAGCGTCGAAAAACTGCTCGGCCTGCCGCCGAAAAAACCGTTCGTATTGCTGTTGCATGGCACCACCTGGGACACCAAGCACTGGCCCGAAGCCTATTGGCGCGAGCTGGCCGAACGCATGGGCCGCCTGGGCGTGGACGTAAAGCTGCCGTGGGGTAACGCCGCCGAAAAGGCGCGGGCCGAACGCTTGGCCCTGGGCCTGCCCAACGCCGAAGTGTTGCCCAAGCTCAACCTGGCGGGCGTGGCCGGTATATTGGCGAGCGCCCGTGCCTGCGTGGCCGTGGACACCGGCCTTGGTCACTTGGCGGCGGCATTGGACGTGCCGACCATTTCCCTGTTCGGCCCCACCAACCCAGGCCTCACCGGCGCCTACGGCAAGGGCCAGATTCACTTGGCCAGCGACTGGCCGTGTGCGCCTTGCCTGCAAAAACAGTGCACTTATCAACCCACTGCCGACGACCTGCGGCGGTTCGACATCGCCCGCGAGTCGCCCCTGTGCTTCACGCGCTTGAACCCTGAGCGTGTTGCAAGCCGGCTGAGCACGTTGTTACTGGCCGAGGAGCAGCACTGATGCAACTGGCTTTTGTTCTGTACAAGTACTTCCCTTTCGGTGGCCTGCAGCGCGACTTCATGCGCATCGCCCTGGAATGCCAGCAGCGCGGCCACAGCATTCGGGTGTACACCCTGATCTGGGAAGGTGATATCCCGCCAGGCTTTGAGGTGCTGGTGGCGCCGGTCAAGGCCTTGGTCAACCACCGTCGCAACGAAAAGCTCTACGCCTGGATCCAGGCCGACCTGGCCAAGCGCCCAGTGGACCGCGTGGTGGGCTTCAACAAAATGCCGGGGCTGGACCTGTACTTTGCCGCCGACGGTGTGTTCGAGGACAAGGCCCAGACCCTGCGAAACCCGATGTATCGCTGGTTCGGGCGCTACAAGCACTTTGCCGAATACGAGCGCGCCGTGTTCGATAAAAACGCCAAGACGCAGATCATGGTGTTGTCTGAGCATCAGCAGCAGCTGTTTACCCAGTATTACGGCACCCAGGCCGAGCGTTTTCACCTGTTGCCACCGGGTATTGCCCGCGACCGCCGCGCCCCGCCGAACGCCGCCGAAATCCGCGCCGAGTTCCGCGCTGAATTCGGCTTGGCCGAGGATGATCTGCTGTTGGTGCAGATCGGTTCGGGGTTCAAGACCAAGGGCGTCGACCGCAGCCTCAAGGCGCTGGCCGCTCTGCCTTCGCGGCTGAAGAAACGCACCCGGCTATTTGTAATCGGCCAGGACGACCCCAAAGTATTCCAATTGCAGAGCGCGGCGCTGGGCCTGGGCGACCAGGTGCAGTTCTTCAAGGGCCGCAATGATATTCCGCGTTTCCTGCTGGGGGCGGACCTGTTGATTCACCCTGCGTACAACGAGGCGGCCGGCATGGTGCTGGTCGAAGCGGTGGTCGCCGGCCTCCCTGTACTGGTGAGCCAGGTGTGCGGCTATGCGTTCTACATCGACAAGGCCCAGAGCGGCCGGGTGTTGGACGAGCCGTTCGAGCAAACCCAGCTCAACCAGTATTTGGTCGATATGCTCGACGACCCACAAGCGCGTGCGACCTGGAGTCGCAATGGTCTGGCCTTCGCCGAGACGGCCGACCTCTTTAGCATGCCGCAGTACGCTGCGGACCTGATTCTGGCGGAGCCAAACCGATGAAGTTGATTCTAGCCGAACCCTTCAAGACCCTCTGGGCCGGACACGATGCGTTCGCCGAGGTCGAGAAGCTGGAAGGCCAGGTGTTCCGCGAGCTGGCCGCTCGCCGTACGTTGCGTACGGTAGTCGAGGGCCAGCCTTATTTTGTGAAGATCCACCGTGGGATCGGCTGGGGCGAAATCCTCAAGAACCTGGTCACCGCCAAATTACCGGTGTTGGGCGCGGGCCAGGAGTGGGTGGCGATCCAGCGCTTGCAGGCGCTTGGCGTACCGACCATGACCGCCGTGGCGTTCGGTGAAAAAGGCAGCAACCCTGCCGACCAGCATTCGTTCATCATCACCCAGGAACTGACCCCCATCATCAGCCTGGAAGACCTGACCCTGGACTGGGTCAAGCAACCGCCCGTGCCGGCCATCAAGCATGCCTTGACCCTTGAGCTGGCGCGTACCGTGGGCGCGATGCACCGCGGCGGCGTCAACCACCGTGACTGCTACCTGTGCCATTTCCTGCTGCACACCGACCGGCCTATCAGCGTCGACAACCTCAAGCTGTCGGTGATCGACCTGCACCGTGCCCAGGTACGTGCGACGATCCCCGTGCGTTGGCGCAACAAAGACCTGGCCGGCCTGTATTACTCCGCGTTGGAGATCGGCTTGACCCAGCGCGACAAGCTGCGTTTTCTCAAGGCCTACTTCCAGCAGCCGCTGCGCCAGATCCTGGCAGAGCAAACCGCGCTGTTGTCTGCGCTGGAACGCATGGCAGCAAAGCTGTATGCGCGTAAACAGCGATATGGGGATGCGATCTGATGGCGGGTTGGAATCTGGAACCTGCCTACGCCGCCCTGGCGGATGACTTTGGAAGCCTGGACGCGGTGTTCGCCCTGCAAGGCGAGCGGCTGACCCGCGACCCGTTGTCGGAAGTGATCCGGGTGGAGCGTGGCGGGGTCAATTATTACGTCAAGCGCTACGTAGGTGCCGGCAAGGGCCTGCGTCGTTACCTGGGCAGGCCGCGGGTGAAGTCCGAATGGCAGAACCTCAAGCGCTTCGCCAAGTGGGGCATCCCTACCGCCGACGTGGTGGCCTGGGGCCTGGACCGTAAGGGCCTGGCCTATAACCGTGGCGCCATGATCACCCGCGAACTGCCCAAGACCGAAGATCTGTCGGTGCTGGCCGAGCGTCACGATGAGCGCCTCAAAGACCCCCGGTGGGTCGATGGCATCAGCCGCCAGCTCGCCGAATACACGCGCACCATGCACGATCACCGCTTCACCCATAACGACTTGAAGTGGCGCAATCTGCTGGTGGACGACCAACGCACCCTGTACCTGATCGACTGCCCCAACGGTGATTTCTGGCGCGGTTTCTGGCTCAAGTACCGCATCACCAAAGACCTGGCCTGCCTGGACAAAGTCGCCAAGTATCACTTGTCGGCCACCCAGCGCCTGCGCTTCTACCTGCAATATCGTCAGCGCGCGCACCTGACCGCGTCGGACAAACAGCGAATTCGCCATGTGGTGAAGTTTTTCGAGGGACGCGAATGAGTGACTTCCTGGCGGCCGAAGACCGCGCTCTGCTTGAGCGCAACGGCCTGGCGACCTTCGACGCGCTGTGGGCCAAGCAACTGGATGCAGTGGACGAGCCGAACACCAGCGGCGACGGTTGGAGCAGTGTGTATCGCCTGGAGCTTGAGGGGCAGGGTTACTACCTCAAGCGCCAGAGCAACTACCTCACGCGCACCTTGCACCGCCCGTTCGGCGAGCCGAGTTTTGCCCGCGAGTTTCGCAACATCAGCCTGTATCGAAAGCTCGGTATACCGGCCCTGCAAGCGGCGTTCTTCGGTGAACGCAAGGTCAAGGGCGAGCGCCGGGCGATGCTGCTCACCCGTGCGCTGGATGGCTGGAATGACCTGGACTCGTTGCTGGAGCAGTGGTCGCAATTGAGCGCAGCCCAGCACAGTGCGATCCTGTTGGCGTGCGGCAAGCTGGCGCGTCATCTGCACAGCGTCGGGCAAGTGCATGGCTGTTTTTACCCCAAGCATATTTTCCTGCAGCCTGCCGGTGAGGGTTATGCCGCGCAGTTGATCGACCTGGAGAAAACCCGCCCGCTGCTGTTTGGCTGGCGTGACCGGGTCAAGGACCTGGAACCGCTGCTGCGCCGCGCGCCGCAATGGTCGGATGCGCAGGTGCGCCAACTGCTGGCGGCGTACCTTGAGCAGCCCGAGGACGGTGCCCTGGTGTCCACTTGGCACCAGCGCCTGACCGCGCGCCGCAGCCACAAGGAGAACCGCTGATGCGTTTATCCGAGCTGAAATCGGCTGGGCGTACCCCCAGCCTGCCACTGACCCTCGACCTGGCGGATGCCGCCGGCCCTGGGCAATTGCAATTGCTGAGCCTTTTGCGGGTGTTGCCGGGGCAGCGCTATGTGGGCGCCGCCGTGTGGCGGGGTCGCCCGGTGTTGGCCAAGTTGTTGGTGGGCAACAAGGCGGCGCGGCATTTTCAGCGTGAGCTTACGGGGGTGCGCCTGTTGGCTGAGCAGGGCCTGACCACGCCGTTGCTGCTGGCCGATGGCTTGCAGGACGGCGAGGGCGGTTGGCTGCTGTTTGAATTTATCGAGGGGGCCCAAAGCCTGTCCGACGCTTGGCTCGCCGTCGAAAACCTGCCGCCTTTGGCGGACGAACAAACCGCTGTGCTCGCCGAAGCGCTGGGCGCGATTGCCCAGATGCATGCCAAGGGCCTGTGGCAAGAAGACCTGCACCTGGACAACCTGCTGCGCAAGGATGGCAAGCTGTATTTGATCGATGGCGCCGGTATTCGTGTCGAAGAGGCGGGCAAGCCGTTGTCGCGCAATCGAGTGCTGGAGAACCTCGGTGTGTTCTTCGCCCAACTGCCCAAGAACCTCGAGCCCTTTACCGAAGAGTTGCTGGTGTATTACTTGTTGGCCAACGGCGAACACGCCTTGCCAATGCAAGCCTTGGAAAAGCAGGTGCGTAAAGTCAGCGCCTGGCGTTTGAGAGACTACCTGGACAAGACCGGCCGCGAATGCACGCTGTTCAGCGTGGTGCGCGGCGCTTTTGGCTTGCGTGCGATCCGCCGCGAAGAAGAAGCCGCCATGGTGCCGGTGCTGGAGCAGGCCGATGCGTTGCTCGACCAGGGTCACCTGTACAAGACCGGTGGCGCGGCGAGCGTGGCCAAGGTCGACGTGGCTGGCCGGCCGCTGGTTATCAAACGCTACAACATCAAGGGCTTTGCCCATTGGCTCAAGCGCTTCTGGCGCCCGAGCCGCGCCTGGCACTCCTGGCGCGAAGGCAACCGCCTGGCCTTCCTGGGCTTCGCCACGCCCAAGCCGCTGGCGGTGCTGGAGAAACGGTTCCTGTGGTTGCGCAGCCGTGCCTACCTGGTCACCGAATACCTGCCTGGGCCAGACATCATCGAGCGCTTTGCGCCGTATGTTGAAAGCGGCGATGCGCCCGAGAGCGAATTGCAGGCGCTGGACCAGTTGTTTGCCGAGCTGATCCGCGAGCGCATCAGCCATGGGGATTTCAAGGGCCATAACCTGTTCTGGAGCGACGGGCGCTGGGCGATGATTGACCTGGATGCGATGTGCCAGCACGGTTCGCTGTCCAGCTTCGCCCCTGCGTATGCCAAAGACCGTGCGCGATTTATGCGTAACTGGCCGCAGGGCAGTGCGCTGTACCAGGTGATTGACCAGCGCTTGCCCAAAGAGGCGGGTGTCGGCAGTTAAATCTATCGCGGGCAAGCCCGCTCCCACACTTGATCTGTGAACGCGGTCAAAATGTGGGAGCGGGCTTGCCCGCGATGGCGCCCGTCCAGGCGCTGCATTCAGAACTGGTACTGCGCCCCAGCCCCTGCATACCACGACCGCCCCGGCGCGGCTTCGTAATAGCGACCATTGCCGTCGCCCACAATTACCGACCCCACATACTGGCGATCCAGCAGGTTATCCAGGCGCAAGGTCTGGTGAAAGGTCCAGTGCTCTACCTTCTGCTCAAACCGTGCGCGCCAGTTGAAGACGCTGTAGGCCGGTGCGGCGTGTTGCTGGTTGGTGTCTTCTACGTAGACTTTGCTGCGGTACAGGCCCTCGATGGCGGTGCTGACCCAGTCCCGTGGTTTCCAGTTCAGTTCGGCGAACAGGGTAGTTTGTGGCACGCCGGAGAGGTAGTTGCCTTTGTCGATGGTGTTGGCGCCGCTGGCAAAGTCGCTGTCGTAGGTGGCGTGCAGGCGGGTGTAGGCGAGGCTGGTGCTCCAGTGCTCGCTCAGTTGGCTTTCAACGCCCAGTTCGAAGCCGCGGCGCAATGTGCGACCGGCGTTCTGGTAGCTGGTACGGCCGCCGATGGATTGCTGCACCACCAGTTCGTCCTCGGTGGTGATCTGGAAAACGGCGGCGTTGATCCGCGTGTTGTTCAGTTGCGCTTTCACACCCATTTCATATTGCGTACTTTCAGACGGCTTCAAGCCGAAGTTGAAGCCCTCGGCGTTGCCCGGTGCATAGGCCAGCTCGGCCTGGGTCGGGGTTTCAAAGCCTTTGCCTGCGCTGATGTAGCCATGCAGGTCGGGGGTGAACGCATACATCACGCTCATCGACGGTGTGTTTTTCTGGTAGGTCTTGTTGCCGCTGGCGTCGCCATTGCTGAGGAACTGGTCGTCAACGTCCATCTGCATCGTGCTGTGGCGTACGCCGGCTTGCAGGGTCCAGCGGTCGAGGGCCCAGTTGGCTTGGATATACGGGTCGAGGCTGCGAGCCGTGTCGATTTCGTCGCGGCGTAGTTGGCCTTTCACGCCCAGGGCATTGCCGCTGTAGTTCTGATAGCCATGGCGGCTGTCCTCGCTTTGGTCGAAGTCCAGGCCGGTAATGATCATCAGCTCGCCAGGCGCGCTTTCGATGGGCTGCATCCAGCGCACGCTGCCGCCGTAGAACTTTCGATCAAATTGCACCACGCCTCCGCCGCGTTCGTTGGCGGGCGTGCCCTTGGGGATCGACAGGTACTGAATCACACTACGGCGCCCAGTGTAGGCATTGACCTGCAAGGTGGCGCCACCGAAATACCGCTCGTAATTCATCCCCAATTGCTGATGATCGATACTTTTGCGCGTGTTGTAGTTCAGCGCATTGGCGCTCACCGAACGCGGGTCGGCCTTGTACGCCGCCCAGGTCTGCCCCAGTGGATCTTGCGTACCGTTCTGCTCCAGGCTGCTGTAGATCAGCGCCAGCTTGCTGTCGTCATCGGGCTGGAAATTGAGCTTGGCGAAAGTCTGGTCGCGGCGCGCGCTGCTGTGATCGCGGTAGCCGTTGGTGTCCATGCGCGAGGCGTCGAGCACAAACCCGGCGCCATTCGCCGCGCCCTCGGCGCTCAGGTGGTTCTTGTTCAGCCCGTCGCTGCCCACCAGGGTTTCGGCGCCGATGCGCGGCGGGCCTTCGCCGTCGCGGGAGAACATCTGGATAACACCGCCGGCGTTACTGCCATACAGCGTCGCCGCCGGGCCGCGCAACACTTCGATGCGCTCGGCGGTGTCGAGGTTGAAGGTGGCGGCCTGGCCCTGACCGTCCGGGGTACTGGCGGGAATGCCGTCGGCGACCAGCTTGATGCCGCGCACGCCGAATGCTGAACGGGCGCCGAAGCCTCGGGAAGAAATTTGCAGGTCCTGCGCATAGTTCTGGCGGTTCTGCACCACCAGGCCGGGCACGCGGGACAGGGCTTCGGAGGCGTTGATGCCGAGTTGGCCGTCACTGATCTGTTCGCGGCTGATGCCGTCCACGGAGTAGGGCAAATCAAACGTTGGGCTGGCGCTGCGCGAACCGGTGACCACGCTGGGGTCAAGTATCAGTGGCGAGTCCTCGCCTTGCGCTGTGCTGCTCCAGGCCAGCAGGCCAGGCAGCAAGAGGGAAAAGCGAGCGTGCGTTTTTTTCATGAGGCAGCCAGAGTCTCGGGCACGCATAGTGAAGGCGCGCAAAAAGTGCGCAAGTTTAAACAGTCAGGTAAGTTTTACCATTTCGGATTTTTCCCACGCAATGTGGCGGTGCTTCTCGGATGAATGAGCCAATCTCTCGGTGCTAGCGTGGCTGACCGTTTGCGAGGCTCGGATATGAAAAGAAAAAGAATGGCTGCACTGGGTATAAGTGTCGTTGCGCTGTTATTAAGCGGTTGTGGAACCGTTAATAGCGTCATGCGCAAAGAGGGCGACACGGCGCGTGAGCTCAGGCTCGTAAAAACCTATTGCCAATCCATTCCCCGCGCTTACAGCGGCGTGGCGTTTGATTTCTGCATGCTGCACGCGGCCCCGGACCCCACCGGGTTCCTCATACCCTTCGTGCTCGTAGATATTGCGGTGTCCGCGGTTGCCGATACGGTGGTTTTGCCCTATACGATTTATCGACAATCGGCCGACGGTAATATCAGCATCTATTGGCGTCCAGGCCGTTCATAAGCCTATGGGTATAAAAGCACCTGCCCAGCCCATTTACTGGGCGAAAGGAGTAGTCCGTGAGTCGTGGTTTCAAAGTACTGCTGGTTTCAACCTTGTTAATGGCCTCCGGTTGCGGAACGATCAATACCGTCTTGCGTCCGGATGCCGTGGCCAGCCAGAATCTCAAGGAGTCGCGCAGCCACTGCGAAAACGTGCCGCGTATCTACAGTGGGGTGATCTACGGCTTTTGTACCCTCAATGGCGAGCCCGCACCGGACAAAAGCCTGAAGGACCAAAGCCTGCTGGATCGCCAAGGCAATGCCTTCCCGATCATCGCGATTGAATTTGTCGCCTCTGGTGTCATGGACACCCTGATGCTGCCTTACACGATCTACCGCCAGAACAAGGACGGCAGCATCGAGATCTTCCGCTAGCCCCTCTCGGCGCTTGCCGCTAACAGCTTCCCTCTGCTTTTAAGCTATAATCCCGCCCTTTAGCTGTTTCTCGCCCAGGCGAGAGGCACACTTTTTTCAGGCGCGATGCGCCTGCATGCAGACTAAAAGAGGCTAGACCCCAGTGGCATTGACGATTCTTGGCCTGTCCGGCGCCCTTAGCCATGATCCTTCCGCAGCCCTGTATATCGACGGCAAGCTGATTGCGGCCGCCGAAGAAGAGCGCTTCGTACGCGACAAACATGCAAAGAACCGCATGCCCTACGAGTCGGCGAAGTTCTGCCTTGAGCAGGCTGGCATCAAGCCTTCGGACGTTGACGTGGTGGCGATCCCGTTCGCCCCGATCAGCCTGTTCGGCGAGGCGCGCTGGCACTACGCCAAGCGTTACTGGTACGCCCCGGACCGCGCCCTCGACGCGATCCTGATGGGCAACCGTCGTTACAAACGCTATCGCAACAAGATCGTCTGGTGCCTGGAGCAACTGGGCTTCGATCCTAAGAAAATCAAGATCGAACCGGTTGAACACCACCTGGCTCACGCCTCCAGCGCCTACCACTGCTCGGGCTTCCAGGAAAAAACCGCGATCCTGGGCATCGATGGCAAGGGCGAGTACGCCACCACCTTCTTCGGCTACGGCGAAAACGGCAAGATCCACAAGATCAAGGAATTCTACGATCCGGACTCCCTCGGCGGCCTGTACGGCGCAATCACCGAGTTCCTCGGTTTCGAGATGCTCGACGGTGAGTTCAAGGTCATGGGCATGGCGCCGTACGGCGATGCCAGCAAGTACGATTTCTCGCGCCTGGCCTCCTTTGAAAACGGCGAGCTGGTGATCAACACCGACTACGCCAATGTCATCGGCCTGCGCCGCTACAAAGAGAAGGGCAAGGGTTTCTACTTCTCGCCGAAACTGATCGAGTGGCTGGGGCCGAAACGCGAAGGCGACATCGCCGACGAGCCGTACATCCACTACGCGGCCAGCATGCAGGCGCTGTTCGAGAAACTGGCCTTGCAGATGATCGACCACTACCTGGGCGACATCCTCAAGGACACCGGCAAGCTGGCCTTCGCCGGCGGCTGTGCGCTGAACGTCAAGCTGAACCAGAAGATCATTGCCCGTGACGACGTCAAAGAGCTGTTCGTACAGCCGGCTTCCGGCGATGCCGGCACCGCCGTCGGTGCGGCGGCCTACGTGTCCCATGCTCGTGGTGTACCGGTCGAGAAGATGGAACACGTCTACCTCGGCCCGTCCTACAGCAACGAAGACGTGATTGCCGCGTGCGCCAAGCACGAGAGCAAGCCGAACTGGCGCAAGATCGAGAACATGCCTAAGCGCATTGCCAAGATCATGGTCGACGGCAATCCGGTAGCCTGGTTCCAGGGCCGCATGGAGTTTGGCCCGCGTGCGTTGGGCGGTCGTTCGATCATCGGTTGCCCAAGTGCAACCGGCGTGGCGGATCGCATCAACCACCAGATCAAGTTCCGCGAGCGCTGGAGGCCTTTCTGCCCGTCGATGCTCGACACCGTGGCCCCACAGATGATCAAGGTCGATCACCCGGCGCCGTTCATGACCTTCACCTTTGAAGTCGCCGAAGAGTGGAAGACCCGTGTACCGGAAGTGGTGCACGAAGATGGTACTTCCCGTGCCCAGGTGCTCAAGCGCGAATACAACCCGCGCTACTACGACATGATGAAAGAGCTGGAAGTGCTGACCGGTAACGGCGTATCCCTGAACACCTCGCTCAACCGTCGTGGCGAAGCGATGATCTGCTCGCCGACCGACGCGCTGAACATGTTCTTCGGCTCGGACCTGCAGTACCTGATCATGGAAGACATCCTGGTGGTCAAGGACGGCGTGGACCCTTATGACGCCGTGGTTTAAATGCTGAACCGCTTCCAGGGCTGGCGTGAACGTGGCTGGGCGCCTGTCGAGGCCGAGGTTTACGCCCAGGCCTGGCAGCGTTACGGCGGCAGCGTGGCGACCCATCCCCAGGTGATCGAGCGGCTGGCCGGCCTGGCGCAGATACCCGTGCGCTACCTGGGCTGGGAGCAAGGTGGTGAGTTCAAGGGGGCGATCGCCACCTGGGGGCGCGACCTGGCGCTGTCCAAGGACGTGCTCAAGCGCAGCGGCAAGAAAGGCCTGTTTGACCTGGGCAACGCCGAGATCATCCTGCCGATTGCCGCCGATGCGCAGGTACCGTTACGGCACCGTGCGCGCTACCTCTCGGCGCTGAACGAGGGGCGCGTGAGCACCCTCAAGCCTCAGGCCGAGCAATTGGCCATGGCGCGCACGCCCGAAGACCTGTCGAAGAAGTTTCGCTATAACCAGCGGCGTGAACTGCGCCTGTTGGAAGAGGCGGGCGGCGTGGTACGGGCGGTCAGTGAGTTTTCCAGCGTAGAACTGGCGGCGATTTATTGCGACCTGTTCCAGCGTCGTTGGGGCTTCCCGGCGGCGGGCGCGGCGCGTCTGGCCGAGGTGCTGGAGTTGCTCAAGGAATTCCTGTTCGGCTCGGTGCTGTTTCTGAACGACGCGCCGATTGCAGTGCAATTGGTGTATCAGGTGCAGTCCAACGAGTGGTTCAGCGCCGAGTATGTCAACGGCGGCGTCGACCCTGAAACCCGTGCATTCAGCCCTGGCAGTGTGCTGAGTTTCCTCAATACCCAAAGTGCCTGGGAACAGGCGCGGGCGGCGAACAAGTCACTGCGCTTCTCCTTCGGGCGTTCCGACCGTGAATACAAGGAACGCTGGTGCAACCCGGTGCCGGTGTTCAGCGTATGAGCCGCAAACAGCAACTGCTCAAGCGCCATCGGCGTAACAAACGTATTGCGCTGCTGATCGGCGTGCTGGTGTTGGTCGCGACCGGCGTACTGGTTGCCTGGTGGTTGCCGCTGATCCTTGCGGTGCTGTTGTGGGCCGCCCATGAGGCCTGGTTTGCCGATCACCTGTTTTACTCGCCCAAAGACAGCTATGAGTACGCGTTCCCGGCCGGCAGCGAACAACCCGGCTTGCGCCTGGAGGCGGGCCGACTGTTGCTGGATGCGCCGTTGGCGGCGGAGGAAACCCTGATCGTCGGCATTGAGTTGAAAAGTACCTGGCTGGGGCGTTTCTTCGACCCTGCGGTAGACCTGTTGGGCCTGGCAAGCCCGGACCGGCAAACCTTCGAACGCGGCGTCGCTGGGCGGCGTTATCTGAACCTGACCGGCGCCGCCGAAGACTTGGCGGCGGGCAAGCTCCACTTGCGCGGGCGTTTTTGCCGGATCAAGGGGCAGCCGACGCTGTGGCGCTTTCGCCAGCCCGACTATCGCCAGCAACGTGTGATGGTGATCGCGCCCCATGCCGACGATGCCGAGCTGGCTGCGTTCAGCCTTTACAGCCAGGCGACTGAAAGCTGGATCGTCACGCTGACCGCCGGTGAAATCGAAGCCGAGCATTATCAGCACATGGGCCTGCCCAAGGCTGAAGCTGCGCGCCTCAAGGGCCGTTTGCGCGCCTGGGACAGCGTCGCCGTGCCCCGCTGGGCGGGCGTGCCCGAGGCGCAGTGCGTGCAATTGGGCTACTTTTGCATGCAGTTGCAAGCCATGCAGGTCGCGCCGGATCAGCCTCAAGCCTCGCGCGAAGCCGATTTGGCCGATACGCGGCTGTTTCGCCAGTTCAATGGTTTTGCCCTGCCTGGCGATGCTGATGGCGCGCCGACTTGGCACAACCTGATCGCCGATCTGCGGGCGCTGCTGCTCAAGGCGCGGCCCCAGGTCATCGTGTTGCCCACGCCGTTGCTGGACCCCCACGCCGACCATATCTGCGCCCATGCGGCAGTGCTGGAAGCCTTGCAGGGCCTGGCGTGGCAGCCCGACACATTGCTCGGCTACGCCAATCACCTGCATGATAACGACCGTTGGCCCATGGGCGATTCCGGCGCTGGCGTAGCATTGCCGCCGCGTTTCGATGGCGCTGTGGAGCTGGTGCCGTGCAGTTTCGCCCTCGCCTTGAGCCAGCAGCAGGACAAGGCCATGGCCCTGGGCATGATGCACGACCTGCAGCCGCCAGCGCCGTTCAAGCGTCGAGTGCGTAGGTGGTTGCAGCAACTGCTGGCGGGCCGTAGTCCATCGCCCTATGGCGAGAACGAATTCTTTCGCAAGGCCGTGCGCCGCCACGAGCTGTTGTGGGTCCTGAAGCAGGACTGAGAGCCGATTGAAGGCGGGCCGTTATGCGCCTGCCGCCCTTTTTACCGGGCTGCGTGCCCGTAGCCAGATCGCTGCATGGAGAGTTATGAAGCCTCGTTTCAAGGTTTTGCAGTTACAGCCGGACTACAACGTCAAGACCCATGACTTCGCGGACTTGGGTGAGCAAATCGTCAAATCCCTGCCGGCTGAGCGTTTCGAGGTGACCTCCGGATTTCTCAGTGGGCGCCCGCTGCCCGGCCAGCCCCTGAGCGTGGCCGAGCACTCCCACTATTTCGAGCTGCCGGAGAAGTCTCTCAAGGGTATTCGCTTTGGCGCCATGTGGCAGATCTACAAATACTGCCGTGAGCAGAAGTTCGACGTGGTCATCTGTAACCGGTTCAAGTCGGTGAACATGATGCTGTCGCTCAACCGCTGGTTGAAGATCCCGCTGTGCATCGGCATCTCCCACGGCTTTGGCGAGTACGCCCGTGGTTACCGTCGACGTCAGACCCAGCGCTGGGTCAGCCCGGCGTGGCGCTTTGTCGGTGTGTCCGAAGCGGTCAAGGACTACCTGGTAGACCTCAACTGCGGCTTCACCCGTGAGAACACCACCTACGTCACCAACGCGATCGACATTCCCCAGGCAGAGGCTTTGCAGCTGTCCCGTGAAGACGCACGCAAGGCCTTGGGCCTGCCCATGGATGCACGGATGATTGGTGCCCTGGGCCGCCTCGTGCCGATCAAGGGTCATACCCATCTGCTGCAAGCCTTCGCCACGCTCAAGGACAAATACCCTGAGGCGCAGGTGGGCATCATTGGTTCCGGCCGTGCCGAAGCCGACCTGCGCGCCGACATCGAGCGCCTGGGCCTGACCGGCCGTGCGCACTTGCTGGGTTTTCGCGAAGACGGCATGAAGTACGTGCGTGGCTTCGATATCTGGACCATGCCGTCGCTGTTCGAAGGTCTGGGCCTGGCCTTGCTGGAAGGCATGAGCGGCCATCTGCCGGTGATTGCCTCCAACGGCCCGGCGATGCTGCCGCTGGTGCAGGGCGCGGGCGGCTTGTCCCACGACCCGGGCAATGTCGAACAACTGGCTGCGGCCCTGGATACTTACCTGGCCTTGAGCGATGAACAATTGCGCGCCAAGGGGGAGGAGGTGTTCCGCTATCTGGAGGCCAACCACACCCTCGACGAGTTCAAGCACAAGTACCTGACCCTGATTGAAACCGGTTTGCGTGAAGTAGGTAGAGCATGAATCAGCCACAACCCCTGGTCTCGGTGATCATCGCTTCCTACAACCATGGCCAGTACATCGAGCAAAGTATTCTTAGTGTGCTGGGGCAGACCTACCCCAATATCGAGCTGTTGGTGGTCGACGACGGCTCCAAGGATGACAGCGTCGAACGCATCCAGCGCTTGCAGGCCGAGCACGGCTTTGATTTCCAGGTGCAGCAGAATCAAGGGCTCAGCGCCACCTTGAACGGTGCGATTGCTCGCGCCAAGGGCAGCCTGATCGCACCGTTCGGCTCGGATGACATCATGTTGCCGGACCGTATTGCCACCCAGGTGGCGTATATGGATGGCAAGCCGAAGGTGGGCATGTGTGCTGGCAATATCGAGCTGATCGACGGGGATGGCAACCTGCACCCGGAGAAGAAACAGCGTCGCGACGTGCCGTTTCGCTGTCTGGATTTCGACGACCTGTTCCTGGACCGCAAACCGTTTCCACCGGCGCCGACCATGCTGATACGTCGCGAAGTGCTGGAGGAGGTCGGTGGTTTCGACCCACAGATTCCCCTGGAAGACTTGCTGATCCAACTGAAGATCACGGCGGCGGGCTATACCATCGACGCCCTTGACGTGGTGATGGCCAAGTATCGCCAGCACGCTAACAACACGTACAAGAACCACCGCTACATGATCCAGAACATCCTCAAGACCTACGCGAAGTTCAGCGAGCACCCGGCCTATGACGCGGTTCGCTACAACTTCCTGAACTCGATGTTCCTCAAGACCGCCGACCGCGACCGCCCGTTGGCGCGGGAGATTCTCAAGCAGATCCCTTTGAAGTTCTGGGGGCGCAAGACCTTGCGGGGGCTGGTGCGGTTGTATCTGGCGCCGCTCAAGAATAACTGAACCGGCACCGCACCCTGTAGGAGCGAGCAAGCTCGCTCCTACAGGTGTTTATAGGCTTTGGACCTGCTCGCGGATTTTCGCAGTGGCGGTTGGGCTTGCCACCGAGGCGTAACCTTTGACCAGTTGTTCGAAGTGCGTTTCGAACAGCCAGCTGCGGTCCTGCGGATAACGTTGCATGTGGCGCAGGTTACGTTGGCGCAGAGCGTGACGCAGTGAAGACGGGTAGATGCGCAGGTCAGCCACGTCGATCAGGGCAAACTCACCGTCGTCCATCAACAACACGTTACCCAGGTGCAGCGAGCGGAAGTACACGCCGCGCTCGTGCAGTTGCGCCATGAACCGGCCAAAGCGCTCCACCAGTGACTCACGCAGACTGCTGTCCAGACTTTGCAGCGCTTGGCGCAACGTCAGGCCGGGCAGTGGTGTGTAGGCCACGGCGCTGCTGGCATCGCTGAGGCGATAGAGCCCAAGGATGTGCGGCGTGGGAATGCCCAGGGTGCGCAGTTGCTCGCTGTTGCTGGCAAAGCGTTCGGAGTACGGGTTGAAACTGCCGGAGGTGTACCAGCGGCGTGGGCGGAACAGTTTGAGGAAACTGCCGTCCTCCAGGCGCAGGACTTTGGGCCCCAGGCCATCGGCTTCAATCACGTGGGCGTTGCTGCACAGCTGTTCAAACGCCGCGGGCTTGAGGTTCTGCACCTTCATGCGCAGCAGGCTGCGGTGGCGTTGGGCGAGGCTCAGGCCAGTGATAATTGCCAGGGGAATCCACAGCAGGAACCAGTGTTCCTTGGGGCGCGACAATATGCCGCCGCCTTCGGTCAGGCCTGCTCCGATGCCATAGGCCAGCAGGGACGATGCCAGGATGAACAGCGGCTGGGCGCGCTCCTTCAAACCTTTGTATAGGCCCCAGCCGAGCATGAAGGCCCAGGGGATAAAACCAATGATGCCGACGTAATAGAGCACGCCGAGGGCAAAGCTGTGGGGCTCGCGCAGTTGATAACCGTCCGCCAAGGTCAGGAACAACTCGGAGTCGTAACTATGGCCGATCCACGGGTGCTGGGCGATAAGCTGCAAAGACATGCTCCACAATTCCAAGCGGAACGAGCTGCCACGCATAATGATTGATTCAGGATAGAACAGCATCAGCCCGACGATGCCCAAGGCGGTGCCGGCGAGCAGTAGCATTGAGCGTCGATTGCGGCTGACAAAACTCATCCAAAGTATGGCCAGCGTCAGCGCCACCAGCGGCGTGCGTGAGCCGGTCGCCAGCACCGCAGCGGTCATGATCGCCAGGGACGGTACGCTGAACCACAACACGTTGAGACGCTGGGTGGTCATGCAGACGTATAGCCAGTACACCGTGAAAAAGCCAAACAGGTGCGAGCTGAGCAGCGGGTTGTCGAGGGCGCCCAGACCACCGATCATGCGCATGCCAGGTTGATAGCCCTTGGCGAACGCCACCAGATTACCCAGGCTCACCACCAGCGCAATCACCGCAGCGCTGAAGAAGATCGGTTTGAACAATTCGTTGCGGTAATGCAGCAACAGCCCGCAGCCACCAAACAGCATGAAGGTATTCAGCGGTCGCTTGAACAGGTCGGTATCGGAACTGGGCGCGGGGCTCCAGAGCAGACTGGTCAACGCCCAGGCGGAGAACGCCAGGAACGCGATCGCCAGGGGTTCGCGCAGCAGGTCCTTGAACTCCCGAGGACGCATGCACAACAGAAACAAGGTCGGTACGCTGAACAGGATGTAGACAATTCGGTGCAGTACATTGCGATTGCCGACAAAGAACAGTGCACTCAGGAGCAGCAACAAGCCAACAGGCAAAATCCATAGGACCAGGAAGTCGAAAACGCGATTTGAGCCATAGGTAAGGCGCTTGGAGTGCATACAGTAAAGCCATTCCAGAAAGAGAAAGCCGACCATCTTAAGCTAGTGGCTAAGTAATGTCGCCGGTAGGATCCAACCGGGCCGCGGCTTACGCCGGGTGCAAGTACAACAGAGAAGCTGTGCTAAAGTCAGCCTCCTTTTTCAAAACGCCGCGTGATATGACCGACTCCAGTCCGAGCGCAAGCCCTTCGAGCTTGAAAATATACTTCCGCCTGCTCAGTTACGTTAAGCCCTATATGGGCTTGTTCGCGTTGAGTATCCTTGGATTTCTGATTTTCGCGTCGACCCAACCGATGCTGGGTTACATCCTCAAGTACTTTGTCGACGGTCTTTCCAATCCGGAAGCTGTGCTGTTCCCGACCGTGCCCTTTTTGCGCGACCTGCAATTGCTGCAGGCGGTGCCGCTGCTGATTATCCTGATCGCGGCCTGGCAGGGCCTGGGTTCATTCCTGGGCAACTACCTGTTGGCCAAGGTCTCCCTGGGTTTGGTCCACGACCTGCGGGTGCAGCTGTTCAACAACCTGCTGACACTGCCCAACCGTTACTTCGATAACCACAACTCCGGGCACCTTATTTCCCGCATTACCTTCAACGTGACCATGGTCACGGGTGCCGCGACCGATGCCATCAAGGTGGTGATTCGCGAAGGCATGACGGTGATCTTCCTGTTCGCTTCTTTGCTGTACATGAACTGGCGCCTCACCTTGGTAATGATCGCGATCCTGCCGTTGATTGCCGTGATGGTCAGTACCGCAAGCAAGAAATTTCGCAAGCAGAGCAAGAAGATTCAGGTGGCCATGGGCGACGTGACCCACGTGGCCTCGGAGACCATCCAGGGCTACCGCGTGGTGCGCAGCTTCGGCGGTGAAGTCTACGAACAGAAGCGCTTTTTCAAGGCCAGCCAGAGCAACACCAACAAGCAACTGCGCATGACCCGCACCGGGGCGATCTACACCCCGGCGCTGCAATTGGTGATCTACTCCGCCATGGCCGTGCTGATGTTCCTGGTGCTGTACCTGCGTGGCGACGCCTCGGCGGGTGACATGGTGGCCTACATCACCCTGGCGGGCTTGTTGCCCAAGCCGATCCGCCAACTTTCGGAAGTCAGCTCGACCATCCAGAAAGGCGTGGCGGGCGCCGAAAGCATCTTCGAACAACTGGACGAGGACGTTGAGGTCGACCACGGCACTCTCGAACGCGACAAGGTCAGCGGTCGTCTGGAAGTGCGTCACCTGAACTTCACCTACCCTGGCACCGATCGCCATGTGCTCAAGGACATCAGCTTCACCGCCGAGCCTGGGCAGATGATTGCGCTGGTGGGTCGTTCCGGCAGCGGCAAGTCGACCCTGGCCAGCCTGATCCCGCGTTTCTACCACCATGAAAGCGGTGAGATCCTGCTCGATGGCATCGAGATCGAAGACTACAAGCTGCTCAACCTGCGCAAGCATATTGCCCAGGTCACCCAGCATGTGACCCTGTTCAGCGACACCGTGACCAACAACATTGCCTATGGCGACCTGGCCGGTGCGCCTCGCGCCGACGTCGAAGCGGCGGCGGCGGATGCCAATGCCAAGGACTTCATCGATCAGTTGCCCAAGGGCTTCGATACCCAGGTGGGTGAGAACGGTGTGCTGTTGTCGGGCGGCCAGCGCCAGCGCCTGGCGATTGCGCGCGCCTTGCTCAAGAATGCGCCGCTGCTGATTCTCGACGAGGCCACCTCCGCTCTCGACACCGAGTCCGAGCGGCATATTCAGGCGGCACTCGATAAGGTCATGCAAGGCCGCACGACTCTGGTGATCGCACACCGCCTGTCCACCATCGAGAAGGCTGACCTGATTCTGGTGATGGACGACGGGCGGATTGTCGAGCGTGGTACCCACGGCGAGTTGTTGGCGCAGAACGGTTACTACGCCCGCCTGCATGCCATGGGCCTGGATGCACCGGTGCAGGCTGATATCACCTGATCCACCCGGCATCACGGGGTAATGAAATGTAGGAGCGAGCTTGCTCGCTCCTACAGAGAGCAAATCCCCTCCCACATTTGCCCTGCGGCGGTCGCAAGCCATCGCAAACCCTGTGCTAATATCGCGCCCCTGTTCATTTTGTATGTGGGTTGCTCCATGAAGTTGTCCATGCCGCGATTCAATCAAGCCGCTGTCTTGGTGGTCGGCGATGTCATACACGACCGTTACTGGCATGGTGGTACCTCACGGATTTCCCCTGAGGCTCCGGTACCGGTCGTCAAGGTCGAGCAAATCGAAGACCGCCCAGGTGGCGCTGCCAACGTCGCGCTCAATATTGCCGCCCTCGGCGCCCCGGCCTCCCTGGTGGGGGTGACCGGCGACGACGAAGCGGCCGAAAGCCTGGCCAACAGCCTGCAGGGCGCCGGCGTGCGTGCGTTGTTTCAGCGCATCGCCCATCAGCCGACCATCGTCAAGCTGCGGGTCATGAGCCGTCATCAGCAGTTGCTGCGTATCGATTTTGAAGAACCCTTCGCCACCGACGCCCTGGCCCTTGGCGACCAGGTCGAGGCACTGCTCGAAGGTATCAAGGTGCTGGTGTTGTCCGACTACGGCAAAGGCGCCTTGCAGAATCACCAGGTGTTGATCCAGGCCGCCAAGGCCCGCAACATTCCGGTGCTGGCCGATCCCAAGGGCAAGGACTTTTCGGTTTACCGAGGCGCCAGCCTGCTCACGCCCAACCTCAGTGAGTTCGAAACCATCGTCGGCGGTTGCGCTGATGAGCACGAACTGGTGAGCAAGGGCGCGGCGCTGATGGCCGATCTCGACTTGGGCGCCTTGCTGGTGACCCGTGGCGAGCACGGCATGACCCTGCTGCGTCCAGGCCATCCGGCGATGCACCTGCCAGCGCGTGCCCGTGAAGTGTTCGACGTCACCGGCGCCGGTGATACCGTGATTTCTACCCTGGCAGCCTCCATTGCTGCCGGTGAAGAACTGCCCCACGCCGTGGCACTGGCCAACCTGGCGGCGGGCATTGTGGTGGGCAAGCTGGGTACCGCCGCCATCAGCGCACCGGAGTTGCGCCGTGCGATTCAGCGCTCGGAAGGCTCGGAGCGCGGTGTGCTAGGCCTGGAGCAATTGCTGCTGGCGATTGACGATGCCCGGGCTCACAACGAAAGCATTGTGTTCACCAACGGTTGCTTTGACATCCTGCACGCCGGGCATGTGACGTACCTGGAGCAGGCGAGTGCCCAAGGCGACCGTTTGATCGTCGCGGTCAACGATGATGCGTCGGTCAGCCGCTTGAAAGGCCCTGGCCGCCCGATCAACAGCGTTGACCGGCGCATGGCGGTACTCGCGGGCCTGGGTGCGGTGGACTGGGTGATCAGCTTCTCTGAAGGCACGCCGGAAAATCTGTTGGCCCAGGTCAAGCCCGACGTGCTGGTCAAGGGCGGTGACTACAGCGTCGACCAAGTGGTCGGTGCGGACATCGTCAGTGCCTACGGTGGCACGGTCAAAGTGCTGGGGTTGGTTGAAAACAGCTCCACCACCGCGATTGTCGAGAAGATCCGCAACAACGAGTGATACCCCGTGGGGCGAGCCTGCTCGCCCCTAGCTTTTCTTCGGCACGATCTTGCGCAGCATCTGCCGCGCCTTGCCGGTCAAGCGCTTGAGCTTGGAGTCTTTTTCCGGCTCTGCCAGGCCCTGCTGCCTGAGCCAGTCCTTCCAGCGAATGCGCTCATCGCGCACCAGCCAGCCTTCTTGCTGGGCAAAACTTTCCGCCAGATACAGGCCGCGCGTGCTGGCTGGGTACAGCTGATCCTTCTTGACGGTATACAACTCTGCAAGCGGCTCGCCGTCTTTGAGCGGCATCAAGTACAGGTCCGGACGCTGACGATCCAGGCGTGCCACCAGTTGGTCGCCCTCCAAACGCTCATCCACATGAAACAAACTGAGGGACTTGGCCTCCTTCGGCACTTCCAGGCGCAGGTCATAAATCAATTGCAGCGAGGCGGTCGGCAGGTGCACGTAGGCCCGTGGGCGCTCGATCAGTTGCATGGTGGCGCAGCGTACCGGGCGTGCGGCGCCGGACAAGGGGCTGAGCCGAAACGGTAGGGCTTCGCGGTAATGCAGGGCGGCGGAGTAGGGCGCCGGCAGCCAGGTGTCGTTGAAGCGCCCGCCGAGCCAGCCTTCGGGTGTTTCGAGCAGGCACTCTTCAGCAATTTCCTGGATGGCGGTGTGCAGCGGCAGGTTCAGTTCATGGGCCGGGACGTAGCCGGAGATCAGCTTGAGCACCACGTCGCCACGGTCCTGGCGGCGTTGGCGCACCAGCACCCAGTAGTCCTTGTTTTGCCAGTGCAGGGTCAGGCGTACCGAGACGCCGAGGTTCGCCAGTTCCAGGGCGAAGCGTTCGGCATCTGGTACCTCGACCGGCTTGCGCCGTTGCAGGGTCTGGGCGAAGTTGAGCGGCATGCCGACGCTCTGGTAGCTCAGGCCTTCGGGGGTGGCTTCGACGTGCAGCGGCAGTGTCTTGAAGTTGCTGGGGTTCTTTCTTATGAGCGTACGCGGCATGTCGGCTCCTTCTTGCGACGGGGTCGGCCGCGTGGGCGGCATCAGAGTTGACGAATGACCCGGGCAGCAGTTGCTACGTTATGGGCCAGGTGCAGCGGATTAATGGTCCCGACAATAGCACTGGCGACGCCCGTTTGCGCGAACAACAAGGTGAAACTGGCCTGAATTGGATCCATTCCCGGTTCCAGGCATACGTGGCCGCTGGCCAGCGCCTTTTTCACCAGGATGCCCTTGCCGTGGGCGGCCGCATAGTCGATCACGGCCTTCTCAGCCTGTTCGTTGAGGTTGTAGGTGACCATCGCGCAGTCGCCCTGTTCCAGCGCTTTCACGCCGCCCTCGACGGTTTTGCCGGAGAAGCCGAAACCGCGAATCTTGCCGTCTTTCTTCAACTGCGCCAGGGTCTGGTAAACCTCGCAATCGTTGAGGATATGCAAGTCGTTGCCGTCGGAGTGCACCAGCACCAGGTCGATGAAATCCGTTTCAAGTCGTTTCAGACTGCGTTCGATCGACATCCGCGTATGGGCCGCGCTGAAATCGTGATGGGACACGCCATTGGCAAACTCTTCGCCAACCTTGCTGACGATGACCCAGTCCTTGCGCTGGTCACGCAGCAGCGGCCCCAGGCGCTCTTCGCTCATGCCATAGGCCGGTGCGGTGTCGATCAGGTTGATGCCCAGTTCGCGGGCCTGGCGCAACAGCATGCGGGCCTCGTCGTCGCCAGGGATCTGAAAGCCGTTGGGGTATTTCACCCCTTGGTCGCGGCCCAACTTGACGGTGCCCAGGCCCAGGGGCGACACCAGCAGGCCGGTGCTGCCCAGGGGGCGATGCAGGTCGTGCAGGGTTGGCAGGCTCATGGCAACAGGTGCTCCCAGACGGGTTGGCCGATTGCCGGTGCTGGCAGCTCGGGCAGCGGGGTATTGGCGCCTGGGCGGATGCCGTCGCGCTCCAGAGCGTGGAGTACGCGGTCGGCGAAGTCCGGCGCCAGGGCCAGTTTGGTGGGCCAGCCGACCAGCAGGCGGCCGTCTTCGGCAAGGAACGCGTTATCGGGACGGCTCAGCCCCGATTGCAGCGGCTCGGCGCGATCCACCCGCAGGGTGGCCCACTGGGTCTGGCTCATGTCGATCCAGGGCAGCAGTTGCGCCAGCTCTTTCTGCGCGGTGGCGATCTGTTCTTGCGGCGTACGCGCCACACCGTCAGCCTCGGCGATATCACCGCCCATGTACCACACCCAGTTGCCATCCGCGGCCGGGTGGGTGGTCACGGTAATCCGTGGCTTGGTGCCGCCGCCCAGGCAGTGGGCGTACAGCGGCTTGAGGCCGGGGCCTTTGGCGATGATCATGTGCAGCGGGCGTTTTTGCATGGCCGGCTGGCTATGGCCCAGGGCGGCGAGCAAGTCTGCCGTGCCGCCGCCAGCGCTCAGGACTATGCGCTGGGCGCGGATCTCACGGCCATCGACCTTCAAGCCCACCAGGGTGTCACCCTCCAGCAACGGTTCGATGTGCACACCTGCGAGCAGGCTGTCACCAGCCAGTTGCGCCAAGCGATTGATCAGGCTGGGTACGTCCACCACCAGCTCGGCCAGGCGGTAGACCTTGCCTTTGAAGCGACGGTCCTGCAGCGCCAGGGGCAGTTCGTCGCCCTTGACCTGATCGACGCGGCCACGCACGGCCTTGCTGGCGAAAAAGCTGGTGAGGTTGCCGGCAATCGTCCCGGGCGACCACAAGTAATGTGCCTGGGACAGCACGCGCACACCGGACAGGTCCAGCTCGCCGTTGCCGGCCAGGGCTTCACGCCAGCGGCGCGGCATATCGGCAATGGCTTCGGAGGCGCCGGTGAGGGCGCCATGCAGGGCGTATTTCGCACCGCCGTGGATGATGCCCTGGGACTTCAGGCTTTGCCCGCCGCCCAGGGTGGCGCTTTCCACCAGTACCGTGGAAAACCCCTGGCCGCGCAGGCGCGCATTGAGCCAGAGGCCGGCAACCCCGGCGCCGACAATCAGAACGTCGGTGGAAATAACGGATGGCATCGGCGACCTCAGTGTTCAAGACAAGAGGCGCAGTATACAGGCTGTTGAGTGGCGGTCAGTGTCCGGCGGTTTTCGAGAACAGCTGAATCACCACCACGCCCAGCACAATCAGGCCCATCCCCAGCATCGCCGGCACATCCAACTTCTGCCCGTAGATGAACAACGCCGCGATGCTGACCATCACGATGCCCATCCCGGCCCATACCGCGTATGCCACGCCGACCGGCACGGTGCGTACCACTAGGGTCAGCATCCAGAACGCCACGCCGTAACCGACGATCACCAGCAACAACGGAATAGGGGTGCTCCAGCCTTTGATGGCTTTCATGGAAACGGTGGCGATCACTTCCGAGCAGATGGCGATGGCCAAGTAGTAGTAGGCGGCATTCATGGGGCAATCCTCGAGGTGATGCGCATTTGATAAGGTCGGCATTCTAGAGGTTCGCCAGATGGGGTAAAGTCATTACCTATCTGGAATTGAGATGGGTTGAGCCATGAGCGTGCAATGGGATCTGGAGCAGATGCGCCTGTTTGTCAGCGTCGCCGAGCAGCGCTCGTTTTCTGCCGTGGCGCGTGGGCAGCGCAAGGCGCAATCGGCGGTCAGCAGTGGCATTGCCCTGCTGGAGGCTGACTTGGGCGTTGTCCTGTTCGAACGTAGCAGCGGCCGGCAACCGCGCCTGACCGAGGCCGGCAGTGTGTTGTTGGAGGAAGCGCGTGAGGTGCTGCGCCAGTGTGAGCGCCTCACGGGCCGGGCGTTGTCGTTGACCCGCGGCGAGGAAGCCTGCCTGCGCCTGGCTCAGGATGAGGCGATGTTGTTCCAGCCTGTGCTCGACAGCCTGGAGGCGCTGGCCGTGCACTACCCGCTGCTGGAGGTGCAGTTGTCCAGCGCGGCCCAGGGCGATGTGGCGCGCAAGCTGGTGGAGCGCAAGGCGGACCTGGGGCTGTTGTTCTATCACGACCAGATTCCCGAAGCCCTGGAGCGAAGGGTGGTGGGCAGCGTGGAAATGGTCACGGTGTGCGGAGTCAATCACCCGTTGGCCAAGGAGCAGTACGTGACGTGCCAACACCTGGCCCAGTTTCGGCAGTTGCTGATGTCGACCCAGACCAGCGTCTACCCCGGCAGCGAGGCGGCCAGCCCCCTGGTGTGGCGCGCCGACAGCTTCTACGTATTGGCCGAATGGCTGATGAGTGGCCTGGGCTGGGCCTGGCTGCCTCGGCATATCGTGCAATACCCGACCTACCAGCAACAGATGGTCGAATTGGCCAGCGAGTGGACCCCGCCCGCCCTGGTGGTGGAACTGGTGTGGCGCCGCGACGAGCACCTTGGGCCTGCCGCGCGCTTCCTGGCCAAACGTTTTGCCGAGTGCTTGCAGGCGATCGACTGAAAAAGCCGATAAACTCCGCCGCCATGAATAGAACTCTCTACAGCTGTCTGTTTTACCTGGCGCTGCCGTTGGTGGCTTTACGCTTGTGGTTGCGTGCGCGCAAAGCGCCGGCCTATGCCAAGCGGGTGGGCGAGCGGTTTTCCTATGGCTTTCCGGTGATGCGGCCCGGCGGGATCTGGGTGCACGCGGTGTCGGTCGGCGAAAGCATTGCCGCCGCCCCGATGGTTCGCGGCTTGTTGGAGCGTTATCCACAGCTGCCGATTACCGTCACCTGCATGACGCCCACCGGTTCCGAGCGGATCCAGGCGTTGTTCGCCAACGAACCGCGCATCCAGCACTGCTATTTGCCGTACGACTTACCGTGCGCCGCCAAGCGTTTTTTGAACCGCGTCCAGCCCACGCTGGCGGTGATCATGGAAACCGAGCTGTGGCCCAACCATATCCACGCCTGTGCCCAGCGCGGTATCCCGGTGGCGCTGGCCAATGCGCGGTTGTCGGCGCGCTCGGCCAAGGGGTACGCGCGATTTGCCAAGCTGACGGCGCCGATGCTGGCAGAAATGAGCCTGTTCGCCGTACAGACCGAGACCGAGGCCGAACGCTTGCGCAGCCTGGGTGCACGTCCTGAAACCGTGGAAGTGACCGGCTCGATCAAGTTCGACCTGAGCATCGACCCGCAGTTGACGGCCCGCGCCGCTGCCCTGCGTGAACAATGGGGCGCCAGCGAGCGTCCGGTCTGGATCGCCGCCAGTACCCACGAAGGTGAAGACGACGTGGTGCTGGCCGCTCATCGCCAGTTGCTGGCGAACTATCCCAATGCACTGCTGATTCTGGTGCCCCGTCATCAGGAGCGCTTTGGCCCTACGTTTGAGCGCTGCGTGCAGCAAGGGTTTGCCACCGTGCGTCGCTCCAGCGGCGAGCCGGTTACCGAGCACACCTCGGTGCTGCTCGGCGACACCATGGGCGAATTGCTGTTTCTTTACGCCCTGGCCGACAGCGCATTCGTCGGCGGCAGCCTGGTGCCGACCGGCGGGCACAACCCGCTGGAACCGGCGGCGCTGGGTAAACCGGTGATCATGGGCCCGCATGTCTTCAACTTCCTCGACATCACCGCGATGATGCGCGACGCCGGGGCTTTGCGAGAGGTGGACGATGCCGATGGGCTGGCCGAAGCGGTGCGACAGTTGTTTGAGTTGCCCCAGGACGCACGCAAGATGGCGCAGGCGGGGCTCAAGGTGATGCAGGCCAATCAGGGCGCGCTCAAGCGTTTACTGGACGGTTTGGACAAACTGATCAAACACTGACAACACCAACCCAATGTGGGAGCTGGCTTGCCTGCGATAGCATCACCTCGGTGTACCTGATGTACCGAGGTGTCTGCATCGCAGGCAAGCCAGCTCCCACATTTTAATAGCCGGGGCGGGCCTTGAGCTGTTCGGCAGCGGCTTTGGCCAGGTCCGGCGGCAGGAAGTCTTTGTCCGGGTTGTAGTCAGCCTTGAGATAGCGCGCCAGATCTTGCAAATCCCCCGGGTTGAGCGTGCCGGCCGCCTGCTTCAAGCGCAGGTTGTCGAGGATGTAATCGTAGCGGCTGTTGTTGTAGTTGCGCACCGACGCGTACAGCTGGCGCTGTGAGTCCAGCACGTCGACGATGTTGCGCGTGCCCACCTGATAGCCGATTTCCGTGGCTTCCACTGCGCTCTGGTTGGAGATGATCGACTGGCGGCGCGCTTGCACCTGCTCCACATCGGTGTTGACTGCACGGTGCAGATTGCGGGTGTTTTCCACCACTTGGCGGCGCAGGCCTTCACGTTGTTGCTCGGTCTGGTCGAGGCGCGAATAGGATTCGCGCACTTGCGAGCTGGTAAGGCCGCCGCTATAGATCGGGATGTTCAAGCGCAGGCCGACGGTGCGTTGCGACACATCGCCACCGTACGGGATGGGCAACTGATTCGGGTTGCTGAAACCCAGGGCGTCGTTGTCGCCTTTTTCGTATTGCGCAACCGCATCGAGGGTCGGCAAGTGGCCGGCCTTGCGCTGCCGAAGGGTTTCTTCGGCGGCGGTTACCGCGTAATTGCTGGCGAGCAGGTTGAGATTCTGGCGCCCGGCGGTTTCGACCCAGGCCTTGGCGTCGTTCGGCGCCGGCGGCAGCACCGGCAGCGTATGAACGATGCCCTGGATCGAATTGTATTGGCGGTTGGTCAGGGTGATCAGCGCTTCGAAAGCGTCGTCCACCTGGCGCTGGGCCAGGATGCGGTTGGCCCGGGCAGTGTCGTAGCTGGCCTGGGATTGCAGCACATCGGTCTTGTCCGACAGGCCCACATCGAAGCGTTCGTTGGACTGGTCGAGCTGGCGCTTGAAGGCATTTTCTTCGGCTTTGGTCGACGCCAGGTTGTCCTGGGCGCGCAGTACGGCGAAGTAGCTTTCGGCACTTTGCAAAATCAGGTTCTGCTCGGAGGCCGACAGTTGCAGCGAGGCTTGCTCGTTGACCGCTTGGGCGGCTTGCAGCTGGAACCAGCGGTCGGCGCGAAACAGCGGCTGGCTCAGGGTGGCGCGCCAGGAGTGGGCGTCACGGTTGGCCGTGGCGGCCGGTTGATCGATCTGGGTGCGCACGTTATTGCTGTCGGCACCGGCCGACAGATTCGGCAGCAAACCTGCGCGGGCCTGGGGCACCACTTCTTTTTGCGCGCCGTACTGCGCACGGGCAGCGGCCAGGTCGGCGTTGTTGTGCGCCGCTTCCTGATAGACGCTGACCAGGTCGGTGTTGGCGGACAAGGGCGCTTCAGCTGCCCAGACCAGTCCGTTGGTCGCACAAGACACGGCAACAGCCAGTGAGAGTTTGCGCAGCATGAGGCGATCCCTAATTTTAATATTACGACTATAATTTAGCGCTCAAGGCTAAGGCTGGCCATTCCTGGCGTCAAGCCTTGAAGCAGTGCCCGAGTGTAGTGGCCGGACCTGCGCACAACAATCCCACGATCGCGCCATTCATCACGCTGAATGCACCGCTATTGGCAATTTGCCCACGCCATGGTCTAGACTGGCCGCGTTCTTGTCGGGGTGCCTTGTTGGAAGGCTGAGATCGGTAAATACCGGATCCCGTTGAACCTGATCAGGTTAGCGCCTGCGTAGGGAACAAGATTTCTCGTCACCCGGCGAGTCCTCTTGTGCTTCGTCCGGGATGTTGTTCGACAATCGAACAGCCCTCGTGCGCCAAGCACAGCACTGGTTACAGTGCGTCCGTCCGTCACAGGTTCGCTCCGACAAAAATCCACCGCCTGGATAAGTTGGAGAGCCCGTGATGAGTACAAAACTAAAAAATACCGTGCACCTGAGTGAATCGGCCAAGGTCGACTCCGGCTCCGTGCAGCCGTTTACCCGCTCGCAAAAAATCTACGTGCAGGGCTCCCGCCCGGATATTCGCGTGCCGATGCGCGAGATCAGCCTGGACGTCACGCCTACCGATTTCGGCGGCGAAATCAACGCGCCGGTTACCGTCTACGACACCTCAGGCCCCTACACCGACCCGAATGTGATTATCGACGTGCGCAAAGGCCTGGCCGACGTGCGCTCGCCGTGGATAGAAGTACGCGACGACACCGAGCGCCTGCCCGGTCTCACATCGCACTTCGGCCAGCAGCGCTTGAGCGACGCCGAACTGACTGCCCTGCGTTTTGCCCATGTAAAGAACCCGCGCCGCGCCAAGGCCGGTGCCAACGTCACGCAAATGCATTACGCGCGCAAAGGCATCATCACGGCCGAGATGGAATACGTCGCCATCCGCGAAAACATGAAGCTTGAAGAAGCCCGTGCCAGTGGCTTGCTGGATCAGCAGCACGCCGGCCACAGCTTCGGCGCCAGCGTGCCGAAAATCATCACGCCTGAATTCGTACGCGAAGAAATCGCCCGGGGCCGCGCGATCATCCCGGCCAACATCAACCACACCGAGCTGGAACCGATGATCATCGGCCGTAACTTCCTGGTGAAGATCAACGGCAACATTGGCAACAGCGCCCTGGGTTCGTCCATCGAAGAGGAAGTGGCGAAGCTCACCTGGGGCATTCGCTGGGGCTCGGACACGGTGATGGACCTGTCCACCGGTAAACACATCCACGAAACCCGCGAGTGGATCATCCGCAACTCGCCAGTGCCAATCGGGACCGTGCCGATCTACCAGGCCCTGGAAAAAGTCGGGGGCGCCGCCGAAGACCTGACCTGGGAGCTGTTCCGCGACACCTTGATCGAACAGGCCGAGCAGGGCGTCGACTACTTCACCATCCACGCTGGGGTATTGCTGCGGTATGTGCCGCTGACTGCCAAGCGCGTGACCGGCATCGTCTCCCGTGGTGGTTCGATCATGGCCAAGTGGTGCCTGGCCCACCACAAAGAGAACTTCACCTACACGCATTTCGACGAAATCTGCGAAATCATGAAGGCCTATGACGTCAGCTTCTCCCTTGGCGATGGCTTGCGCCCGGGTTCGATTGCCGATGCCAACGACGCCGCGCAATTCGGCGAACTGGAAACCCTGGGCGAACTGACCAAGACCGCCTGGAAGCACGACGTGCAAACCATGATCGAAGGCCCCGGCCATGTGCCGATGCAGTTGATCAAGGAGAACATGGACAAGCAACTGGAGTGCTGCGACGAGGCGCCGTTCTACACCCTAGGCCCGCTGACCACCGACATTGCGCCCGGCTATGATCACATCACTTCGGGTATCGGCGCGGCAATGATCGGCTGGTTCGGTTGTGCCATGCTCTGCTACGTCACGCCCAAGGAGCACCTGGGCTTGCCGAACAAGGATGACGTGAAGACCGGGATCATTACCTACAAGATCGCGGCCCACGCGGCCGACCTCGCCAAAGGCCACCCCGGCGCGCAGATTCGCGATAACGCCTTGAGCAAGGCGCGCTTCGAGTTCCGCTGGGAAGACCAGTTCAACCTCGGCCTGGACCCGGATACCGCACGTTCATATCACGATGAAACCTTGCCGAAGGATTCGGCCAAGGTCGCGCATTTCTGTTCGATGTGCGGGCCTAAGTTCTGTTCGATGAAAATCACCCAGGAAGTGCGTGAGTACGCGGCCAACCAGCGCATCGATGCGGTGGATGTGGATGTGGCCAAGGGCTTGGCCGAGCAGGCTGAGCGGTTCAAGCAGGAAGGTAGCCAGCTCTACAAGAAGGTCTGATCCATAGGCGGCGGTGCCTGCACCGCCGTCATCGCGGGCAAGCCCGGCTCCCACAGTTGGCCTAAGTGGACACAGATTTTGTGTTCACAGCCGGTCCCCTGTGGGAGTCGGGCTTGCCCGCGATAGCGATCCGACAAACACCCACTCTCCCCTGCAATAACAACCGATCAGCGGCGTGCCGGCATCAGCTCAGGCTTGATCACGCCGGTGAGGCGCGTATAGGGCAGGGTGATTTCGATCAGCCCCTGTGCGTAAGGGGCGATGGTGCTGACGTTGTACTTGAGCACCACGCCGCCGCTGGTCAGGGCCACGTTCGGGGTTTTCTGAAACGGCCAGCTCTTCACGAACTCCGGATCGCGATCCATCTTGGTGCTGATCAACCAGCTGTTGTGGGCAACTTTAGCGGTATTCCAGAACGCCTGCTCCTGGCCGGGCAGCAGCATGTCGGCCAGGGTCAGTTCCTTATGCAGAATCCGTGAATAGTTGATAAACCCGCGGCCTGGCTCGCCGTGGGCGACGCCGGTGTCCAGGTAGCTGGACACTTCAACGATCACCAGTCCGTCATGCTGGTCACGTACCTTGGCTTGCAAGTACATGCCGTGGCGGTCAGGCGACTCACGCAGGAAGGTGTTCCGGTAGGCGGTCAGGCTCGCCGGTACGCTGGCGCCAGGCGTGGTGCGGGTCATTTGCAGCAAACGCTGTTCCACCAGGCTGTCGAGTTGTGGCTCGGTGGGGAAATGCACGGTGTCGATGTTCACCAGCGGGCAGGCCGGGCTATCACAGCCGGGCTTGATCTGCTCCGATTTGTCGGTAGTAACGTCCAGCGGCTTGAGATAGGCAGGTTGGAACAGGCTCTGGCAAGCACCCAGGGTCAAGGCAATACAGGCCATGGAGGCGATTTTTAAAAGCGACATGTGTGTCCTTCGTAAATCGATGGAAAGCGAAAAGAGTAGCGCTTGGACTGCCAACGTGGCCGCCAGTTCGCCACTAAACTGATTGCAGTGAGTTTGACGCTCGCCGCCTCTCCCGGCAACCGCAAAGGGGCTGCATCAACGGGCGTCGGCGCGTTAGGATGGCGCCCATTGCATGAGCTTAACGAGGGACACCATGACGGACATCGCGAAGTCGACGCCGAACAAAATCGAGATTGTTCAGCGTGACAATGCCTATAAAGGCTTCTACAAGCTCGATCGCCTGCAACTGCGCCACGAAAAATTCGACGGCGGCATGAGTCGGGTGATCAACCGCGAGGTGTTCGTGCGTCATGACGCCGTATGCGTGCTGCCCTACGACCCGCTGCGCGATGAGGTGGTGCTGATCGAACAGTTCCGCGTCGGCGCCATGGGCCGCGCCGATAACCCCTGGCTGGTGGAGATGGTCGCCGGCCTGATTGACAAGGATGAGCAACCCGAGGAGGTTGCACACCGCGAGGCCGAGGAGGAAGCTGGGCTGACATTCTCCGCGCTGTGGCCGATCACCAAGTATTTCCCATCGCCGGGCGGCAGTACCGAATTTGTCCACCTGTACCTGGGCCGTTGCGACAGCTCGGGCGCGGGTGGCGTCCATGGATTGGAAGAAGAAGCAGAAGATATCCGCGTCACCGCCTGGGCATTCGAAGATGCCTTGCAGGCGGTGCGCGACGGCAAGATTTCCAACGCAGCCAGCATTATCGCCCTGCAATGGCTTGCGCTTAATCGCGCGGAAGTGAGGGGGTTATGGCAGTAAAGGCACGGGAACGTTATCGAGTAGACCTGATCGGGCTGCAAGCGGCCTGCGAGGCCAACTATGCGCGGCTGATGCGCCTGCTCCCGGACATGCGCCACGCCCCCCAGGCGCGGCGCATTGCTGTCACCCATGGCGACCAGATGCTCGGCGTGCTGACCCTGGAAGTCATTCTCACCTGCCCGTACACCACCACCCTGCGGGTGCGCCAGGAACACAGCCTGCCGTGGTTGCCGGTGCCGCAACTGGAAGTACAGGTCTACCACGACGCCCGTATGGCCGAAGTGATCAGCGCCGAGCACGCACGACGCTTTCGCAGCATCTATCCTTACCCGAATGTGTTCATGCACCAGCCCGATGAGAAAGCACAGCTCAATGTGTTCCTCGGTGAATGGCTCAGCCACTGCCTGGCCTTGGGCCATGAGTTTGAAGTGGTGCGGTAGAGGTGAACTGCGTCTGCTTCCTTGGGTTTCCTCTTTGTGTCCTGCCCCAGCATAATCGCGCCAAATGTCCATTCCTGTAGTTGCCAGGGAGAGCGCCTTGCCGAGCGTATCCGCCGTGAATCCTGATGCCGTGTTGCTGGTGCAGTTGTCCGACAGCCATCTGTTTGCCGACGCTGACGCCACGCTGCTGGGCATGAACACCCGTGAAAGCCTGCAGCGGGTGGTCGAGCTGGTGCGTGCGCAACAGCCGGCCATCGACCTGATACTGGCGACCGGCGACTTGTCCCAGGACGGCACGCTGGCGTCCTATCAACAGTTTCGCGATTTGACCGCTCCCCTTGGCGCCCCGGCGCGCTGGATTCCCGGCAACCACGACGAACCGCAGGTCATGGCCCAGGCTGCCATGCACAGTGATTTGCTCGAACCGGTGGTGGATATCGGCAACTGGCGTATCACCCTGCTGGATTCGGCGGTACCCGGGTCGGTGCCGGGTTACTTGCAAGACGAGCAACTGCAACGGCTGGCGCAGGCCTTGAGCGAAGCGCCGGATCGCCATCACCTGGTGTGTTTCCACCATCATCCGGTGCCCATCGGCAGTGCATGGATGGAGCCGATTGGCCTGCGCAACCCCGAGGCTCTGTTTGCCGTGCTTGAGCGCTTCCCGCAGACAAAGGCATTGCTTTGGGGCCATGTGCATCAGGAAATCGACGGCGAGCGCAACGGTGTGCGACTGCTGGCTTCGCCGTCCACCTGTATCCAGTTTGCGCCAGGGAGTGAGGATTTCCAGGTCAGCGAGCAGGCACCGGGTTATCGCTGGTTGCGCTTGCATGGCGACGGACGGTTGGAAACGGGGGTGGAGCGGGTCAAAGGCTTCGCTTTTACGGTCGATTACGGCAGCAACGGCTATTAAGGCCTGCAAACACTGATCAAAAGGTGGGAGCTGGCTTGCCTGCGATGACGGTGTACCTGGCGCTGGCTCGTTGACTCAATCGCCGCCATCGCAGGCAAGCCAGCTCCTACATTGGGTCCGCTTCTGCCTGCATTCCCTGTAAACTGCGCCTCTTTGGCCCCAGCACGGAGAGCCCGGCATGTCCGCTTCGATCCTGTATATCCACGGCTTCAACAGTGCGCCGGCTTCCAACAAGGCCAGCCAGTTGACCACCGTGATGGGCACCCTTGGCCTGTCCGACCAGTTACGCGTACCGGCGCTGCATCACCACCCTCGTCAGGCAATTCTTCAATTGGAGCAAGCGATTGCGCAACTGGGCCGGCCACTGCTGGTCGGCAGCTCACTCGGCGGCTACTATGCAACCCATCTTGCCGAACGCCATGGTCTCAAGGCGTTGCTGGTCAACCCGGCGGTCAGTCCCCATCGGATGTTCGACGGTTACCTGGGCACCCAGAAGAACCTCTACACCGATGAGACCTGGGAGTTGACACAGGACCACGTCACGGCCTTGGCCGAGCTGGAAGTACCGGCGCCCCAGGATGCCGCGCGTTATCAGGTGTGGTTGCAGACCGGGGACGAAACCCTGGATTATCGCCTGGCCCAACAGTATTACCGGGCCTGCGCCTTGCGCATCCAGGCCGGTGGCGACCATGGTTACCAGGGGTTCGCCCAGCAATTGCCGGCACTGTTGTGCTTTGCCGGCATTGGCGCAGATCAGTTTCAATCCTTCGATTTTTCGTCACTGTAGAAAATCGCAGGTCACTTTTTAATCGAACGACTCACGACGAGACCCCATGGCCACTCCCAGCGCTAGCTCTTATAACGCCGACGCCATCGAAGTCCTCTCGGGCCTCGACCCGGTGCGCAAACGCCCCGGCATGTACACCGACACCAGTCGGCCGAACCACCTTGCCCAGGAAGTCATCGACAACAGCGTCGACGAAGCCTTGGCCGGGCACGCCAAGTCGGTGCAAGTCATCCTTCACGCCGACCATTCCCTGGAAGTGTCCGACGACGGTCGTGGCATGCCGGTGGACATTCACCCCGAAGAGGGTGTGCCGGGCGTCGAGCTGATCCTTACCAAGCTGCATGCCGGCGGCAAGTTCTCCAACAAGAACTACCAGTTCTCCGGCGGTTTGCACGGCGTGGGTATTTCCGTGGTCAACGCGCTGTCGACCCTGGTGCGGGTCAAGGTCAAGCGCGATGGCAACGAGTACCAGATGACTTTCGCCGATGGCTACAAAGCCACCGACCTGGAAGTGATCGGCACCGTGGGCAAGCGCAACACCGGCACCAGCGTGTACTTTGCGCCGGACCCCAAGTATTTCGATTCGCCCAAATTCTCCATCAGCCGCCTCAAGCACGTGCTCAAGGCCAAGGCCGTGCTGTGCCCGGGGCTGCTGGTCAGCTTTGAAGACAAAGGCACCGGCGAGAAGGTCGAATGGCACTACGAAGACGGCCTGCGCTCTTACCTGGAAGACTCGGTCAGCGACTTCGAGCGCCTGCCCAACGAGCCGTTCTGCGGCAGCCTGTCGGGTAATAAAGAAGCGGTGGACTGGGCGCTGCTGTGGTTGCCCGAAGGTGGCGACAGCGTGCAGGAAAGCTACGTCAACCTGATCCCCACGGCCCAGGGCGGCACCCACGTCAACGGTTTGCGCCAAGGCTTGCTGGATGCCATGCGTGAGTTCTGCGAATACCGCAGCCTGTTGCCGCGCGGCGTCAAACTGGCGCCGGAAGACGTGTGGGAGCGCATCGCGTTCGTGCTGTCGATGAAGATGCAGGAACCGCAATTCTCCGGGCAGACCAAGGAGCGCCTGTCGTCCCGCGAGGCAGCGGCGTTTGTCTCTGGCGTGGTCAAGGACGCCTTCAGCCTGTGGCTCAACGAGCATCCCGAGCTGGGCCTGGCCCTGGCGGAGCTGGCGATCAACAACGCCGGCCGGCGCTTGAAGGCGAGCAAAAAGGTCGAGCGCAAGCGCATCACCCAGGGCCCGGCACTGCCGGGCAAACTGGCCGATTGCGCCGGGCAAGACCCGATGCGTTCCGAGCTGTTCCTGGTGGAAGGTGACTCCGCCGGCGGTTCCGCCAAGCAAGCGCGGGACAAGGAGTTCCAGGCGATCCTGCCGTTGCGCGGCAAGATCCTCAACACCTGGGAAGTCGATGGCAGCGAAGTGCTGGCCAGCCAGGAAGTGCATAACATCGCGGTCGCCATCGGCGTCGATCCGGGCGCGGCAGACATGAGCCAGTTGCGCTACGGCAAGATCTGTATCCTCGCCGACGCCGACTCTGACGGCCTGCACATTGCTACCTTGCTGTGCGCGTTGTTCGTCCAGCATTTCCGCCCGTTGGTGGATGCCGGTCACGTCTACGTCGCCATGCCGCCGCTGTACCGCATCGACCTGGGCAAGGAAATTTTCTACGCCCTGGACGAAGCCGAGCGCGATGGCATCCTTGACCGCCTGGTGGCCGAGAAGAAACGCGGCAAGCCACAGGTCACGCGATTCAAGGGCCTGGGTGAAATGAACCCGCCGCAACTGCGCGAAACCACCATGGACCCGAACACCCGGCGCCTGGTGCAGTTGACCCTGGAAGACTTCGCCGCCACCTCGGAAATGATGGACATGCTGCTGGCGAAGAAACGCGCCGGCGACCGCAAGACCTGGCTTGAATCCAAAGGCAACCTGGCTGAGGTACTGGGCTGATGCGCACAGGCGTCGCCCTGGCGATCCTGATGTTGAGCGGGCTGGCGGTCACCCAGGTGGCCGCAGCCAGCGTGGCAGAGCTCAAACTGGTCTCGGAACACCCGGTTGACGGCATGCGCGGTGGGAACCTGTCGGGCCTGGCGTTGTGTGGCAACGAGCTGTGGACGGTTTCGGACCGCGATGACGACCAGATCTACCGCCTGGATACCCGTGCGCCGACCTGGAGCGCGCAAGCGCTGACGATCGACGTGCCGCCCGTGCCCGAGTCCGGCCTGCCTTGGGGCTTGCGTTCGCGCACCAAGGCCGCTTCGTTCATACGTGGTGGTGACCTGGACTTTGAAGGCATCAGTTGTGATGCCGCAGGCAACCGCTACATTGTCAGCGAAGCCCATGCCGCGGTGTTGCAGGTACCCGCAACGGGCGCACCCGAGTGGTTGAAAATCGCGCCGGGCATGGTGCGTGAAGCCAGGGCCAGTGGCATGTTGCTGCACTTTAATGCCTTGTTCGAAGGCCTGGCGGTAAACCCTGAAGGCAATCAGATCTGGCTGGCTGCCGAGCGCGAACGCCGTGGCCTGGTCTCGATCAAGCGTGGGCAGAGCGTATGGGATTGCGATGGCCGTTGTGTATTGTTGAGCGAGGCCGGCCAGGAAGTGCAACCGGCGCAGTTCCCCAACGCCAAGGCCGTGTCCAAGGACTTTGCTGACCTGTCGCTGTTCAACGGCAAGCTGTTTACCCTGGAGCGCAATGCGTTTCAGATCTGCCGGCGCGACCCGCTCACGGCCAAGGTTGAGCTGTGCTGGTCGTTTGCCGACGAAGCCCTGACGCCGCAGCGACGTTACCCGCAGTCGTATGGCCTGGCTGAAGCCCTGTTGGTGGATGCCGACGGTGCCTGGGTCGGGATCGACAACAATTTCGGCCCGCGTGCCGATGGTGAAAAACGTCCGATGGTCTATCGTTTTGCCGCTCCGGATGGCGGCTGGAGTGCCCAGCCATGAGTCGAGATTTTTTTGAATTGAATCAGCGCAGCGGCAGTTCCGCTGCGCCTTACCCCATGATGAGGCCCGCATGAGTGACATCCTCGCAGACAGCTTAGATGGCGTAGAACGCCGGTCGCTGGCTGAATTCACCGAAAATGCCTACCTCAACTACTCCATGTACGTGATCATGGACCGTGCCTTGCCGCATATCGGCGACGGCCTGAAGCCCGTGCAACGGCGCATCATCTACGCCATGAGTGAGTTGGGCCTGGACGCTGATTCCAAGCACAAGAAATCGGCGCGTACTGTCGGTGACGTGCTGGGTAAATTCCACCCCCACGGTGATTCGGCGTGCTATGAAGCCATGGTGCTGATGGCCCAGCCGTTCAGCTACCGCTATACCCTGGTGGACGGGCAGGGTAACTGGGGTGCACCGGATGACCCCAAATCCTTCGCCGCCATGCGTTACACCGAGGCGCGGCTGTCGCGTTATTCCGAAGTGCTGCTCAGCGAGCTGGGCCAGGGCACTGCCGACTGGGGGCCGAACTTTGACGGCACCCTCGACGAACCCCTGGTGTTGCCGGCGCGTTTGCCGAATATCCTGCTCAACGGCACCACCGGTATTGCGGTCGGCATGGCCACCGATGTGCCGCCGCACAACCTGCGCGAAGTCGCCACTGCCTGCGTGCGTTTGCTGGATGAGCCCAAGGCTACGGTCGAGCAGCTGTGCGAGCATATCCAGGGCCCGGATTACCCGACCGAAGCAGAAATCATCACGCCGCGCGCGGACCTGCTGAAGATGTACGAAACGGGCAAGGGCTCGGTGCGTATGCGCGCGGTGTACCACATCGAGGACGGCGACATTATTGTGACCGCGCTGCCGCACCAGGTATCGGGTGCCAAGGTGCTGGAGCAGATCGCCGCGTTGATGCAGGCCAAGCCGTCGAAATTGCCACAAGTGGCCGACCTGCGTGACGAGTCCGACCATGAGAACCCATGCCGCATCGTGATCATCCCGACCAACAGCCGGGTGGATCATGAAGTGCTGATGCAGCACTTGTTTGCCAGCACCGACCTGGAGTCCAGCTACCGGGTCAACGTCAATATCATCGGCCTGGACGGCAAGCCGCAGTTGAAGAACCTGCGCAATCTGCTGGTGGAATGGCTGGAATTCCGCGTGCAGACCGTGCGTCGCCGCCTGCAATTTCGCCTCGACAAGGTCGAGCGCCGCTTGCACCTGTTGGACGGCTTGCTGATCGCCTACCTCAACCTGGATGAAGTGATCCATATCATCCGTACCGCCGAGCATCCGAAGGCCGAGCTGATCGCGCGTTTCGAGCTGAGCGAAATCCAGGCGGACTACATTCTTGACACCCGCTTGCGCCAGTTGGCACGCCTGGAAGAAATGAAGCTGCGCGACGAGCAGGATGCCCTGCTCAAGGAACAAGCCAAGCTGCAAGCCCTGCTGGGCAGCGAAGCCAAGCTCAAGAAGCTGGTGCGCAGCGAACTGATCAAAGACGCCGAAACCTATGGCGATGACCGTCGCTCGCCTATCGTCGAGCGCGCTGAAGCCAAGGCGCTGACCGAAACCGAGCTGTTGCCCAACGAGAAAATTACCGTCGTTCTGTCGGAAAAGGGTTGGGTTCGCTCCGCCAAAGGGCATGATATTGACGCCACCGGCCTTTCGTACAAAGCCGGTGATGGCTTCAAGACCGCTGCCGCCGGGCGTTCCAATCAATTCGCGGTGTTTATCGACTCGACCGGGCGCAGTTATTCGGTGCCGGCCCACACCCTGCCGTCTGCACGGGGGCAGGGCGAGCCGTTGACCGGGCGCCTCACGCCGCCACCGGGGGCGAATTTCGAGTGCGTGCTGTTGCCGGACGATGATTCGCTGTATGTCATCGCCTCCGACGCCGGTTACGGTTTCGTGGTCAAGGGTGAAGACCTGCAGGCCAAGAACAAGGCGGGCAAGGCGCTGTTGAGCCTGCCGAACAATGCCAAGGTGATCCTGCCAAGGCCGGTGGAGGATCGGGAGAGTAACTGGCTGGCGTCGGTGACCACCGAAGGGCGCTTGCTGGTGTTCAAGATCAGCGACTTGCCGCAGCTGGGCAAGGGTAAAGGCAACAAGATCATCGGGATTCCCGGTGACCGGGTGGCCAGTCGCGAGGAGTATGTGACTGACATCGCCGTGGTCCCGGAAGGTTCTACCCTGGTGCTCCAGGCCGGCAAGCGCACGTTGTCATTGCGCCCTGACGACCTTGAACACTACAAGGGTGAGCGTGGCCGGCGAGGTAACAAACTGCCACGAGGCTTCCAGCGAGTGGATGCCTTGCTGGTCGAAACGCCGGTTTAAGCGGTACTAGAGGCCTCGATCTACGATTTAACGCGTAGATCGATGCTTTCGCGCTGGAGTCATGGCGCATATTCACGGATGATATGGCCTTTCCAGCGCCGGCGTGGCCGAGCGTGTTCAGGTTATTTTTAGTATTACATTGTGGTTCGCCTTGTGGCAGCCACTTGGATGGGATGATGACTGCTCCACGCCTTCCTCTATTTTTGATGCTCGCTGGCCTTTTGGGGTTGGCGGGTTGCAGCACACATCAACCGGTGTCGCTGTACCAGCTGGACAGCGGAAGTCCGGCTCAGCCAGCCCAAACCGCTGGCATGGCCGTATTGCTGGGGCCGGTAGTGGTTGCCGATTACCTGCAACGCGAAACCCTGCTTCAACGTCAGAACGACGGCAGCCTGCAAGGTTCCACAGATGGTCGTTGGGCCGGTAGCCTGTCGTCGGATATCAACCAGTTGATGTTGCGTCAGGTCGCCGGCCAGCTGGACAGCCAGCGTGTGGTCCTGGCACCGGGACCCTCCGGGTTCACCCCGGATGTACAGGTGTTGCTGACCATTACGCGGCTGGATTCCGGCAAGTCGCAACCGGCGATCCTGGATGCACAGTGGCGCCTGATCGACCGTCGCGGGCAGGTGCGGGACAACCGCATTGTGCATCTGCAGGAAGAGCACGCCGGCACCACTGCGTCCCAGGTCCAGGCCCAGGGTGTGCTGTTGCAGCACTTGGCACAGCAGTTGTCGGTGGCGCTCAAACCATTGGCCAACCAGCCGCCGATTGCCGAAGCGCAACCGCGTAAGCAGGCCCCCGCCCAGGCCAAGCCTGCGGCCCCGGAAAAACCGAAGATGCCGATGGCCACGCCGATTCGTACGGATTTGGAAGTGTTCAGATTCTGATCTGAATGGCGCACAAACAAAAGGCCCGCTGAATAAGCGGGCCTTTTTATTGGGCTGCTCTGTAGGAGCGAGCTTGCTCGCGAAAAGCGTCAACGATAACGCGTGCTTTCTGAATAAACGCGGCGTCTGTGAGTTTTTCGCGAGCAAGCTCGCTCCTACAAAAGGCCTTAGCCTCAGGGCTTACGGGTCTCGTGCATCCGCGCCAACTGTCGCTCCAGCATCGACGGATACGGCTCCATCAATCGCTCCACACAGCTGGCCCCCTCAGGGCTGGCAATCGGGCGGATACGCGCGCGTTGGCGGATCAGTGTGTCTTCGCTGATCTTGCGCTCCACCAACAGCAGGTTGCGGCTGTGCTGGGACAGGGCCAGGGCATCCTGGGCGATTTCGGTCAGCAGCAGGTCGATCTGGCTCATGCCAAACAGGTCGTCACCCACGGTTAGGCCCAGCTGCAGTTGCAGGGTAATGCCGCTGTCGGCCACTTCGATCTGCAGGGCGTGGCCCAGGGCGCGCAACAGCTCGCCGCAGCAGATGGCATTGGTCAGGTAGTCCTCGCCGCTGTCTTCGCTGTGGAACAGCATCAGCGTGCTGCCATCGTTCAGGGTGTGCAGTTCGCTCTGGTAGAGCGAAGCGGCCTGGTCGAGGCAGTCACGGTAGCGTTCGAGCAGTTCGGTCAGGCGGGCGCGGGGCAGGCGGCGCAGTTGCTCCTGGGCACCCAGTTGCACGGCGAGTACAGCACTGTGCTGTGGCTCGGCGTTCTTGACCGCAACCGGTTTGGGCGCAGCGACTGGGGCGGCTGCCGAGGTGTCGCGCAGGTCGGCGAACGGGTCTTCGTCGTCCAGCTCGTCTTCCTCAGCCTTGATCACATGGCGCGGCGCAGGCTTGAGGCCGGCCACCGGGGCGCTTTCGTCGAAGCCTGGGTCGCGCAGGTCGCGCACTTCAAACTCAGGCTCGTCGTTGTAGTCCTCGGTGTCGTCGTACTCAGGCTCAGGCTCGACTTCAGGCGCTTTCGGCTCCGGGGCAAAGCTGGTGTGGAGCTGGCGCGCGAGGTCGCCGATTTCGTCCTGGCGATCGGTGGCCGGGGTGTGTTCGTCGATATCCCGCAGCCAGATGCGCAGTTGCATCAACGGCGTGGAGATATGCCGACCAAGGCGCAGGCTCAAGGCCAGGGCCAAGGCCAGCAGGATCGCGCTCAGGATGCCCATGCTTTGCAGGCTGATGGTCATCGGCTGCTGGAACTGTTGCATATCAAGGCTGATACGCAGTTGGCCGGCCTTCACGTCCTGGAACGTGATATTGCTCTGATACAGGCCCTCGGCCTCACCGAGCAGGCCGTTTTTCGGGCGCTGCCCGGCCTCGGCCATGATCCGGTTGTCCACGCTATAGATGGCGGCGTGGGCCACCAGCGGGTTCTTGGTCAGGTTGTTGAGCAATACGTTGAGGCTGAGGATGTCGTTGGACACCAGCAACTCAGTCGCCGAAGTGGCAGTCTGGGTTGTCAGGCTCGCGCCCAGGGCGTCAGCTTGCTCGTGCATGGCCTGCTTGAACTGCAAACCCATCACGCAGGCGTAGATCACCAGGGCCAGAGCGACCAGGATCACGTTATGGCTGGCGATGCGCAATGCAATCGGTACACGGCGATGGCGCAGTGCCCGGAAGATCAGCAGGAAGAAGTTATCGGTTTTTACTGGCGTGGGCCGGTTCACTTGCGCTCGGCTCTTGGTCCGTGAAGTTGACGCGCAGTATAGCGACAGGCCCCTGGCCGGCAAAGCGCTGCCTGTGCCCGATGGTCACTGAAAGTGGGTAGAATGCGGTTTTTTTCCAGCCTGGGGGTGCGCTTTGCGCGAAATTGTCCTGATCAACATCACGGGTGAAGACCGACCGGGTCTCACCGCAGCCATTACCGGCGTCCTGGCCCAGGGTGGTGTGAACATTCTCGACATCGGCCAGGCAGTGATCCACGACACCTTGTCGTTCGGCATCCTGGTGGAGATCCCCAGCACCGAGCAGGCCTCCTCGGTACTCAAGGACATCCTGTTTACGGCGTATAAGCTCGATCAACAGGTACGTTTCACCCCGGTGTCCGAAGCTGACTACCAGCACTGGGTCGAAGGCCAGGGTAAAAAGCGCCATATCGTCACCCTGTTGACCCGCAAGGTAACGGCTGAGCAGCTGCAGCGCGTCAGTTCGATCACCGCGCAATACGGATTGAATATCGACCATATTGACCGTCTGTCGGGTCGCATGCCATTGGACACCCCGGCTGACAAAGGCAAGGGCTGCATCGAGTTCTCCGTGCGCGGTGAACCGGCTGACGCGCAAGCGCTGCGCGCCGACTTCCTGAGCGTGGCCCAGGAACTGAATGTCGATATCGCCTTCCAGGAAGACTCCCTGTTCCGTCGCAACCGCCGCTTGGCGGTGTTCGACATGGACTCCACCTTGATCGAAGCCGAAGTCATCGACGAGCTGGCCAAGGCGGCCGGTGTGGGCGAGCAAGTTTCTGAGATTACTGAGCGCGCGATGGCCGGCGAGCTGGATTTTCGTGCCAGCTTCAAGGAGCGTCTGGCGCTGCTCAAGGGCCTGGATGTGGGTGTGCTGGATTCGATCGGCGCGTCGCTGCGCCTGACTGAAGGCGCCGAAACCCTGTTCGCCGAACTCAAGCGACTGGGCTACAAGACCGCCATCCTGTCCGGCGGCTTCACGTACTTCGCCAAGCAGTTGCAGGCCAAGCTGGGCATTGACTATGTATTCGCCAACGAGCTGGAAGTGGTGGATGGCAAAGTGACTGGCGTCGCGGTGGAGCCGATTGTCGACGCCCAGCGCAAGGCCGACCTGCTCAAGGAATTGGCCCATAAGGAAGGCTTGCGCCTGGAGCAGACCATTGCGGTCGGCGACGGCGCCAATGACTTGCCGATGCTGGCGATTGCCGGGTTGGGCGTAGCGTTCCGTGCCAAACCGTTGGTCAAGCAATCGGCCAAGCAGGCGATTTCGACACTGGGGCTGGATGGCGTGCTGTATCTGCTGGGCTTGCGTGACCGCGACGGTCAGCTATAAGCCGATCTCACTGTCACTGATCGTTCCCACGCTCCGCGTGGGAACGCCTCCAGTGACGCTCTGCGTCACGCTTTGGGCGCAGAGCGCCTCGGGCTGCATTCCCACGCGGAGCGTGGGAACGATCAACTGCAATATCAGGCTTTCGGCAGTGCGATACCCTGGCCCATCTGCACCGGCGTACCCGCTGCCAGTTCTTCAGCCCACTTCACCTGGTCCGGCCCGAACAGCACGATGGCAGTGGAGCCCAGTTTGAAACGACCCAGTTCCGCACCCTTGTCCAGATGAATCGGCGCGCGGGCCGCTTCGTCGTAGCGGAAGGTTTTCAGCTCGCGTTTCGGCGGCGTTACCAAACCGGCCCACACGGTTTCAATCGACGCAACGATCATCGCACCTACCAACACCACGGCCATCGGGCCGCGTTCGGTGTCGAACAAGCAGACAACGCGCTCGTTACGGGCGAACAGTTCCGGCACGTTTTCGGCGGTGGTCTGGTTGACCGAGAAAATCCGCCCTGGCACATACACCATCTCGCGCAGGGTACCGGCCAGTGGCATGTGCACCCGGTGGTAGTCCTTGGGCGACAGGTAAATTGTCGCGAACTCGCCGCCCATGAACGGCGCAGCCATTGCGGCATCGCCACCGAGCAGTTCCAGCACGCTGAAGCTGTGGCCCTTGGCCTGGAAGATACGGCCATGTTCGATCGGGCCTAGCTGGCTGACCGCGCCATCGGCAGGACTCAACACTGCACCTGGGGTTGGATCCAACGGGCGGGCGCCGTCTTTCAGCGCGCGGGTGAAGAAGGCGTTGAAGTGCTCATAGGCGCTCAGGTCTTCCACCAGGGCCTGGGACATGTCCACCTGGTAGCGCTTGGCGAACCAGGCAGTGAAGGCGTTCTTGAACCAGCGCACGCGGCACTCGGCGATGCAACCAGCCAGGCGCGACAGCAAGTGGTGCGGCAGCAAGTACTGGCTGAGGATAAACAACTGCTTTTTCATAACTGTCCTTAAACCTTAAATCTCAACGGGGGTGTCGGGGTGGTTGCCCCATTCGCCCCAGGAACCGGCATAACCTTTGACTCGCGGATAACCGAGCGCCTTGGCCACCAGGTAGGTGAAGCCAGAGCGGTGGTGAGTCTGGCAGTGGGTGATGATTTCTTTGTCTTTGGTCAGCCCGAGGTCTTCGAGGATTTGCGGCATGTCACGGCGGATACGCAGGTTGCGCGCCTTGTCCATGCCGGCAGTCCATTCGAAGTTCACCGCGCCGGGAATGTGGCCGCCCTTGGCTGCGAGCACTTTCTCGCCGGAATACTCCAGCGGGCCACGGGCGTCCCAGATCCCCAGGTCGGCCGCGCCGAGACGGCTTTGCAGGTATTCACGGGTGGCGGTAGGGCCGTCGTGCAGCGTAAGGCTGACCGGGCCGCCGGCTGCTGGGGGCACATCGGTGGAAAGCGGGTGCCCTTCCTCCAGCCAAGCCAGCAGGCCGCCGTCGAGGTAGTGATATTTCTGGTGGCCGATCACGTCGAGCATCCAGATAAAACGCCCGGCCCAACCGCCGCCTTCGTCGTCGTAGACCACATAGGTGGCGTCCGGGGTGTGGCCCAGTTCGCCGAACAGTTTTTCCAGGTCGGCCTTGCTTGGTAGCAGGCCGGGTGCCGGTGGCTGTCCCAGTTGGGTGCGCTTGGGGTCAACGAAATGCGCGCCGGGGATATGCCCTTCGGCGTAGCGGGCGACACTGGTGAGGTCTACCAGTATCAAGTGCTTGGAATCGAGGCGACCCAACAGGTCGGCGGATTCGATCACCAGCGGCAAGCCAGAGAAGTCAGGCATGTGAGGTCTCCTGGGCACAAATGTTGGCGATAAAGGCCGGTGATTGTAGCGCAAGCATCAGGCGCTGCGGTTGGTAAAGCTGTGCAGAGCTTTCTCGATGCATTGGGCGGTTTTGCCGAACGCTTGGACGGTGGTTTCCGAGAACGGCCCGCCGCCCTGGTCCGCCACGATCAGCATGACCACACGGCCGTTGCAGCTCAGTGAGCGCAGTAGCAGATGCTCGCCAATAAACAGACGACGCAGGATCGGTGGCAGCAATGCGGAAAACTGCACATGGTTGTCGGGGTTCAGGCGTACCTGGGCGGACTTTTCCAGCAGGCGTTGCAGCAATGTGCTGTTCACCACATCCAGGCTCAGGTGAGCCGCGTCCTTGGGCAGGCCGTCGGCCTGGTGTACACGCAAGGTGCTCAAGGCGCGATCTGCCATGAATATCAGTACCCGCTGCATGCCACTGGCGACCAAGGCTTCCTTGGCGCAAGTGGTCAGGTGCATGGCGTTGGCAAAGCGGCTCGGCTCCACCAGCAACTCGGTGCAGCGCGTGCGCCACACGGCCAAGGCTTCGGCCGTGGGCGGTGGTGCAGGCAGCAAGCCGCGATGGACTTTCTGCACATGCCACGGCCAGATCAGCGACAGCGCCGGGTGCCAGAGGTCGGGCATCAAGGTGGTACGCGCGCTGGTCACCGCTTGCTGGTGGGCTTGCTGTTGCACATCGCTCAATGGCGTTTGCAGGTACAGCGCCGTCAGGTATTGCCAGCGCTCTGTGTGCGGGCAGGTCCAGGATTCCTGGGCCGACATCGCCAGGCCATTGGCCAGCAATACGGTATTGGCCGGCTGGTTCAGCCAGCGTCGCAGGTTGGGCTCGGCATCGAGCAATTGCTGGTGACGCAGGGCATCGTCTTGACGGGCAATGTGCAGCGCCTTGACCAGCAGGCGTTGCTCGGCCAACAGCAACTTGTAGCCCTGTGAAACCCAGATCGGCAGGTGCCAGGCTTCGGTCAGGCCCAGGCACAGGTCGAGCAAGCGCACGCCGAACAGCTGTTGCTCGACCTGGCGTGCCGATTGGCCTTTATGGATCACCCGCAACTCCCACTCTTCCAAAAGCTTGGGGTAGGCGACGGCCATCGGCCACAGTGGCGACAAAAACAGCAGGCTGCCCCAGTGGATGTCCTGCCACAACCGCGCCAGGCGACTGCCGAACAAACCGTTAGCTTGCTGGGATGCGTGCTGGCTGATTAGCAACAGTTGACGCAAGGCCACGGGGATTTCCCGGGCGGGTACCGAAGGCAGGCGCGCCAACAGCTCTTCGGCACGTTTGAGGCCAAGACGGTTAAGTGCGACTTCAAGGTTTTCCGCAGGTTCGGCCAGGCTGCCGTGGGCTTGGCTGTTGGCTTCGCGCATCACACTCAGCACCAGGGCCGGACTGTTTTGCATCAACTCAGCAATATCTCGCAATGAACTGCGGCTATCGCGAATAGCTTTGCACACGCGTTCATGGCTGGCCTGGGGCACGGGCAGCAGCACGTCGTCCAGGCACTTGATCCAAGCGGCGAGGGTAGTGGGGCGGTTTGTTGGGACTGTCGTTTCAATTGCCATGATTGGGGCGCGATCATCACTTGCGTTCAACACGCCCGGAACGGGCCGAATTGGCTTTTCGCCTTAGCGGGCTATAGTCTGGCGCAGTTTTGCCGATAAGTAGAACAAGAGTTTTCTGCTGCACCCAATATGTCCATGAACCCGACGGCGCAAGTACCCCTCTCCTATGGCTAAAATTATCGGCATCATTGTCGTCATCGCAAGTGTGCTCGGAGGGTACGTCCTCTCCCACGGTAAAATCGCCGCACTGATCCAGCCTTTCGAAGTGCTGATTATCGGCGGTGCCGCGTTCGGCGCATTTTTGCAGGCCAACCCAGGCTATATGACCATGCACGTGGTCAAGAAGTCCCTGGGCATGTTCAGCTCGCGCTTCTCCCACACGTTTTATCTGGAAGTGCTGGGGCTGATCTACGAGATCCTCAACAAAAGCCGCCGCGAAGGCATGATGGCGATCGAAGGCGATATCGAAGACGCCGCGGCCAGCCCGATTTTTGCCAAGTACCCGGCCGTGCTCAAAGACGAGCGCATGACCGCGTATATCTGTGATTACCTGCGCATCATGTCCTCCGGCAACATGGCGCCCCACGAGCTGGAAGGCCTGTTCGACATGGAGTTGTTCAGCCTCAAGGAAGAGCTGGAGCATCCTTCCCACGCCGTGACCGGCATCGCCGACGGCATGCCCGGTTTCGGTATTGTCGCAGCGGTACTGGGTATCGTGGTGACCATGGCGTCCCTGGGCGAAGGCGATCAGGCGGCCATCGGCATGCACGTAGGTGCGGCGCTGGTGGGGACCTTCTTCGGTATTCTCGCCGCCTATGGTTTCTTCGGCCCGCTCGCCACCTCCCTGGCCCACGATGCCAAGGAAGAAATCAACCTCTACGAAGCGATCAAGGCGTGCCTGGTGGCATCGGCCTCGGGCATGCCGCCGTCGCTGGCTGTGGAGTTCGGGCGCAAGGTGCTGTACCCGAAACATCGCCCAAGCTTCTCCGAGCTGGAACAAGCGGTTCGCGGTCGCTAAGCCATGGAAAACAACCAGCCGATCATCATCAAGCGCGTCAAGCGCTTCGCTGCGGGGCACCATGGCGGCGCCTGGAAAATCGCCTTCGCCGACTTTGCCACGGCGATGATGGCGTTCTTCCTGGTGTTGTGGCTGATGTCCACCGCTACGCCAGAACAGAAAATCGCCATCGCCGGCTACTTCAAAGACCCGATTGGCTTTTCGGAAAGCGGTACGCCGTTTGTCATTGACCTGGGCGGCTCGCCGGAACTGGCGCCCGAGCGCACCATCAACCCGGAAGTGCAAACTGAATCGCCTCAGGAAAAAATCCCGATCGAGCGCGACACTGTCGAATCCATGGCCGAGCAGGTCGAACAGGAGCGACTGGAACTGTTGCTGCAGGAATTGCAGAACAAGGTTGAAGAAAACCCACAGTTGCTGAAGTTCAAGGACCAGATTTCCTTCGAGATCACCCCCGAGGGGCTGCGCATCCAGATTACCGATGCCGCCAACCGGCCGATGTTCGACTCGGGCAGTGCGCGCTTGAAGCCGTACTTTGAAGACATCCTGCTGGCCATGGCTGACACCATCAAGGCGGTGCCCAACAAGATCAGCATCAGCGGGCACACCGACGCCAAGCCCTACGCGGGCCAGGGTGATTTCGGCAACTGGGAACTCTCGGCCAACCGCGCCAATGCTGCCCGACGTGCGCTGGTGGCCGGCAGCTACCCGGACCCGCAAGTGGCGCGGGTGGTGGGCTTTGCCTCCTCGCAGCTGTTTGATCCCAAAGACCCGTACAACCCGGTCAACCGCCGTATCGACATCGTGGTGCTGACCAAAAAAGCCCAGCGTGCGATTGAGGGTGATCAACCACCGCTACCGGCACCGACCCAGGGCGACGGTGCGCCAGGCGAAGTGCCGGCCGACCCGAACGCGCTGCCTCCGGAGCAGGAACCGCTGCCAGCCCATGAGCTGCGCCAGAAGCTGAACCTGTTTGATGACGGGGGCGTCAAGGATCCTACGGCGCCTGCACCGGGGTCATAGTTGATCTAAGCGCTGGAAACGTAAACGCCCCGATCATTCGGGGCGTTTTCATGTGTGTTCAAAGTGGGAGGTACGCTTTGACACCACTGACTACGCCTCGCATGTCGTCGGCGCACAGGCGTGGGACGAAGTACTCTCGACCTTTGGAGCGAGTCTTTCTATGCAACTTGTCGAGGCGCTCAAAGCTGACGGTATAAATCATGTCGCACTTCACCCATAGCTCTTTATAGCCATCGGACTGAAGTGGATTGGTGCGTAGCAAATGGTGCCAGTCGTATTGGGTCGCTGGTGCAGTAGAGGAGATTGGCACCACGGTGCAGAGCTTGCGACTGTGGGTCGCGGTAGGAGATATCACTACGACTTTGCGGATCTTCAGCATTTCCGGGGCGACAAAGCCTCGGGTGAAGTCACACAGCAAAACGTCGCCTTGTTTGGGGTGATAGTAGAGAGCCAAATGTTAATTCCCCACAAAAAGCAAAGCCGCCCGAAGGCGGCTTCATTCGACACGCAGTGGAGCTTGCTTCGCCCCTTCTGCGCCGCTGGATCAACTCCGAAAAGGATCCAGACTCCTGCCAGCTTTCGCTGGTGACGGAGCAATTATGAGCATCAGGAAATCCGAATACAAGCTGGCTTGTGCGTATCAGCCACCCAGTTGACTCGAATTCTTGATGCCTGCTCCTGTTAAATCAATGGGCTAGGGCTTTCAGCCCGCTGGTTTATGTGTATCAAGAAATTGACCGTCAATAATTGCTCTCAGGCAAGCTCGCAATAATCGACCGATAGCTGTTCATCCGCTGCTGCTGCACGCGCCCATCTTCCAGTGCCTTGAGCAATGCACAACCCGGTTCGCGGTCGTGTTTGCAGTCGCGGAAGCGGCAGGTGCCGATCAGGTCGTTGAACTCGATGAAGCCCGCTTCCACATCGCTGCGGCTGACGTGGCCCAAGCCGAATTCACGGATACCCGGTGAGTCGATCAACTCGCCGCCGCCCGGGAAGTGGAACAACCGCGCGGTGGTGGTGGTGTGGGTGCCCTGGCCGGACAGTTCCGACAGCGGGCCCACGCGGGTTTCGACTTCAGGCAACAGGCTGTTGACCAGCGACGACTTGCCCACGCCTGACTGGCCGACGAACACGCTGATCCGCCCGTCCAACTGCTGTTGCAGTTGTTCCATGCCGTTGCCGTGGTGAGCCGACACTTCCAGCACCGGGTAGCCCAGGGTGCGATAGACCGCCAGCAGCGCATTGAGCGCCGGGGCGTTCTGCTCGTCGATCAGGTCGAATTTGTTCAGCAGCAGCAACGGGCGGATGCCAGCATGCTCGGCCGCGACCAAGTAGCGGTCGATCAGGTTGGCATGGGGTTCGGGCAGTGGCGCGAACACGATCACGATCATGTCAACGTTGGCCGCCACCGGCTTGAGCTGCCCACGGCTGTCGGGGCGGCGCAGCTCGGTACTGCGCGGCAACTGGGCGACGATGACGCCGATGCCCTGGTTGCCGGCACGCCACACCACCTTGTCGCCGGTGACCAGCGCGGGCAGGTTGGCGCGCAAGTGGCAACGGAACACCTGGCCCGCGAGTTCGCCTTCGAGCGCCTCGACTTCGACCTGCACACCAAAGTGCGCGATCACCAAGCCGGTTTGTTCGGGCCCCAGGTCGCCGCCCTCGAGCGCTTCCACGGCGGAGGATTCACGTTTGGCGGCGCGGGCGGCGCGTTCACCTTGAATCTTTTCGATGCGCCAGTTTTGGCGACGGTTGAGCTGGCGTTTGGCCATTGGTGTTCCGTGTCGATAATGCAAAAGTTGGGTAAAACGGTCGCGAGTCTAGCACGCCCCCGCCTGCTAAACTGCCCGGCTACGCCAAGGTGCCAAGAGAATCAAGCCATGCAAAACCCACAGAACCTGATTTGGATCGATCTGGAAATGACCGGTCTGAACCCCGACACCGACGTCATCATCGAGATGGCGACCATTGTCACCGACAGCAACCTCAACACCTTGGCCGAAGGCCCGGTGATCGCCATCCACCACAGCGACGCCGTACTCGCCACCATGGACGAGTGGAACACCCGCACCCACGGTAACTCCGGGCTGACCCAGCGCGTGCGCGACAGCCGCATCAGCATGGCCGAAGCCGAGGCCGAAACCATCGCCTTCCTGGAAAAATGGGTGCCCAAGGGCAAATCGCCGATCTGCGGCAACAGCATCTGCCAGGACCGTCGCTTCCTTTATACGCACATGAAGGGGCTGGAAAGTTACTTCCACTACCGCAACCTGGACGTGTCGACCTTGAAGGAACTGGCTGCGCGTTGGGCGCCGGAAGTCAAAGACAGCTTCCATAAAGGCAGCACGCACCTGGCGCTGGATGATATTCGCGAGTCAATTGCCGAGTTGCAGCATTACCGCAAACATTTCATCAAGGCTTGATTCTGCGGCGCCAGTGAATGCGCCATCGCAGGCAAGCCAGCTCCCACATTTGGCTGCATTTGTAAATTCAAAGTGTGGGAGCTGGCTTGCCTGCGATACAGGCGACGCGGTTTATCGCCAAGCGCCCCCTTTTGGTGCCCTCGGCAAATGATTAGACTGCCGGCCTCTCTGTCAGGATCGCCATCATGTTGCTGATGCTCTACCTCGTCGCCATCACCGCCGAAGCCATGACTGGCGCCCTGTCTGCGGGGCGGCGTGGCATGGACTGGTTTGGCGTGGTGCTGATCGCTTGCGTGACGGCCTTGGGCGGCGGTTCGGTGCGCGATGTGTTGCTTGGCCACTACCCGCTGACCTGGGTCAAGCACCCGGAATACCTGGTGCTGACCTCCGTCGCGGCACTGGTGACGATCTTTATCGCGCCGTTGATGCGCCGCCTGCGCTCGCTGTTTTTGGCGCTGGACGCCTTGGGGTTGGTGGCGTTTACCCTGATTGGCTGCATGACCGCCCTGGAAATGGGCCACGGCATGTTGGTGGCGTCGGTCAGCGGGGTCATCACCGGCGTATTCGGCGGCATCCTGCGGGATATCTTCTGTAACGACATTCCGCTGATCTTCCGCCGCGAGTTGTACGCCAGCGTGTCGTTCCTGGCCGCCTGGTTCTACTTGCTGTGCCTGTATCTGGAACTGCCCAGCGAACAGGCGATTCTGCTGACGCTGTTCAGCGGCTTTCTATTGCGCTTGCTGGCGATCCGTTTTCACTGGGAAATGCCCAAGTTCGTCTACAACGACGACGTACACTAGCGGGCCGCGTGCTGGTTCAGCGCCCATTCCACGTGTTCGCGTACCAACTCCGACGGGAAGTCCCGCCGCGCCTTGAGTGCCTCCAATACCGGAATGCTGGAGGGCGCATTGCCCAGGCCCACTGCCAGGTTGCGTAACCAGCGCTCATAACCGGCACGGCGCAGGGGCGAGCCCTCGGTGCTGCTGAGGAATTTATCCTCGTCCCACATAAACAATTCGGCCAGTTCAGCGTTATCCAGATTGTGCCGTGGCTTGAAATCGCTTTCGGCGGTGGGTCGGGCGAAACGATTCCACGGGCAAACGATCTGACAGTCATCGCAGCCAAATACCCGGTTGCCGATCAGTGGGCGCAGGTCTTCGGGGATGGCGCTCTTGAGTTCGATGGTCAGGTAGGAAATGCAGCGCCGGGCGTCCAGTACATAGGGGCCGACGAAGGCGTTAGTGGGGCAGATGTCCAGGCAGGCGGTGCAGCGGCCACAGTGTTCGGTGGTGTGGGGTGGGTCTACCGGCAAGGGCAAATCGACAAACAGCTCGCTCAGGAAGAAATAACTGCCGGCCTTGCGGTTGAGCACAAGGGTGTTTTTACCTATCCAGCCCAGGCCCGCTTGCTCGGCAATGGCTTTTTCCAGGACGGGCGCGCTGTCGACAAAGGCGCGAAAGCCGAACGGCCCGATCTGCGCCTGGATGCGGTCGGCCAGTTGCTGCACGCGCTTGCGGATCAGCTTGTGGTAGTCGCGGCCCAGGGCGTAGCGCGATATATAGGCTTTTTCCGGCTGGGCCAGTAGTTGCGCCATCTGGGTGTCGCCGGGCAGGTAGTCCATGCGCAGTGACACCACGCGCAAGGTGCCGGGCACCAGCTCGTCGGGGTGGGAGCGTTTGCTGCCGTGGGCGCCCATGTATTCCATCTCGCCGTGGTAACCCGCGTCGAGCCAGCGTTGCAGGTGCTGTTCATGCTCAGCCAGGTCGAGGCCGCTGATGCCGACTTGCTGAAAGCCCAGCTCGCGACCCCAGTCTTTGATCGATTGGGCGAGGGCGGGCAGATCGGAGGTAATAGCAGGCATGAGACACGGGAAACCACAGGTTAGATGCGTATAATTCTGCCAGACATCGGAGCTTGAAGACGCATGCCTCAGACAAAACACCCAATTACCGACGTTCAGCTGTTGTTGCCCGGCCATTTGCCGCAACTGGCTGCGCGTTCCCCGGACGCCCATAAGGGCCAATTCGGCCACCTGCTGGTCATCGGTGGTGACCGTGGCGTTGGCGGCGCGGCGTTGCTGAGCAGCGAAAGCGCCTTGCGCAGCGGCGCCGGCATGGTCTCGCTGGCGACGCGGCCGGAACACGTGCCGGCCGCTCTGGCTCGGCTGCCGGAGGTCATGGCCGTCGGCGTGAGCTCAGCCAACCAGTTGATGGGCCTGCTGGAAAAAATCTCGGTGATCGTCATTGGCCCAGGCCTCGGCGATGCCGCCTGGGGCAAGAGCTTGTTGTCGGTCGCGGCCAATGCCAGCCTGCCGCAGGTGTGGGATGCCGATGCGCTCAATCAACTGGCCACTGGCAGCGTCGAGCTGCCGGCCAACTGTGTAATTACCCCTCATCCGGGCGAAGCTGCGCGTTTGTTGGGGCTCTCGACAGCCGAGGTTCAGGCTGATCGCCTTAAGGTGGCGCGCGCGTTGAGCCAAAGATTCAATGCCGTGACTATCCTCAAGGGTGCTGGCAGTTTGATTGCCAGCCCGGATGGGCGTGTGTCGCGGTGTGATCAAGGCCACCCGGCGATGGCAACAGCTGGGCTCGGTGATGTTTTGGCCGGTCTGGTCGGGGCACTATTGGCTCAGGGTATGCCCGCGTACGAAGCGAGCTGCCTGGCCGTGTGGTTGCACGCGACCGCCGGAGACCGCCAGGGCAGTTTTGGTCGCGGCTTGGCCGCCAGCGACCTGATCCCCGCCATTCGTCAATTGCTGGAGGAGCAGTCGCCGTGCCTGAAGTAATTCTTTTCCTGGCAGATGAAGAGGCCATGGTCGCGTTGGGTCAGCGTATTTCGCAGGTCACGCAAGGGGCCGGGTTGATCTTTCTCGAGGGCGACCTGGGCGCAGGCAAAACCACATTGTCCCGGGGGATTATTCGCGGCCTTGGCCATACCGGCGCGGTAAAAAGCCCGACCTTCACGTTGGTCGAGCCTTACGAGATCGGCGACGTGCGTGCTTTCCACTTCGACCTCTATCGCCTGGTCGATCCGGAAGAGTTGGAGTTCATGGGCATCCGTGATTACTTCGACGATGATGCGCTGTGCCTGATCGAGTGGCCAAATAAAGGCACAGGCTTTTTGCCAAAGCCGGACCTGACCATTACCATTACGCCGCATGAGCACGGACGTCAGCTGAAGTTGTTGCCCCAGAGCCCACGCGCTGAGTCGTGGTGTGCTGCTCTGGCATTGGAATTCAAATAATTGGTGGGGTTAGGTATGCGCTTTCGCGCGTTGGTTGCTGTCGTGGGGGTGTTGCTTGCGGCAATGACTGTCAATGCTCTGGCTGCTTCACAGGTGAAAAGTGTTCGCCTGTGGCGAGCGCCGGATAACACGCGACTGGTGTTCGACCTGTCTGGCCCGGTCCAGCACAGCGTCTTTACCTTGACGGCGCCTGATCGCCTGGTGATCGACATCAACGGTGCCAGCCTGGCCGCGCCGCTGAAAGTCTCCACCGCCAACACGCCCATTACCGCCATGCGCTCGGCCCAGCGTACGCCGACCGACCTGCGTGTGGTCATCGACCTGAAAAAGGCCGTGACCCCCAAAAGCTTCTCCCTGGCCCCCAACGCCCAGTACGGCAACCGCCTGGTGGTCGACCTGTTCGACAACCCCGCCGACGCCGCACCGCCGCCTGCGCCAACGCCGAGCGTGGCGACGGTGCCTGCGGTGCCGGTCAACCCTTCGCAACCCCAGGTCAAGCTGCCACCACCGCCGCCTGCCCCGGCAGGCAAGCGCGACATTATCGTGGTGATCGACGCCGGCCACGGTGGCGAAGACCCTGGGGCTTCCGGCTCCCGCGGCCAGCATGAGAAAGACGTGGTGCTCGCCATCGCCCGTGAACTGCAGCGCCAGGTCAACGGCATGAAAGGCTACCGCGCTGAGCTGACCCGTACCGGTGACTACTTCATTCCGTTGCGTGGCCGTACCGAAATTGCCCGTAAGAAGGGCGCTGACCTGTTCGTGTCCATTCACGCCGACGCCGCGCCTTCAACCGCTGCCTTTGGCGCCTCGGTATTTGCCCTGTCGGATCGCGGCGCTACCTCCGAGACTGCGCGCTGGCTGGCCGACAGTGAAAACCGTTCCGACTTGATCGGCGGGGCCGGCAACGTCTCCCTTGATGACAAGGACAAGATGCTCGCAGGCGTACTGCTCGACCTGTCGATGACCGCCTCGCTGACCTCCAGCCTCAACGTGGGCCAGAAAGTCCTGAGCAATATCGGCCGCGTGACCTCGCTGCACAAGCAGCGCGTAGAACAAGCCGGGTTCATGGTGTTGAAATCGCCGGATATCCCGTCGATCCTGGTGGAAACCGGGTTTATCTCCAACGCCAACGAAGCGTCGAAACTGGCCAGCGCCAGCCACCAGCAAGCGCTGGCGCGCTCCATCAGCGCCGGTGTGCGCCAGTTCTTCCAGCAGAACCCGCCGCCGGGCACCTATATCGCCTGGCTGCGCGACTCCGGCAAAATCGCCCAGGGCCCGCGTGACCATCGTGTGCAGCCCGGTGATACCGTTGCCATGCTGGCCGTGCGTTTCCAGGTCACGCCTGCAGCCTTGCGCAGCGCCAATAACCTGAAAACCGATGAGTTGAAGATCGGCCAGGTGTTGACCATCCCCGGTACTTCATTGGCGGCGCAGTGATGAGCGAATCCACCTTGAACAGCGGCTCACGCATTGAATTGCTCAGCCCGCGCCTTGCCAACCAGATCGCCGCGGGTGAGGTGGTTGAGCGCCCGGCGTCGGTGATCAAGGAGTTGCTGGAAAACAGCATCGACTCGGGTGCCAAACGCATTGATGTCGATGTGGAGCAGGGCGGCGTCAAGCTGCTGCGGGTACGTGACGATGGCAGCGGCATCTCTTCGGATGACCTGCCCCTGGCCCTGGCCCGCCACGCCACCAGCAAGATCCGCGACTTGGAGGACCTGGAGCGGGTCATGAGCCTGGGCTTTCGTGGTGAGGCCCTCGCCTCCATCAGCTCCGTGGCCCGCCTGACCCTGACCTCCCGCACCCGCAGCGCCGAGCAAGCCTGGCAGGTGGAAACCGAAGGCCGCGACATGGCGCCTCGGGTCCAGCCGGCGGCGCACCCGGTGGGTACCTCAGTGGAAGTGCGCGACCTGTTTTTCAATACCCCTGCGCGGCGCAAATTCCTCAAAGCCGAGAAAACCGAATTCGATCACCTGCAAGAAGTCATCAAGCGCCTGGCCCTGGCCCGTTTCGACGTGGCCTTTCACCTGCGCCACAATGGCAAGACCATCCTCAGCCTGCACGAAGCCAACGACGACGCCGCCCGTGCTCGGCGGGTGGCGGCGGTGTGTGGCAGCGGGTTCCTGGAGCAGGCGCTGCCGATTGAGATCGAGCGCAATGGCTTGAGGTTGTGGGGCTGGGTCGGGTTGCCGACGTTCTCCCGCAGCCAGGCCGATTTGCAGTATTTCTTTGTGAACGGCCGGGCGGTCCGCGACAAACTGGTGGCCCATGCGGTGCGCCAGGCTTATCGCGATGTGCTGTTCAACGGGCGACACCCGACTTTTGTGCTGTTCTTTGAGGTTGACCCTTCGGTGGTCGACGTCAACGTGCACCCGACCAAACACGAGGTGCGCTTCCGTGACGGGCGCATGGTGCATGACTTCCTCTACGGCACGCTGCACCGCGCCTTGGGTGACGTGCGCCCGGATGATCAGTTGTCGGCGCCGATTGTCACGGCCGTGGTACGCCCGAGCGGTCCGGAAGCCGGCGAGTTCGGCCCCCAGGGTGAGATGAGCCTGGCGGCCAACCTGCTGCAATCGCCGCAGGCGCAGCCAGCCTACACGGCGCCGAATTCGGGTGCCGGTGCGGGTTATCAGTACCAATACACACCGCGCCCGCAATCGACGGCGCCGGTGGCCGAAGCCCAGGCGGCGTACCGTGAGTTTTTCGCGCCGTTGCCGGGTGCCGAGCCGGGTGCTGCTGTGGCGTTGCCCGAAGGCGGCGGTGATATTCCGCCGCTGGGCTATGCCCTGGCGCAGCTCAAAGGCATTTATATCCTCGCCGAAAACGCCCATGGCCTGGTGCTGGTGGACATGCACGCTGCCCATGAACGGATCATGTACGAGCGCCTGAAGATCGCCATGGCCAGCGAAGGCCTCAGCGGCCAGCCGCTGCTGGTGCCCGAATCCCTGGCGGTGAGCCAGCGTGAAGCCGACTGCGCAGAAGAACATCACAGTGTGTTCCAGAAGCTGGGCTTCGAACTGCAACGCCTGGGCCCGGAAACCCTGGCGATCCGCCAGATTCCCGCGCTGCTCAAGCAGGCCGAGGCCAACCGCCTGGTGGCCGACGTACTGGCAGACCTGATGGAGTACGGCACCAGTGACCGTATCCAGGCGCATATCAACGAATTGCTCGGCACCATGGCCTGCCACGGCGCCATCCGCGCCAACCGCCGCCTGGCCCTGCCGGAAATGAACGGCCTGCTGCGCGACATGGAAAACACCGAGCGCAGCGGCCAATGCAACCATGGCCGACCGACCTGGACCCAGATGGGCCTGGATGATCTGGACAAACTATTTTTGCGCGGCCGCTGATGAGTGCCTTGCCTCCCGCCATTTTCCTGATGGGCCCCACGGCCGCCGGCAAGACCGACCTGGCCATCGAGCTGACCAAGGTGCTGCCCTGCGAATTGATCAGCGTCGACTCTGCCCTGGTTTACCGGGACATGGATATCGGTACGGCCAAGCCGTCGAAGGCGCTGTTGGCCCAGTATCCGCACAAGTTGATCGACATCATCGATCCGGCGCAGAGCTATTCGGCGGCGGATTTTCGCACCGACGCCCTGGCGGCCATGGCCGAGATCACCGCGCGCGGCAATATCCCGCTGCTGGTGGGCGGCACCATGCTCTACTACAAGGCGTTGCAGGAAGGCCTGGCCGATATGCCGCCTGCCGATGCCCAGGTGCGCGCCGAACTTGAAGAAGAGGCTGCGCGCCTTGGCTGGAAGGCCCTTCATGATCAGTTGGCGGCGGTAGATCCGGTGTCTGCGGCACGTATTCACCCCAATGACCCCCAGCGGCTCACACGCGCCCTGGAGGTCTGGCGCGTCAGTGGCCAGACCATGACTGAACATCGGCTGAAACAAAGTGCGCAAAGTACTGATGCAGGCGCATCTGGACAGTCACAATTGCCCTATACTGTGGCGAATCTGGCCATCGCTCCGGCAGATCGCCAGGTGCTGCATGAACGAATTGCACAAAGATTCACAATTATGTTGGAACAGGGGTTTGTGGACGAGGTCGTAGCACTGCGTTCAAGAGGTGACCTGCATGCAGGGCTGCCTTCGATACGTGCTGTAGGCTACCGCCAAGTCTGGGATCATCTGGATGGCAAGCTGACGTCAGCCGAAATGCAGGAGCGCGGCATCATCGCCACGCGCCAGTTGGCGAAGCGCCAGTTCACCTGGCTGCGCAGCTGGAGCGATTTGCACTGGTTGGACAGCCTGGACAGCGACAATCTGTCACGCGCCTTGAAATACTTGGGAACGGTCTCCATATTGAGCTGAGTCCTTGCAATTGCCGTCTATCCTTGGGGGTGTGACGGCCATAAGCTATCTATTTTCCGATTTTTTATTATTGATCCTTAAAGGAGTGCGGCACATGTCAAAAGGGCATTCGCTACAAGACCCTTACTTGAATACTTTACGTAAAGAGAAAGTTGGGGTTTCCATCTATCTGGTCAACGGCATCAAGCTGCAAGGTACGATCGAGTCGTTCGACCAATTCGTTATCCTGCTGAAAAACACCGTCAGCCAGATGGTTTACAAGCACGCTATCTCGACAGTCGTTCCAGTTCGTCCAATCCGTCTGCCTAGCGCAGCCGGTGATGAACAGGGTGACGCTGAGCCAGGTAACGCCTGATAGGAGTCTCCTTTGTTCTTTGAGCGCCACGGTGGTGGTGAGCGAGTAATCCTCGTTCACTTGGATGGACAGGACCCTGAGGCGCGCGAAGATCCGCAGGAGTTTCAGGAGTTGGCAAATTCGGCCGGCGCCGAGACCGTTGCGTTTTTTAACGTACCGCGTCATCGGCCAACCGCCAAATACCTGATTGGCAGCGGCAAGGTCGAGGAACTGCGCGACCTGGTTCATGCCGAAGAAGCCGATCTGGTGATCTTCAATCACACCCTCACGCCCAGTCAGGAACGTAACCTCGAACGTGTTTTCGAGTGTCGCGTGATCGACCGTACCGGCCTGATTCTCGACATTTTCGCCCAGCGCGCCCGTACCCATGAAGGCAAGCTCCAGGTCGAACTGGCCCAGCTTGATCACATGAGCACCCGCCTGGTTCGCGGCTGGACTCACCTTGAGCGTCAGGGTGGCGGTATCGGCATGCGTGGCCCGGGTGAAACCCAGTTGGAAACCGACCGGCGTCTGCTGCGGGTTCGCCTGCGCCAGATCAAGGGCCGCCTGGAAAAAGTGCGCAGCCAGCGCGAGCAGTCGCGACGTGGCCGTTCCCGTGCGGATATCCCTACAGTGTCGTTGGTGGGCTACACCAACGCCGGCAAATCCACGCTGTTCAATAACGTGACCAAGTCGGATGTGTACGCGGCCGACCAACTGTTCGCCACCCTCGACCCGACCCTGCGGCGTCTGGACATCGACGACCTGGGGCCGATTGTGCTGGCCGATACCGTGGGTTTCATTCGTCACCTGCCCCACAAGCTGGTCGAGGCATTTCGGTCTACGCTCGAAGAGTCGAGCAATTCCGACCTGCTGTTGCACGTGATCGATGCGGCCGAACCGGATCGCATGTTGCAGATTGAACAGGTCATGGTGGTGCTGGGCGAGATTGGTGCCCAGGACTTGCCGATCCTCGAGGTCTATAACAAACTCGATTTGCTTGAAGGCGTTGAGCCACAGATCCAGCGCGACGAGAACGGCAAGCCCCAGCGGGTCTGGTTGTCGGCGCGAGATGGCAGTGGCTTGGAGTTGCTGGAACAAGCCATTGCCGAATTACTCGGCAGCGATTTGTTCGTCGGCACCTTGCGCTTGCCGCAGCGTTTTGCTCGACTGCGTGCACAGTTTTTCGAGTTGGGCGCGGTACAGAAAGAAGAACACGACGAAGAAGGTGTCAGCTTGCTGGCCGTTCGATTGCCACGCTCGGAACTCAATCGGCTGGTCAGCCGAGAGGGTGTTGTACCGGCAGAGTTTATCGAACAACACACTTTGCAATAAAAGCCTGAGAAAGCGGTTGTGCCGCAGTAGCAGGCATTCTGTAGCATTGGTCGGCGCGCCGTGGGTGCGTCTTTGCTTTATCAGATGGAGAGCGCTATGGCTTGGAATGAGCCGGGTGGCAACTCGAATAATCAGGATCCTTGGGGTGGTAAGCGCCGCAATAACGGCGACCGCAAGGGGCCACCGGATCTCGACGAGGCCTTCCGAAAGCTGCAGGAAAGCCTGAATGGGTTGTTCGGTGGTGGAAAAAAACGTGGTGGTGACGACGGCGGTCGCACAAGCAAGGGCGGTGGCTATGGCCTGCTGGGCCTGGGTCTTGTCGTGCTCGCGGCCGTATGGCTGTACAGCGCGGTCTACGTGGTGGACGAGCAGGAGCAAGCCGTGGTGCTGCGCTTCGGCAAGTACTACGAGACTGTCGGGCCAGGCCTGAACATCTATTTCCCGCCGATCGACAAGAAGTACATGGAGAACGTGACGCGTGAGCGTGCGTACACCAAGCAGGGCCAGATGCTGACCGAAGACGAGAACATCGTCGAAGTGCCGCTGACCGTGCAGTACAAGATCAGCAACCTGCAGGACTTCGTGCTGAACGTTGATCAGCCGGAAATCAGTCTGCAACACGCAACCGAAAGTGCCCTGCGCCACGTGGTGGGTTCCACCGCCATGGACCAGGTGCTGACCGAAGGTCGTGAATTGATGGCCAGCGAAATCAAGGAGCGCCTGCAACGGTTCCTCGATACCTATCGCACTGGTATTACCGTCACTCAGGTGAACGTACAGAGCGCAGCGGCACCGCGTGAAGTGCAGGAAGCCTTTGACGACGTGATCCGTGCCCGTGAAGACGAGCAGCGTTCGCGCAACCAGGCTGAAACCTATGCCAACGGCGTTGTGCCGGAAGCCCGTGGTCAGGCCCAGCGCATCCTTGAAGATGCCAACGGTTACCGCGATGAAGTGGTCTCCCGCGCCAAGGGTGAGGCAGATCGTTTCACCAAGCTGGTCGCCGAGTACCGCAAGGCTCCTGAAGTGACCCGCGAGCGTCTGTACCTGGACACCATGCAGGAAGTCTTCAGCAACACCAGCAAGGTTCTCGTGACCGGCAGCAAAGGTGGGCAGAACAACCTGCTGTACCTGCCGCTGGACAAGATGATCGAAGGTGGTCGTAGCGGCGCTAGTGCACCGTCCACCGGTTCGAATGCCGCTGCCAACGAAGCGAGTGCCCGTGCGGCCGCTGACTTGCTGCAACAGCAAACACGTACCAGGGAGAGTCGTTGATGAGCAATAAATCGCTGACCGCCCTGATTGTGGGCGTCGTCGTGGTCATCGCTGCCTGGAACTGCTTCTACATCGTCGCTCAGACCGAGCGTGCGGTGCTGCTGCAATTCGGTCGCGTGGTCCAGGCGGATGTCCAGCCGGGCCTGCATGTGAAAGTCCCCTACGTCAACCAGGTGCGCAAGTTCGACGCGCGCCTGATGACCCTGGATGCACCGACACAGCGCTTCCTGACCCTGGAAAAGAAAGCCGTGATGGTTGACGCCTACGCCAAGTGGCGCGTCAAGGATGCCGAGCGCTTCTATACCGCGACTTCCGGCCTCAAGCAGATTGCCGACGAGCGTTTGTCCCGTCGTCTGGAATCGGGGCTGCGTGACCAGTTTGGTAAGCGCACCCTGCACGAGGTGGTATCCGGTGAGCGTGATGCGCTGATGGCTGACATCACCCGCTCACTGAACACCATGGCGGAAAAAGAGCTGGGTATTGAAGTGGTTGACGTTCGCGTCAAGGCCATTGACCTGCCCAAGGAAGTAAACCGCAGCGTGTTCGAGCGTATGAGCACCGAGCGTGAGCGTGAAGCGCGTGAGCACCGCGCCAAGGGTAACGAGTTGGCTGAAGGTATCCGTGCCGATGCCGACCGTCAGCGTCGTGTACTGCTGGCAGAAGCCTATCGTGAGTCTGAAGAGGCTCGTGGTGACGGTGATGCTCAAGCCGCGGCGATTTACGCCAAGGCCTATGGCCAGGATCAGGAGTTCTACGCGTTCTACCGTAGCCTGCGTGCCTACCGTGAAAGCTTCGCGAACAAAACCGACGTACTGGTGCTGGACCCAAGCAGCGACTTCTTCCGCTACCTGGAAAAGTCCAAGTAACCAGCCCGTGATTCTGTAAGGCGCACTCCGTCGGGCGGCTAAAATGCCTGGCGGGGTGATCCTTTCAGAAAACGGGTGTATGATGCGGCAGCCGGGAAATTCCCGGCTTTTTTGCGTCTGCATGTTTGATTCGGCAGGCGTGACAGGTTTTTCGAGGAAAGTGCCCGACGAGGCCGTTTGCAGGCCGTTCGTCACGTCGCTCTTGCGCGTGGTTTATGCAAGGGGCGGGTATTTTCTGCTTCACTCAAGGCTCGGCCGAGGGCTGGCCGCCCGGATCAAAGGGGAATGGCGTAATGGCAACGGTAGACCGCTGGCTGCTGCCAGATGGCATCGAAGAAGTACTGCCACCAGAAGCTGCGCGCATTGAAGTAGCGCGTCGCCAGGTGTTGGATCTGTTCCAGAGCTGGGGTTACGAGTTTGTCGTGACTCCCCATATCGAGTACCTGGAATCCCTCCTGACCGGCGCGGGCCAGGACCTGGATCTGCGCACCTTCAAGGTCATCGACCCGCAATCGGGCCGGCAAATGGGGTTCCGTGCCGACATCACGCCGCAAGTGGCGCGCATCGATGCGCACACCCTGCGGCGCGAAGGCCCGAGTCGCCTGTGCTACGCCGGTAGCGTACTGCATGCCCAGCCGCGTGCGTTGTCGTCTTCCCGTAGCCCGATCCAGTTGGGCGCCGAGTTGTACGGCGATGCCAGCCCGAGCAGCGATGTTGAAGTGATCAGCCTGATGCTGGCCATGCTGCAACTGGCGGATGTGCCGGATGTGCACATGGATCTGGGCCATGTCGGTATCTACCGTGGCTTGGCGCGCGCTGCCGGGTTGTCCGGTGAAGTGGAGCAGCAGTTGTTCGATGCCCTGCAGCGCAAGGCGATCGATGAAGTGATCGCTCTCACCGAAGGTGTGCCTGCTGAGCTGGCTGGCATGCTGCGGGCGCTGGTAGACCTGTGCGGCGGCCGTGAAGTGCTGGTGGCTGCGCGTGAGCGCCTGGCGAATGCGCCGGCACCGGTATTGGCAGCACTGGACGATGTGCTGGCAATTGCCGAGCGCCTGTCGGCACGGTTCCCGGAGCTGCCGCTGTATTTTGATCTGGGTGAATTGCGCGGCTACCACTACCACACCGGTGTGGTGTTCGCGGTATTCGTCCCGGGTGTTGGCCAGGCCATCGCCCAAGGTGGTCGCTATGACGATATCGGCGCCGACTTCGGTCGTGCGCGTCCGGCCACTGGTTTTTCCACCGATTTGAAAACCCTGGTGACCCTGGGGCGTGCTGAGGTCGAGCTGCCGTCTGGTGGCATCTGGATGCCCGACAGTACGGACGCAGCGCTCTGGCAGCAGGTTTGCCAGTTACGCCGTGAGGGTCAGCGTGTAGTCCAGGCCTTGCCTGGGCAGCCATTGGCCGCCGCCCGTGAAGCGGACTGCGACCGGCAATTGATTCAGCAGAACGGGCTTTGGCAAGTATCGCCACTGGCTTCTTGAGTTTCCCTGCCGGCCATCGCCGGCACCAAGTTTGCGCGAATGAGGACAAGTGTTATGGGTAAGAATGTCGTAGTCCTGGGCACCCAATGGGGTGATGAGGGCAAAGGCAAGATCGTTGATCTGCTGACCGAACATGCTGCCGCCGTAGTGCGCTACCAAGGTGGCCACAACGCTGGCCACACCCTGGTCATCGATGGCGAAAAAACCGTCTTGCACCTGATCCCGTCGGGTGTTCTGCGCGAAGGCGTGCAGTGCCTGATCGGCAACGGCGTGGTGGTTGCACCTGACGCCCTGCTGCGCGAGATCACCAAGCTGGAAGAAAAAGGCGTACCGGTGCGCGAGCGCCTGCGTATCAGCCCGTCCTGCCCGCTGATCCTGTCCTTCCACGTTGCGCTGGACCAGGCCCGTGAAAAGGCGCGTGGCGAGCTGAAGATCGGCACCACCGGTCGCGGCATCGGCCCGGCCTACGAAGACAAGGTTGCACGTCGTGGCCTGCGTGTGGGCGACCTGCTCAACATGCCGCGCTTTGAAGACAAGCTGCGTGAACTGGTGGATTACCACAACTTCATGCTGGTCGGTTACTACAAAGAGCCAGCCATCGAGTTTGAAAAGACCCTGGCCGAGTGCAAGGAATACGCTGAGCTGCTCAAGCCGCTGATGCTGGACGTGACGGCCGAGCTGCACGACCTGCGTCGCGCTGGCAAGGACATCATGTTCGAAGGTGCCCAGGGTTCGTTGCTGGACATCGACCACGGTACCTACCCGTACGTGACCAGCTCCAACACTACTGCTGGCGGCGTTGCCACCGGCTCGGGCGTTGGCCCGATGTTCCTGGACTACATCCTGGGCATCACCAAGGCTTACACCACCCGTGTAGGTTCCGGTCCGTTCCCGACTGAGCTGTTCGACGACGTTGGCGCACACCTGGCCAAGCAAGGTCACGAATTCGGCGCCACCACTGGCCGTGCTCGTCGTTGCGGCTGGTTCGACGCCGTTATCCTGCGTCGCGCTATCGATGTGAACAGCATCTCGGGCATCTGCCTGACCAAGCTGGATGTACTCGACGGCCTGGAAGCCATCAACATCTGCGTCGGCTACAAAGACGCCCAAGGCAACGATGTTGCCCCGACTGACGCTGACAGCTACGTGGGCCTGCAGCCTGTGTACGAAGAAGTGCCAGGCTGGACCGAATCGACCGTGGGCGCCAAGACCCTGGAAGAACTGCCAGCCAACGCCCGCGCCTACATCAAGCGTGTGGAAGAGCTGATCGGTGCACCGATCGACATTATTTCGACCGGCCCGGACCGCAACGAGACCATCGTTCTGCGTCACCCGTTCGCGTAATAAGCTGTTGATGTAAAAAGCAAAGGGCTCCTTCGGGAGCCCTTTGTCGTTTCTGCCTGGCAAACGGCACGACCCTTGCTGTGTTTCCCTCTTTCGAGGTGCTATCAAATTAGTGGCACCCGTGGTGGAGGGATTTCCAGTGTCTGCCGTTCTCTCGTTGTTACAAAGCCGTCTGTTGCGGCCGGTGTTCGTTACCCTTGGTATCGCTCTTTTGGTGCAAGTGCTGGTGGCCGTCGCGCTGACGCGGAGCACGGTGACGGCGCTGGAAGCCGATTTGGGCAATCGTCTGGGCATAGATAGCCAGAAGTTGTCTGGCGAACTGGCCCAGGCTGGCAAGGAAGTCACGTCCAGCCTGGACAGCCTCTCCGCCAGCACGCGCCAGCGCCTCACAGCCGGGCTTTCCACGCGCTTGCAGGAAGAGCAAAAGCAGTTGCGTGCGACGCTGGAAAAAGACCTGCAGGACTCCGCCAATGACATGGCGCAACTGCTGGCCTCGGTCGCGCCCCGTGCCATGTGGGACATTGACGTGCCGACCCTTTCTGAGTTTGCCCGCCGGGCCCAGCGCAACCCCAATGTGCTGTTTGTGGTGTATGACGACGCCGCAGGCGAGCACCTGACCCGATACCTGAACCGCGAAAACCCTATCAACCAGGCCCTGCTGGCAAAGGGCGCAGGGGAGCGTGCCCTGGACAAGGTGCTGGACGCGGCCAAGACAGACCCCTCCGTGTATTACGTAGAAGCCTCCATCAGCCCCAACGGCGTGGAAATCGGCAAGGTGCGCATGGGCGTGTCGACCGCGACGGTTGAAGCCGACCTGCAAGCCTTGGATAAGCGCTTTGCCGCGCTGATCGCCAGCGGTGATCAGCTGGTGGGTGACAGCCTCAAGGGAGCCGCTGCTGACAGCGCCAACGCCATGGGCGCCCGGCTGCAATCGGCGCAAGCCACTGCCACGCAAATGACGGCCAACACGGCCGCCGCTGTGCAAGACGCGGCGGGCACCCTGCGCTGGCGTATCGGCATGGGTCTGGCGCTGGTGGGGCTTGGGGTCTTGCTGCTGATCGCTATTGTGCTGGGCCGGCGCGTGGTCAATCGTCTGAAGCTGCTGATTGCCGCGATGGATGACCTGGCGGCCGGCGAAGGCGACCTCACCAAGCGCGTGCAGATCAACAGCAAGGATGAAATCGGTGATATGGCCTCGGCGGTCAATCGCTTTGTGGATAAGTTGCAGCCCATCGTGCGGGAGGCAGGCGACGTGGCCCAGCGTACTGGTGTGGAAATCGGCGCCATGACGTTGCGCAATGCTGGCGCCGATGCGGCGGCGGGCTTGCAGCGTGATGAAGTGGCCGAGAGTTTGCGCGCTTTGTCGCAAATGGCCGATGAGGCCCAGGCCGAAAGCCACGCCATGCAGGCGGCCCTGCAGCAGGTGGTGGATATTCGCCAGGCCACGGATGAAAACTCACGGACCTCGGCCGAAGTTGGCAGCTTGATCGAGGCGTTGGCGGGGCAGGTGCAGGCCGGTTCCCAGGTGATCGAACGGCTGGCGCAGCAAAGCGAACAAATTGAAGTGGTGTTGACCGTGATTCACGGTATCGCCGAGCAAACCAACCTGCTCGCTCTCAACGCGGCCATCGAAGCGGCACGGGCTGGCGAGACTGGGCGCGGCTTTGCGGTGGTGGCCGATGAAGTGCGTGCGCTGGCCAGCAAGACTCAAAGCTCCACTGGCGATATCCAGGCGCATATTGTTGCGTTGCAGCAGGGCGCGCGTGAGGCCGTAGAAACCATCGGCAAGGCGGGGCGCCAGGCCAGTGAGGGCTTGCTGGTGCTGCGCGATAGCGTGCGCTTGCAGCAGACGGTGCAGGCTTCTGTGGAGCAGGTGCATGCGGCGATTGGCCTGGCGACGCGCGCGGCCGAGCATCAAGCCCAGGGCGCGCATGCGGTGCGTGGGCGCGTCGAGGTGATTCATGCCCAGGCCGAGCGTGCGGCGCAAGCGGTGGTGGAGACGACGGCCAGTGGCAAGGTGTTGGATGGGTTGGCGGCGCAGTTGAAGGCGAGTTTGGGGCAGTTCAGGGCGTGAGGTTGTCTGGACTGGCCTCATCGCAGGCAAGCCAGCTCCCACATTCAACTGCATTCCAAAGTTGGAACTCGGTCACTGTGGGGGCTGGCTTGCCTGCGATAGCTGTTTCAGCGACTCAGATACATCCGAGTCGTGAGCAGATACACCGGCAACCCCGACACCACTATCAACAACGCCGCATACGGCGCCGCCGCCGCAAATTCCACATTCGAGGTATGTGCCCAGACGGCCGTCGCCAAGGTATTCAACCCGGTCGGGCTGAGCAGCAACGTCGCCGTCAATTCCTTCATCGCATCCAGGAACACCAAGGCAAACGCCGCCCCCAGCGCCGGAAAGATAATTGGCAGCGTCACCCGGCAAAACGCACTGAAGGACGATGCGCCTAACGTGCGCGCAGCCTCTTCCAACTGTGGCGCCGCCTTGTTCAGTGCTGTACGAATCGGCGCCTGTGCCAACGGCAAAAACAGCAGCGCATAAGCAATCAGCAATAACGCCGAGGTCTGGTACAGCGCGGGCACGTAATGCAGGGCGAAATACACCAGGGTCAGCGCAATCACCAGGCCGGGCAGGGCATGCAGTAGATACGGCAAGCGTTCGGCCCAGATTGCCAACTGTCCTTTGTAGCGCACCACCAGCAGCCCAACCGGCACTGCCAGTACCAGGCACAGTGCGGCGCCGCCCAGGGAGAGCGCCAGGGATGACAGCAGCGCCTCGCTGATCTCGGCCATCGGAAACGCCGCTGACGAACCGACGGCCAACCAATAGCCGAGCATGCCCAGCGGGATGCCGCTGCCGATGATCGCCAATGCCAGGCAATACACCTGGCCCAATGGCGCCCACTTGCCGAGTCGAACCTGCTCGGCGTGCCGCGCCGCGCCCTGGCCGATGCGCACATGCCGGCCTTTGCCGCGTACGCGCAGCTCCAGCCACAGCAGGGTCAGGCACATCACCAGCAGCACTGCCGAGAGCATTGCCGCATTGGCATTGCTGAATTCCAGTTCGAACTGCTGGTAGATCGCGGTGGTGAAGGTCTGCAACCCGATAATCGACAGCGCGCCGAATTCCACCAGCATGTGCAGTGCGATCAATAGTGAGCCGGCCAGCAGCGATGGCCACAGCAGCGGGAGTGTGATGCGAAAGAACACGCCCCAGCGGTTGAGCCCTAGCGTGCGGGCCGATTCTTCCAGGGAGGGGTCTAGATTGCGCAGTGTTGCCGCCACCGGCAAAAATACCAGCGGGTATTTGGACAGGCTCATCACCAGGATCGCGCCACCGAGCCCCTCGAACTGAGCGCTCAGCGACACCCAGGTAAAGCTGCTGACAAACGCCGGCACCGCAAACGGCAGGCACAGGATCACGCCCCAGATGCGCCGTCCTGGCAGGTTGCTGCGTTCCAGTAGCCAGGCCAGGGACAGGCCGATCACGCCGCAGGTCAGGGTCACGCCGACCATCAATGCCAGCGTGTTGCGCAGCAGCCCGAACACATAAGGTCGCCACAGTAGATGCACCGCCTCCGTCCAGCCCGCCTGCCAGGCTTTGAGCCCGACATAGGCGAGCGGCAACAGGCTCAGGCCAACCAGCAATAGCACAGGCAGCAGCAGCCAGATTGACGGGCGTTTGCGACGGGGGGTGAACCCCGTGACGGAAAGCGATGGGTTCATCAGTTCAGGCCAACGTCACGTTCCAGCTCCAGGGCTTCTTCGGCGTTACCCAGGTCTGCGGGGGTGACCTTTGGTGGCTGCAGCTCGCTAAATGGCTTGAGGCCGCGGTTCGATTCCATGCCCTTGCGCAGCGGGTACTCGGCCGACGTGTTGGTGATCACGCGCTGGCCCTCTTCGCTGGCCATGAATGCCAGCAATTGCTGAGCTTCTTTGGGATGCTTGCTGGATTTGAGTGCGGCAGCGGAGGACACGGTGATCAGGCCGCCAGCATCACCATCGGTGAAGTAATGCAGCTGGGAGTCCAGGTTGGTTTTTTCCTTTTTCAGGGCGAACCAGTAGTAGTTGTTTACCAGCACGGTAGCCACTTCGCCGTTTTCCACGGCCTTGAGGGCGACCATATTGTTGCTGTACACCTTGCCGAAGGCGCGCAGGCCGGTCAGCCATTCTTCCGCGGCTTCGCGACCGTGCAGCTTGATGATTGCCACGGCTTGTTCCTGGAACGCGCCGCTGGTAGGCACGAAACCGACCTTGCCTTGCCATTCGGGGCCGGCGAAATCCAGTACCGACTTGGGCAAGTCTTTTTCCGCAATCAATTTGGGGTTGAAGGCTACGACGCGGGTGCGTGCGGTCACGCCCATCCAGTCGCCGTTTTTACCCACGTAATCCTTGGGCAGCACATTGAGGGTGCTGGCATCGATTTTTGCCAACAGGCCTTGCTCGCCGAGTTTGTTCAGGGGCGGTGATTCTTCGGTGTAGATGACGTCGGCAGGGGAGCGCTCACCTTCTTCGACGACTTGGCTGGCCAACTGGTTGCTGCTGCCTTTGCGCACGTTGACGTGGATGCCGGTCTTGGCTTCGAAGGCCTTGGCGAGTTCATCGCCGACTTCTTTGTGTTGGCCGTTGTATAAGGTCAGGGAGACCTTGTCGGCAGAATGGGCGGCGGGCGAGAGCAGGGTCAGGCTGAGTAGGGTGAGGGTCAGGCCGTGCAGAAGGGATGTCTTGAGTCGGTTGTCACGGATCATCATCCGAAGTGTTCCTCGCTTATATGCAACAAATCATTGCAAGGATAAACGATAAATCTTCTCAAGTGCGGATGAGGGGGAAATCACTGGGGAAGTTTTCAAACCCCGGAAACGAAAAAACCCGCTTTCGCGGGTTTGATCTGAATTTGGTGCCCAGGAGAAGACTCGAACTTCCACGACCTTGCGATCACCAGCACCTGAAGCTGGCGTGTCTACCAATTTCACCACCTGGGCATTATCTAACAACGTTGCCGCTGTTGATGGGGCGAACTATACGGCGGGGTTTTTAATCTGTAAACCCCTGATTCGAAAAATATAAATCAATTTTTCCGTTAAAAATCAAAGGCCTGAAACGAAAAAACCCGCTTTCGCGGGTTTGATCTGAATTTGGTGCCCAGGAGAAGACTCGAACTTCCACGACCTTGCGATCACCAGCACCTGAAGCTGGCGTGTCTACCAATTTCACCACCTGGGCAGCATCAACAACGTTGCCGTCGTCGATGGCGCGCACTATACGGAGCGATATTTGAGCTGTAAACCCCTGCCATGAAAAAAGCCTGGAAAATTTCACCGGCGGTCGTGCAAGGTGCGTGGCGGGGGTCGTAAAGGTCTTTTAAACGCTTGTTGATACCTGAAATTTCCCGTTTCAATACGCGTATGCCAAACTAACCCACATATAGACAAGGTGAAAACTCTCTAATGGCCGATTGGCAGTCCCTCGATCCCGAGGCCGCTCGTGAAGCGGAAAAATATGAAAACCCTATTCCTAGCCGCGAACTGATCCTGGCGCACCTCGCCGATCGTGGTTCGCCTGCTAGCCGCGAGCAGTTGGTCGAAGAATTCGGTCTGACCACCGAAGACCAGCTCGAAGCCCTGCGCCGCCGTTTGCGTGCGATGGAGCGCGATGCTCAATTGATCTACACCCGTCGTGGCACTTACGCGCCGGTAGACAAGCTCGACCTGATCCTGGGCCGCATTGCCGGCCACCGCGACGGCTTCGGCTTCCTGATACCGGACGATGGCAGCGACGACCTGTTCATGAGCCCGGCGCAAATGCGTCTGGTGTTCGATGGCGACCGTGCCCTGGCGCGGGTTTCTGGCCTCGACCGCCGTGGTCGTCGTGAAGGCGTGATCGTCGAAGTGGTGTCCCGTGCCCACGAATCTATCGTCGGCCGTTACTTTGAAGAAGGCGGCATCGGCTTCGTGGTGCCGGATAACCCGAAGGTGCAGCAGGAAGTGCTGATCACCCCGGGCCGCAATGGCGCCGCCAAGGTCGGCCAGTTCGTCGAGGTGAAAATCACCCACTGGCCTACTGCGCGCTTCCAGCCCCAGGGCGATATCGTGGAGGTGGTCGGCAACTATATGGCGCCGGGCATGGAAATCGACGTTGCCTTGCGCACCTACGATATTCCTCACGTCTGGCCTGATGCCGTGCTCAAGGAAGCCGCCAAGCTCAAGCCGGAAGTCGAAGAGAAAGACAAAGAAAAACGTATCGACCTGCGCCATCTGCCGTTCGTCACTATTGACGGCGAAGATGCCCGCGACTTCGACGATGCGGTCTACTGCGAAGCCAAGCCTGGCAAGCTGCGCCTGTTCTCCGGCGGTTGGAAGTTGTACGTCGCGATTGCCGACGTCTCCAGTTACGTGAAGATCGGTTCGGCCCTGGATAACGAGGCTCAGGTGCGCGGCAACTCCGTGTACTTCCCAGAGCGCGTGATTCCGATGCTGCCTGAGCAGCTGTCCAACGGCCTGTGCTCCCTGAACCCGAAAGTCGACCGTTTGGCCATGGTGTGCGAGATGACCATCTCCAAAACCGGCGAAATGACCGACTACCAGTTCTATGAAGCGGTGATCCACTCCCAGGCGCGTCTGACCTACAACAAGGTCAGCACCATCCTGGAAACGCCGAAGACCAGCGAAGCCAAGGCCCTGCGTACCGAGTACGCTGGCGTGGTGCCGCACCTCAAGCAGCTTTACTCGCTGTACAAGGTGTTGCTGGGTGCCCGTCATACCCGTGGCGCGATCGATTTCGAAACCCAGGAAACCCGGATTGTCTTCGGCTCCGAGCGCAAGATTGCGGCGATCACCCCGACCACCCGTAACGACGCGCACAAGCTGATCGAGGAGTGCATGCTGGCGGCCAACGTGGCCACTGCCGAGTTCCTCAAGAAGCACGAAATTCCTGCGTTGTACCGTGTGCACGACGGCCCGCCGCCGGAGCGCCTGGAAAAACTTCGCGCCTTCCTCGGCGAGCTCGGCCTGTCCCTGCACAAAGGCAAGGATGGTCCTACGCCGAAGGATTACCAGGCCCTGCTGGCCAGCATCAAGGACCGTCCGGATTACCACGTGATCCAGACCGTGATGCTGCGATCCCTGAGCCAGGCGGTGTACAGCGCCGATAACCAGGGCCACTTCGGCCTGAATTACGAGGCGTACACCCACTTCACTTCGCCGATTCGCCGCTACCCGGACTTGCTCACGCACCGGGCGATCCGCAGCGTGATCCATTCCAAGCAGAACACCCCGCACGTCAAGCGCGCCGGTGCCATGACCATTCCGAAAGCACGGATCTATCCGTACGACGAAGCGGCCCTGGAGCAGCTGGGTGAGCAGTGCTCCATGAGCGAGCGCCGCGCCGACGAAGCCACCCGCGACGTGGTGAACTGGCTCAAGTGCGAGTTCATGAAGGATCGCGTGGGCGAGTCGTTCCCTGGTGTCATCACCGCCGTGACCGGCTTTGGGCTGTTCGTCGAGCTGACCGACATCTACGTCGAGGGCCTGGTGCACGTCACCGCCTTGCCGGGTGATTACTACCACTTCGATCCTGTGCATCACCGCCTGGCGGGCGAGCGCACCGGTCGCAGCTTCCGTCTGGGCGATACCGTTGAAGTGCAGGTCATGCGTGTCGACCTCGACGAGCGCAAGATCGACTTCGGCATGCCTGACAAGCCGGCAGAGCCTGCGGGTCGTAAAAAACGTGGTGAAACCACAGCGCCTGCGTCCAAAGGCAAAGCGACCACTGCAAAAACCACGGCCGAGCCTGCACCTGCCAAGGCCGGTCGTCGTTCTTCCGCCAAGGACAAGGCCCCTGAAGCCTACCGCCCAAGCGACGCTGCGGCGAAAAACGCCGAGCTGCGCAAGAGCCGCGAGTTGAAGCAGCAGTTGCTCAACGAAGCCAAAAGCGGTGGTAAAGCGGCGTCTGGGGGAAAGTCTCACGGGGCGGAAAAACCGTCGAGCAAGCCAAGTAAACACCGTAAAGGCCCGCCAAAAGCGGGTTCGGCTCCCGCAAAAAGCGGCGGGTCGCGCAAACCTAAGGCCAAGTCATGAGTCTGGAAAAAATCTACGGCGTGCACGCCGTAGAAGCACTGCTGCGTCACCATCCCAAGCGCGTCAAGCAGGTGTGGTTGGCCGAAGGTCGCAGCGAGCCGCGCGTACAGGCGCTGGTCGAGTTGGCTACGCAGAATAAGGTTGCCATCGGCCAGGCCGAGCGTCGTGAAATGGACGTGTGGGTCGAAGGCGTTCACCAAGGTGTGGTGGCTGACGTCAGTCCGAGCCAGGTGTGGGGCGAGGCGATGCTCGACGAGCTGCTCGACCGTACCGAAGGTGCGCCGTTGCTCTTGGTGCTGGACGGCGTGACCGACCCGCACAACCTCGGCGCCTGCCTACGTTCGGCGGATGCTGCCGGTGCGCTGGCGGTGATCGTGCCCAAGGACAAGTCCGCGACCCTGACGCCGGTGGTGCGCAAGGTCGCCTGCGGTGCGGCGGAAGTGATTCCGCTGGTGGCCGTGACCAACCTTGCGCGTACCCTGGAGAAGCTCCAGCAGCGCGGCCTGTGGGTCGTGGGCACGGCGGGGGAGGCTGAGGTCAGCATTTATGACCAAGACCTTACCGGCCCTACCATCCTGATCATGGGCGCCGAAGGCAAAGGCATGCGCCGGTTGACCCGTGAGCATTGCGATTACCTGGTGCACCTGCCGATGGCTGGTAGCGTCAGCAGCCTCAATGTGTCGGTTGCGACGGGTGTTTGCCTGTTTGAAGCCCAGCGTCAGCGTGGTGCGAAAGCCAAGGCCAAGCCCAAGAAGTGATCAAAATGTGGGAGCGGGCTTGCCCGCGATGACGGAGTGTCAGTCAGCAGAGATGTTGCCGGTGCCATGGTCATCGCAGGCAAGCCCGCTCCCACATTGGTTCTGTGGTGTTTATTCAGGATTGTTCAAATAATCACCAATTGCCTTGCGCCGCTTCTCCCCCTTCTCTACAATTGCGCCCCTTGCCTTCCTGGCAGGCACCGATGTGCCTCCCCTGCGGCAAGATCCATAAGTGTCATTCACTCCTTGTCTGACCGTTTTTGAGCGGCAGGCTACAACCCGTAAGGAGCATTCATGCGTCATTACGAAATCATCTTTTTGGTCCACCCGGATCAAAGCGAGCAAGTCGGCGGCATGGTTGAGCGTTACACCAAGCTGATCGAAGAAGACGGCGGCAAAATCCACCGTCTGGAAGATTGGGGCCGTCGTCAACTGGCCTACGCAATCAACAATGTTCACAAGGCTCACTACGTGATGCTGAACGTTGAGTGCACTGGCAAGGCCCTGGCCGAGCTGGAAGACAACTTCCGCTACAACGATGCAGTGATCCGTAACCTGGTCATCCGTCGCGAAGAAGCCGTTACCGGCCAATCCGAGATGCTCAAGGCTGAAGAAAACCGCAGTGAGCGCCGTGAGCGTCGCGATCGTCCTGAGCACGAAGGCGCTGAAAGCGCTGAAGGCGAAGAGAACGACAGCGATAACGCTGACGAGTAATCCACGGACCTTATTAAGGAGCCTATCAAATGGCACGTTTCTTCCGTCGTCGTAAATTCTGCCGCTTCACCGCTGAAGACGTGAAAGAGATCGATTACAAAGATCTCAACACTCTGAAAGCCTACGTATCCGAGACCGGCAAAATCGTTCCAAGCCGTATCACCGGTACCAAAGCACGTTATCAGCGTCAGCTGGCCACCGCTATCAAGCGCGCCCGCTTCCTGGCCCTGCTGGCCTACACCGACAGCCACGGCCGCTGAGACCGGGCAGTCGACAAGTAGTAAGGGATTGAATGCATGCGCGCCTTAGCTGAGTTCATCATGCGCGGTCGCGTGCAGGCCACTCTGGTAGTGGCTGGATGTGCGGCATTGCCGTTGCTTTATTGGTTGGGTGCTGCCGCAGGTTGCCTTGTGCTGCTGCGGCGCGGTTTGAAGGACGCCCTTGGCGTTCTTGCCCTGGGTTTGTTGCCGGCCTTGATCTGGTGGCTGCAAATGGGTGATCCACGGGTACTTCTGGTACTGCTGGGGTCATCGAGCCTTGCGTTGGTTTTGCGCGCAAGTGAGTCCTGGGTCCGTACGCTGCTGGTCAGCGTGGCATTGGGGTTGGTGTACTCAGTGATGCTTGGCGCGGCTTTCCGCCCGCAAATCGAGGCGCTGGCGCAGGAGATCGTCAAGATCCTGCCGTTGGCTCTCGGGGATCTCTACCAGCAGTTGTCGGTAGATGAGCGAGCGCGGTTTGCGTCACTGATTGCCCCGGTCCTGACTGGCCTGATTGCGGCTTTGTTGCAGGTCGTCAGCGTGCTGAGCCTGATTCTTGGGCGTTATTGGCAGGCGTTGTTGTACAACCCGGGTGGTTTTGGTCGCGAGTTTCGCAGTATCAGAATCCCAGCGGGGCCGGCGATGTTGCTGCTGGCGTGCATGGTTGTCGGGCCGAACTTCGGCCCACAGATGGCCTTGCTGGCGCCGATTTGCAGCGTACCGCTGGTGTTTGCCGGGCTGGCCCTGATTCATGGGCTGGTTGCGCGAAAGCGCCTGGCCAGGTTCTGGCTGGTGGGGTTGTACGTCACGCTGTTGCTGTTCATGCAGCTGATCTATCCGTTACTCGTGGTCTTGGCCATTGTTGACAGCCTGATTGATTTTCGCGGTCGTCTGGCGTCGAAAGACGCCGATAACGCGAACGGTGAAGGTTAAAAGTTAGAGGATTTTCACATGCAACTGATCCTTCTGGAAAAAGTCGCCAACCTGGGCAACCTGGGCGACAAAGTGAACGTTAAGGCCGGCTACGGTCGTAACTACCTGCTGCCATACGGCAAAGCCACCGCTGCAACCGCTGCCAACCTGGCTGCGTTTGAAGAGCGTCGTGCTGAGCTGGAAAAAGCCGCAGCAGACAAAAAAGCGTCGGCCGAAACTCGCGCTGCCCAACTGGCTGAGCTGGAAGTGACTATCACTGCCACCGCTGGTGACGAAGGCAAGCTGTTCGGTTCGATCGGCACCCACGACATCGCTGATGCACTGACCGCCTCCGGCGTTGAAGTGCAGAAGAGCGAAGTTCGTCTGCCGAACGGCACCATCCGCAACGTAGGCGAATTCGACGTAGCCGTGCACCTGCACGCCGAAGTTGAAGCCACCGTACGCGTTGTCGTGGTAGCAGCTTAAGTCGCACCTAACTGACTGGCACCTCGCGTGCCAGCCGGTTAACATCGGGCACGATCCTGTTTACAGGTCGTGCCTTTTGTTTTTCTACACACCCCAAATTCCAAGTGGCCATGAACGAAATCTCCGCTCCTGAGCAATACGATCTGCAAACCGCTGCCCTGAAGGTGCCGCCGCATTCCATCGAGGCCGAACAGGCCGTGCTCGGTGGCTTGATGCTGGACAACAACGCCTGGGAACGCGTGCTGGATCAAGTCTCGGACGGTGACTTCTATCGTCATGACCACCGCCTGATCTTCCGCGCCATCGCCAAGCTGGCCGACCAGAACTCACCGATCGACGTGGTAACCCTGGCCGAGCAGTTGGACAAGGAAGGCCAGACCTCCCAAGTGGGTGGCCTGGGCTACCTCGGTGAGCTGGCGAAAAACACGCCGTCCGTCGCCAACATCAAGGCCTATGCCCAGATCGTCCGCGAGCGCGCCACCCTGCGCCAGTTGATCGGCATCAGCACTGAAATCGCCGACAGCGCCTTCAACCCCGAAGGCCGCACTGCTGCCGAGATCCTTGACGAAGCCGAGCGGCAGATCTTCCAGATTGCAGAAGCACGGCCCAAGACCGGCGGCCCGGTCAGCGTCAACGACCTGTTGACCAAAGCCATCGACCGCATCGACACCCTGTTCAACACCGACGCGGCTATTACCGGTATTTCCACCGGCTACACCGACCTCGACGAAAAGACCAGCGGCCTGCAGCCGTCCGACTTGATCATCGTCGCCGGCCGTCCGTCGATGGGTAAGACCACCTTTGCGATGAACCTGGTGGAAAACGCCGTTCTGCGCAGCGACAAGGCGGTGCTGGTGTACTCCCTCGAGATGCCAGGTGAATCGCTGATCATGCGTATGCTCTCGTCTCTTGGCCGTATCGACCAGACCAAGGTGCGTTCCGGTCAACTTGAGGATGACGACTGGCCGCGCCTGACCTCGGCGGTCAACCTGCTCAACGACCGCAAGCTGTTTATCGATGACACCGCCGGTATCAGCCCGTCCGAAATGCGCGCGCGTACCCGGCGCCTGGTGCGTGAGCATGGCGACATCGCCCTGATCATGATCGACTACCTGCAGTTGATGCAGATCCCGGGTTCCAGCGGCGACAACCGTACCAACGAGATTTCTGAAATCTCTCGTTCCTTGAAGGCGCTGGCCAAGGAATTCAACTGCCCGGTGGTGGCGTTGTCCCAGCTCAACCGTTCCCTGGAACAACGTCCCAACAAGCGTCCGGTGAACTCCGACTTGCGGGAATCCGGAGCGATCGAGCAGGACGCCGACGTGATCATGTTCGTGTACCGCGACGAGGTGTACCACCCCGAGACGGAACACAAGGGCATTGCCGAAATCATCATCGGCAAACAGCGGAACGGCCCGATCGGGTTTATCCGGTTGGCGTTCATCGGCAAGTACACGCGTTTCGAGAACCTGGCGCCGGGTAGCTACAACTTCGACGACGACGAGTAATTTGTGGGAGCGGGCTTGCTCGCGAAGGCGGTGGATCGGCCAGCAGGTGTATTGACTGACACACCGCCTTCGCGAGCAAGCCCGCTCCCACATTTGAATGGGTTCACAATTCAGGGTCACCACAATTCCGACTACTACCGTCGGAATTGGTCAAAATTTGTGCTATATTCCGCGCCCGCGATTTTTCATCTTCACACCGGTCACCGTCATGCAAACAGCCAAGCCGTTATTTGACTATCCCAAGTACTGGGCCGAATGTTTCGGTCCTGCGCCATTCCTGCCGATGAGCAGGGAGGAGATGGATCAGCTTGGCTGGGATTCGTGCGACATCATCATCGTCACAGGTGATGCCTATGTTGACCACCCATCGTTCGGCATGGCGATCATCGGCCGGCTGCTGGAGTCCCAGGGCTTTCGCGTCGGGATCATTGCGCAGCCGAACTGGCAGTCCAAAGACGACTTCATGAAGCTCGGCGAGCCGAACCTGTTCTTCGGCGTCGCGGCCGGCAACATGGACTCGATGATCAACCGCTACACCGCCGACAAGAAAATCCGCTCTGACGACGCCTACACCCCCGGCGGCATGGCTGGCAAACGCCCCGACCGTGCAAGCCTGGTGTACAGCCAGCGTTGCAAGGAAGCCTACAAGAACGTGCCGATCGTACTCGGCGGCATCGAAGCTTCCCTGCGCCGCATCGCCCACTACGACTACTGGCAAGACCGCGTGCGCAACTCGATCCTGATCGACGCCACCGCCGATATCCTGCTGTACGGCAACGCCGAGCGGGCCATCGTCGAAGTTGCCCAGCGCTTGTCGTGGGGCCACAAGATCGAAGACATCACCGATGTGCGCGGTACTGCGTTCATTCGCCGTGACACGCCGGCGGGCTGGTACGAAGTGGACTCCACGCGCATCGACCGTCCGGGCAAGATCGACAAGATCATCAACCCGTATGTGAATACCCAGGACACCCAGGCCTGCGCCATCGAGCAGGAAAAAGGTCCAGTCGACGATCCGGAAGAAGCCAAGGTTGTGCAGATCCTCGCCAGCCCGCGTATGACCCGTGACAAGACCGTGATCCGCCTGCCATCGGTGGAAAAGGTCCGCGGCGACGCGGTGCTCTATGCCCACGCCAACCGCGTGTTGCACCTGGAAACCAACCCAGGCAACGCCCGTGCCTTGGTGCAGAAACACGGAGAAGTGGACGTGTGGTTCAACCCGCCGCCCATTCCCATGACTACCGAAGAAATGGACTACGTGTTCGGTATGCCTTACGCCCGCGTGCCGCACCCGGCATACGGCAAGGAAAAGATTCCGGCCTACGACATGATCCGTTTCTCGGTGAACATCATGCGTGGCTGCTTCGGCGGCTGCACCTTCTGCTCGATCACCGAGCACGAAGGCCGCATCATCCAGAACCGTTCCGAAGAGTCGATCATTCGCGAAATCGAAGAGATCCGCGACAAAGTGCCGGGCTTCACCGGCGTGATCTCCGACCTCGGCGGCCCGACGGCGAACATGTACCGCATCGCCTGCAAAAGCCCGGAAATCGAATCCGCGTGCCGCAAGCCATCGTGCGTGTTCCCTGGCATCTGCCCGAACCTGAACACCGACCACTCGTCGTTGATCCAGCTGTACCGCAGTGCCCGTGCGTTGCCGGGTGTGAAGAAGATCCTGATCGCTTCCGGCCTGCGCTACGACCTGGCCGTCGAGTCGCCGGAATACGTCAAAGAGCTGGTCACCCACCACGTCGGTGGCTACCTCAAGATCGCCCCGGAACATACCGAGGAAGGTCCGCTCAACCAGATGATGAAGCCGGGCATTGGCAGCTATGACAAGTTCAAGCGCATGTTCGAGAAGTACACCAAGGAAGCGGGCAAGGAGCAGTACCTGATCCCGTACTTCATCGCCGCCCACCCCGGCACCACCGATGAAGACATGATGAACCTGGCCCTGTGGCTCAAGGGCAATGGCTTCCGTGCCGACCAGGTGCAGGCGTTCTACCCGTCGCCGATGGCCACCGCCACCGCGATGTACCACTCGGGCAAAAACCCGCTGCGCAAGGTCACCTACAAGAGCGACGCGGTGACCATCGTCAAGAGCGAGGAGCAGCGCCGCCTGCACAAGGCGTTCCTGCGTTACCACGACCCGAAGGGCTGGCCAATGCTGCGTGAAGCATTGACCCGCATGGGCCGTGCCGACCTGATCGGGTCGGGCAAGGACCAACTGATCCCGCTGCACCAGCCGTCCACCGACAGCTACCAGAGCGCCCGGCGCAAGAACTCGACGCCGGCCGGCAGCCATAAGGTCGCCAAGGAAACCACCACCAGGATCCTCACCCAGCACACCGGCCTGCCACCCCGTGGCAGCGACGGCAGCAACCCGTGGGACAAGCGCGAGCAAGCCAAGGCTGCGGCCCAGGCGCGCAATAAGCAGGCGGCCAAAGAGCGCAGCGATGCGGCCAAGGGCAAGGGCGGCAAGCCTACGCGCAAGCCGGTTGTGCCGCGTTGATCGACGCCTGAAAAGCAAAACGCCAGCCTCGTGCTGGCGTTTTGCTTTCTGGTCGGTGGTGAGTCTGTTTGGTAAGGTGGCGCCCATTAGATTGCTATCGCAGGCAAGCCAGCTCCCACACTTGGAATGCATTCCCCTGTGGGAGCTGGCTTGCCTGCGATGAGGCCGGTCTGGGCACTCTCAATTTCAAGGAAGAACACTATGGGCAACCCCTTGCTCAACATCGGCATGGACTCCAACCGCTCCCAATTCATGGCGCGCCAACGCATTGAGAGCCAGATCAACCTGCCGCGGCTGTTCGCCGTCATTGACGCCGACCCCAGCATCGTCGGCGCTGGCGTGGTGTACATCGACGCCGACTTCAACGTGATCACCCTGCGCGAATTCAAGCCCATCTGCAGCATCAAACCCAAGCGCGTCATTTTGCGCGAGGCGCAGAAGTACATCTCGCCGGCGCAGTTCGTCGAGCAGGTGAAGACCGACCCCCGTGAAGGGCGACTCCAGAAGGAGGCCTTTGATATGGGGCTTTCCTGTGGGGCGGCGGTGATCGGTTGGATCGTGGTGTTCAGTGGCAGCGTCGCCGTACCCTTCACCGCCGGCGCCAGTGCTTTTGTGGTGGGTATTGGTGTCACAGCGGCGCTGGCCAGCAGTGCTCAGTGCGGGTTTGGCGTGGCCCGTACCTATAACGAGATCCTTGACCCGCAAGCCAACGACCGCATGGACGACGCCCAGTGGTATGGCGCGGTGTCACCGATTCTCGATGCCGCGTCGTTGGTCGGGATCGGAACGGGAGCCTTCACCACATTAAGGCTACTCAAGGCCAAAAAAGCCGCTGCGTTGGGCAAGAGCTGGTATGAATTGCTCAAGGGCTTGAATCGCCAGGAGCGCAAGAAGTTGACCCAGGAATTGCTCAGTCTCAAAGACCCAAGCCTGACCCCCAAGTTGCTCAAGTTGCAGCAGCGCGCCGGCACGTTGCCCAAGCGCTACAGCTCCACGGAAATTCGTCATGCCACGCTCACCCAGCTCAAGGACGCCTTGGGCGGCATGTTGGGTATATGGGGCAGCTATCGAACCGGTCACGTTGGCTCGGCATCGACGCTTGCCATTGGCCTGTATGAGGAACTGACGGAATGAAGGGGTTTCCCGATAGGCGCAGTTTCCTTGCGCGTTATTTTCCGGTGTTCATGGGCACCATCTTCATGGCGATTTTCTCTGGTTCGGTGGCTGTCTCCACGGCGGGCGTGACCTATTTGCGCGGTGTTGAGCCGGCGCTCAAGGCCAACTACTCCGGGGCTGCAATCCTGGTGCTGGTGGCAGTGTTGGTGTTTGGCAATGTGATGATTGCACGCGGGTATCCCTGGGCGACCCGGCTGGTGGCGGGCTACCTGGTGTGTTGCCTGCTGTTCGTGTTGCCGATGATTCAATACGGCCTCAATACCCTGGTGTACGGCTCGGCGGTGCTGTTTCCGCTGCTGGGCTTGCTGCTGCTCAACAGTAAGCGCCATCGTGAAATGCGCCAGCGGTTACTCGAAATACGTCACCTGCGTCGGGCGGTGATTGCGCAACGCAAGGCCCGTTGATTAGGTAGGTTTATTGGCGGTAGGTGGCCTGTTTGTTAGGGTGGCGCCCATCAGATTGCTATCGCAGGCAAGCCAGCTCCCACAGGGGAATGCATTTCAAGTGTGGGAGCTGGCTTGCCTGCGATGAGGCCGGTCTGGGCACTTTCAATGTCAAGGAAGAACACTTATGGGCAACTCCTTGTTCAACATCGGCATGGATTCCAACCGCTCTCAATTTATGGCGCGCCAGCGCATCGAGAGCCTGATCAATCTGCCACGGCTGTTTGCGGCCATCGATGCTGACCCCGGCGTTGTCGGTGCAGGAGTTGTGTATATCGATGCCGATTTCAACGTTGTCACTCTGCGCGAATTTCAGCCCATCTGCAGCATCGCGCCCAAGCGTTTGATCCTGCGCGAGGCGCAGAAATACATCGCGCCAACGCAATTCGCTCAGCAGGTGCAAGACAATCCGCGTGAGTTCCGCTTGGTGGGCGAAGCGGTCAATACCACGCTATCGTGTGCCGGCGCGGTCATCGGTTGGATTGTGGTGCTCAGTGGTTCCGTCGCAGTTCCGTTTTCGGCGGGGGCCAGTTCGGTGGTCGTGGCGCTCGGCTATACGGCCGCGGCAGCCAGTTCTGTGCAGTGCTTTGCCAGCGGCTATCGCACCGTCAATGAGGTCCGCAACCCCGCGCGCAATGATCAGCTCGACAGTGAGGAGTGGTACCAATACACCATGATTGCCCTGGATGCGGCGTCGTTGGTTGGGGTGGGTTCATCGGCATTGGCAACGGTCAAGCTGGTGCGGCTGAATAAGGCCTCTACCGGGAAAAGTGTGAGAGAGGTGCTCAGGGGCCTGAATCGACAGGAGCGCGCCAAGTTGACCAAAGAGCTGCTGAGCATCAACGACCCACGCTTGACGTCCAAGATGATCAAGTTAAAGCAGTTGTCGGGCGAGTTGCCTAAGCGGTTCACGCCCACCGAGGTCAAGCATGCAACGGTCACGCAGATCAAGGACGCGTTGGGTGCAGCCATCGGTTTTACCGGTAGTGCGGTGTCAGGGAACGTGCGCACAATTGCCATAGGGCTGTATGAGGAGGCCGAGCAATGAACGAGCTGCCTAGCATTCGCAGTTTTCTGTCGACGTATTTCCCCGTCTTTGTGGGGGCGATATTTGTCTGCATTTTCACCCTCGTGTTTGCGGTTCCGGTGTTCTTCGATAGCTATATGCCAAGCCTGTCCATGGCAGATAACGCCAAGTACTCCTTCCTGGTGGGTATCGCACTCACGCTAGTCATTGTGCACTGCAATTTCATGATTGCACGCGGGCGTCCCCAATGGATGTGGCCGCTAGTGTTGCTGTTGGGGGGATGCTTTCTGGGTGTATTGCCAACACTCAATGATCAGCCGAACGGGGTGGTATATGCCTTGAGCCTGGTGTTTCCATTACTTGGGCTGTTGCTGTTCAACAGCAAACGTCACCGTGAAATGCGCCAGAAACTGGTCGAAGTTCGCTGCCTGCGCCAGGCCATGATTGCCCAACACAAACACCATTGATTGGGTAGATTCACCACCTGCACTCAGCCCGGCGCTACAAATGTGTGCAGCGCCTGCACCATAGCCGCAACGTTGGCGCTGTTTTGGTGCTGTACTGCACCGGGCCTGACGTTTTAGTGCAATGACTACTGCTGTGGCATAAGTCTTGCGCGCGTTGTGCTTATGCCCTGGCTCGCAGGAGGCCGCCGTGTCGATTCATGTCGCGTTGCACCACGTTACGCATTACCGCTACGACCGTGCAGTTGAACTCGGCCCGCAGATCGTGCGGCTACGCCCGGCGGCCCATAGCCGTACGCGGATACTGTCCTACGCGTTGAAGGTGTTGCCCGAGCAGCATTTCATCAACTGGCAGCAAGACCCCCAGGGCAATTACCTGGCGCGCCTGGTGTTCCCGGAAAAGACTGACGAGTTGCGCATTGAAGTCGACCTGGTCGCCGAGATGGCGGTGTTCAATCCGTTCGATTTTTTCCTGGAGCCCTACGCCGAAAATATCCCGTTCAGCTACGCCGCCGATGAGCAGCGCGAGCTGGCGCCGTATCTGGAAACCTTGCCGCTGACGCCAAGGTTGGCTGCGTACCTGGCCGGTATCGACCGCACGCCGCTGCCTGCTGTGGATTTCCTGGTCGGCCTCAACCAGCGCCTGGCCGCCGATATCGGTTACCTGATTCGCATGGAACCGGGCGTGCAAACTCCGGAATTTACCCTGGAAAACGCATCCGGCTCCTGCCGCGACTCGGCCTGGTTGTTGGTGCAATTGCTGCGCAACCTTGGGTTGGCGGCGCGATTTGTCTCTGGCTATCTGATTCAGCTCACCGCCGACGTCAAAGCCCTCGACGGCCCGTCCGGTACCGAGGTGGACTTCACCGACCTGCACGCCTGGTGCGAAGTGTATTTGCCCGGCGCTGGCTGGATTGGCCTGGATGCCACGTCCGGGTTGTTCGCCGGTGAAGGGCATATCCCCTTGGCCTGTAGCCCCGATCCATCGTCCGCCGCGCCCATCAGCGGGTTGGTGGAGCCGTGCGAATGCGAGTTCACCCATGAGATGTCGGTGGAGCGCATCTGGGAAGCGCCACGGGTGACCAAGCCCTACACCGAAGAACAATGGTTGGCGATCCAGGCCCTGGGCCGGCAGATCGACGGCGACCTGCTCAAGGACGACGTACGCCTGACCATGGGCGGCGAGCCGACCTTCGTCTCTATCGACGACCCAGACGGCGCCGAATGGAACACCGCAGCCCTGGGCCCGGACAAGCGACGCCTGTCGGCCGAGCTGTTCCAGCGCCTGCGCCAGCACTATGCGCCTAAGGGCCTGGTGCATTTCGGCCAAGGCAAGTGGTACCCCGGGGAGCAATTACCACGTTGGTCGCTCAACTGTTATTGGCGCCGCGATGGCGTGCCGATCTGGCACAACAGCGCGCTGATCGCCGATGAGCAAGAGGACTACGGTGCCGACGGGGTGATGGCCGGGCGTTTCCTGGCCAGCGTCGCCGAACGCCTAAAACTGCCGGCGCGCTTTGTGTTCCCGGCGTTCGAGGACAATTTCTACTACCTGTGGCGCGAAGGGGCGCTGCCCCAGAACGTCACCGCTCAGGACCCGCGTCTGAGCGACGACCTGGAGCGTGAACGCCTGCGTAAAGTCTTCAGCCAGGGCCTGGATAAAGTCATCGGCCAGGTGCTGCCGCTGGCACGCACGGCGGCCAATGACCGCTGGCAGAGTGGGCGTTGGTACCTGCGCGACAACCATTGCCGCCTGGTGCCGGGGGATTCGCCGCTGGGCTATCGTCTGCCGCTCGCTTCGCAGCCCTGGGTGACGGCGGCGGAGTATCCGTTTGTGCATCCGACCGACCCTAACCAGGATCAGCCGGAGCTGCCGACCAGCGCCCAGTTGCAAAACCATGGCGAGCCCGCGCCGGGTGATGAGCGTGTGCCCAAGGTCGACGAGTCCGCCGACTGGCTGACCCGTACCGCGCTGTGCGCCGAAGCACGAGAAGGCCGCCTGTACCTGTTTATGCCGCCGCTGGAGCGCATCGAGGATTACCTGGAGCTGGTGACTGCCATTGAGGCCACCGCCGAAGAGCTGCATTGCCCGGTACTGCTGGAGGGCTACGAGCCGCCAGCGGATACGCGCCTGAGCAATTTCCGGGTCACGCCAGATCCCGGTGTCATCGAGGTCAACGTACAGCCATCCGCCACCTGGGACGAGTTGGTGGAACGCACCGAATTCCTCTACGAAGAGGCCCGGCAAACCCGCCTGACCACCGAGAAGTTCATGATCGACGGGCGCCATACCGGCACCGGTGGCGGTAACCACTTCGTACTCGGCGGTGCGACGCCCAAGGATTCGCCCTTCCTGCGCCGACCGGACCTGCTGCGCAGCCTGATCAGCTACTGGCATAACCACCCGTCGTTGTCCTATTTGTTCTCCGGCCTGTTTATCGGCCCCACCTCCCAGGCACCCCGGGTGGATGAGGCGCGCAACGATGCGCTGTATGAACTGGAAATCGCCTTCGCGCAGATGCCGGCACCGGGCGAGGACTGCCCGCCATGGTTGGTGGATCGCCTGTTGCGCAACCTGCTGATCGACGTGACGGGTAATACCCATCGCGCCGAATTCTGTATCGACAAACTTTACTCACCCGACGGCGCCACTGGCCGCCTGGGGCTGCTGGAATTGCGCGCCTTTGAAATGCCCCCCCATGCGCGCATGAGCCTGACCCAGCAGTTGTTGCTGCGAGCGCTGGTCGCGCGGTTCTGGCGCGAGCCCTATGCGCCGCCGAAGCTGGCGCGCTGGGGCACTGAACTGCATGACCGTTTCCTGTTGCCGCACTTTATCGAGCAGGACTTTGCCGACGTGATCGTCGAGCTGAACGCGGCTGGTTACCCGCTGCGAGCCGAATGGTTCGCGGCGCATCTGGAGTTCCGTTTCCCCAAGGTGGGCGACTACGCCGTCAGCGGTATCGAACTGGAACTGCGCCAGGCCTTGGAGCCTTGGCATGTGCTGGGCGAGGAGGGCGCGGTGGGGGGCACGGTGCGCTATGTGGATTCGTCCCTGGAGCGCCTGCAAGTGAAGTTGAGCGGGTTGCCACCGCAACGCTACCTGCTGACCTGCAATGGCGTGCCGGTGCCGCTGCAACCGACCGGCCGCGTCGGTGAGTTCGTGGCGGGGGTGCGTTATCGCGCCTGGCAACCGGCCAACTGCCTGCAACCGACCATCCCCGTGCATGCGCCGCTGGTATTTGACCTGCTCGACACCTGGATGCAGCGTTCGTTGGGCGGCTGCCAATACCATGTAGCGCACCCGGGCGGGCGCAATTACGACAGCCTGCCGGTGAATGCCAATGAGGCGGAGAGCCGGCGCATGGCGCGGTTTTTCCGCTTGGGGCATAGCCCGGGCAAGCTTGTGGTGCCGACTGTAACGGTAAACGATGAGTTGCCAATGACCCTGGATTTGCGGCGTTTCACAAAAAATAAGGAATGAACATGATCCAAGTGTGGGAGCTGGCTTGCCTGCGATAGCGGTGGTTCAGTCGATAGTTCTGGTGACTGACACACCGCTATCGCAGGCAAGCCAGCTCCCACATTGGATCGTAGTGAATTTGAGTTAACCTGACTTCCCTTGCCTCTGCCGAGCGTTCCATGTCCGACTTGCTCGACCGTTACCCGCTCACCGCGGGCACCTATCACGAACTGCTGGACGCCAGCGGCGCGGTGCGTGCCCATTGGCGGCGCTTGTTCGATCACCTGCAACGCAGCACGCCCGCACAACTGGCCCAGCGCCAGGCGTTGTTGACGCGCCAGATCCAGGAAAACGGCGTGACCTACAACGTCTACGCCGACCCCAAGGGCGCCGACCGCCCCTGGGAGCTGGACTTATTGCCCCATGTGCTGGCCGCTGACGAATGGCAGCAACTGTCGGCCGGCATCGCCCAGCGTGCGCGCCTGCTCAATGCGGTGCTGGCCGACCTGTATGGCCCGCAGCGCTTGATCAAGGAAGGCTTGCTGCCCGCCGAACTGGTGTTCGGGCATAACAATTTTCTATGGCCGTGCCAGGGTATCCAGCCGCCCGACGGTGCGTTCCTGCATCTGTACGCGGTCGACCTGGCGCGCACGCCGGATGGCCGCTGGTGGGTCACCGCCGACCGTACCCAAGCCCCATCGGGCGCCGGCTACGCCCTGGAAAACCGCACCATCGTGTCCCGCGCCTTCCCGGACCTGTACCGGGATATGCAGGTGCAGCACCTCACCGGTTTCTTTCGCACGCTCCAGGAAACCCTGGCGCGTCAGGCCCCTGGCGATGACCAGCCGCCACTGATCGTGTTGCTCACGCCGGGGCGTTTCAACGAAAGCTATTTCGAACACCTGTACCTGGCGCGTCAGCTCGGCTACCCCCTGGTAGAGGGCGGCGACCTCACCGTGCGTGACAGCACTGTGTTCCTGAAAACCCTCAGCGGCCTGCGCCGGGTGCACGCGATCATGCGTCGCCTTGATGATGATTTCTGCGACCCGCTGGAGCTGCGCACCGACTCCGCGCTCGGCGTGCCGGGCCTGCTCGACGCCGTGCGTCAAGGCAACGTGCTGGTGGCCAATGCCTTGGGCAGTGGTGTGCTGGAGTCCCCGGGGCTGCTGGGCTTTTTACCCAGGATCAATGAGTTTTTGTTCGGTGAAGCCTTGATCCTGCCGTCGATTGCCACCTGGTGGTGCGGTGAAGCGCCGGTGCTTGCCGAAGCCTTGGAAAAACTCCCGGAACTGCTGATCAAGCCGGCATTTCCCTCACAAAGTTTCGCTCCGGTGTTTGGTCGCGACCTTGACGACGAACAGCGCCAGGCCCTGGCCGAACGCATGCGTGCGCGGCCCTATGCCTATGTCGCCCAAGAGCTGGCGCAACTGTCTCAGGCACCGGTATGGCACACCGTGGATGACCACTTGCAACACCGTGCCATCGGCATGCGTGTCTACGCCGTGGCCAGTGAAGACGGTTATCGGGTACTGCCTGGCGGCTTGACTCGCGTGGCGGCCGACGCCGATGCCGAGGTGGTGTCGATGCAGCGCGGCGGGGCGAGCAAGGACACCTGGGTGCTCGGTGAGCGCGCGCCGGGTGGCGAGCAGTGGCGCGCCCAACGCACCATTGGCGCCTATGACCTGGTGCGCCGCGATCCCTATTTGCCCTCGCGCGTGGTGGAAAACCTGTTCTGGTTCGGTCGTTACTGCGAGCGCTGCGACGACAGTGCGCGCTGGCTGCGTATCGTACTGGCGCGGTATGTCGATGGCGACGATCCGCTGGCGTTGCAGGCCGCCGTCGAACTCGGCGAAAGCCTGCGCCTGTTGCCGGAGGAGGGCGAGCTGCCGGAGCGCCTGCTCGCCGCCTTGCTGGGTGATGACTGGCCTTCAAGCCTGCGCGCCAATTTGCAGCGCTTGCAGTGGGCGGCGTCCCAGGTGCGCGGCAAGTTGTCCCGGGGAAACTGGCAGGCCCTGGTGGAGCTGCAACGCGAAGCCATGGAACTGGAAAGCGACACTGCAGACTTTGGCGAGCTGCTCGACTTTCTCAACCGCCTGGTGATGTCCCTGGCGGCACTGTCCGGGTTTGCCCTGGACGACATGACCCGCGATGAAGGCTGGCGCTTCTTGATGATGGGCCGGCGTATCGAGCGTCTGCAGTTTCTGAGCAGCAGCCTTGCGGCGTTCCTGCGTGGCGTGGCCGTGTTCGATCAGGCCGGGCTGGAATGGTTGCTGGAGCTGGGCAACAGCAGCATCACCTACCGCTCGCGCTACCTGGCGGTGCCGCAGTTGATCCCGGTGCTCGACTTGCTGCTGCTCGACGAGCAGAACCCCCATGCGGTGCTGTTCCAGCTCAAGTTGGTGAGCCGCACCCTGCGCCGTCTCAATGATGATTTTGGCGTGCCCCGTGAAACCGGGCTGGCGCCGTTGGTCGAGCGCCTGGCGCGTTTTGACCTGGGCTGCCTGGAGGACGGCCTGTTTGGCGAAACCAGCGTGCGTGCCGCGCTGGACGGCCTGGCCGACTTGCTGCAAGCGGTGGCCGATGAAAGCGGGCAGGTGTCGGATCGCCTGGCGCTGCGCCATTTTGCCCACGTGGATGATGTCAGCCAGCAAACGGTGTCGGTGTAATGAGCGCGCGCTATCAGATTTTCCACGATACCCATTACCACTATGACAGCCCGGTGTCCCTGGCCCAGCAACTGGCGCACCTGTGGCCAAGGCCGTGCGCCTGGCAGAAGTGCACCTGGCAGCAGTTGGATATCAGCCCGGAACCCACCTCGCGCCGCGACGAACTGGACGTATTCGGCAACCCGATCACTCGCCTGGCGTTCGAACGGCCCCATGATGAATTGCTAGTGAACGCCGGACTCACTGTAGAAGTGCTTTCGCGACCCGCTCTGGACTTCCAGCGGTCGCCGCCCTGGGACCACACCCGCGACAGCCTGACCTACAGCAGCCAGGCCTTGAGCGCCGAGCTGATCGAAGCCTGCCGCTATCGCTTCGAGTCGCCCTATGTCCATCTGAAGAAAACCTTCGTCGAGTTCTCCGAAAGCTGCTTCCCGCCCGGCGAGCCTTTACTGCTGGGCACGCAGGCATTGATGGAGAAGATCTTCAGCGAATTTACCTTCGATGCCGAAGCCACCCAGGTCGCCACGCCGCTGGTTGAAGTGCTGGAGCGCCGTCGTGGCGTGTGCCAGGACTTCGCTCACCTGATGCTTGCCTGCCTGCGTTCCCGTGGCCTGGCGGCGCGCTATATCAGCGGCTACCTGCTCACCCAGCCACCGCCCGGCCAGCCACGGCTGATTGGCGCGGATGCTTCCCATGCGTGGGTTTCGGTGTTTTGCCCGGTATCAGGCTGGGTGGATTTTGACCCGACCAACAATGTGCAGCCGGCGCTGGAGCACATCACCCTGGCCTGGGGCCGGGACTTTTCTGATGTGTCGCCATTGCGGGGGGTGATTCTGGGGGGAGGCAGCCACGACCCGGAGGTGCGGGTGACGGTGATGCCGCTGGAATGAAAAACGATCATTCCCACGCTCTGCGTGGGAATGCCTGCTGTGACGCTCTGCGTCACCCTTGCGCTGGCTTCAAGCCTGGTGCGGGACGCGGAGCGTCCGGGGCTGCATTCCCACGCGGAGCGTGGGAACGATCATTCAGCTGGGTCTTTCGGGGTTTCGGTCTCGTCAGTTGCCGCTTCACCTTCGGCATCCGGGTTCAGCGCGCCGGCTTCTTCCTCTGCAGCGGCTTTCTTGCGTTGCAGCTTTTCCTCTTTCTTCTGTTCCTTGGCCAAGTCTCTCTGACGTTTGGCGAAGGAGTAATTAGGTTTGGCCATGGGCGATCCTCTAGGGTCGAAGGTGAGGGTGGGCGGCGCGCAGCTGCCTCGGGTCGTCATGGTAGCAGCTTCAGGGGGCCCTTTGCTTTCACTTACCGCAGGCGTAGGCAGCCAGAAGGCCGTTGAACAGGTGATTGAGGTGCATGGCATGAACTCCCGTGAGTGATGGGCCGATCATAATCAGGGTGCGGCAGTTTGGCTGGTTGATTGTGTTGATGAAGCTGATAGCCTAAAGTTGTATACAATCTGTTGATTCAGATCATAAGAACTCAAGCCTGATTGAGGCACCCTTACCGCAATCCGCGTTTTTAAAACCCTGCCTTGGAGATTCACATGTTTGCCAAACTCGTTGCTGTTTCCCTGCTGACTCTGGCGAGCGGCCAGTTGCTTGCTGCAGAGTGCAAGGTCACTGTCGACTCCACCGACCAAATGTCGTTCAACACCAAAGCGATTGAAATCGACAAGAGCTGCAAGCAGTTCACCGTTGAGCTGACTCACTCGGGTAACCTGCCCAAGAACGTGATGGGCCATAACTGGGTGCTGACTACCGAAGCCAATATGCAACCGGTGGCAACCGACGGCATGGCTGCGGGGATCGACAAGGATTACCTGAAAGCCGGTGATGAGCGCATCATCGCCCACACCAAGATCATCGGTGCCGGCGAGAAAGACTCGGTGACCTTCGACGTCTCCAAGCTGAAGGCCGATGAGAAATACAGCTTCTTCTGCTCGTTCCCAGGCCACATCTCGATGATGAAAGGTGCTGTGGTTCTGAAGTAAGACCGCGTTATCGTTCATCGCAGGCAAGCCAGCTCCCACATTCGACCGCATTCCCATGTTGGAATCCGGTCAAGTGTGGGAGCTGGCTTGCCTGCGATGGCGATGTGACAATCAATGCAAAACGATCAGGTTCACCTCAAGGCGCAAACGGCATCACCCGCTTGTGCTCAGTCTTGCGATAGGTCTCGCAGATAATCCTGAACGCCTCCTCACGCACCGGCTCACCCTGCAGGAACGCATCAATCTCGGCATAGGTCACGCCATGTGACGCCTCGTCCGGCTTGCCCGGCGAAAGGTCTTCCAGGTCGGCGGTCGGTACCTTCTCCACCAGCGATTCCGGCGCGCCAAAGTGACGGGCAATGGCCCGCACCTGATGCTTCACCAGCCCGCTCAACGGTGCCAGATCGCACGCGCCATCACCGAACTTGGTGTAGAAGCCCATCACCGCTTCCGCCGCATGGTCGGTGCCGATCACCAGCCCACCGGCCGCGCCGGCGATGGTGTACTGCGCCACCATACGCATGCGCGCCTTGGTGTTGCCCAGCACGAAGTCACGGGACGCCGCGGCCTTGCCTTCAAAGGCGGCCACTTCATTGGCCAGGGCTTTAACCGCCGGGCCGATGTTCACGGTGTGACGTTCATCCGGCTCGATAAAGTCCACCGAGGCCTGGGCGTCGTGCTCGTCGAACTGGGTTTCGTAGGGCAGGCGCACGGCGATAAAGCGGTACGCCTCATCGCCGGTGCTGGCGCGCAGTTCCTGCACCGCACGTTGGGCCAAGAGGCCTGCGGTCAGGGAGTCGACACCACCACTGATGCCGAGCACCAGGGTCTTGAGCCCGGAATTGCGCAGGCAGTCCTGGATAAAGGCCACGCGCCGGGCAACCTCGGCTTCGAGTGCGGCCGGGTCCTTGAACGGGGCTTGCACCTTGAGCTGTTGTGCAATCTCACGCTGTACGGCTTGCATGATTCACTCCTTGCTGGATAGGGCAGGTACTTTGAAAACGTGACGCAAATAGGCGACAAAATTCGGGTCGGTGCAATGGGTCTTGCCCGCTTCATCGGAAATCTTCGCGACGGGCTGGCCATTGCAGGCGGTCATTTTAAGCACGATGCTCATCGGTTCCACCCCTGGAATATCACAGGTCAGGTTGGTGCCGATGCCAAAGCTCACATTAATGCGACCGCGCAACGCCCGGAATATTTCCAAGGCTTTGGGCAATGTCAGACTGTCGGAGAACACCAGGGTCTTGCTCATCGGTTCGATGCCCAGCTTGTGGTAGTGAGCGATGGCTTTTTCTGCCCACTGGATCGGATCACCGGAGTCATGGCGCAGGCCGTCGAACAGCTTGGCGAAGTACAAGTCGAAGTCGCCCAGAAACGCGTCGGTGGTGATGCAATCGGTGAGGGCGATACCCAATAGGCCACGGTACTCGCGCACCCAGCAATCAAGGGCGGCGATCTGGCTGTCGATCAAGCGTGGGCCGAGTTGCTGGTGGGCCATGATCCACTCGTGGGCCATGGTGCCCAGCGGCTTCATATCGAATTCGCGCGCCAGGTGCACGTTGCTGGTGCCGACAAAACGGCCAGGGAAATCGTGCTTGAGCACGCTGACCACTTCCTCTTGCACCCGGTAGGAAAAGCGCCGGCGCGTGCCGAAGTCCGCCACTTGCAGCTCCGACAGCTCATCGCTGCTGGCGTTGGCGGTCAACCAGTCGAACTTGCGATACAGCTGCTCGCGGGCCTGTTCAAGGATCACGGTCTGGTAGCGGTAGCGGTTACGCACCTCGCTGACGATGGCCAGCATTGGCACTTCAAACAGGATCACATGCAGCCACGGCCCGCGCAGGCGGATAAACAACTCGCCGTTCTCGATGCCGGTTTGCACATACCGCAGGTTGAAGCGAAACAGCCCGAGGAAACGCAGAAAATCCGGCTTCATAAAGCTGATGCGTTCCAGGAACCCCAGTTGATCGGGGCTCAGGCTCAGCTCGGCGAGGCGCTCGATCTGGTAACGAATCTCCGCCAGGTAAGGGCGCAGGTCTTCGCTGTTACGGCAACGAAACTCCCATTCAACTTCCACGTTCGGGTAGTTGTGCAGCACCGCCTGCATCATGGTCAGCTTGTAGAAGTCGGTGTCGAGCAGGTTCTGCACGATGCGATCGGCAAACACACTCTCGCTCATAACGGGAATCTCCAGACGGGTCGGCGATGGAGGCCGGCCTTTACGCACAATTGAGGAAGGGGGTTAGTGGCGCATAGACTTGTGGGGTTTTGCCAGTGATTTTTTCAGTAAGGCCACTGGCGCCATCGCAGGCAAGCCAGCTCCCACATTTGGAGTGCATTCCAAACGGTGGAAGCTGGCTTGCCTGCGATGGCGATTCTCCAGGCGCTAAAGCACCTGCTCCATCATCCACTTCACAAACTCGCGCACCTTGGGCACCTCCGCCGAATGCTCGGGATACGCCAGGTAGTAAGCATCCTGGCTCGGCATCGCATGTTGCCAGGGGATCACCAACTTGCCCTCGGCCAATTCCTCCTCCACCAGAAAGCGCGGCAATAACGCCACGCCGCATCCCACCTGCGCCGCACGGATACACATATAAAACGTGTCGAACCGCGGGCCATGGTAGCTGTGCTCGGTATGGAAGCCCTGGCTGGCGAACCAGTCATGCCAGCCCTGGGGCCGCGAGGCGTTTTGCAGTAGCACCAGGTCGCTCAGTTGCGTGGGGTCGGTGAAAGGCTGGGCGGGCAGGCTGTCGGGCGAACACACCGGTACCAGCTCTTCACTGAACAGTTTCAGGCTCTCGGTGCCGGGACGTGCGCCCTGGCCGAAATAGAACGCCATGTCGGCCTTGCCTTGCAGTAACTCGTCCGGGTCCTGTTCGTTGCACAGGTCCAGGTGGATCTGCGGGTGGCGCAAACGCCAGCCTTTGAGGCGCGGCACCAGCCAGCGTGCTCCGAAGGTGTAGGGCGTGGACACGCGCAGCACTTCGGTTTCGCCCCCGTAGGAGCGCAGGTAGTGGGTGGACATTTCCACCTGGGTGAGGATCTTGCGCACTTCCACCAGGTACAGGTCGCCCGCCGGGGTCATCTGCAAGCGGCGGCGCACGCGGCGAAACAGCAGGTGTTGCAACAGTTCTTCCAGCTGCGCTACTTGTTTGCTCACCGCGCTTTGGGTGAGGTTCAGTTCCTCGGCGGCGCGGGTGAAGCTCAGGTGGCGGGTGGCCGCTTCGAAACACTGCAGGGCGGTGATCGAGGGCAAATGTCTTTTGTTCAGCACGGCATGCCTCTTTTTATTCTTTGCATGAATAAAGGGAATGATATCTCGCCTAATCGTCGTTTGTTGGCAAGTCTTGGGCCAGCTACAAATAGGGCCAGGATCGCCGTGCGTATTGCGGCGCGAATTTTTGTCTGCAGATTGAAGGAGTGACCCATGGTTGCCGCATTGCTTGATCGTCTCGGGGTAAACCCGGCGCTGTACCAGGCTGGAAAACAACCCGTGCATTCACCGATTGATGGCAGCCGTATCGGCAGTGTGCACTGGGAAGGCGCCGCCGAGGTGGAGCAACAGGTCAGTCGCGCCGAGCATGCATTCGAAGCCTGGCGCAAGGTGCCGGCGCCGCGGCGTGGCGAGCTGGTGCGCCAGTTCGGCGACGTATTGCGCGAGTACAAGGCCGACCTGGGCGAACTCGTTTCCTGGGAAGCGGGCAAGATCACCCAGGAAGGCTTGGGTGAAGTGCAGGAAATGATCGACATCTGCGACTTCGCCGTCGGCCTGTCGCGCCAGTTGTACGGCTTGACCATCGCCTCCGAGCGCCCCGGCCACCATATGCGTGAAACCTGGCACCCGCTGGGCGTGGTCGGCGTGATCAGCGCCTTCAACTTCCCGGTGGCTGTGTGGGCGTGGAACACTGCGCTGGCCTTGGTGTGCGGCAACGCAGTGATCTGGAAACCGTCGGAAAAGACCCCGCTCACTGCACTGGCCTGCCAGGCCTTGTTCGAGCGCGTACTGAAAAAATTCGACGGTGCCCCCGAGTACCTCAGCCAAGTGATCATCGGCGGCCGTGACGCCGGCGCTGCGCTGGTGGATGACCCGCGCGTCGCCCTGATCAGCGCCACCGGCAGCACGCGTATGGGCCGTGAAGTGGCACCCAAAGTCGCCGCACGTTTCGCCCGCAGCATCCTTGAACTGGGCGGCAACAACGCGATGATTCTCGGCCCAAGCGCCGACTTGGACATGGCCGTGCGCGCCATCCTCTTCAGCGCGGTGGGCACCGCCGGCCAACGCTGCACCACCCTGCGCCGGCTGATCGCCCATGAGTCGGTCAAGGAAGAAATCGTCACCCGCCTCAAGGCCGCCTATTCCAAAGTGCGCATCGGCCACCCACTGGAAGGCAACCTGATCGGCCCGCTGATCGACAAGCACAGTTTCGACAACATGCAGGACGCCCTTGAGCAAGCCTTGAGCGAAGGCGGCAAGGTGTTCGGCGGCAAGCGCCAACTGCAAGACACATTCCCCAACGCCTACTACGTATCGCCGGCCATCGTGGAAATGCCCGAGCAAAGCGACGTGGTGTGCAGCGAAACCTTCGCGCCGATTCTTTACGTGGTCGGCTACACCGACTTCGCCGAAGCACTGCGCCTGAACAATGCCGTGCCACAAGGTTTGTCGTCCTGCATCTTCACTACCGACGTGCGTGAAGCCGAGCAGTTCATGTCGGCGGTGGGCAGCGACTGCGGCATTGCCAACGTCAACATCGGCCCGAGCGGCGCGGAGATCGGTGGCGCGTTCGGGGGTGAAAAAGAAACCGGCGGCGGGCGTGAGTCGGGCTCGGATGCGTGGCGCGGGTATATGCGCCGGCAAACCAATACTGTGAACTACTCGCTGGAACTGCCGTTGGCACAAGGCATCACGTTCGACTGACCAGACTGATCGTTCCCACGCTCTGCGTGGGAACGCATTCTGTGACGCTCCGCGTCACGACAATGCGGACGCGGAGCGTCCAAGGCTACATTCCCACGCAGAGCGTGGGAACGAGCGGTGGTGAATTCATCCCGGAGTCTGGCAATGGCACTGCGCGAAACATGTTTATGGGAACACCTCACCCCAGGCCGTCCCGACCGAGCCGCGCTCAAGGGCGCGGTCAAGGTGGATGTGTGCGTGATCGGCGCCGGCATCACCGGTTTGTCGGCGGCCATTCATTTGCTGGAACAAGGTAAAAGCGTCGTCGTACTGGAGGCCCATCGCACCGGTCACGGCGGCTCGGGGCGCAACGTAGGGCTGGTCAACGCCGGCCTGTGGATTCCACCGGACGAGATCGAGGCCGGTTTCGGCACAGCGGTGGGCAGCCAGCTCAACCGCATGTTGGGTGCGGCGCCGTCCCTGGTGTTCAGCCTGATCGACAAGTACAACATCGACTGCCAATTGCGCCGTGAAGGCACCTTGCACATGGCGCACAACGCCCGTGGCGAGGCGGACTTGCGCAGCCGTGAGCAGCAGTGGAAGCGCCGTGGCGCACCGGTTGAGTTACTCACCGGCCAGGCCTGCGAGCACGCCACCGGTACCCGGAAAATCGCCGCCGCGTTGCTGGATCGGCGCGCCGGCACCTTGAACCCCATGGGCTACACCACTGGGTTGGCAAATGCCGCCGCAGCGTTGGGCGGGCAGTTGTTTGACCATTCTCCGGTCACCCAGCTTGAACGCCAAGGCGCCGATTGGTCGGTGCAGACCGCCGAGGGCGCGGTGCAGGCCGCGCAGGTGGTGATCGCCTCCAACGCCTACACCGAAGGCGAATGGACTGAACTGCGGCGTAACTTCTTCCCCGGCTATTACTACCAGGTGGCGTCGGCGCCGCTGACCGATGACGCGGCCAAACAGATCCTCCCCGGCGGCCAGGGTTCGTGGGACACGCGCCAGGTCCTGAGCAGTATTCGCCGCGATGCCGACGGGCGCCTGTTGCTGGGCAGCCTGGGTAACGGCAACCAGAAGCCGGCGTGGTTCCTCAAGGCATGGGCCGATCGGGTGCAGCAACACTACTTCCCGTACCTCAAACCGGTGCAATGGGAATTCACCTGGACCGGCTGCATCGCGTTCACCCCCGACCACTTGATGCGCCTGTTCGAACCGGCCCCCGGCCTGGTGGCGGTTACCGGTTATAACGGGCGCGGGGTGACCACCGGCAGCGTAGTGGGCAAGGCGTTTGCCGACTACCTGTGTCACCAGGACCCCCAAGCCTTACCGATCCCTTTTGCCCCTATGCAACCTCTGGCCGCTGTGGGCCTGCGCAGTTGCCTGTATGAAGCCGGCTTCTCGCTCTATCACGCCGGGCAATGCCTGAGGATCGTGATCTGATCAGCGAAATACCCCTCAGAAGCCTGCGTTTTCTTAGCAGGCTACCCATCTGTATTGGTGCAAGTCGTAGCAATCACGCACTGTAAATGTGCAGTTCCGTTACGCACGTTGTTACAGCTGTAGGAACTGTCGTTTATGCCTGTGGTTGCAGGTGCGACCTACCAGGGTTGTACTTTTTTGCAGTGCTGGTTGCACCCGTAGACGCTAGACGGTTGCACGTCCTGGCAAAAGGCGTCGAAACGCCTGTAATAACAATGACACCGTGTCTTTTTGAAGAATAAAAAAGTAATGGCACGCGGCTTGCTCTGAGCTTTCAGTGAAAAGTTTGAATGCAAGTTGTCGTGCCAAAAATCAAAAATATCGGAGCACCACTCATGTCCCAGACGTTTTACAAGAAAGGTTTTCTGGCCCTCGCCGTTGCTGCGGCGCTGGGTGTTTCTACGTTTGTTCAAGCTGATGTGAAAATTGGTGTGGCGGGCCCGATGACGGGTGCCAACGCCGCTTTCGGTGAGCAGTACATGAAGGGTGCCCAGGCGGCAGCCGACGTTATCAACAAGGCCGGCGGCATCAACGGCGAGCAGATCAAGCTGGTGGCGGGCGATGACGCCTGCGAACCCAAGCAGGCCGTGGCCGTGGCCAACCGCCTGGCCGACCAGGACAAAGTGATCGGTGTGGTCGGGCACTTCTGCTCATCCAACACCATCCCGGCGTCTGAGGTTTACGACGAAGCGGGCATCATCGCCATCACCCCAGGCTCCACCAACCCACAAGTGACCGAACGCGGCCTGGGCGCCATGTTCCGTATGTGCGGGCGTGACGACCAGCAAGGCATCGTGGCCGGCGACTACATTGTCGACGTGCTCAAGGGCAAGAAAGTCGCGGTGATCAACGACAAAGACACCTACGGCAAAGGCCTGGCCGACGCCACCGCTGCGCAGTTGACCAAGCGCGGCGTCAAGCCGGTGCTGGAAGAGGGCCTGACCCGGGGCGAGAAAGACTTCAGCGCCCTGGTTACCAAGATCCGTTCCCTGGGCGCCGACGTCGTGTACTTCGGCGGCTTGCATCCGGAAGCCGGCCCACTGGTGCGCCAGATCCGCGAAGCGGGCCTCAAAGACGTCAAGTTCATGTCCGATGACGGCGTGGTCACCGACGAACTGGTAGCCACCGCCGGCGGCGCGCAGTACGTTGATGGTGTGTACATGACCTTCGGCGCCGACCCGCGCCTGCTGCCAGACAGCAAGACGGTCGTGGAAGAGTTCCGCAAGAACGGTACCGAGCCTGAAGGCTACACCCTGTACGCTTACGCCTCGATCCAGGCCCTGGCCGCCGGCTTCAACGGTGCCAAGTCCAACAAGGGCGAAGACGCTGCCAAGTGGCTCAAGGCCAACCCGGTTAAAACCGTCATGGGCGAAAAAGCCTGGGATGCCAAGGGCGACCTGAAAGTCTCTGACTACGTGGTTTACCAGTGGGACAAAGACGGCAAATACCATCAGTTGGAAAAGCAGAAGTAAGTACAAGCACCACGGACTCAATGTGGGAGTGGGCTTGCTCGCGAAAGCAGAGTGTCAGTCGCCGAATGTGTTTATGACCCACCGCATTCGCGAGCAAGCCCGCTCCCACATAAGGGCTGTGTTTTGACCCCGATCTGTCTTTTCCTCCAGAAGCGCCGCACACCCACCGGTGTGCAGGTGCTCACCGCGTGAGATTGCGTTATGGATGGTATTTTCCTGCAGCAACTGGTCAACGGCCTGACCCTCGGGTCGGTCTATGGCCTGATCGCCATCGGCTACACAATGGTCTATGGCATCATTGGCATGATCAACTTCGCCCACGGCGAGGTTTATATGATTTCCGCTTACCTCGCGGCGATCAGTCTGGCACTGCTGGCTTACTTCGGCATCGAATCCTTCCCGCTGCTCATTCTCGGTACTTTGATCTTCACCGTAGTCGTCACCGGCGTGTACGGTTGGGTGATTGAGCGTGTCGCCTACAAACCCCTGCGTAACTCCACCCGCCTGGCACCGCTGATCAGCGCCATCGGTATCTCGCTGATCCTGCAGAACTACGCGCAGATCGCCCAGGGCGCCAAGCAACAAGGCATTCCCACCCTGCTGGCCGGCGCCTGGCGCGTCGATATCGGCACCGGGTTCGTGCAACTGACCTACACCAAAGTGTTCATCCTCGTGGCGGCGTTCGCCGGCATGGCCTTGCTCACCTACATCATCAAATACACCAAGCTCGGCCGCATGTGCCGCGCCACCCAGCAAGACCGCAAGATGGCCTCGATCCTGGGCATCAACACCGACCGCGTGATCTCCTACGTGTTCGTCATCGGCGCAGCCATGGCTGCCCTGGCCGGCGTGCTGATCACCCTCAACTACGGCACCTTCGACTTCTATGCCGGCTTCATCATCGGCATCAAGGCGTTTACCGCGGCGGTCCTCGGCGGCATCGGCTCCCTGCCTGGGGCGATGCTGGGCGGGATCATCCTCGGTATCTCCGAGTCGCTGTTCTCGGGGTTGATCAACTCTGACTACAAAGACGTGTTCAGTTTCTCCCTGCTGGTGGTGATTCTGATTTTCCGTCCCCAGGGCCTGCTTGGTCGCCCACTTGTGGCGAAGGTGTAAACATGTCTGCTGCCAAATCCATTGATATCAAGAAAAGTGTGGTCGATACGGTCCTCGCGGGGCTGATTTCGCTGATCGTATTCGGCCCGATTGTCGGCGTGGTGCTCGACGGCTACAGCTTCAACCTGGAACCTGCGCGGGTTGCCGTGCTGGTCGCTATCGTGATGGCCGGGCGCTTTGCCTTGAGCCTGTTCCTGCAAACTTCCAAGGGCGTGAAGATCCTGCAGGGGTTCGAGAGCAGCGGCTCCGGCGTGCACGTGCTGCCACCGGACTACAAGTCGCGGCTGCGCTGGATTATCCCGGCGTTGATCGTGATCGCCATCGTGTTCCCGATCTTTGCCAACAAGTACCTGCTCACCGTGGTGATCCTGGGGCTGATCTACGTATTGCTCGGCCTGGGGCTGAACATCGTGGTGGGCCTGGCGGGCCTGCTCGACCTGGGTTACGTGGCGTTCTATGCCATCGGTGCCTACGGCCTGGCGCTGGGTTATCAATACCTGGGCCTGGGCTTCTGGACGGTGCTGCCACTGGCGGCCATCGCGGCGGCGTTGGCGGGGTGCATACTCGGCTTCCCGGTGCTGCGAATGCACGGTGACTACCTGGCCATCGTGACCCTGGGTTTTGGTGAAATCATTCGCCTGGTGCTCAACAACTGGCTGTCGTTCACCGGCGGCCCGAACGGGATGCCCGTGCCGTCACCGACCTTCCTGGGCCTGGAGTTCGGCAAGCGTGCGAAGGATGGCGGCATTCCGTTTCACGAGTTTTTCGGCATCGATTACAACCCCAACATCAAGTTCATGTTCATCTACATCGTGCTGTTTCTGGTGGTGCTGGCCGTGCTGTACATCAAGCATCGCCTGACGCGCATGCCGGTCGGTCGCGCCTGGGAAGCCCTGCGCGAAGATGAAATCGCCTGCCGTTCCATGGGCCTGAACCATGTGCTGGTCAAACTCTCGGCCTTCACCATCGGCGCGTCCACCGCCGGTTTGGCCGGGGTGTTCTTTGCCAGCTACCAGGGCTTCGTCAACCCATCGTCGTTTACCTTCTTCGAGTCGGCGTTGATCCTCGCCATCGTGGTGTTGGGCGGCATGGGCTCGACGGTCGGCGTGGTGATCGCAGCGTTCGTGTTGACCGTGGCGCCGGAACTGCTGCGTAGTTTTTCCGAGTACCGTGTGCTGCTGTTTGGGGTGTTGATGGTGGTGATGATGATCTGGCGACCGCGTGGCTTGATTCGTATCAGCCGTACCGGTGTGACGCCACGCAAGGGTGCCATAGCGAATAGGGAGCCGCGCCATGAGTAAGGAAGTCGTGCTGGTAGTCGAACACCTGATGATGCACTTCGGGGGCATCAAGGCCCTCAGTGATGTGAGCCTACAGGTCAAACGCAACTCGATCTTCGCCCTGATCGGCCCCAACGGCGCCGGCAAGACCACGGTGTTCAACTGCCTCACCGGCTTTTACAAAGCCAGTGGCGGCAAGATCGAGCTCAACGTGCGGGGCAAGCAAACCAACGTCATTCAGTTGCTGGGTGAGCGCTTTGAGGCCACCGACTTTGTCTCGCCCAAAAGCTTCCTCAGCCGCGTGTACTACAAGATGTTCGGCGGCACCCATCTGGTGAACCGTGCCGGCCTGGCGCGCACTTTCCAGAACATTCGCCTGTTCAAGGAAATGTCGGTGCTGGAAAACCTGCTGGTGGCCCAGCACATGTGGGTCAACCGCAACATGCTTGCCGGCATCCTCAATACCAAAGGCTACCGCAAGGCCGAAAGCGATGCGCTGGACTGCGCATTCTACTGGCTGGAAGTAGTCGACCTGGTGGACTGCGCCAACCGTCTGGCCGGCGAGCTCTCCTACGGCCAGCAGCGCCGCCTGGAAATCGCCCGCGCCATGTGCACGCGGCCGCAGATCATCTGCCTGGACGAACCGGCAGCGGGCCTCAATCCACAGGAAACCGAAGCCCTCAGCGCGATGATTCGCCTGCTGCGCGACGAACACGACCTTACGGTGGTGCTGATCGAACACGACATGGGCATGGTGATGAGTATTTCCGACCACATTGTGGTGCTGGACCACGGCAACGTGATCGCCGAAGGCGGCCCGGATGCGATCCGCAACGACCCGAAAGTGATCGCCGCCTACCTGGGCGCGGATGAAGAGGAGCTGGTATGAGTGCACCTATCCTCGAAATGAAGGACCTGGACGTGTTCTACGGCCCGATCCAGGCCCTGAAAAAAGTCTCGCTGCACATCAACGAAGGCGAAACCGTCAGCCTGATCGGCTCCAATGGCGCGGGTAAGTCCACGTTACTGATGTCGATCTTCGGTCAGCCTCGGGCCGAGTCGGGGCAGATCCTCTACAACGGCGTCGACATTACCCACAAATCGTCCCACTACATCGCTTCCAACGGCATTGCGCAGTCGCCGGAAGGGCGGCGGGTGTTCCCCGACATGACCGTCGAGGAAAACCTGCTGATGGGCACTATCCCCATTGGCGACAAGTTCGCCAGCGAGGACATGCAACGCATGTTCGAGCTGTTCCCCAGGCTCAAGGAGCGGCGCAACCAGCGGGCGATGACCATGTCCGGTGGTGAGCAACAAATGCTCGCCATCGCCCGTGCGCTGATGAGCCGGCCCAAGCTGTTGCTGCTCGATGAGCCAAGCCTGGGGTTGGCGCCGATTGTGGTGAAGCAGATCTTTTCCACCCTGCGCGAGCTGGCGTCCACCGGTATGACCATCTTCCTGGTGGAGCAGAACGCCAACCATGCGCTGCGCCTGTCGGACCGAGCGTATGTGATGGTCAATGGTGAGATTCGCCTGACCGGCACCGGCAAGGAGTTGCTGGTGAACGAGGACGTGCGCAACGCCTACCTGGGCGGCCACTGACCTAAGATCCAGGCGCATCAACCCTGTGGGAACCGGGCCTTATGTGGGAGCCGGGCTTGCCCGCGACAGCATCACCTCGGTTTAGCTGACATACCGAGGTGGCCGCATCGCAGGCAAGTTAGCTCCCACCCAAAGCCGGTTCCCACATTTGTTTTTGCGATGTCCACAAGCGCTCAACCAAATTGTGGAAAACAAATCCAGCCCACCTCAAAAGCGCGACATATAGTCGCCGCAAATCCCTGTTTTGTCACAGTTTTGACTTGTCCCCATCCACTGTGGAACCGGCTGTGGGTAACGTGGGAGTAGCTGGCTGAAAGCCTTTAACCACGTGGCTTGTAGCGTGTTGGTTGTTTTTCGATCAGTGTGTTTTTCGCGACCGTCTCAAGGGTTTGTCAACCTGTTTAAAGACACAGGTATATGAACGAAATAAGTCGTTCCGGCCTGTGGATAAGTCTGTGATTAAACTCTGGAAAGACGCGCGCAGGGGCCGCAATGACTGGCCTGGAGCCATCGTTGTGTTTTTCAGCATTTGTCGCCGGCTACATAGGCGCTTGCCCAGGTCAAGCAAAAAACTTTATAAAACCGCCTGCAACCCTTGTACACAGTGGCTTTGAGCCGTTTGCACTTGCCCCCAAAGACTGTGGGCGCAGTTGTGGATAACCTGCGCGCATATGGCTGCAAGCTACGGTTTATAAGGCTTTGCGTCGCTTGATTAAAAAGTGATCAGTCAAGTATGCGCGTGTGTGCACAGCGGTTGCCGCAAACGCGGCGTAAGGGCATTCTGCTGGCTGTTTTTTTCCCGATGCCCGCAAGGAGAACACCATGTCCGACACGCTGTTTATCACTGGCGCTACTTCAGGTTTCGGCGAAGCCTGTGCCCGTCGTTTTGCCGAGGCCGGCTGGAAACTGGTGCTCACCGGTCGTCGTGCCGAGCGCTTGAATGCCTTGGTCCAAGAGCTTTCCAAGCAGACCGAAGTGCATGGCCTGGTGGTGGATGTGCGCGACCGCAAAGGCATGGAGGAGGCCATCGCCAACCTGCCGCCGTCGTTCGCCACGCTGCGCGGCCTGATCAACAACGCCGGCCTGGCCGTGGGCACCGACCCTGCGCCCAAGTGCGACCTCGACGATTGGGAAACCATGGTCGATACCAACATCAAGGGCCTGCTGACCACCACCAACCTGCTGTTGCCGCGCCTGATTGCCCATGGCCGCGGGGCCGGGATCATCAACCTGGGCTCCATCGCCGGTAACTACCCGTACCCGGGCAGCCATGTGTATGGCGGTTCCAAGGCGTTCGTGAAGCAGTTTTCGTTGAACCTGCGCTGCGACCTGCAAGGCACCGGCGTGCGCGTGACCAATATCGAGCCGGGCTTGTGTGAAAGCGAGTTCTCCCTGGTGCGCTTCGGCGGTGACCAGGCGCGTTATGACGCCACCTACGCAGGTGCCGAGCCGATCCAGCCGCAGGACATTGCCGATACGATTTTCTGGGTGATGAACACCCCGGCGCACGTGAACATCAACCGCCTGGAGTTGATGCCGGTGAGCCAGACCTGGGCTGGGTTTGCGATTGAGCGTGGGGCCAAAGGCTAAGACCGCGTCGCTGCCATCGCAGGCAAGCCAGCTCCCACATTTGACGGTATTCACACATCCAAATGTGGGAGGCGGCTTGCCTGCGATGGCGGCAAATCGGCCAAAATGCGGCATAAGGTACACTGCCCGCCTGAAAACCCCACCGCACCCAGCGGTTTAAAGGTTTTGACAGGAGGCAATGTGAGTAACCGAGGTGAGCAGGCACTGCTCAAACAATCGACTATCCTGATGTTCGCAGTCGCGATCGCCGGGATTGTCACGGGTGTGATATCCGGCGCCCAATCCATTCTGTTCGACGGCTTTTTCTCGCTGATCGCCACCGCCATCAAGGTGCTGATGCTGATCACGGCCAAGCTGATCGCCAAGAAAAGCAACGAGCGTTTCCAGTTCGGCTATTGGCACCTGGAGCCAATGGTGCTGTTGATCGAAGGCAGTTTCCTGCTGCTGATCGCCATCTACGCGTTCCTCAATGGCGTGTTCGGCATTATCAATGGCGGGCGCGAAATCGAGTTGGGGCTGGTGATCATTTATGCGGCGGTGTTTACCGTCGTGGAGTTCGCCTACTTCTTCTATGTGCGCTACCGCAATCGCACACTCAAATCGTCATTGATCCAGTTCGACAACATCAGTTGGCTGGTGGACGCGATGCTGTCGGTGGGCTTGCTGATCAGCTTCCTGGCCGCACTGTTGCTCAAGTCCCAGGGCTATGGCGAGTGGGCGGTCTACGTGGACCCGTTGATTCTGATCCTGCTGGCCCTGAGCATGCTGGCGCCGGCATTCAAGATCCTGCGCCCGGCGCTGCGCGAAGTGTTGGGCATCGCGCCGGATCACTTGGACGACAAGGTTCGCGAAGTGATGGACGCGGCGCAGGCCAAGCATGGTTTCGACGACTATGTGTCCTATGTGCAGAAGCACGGGCGTGCGCGGTTTATCGAAATTCATGTGGTGCTGCCAGCGAATTACCCGGTGGATAACGTCGCGACTCTCGATGGGCTGCGGGAAGAGATATCCACAGGGCTTGGGGCGGCGGATGCGGCGCGGTGGTTGACGATCAGTTTTACCGGGGATCGCAAGTGGATTGCCTAAAGTCTGTTAGAGCGAGGTGAGGCTATCGCAGGCAAGCCAGCTCCCACATTTAAATGTGCGAACACTATCAACTGTGGGAGCTGGCTTGCCTGCGATGGGGCCCAGCAGGTCAGCCCAGATGTTGGACCAAGCCCTGATAGCAAGTCGCCAAATGATAGGGCGTAGTCGAAGGCATATCCCGTCGGCTCACCTTACCCTCGGCATCCAGGCATTCATGCCAACCCTTGGCATGCAAAAAGCGCTGTTGCAGCGCCTGCAACTGACGCTGCAGCACCGCTTCGCTGCCTGGCCGCAAGGTCAACGCCCGCAGGTACTCCGCCTGTGCCCAGATCCGTTGGGTACCGTCGCGCACCGTGCCATCCAGCGCAAGCATGCCGCTGACCGCCCCGCTTAACTTATCCACACCCTTTTGCTCGGCATAGGCAAATGCCCGTGTCAGCGAGCCATGCAGTGCGGTGCCGCGTAGCACAGCTGAAGACTCGAGCAAAAAGAACCATTCGAACTGGTGCCCCGGCTCAAACCAGTTATCCACAGCGCCCAAAGGTTTTTCCATCATCACGCCGTGCTCGCGGTCGATGAAACGTTGCTGCATGGCCGTCGCCAGTGCCAGCAGGGCCGCTTGTACCTGGGCGTCCTCACGCACCGCGAGGGTGGCCAGGAAACCTTCGGCCAGGTGCATCAACGGGTTTTGCAACGGGCCGGAGTCGAGCGAGGCCCAGTTGCGCTCCAGTACGGCCTCGTACAAGCCGTCACCGGTGGCAAAACGTTGGGCGACGACTTCCAGGGCAGCGTTGAGCACCGATTCCACCAACGGCTCACGCATCTTGGCCCAGTAATGGGCGCAGGCAAAAATAATGAAGGCGTGGGTGTAGAGGTCTTTGCGCTTGTCCAGCGGCTGGCCGGCAGGGTCGATGCTATAGAACCAGCCACCGTGTTCGGCATCATGGAAGTGCCGTTGCAGGGAGCGAAACAGCGCTGCCGCACGTTCTTCGGCGAAAGCCGCGCCGGGTTCGCCGATCAGGCTGGCGAACAGGTACAGCTGCCGGGCGCAGGCCATGGCGCGATAGCGCTGAGGGGGCAGTGGCTGGTGATCGGCATCCAGGGCCTCAAAGGGCAGTGCCAGGTCGGCATTCCAGCCCGGGCCTTGCCAGAGAGGCACGATCAGGTCATGGAAGTGCGTGAGCACAGGCGTAAGGGAAGAGGGGGAAGCGATGGGCATTGGCTGGCGTCGTCACGGCAGGGGTGTAGGCGCGCATGGTAGCAGGCTGATCGTTCCCACGCTCTGCGTGGGAATGCATTTTATGACGCTCTGCGTCATGCTTTGGGACGCAGAGCGTCCTCGGCTGCGTTCCCACGCGGAGCGTGGGAACGAGAGGCCCTCAGCAGTGCCGCAAATCAGCCCGCCAGCAACCACACCCCAGTCGCCGCCGAAGCCGCCCCGGCCACTCGCACCAAGGGTGCAGCAGCAGCTGGCAAAAAGCGCACGACTGCATAACCGGCTGCATGCAACGCCGCGGTCGCCCCCACAAACCCAGCGGCATACGCCCAAGGGCTGGTCATATCCGGCAGTTCCAGGCCATGGGCCACGCCATGAAACAGCGCAAACAACGCCGTGGCGCCCACGGCCACGAACAGCGGCGGCCGTACCGCCAATGCTACCGCCAGGCCCAAGGCCAGCACCGAAGCAGCAATCCCGCTTTCCAGCGCCGGCAGTTGCAGCCCTTCAAAACCCAGCACGCCGCCGATCAGCATGGTGCCGACAAAGGTGCATGGCAGCGCCCAGCGCGCGGCGCCTTTTTGTTGGGCCGCCCAGAGGCCTACCGCAATCATGGCCAGCAAGTGATCGAGGCCGCCCAGGGGATGGCTGATACCGGCCATCAGGCCATTGTCGCCATGGCCAGGATGGGCGAAGGCCAGGGCAGGCGCGAGCAGCAGCACGGCGGCGGCGAAAAGTCTGTTGAGTCTCATGGACAGGTTCCTTATGGGTTGATCAGGCGGCGGTCAGCAGGCCCTGGCGTTCGATGAAGGCGACGATGTCATCCAGGCCGACCCCGGTTTTCTGGTTGCTGAACACAAAGGGTTTGCCGTTGCGCATGCGTTGAGTGTCGCTGTTCATCAGGTCCAGCGACGCGCCGACCAGCGGGGCCAGGTCGATTTTGTTGATCACCAGCAGGTCGGATTTGCAAATGCCAGGCCCGCCCTTGCGCGGCAGCTTGTCGCCCGCAGACACATCGATCACATAGATGGTCAGGTCCGACAGTTCCGGGCTGAAGGTGGCCGACAGGTTGTCGCCGCCGGACTCCACCAGAATCAGGTCCAGGCCCGGAAAACGACGGTTGAGTTGGTCCACGGCCTCCAGGTTGATCGAGGCATCTTCGCGAATCGCCGTGTGTGGGCAGCCGCCGGTTTCCACGCCGATGATGCGCTCCGGCGCCAGGGCCTGGTTGCGCACCAGGAAGTCGGCATCTTCACGGGTATAGATGTCGTTGGTCACCACCGCCAGGTTGTAGCGATCGCGCAGCGCCAGGCACAGGGCCAGGGTCAGGGCGGTCTTGCCCGAGCCTACCGGGCCGCCGATACCGACGCGCAGGGGTTGTGTGTTCATGTGCTTCTCCAGAATCAGGAACGGAACAGGCGGCTGTACTGGCGCTCGTGGGCCATGCACGCCAGGGACAGGCCAAAAGCAGCGCTGCCCAAATGGTTAGGGTTAATGCGCTCGGCATCCTGCTGGGCTTGTTGCAGCAGCGGCAGCAGTTCACTGGTTAGACGCTGGGCGGCTTGCTGGCCCAGTGGAAGGGTTTTCATCAGCACGGCCAATTGGTTTTCCAGCCAGCTCCACAGCCAGGCGGCGAGGGCGTCGTCGGCGTTGATGTGCCAGGCGCGCGCGGCCAAGGCCCAGCCAAGGGCCAGGTGCGGTTCGTCGCGTTGAGCGAGAAAGTCACGGGCGCTGTCGTCCAGTTCCGGCAAGCCGTTGAGCAACTGTTGCAGGGAGTAGCCCATCTGGCGGCTTTCCTGATACAGCTCCCGGCTCTCACGGCTGGCGCGATGCTCGTCGCACCACTGCGCCAGTTGTGCCCAGTCCTGCTCGATGGCTGCGCGGCAATGGGCGAGCAACAGCGGCGCTTCGAAACGCGCCAGGTTGAGCAGCAACTGGTCACTGATCCAGCGTCGGGCGCTCGCGGCATCCTGCACGCGGCCGTTGTCCACCGCCATTTCCAGGCCCTGGGAATAGCTGTAGCCGCCAATCGGCAATTGCGGACTGGCCAGGCGTAGAAGCGCCCAGGCTGGGTTCATAGACGTACGCCGAACTGATGCAGCTTGGGGGCGTAGTTGAAGTCTTCATCCCCATGGCGCGAATGATGATGGCCGCCGCCATAGGCGCCGTGCTCGGGTTGAAACGGCGCTTCGATGGTCTGTGCATCGGCACCCAGCTGTTCAAGCATGGCCTTGAGCACGTAGTCATCGAGCAGGCGCAGCCAACCGTCACCGACTTGCAGGGCTACATGGCGGTTGCCTAGGTGATAGGCGGCGCGAGTCAACTCGAACGCGTTGCGGCAGGTGACATGCAGCAGTTGTTCAGGGCGGGCGCACACCCGTACGACGCGTCCGTCTTCTGCCTGTAGGAATTCACCATCATGCAAGGGCGGCTGGCCCCGCTCCAAAAACAGGCCGACGTCTTCACCGTCGGCACTGAAACAGCGCAGGCGGCTTTTGCTGCGGGCTTCGTAATTGAGCAGCAACTCGGCGGCCCAGAGGGCTTGGGGGGCGATTCGGCGATGTATCACCAGCATCAGAGAGCTTCCAGCTGTGAGCGATGAAAGACCTAGAGCAAGGGGCTTGCCAATCACGGGATTGAGTAGGAATTCCCTGTAGTCAGGCAGGCATGCTGCTCAATAGGGCGTCAGATAATTCAGTGTGTGAATCAATTTGGTGCGTGGCGAGGTTTATAGCACCGGCGAAGGGCGTTTTGCGTTGATGGAGGCGCTTGTCTTGATGAAATTTCTTTCATCTTTTTCTCTGTAGGCAGTTTTTAGGATTTGTCCTACGAATCATGAGGATTTGGAGTTCATGAGATTACCTGAGGGTTCTTTAGGCTATGCGCCCTGTTTAATACCACCGCGACGTTCATCATGCTTCGATCAATTTTCTGTATATGCCTGGTCAGCCTGACCTTCTTTATTTCATCGGCATCGGCCAATTTTCAGCCCCGCGCCAGCTTCGGCTCGTCGCTGCAAAGCCTCAAGCCGGCTTCCATCGACGACGTGATCGACCGCGCCCATGAGTTGCTCGGTACGCCCTACAAGTGGGGCGGCACCTCGGCGGAGCAGGGCTTCGATTGCAGCAGCTTCCTGGTTTACCTGTTCAAGACCCAGGCCAATATCCAGATACCGCGCACCACCACGGCCATGCACCGTTCATCGGCGGCGACCATCAAGCGCAATGCGTTGAAGCCTGGGGATGCGGTGTTTTTCAAAGGCAACGGGCGCGGCCAGGTCAGCCATGTCGGGCTTTACATTGGCCACGGCAAATTCATTCATTCGCCGCGCACCGGCAAAACCATTCGTATCGATTCATTGAGCAATAGCTACTGGAACAAGCACTACACCACCGCCAAACGGTTCCACACGGCGGGTTGATTGCTTTATTCGGTGCTGCCCAGCCCTTGCCAATGCTTGAGGCCGATAAAGATAAAGCGCAGTTGCTGGGTGATTTTCGCTTGGGGCGTAAGGTGGGCCGGCAGGGCGTGGGCCGGTGGGTCGATGATATCGGGCAGGGTGGCGAACACGCTCTTGACGATCAGGTCGGCCATCACATGCAAACCTTCGGCATCCAAGTGCTGGAGTTTGGGCATCAGCGTCAGGTCGGCGGCCAGGTCGCGGGTGATGTCTTCGCGCAGGGCGGCGATGGCTTGGCGCACGGCCAGGCAGCCGCCGTACTGTTCGCGAGCCAGGAACAGGAACTGAGAGCGGTTAGCCGAAACCACATCGAGAAAGATGCGCACCGAGGCATCAATGATGCCGCCCATCACGAATTCGTTGTGGCGCACCAGGCGGATCGTGGCGCGAAAGGTCTGGCCGACCTCGCTGACCAGTACCAGCCCCAACTGGTCCATATCGGCGAAATGGCGATAGAAACCGGTGGGCACGATACCCGCCGTCTTGGCCACTTCACGCAAGCTCAGGCTGCCAAACCCACGGCCACACTCCATCAGATGGCGGGCTGCGTCCATCAGGGCGAGGCGGGTCTGTTGCTTCTGTTCGGCGCGGGGCAGCATGAGCGGATGAGCTTTGTCGGCAAGTACAGCGACGCACTCTAGCAAAAGCGCTTTGCCGGCGTCGAACTTGGCAGGGGCGGGGCGTGACGCGGTCTATATAAAAGCAAAAGCCCGATCGGCAGATCGGGCTTTTTTCTGGGCCACCACAGGCTTAGCTCTGTGCTTGATGCAGTTCTTGCAGACGGTCGGCACCGCCTTCAGCAACGCCTTCGGTGTAGGCACGTTTGTTGGCTTGTTCAGCACCGCCTTCGACCAAACCTTTCTCTTGCAGACGGTTGTAGCCATTTTCAGCTACGGCGCCTTTGGCGTAATCACGGTTTTCGTCTTCTTGCGAACCGCTGCGAGCCACGGTTTGGCTGGTTTGCACGGCTTGGGCTTTGTTCTGTGGGGTGGCCTGTTCGGCAGCTGGCAGGGCAAAGGCGCTGGAAGCCAGGACAGATAACAGAACGGTAGCGAGTAATTGGCGTTTCATGATGGTTGCTCCTAGGGAGGGCGATAAAGTGGGTACAGGGCTAATGTTACCCTTGATAAGTCGATATAAAAGTTCATAAACACAATGGTAATAATCAACAGAATTGATTGTTCTCGCGGGAGGCTCTAGATCGAGCCTCTCAAGCCCGCGGCTTTGCACCGATGTGGGTATTTTCGACACGAACCTGGGTAACAATGGTGCGTCGTCGATGGGGAAAATTGTCTGGTTGATCAGGAAAATCGCTTTTTTCGGCTAAATCCGCCGTTGCGTTAAACCCCCAGGCACTTTGCCAGTCGTAGTCCTATAAGCTGTTTAAAAGGCTGTTGCCCAGCCAGTCGTATTCAGGAGTCCTGTGCAATGACGCGCACTCGTAAAATTCTCGCTTGGAGCTGCGCCAGCTTCGTTCTGTTGATTGCCATCGTGGTACTGGTGTTGGTGTTCTTCGACTGGAACCGCATCAAGCCGCCCCTCAATGCCAAAGTCTCCGAAGAACTGCATCGTCCATTCGCCATTAACGGCAACCTCGCGGTGGTGTGGCAGCGTGAGCCCGATGAAGGCGGCTGGCGCGCCTGGGTGCCGTGGCCCCATGTGATTGCCGAAGACCTGACCCTGGGTAACCCCGATTGGTCGAAACAACCGCAGATGGTCACGCTCAAGAAGGTTGAGCTGCGCATTTCGCCCCTGGCCTTGCTGGTGCAGCGTGTGGTGATCCCCCGCATCGACCTCACCGAACCCGGTGCCCAGTTGCAGCGCCTGGCGGATGGCCGCGCCAACTGGACGTTCAAGTTCGACCCCAAGGACCCCAACGCCGAACCGTCCAACTGGGTGGTGGATATTGGCGCCATCGGCTTCGACAAAGGCCATGTGACCCTTGACGATCAAAGCCTCAAGACCCAGCTGGATGTGATCATCGACCCGCTGGGCAAGCCGATCCCCTTCGGTGAAATCGTCGGCGACGCCGATGCCAAGAAGGCCCTGGAAAAAGGCTCGGCGCCCCAGGACTACGCGTTCGGCCTCAAGGTCAAAGGTCAATATCATGGTCAGAAGCTCGCGGGCACGGGCAAGATCGGTGGCTTGCTGGCCTTGCAGGACGCGGCCAAGCCGTTCCCGCTGCAAGCCCAGGTCAAGATCGCGGACACCAGCATCGCCCTGGCCGGCACCCTGACCGACCCGCTGAACCTCGGCGCCCTGGACCTGCGCCTGAAGCTTTCAGGCAGCAGTCTGGGCAACCTGTATCCGCTGACCGGCGTGACCCTGCCGGATTCGCCGGCCTATTCCACCGACGGCCACCTGATCGCCAAACTGCATGAGCCCAGCGGCGCCTCCTTCCGCTACGAGAACTTCAACGGCAAGATCGGCAACAGCGACATCCACGGCGACCTGGCCTATGTCGCCAGCCAGCCACGCCCCAAGCTCAGTGGCGCGCTGGTGTCCAACCAACTGCTGATGGATGACCTGGCGCCTTTGATTGGCGCGGACTCCAACGCCAAGCAAAAAGCCCGTGGCGGTGAAAGCAAACAGCCGGCCACCAAAGTGCTGCCGGTTGAGGAGTTCCGCACCGAGCGTTGGCGCGATATGGATGCCGACGTCGAGTTCACCGGCAAGCGCATCGTGCACAGCGCCGATTTGCCCTTTACCGATCTTTATACGCACCTGGTGCTCAACGACGGCCAACTGAGCCTCGAACCCCTGCGTTTTGGCGTGGCCGGTGGCAAGCTCGATGCGCAGATTCGTTTGAACGGCCGCACCACCCCGATGGAAGGCCGCGCCAAACTCACGGCGCGTAACTTCAAGCTCAAGCAGTTGTTCCCGACTTTCGAACCGATGAAAACCAGCTTCGGTGAACTCAACGGCGATGCCGATATTACCGGGCGCGGTAACTCGGTGGCGGCACTGTTGGGCACATCCAACGGTGACCTGAAGATGCTCATCAACGATGGTGCCATCAGCCGAAGCCTGATGGAAATCGCCGGGCTCAACGTGGGCAACTACGTGGTCGGCCGCCTGTTCGGCGACGAAGAGGTAAAGATCAACTGCGCGGCGGCGGACTTCGGCATCAAGACGGGCCTGGCGACCACACGGTTGTTTGTGTTCGATACCGAGAACGCGATCATCTACATCGACGGCACCGCGAATATGGCCACCGAGCAACTGGACCTGACCATCACGCCGGAATCCAAGGGTTTTCGCCTGTTCTCCCTGCGTTCGCCGCTTTACGTCAATGGACCTTTCATCAAGCCCAATGCTGGCGTGAAAGCCATTCCGTTGGCGCTACGTGGTGCAGGCATGGTCGCCCTGGGCGTGATCGCCGGGCCGGCCGCCGGCTTGCTCGCCTTGGTTGCCCCAAGCGGTGGCGAGCCCAATGAGTGCGCACCGTTGCTGCAACAGATGAAGGAAGGCAAGGCGCCCAAGACCGTGAAGTAACTGTGGGAGCGGGCTTGCCCGCGATAGCGGGGTATCAGTCAATGATTTATCAACTGATCCAACGCTATCGCGAGCAAGCCCGCTCCCACAGGGTGATGTTGCGGTGTTAGTTATTACAGATCCTGCAGAATATCCGCCATATCGTCCGCGTGTTCTTCTTCCTGAGCCAGGATGTCTTCGAAGATGCGACGGGTAGTCGGGTCTTTGTCACCGATGTACTGGATGATCTCGCGGTAGCTGTCTACTGCGATTCGCTCGGCCACCAGGTCTTCATAGACCATTTCCTTCAAGGTGTTACCCGCCACGTATTGCGCATGGGAGTTTTTCGACAGCAGGTCGGGGTTGAACTCCGGCTCGCCGCCCAGTTGCACGATACGCTCGGCCAGTTTGTCAGCGTGCTCGGCTTCCTGGGTCGCATGTTCCAGGAACTCATCGGCAGCCACGCTGGCCTTGAGGCCGTTGGCCATGAAGTAGTGACGCTTGTAGCGCAACACGCAGACCAGTTCAGTGGCCAGCGACTCGTTGAGCAGTCGGATGATTTCCTGACGGTCGGCGTCGTAGCCTTCGGTCACGGCACCGTTTTCGACGTTCTGGCGGGCGCGGCTGCGCAGGGTCGCAACGTCAGTCAGTTGTGCTTGAGTCATTTCAATCTCCTGGGGCTAATCCGGTTGTACGCCACGCTCTGCCGGCGTGATCGCTATTGGTTGTGAGTCCCGGGCCAGGCGAAAAGTTTTATCGGATTTAACAGGATGTGTCCTGAGGGCGTCTGACCGGTGTGGTCCAGCGCTCCGACAGGATCACTCCACCCAGGGTCAGCAAGCCACCCACCAGGTGATACCGCGCCAACTCTTCCTTCAGCACCACCGCCGCAATCAGCGCGGTAATCAGCGGCAGCAGGTTGAAGAACAACGTGGTACGGCTGGGCCCCAGGGTCTTGACCGAGTGCATCCACGCCAGCGGTGCCAGCATCGAAGCCAGCAGGCAGGCATATAGCACCAGCGGAATATTCGCCCAGCCCAAACCGGCCTTGGCCGAGAACAGATACAGCGGCAGCAGCACCATCACCGCGACCAGCACCTGCAAATACAGCAGCACCAACGGCGGCAGGCGCAGCTGCCATTTTTTCAGCAGGGTGCTGTAGACCGCATAAGCCAATGTTGCCACCAGCATCATGCCGTCGCCCAGGTTGACCCCATGTTGCAGCAACGCGCCCAGGCTGCCGGCCGACACCACCACGACCACGCCTGCGAACGACAGCACCGCGCCGGTCAGCGCACCGAAGGTCAGGCGTTGGCCAAGGCTGATGATCGCGGCGGTCAGCGCCATCAACGGCATCAGAGACAGGATGATGCCCATATTGGTGGCGCTGGTCAGCGTCGCGGCGTAATAGGCCAGGCTTTGATACACCGCCATGCCGAGCACGCCGAGGGTAAAGATCTTGCCCAGGTTGGGACGGATCTGCGGCCAGTGGGCGACCACCGGTTTGAGCATGAACGGCGTGAACAGCAACGCAGCGAACAGCCAGCGGTAAAAGCCGATTTCAGCCGGGAAGATCGAGCCCACGGCCAATTTGTTGACCACGGTGTTGCCGGCCCAGATAAAGATAGCCAGCAGCGGATACGCGTATTGCATTGAAAAGAAACCCAGTGTGTTGACGAGGCAGGATTATCCTCTGTCTGGATCGAAGCCTATACTGCGATCCAGACAACTGAGCGTTGAATCCAGACAATATGTCCCGACACACCGTACGCCTGCCCGATTTCGCCCGCCTGCCAAGCCCGGTGTACTTTCGGTATTCCGATTTTGCCCCGGACACCGAATGCACCCCCCACCAGCACACATGGGGCTCGCTGGATTACTCGGCCAGCGGTGTGATGCGCATGGAAGTGGCGGGCAATCGCTTCATGTCGCCACCGCAATACGCCGTGTGGGTGCCGCCGCTTACCGAGCACAGCTCCTACAATGCCGAGGCGATTGTCTACCACTCCGTAGGGCTGGCGCCGCAGCTGTGCGAGCAGTTGCCGCAGCAGCCTTGCACCCTGGCGATCAGCGACATTCTCAAGGCGATCCTCAAGGATTTCGCCCTGCGCGATGTCAATGCACCGCGCACCGATGCCGACATGCGCCTGGCCCAGGTGCTGGTGGACCAGCTCAGGCAGGCGCCGGTCCACGACTGCTTCCTGCCCTACGCCCGCCACCCGGGATTGCTTGGGGTCTTGGAGGGCATGCAGGCAGAGCCGGGAGACAACCGCCCTCTGGCGCAATGGGCCGAGCAGGTGCATGTGAGCGAGCGCACCCTGGCGCGCCAGTTTGTGCGCGAGCTGGGCATGAGCTTCGGCGAATGGCGCCAGCGCTTGCGCTACCTGGCGGCCATCGAAGCGCTGGACAGCGACCGCAGCGTGCAACACGTGGCGTTTGATCTGGGCTACAGCACCGCCTCAGCGTTTATCGCCATGTTCCAACGCCACGCCGGCTGCACGCCGGAGCAATATCGGCGGGCGAACATTCGTGGCCGGTGAAGTTGTAACAGGTTTTGACTACACTGCGCTGTAGGCCGTGCCCGTCGGCACGGTAACAGGGAGAAAACTCCATGAAGATGCTGCGTATTCCGTTGTTGATGATGGGCCTGCTGATGTGTGCCCAGGGTTTTGCCGCCACTGCCCAGCAAAACAAAATGACCACCTGCAATGCCGAAGCCACCACCAAGACGCTCAAGGGCGATGACCGTAAGGCCTTCATGAAGACCTGCCTGTCGGCACCTGCCGCCAACGACGCCAAGACCCTGACCCCGCAGCAGCAGAAGATGAAAGACTGCAATGCGTCGGCGAAAACCAAGGCGTTGACCGGTGATGCGCGCAAGACATTCATGAGCACCTGCCTCAAGGGCTGATCGCGAGTTCACGAATGCTGCAGAACCCCTGTGGGAGCTGGCTTGCCTGCGATTGCGTCGCCTCGGTATGACGGATACACCGAGGTGCCCGCATCGCAGGCAAGCCAGCTCCCACACTTGATCGTATTCACAACACCCGCTCTCGCTTGATTCTTCCAAGGCTGGCAGACTGCCCATCCTTCAACGCCGTTTGTTTTGAGGCTGTATGCCAACGTTTTCTCAGCGTCATGTGTTGTTGCTGTCCAGCTACATCATCATTTTCGGCGGGTTGCTGCTGGTACTGCCGCTGAAATTGCTACCCAGCCTGCTGGCCGGCCTGTTGGTCTATGAACTGGTCAACATGCTCACCCCTCAATTGCAACGCCTGATCGAAGGCCGGCGCGCGCGCTGGCTGGCGGTGGCCTTGCTGGGCACCTTGATCGTCAGCGTGTTGGCCTTGATCTTCGCCGGCGCCATCAGCTTCCTGCTCCACGAAGCGGAAAACCCCGGGGCTTCCCTGGACAAATTCATGGGCGTGGTCGACCGCGCGCGCGGGCAATTGCCGCCGTCCATCGATGCTTACCTGCCCGCCAGCGCCGCGGAGTTTCGCGTGGCCATCGGTGATTGGCTAAGCAAGCACCTGAGCGAACTGCAACTGGTTGGCAAAGACGCCGCCCACATGTTCGTCACCTTGCTGATCGGTATGGTGCTGGGTGCGATCATCGCCTTGCAGCGCGTGCCCGACTTGACCAAGCGCAAACCCTTGGCCGCCGCGCTGTTCGACCGCCTGCACCTGTTGGTCCAGGCGTTTCGCAACATCGTCTTCGCCCAGATCAAGATCGCCGCGCTCAACACCGCCTTCACCGCGGTGTTCCTGGCAGTAGTGCTGCCGCTGTGTGGCATTCACCTGCCGTTGACCAAGACCCTGATCGTGCTGACCTTCCTGCTCGGTCTGCTGCCCGTGATCGGCAACCTGATCTCCAACACGCTGATCACCATCGTGGCGCTGTCGCTGTCGATCTGGGTGGCGGTGGCGGCGCTGGGGTATTTGATCGTGATCCACAAGGTCGAGTACTTCCTCAACGCGCGAATCGTCGGCGGGCAGATCAGTGCCAAGTCATGGGAGTTGTTGTTGGCGATGCTGGTGTTTGAGGCAGCGTTCGGCCTGCCGGGGGTGGTGGCGGGGCCGATTTACTATGCCTATCTGAAGAGCGAGCTGAAGCTGGGTGGGATGGTTTAAAGACAGGTTCGGTGCCTGAACTGGCCTCTTCGCGAGCAAGCCCGCTCCCACATTCGGCTGCATTCCAAAGATGGAACGTGGTCAAGTGTGGGAGCGGGCTTGCTCGCGAAGGGCGCGCCACGGTTTCAGCTGAAACTCAGCTGCCGTAGCGCTTGCTCGCCTCAATCGCCAAACCGCTACCGATACTACCGAAGATATTACCTTCCACATGCCGCGCATTCGGCAGCATTGCCGAGATGCTGTGGCGCAGTGCCGGGATGCCGCTGGAACCACCGGTAAAGAACACCGTGTCCACCTGGGCCACGCTCACCGAGGCGTCATTGAGCAACTGTGTGACACTGCCGCGCACGCGTTCGAGCAGGTTGTCGATCGACGATTCGAACAGTGCGCGACTCAGGTCGACGCTCAAGCCCGCTTCGATACGGTCCAACGGCACATGGCGGCTGTCTGCCTGGGTCAGATGGATCTTGGTTTCCTCCACCTCCATCGCGAGCCAGTGCCCAGCACGCTGTTCGATCAGCTTGAACAGGCGGTCGATGCCGCCGGTGTCTTCGATGTCGTAGCGCATGCTGCCCAGGGCCAGCTGGGATTTTTGCGAGTACACCGAGTTGATGGTGTGCCAGGTCGCCAGGTTCATGTGGTGGCTGGTGGGCATGTAGGCGCCGCTCTTCATGCGGCTGCCGTAGCCGAACAGCGGCATCATGCCAGCCAGCGAGAGTTGTTTGTCGAAGTCGGTGCCGCCGATGTGCACGCCGCCGGTGGCGAGGATGTCGCTCTGGCGGTTGTCGTTGTGACGACGATCCGGCGACAGGCGCACCAGGGAGAAGTCGGAGGTACCACCGCCGATATCGACGATCAACACCAGCTCTTCTTTCTCGATGGTGGACTCGTAGTCGAACGCCGCTGCAATCGGTTCGTACTGGAACGAGATGTCCTTGAAGCCGATCTTGCGCGCCACATCCACCAGGGTGTTTTCCGCTTCCTGGTCGGCCATCGGGTCGTCATCGACGAAGAATACCGGGCGGCCCAGTACCACTTCTTCGAATTCACGACCGGCGTTGGCTTCGGCGCGACTCTTGAGTTGGCCGATAAACAGTGCCAGCAGGTCGGTGAAGGGCATGGCAGTGCCGAGCACGCTGGTGTCGTGCTTGATCAGCTTGGAACCCAGCAGGCTCTTGAGCGAGCGCATCAGGCGGCCTTCGTAGTTCTCCAGGTATTCGTGCAGCGCCAGGCGACCGTACACCGGGCGGCGTTCCTCGAAGTTGAAGAAGACCACTGACGGCAAGGTGATTTTTCCGTCCTCCAGCGCGATCAGCGTCTCCTCGCCGGGGCGGATCCAGCCGACGGTGGAGTTGGACGTGCCGAAGTCAATGCCGCAGGCACGGGCTGGAGATTCGTTTTTCATGTCTAACAGGTTCCGGTCAAAAAACGGCCGCGCAGTGTATGTCACTCGGGCCCGGATGCGTAGACCGGCGATCCGTAATTCAGCGCGCATTCGCGCTACATAGCTACGCCTCGGACCGGCAGGGGCTTGGTTAGGCTGCGGTTTTACTGCCCTCACGGACGAACTGCTATGCCTGATGCAACCTTCAATGCCGACCTGCGCGGCGTGCATTACGACTTTCTCAAACAACGCGTGCCGAACTGGTTCATGGAAGGCACGCCGCAACGCCAGGAAGAACTTGGCAAACACGAAATGGATATTCCTGCCTGGTACCTGGCCGCCACCCACACGGACAAAACCACCCTGGCGGCACAGCATTCGCGCTTTCGTGAAACGCTTAATTCGATTGAGGAACACCTGGGCCAGATCGAAGACGTCCTGACATTCGCCGAGCAACCGCTGAAAGATGCGATCAAAAAGGAGTTCAATCTGGAGCTGGATGTACGCAATGTGTTCTTCGTGCGCAAGTATGGCTCCAAAGGCGCTCGCGATGACTTCTACGGTGCCTTTGTTTTCGAACAACAAAACGATTCGTCGCTGAACTATACATACCGCGGCATTTCATTGCTGGAAGCCGCCCTGGCCAATTTCGAGGCCGATGAAGAACAGCCCTGCGCGTGCACCGATTGCCAACTGATCACCACCTTCAACCCGCAAAACCCCAACATCATTGCGACCTTCGCGGCGGTCAATGCCCAAGCTGTAGCAATCGCCCCCCACGCGTTCGCCAAGCTCTGCCGCACTCTGGACCTGGGCGCGCTTTACCAGGCGCATATCAAGGCGGTGGTTGAACCTGCAGACGCCAGCGGGCGCCAGGCACTGCAGCAGCTACTCGAGGAGCACCAGCGCCAGCAGCTTGCAGTGTGCATCGAGATTGCCAGGCTGCAGTTGAACGGAGCGCTGAGTGCCGATGCCTATAGAATGCTCAAGCAGGTGGTGACCGGTTCTGATATCCCCAGGCTTGGTGGGAAACCGGTGACTTATGCCGCACTTAAAGTATTCGATAGCGTGTTGGTAGGGCCGCTGTTGATCGGGCCCGATCGTCAAAATACGAGCCGCTCCGAGCCGCTGGTGGTGTACATCCCCGGTGACCCCCAGCAGCCCGTCAAGGAATATGCGTCAAGTAGCGAGTTCATGGCTGACTTGCGCACACGCCTGCACAGCGCATCGTATCGACGCTTTTTCAGCCGCTTTGTGCCAGTGCGCGACCAAGGCGGTTTTTTCGCCCGGTTCAATCGGTTGTACCAGCCTGCCAACAACGGAAATGGCGGGGCAGACTATCCGCTGCGCACACCGTTGGCGCGGTTGCCGATGCAAGACTGGGTCGTTGCCGGTGACCTGTGGCAGCGCATTCGCCAAGCACATATCAGCAAGATTTTGAGTGATGCACGTGCCGTGGCCGTGCCCACTGAAGATGAAGACCGCAAGGCTCGGCTCGAACGTTTGGAGCGCTTTTTCGACGCGGCTGTCAGCGTGTTCAACCTGGCCGCTTTTGTAGTGCCGGGGCTGGGGCCGATCATGCTCGCGGTGGGTGCTTCGCAAATGTGCTACGAAGTGTTCGAGGGCATTGAGGCCTACGAACAGGGCGAGCCGCGCCAGATGTGGGCGCATTTCGCTTCCGTGGCGCTGAACGTTGCCTTCATCGCCGCCGGTTCCAAGGTGTTGCCTGCCGTCAAATGGCAGAGTGCGGTGGATCATCTCAAACCGGTGACGCTGCCAACAGGCAAGCAGGTGCTGTGGAACCCTGATCTTGCGCCCTATGCATCGCCACTCAAACCCGCGCCCGAGGCCAAGCCCGATGCGTTGGGCCTGTACGAGCACGAAGGCCAACAGTTGGTGCCGTTCGACGACTCCCATTATCAGGTCAAGCAAGACCCACACACAGGTCAATACCGCATCCAGCATCCGAGCCGTCCCAATGCCTATGCACCGGAACTGGAGCACAACCATAACGGGGTCTGGAGCCATGAACTGGAGCAACCGCTGACGTGGGACGAGCCCACGCTGCACAAGCGCCTGGGCATCGCCGGACAGTCCGAACCGCTACGTATCAGCGGCGTCGAGACCGATGCGTTGCGCCAGACCATGGTCGATCATGAGCCGCTGCCGCTCTTGCTGGACGACACCATCAAGCGCCTCGAACTGCACCGGCAACTCAGCACCTTTGTCGAGCAAATCAAAAGCAGCGACCCGCTGGTGTACCAGAAAGCCGATCCTGTGCTGCAATTTGACATGCTCCAGCGCCGCGGTTTGCTGCCCGATAACGTACCGCTCAAAGTCATTGGCCCCACCGGCGACGTGCTGTGGGAAACCGCCGATGCGCCGACTTCAGTGCGCAAGCGTGTAATAGTGCTGACCGAAAGCACTGTGGCTCAGGGCCGCTTGCTCAGGGAGTTGCTGTACACCTTGCAGGGGGTCGACCCGCAGCTCAAGGAGTTTCCGGGTAGCCCCGATCAATCCCTGGACGTTCGCTGCGGCCAACTGCGCCAGTACCTCGGCGATGCCGTGCAGAGCCTCAAGGGTCCGTTGCTGGAAGAACGCTACCGAGCGCTGAACCCCGCACCCGATGCGGATGTGCAACGGGTGCTGGACGCATTCCCGGCCTTGCCGACCCTGGCGGCCGAGCGGTTGTTGCAAGGGGCTACGGCAAACGAACTGGAGGCCTTGCGCAGCAGCGGTCGCTTGCCTGAGCGATTGGCCGAGCAGGCGAAATGGTGTGCCCAGCAAACCCGTGTGGCGCGTGCCTACGAGGGCCTGCACCTTGACACTCAGACCGGACTCGACAGTCATCGCTTGGCCTTGCGCACCCTGGAAACGTTGCCAGGATGGCACCGAGGTTCGCGGCTGGAGTTACGCCAGTATTCCCCAGAGGGCACGGTGCTCGATGCCATCGGCTCACCCGATTTTCCGCACAAGCGAACCTTGGTGCTGCTCGAGAGCGGCGAATTCCAGGCTTCCATGCCCGGCGATTTCTACAGTGCCATCTGGGAGCAACTGGCGCTCGACGAGCGTCAGCGCCTGGGCCTGGGCAGCGCCGCTGAGCTCAAGCAGGCGATTCAGCACAGCCCTTTACCACGCGAGGCGCTGCTCACGGTGTTGGAGGAGAATCCACAGCGCAAACCGGACTATGACCCGATGGTACGTCTGTTGGGTGGCGGGCCGGGGTTTCGTCTGTTCAGGAAAATTGGCAACGCGTTGCGCACGGACAGAGGGCGCGTACGGCAGTTGTTTCCCAGCTTCAACGAGGAGCAAATCACCGCGTTTATCCAATCCTTGGGTGATGACGTGACTGGGGGACTAGCGCGGCGGGAGGAAGAGTTTCGGGCACTGAAAAAAACCTTGAAGGTGTGGTGGCGCGCCCAAGGGCCGCAAGCCATGAATGCCTACAGCGTTCAGACAGAGCTGGTCAATCAAGTCGTGCGCTGCTGGCGGCGGGAAACCGGGGCGTTACTGAAGCTGCATTACGGCAGGGGGGAACGGTTTGATTTGCCGCCAGTGAGTGCAGATTTCAGTCATGTGCAACACCTTGAGCTGTCCGACATCAGTTGGTCGAGCAACGCGGGCAAGTTTCTCGACAACTTCAGGCATCTGGAGGGTTTGAAGATCTTTAATGGCGACGTTGCCGAATTTGCGCCTGTGATCGGGGAAATGAAAAATCTGACTTCGTTGAGCATCACCTTCAGCGGGCTTCGATTGACACCGCACAGTGCGCACTTGTTAAGCCGGCTCAGCGCGCTTGAAAACCTGGACCTGACGCATAACCCGTTAGGTACATTGCCCGACTTCAGTGGTATGCCAAACCTCACGGAGTTGAACTTGCGCGGTACGCAGATTGACCAGTGGCCTTCTGGATTAACCAGCCTGACCGGATTGAAGCGTGTCGACCTGTCGAATAACCGACTGCAGGAGGTCCCTGCGCAACACTTGACGCCGCCGGCGGATCAGCTCGAAGCGGTCGTGCGCACGAATAACGTCACCATTGTGCATGGCAACCCCTTTGCGGCCGACTATTGGCAGAAGTTCGACCAGTATTGGAAGAACCTGACGCAAAACCATCCGCGCCTCCTGCGAGGCGCCCTTGATGACGCCTTTGATAGCGGAAATCCAAGGCTTCGGGTCATGCAGAAAATATACCCGAACAACAGCGTGCAGTTTTCCAGGGGGATGATTTGGGCGTTGGGCGAGGCCGCCGAGGCAGAGCTGGCGACGCGTGAGCAAGCATTTGACACGCTGCTGCGTCAGTTGGAGGGCTGGCGGTTCTCCGGCGGCGGTGAGCGCCAGCGCTATGTGCGGGTTGGGCAACGTTCCACCGAGGTGGCGGCACTGAGTGATCGCGCAACGGCCCAGCAACGTATCTTGAGTTGCTGGCGCAGGGAAACCCCGCAGCAACTCACCCACGCGGGTGACCCCTTCGGTCTGGAGCTGGACCTCAGTGGCCTGAACCTGCCGAGCCTGCCTGATCTGGATGCGGATTTCAGCCATGTCGGTTCACTCAAATTGAGCAACATGAACCTCAATACGTCGCCTGAAGGTTTTCTCTCTGGCTTTCGAGGCGTGCGCTGGCTGGACCTGTCGAGTAACCGGTTGCGCGAATTGCCACCGGCGCTGGGGCAGATGCAGGGCTTGACCCGGCTGTCCCTGCAAAACAACCGGATACGCCTGACCCCCGATTCTGCAGCGACGCTGTCGTCACGCACCACGCTCAGGGCGTTGCTGCTCAATTCAAACCCACTGGGTATCACGCCGGATTTCAGTCAAATGTCGGATCTGCGTTCATTGGGCATGGGGGCAACCGGCATTGATAGCTGGCCGACGGGCTTGGGTGGCCAACCAAGCCTGGATGCGGTGTACCTCAGAGGTAACAATATTTCCACATTGCCCGATTCGCTGATAGCCCCGCCGGACGAGCAACTGGCACAGACCCTGCGCGTCACCCGTGTGACCGATCTGGATTTGAACCCGTTGTCGGTCGAGACGCGACAACGCATAGTCGCTTACGGCAACCGGCTAAGTGCGGGAGAACGAGCCACTAACAGGCTGGTCGCCAGCGTCATGCGGGTGGCTGATCGTCCTGTGGTGTTGGCTGCCACTGATGCTCCGTTCCGGCGCTGGTCCATCGGGTTCTCCACGCAACAGGTTGCGCAGCGCAGACTTCAATGGGCCGCCCTGCAGGCCCTGCCCGGTGCGCAAGGTTTCTTCGAAGTGCTGCGTGACCTGGAAGTCGCACCAGCAGGCCATGCAGACTTGCAGCGGCGCGTGTGGGAGGTGATCGATGGCATCACGCAAAACAGCTCCGAGTCCGAGCAGTTGCGCAAGGAAATGTTTGAATGGGCGGGCCGGGCGGCCTGTTGTGATCGTGCGGCCCTGACCTTCAGCAACCTTGAGATCCTGCTGATGACCCACAACGCCAGGACCCTCGCACTGGACGCGTCCCAGGGAGCGGCGCTGCTGAAACTGTCCAGGGGGCTGTTGCGCCTGGAGGAGCTGGAGAAGATCGCACTGCAAGATATCGACCGGCGTAGAACTGCGATCCGCAAGCGCGCCGACTTGACCCCCGCTCAGCGCGAGGTGGAGTTCAGCCGCTTGGAAGAGGTGGAGATTCGGCTGGCGTATCGTCATGGCCTGAAGGATCGCCTTGAGTTGCCGGGCCAGCCGCAACAGCCACGGTTCGCTCGTCTGGGTAATGTCTCCTTGGAGATGCTTAATGATGCCTATCAGCGAGTCATCAGCCTGGATAACTCCGCACAGGAGTTTCAAGCCGTGCTTTCAAGGGACTTCTGGAAAGATTATGTGGCGAACAAATACCGCGCACGGTTTGAAGTACAGAACGAGCCCCACCACGAAAAAATGGATACGTTGCGGCGTGATTTCGAGGCTGGGACATTATCGCGCGCAGCCTACGATGCCAAGGCCGAGGAGTTGCAGGCACAGTTTGCGATTGAAGAAGCGCAGTTGATTGAAACCTTGACCCGCGATGAAGTGGCGCAGGCGCTGGTACCCACGGCAACTCTCGAAGCGCTGGGGGAAAGCACCTCCGTGAACCTGCAACTTTCCCAGGCGCAAGCCATTGAATTCAATGGCAAGCAATATTTTGTCGCGAGCATGCCCGATGCGGGCGACGGTGAGCACTACGTGCTGTGGGTACAGGCGGTGGACAATCCGTTGCTGTTGACCAGCAGCGGCGTAATTGCCAAGCCTGATGTCAGCGGGGTATGGAAGCGTCGGGGTCTGGTGGGCGGGATGGCGCCGCAAGGTTCGGACGATGAGTTTGTGGAGGCCTCGGAGTCCATGCCGGTGCGGCCATACACGGCGGGCGAACTCAGCTATATGCGCCGTGAAATCCATTTCACGGCCAATCCCAATCCGGCCGGCAGCTACATCCGTGCCAACAACGGCAAGTATCCGCTGAGGGATTATCAGGGACGGCCTATTCGAATCAGGTCTCTGGAGAAGCAGGTGATCCAGGACTCGGGCGCCCACTACACCTCGGCGCAGATCAAGCCTTACATCCAGTTCGAGGGATATGAACAGGTCGGCGCGCGCTATGAAGCGCAACTGCAACTGCGCACGTTCACCGAACAAGACGTGAAAGTGCCGGGCGAGAAAGCGTTGATCGGCCAGTCGATGGTGGTGGCCAACCGCCGAATCGCCAAAGGCGAAATCGTCGGTGTGTACGGCGGTACCGTGCTGCCGTTCGGTATCTTCGGGCCTGGCGAACAGACCTATACCATGAAGGTGGGCAGCCAGATGGTTGCCCACGGGAACACGCTGGTGGAAGAACCGATTCACATATCGGGGGACAACATCCTGTCGCGAATCAACACCCACTTTGAGTACGACGCCAACGGCACACCCCTGCGCCAGGCGTTGGGAGGCTACAACGTTGAGACCGTGGCTTTCGACGTCGAGGCCGACATGTGGCTGGGCGTGGGGCCTGACGCGCAGATCAAGCGCAAGCCATTTTTACTCAATGCCATTTTCGCTACCGAAGATATCGCCGCTGGCACCGAGTTGCGTTTGGACTACCAGTACACCGAAGACATGATAAGAGGCCGATTTGCCTGATTCTTGCGTTGCGGGTAACGCGTCTGTCGTCGTAAATAGACGCGTCCTATCTTGAAAGTCCATGTTTTGCCCCAATCTTGTGGGCATATCCAGGCGGTACACCGCGTTTGCATTGATGCCGTGTATCGCCGCTTAACTTAGACGCGCCCTGACATCAATTCCCAGGCTGCCAGCCATGGCGTGCCGTGTGGCGGGCTGCGCGATATCGATAACGGATGGTGATGCCCCCATGGATTTCAAAGACTACTACAAGATTCTCGGTGTCGAGCCAACGGCTGACGACAAGGAGATCAAGTCGGCTTATCGCAAGCTGGCGCGTAAATATCACCCGGACGTGAGCAAGGAAAAGGATGCCGAAGCCAAGTTCAAGGACGCGTCCGAAGCCTATGAAGCGCTGAAAAGCGCCGACAAGCGCGCCGAGTACGACGAGCTGCGTAAATACGGCCAGCATGGTCAGCCGTTCCAGGGCCCGCCTGGCTGGCAGAGCCGTGGCGGCTTTGGCGGTGGCCAGGATGCGGGCGATTTCTCGGACTTCTTCAGTTCGATCTTCGGCTCGCGCGGTGATGCCTTCGGTGGCGGCCAGCGCCGTCCCGCCGGGCGCAAGGGCCAGGATGTGGAGATGCAGTTGACGGTGTCGCTGGAAGAAACCCTGTCGACCGAGTCCAAGCAGATCAGCTTCCAGGTGCCCCAGTACGATGCCTCCGGCCGGCACGTCAGCAATACCGTCAAGAGCCTGAACGTGAAGATCCCGGCCGGTGTGGCCGATGGCGAGCGCATCCGCCTCAAGGCCCAGGGTGCGCCTGGCATTGGTGGCGGGGCCAATGGCGACTTGTACCTGATCATCAAGTTTGCACCACACGCCAAGTTCGAGGTGGACGGTGAAAACCTGATCATCAACCTACCGCTGGCGCCGTGGGAGTTGGCGCTGGGCACGGAAGTGGCCGTGCCGACCCTCACCGGCAAGATCAACCTCAAGGTGCCTGCCGGTAGCCAGAACGGCCAGCGTATGCGTGCCAAGGGCCATGGTTTGCTGAACAAGGCCGGGCAACGCGGCTATCTGTTCATCCAGCTCAAGGCCGTCATGCCCAAGGCGGCGGATGATGAGGTCAAGGCATTGTGGGAGGCCCTGGCGCAAAAGGCTGCGTTCAATCCGCGCGAGCAGTTCTGAACGGGTCATTGATTTAGTTAGCGCCAGCCGCAAAAACGGCGTGCCTAGGATGACAACCTCTTCCAAGAAAAGGTTGTCATCCCATGCCGGACCTTCAAGTCACCGACCCCGCCACCCCGCCTCCTGGTGAGCAGGGCCAGCATTACGAACTGATCAAGCAGGCGATCCCCACTTGCCTGGTCAACAGTTCGCCCTCCCGTCGCAAGGCCCTCAAGGACACGCCGCCGGCTATTCCCCGCTGGTATGACGCCGCTTCCCAGGCACGCAAAGATCAGCTCAAAGTGCTGCTGGACGCCCGTTGCGAGTCGCTCAACGAACTGGAGAAAACTTTCAGTCACATACGCTCGGAGCAAGCGTTTGCCCAACCCTTGCTGGAAGCCGAGCTAAAGGCTATCGGCCACGAGCTGGACGTCAATCAAACCTGGTTGCGCCTGTATGTACCGGTCGAAGATGCCTTTGGCGTGAAGACCGGTGGCTTCAGGGTCAAAACGTTCTCCCTGCTGCACGCTGCCCTCGGCAACTTTGAGCAACGGGAGACTCGAGAGGGCTATTTCAACAGCGCCTCAGGTTTCATTACCCAACCGGACGTGCGCGATCATTTCGAGCGCCACACCACGACCCTGAAGATTCATGCGTTCACCCAGCTGTGCCGAGACCTGGACCTGGGCAAGCAGTACCAGGCTCACCTCAAGGCACAGTTGAAACCTGACGACGCCAAATCCCAAGCCGAACTGCGCGAACGTTACGTCCGGCATCAGAAAGCCGCCTTCAAGGCGGCGGCGTACCTGGCGTTGCTCAAAGGCGACATTGGCGACAGCGACCACGCGCTGCTGATGCGGGTGGCGGCCGGGGAAAAACATATTCTCAGCGACGGTAAGCCCATCGGGTATCGCAGCCTGAGCCTGATGAACCTGCATGTGCACGATTGCCTGGTCATCGACACTTGCGCCAAGCCTGGCTACACCTGCTGGGTCATCGTCTATATTCCCGATGACCCCGACCATCCCATCAAGCGTTATGAAAGCTTCAATGACTTTCGCAATGATTTGACCGAGCGCCTGAGCGCGAAAACCACCCAGCAAGCTGACCGCTCCCAAGGCTGGAAGGCTACGCCGAACCAGCATTTTTTTGCCCGGTTCGTTGCCGACAAAGACCGCGCCTACTACTACAAACGACTGACCGAACTGGTGCTGGACGCACCTCCCCAGCCGTTTGGTGCACAGGCCTTGCGATCGGAGTGGGGGCGCTTGCTGACTTCTCCGTCCTTTGCCACGCCTTCGGCACTGGGCGAACCCCAGCCCTACGTGCGCGTGCATGCCACTGCCCCTGAATTCAACATTCGCGCCCACACCCTGACGGACCTATGGCAAGTTGCAGACCTGTGGACCTATCGCCTGGGCAGCCTGCGTACGCGGCTGTTCGAGAACGCCCGGCATCGTGCGGTGAGCACCGCCGATGTCGATGAGGCCTCGCGTTCACTGCGCGCTGCGCATTACCTGAGTATCGGCCTGTTCGGCCTGAACCTGGTGGCCATGGCGGTGCCGCCGCTGGGTGTGGTGATGGCTGTGGCGATGGCCGGGCAACTACTTTACGAAGTCATCGACGGTGTTATCGAGCTGAGCGAAGGCGACCGCGAAGCGGGCTGGGCGCACATCACCGACGTGGTGGAAAACCTGGCGGCGCTGGCGGTACAGGCAGCCGTGGTGCACTTCACCGTGTCGCCGTTTATCGAGCAGCTCAAGGCCGTTACCCTGCCCAGTGGCAAGACTCGGCTCTGGAAACCCGACTTGTCGGCCTATGAGCACACCGCGTCCCTCCCTTCAGTGGCGGCGGATGAGCAAGGCCTGCACCGGCACAACGGCCAGACCGTGCTGCCGTTGGAGGGCAAACGCTATGCCGTGCAACAAGACCCGCTGACCGAGCAATATCGCATCCTGCACCCTACACGTGCCGAGGCCTATCAACCGATATTGAAGAGCAACGGCACTGGCCTCTGGAACCATGAGGTGGAACGCCCGCACACCTGGGAAGGCGCCACGTTGATGCGGCGATTGGGCCCGGTGACGGAGGGCTTCAGCGATGCCGAGTTGGAGCAGGCGCGCAGCGTGGCGGCTGTGAGTGAGGACGTGCTGCGCCGCGTGCATGTGGAAGGCGAGCCGGTACCGGCGATCCTGCTCGACACCCTGCGCCAGTTCAGGGCGTATCGCGATGCGGTGAACGTCGCCGAGGGCATTCGCCAGGGCTCGCTCAGCAGCGCACTGTGCAGCTATGCCGCATCCCTGGCGGTGGAGTTGCGGGGATGGCCAGCGAGCAAGGCGATCGAGGCATTTACCGGCACCGAGTTGAGCGGACCGTCGATCAAATACGGTAATCAGCAGGCCGCGGCGGCGGACACCGTGCAGGTCCACCGCGCCGATTTGATGAGCGGCCAGTTGCCCATACGCATTATCGAAGCGCTCAGCGAACCTCAGCGAGATGCTCTGGTGGGCAGTTACACCGCCCGCACACCCGAGGCGAGAACCGAGGCCCTGAGATTGAAACTCGAACAAAGGGCCATCGAGGTGCGCGAGCGGTTGATGAAGAGTATCTACGTCGAGCAGCAGCCACCCTCCGACACCGCGATTATGCTGATCCAGCGCGACTTCAGTGGCGTGCCGACGATTTTGGCGCGCGAAGTGCTGGCGGACGCGACGCCGAGCGAGCGCGACACGATGAACCGCGCCAAGCGCATTCCCCTGCGGCTCGCTGAAAAGGCGCGCCGGGCGCAGCAGCAAATGCGCCTGACCCTCGCGTATGAAGGCTTGTACCTCGACGCGTTGGCCGGTCCAGACACCGAAACCCTGGCCCTCCACACACTGCCGGCACTGCCCGGCTGGTCGGACAATTTGCGCCTGGAAGTTCGCGAAGGCCGGTTTGAAGGCCCAGTGCGCGCCAGCTTCGGCCCCCTGGAGGCGAGTAGTCGCAAGGTGTTGGCACGCATGGAGGATGGGCGTTACCAAGCCTTCGATGAGCGCGGCCAGCACCTGCATGGGCTCAATGGTTTCTATGGTGCTTTGCAGCATGCGTTGACCGATGCCCATCGCAACGCGATTGGCGTGCCCCACGTCGGCCAGGGTGAGCAATTGAAGGGGTTGATCAAGCAGCATGCAATAGGCCGAGTACCGTTGCGCAAAGCCTTGGGCATGTCGCCGGAAAAACTGCCTTTTTTTCGACCGCCCAGCGTGTTGCCGGGTGAGCGTCGCGGCTATCCATTGAGCGGGCGGGGTGGCACTGAGTGGGAAAAAATCACGCGCGAGCGGATCCGCAGCCTGTACCCGCAAATCACCCGGGACGAAATGCTCGCCCTGATCAACGAGCGCGGCGCGCTGGATCTGAGCTGGCTGCGTGCGTTGGAGCAAGAGTACAAGACCCTGCAGGCCGCCTTGCACAACTGGTTGAGCACCCCGCCCCGGGGCATGGAGGCGTTCGGTGACCAGCAACGCCAGGTGCTGAGGGCCAGGCGCAAGATTTATACGGCGCTGGATGACGCCTGGAGAAAGGTCGGCCCACGGCACTACGATCGAAATGGGCGCCTTTTGGGGCAGAAAATCGAATGGTTGGAAGACGACCTGGCGCAGCAGCTCAGAACCTTGCCCGCACTGACTGCAAACTTCGACCATGTCAGCTACTTGGGCATTGTGGGAACCGAAGGCTCGCAGCTGACGGATGCAGATGTGCAGCCACTGCTCGCCAACTTTCGCGGTCTGCGTCGATTAGGGATCGAGGCTGCTCAACTGACAAGCGTGCCGTCAGCCATCGAACAGATGCCGCATTTGCAGCGGTTGCATTTGGGCGGCAACGATATTGTCCTGACGCCTGAAGACGTCCTGCGCTTGAAAGATCGGGTGCGTCTCAAGGAGTTGTTTTTGGACATGAACCCACTCGGCTTGCCACCCGATGTTGGGCGCATGCCGCGCTTACAGACCCTGCTGCTCAATGACACAAGCCTGGAGGAGTGGCCTGCCAGTGTGTTCCGTGTGCCCAGGCCGGAAAATTTCATTCTGGATATGCGGCAGAACCCAATAGCGCGGATTCCCGAGTTCGCGCCGGGCTCGGATAAGGCACTGATTGTGGCGAAAACCTTCCTCACCCGTGAAGAACTGACGCCTGAGCTGCTTGCTCAATTCAAGCGGTACATCGAGGCCGCTGGCCGGGATCCGGATCGCCAATTGCCGAAAAGGGGGGCGCTCGACAGCGAGCAGTGGAAAACCGGTTATTCGGCGCAGGAATGGCCCTCCAGGCAAGTGTTATGGGACATGCTTGAAGGCTCGTTTGGCTCTGAGGGCTTTTTCAATCTTCTTCGTGCCGTCAGGCACTCCGGGGACTCGACAGGCAGGGGCGGCGTATGGTTGCCGGAATTGACCGCCAAAGTCTGGCGCATGCTTGAGGCGATGGGCGAAGACGCCGAATTACGCGAACACTTGTTCCTGATGGCCCGGGACCCAGCGGCCTGCGTGGACGCCGGGGCGCAGTTGTTCAATTCGATGGGCGTTGCCGTGCTGCATTGGTCAGCCTACTTCAGCGAGGATGTCGACGCCGTGCGCAGGGCCGTGTTCAACCTAGCCAGGAGGAAATGGCGCCTTGATGAGCTGGGGCGTATTGCCCATGCTCGCGTCGCCGAGTTGCAGGAGCAGGGCGCCAGGTTTCCCGAGTATGATGCCCAGGGCCTGCGCATTGAGCATTACGATGGCGCCGGTAATGTGATCGCCGATATCGACGAAGTCGAAATCTATCTGGCGTATACGGTGCCGCTGGCCACCCGGCTGGACTTGCCCTGGCAATCCAGAAGCATGATGTTTCGCGAGGACTATGTCACGGCGCCGATGGTGGAGGTGGCATTCCAGCGCGTACAGCTGCAGGATCAGGGCGCGCAGTTGCGTGACAATCTGCTGGAGCAGCCGATGTGGACTGACTTTCTGCAGCGTGCGCATCAAACTGATTACGCGCCGATTGCCGAAAAATTCGACGCCCTGATCGACTATGAGGCCGCGCAGGCACAATGGGCCGCCGCTGCCCACCTCCCCGAGAGAGCGAGGCAGGCCCTGCGTCAAACCATCAGCCAGGCGGCCCAGCGCCTGGGTAGACCAGCTTCGGAAAGTGAACCGGGGCAACTGATGCCCCAGCAAGACTACGATGACACCTTTGGCCGCATCAATGCCGAACTGATCACCTTGAACCAGACACTGACCGATCAAGCGATCAGCGCCATCCTCTAGAACAGGAAGTACCGCTGGGCCATCGGCAACACCTCGGCCGGTTCGCACCACAGCAACTGACCGTCAGCCTTGACCTGATAGGTTTGCGGGTCAACCTCGATGTCCGGCAGGTAATCGTTGTGGATCAGGTCGGTTTTCTGCACATCGCGGCAACCCTTGACCACCGCGATCTGCTTCTTCAGGCCCAGGGCCTCGGGCAGTCCGGCCGCCTGCGCGGCCTGGCTGATAAACGTCAGGCTGGTGGCGTGCAGGGAGCTGCCGAAGCTGGCGAACATGGGGCGGTAATGCACCGGCTGCGGCGTCGGGATCGAGGCGTTGGCGTCGCCCATCAGGCTCGAAGCAATGGCGCCGCCCTTGAGGATCAGCGTGGGCTTGATGCCGAAAAAAGCCGGGCGCCACAGCACCAGGTCGGCCCATTTGCCGACTTCGATGGAGCCGACGATATGGCTGATGCCGTGGGTGATCGCCGGGTTGATGGTGTATTTGGCGATGTAGCGCTTGGCGCGGAAATTGTCGTTGCCGGGGCCGTCGCCGGGCAGCGGGCCGCGCTGTTTTTTCATCTTGTCGGCGGTCTGCCAGGTGCGTGTGATCACCTCGCCGACGCGGCCCATGGCCTGGCTGTCGGAGCTGATCATCGAGAACGCGCCGAGGTCGTGCAGGATGTCTTCGGCGGCGATGGTCTCGCGGCGGATGCGGCTTTCGGCGAAGGCCACGTCTTCGGCAATGCTCGGGTCCAGATGGTGACACACCATCAACATGTCCAGGTGTTCGTCGATGGTGTTACGCGTGAACGGCCGCGTCGGGTTGGTGGAGCTGGGCAGCACATTGGGGAAACCGCAGGCCTTGATGATGTCCGGCGCATGCCCGCCACCGGCACCTTCGGTGTGGTAGGTGTGGATGGTGCGGCCCTTGAGCGCGGCGAGGGTGGTTTCGACAAAGCCCGACTCATTGAGGGTGTCACTGTGGATCGCCACCTGCACGTCGTAGGCATCGGCGACGCTCAGGCAGTTGTCGATGCTCGCCGGCGTGGTGCCCCAGTCTTCGTGCAGCTTCAAGCCGATCGCACCGGCCTTGACCTGCTCGATCAGCGGCTCGGGCAAACTGGCGTTGCCCTTGCCGGTAAAGCCAATGTTCATCGGGAGCGAATCGCTGGCCTGCAGCATCCGCGCAAGGTGCCACGGGCCGGAGGTGCAGGTGGTGGCGTTGGTGCCGGTAGCCGGCCCCGTGCCGCCGCCGATCATGGTGGTGACGCCGCTGGTCAGGGCCTCTTCGATCTGCTGCGGGCAGATGAAGTGCACATGGGAGTCGATGCCGCCCGCCGTGAGGATCATGCCTTCCCCGGCGATCACTTCGGTGCTGGCGCCGATGGCCATGGTCACACCGGGCTGGATGTCCGGGTTGCCAGCCTTGCCGATAGCGTGGATGCGGCCGTTCTTGAGGCCCACGTCAGCCTTGACGATGCCCCAGTGGTCGATGATCAGCGCGTTGGTGATCAGCGTGTCGACCACTTCATGGGCGAGCAACTGGCTCTGGCCCTGGCCGTCGCGGATCACCTTGCCGCCGCCGAATTTGACCTCTTCGCCGTAGACGGTGAAGTCCTGTTCCACTTCGACGAACAGTTCGGTGTCGGCCAGGCGCACCTTGTCACCGACGGTGGGGCCGTACATGTCGGCGTAGGCTTGTCTAGATATCTTCATGGGTGTGTCCTCGATCGTTCCCACGCTCTGCGTGGGAATGCATCCTGTGACGCTCTGCGTCACGACGTAAAGAGCGGACGCAGAGCGTCCCTGGCGGCGTTCCCACGCGGAGCGTGGGAACGCTCTATGCATTTCAACGTGGGAGCTGGCTTGCCTGCGATGAGGCCCTAAAGGTCGCCCATGACTCGCCCTGCAAACCCAAATACCCGCCGCCCACCACCCAAATCCACCAACTCCACCTCCCGACGCTGCCCCGGCTCAAACCGCACCGCCGTGCCCGCCGGAATATTCAGGCGCATGCCACGGCTGGCCGCTCGGTCGAATTCCAGCGCGTCATTGGTCTCGAAAAAGTGGTAATGCGAGCCCACCTGGATCGGCCGGTCGCCGCTGTTGGCCACGCCGAGGGTGAGGGTGCGGCGGCCGACATTCAGTTCGATCTCGCCAGGCTGGATCTGATATTCACCAGGAATCATGCAGGTTGCCCCAGGGTCTTGAAGTAGATGGCGGTCGGGCTGTAGCGCCCGTCCGGGCTTTGGCAATAGTCGGGCAGCTCACCGATTTTGGTGTAGCGCAGCGACTGGTAAAAGGCTTCGGCGCCGGAGCCGGCCTCGGTGTCCAGGTACAGCAGGCCACGCTTGTGCTGGCGCGCGGCGAGTTCCAGGGTATTCATCAATTGCTGGCCCAGGCCATGGCGACGGGCGCTGCTGTGCACCAGCAACTTTTGCACCTCGGCGCGGTTCAGACCGTTGGCTTTCTGGCACAACGCCAATTGCACGCTGGCGATCACCTGCTCGTCGCGCACCACCACCCACAGCAGCAGGCTGGTGTCCTCGACGCCGGCTTGCACGCCGCTCAGGTAGTCCCGGGCCTGGGCCTCATCGAAGTCGGCCATGAAGCCCACCGACGCGCCGTGCTGCACCGCGTCCAGCAACAGCTCGATCAAGCCCCGGCGGTAGTGGGCAAAACTTTCCGCATTGACTCGACGCAGTTGTGCAGCGCTCATCGATGTCACTCCTTGGGCGGTTGTGCGCCCGGGTTCAAGGTCAGTTGCATAAAGGTCAGGTCCAGCCAGCGGCCGAACTTGATGCCCACTTGCGGCATTTGCCCGGTAGTCACGAAGCCCAGGCGCTCATGCAGGCGGATCGAGGCCAGGTTGCCGCTTTCGATGGCGGCGACCATGACGTGCTTGCCGCAGCTGCGGGCGCGCTCGATCAGGGCCTGCATCAGGTGTGGGCCGAGGCCTTTGCCACGCTGGTCATTGCGCACGTATACCGAGTGTTCGACGCTGTAGCGGAAGCCTTCGAAGGGGCGCCAGTCGCCGAATGAGGCGTAGCCGGTGACTTCGTCGTTGTCCACCGCCACCAGGATCGGGTATTGCTGCGCCTGGCGTGCACTGAACCAGGCCTGGCGGTTGGCCAGGTCCACCGGTTGCTCGTTCCAGATCGCCGTGGTGTTCAACACCGCGTCGTTGTAAATGGCGCGGATTGCCGGCAGGTCGTGTTCGGTTGCATCACGAATCATGGCTGCGCCTCAGGCAATGGGCTGGTGGACGGTGACCAGCTTGGTGCCGTCGGGGAACGTGGCTTCCACCTGGATATCCGGGATCATTTCCGGGATGCCTTCCATAACCTGTTCGCGGCTGAGCAGGGTGGTGCCGTAGTGCATCAGGTCGGCCACCGTGCGGCCATCGCGGGCGCCTTCCATCAGGGCGGCGGAGATATAGGCGATGGTCTCCGGGTAGTTGAGCTTCACTCCGCGTGCCAGGCGCCGTTCGGCGACCAGGCCTGCGGTGAAGATCAGCAGTTTGTCTTTTTCCCGTGGGGTCAGGTCCATGGTTTAAGGTCCTTCAAACATCATTTATAAATACACTGCAGATCCCCTGTGGGAGCGGGCTTGCTCGCGAAACCGGTAGATCCGTTTCGAATGCGTCGACTGACACACCGCTTTCGCGAGCAAGCCCGCTCCCACATTTTGATCATCATGTGCTCCAGATTCGTGGTGCGACTGCTTCTCGCCCCAGCACTGCCGGGCGTAGCAATTTCCATAGATCAATCAACCACCCCCGCGCCAGCAGCGCTTCACTGGCCAAACAACGCGCCACCAGTAAGCCAGGCAATTGGGTCAAATCCCCGCGCACCGCATGGGGCAGTGAGCGGCATTGTTCAAGCAGTTCAGGGTCGATCTCGCCGGTCACCAGCAACGTGGCAAACACCGGTTGCCCATCCAGCCCGATAGGCGAATCCAGCAATCCATCGGCGCCCACAATGCGCTGGCGCTCATGCCAGAGCAACTGGCCGTCGCGGCGAATATCCAGGTGCGATTGAAAGTGCCCCAGGTCGAACCGTTCGCCACTGGCCGGGCGGCCCAGAGCGACCACATCCCAATAGAACAACCGCGCATCGCCCGACAGCTCCACTCGCGTGGTCAGTTCGGCCTGGGCGGCGCTGAATACGATGGTTTCCTGGGGCAGCCATTCCAGCGTCGCGCCGGCCTCGACGGTCAACTTGACGTGCTGAAACGCCGGGCCGCTGGCGCGGTACCACTTGGCGGCGCCGGGGCTGGTCAGTTGTGCCCAGGCACCCGTGCCCACATGGGCGCTGATGTCCAGGCGATCGCCACCGGCAATCCCGCCGGGAGGGTGCACGATGATGTGCTGGCACACCTCAGGGCCTTCGGCGTACAAGTGTTTTTGCACGCGCAGCGGGCCAAGGTGGCGGCGCAATACCGGGCGTGTGGTGTCTTTGACACGCGCGTAGCCGAGTTCCAGCTCGGCGTGCCAGCTGGGCGTGAACAGGGCAGGGGTAATGGGCAGGTTCATGGCGTGTGCTTATCGTTAGGAGGCTACAGATTAGATGGTTACCAGCCCACGCACACCCTCGCTTTCCATATTTTCACCACGGCCCTGCTGCACGATTTCGCCACGGGACATCACCAGGTACTGGTCAGCCAGTTCAGCGGCAAAGTCATAGAACTGCTCCACCAACAGGATCGCCATGTCGCCGCGCTCCGCGAGCTTCTTGATCACCGCGCCGATTTCCTTGATGACCGACGGCTGGATGCCTTCGGTGGGCTCATCGAGAATCAACAGGCGCGGGCGGCTCGCCAGGGCGCGGCCAATCGCCAACTGTTGTTGTTGGCCCCCGGATAAATCGCCGCCGCGGCGGTGCTTCATTTGCAGCAATACCGGGAACAGTTCGTAGATGAAGGCTGGCACCTCTTTGGCTTCGGCGCCGGGGAAGCGCGACAGCCCCATCAGCAGGTTTTCCTCCACGGTCAGCCGCGCAAAAATCTCGCGGCCCTGGGGCACGTAGGCGATGCCGGCATGTACGCGCTGGTGCGGCTTGAAGCCGGTGATGGCCTTGCCTTCCCAGTTCACCGCGCCTTCCTTGGCTGGCAGCAGACCCATCAGGCACTTGAGCAGGGTGGTCTTGCCCACGCCGTTACGCCCGAGCAGGCAGGTGACTTCGCCGACCTTCACGTCGAAGGACAGCCCGCGCAGAATGTGGCTACCGCCGTAATACTGGTGCAGCTTGTCGACTTGCAGCATGTTCGATTCTCCTCAATGATCGTTCCCACGCTCTGCGTGGGAATGCATACCGTGACGCTCTGCGTCACCGTTGCTCAGCGGGACGCGGAGCGTCCAACTTGGCATTCCCACGCGGAGCGTGGGAACGATCAGCCGTTCGTGTCAGCGTTAGCGGCCGAGGTAAACCTCGATCACCCGCTCATTTTCCTGCACCTGTTCCAGCGACCCTTCGGCCAGCACGCTGCCCTGGTGCAACACAGTCACATGGTCGGCAATCGAGCCGACAAACCCCATGTCGTGTTCCACCACCATCAACGAGTGCTTGCCGGCCAGGCGCTTGAACAGTTCGGCGGTGAACTCGGTCTCGGCGTCGGTCATGCCCGCCACTGGTTCATCGAGCAGCAACAGTTGCGGGTCTTGCATCAGCAACATGCCGATTTCCAGGAACTGCTTCTGGCCGTGGGACAGCAAACCGGCGGGGCGATGCACCGAGGCGGTGAGGCGGATGGTGTCGAGCACTTCCTCGATGCGGTCTTTTTGCTCGCCGTTGAGGCGCGCTCGCAGGCTGGCCCACACCGACTTGTCGGTCTTCTGCGCCAGCTCCAGGTTTTCGAACACGCTGAGGGCTTCGAACACCGTGGGCTTCTGGAATTTGCGCCCGATGCCGGCCTGGGCGATTTGCACTTCGCTCATGCGCGTCAGGTCCAGGGTTTCGCCAAACCAGGCCTTGCCGTGGCTGGGCCGGGTCTTGCCGGTGATCACGTCCATCAGCGTGGTCTTGCCCGCGCCGTTGGGGCCGATGATGCAGCGCAATTCGCCAACGCCGATGTACAGGTTCAGGTCGTTGAGGGCCTTGAAACCGTCAAAGCTGACGCTGATATCTTCCAGGGTCAGAATGGTACCGTGGCGGGTGTTGAGCCCTTTGCCCGCGACCTGGCCGATGCCAATCGCATCGCGGCCGCTGCCTGCGTCGAAAATAGGTTCAAGCATGACGTTCCTCATTTCTTCAGCAGGCCGATAACGCCCTTGGGCAGGTACAGGGTGACGATAATGAACAGCGCCCCCAGGAAGAACAGCCAGTACTCGGGGAAGGCCACGGTGAACCAACTCTTCATGCCATTGACCACACCGGCGCCGAGCAGCGGCCCGATCAGCGTGCCACGCCCGCCCAGCGCTACCCACACGGCGGCTTCGATGGAGTTGGTCGGTGACATTTCGCTGGGGTTGATGATGCCCACTTGCGGCACATACAGCGCACCGGCAAGGCCGCACAACACTGCGCTCAACACCCACACGAACAGCTTGAAACCGCGTGGGTCGTAACCGCAGAACATCAGGCGGTTCTCGGCATCGCGCAGGGCGGTGAGCACACGCCCGAACTTGCTCTTCGCCAGGCGCCAGCCGATGTAGAGGCTCGCCACCAGCAACAGCACCGTGGCGATAAACAACACCGCCCGCGTGCCCGGTTCAGTGATTCCAAAACCTAAGATGCTGCGGAAGTTGGTAAAGCCGTTGTTGCCGCCGAACCCGGTCTCGTTGCGAAAGAACAACAGCATCCCCGCGAACGTCAGGGCCTGGGTCATGATCGAGAAATACACGCCCTTGATTCGCGAGCGGAAGGCGAAGAAACCGAACACCAACGCCAGCACCCCGGGGGCCAGTACCACCAGGCACAACGCCCACAGGAAGTGGTCGGTGCCGGCCCAGTACCAGGGCAATTCGGTCCAGGACAAAAAGGTCATGAACGCCGGCAACTCGCTGCCTGCCGCCTGGCGCATCAAGTACATGCCCATGGCGTAGCCGCCCAGGGCGAAGAACAAACCGTGGCCCAGGGACAACATCCCGGCGTAACCCCACACCAGGTCCAGCGCCAGGGCGACGATGGCGTAACAGAGAATCTTGCCCACCAGGGTCAAGGTGTAGGCCGACACATGCAGCGGGTTGTCGGCAGACAAGAGCGAGCACAGGGGCAACGCCAGCAGCAGGAGCAGGATGACTGCACCGACTGCAATCGTGACCTTGGGGCCGGCCTTTTGCGTGGCCGTAAGCATCAATGGCTGGTTCATCAGTCGATCACCCGTCCTTTCAGTGCGAAGAGTCCTTGCGGGCGTTTCTGGATAAACAGAATGATCAGCGCGAGGATCAGGATCTTGCCGAGCACGGCGCCGATCTGGGGTTCGAGGATCTTGTTGGCGATCCCCAGGCCAAAGGCGGCCATGACACTGCCGGCCAACTGGCCGACGCCGCCGAGCACCACCACCAGGAACGAGTCGATGATGTAGCTCTGGCCCAGGTCCGGGCCGACGTTGCCGATCTGGCTCAGCGCCACGCCGCCCAAACCTGCGATACCGGAGCCGAGGCCAAAGGCGAGCATGTCCACGCGCCCGGTGGGCACGCCGCAGCAGGCGGCCATGTTGCGGTTCTGGGTGACGGCGCGCACGTTCAGACCCAGGCGCGTCTTGTTCAGCAGCAGCCAGGTGAGCACCACCACGAACAGCGCAAAGGCGATGATCACGATGCGGTTGTACGGCAGCACCAGGTTGGGCAGTACCTGGATGCCGCCAGACAGCCAGGCCGGGTTCGACACTTCGACGTTCTGCGCGCCGAACACCAGGCGCACCAGCTGGATCAGCATCAGGCTGATGCCCCAGGTGGCGAGCAGGGTTTCCAGTGGGCGGCCATACAAGTGACGGATGACTGTGCGTTCCAGCGCCATGCCGATGGCCGCGGTGACAAAAAACGCCACCGGCAACGCGATCAACGGGTAGAACTCGATGGCCTGGGGCACATAGCGCTGCATCATCAACTGCACCACATAGGTGGAGTAGGCGCCGAGCATCAGCATCTCGCCGTGAGCCATGTTGATCACGCCGAGCAGGCCGAAGGTGATCGCCAGGCCCAGGGCCGCCAACAGCAGGATCGAGCCCAGGGACATGCCGCTGAACGCCTGGCCGAGGATTTCACCCATCATCAGTTTGCGTTTGACCTGGGCCAGGCTGGTTTCAGCGGCGGTGTGCACGGCGGCGTCGGCTTCCACGCCTGGCGCCAGCAGCGCTTCAAGGCGCGTGCGGGCCAGCGGGTCGCCGGTGCTGCCGAGCAAGCGCACGGCTGCCAGGCGCACCACCGGGTCGGGGTCGACCAATTGCAGGTTGGCCAGGGCCAGGCTCAGGGCGCTGTGCACCTGCTCATCCGTTTCGGCGGCGACCTGCTGGTCGAGGAATTTAAGTTGTGCAGGCACCGCGCTTTTTTGCAGGGTGCGCGCTGCGTCCAGGCGCACCTTGGGGTCGGCGGCGAGCAGTTGCTGGCTGGCTTGCACGTTATTGATCAAGCCGCGCAGGCGGTTGTTCAGGCGCACGGTCTTGGTTTCGCCGTTGAGCATGAGTTGACCTTGCTCAAGGGCGTCCACCAACTCGATACGCGTTGGGTCGGGGTGGGCGGCCCAGTCCTGCAGGAGTTTGGCTTGCTGCACCGGGTTGGCGGCAAGGAAGTCTTCGGCGTCGCTGGCGTGTGCGCCAAAGGGCAGCACCAGCAGCACGGCGAGGATGAGGCGGTGGAGGGCAGTGGGCATAGCAAAATGTCCTGATCATGCGGGGACAGTGTGGGAGCAGGCTGTGTGGGGGCTGGCTTGCCTGCGATGGCATCGCTGCGGTGTGTCAGGCACACCGAGTTGTTTGCATCGCAGGCAAGCCAGCGCCCACAGTGACCATGTCCTACATTCGAGCTGTGGGGGGCGTTAGTTGCTCTTCACGGCATAGTCCGGCTTTTTGTCATTGCCCGGGATGTAGGGGCTCCACGGCTGTGCACGAATCGGCGCTTCGGTCTGCCACACCACCGAGAACTGCCCGTCGGCCTGGATCTCACCGATCATCACCGGCTTGTGCAGGTGGTGGTTGGTCTTGTCCATGGTCAGGGTGAAGCCCGACGGCGCGGCGAAGGTCTGGCCGCCCAGGGCTTCACGCACTTTGTCGACGTCGGTGGACTTGGCTTTTTCCGCCGCCTGCGCCCACATATGGATGCCCACATAGGTGGCTTCCATCGGGTCGTTGGTCACGGCTTTGTCGGCGCCCGGCAGGTTGTGTTTCTTGGCGTAGGCTTTCCAGTCGGCCACGAACTTCTGGTTCACCGGGTTTTCCACCGACTGGAAGTAGTTCCAGGCCGCGAGGTTGCCCACCAACGGCTTGGTGTCGATGCCACGCAGTTCTTCTTCACCCACCGAGAACGCCACCACCGGTACCTCGGTGGCTTTCAAGCCTTGGTTGGCCAGTTCTTTGTAGAACGGCACGTTGGAGTCGCCATTGACGGTGGAGACCACAGCCGTCTTGCCACCGGCGGAGAACTTCTTGATGTTGGCGACGATGGTCTGGTAATCGGCGTGGCCGAACGGGGTGTAGACCTCTTCGATGTCTTTATCCGCCACGCCTTTGGAATGCAGGAACGAGCGCAGGATCTTGTTGGTGGTGCGCGGGTACACATAGTCGGTGCCGAGCAGGAAGAAACGCTTGGCGCTGCCGCCTTCTTCGCTCATCAGGTATTCCACCGCCGGGATCGCCTGCTGGTTCGGCGCCGCACCGGTATAGAACACGTTGGGCGACATTTCTTCGCCTTCGTACTGCACCGGGTAGAACAGCAAACCGTTGAGTTCTTCAAACACCGGCAACACCGATTTACGCGACACTGAGGTCCAGCAGCCGAACACCACGGCGACCTTGTCCTGGGTCAGCAGTTGGCGGCCTTTCTCGGCGAACAGCGGCCAGTTGGACGCTGGGTCTACCACCACCGGTTCGAGCATCTTGCCGTTCACCCCGCCTTTGGCGTTGATCTCGTCGATGGTCATCAGCGCCATGTCTTTGAGCGAGGTTTCGGAGATCGCCATGGTCCCGGACAACGAGTGCAGGATGCCGACCTTGATGGTCTCGGCGGCCTGGACGGTCCAGGTCAAACCCATGGCGGCAATGGATGCCGACAAAGTGAAAGCCTTGATCAAGCTGCGACGCTTCATGGTGCGATCTCCGTGTACCGATAATTGTTGTGGGGCAGATACACAGGGCTTTGCAAGGGCTGTGCCTGCTACGCCAGACACGGGTTTACCGGCGGGTTCGGGAGGTAAAGCCGCTCCGTGGCGCACCAGGTTGGCGCCACGGAGGCCGTTGGGTGCACGGCAGGCTTCAAAAGAGGGCGTTGGGCGACAATGCTTCAGGCGGTTGCGCTAATGCGTGACAGCAGCAAGCGATCCAGCGCCCACACCAGGACCAACGAAGCCCCTACCAACGGGAAAATGATCGCCAGCCCGAGCATGATCGCCATCGCGGTTTTCCACTTGGGCAGGTCGTGGCGCAGCGGCGGTACACCCAGTCCACCCTGGGGCCGGCGCTTCCACCAGATCACCACGCCGCTGACCGCACTGAGCAGAATCATCAGGCAGATCACCAGCACGATCAGTTGGTTGACCCAGCCGAACATCTTGCCTTCGTGCAGCATCACGCCGGTCTCGGTGGCGCGTGCGACCAGGTTGTAATGATCCCAGCGTACATCGGCCAGGACCTTGCCGGTGTACTGGTCCACGTGCAGGGTGGCGTCGTTGCGCGGGTCGTCGGCGAACACCGCGACGGTGAATACACCGGAGGCGGTGGTGGGGAAGGTAATGCTGTAGCCGGGCTCGACCTTGCGTGTGTTGGCCAGGTCGACCACCTGTTGCAGGCGCACCGTGGGTGCGGCCGGGCCTGCGTGCATTGCGCCGTGATTCATATGCTCGGCGTGGTCGCCGGACATTGGCATCGGCGTGTTTTCCAGGGCCCAGGGCACGGTTTGCTGGGTGGCTGTGTTGAGCACACGGGCCTGCTGGTCGGACTGCGGCACGCTGTTCCACATCGCGGCTGGGAAGGTGTTCCACAGGTCGGCGTATTGCTTGCCCCAGAAGCCGGTCCAGGTCATGCCGCTGAGCAACATCACCAGCAGGAACGCTGCGCCCCAGAAGCCGGCGACAGCGTGCAGGTCACGCCAGAACAAGCGGCCACGGCTGCCGATGCGCGGCCATAACACGCCGGCCGAGGACTTGCCCCGCGGCCACCACAGGTACAGGCCGGACACCACCAGCATCACGCCCCAGCCAGCGGCCAATTCGATCAGGCGATCGCCCACGGTGCCGATCATCAGTTCGCCGTGCAGGGCGCGGACGATGGCTTGCAGGTTGTTGTTTGCGTCTTGCTCACCGAGGACGGTGCCGCGATAGGGGTCGATGAACACCGTCACCTCGTGGGCATCGTTGCGCATCACGAACTGCGCGCTGCGAGTGGCGCCGGCAGGGGGCAGGTATTTGCTGATCGCGGCGTGGGGGTAGGCGGCCTGGGCGCGCTGCAGTTGCTCGTCGGCGCTCAGCGCATGTTCGGCGGCGGGCACGGTGAGCAGGTGGCCGTACATCAGCGGGTCGAGCTGGGGTTTGAACAGGTAGATGATGCCGGTGAGGGCCAGCAGCACCATGAAGGGGGCGACGAAGAGGCCGGCGTAGAAGTGCCAGCGCCAGGCCAGGTTGTAGAAGGAAATTTTTTGTTGTGTGGTCATCGGCTGCTCCGCATAAGGCTTTTGATTTTTCTTGGTCTGTTACACCGTCATCGCAGGCAAGCCAGCTCCCACAGGGGACTGTAATCCACCTGTGGAAGCTGGCTTGCCTGCGATGCTTTTAGAAGCTCATGTCCACCTTGGTCCAGAGCGTACGCCCCGGCTCCTTGATGGCCTGCGGGTCGTTGGCTGGGTAACCGAAGCCTGCGTTACCGGCCAGGTTCAGATGCTCGGCGTAGGCCTTGCCAAACAAGTTGTCGACGCCGGTGCTGACCTTGAAGTGCTTGTTGATGCGGTAGGCCGCGTTCAGCGAGAACACGCCGAAGCCGCCACTCTTGTCGTAGTCCTTGCCGACCACGTTGCCTTTGTTCGGGTCGATACGGTGTTGCGCCGCGACCACCCTCCACAACGCACCAGCGCTCCAATCGTCTTCGCTGTAGGTCAGGCCCAGGCGCGTGTCCAGCGGTGGCATTTGTGGCAGGGCCTTGCCGTCGCTGCTGTTCTTGCCCCAGGCATAGGCGAGGCTGGCGTCGGCTTTCCAGTGTTGGCTCAGCTTGTACGCTGCGCCCACTTCGCCGCCCATGATGCGTGCGTCCACATTGCGCGCCTGGGAGGTGGTCCCCATCATGCCGGGCCTGTAGTCGAACAGGATGAAGTCGCGCACCTGGCCGACATAGCCCGACACCCAGGCTTCCAGGTCGGCGCTCTTGTACTGGGCACCGAAGTCGAGCTGGGTGGTTTTCTCGGGCTTCACGCCGTCGAATGCATTCACCGAACCGGCCGCGCCGGTGTTGGGGGAGAACAGTTCCCAGTAATCCGGGAAACGTTCCGCGTGGCCCAGGCCGGCATACAGCGTGGTGGGGCTGTCCGCCAGGTCGTGCTCATAACGCACAAAGCCCGAGGGCAATGTATCGGCGCGGGTGTCGCCGGCGGTCGGGTTCGGGCGCGACATCATTCCCGAGCCGGTGCGTTGACGGAAGTCCTTGGCCGAGGCGCGGTCCAGGCGTGCGCCGGTGATCAGGCGATCGTTGTCGGCGGCGTACCAGGTCAGTTCGCCGAACACACCGTAGTTGTGGAAATTGGCGTCCTTGTTGCGCGGCAAATCCTTATACGTGTCGATGCCCATGCTGCTGCGCGCACGGTGTTCATTGGTCTGCGCATCCAGGCCGCTGATCAATTGCACATCCGCCCAGCGCCAGGTGGCCTTGATGCGTGCGCCAAGGGTGCGGCGGTCGACGTTGGACGCCATGGGGCCCGCCATCATGCCGGTGCTCGAAGGGACACGCAGGCTGTAGTTGTCCATCACATGGTCGGCGTAGTTGTAGTAGACCTGGGCCTCGACCTTATCCAGCACCTCGCCGATATTGGATTTCTCGAAACGCAGCCCCAGGCTTTCGCGCAGGAACTGCGAGCCGTCCATGCCGCGACCGGCGTAGCGCGCTTCACCATCGCCACGCCCGGCGGTGAGTTCCAGCAGGGTGTCGGCGTCGGGCGTGAAGCCCACAGCCACGTCACCGTTCCACTTGTCATAACGCGAGGCGACGGTGTCGTTGTTGCCGTCCTTGTAGTCGTCGGCATGGGCCTGGTTGCCGATCACCCGCACGTAGCCCAATGGGCCGCCGGCAGCGGCATCGATGACCTTGTCGAAACGCCCGTTGGAGCCGGCCAATACGCTGGCGTTGACCCGTGTGCCCAGCTCGCCGAACTGCTCCGGCTCACGCTCGAACAGGATGGTGCCGGCAGACGCGCCCGGGCCCCAGAGCACGGTTTGCGGGCCTTTGATCACGGTGAGCTTGTCGTAGGTTTCCGGCGAAATGTACGAAGTTGGCGCATCCATGCGGCCCGGGCAGGCGCCGAGCATCATGCCGCCGTTGGTGAGGATATTCAGGCGCGAGCCGAACATGCCGCGCAGCACCGGATCGCCATTGGTGCCGCCGTTACGCACCAGGGCGAAGCCGGGGATGGTCTTGAGGTAGTCGCCGCCATCGCTGGCGGGCACCGGTTGGCGAGGGTCTTTGGGGTTGGTGACCACGGTCAGCGGTGAGCTAGGGGCGATCGCGGTGATGACGGTGGGGCTCAGCTCATGCTCGTCGGCGTGAGCGTGGGCAGCCAATAGTGCGCCGCATAAGGCGGTGAGCAGGGCAGTACTTCCCAAACGGGTGTCAGCAGAAAACCTGGACATGACAAATTCCATCAATCAATCGTAAACAACACGGCCAGCAGCCTGCGGCTGTCTGTCTAAAGTCGGCCGGGGTGAAGTAACGCTGTGAAGGGCTTACGAAACGATGGGCGGCGCACGGCTACGGGCGCCGGGGAAGATGCTCTGCCGGGCATGGCCCAGGCGCGTGGCGGGTGTGAGGGCGTTGGCGGGCGGCGGGGTGCCGAGGGCCACGAACGACACACTGCCGGGCAGGGCCGGGCAGCTGAATAGCAGGTCGCAATAGCCGCACTTGGCCCAGAGTGCGTGGTGTTCGGCTGGAGCTTGGGTGTGATGGGATTCACCGTGGTCGCTCGGCATATCCATGGGCATTTCCATGGACATACCGGCGTGATGATCCATCGGCATCGCCTGGGAAATCAGCGGACCGATAAAGATCATCAGCATGGCGAACAGGCTGATCCAACTGCCGCGCTTCACGCGGTAGTGGGGAGACAACCTGGCGCGAGGGGCGCCCATCGAGGTTGGCTTACTGGGCGTGCATATGCTCGTGACCCGCCATCGGTGGCGCTTTTTGCACCGACACTTGCACCTGGACCTTGCCGGCTTTCTCGAAGGTGAGGGTCAGCGGGAATTGCTTGCCATCGGCCAGCAGGCTGCGGTCCTTGAGGCCCAGCAGCATGACGTGATAGGCCATTGGCGCGAAGGTCAGCTCACCCTTGGCCGGTACGGCGACGCTGGGCACTTGTTGCATCTTCATCAAATCGCCTTGCATTACGTGCTCATGCAATTCGGCTTTCTCCGCCAAGGGCGTCTCGGCACTGAGCAGGCGATCCGGCGTCTCGCCAGTGTTATGAATCACAAAGTACGCCGCGACGGTTGGCGCATTCGGCGGCAATTCCTGGGACCAGGGATTGCTGACCTCCAAGTCTCCGGCCTTGTAGTCATCGGCATTGGCAGCACTGAACACCGGCAGCAGCAACGCAGCCAGAAGCAGGGAAGATTTAAGCATGGCAGTTCTCCAGAACGGTTCTAAACGCAGTTCACTTGCGAAGAAGTTCAGACCGTTGGAGAGGCGCGGGGGTTAAGGCTTGGCCATTGCTGGCGCGGGGTGGGATTGCGCAATAAGCGCGGCGGCAGGCTCTGCACCGCCTCGAAGCGCGTCACATACAACTGCGGCACATGCCCTGGCAACGCCACCAACGGCGCCGAACCCGAGCAACACCAGCAATGCTGCATAGCCGAGTGATCATCCGGCGGCGCCGGGATTTCCAGCTTGCCCAGGGCAATCGCCTTGAGGCTCGCGCCATTGGACGAACAGAACCCGCCCCACATCAGACGCTTGATCGGGTCATCCGTCTGCTGCATCGCACTGGCCAACGGCATGGCAAACGCATTGAACAGCACTGCAAGGCAGGCGATCCAGGCAATTGCAAAGCGTTGACGGGCCATGGCGGATAATCCGTAGGGTTAAACGATCAGGCGGGTATTTAGCCTGATCGGGGGGGATAAGTAAAAAGGGCGGGTGTGGTTTGGTGTCGCAGTGGTGGGTTTGAGGATAGACGAGAACGGCCGCTTGCCAATTTTGCAGAAGGGACGCAGCGTACCAGGCGGGCTGATCGTTCCCACGCTCTGCGTGGGAATGCCGCGTTGGACGCTCTGCGTCCGCTTTTAAAGCCGTGACGCGGAGCGTCACAGGATGCATTCCCACGCGGAGCGTGGGAACGATCAAGTCAGGTATAGGGCTTTTTCCAGCCAATGGTTGCGCAGTTGATTGAGCTAGCGCCTTGGCTGGCTGATCTACTACCGTCATTTGATAACGCAATTCCAAAGTGTGTGCGGGCTTGCTCGCGAAAGCGGTGTGTCAGTCGCTGGATGTTTCGGCCGACACACTGCCTTCGCGAGCGAGCCCGCTCCCAAATTATGCAGCGGGTACGCCGTGGACCTGCATATCGACCCCCAGGGCTTTTCTAATCACGGCAAAAATCGCCGCAAGGTTATCCATGCTGGGGTTGCCGCTGGCCGAAAGCATTCGGTGCAGGCTTTTGCTAGGTTTGGCGGTTTGTTTCGCAAGGCCTTCAAAGCCTACTGTGGCGTTGACTAAATCACGCAGGATCACGCGAGATATTTCCGGCTCGCCATTGAGAAATAGCGTAGCGGCCTCGTCGAGAAGCGCTTGGGCGAATGCAGGGTCTCGCTGGGCACGTTCAGCGATGGTGTGTTTGTAGCTACGGGTAAGCGCCATGCTGGTCACCTCTTTTGTTTCAATTTCTTGTCACGCTGATACTCGTTAATCAGCGACTTTACGACCTTGATATCGCGCTTTTGACTGGACTTATCACCACCACCGAACAGGATGATTAATCGATGTCCTTCTCGTATCAAATAGATTCGCAAGCCGGGTCCCCAGTCGATACGGTATTCGCCTAGCCCATCGAACCACTTGATGTTGCTGGTGTTGCCTGTTTCAAGCCGAACTAAAGCGGTTGAAACTCGAGTTGCCGCTGGGACACTCAAGGATGAAAACCACTCATCGAACGGACTGGAATCGTTGTCGCGTTGGTATTCTTCGATCTCAATCATTAGCCGTCCTGAAGGTAACAAATAGGTTACTAATCAAGCAAGCGAGCGATCCTGACTCATCGAGTGAAGTTTGCCAACGCGCTGAGTGTTTCTTCAGACGACAGGAATTCCCTATCTACTTGAGCCAACACCGGCCGCTTCAACACCAACACCTGCACCCCACGCTCACGCGCCACTTCCAGCTTCGGCTCGGTGGCGGTGCTGCCGCTGTTCTTGCTGATCAGCACATCAATTCGCCGTTCTTCGAATAACGCCCGCTCGTCCTCGATGAGGAACGGCCCGCGTGCGCCGATCACTTCACAGCGCTTGTTGCCCGGATACACATCCAGCGCGCGCAAGGTCCAGAACTGCTCGGCGGGGATTTCGTCGAGGTGCTGCAAGGGTTCGCGACCCAAGGTGAACAGAGGGCGCTTGAAGGGTTTGAGCGCTTCGACCAATTCGGCCCAGTCGGCGACCTCTCGCCAGTCATCCCCCGGCTGCGGCTGCCAGGCCGGGCGTCGCAATGCCCAGCAAGGTACGCCGCATGCCCTTGCAGCCTCGGCCGCGTTGCGGCTGATCTGCGCCGCATACGGGTGCGTAGCATCAAGGATCAGGCTGATGCGTTCGGCACGTACAAACTGCGCCAGGCCTTCACTACCGCCGTAGCCGCCGACCCGCACCTGGCAGGTGAGGTCGGTGGGTACGCGGCCCACGCCGGCCAGGCTGTAGACGTGTTCAGGCCCCAAGGTGCGGGCGATGGCCAGCGCTTCCGTGACGCCGCCCAGCAGCAGAATTCTTTTCATAGCGGCTTGATCACTTCCAGCAACGTGATCGGCAGTGCCTGGCGCCAGGTATCGAACTCGCCCAAGGGCTGCGCCTGGGCCACATGGATGCGGGTCAGTTCGCCGCCATGCTCGGCACGCCAGTTCATCAAGGTCATTTCGCTTTGCAGGGTCACGGCATTGGCAACCAGGCGGCCACCGGGGCGCAGGTGTTGCCAGCAGGTATCGAGCACGCCGTCGCGGGTGACGCCGCCGCCGATGAAGATGGCGTCTGGTGTTTCCAGGCCGCTTAACGCCTCCGGCGCCTTGCCGCGAATCAGTTGCAGACCGGGCACCCCGAGGGCGTCGCGGTTGTGTTCGATCAGGCTCTGGCGGCCGGTGTCGGCTTCAATCGCCAAGGCACGACAGCTGGGATGGGTGCGCATCCATTCAATACCGATGGAGCCACTGCCCGCGCCCACGTCCCATAACAGTTCGCCCGGCATGGGCGCGAGGCGGGCGAGGGTCATGGCGCGCACATCGCGCTTGGTCAGTTGGCCATCGTGTTTGAAGGCTGAGTCCGGCAAGCCGGCAAGACGCGACAGACGCGGTGCGTTCGTATCCGCCAGGCAGTCGATGGCGACCAGGTTCAAATCGGCAACCGCGGTGTGCTCCCACGCTTGCGCGTGCCCGTCGATACGCCGTTCAGCCGGGCCGCCCAAGTGTTCAAACACACTGATGCGGCTGGGACCAAAACCGCGCTCGGTTAACAACGCAGCAATCAAGGCGGGACTGCTGCCATCATTGCTCAGTACCAACAAGCGCACGCCACTGGCCAAATGCGCGTTGATTGCCGCCAATGGCCGCGCCACTACCGACAATGTCACCACCTCCTGCAACGGCCAGCCCACGCGCGCCGCCGCCAGGGATACCGACGAGGGCGCTGGCAAAATCGTCAACTCCTCAGCCGCCACTTGCCGGGCCAGGCTGGCGCCGACGCCATAGAACATCGGGTCGCCACTGGCCAATACGCACACAGGCTCTCCACGCCGCGACAACACCGGCTCCAGGGAAAACGGGCTCGGCCACAGCTGGCGCTCGCCACCAATACACTGCGGCAGCAGGTCCAACTGGCGCTGAGCACCTATAATCCGCGTGGCGCGCAGCAAGGCATGCCGGGCATTCCTGCCCAGGCCTTTGAAGCCGTCTTCACCGATGCCTACAACCGTCAGCCAGGGCGACATATCAATTCCTTGAACGACATCCGACGGGCAGGCTTTTCATGCCGCCGGACAAAGCAGGCATAATACCGCGCCTTTACCCGTCAACCGGTAGCCCCGTGAACCCAACGCCCGCTGTGAATACCTTGCGCCCCTCGGCTTGTCCGGGGTTGCTGCGTATTGTGCAGGCGTTGGACGGCGGCATTTGCCGAGTCAAATTGGCGGGCGGCGCGATCACTGCCGCCCAGGCCCACGCCGTGGCGGACGCGGCCCAGGCGTATGCGGGCGGGGTGATCGAGGCGACCAACCGCGCCAACCTGCAGATCCGCGGCATCGGCGCCGAGCAGGAGGCGTTGATCGCCCGGCTGCTGGCGGCGGGCCTGGGCCCCAGCAACGCGGGCGGTGACGACGTGCGCAACCTGATGCTCAGCCCCAGCGCCGGCATCGACCCGCAGATGCTGTTCGACACCCGCCCGCTGGCCGCACAGATCCTCGCCACTCTGGAGAACCATCCGCGTTTCCATGAATTGTCGGCCAAGTTCGCGGTGCAACTCGATGGTGGCGAGGACCTGGCGATGCTCGAACATCACCACGACCTGTGGTTATCGGCCTTCGTACGCCACGGCGAAACCCTGCTCGCGTTCGGCCTGGCCGGCTGTCCGGGCCTGGATGCGCCCCTGGCCGCCGTGCCATTGGGCCAAGGCCTTGAGTTGGTAGTGGCTGTGCTGGAAACCTTTCTGGACCTCGCCACCCCAGAGCAAACGCGTATGCGTCATTTGCCTGTGGATAACGTACTGAGCCATTTGCGCTTGCCGTTGCTGCCAATCGACGGCTTCGAGCGCCCGCCCAGCGACCCGTCGCTCCAGGTGGGCACTTATCCACAAGTGCAAAAGAATCAGTTCTACGTCGCCGCCCTCGCGCCCTTGGGCCGCCTGGACCCGACGATGCTCAAGGGCGCCGCACAACTGGCCAGCGACTATGGGGACGGCACCTTGCGCTTCACCCCCTGGCAAGGTGTGCTGGTGCCCAACGTCGAAAAGCCTCACGCCGTGACCGAGCGCCTGGCGCAACTGGGCTTTATCTGCTCGCTCGGCCACCCGCTGGCGCGCATGATTGCCTGCACCGGTTCCAGCGGCTGCGCAAAAGGCCTGGCCGACACCAAGGCCGACGCCGTGCAACTGGCCGCTCTGCAATCGGGCGTTGAGGTGCATCTGTCCGGCTGCCCGCGCTCCTGTGCTGCCGCGCACACCGCGCCAGTCACCTTGCTGGCGGTGAGCCCCGGCCACTACGACCTCTATTTTCGCGATGCAGCCCAGCCTGGTTTTGGCCGGCTGCACGCGCGCACTCTTTCCATTGAAGCGGCGGGCGCCCTGTTGCGCGCTCGTCCACGGAGCAACACCGATGATTGATTACATCCGCGACGGTCAGGAGATCTATCGCAACTCCTTCGCCATTATTCGCGCGGAAGCCAAGTTGGACCGCATCCCGGCTGATTTGGAAAAACTCGCGGTGCGGGTGATTCATGCGTGCGGCATGGTCGAAGCCATCGACGGCCTGCAATTCTCCGAAGGGGCCGGCAAGGCCGGGCGTGACGCGTTGGCCGCTGGCGCGCCGATTCTGTGCGATGCGCGGATGGTCTCCGAAGGCGTGACTCGCACACGCCTGCCGGCCAATAACCAGGTGATCTGCACCCTGCGTGACGACAGCGTGCCGGAGCTGGCGCGGGAGCTGGGCAACACCCGTTCCGCCGCCGCCCTTGAGCTGTGGCGCCCGCACCTGGAGGGCAGCGTGGTGGTGATCGGCAACGCGCCGACCGCGTTGTTCTACCTGCTGGAAATGCTCGACGCCGGCGCGCCGAAACCGGCGTTGATCCTCGGTTTCCCGGTGGGTTTTGTCGGCGCCGCCGAATCCAAGGCCATGCTCGCCGCTGACAGCCGTGGGGTGCCGTTCGTGATCATGCAAGGTCGCCTGGGCGGCAGCGCCATGGCTGCCGCCGCCGTCAATGCCCTGGCCACGGAGGTCGAATAATGCAGGTGCGCGGACGTTTGCTTGGCCTGGGCGTAGGCCCCGGCGACCCGGAACTGATCACCGTCAAGGCTCTGCGCTTGCTGCGCGAATCGCCGGTGGTGGCGTACTTCGTGGCCAAGGGCAAGAAGGGCAACGCCTTCGGCATCATCGAGGACCACCTGGTGCCGCAACAGACCCTGATGCCGCTGGTGTACCCGGTGACCACCGAAGTGCTGCCCGCGCCGCTGTCCTACGAGCAAGTGATCAGCGACTTCTACGACAACGCCAGCCTCGACGTGGCCGCGCACCTGGACGCGGGCCGCGACGTGGCGGTGATCTGCGAAGGTGACCCGTTTTTCTACGGCTCCTACATGTACCTGCATGACCGCCTGGCCGAGCGCTACGACGCCGAGGTGATTCCAGGCGTGTGCTCGATGCTCGGTGGTGCCTCGGTACTCGGCGCGCCGTTGGTGTATCGCAACCAGAGCTTGTCGGTGCTCTCGGGCGTGTTGCCCCACGAGGACCTCAAGCGCCGCTTGGCGGATGCCGATGCCGCAGTGATCATGAAGCTGGGGCGCAACTTTCCGAAAGTGCGCCAGGTGTTGGAAGAACTGGGTCTGGCCGAGCGGGCGTTGTACGTGGAACGCGCGACCATGGCCAACCAGAAGATCGTGCCGCTGGATCAGGTGGAGCCGATGTCGTCGCCGTATTTCTCACTGATCATCGTGCCCGGTGAACGGTGGCAAGGTTGATGACCCCGGCGATTGTGATTCTGGGCCAGGGCAGCCTGGCGACTGCGCGCAAGCTTCAGCAGGTTTACCCCGGCGCGTTGATCCACGGTTTGGCCACACGGGTTGAAGGTGCAGACCGCACCTACAGCGAATTCGGCGCGACCTTGCGTCAGCTTTATCAGCAGGGCACGCCACTGATTGCCCTGTGCGCCGCGGGCATTGTGATCCGCACCCTGGCGCCGTTGCTGCTGGAAAAGGGCGAAGAGCCCGCCGTGCTGGCCGTGGCCGAAGACGGCAGCGCGGTGGTGCCGTTGCTCGGTGGCCTGGGTGGCGTGAACCTGATGGCGCGCGACATTGGCGCAGCACTCGGCGTGTCTGCCGCCATCACCACCAGCGGCGAGTTGCGTTTTGGCACCTGCCTGCTCAACCCGCCAGCGGGTTATCAACTGGCCGACATCGAGTTGGGCAAACGCTTTGTCTCCGACCTTCTGGCCGGCGAAAGCGTGCGTATCGAAGGCACGGCGCCATGGCTGGAGGACGCTAACCTGCCTCAGGATCAACAAGCGCGCCTGGCGATTCATGTAGGCAGTGCCGAGCGCACACCGACAGCCAACGAGTTGCTGATTTACCCGCAGAATGTCTACGTTACCTGCCGGCCGGGTGCGCAATTGGCCGAGCGTGTGCGCACGGCGTTGCAGGAGGCGGGCGTGGCCGTGCAATCCCTGGCCTGCTTGCTGGCCAGCGACCTGCAGATGGCTGACGCGTCCTTGCATGAGGCCGCGTCGGCCTTGGGTGTACCGTTGCGCTTTGCCGCGCTGACACCCGTTGCGGACATCAGTATTACCGTGGCCGAGCAGCCCTTGGACCTGTCACAGGTTGGGCGCCCGCGCGGGCGGCTGGCGGTGATTGGCCTGGGCCCCGGCGCCGCAGAACTGATGGTGCCGGCGGTGAAGGCGGAACTGGCGCGTTGCACCGATGTGCTGGGCTATGAAACCTACGTGCGCATGGCCGGGCCATTCCGTGACGATCAAGTGCAACACTGCACCGACAACCGCGAAGAAATGCAGCGCGCCCGCCACGCCTTCGAGCTAGCTGCGCAAGGCCGCTCGGTGGTGGTGGTGTCCTCTGGTGACCCGGGTGTATTCGCCATGGCCGCGGCGGTGATCGAGGCGCTGCACGAGTCCAGCGAGCCGGCCTGGCATCAGGTCGACCTGGAAATCCTGCCAGGGGTCTCCGCCTCGCTGGCCACCGCCGCCCAGGCAGGCGCGCCGCTGGGGCATGACTTCTGTGTGATGTCGCTGTCGGATAACCTCAAGCCTTGGTCTATCATCGAAAAACGCCTGGACCTGGCTTCCCAGGCCGACCTGGCCTTGGCGTTCTACAACCCGATCTCGCGGTCGCGGCCTTGGCAACTGGGGCGCGCCCTGGAAATCGTCGCGCTGCATCGCACGCCACAGACGCCAGTGGTGCTGGGCCGTGACATCGGCCGCCCAGGCCAGACACTGCGCGTCACCACCTTGGGGCAACTGACGCCCGAGCAGGTGGACATGCGCACCATGGTACTGATCGGTTCATCCACCACTTGTGTGTTCCCGCGTGCGGGTGGCGGCGAGTGGGTGTACACGCCACGTTGGTATGGCAACAAACCCAACTCCTGAAACAGCCCCGTTGGCTGCCGGAAAGCTCCGAATATCCCAGGGATTCCCCTGGCGTTGTTCGGAGCTTTTTCTTTTTTATGCGATGAAAACCGCACGCCTGCCCGCCGCGCCTTGTCATTGCTGGACGCTGGTTTTGGGCGGGGCAGGCCAAGGGATGTTTGTCGCATGGAAACCCCGCCGCTCCCTGGACTAGTGTGGAAGCAAGCCCCATGTGGGGTGCTTGTGGAGAACAGAAAATGGAGCGACGTCACAAAAGGATCAACAGCAAAAAAAGGCGCAAGTTGATTGCCGCCTACAAGTTACCGGGCGCACCTGCCAGGCAGGCCACGGCAGTGTTGGATAGCGAGGATGATTGCAATGCGGCCGTGGTCAACAACGGCGTGATTTCGTTTGCCGAAGGCTTGTCGGCGTTGAATCGGGAATACGTGCGCAAAAGCTATCTGCTGGCCAGCAGTTATGTGAGCGATGTGCTGAACGTCCAGCGAGGCAGCGAGGCGTGGTACGAGGAATTTATCAAGGTTATGGTCAGCCTGGGGTGGCTGCCGCTGCGCAGTCGCTTTGAGCGAGTCTCGCGTGCGGGCAAGGGCCTGACGGTGCAACTGGCGGCGCTGAATATCATCGCCTCGATGCTGACGTCGACGGCGCTGTCCGGGCCACTGCTCAGCGCATTGCCAAAGCTGGCTGCCGATGCGCTGGACGCACTGAAGCGCCAGCCAGCATCTTTCGAGCTGTTCAAGCGCAATTGCGCAGTGCGTGAGGGCGGCGATTTCGGCCTGGCCTCCTGCGTTGAAACAGACGGCGAGTTGATCATGGTGCTGGTGACCTACAGCACCCATGGTGTGGATAAACAGGTGGGCCTGCCCTTCCTGGAGTGGGACAGCTCCTCGTTCGAGGCCTTCAGCGGGCAGACTTGCCTGGTGCTCAATACCTCGATGGTCAACGAGAAAACCATCCAACTGATGCGCGAAAGCGCCGGTGACAAAGTGGAAATGGCTATCGCCAAATACCGGATCTAGGGCACCAGGTAGCCGCGTACCCCGGTAAAAATGATTTGCGCGGCCAGGGCGCAGACGAACAGGCCCATCAACCGGCTGACAATCTGCAAGCCCTGGTCGCCGAGAATGCGTTCGATACGGTTGGACAGGTACAGCACCACGCCCACCGTCAGGCTGGCCAGGGCAATACTGAGGATGGCGGTGAGCTTATCGTCCCAGTGCGGTTGGCTGACGCCCATCACCAGTAAGGCGCCAATGGTGCCGGGGCCGACGGTGAGCGGGATGGTCAGCGGCACGATGGTCACGTCCTGCTGCACGTTGTCGGTCTGCACCGCCGACTTGCCCTGAGCCATGCCTAATGCGGAGATAAACAACACGCTGCCGGCGCCGATACGGAACGCATCCACGGTAATGCCGAACACGCTGAAAATTACCCGACCGAACAGGTAGAGCAACACGCTCGATACCAGGGTGGCCAGTGCAACTTTCCACGCCAGGCGCCGACGCTCCTTGCTGGAGTAGCCACGGGTCAGGCTGATAAAGCAGGACAGCACAAAGAACGGGCTGTAGAGCACCAGCATCTTCAGGTAAACGCTGAACAACACATGGAGCATGGGGGCGGCTCGCGGGCGGGGAAAGTGTGGAGGAGTCTATCCGACACAGATCAAATGTGGGAGCTGGCTGATCGTTCCCGCGCTCTGCTGATCGTTCCCATGCTCTGCGTGGGAATGCATCCAGTGACGCTCTGCGTCGCGTTCAAGCAGGACGCGGAGCTTACCGGGCGGCGTTGCCACGCGGAGCGTGGGAACGATCATCAGGAAAGGGTGCTGTGCTCAGGGCGCTGTTGGCGCTGCGCCACCCAGTAGTCCACCAGCTCGCGCAGTTGCGACAGTTCCACCGGCTTGGCCATATGCCCGTCCATGCCCGCCTGGCGTGCGCGTTCTTTGTGTTCCGACAGGATATGCGCGGTAAGCGCCACCACCGGCGTGCGCACGCGTTGATGGCTGATTTCCCACGCCCGCAGTTGCTGCGTGGCGGAGAAACCATCGAGGATCGGCATCTCACAGTCCATCAATACCAGGTCATAACGCTGGGCTTTCATTGCCTGCAGCGCTTCTTCGCCGTTGCTGGCGGTGTCCGGGTTGAGGTTGAGCTTGCCGAGCATGCCGCGAATCACTTTGGTGGAGATGCTGTTGTCTTCGGCTACCAGGATGCGGAAATCGCTGGGCACGGTAATGGCTGCCGGTGCGCTGGGGGCCGGGCGTGCAACGAGGGCGCCTTTGCTGCGCTGGGTCAGCTCATCGGCCAGGGTGGTCTTGAGGGTATAACCCGCCACTGGCTTGGCGAGAATGCGCTTGATCCCACAGTTGCGCGCAATGATCTTGCTCGGCGCGTTACTGATGCCGGTGAGCATGATCAGCAGTATGTCGTGGTTCAGGCTCGGATCTTCCTTGATCTTCGCCGCCAGTTGCATGCCGGTCATGCCGGGCATGTTCTGGTCCAGCAGCACCACGTCAAAGTAATCACGCAGGTGCGCTTTGGTACGCAGCAGCGCCAGGGCCTCCTTGCCCGAAGGCGCGGCGCTGACGTTCAGGCCCCAGGCCGTGCACTGCTGCACCAGCACTTTGCGGCAGGTGTCGTTATCGTCCACCACCAGTACGCGGGCGTCCTTGAGCGGGCCGTCGAGGTCGCTGGTCGGATGCTCCAGGCGTTCCGGGTCCAGGGGCAGGGTCAGCCACAGGGTGCTGCCCTGGTGACTGCCGCTTTTGATGCCGAACTCGCCGTTCATCAACAGGATCAATTGGCGGGCAATGACCAGGCCCAGGTGGCCGCTCAAGCGCGTCGCCGAGAGGAAGTTCTTGCTGTGCAGTTCGCTGTGCAGCAGGGCGTCGCGTTCGGCGGCTTCCATGGGTACGCCGCTGTCTTGCACGGCAATGCGCAGGCGTGGCTTGGGGCTGCGCTCATCCAGGGCGACGACGATCAGCACTTCGCCTTCATCGGTTTTGTGCAGGGCGTTTTCCAAAAGGCTCAGCAGCGCCTGGCGCAGTCGCGTCGGATCACCGCTGATCACCCGTGGCACCTGAGGCTGGATAAAGCTGATCAGCTCGACATTCTGCTGCTCGGCCTTGGCGCGGAAGATGCTCAGGCAGTCGTCGATCAATGCATTGAGGTCGAACTGCACATCATCCAGTTCGATCTGACCGGATTCGAGCTTGGAAATGTCGAGAATTTCGTTGATCAGGGTGAGCAACTCGTTACCGGCGCTGTGGATGGTCTGCACATAGTCGCGTTGCTTCACCGACAACGGCGTGCCCAGCAGTAACTCGGTCATGCCCAGCACACCGTTCATGGGCGTGCGGATTTCGTGGCTGATCTTCGCCAGGAACTCGGCCTTGGCGGCGATTTCGGCGTTGCTGGCCGCCAGGTCGCGGCTCAGGCTGAAGCGGGTTTCGACAATGGCGCGCTGGCGCTCGCCGAGGGCCAGGCTCATCAGCAGGCCGCTGAGGCAGATAAAGCTCAGCAGGGTGACGATCAGGCCTTGTGGCGCCACCAGGGTGAGGCCGAGCAGGGCGGGCAGGATGATCAGCGTGCCGATGTTGAACACCACCATGGCCGCCACGAACAAGCGCGCCGGGCGGTAGCCTTTTTGCCAATGATAGGCCGAGACGAACAGCATGCTCAGGCCCGCCAGCGCGACCAGGGCATAGGTGATGATGTTCAGCGGCAAGGTGTTGACGAACAACAACAGCAAGCCGCACAGGACGATCAGCAGGATGTCCGCCATCAACACTTTGTTCAGCGGATGCGGGCCCAGTGGCATGAAAAAGCGGTAGGCAAACATCAACCCGCAGGGTGCGGTCAGCAGTAGGGCCAGGTAGGCGCCAGGGGTCTGGATCGCGTGCCAGTTCGGCAGCCACGGCCCCACCAGGTTGAGCAGTAGCGCCAGGCTGAGCATCAACAGGAATTCGCACGCGGCCAGCCACAGGCTACTGCGCGAGCGGTGGTAGGCGAAGCGCGTGAGGTTGTGCAGGATCAGCATCGACAGCACGCCGAACAGCAGACCGTAGATCAATGTCTGGTTCTGGTTGGCAGCGGCCTGCACCGCCGGTTCCAGGGTGATGTAAGGGCGCAGTTCGTGTTCCGAGACCAGGCGCAAATACACCTCCAGGGGCCGCGGGCTCTGGGGCATCGGTAACATGAAGTCACTGCTGGGCAACGGGCGCTCAGCCTGGGGTTGGCGAGTGCCGGTGATTTGCTGCTCCACCAGGGTGTCGCCGTCCAGTACGTACAGGCTCAGGCTGGACAGGTCCGGGGCAAACACCCGCAGCACTTGTTCGTGCTTGCCGGGTTGCAGCCTGAAGCGCACCCACAACGCACCGTCCGGCTGCGCGGCAGTGATCCGGTCCAGTTCGATGGGGCTGAATTGATTGGTATAGCGGGCGGAACGGATGTCGCTCAGTTGCAGGTCGGCCTGTTCATCAAGCAATACCGCCCAGCCACTGCCTTGTGCGGCGGCCTGGGCCGGTAGCAAGCAGAGCAGGGTCAGTAGACTGATTGTGAAACCTATGGCGATCCTGAGCCAGCGCACGGCGAAATCCCTTCGGTAGGTGGATGCACGGGTTAACTATGCGCGGGGCGACAGGGTACGGCAAGGGCCAAAGGCCCTTACCTAACCGAACGGATAGCTACTGCAAGTGTAGCTACTCAGTTGTTCTCACCACGTTCGCGGGCAATGGCACGGTAGCCAATGTCGGTGCGGTAGAAGCAGCCTTTCCAGTCGATTTTCGCCGCCAGTTTGTAGGCCTGTTGTTGCGCGGCATCGACACTGGCACCCATCGCGGTGGCGCACAATACGCGGCCACCGGCGGTTACAACTTTGCCGTCCTTGAGCGCGGTGCCCGCGTGGAACACCTTGCCTTCCAGCGCAGCGGCGGCGTCGAGGCCTTCGATCACATCGCCCTTGGCGTAGTCGGCAGGGTAGCCACCGGCCGCCAGCACAATCCCAACACTAGGACGTGGGTCCCACTGCGCTTCGACCTTGTCCAGGGCCTGGGCGAGGGCGGCTTCCACCAGCAGCACCAGGCTCGATTGCAGACGCAGCATCACCGGTTGGGTTTCCGGATCGCCGAAGCGGCAGTTGAACTCGATGACTTTGGGGTTACCTGCTTTGTCGATCATCAGGCCGGCATAGAGGAAACCGGTGTATACGTTGCCTTCATCCGCCATGCCGCGCACGGTTGGCCAGATCACCAGGTCCATGACGCGCTGGTGCACGTCGGCGGTTACGACGGGTGCCGGGGAGTAGGCACCCATGCCGCCGGTGTTCGGGCCGCTGTCGCCGTTGCCGACGCGCTTGTGGTCCTGGCTGGTGGCCATCGGCAATACGTTCTTGCCGTCGACCATCACGATAAAGCTGGCTTCTTCGCCATCGAGGAATTCCTCGATGACCACCCGCGAGCCGGCGTCACCAAAGGCATTGCCGGCGAGCATGTCGCGCACGGCGTCTTCGGCTTCCTGCAGGGTCATGGCGACGATCACGCCTTTACCGGCAGCCAGGCCATCGGCCTTGATCACGATCGGTGCACCTTTCTCACGCAGGTAAGCCAGGGCCGGCTCGATCTCGGTGAAGTTCTGGTAGTCGGCCGTGGGGATCTTGTGGCGAGCCAGGAAGTCCTTGGTGAAGGCTTTCGAGCCTTCCAGCTGGGCGGCGCCCGCGGTAGGGCCGAAGCAGTCCAGGCCACGGCTGCGAAACAGATCGACGACGCCTGCCACCAGTGGCACTTCCGGGCCGACGATGGTCAGGGAAACATTCTTCTCGGCAAAATCTGCCAGTTGCTCCAGGGCCAGCACGTCGATGGCGACGTTTTCGCACTTGGCTTCGATGGCGGTGCCGGCGTTGCCGGGGGCCACGAAGACTTTCTGCACGCGTGGGTCCTGGGCTACTTTCCAGGCCAGGGCGTGTTCACGGCCACCGCTGCCAATGATCAAAACATTCATTTCAAAAACCTCGTTAGGATGATCGTTCCCACGCTCTGCGTGGGAATGCCTCTACGGACGCTCTGCGTCCGAGGGACGCGGAGCGTCCCTGGCTGCGTTCCCACGCGGAGCGTGGGAACGATCAATCAGTGGCGGAAGTGGCGCATGCCGGTGAAGACCATCGCAATGCCAGCTTCATCAGCGGCGGCGATGACTTCTGCATCACGCATCGAACCGCCCGGTTGGATCACGGCGGTCACGCCGGCTTTTGCAGCGTTGTCCAGGCCGTCACGGAACGGGAAGAATGCATCGGAAGCCATCACCGAACCCACCACCTGCAAACCGGCGTGCTCAGCCTTGATCGCGGCGATACGCGCCGAGTTCACGCGACTCATCTGACCAGCGCCGACACCGATGGTCTGGCGGTTCTTGGCGTAGACGATGGCGTTGGACTTGACGTATTTGGCCACTTTCCAGGCGAAGATCAGGTCGTTGATCTCTTGCTCGGTCGGCGCGCGCTTGGTCACGACTTTCAGGTCCTGGCTGCCGATCATGCCGATGTCGCGGCTCTGTACCAGCAGGCCGCCATTGACGCGCTTGTAGTCCCAGGCCGCGGCGCGGTCTGCCGACCACTCGCCACAGGCCAGCAGGCGCACGTTGGCTTTGGCGGCGACGATGGCGCGGGCTTCTTCGCTGACGCTTGGGGCGATGATCACTTCGACGAACTGGCGCTCGACGATGGCCTTGGCGGTCTCGGCATCCAGTTCGCGGTTGAAGGCAATGATGCCGCCGAATGCGGATTCGGTGTCGGTGGCGTAGGCCAGTTCGTACGCCTGGCGGATACCGCCTTCAGCGTCCGGGCTGACGGCCACGCCGCACGGGTTGGCGTGCTTGACGATCACGCAGGCCGGTTTGACGAAGCTCTTCACGCATTCCAGCGCGGCGTCGGTATCGGCCACGTTGTTGTAGGAAAGTTCTTTGCCTTGCAGTTGGGTCGCGGTGGCAATGCCCACTTCGGCAGGCTTGGCTTCCACGTAGAACGCCGCGCTCTGGTGCGGGTTCTCGCCGTAGCGCATTTCCTGGGCCTTGATGAACTGGCTGTTGAAGGTGCGCGGGAACTGGCTGCGGCCTTCGGTGCTGAGGGTGTCAGCCGCCTGGTTCACGGTGCCCATGTAGTTGGCGATCATGCCGTCGTAGGCGGCGGTGTGTTCGAACGCCTTGAGCATCAGGTCGAAGCGCTGGGCGTAGGTCAGGCCACCGGCCTTGAGGTTTTCCAGGACGTTGGCGTAGTCACTGGCGTTGACCACGATGGCCACGTCTTTGTGGTTCTTGGCCGCCGAGCGCACCATGGTCGGGCCGCCGATATCGATGTTTTCGATGGCGGTCGGCAGGTCGCAGCCTGGCTTGTTGATGGTGGCTTCGAACGGGTAGAGGTTAACGGCCACCAGGTCGATCGGCTTGATGCCGTGCTCGGTCATGATGGCGTCGTCGATGCCGCGACGGCCAAGGATGCCGCCGTGGATTTTCGGGTGCAGGGTCTTGACGCGACCGTCCATCATTTCTGCGAAACCGGTGTAGTCCGCGACTTCCACTGCGGCCACGCCGTTGTCCTGCAGCAGTTTGAAGGTCCCGCCCGTGGAGAGGATTTCCACACCCAGGGCTTCCAGCTCCCGGGCAAATTCAAGGATCCCGGTCTTGTCGGAAACACTGATCAAGGCACGGCGGATCGGCAGGCGGGTGGTCTGGTCGGTCATCTCAATTTCCATCAAAAGCAAAGGAAGTCAGCAAAAAAGGCGACCGGTTTTACGCGGGCGCCTTTCTGGTTTGATTGAATGCTTACAGCAAATCGTACTGCTTGAGCTTTTTGCGCAAGGTGCCACGGTTGAGGCCCAGCAGCTCACTGGCTTTGGTCTGGTTGCCCTTGACGTAGTTCATCACGCTTTCGAGCAAGGGCGCCTCGACTTCGGAGAGCACCAGGTTGTACACATCCGTGACGGAAGCGCCCTCAAGGTGGGCGAAATAATTGTGCAGCGCCTTCTCGACACTCCCGCGAAGGGTCTGGCCTTCTTCGCTAGGCGTGTTGAGGTGCTGTTTCAAATTGACGTTGTCGCTCACGGGTGTTGTTCCACTCACTAAAGTCTCGGTCATCATCGTCATGCGGCCACCCCTTCTCCATCCCCTGTTCCCAGGCTCTTGTCGCGTCCGGCGAAGAACTCACGAACGGTGGCGACCTGTGCCTGCGTTTCATCCAAACGATTGAACTGAGCGCGGAATTCCTTGGCGCCCGGCAAGGTGGCGAGATACCAGCCGACATGCTTGCGAGCAATGCGTACTCCCATCACGTCCCCATAGAAGGCGTGCAGGGCGGCCAGATGCTCTAGCAGAATACGTTCCACCTCGACCAACTCTGGTGCCGGCAAGACTTCACCAGTACGCAGGAAATGCTCGATTTCACGAAAAATCCACGGCCGCCCCTGGGCGGCCCGGCCAATCAACAAACCATCGGCACCGGTCGCGTGCAGCACGCGCCGGGCTTTCTCGGCACTGTCGATGTCGCCATTGGCAAAGACGGGCATCGACACGGCCTGCTTGATCGCGGCAATGGTGTCGTACTCGGCTTCACCGGTGTAAAGGTCGGCGCGGGTGCGGCCATGCACCGCCAGCGCTGCAATACCAGCCTGTTCAGCGATCTTCGCCACCGTCAGGCCATTCTTGTTGTCCCGGTCCCAACCGGTACGAATCTTCAGGGTCACCGGTACATCTACTGCGCCGACAACGGCCTGCAGGATCTCGGCGACCAACTGCTCATCTTTCAACAGCGCGGAACCGGCGGCCTTGTTGCAGACCTTTTTGGCCGGGCAGCCCATGTTGATATCGATGATCTGTGCACCCAGCTCCACATTGGCCCGGGCTGCATCCGCCAGCATCTGCGCATCGCCACCGGCGATCTGCACCGAGCGTGGCTCGGGATCACCTTCGTGGATCATGCGCATCCGCGACTTGCGGGTGTTCCACAAACTCATGTCGCTGGTAACCATTTCAGAGACTACTAGACCCGCGCCCAAACGCTTGCACAGCTGACGAAAGGGCTGGTCGGTGACACCCGCCATCGGGGCGAGGATCAAGCCGTTCTGCAATGTGTATGGGCCGATGCGTACCGCCGACATAGGACTTCCCTGTTGTGGGGCCGGATCATTAGAGTTCGAAAAAGGGTTGGCATGATACCCGCTCTCGATGACGGGTTAAAGGCTGAATTGGATAAAATCTGAACAGTTATTTTTTTATCGCCATCGGTTTGGTTGACGATGGCCAAGTCAATAATCCGCCGTCAAACCTCGGTGGGCGCGCCGTTTCACTCGGGTGAATGGAAGCTCAGGCTGTAATTCACGGCTTTGTTGCCGGGGTCCAGGATGTCCAGGGAGATGTGGATCGGCGTCTGCGAGGGCATTTCGCTCACGCCGGCCAACTCGCCGCTCAGGTATTCGGCGGGCTTGAAGCGACGACTGGCAATCAGGCTGCCGTTCAAGTCCGCAAAGCGCAGCTCCAGCAGTGGGAAGGGCTGGGAGAAGGTCGCGCGGTTATAGAGGATGGCATCCACCACCAGTGCCCCGGCGAACTCGGGGTGGCTGCGCACCACCAGGTTGCTGCTCTTGATATGGGTAATGTCGACCCGCGATGGCACGGTGCACCCCAGTTTCGGGCATAGCGTCTGGAACCACGGGCGATAGGCGTCCTGGCGGGCCAGGTCGTCGAACTGGTAGGCGATGTACTGGCCGGCCAGGCCGGCGGCGGCGAGTACGACCAACAATATCCAGAGCAGACGGCGACCCCAGCCTGACGGACGCTTCTGCGCATACAGGTGCAGGGGGTCGTCTTCCAGGTCCTGGAGCAACTCATCGTGTACACCGGCCTCCGTTCGCGCGCGCTTGCGTCGCGCGAACGCGCGGTCTTCGGGTTCAGGCTCATCGTGCTCGTCGCGGGTGGGTGTCAGCGGCGGGTCGAGGTCGTCATCCACGGTAGTGGCGTGCAGAGCTGGTTCGTCATCGAGTTCGTCGACGTGGGCAGACATGGACGGTTCGGTGCGCTGTTTGGACGCAGGTGCCTTAACCGGCTCGGGCTCTTCTTCTGGTGCCTGTGCACGCTCTTCGGGTGGCTCACTGAACAGGCTGGCCGCCCATTTTTCTTCCTCGGCCTTGACCGTGTCGCGGCTGGCACTGAAGGACTCTTCCTTTTGCCGACGGTCGGCGCCTGGCTGGCGACGTTCTGCGCCCACTGCCTGGGTGTGCTGGATCTCGCGACGTTCCAGCCTGGCCAGTTCCTTGTCCAGGTTATCCAGGTCCAGCTCTTCGGCCGTCCACTGCTTCTGGCTGATGGCCCGCGGTGGCTCGGGAGGCGTTTCGACAGTCGGTTCGGCGGCCGGCTCGGCGGTGGTCGGCACTTCAGGCTCCGGCGCAGACGCCTGGGCCCGTTGCTCCAGCAACTGGCGAGCGGCGTTGAATACTTGCAGGCACGAGCCGCAACGCACCACGCCGCGGGCCACGCTCAACTGAGCGTGGTTGACGCGAAAACGCGATTGGCAATGTGGGCACTGGGTGACGAAACTGTCGGTCATGCGGCCATCCAATTCAGGCAAGCGCTCATTCTAGCGCCGACGACCGCTGATGCGTACCCAGCCATCACGGTTGGCGATCGGGTCCAGCTCGAAGTCCTTGGCGTAGGCCGCAGCCACGTCTTCACCTTGCTCGGCCAGGATGCCCGAGAGCGCCAGGCGCCCGCCCGGCTTGACCAGGCTCGACAGTTGCGGCGCCAGCGACACCAGTGGCCCGGCGAGGATATTGGCGACCAGTACGTCGGCCTGAACCTGGGGAAGGTCCTCAGGCAGGTAGAGTGGGAATTTGCCTTCGGCAATGTTGTTGCGCCCGGCGTTATCGCGGGAGGCTTCCAGGGCCTGCACGTCGATATCGGTACCCACGGCCTCCTTGGCGCCCAGCAGCAGGGCGGCGATGGCCAGGATCCCCGAGCCGCAGCCGAAGTCCAGTACGTTGCTGTCGGTCAGGTCCTGGCCGTCCAGCCATTCCAGGCACAGGGCGGTGGTCGGGTGCGTGCCGGTACCGAACGCAAGGCCCGGGTCCAGCAGCAGGTTGACGGCGTCTGGCTCGGGAGCGGCGTGCCAGCTTGGCACGATCCACAAGCGCTGGCCGAAGCGCATGGGCTGGAAGTTATCCATCCAGCTGCGTTCCCAGTCCTGGTCTTCGATGACTTCGCTGTGATGCTCGGGCAGCGGGCTGCCGGTGAGCAGTTCCATATGGGCCAGCACGGCAGCGGCGTCGGTGCCGTCTTCGAACAGGGCCAGCAAGTGGGTGTGGGACCACAGCGGCGTGGTATTGAGTTCCGGCTCGAAGATCGGCTGGTCTTCGGCGTCCATGAAGGTCACCGACACGGCACCCACTTCGAGGAACGCGTCTTCGTAGGTTTCGGCTTGTTCTGGGCTGATGGCGAGACGGACTTGCAGCCAAGGCATGGCGGGCACCTTTGAAAAAAATGAATGTGCGGCGGGCAGGCCGCGAAAGCGCGCAAGTTTACGCGAGAGCAAGCCAGAAGACGACTGCGCCGACGATCGTTCCCACGCGGAGCGTGGGAACGATCGGGGGGCGGTGGCCCATAAACAACAAAACCGCCCGAAGGCGGCTTTGTTGGGTGGAGCACTTACTGGTTGGCCAGCTTGTGTTCCAGGTAGTGAATGTTCACACCACCTTCGCAGAAGCCTTCATCACGAACCAGATCCCGATGCAGCGGGATGTTGGTCTTGATGCCGTCGACCACGATTTCGTCCAGGGCGTTGCGCATACGGGCCATGGCCTCGTCGCGAGTGGCGCCCCAGGTGATCAGCTTACCGATCAGCGAGTCGTAGTTGGACGGAACCTTGTAGCCGCTGTACAGGTGCGAATCCACACGTACGCCGTTGCCGCCGGGCGCGTGGAAATGCTTGACCAGGCCAGGGCTTGGGATAAAGGTTTTCGGGTCTTCGGCGTTGATGCGGCACTCCAGCGAGTGGCCGTGCATCTTCACGTCGTCCTGGGTGAACGACAGCACGTTACCGGCGGCGATGCTCAGCATCTCCTTGACGATGTCGATACCGGTGACCATCTCCGATACCGGGTGCTCTACCTGCACACGAGTGTTCATCTCGATGAAGTAGAAACGGCCGTTCTCGTAGAGGAACTCGAAGGTGCCGGCGCCACGGTAGTTGATATCGATGCAAGCCTTGACGCAGCGTGCCAGGACTTCCTGACGCGCCTTTTCATCCAGGCCCGGAGCCGGAGCTTCTTCCAGGACTTTCTGGTGGCGACGTTGCAGCGAGCAATCGCGGTCGCCCAGGTGGATAGCGTGGCCCTGGCCATCGGACAGTACCTGGACTTCCACGTGACGTGGGTTGGTCAGGTACTTCTCCAGGTAGACCATCGGGTTGCCGAACCAGGCGCCCGCTTCGGAGCGGGTCTGCTTGGCGGCTTCGATCAGGTCTTCTTCCTTGTGCACCACGCGCATGCCGCGACCACCACCGCCACCGGCGGCCTTGATGATCACCGGGTAGCCGACTTCGCGACCAATGCGCAGAGCGGTTTCCTCGTCTTCAGGCAGTGGGCCGTCGGAGCCTGGAACGGTGGGCACACCGGCCGCGATCATGGCGTCCTTGGCCGAGACCTTGTCGCCCATCAGGCGAATGGTTTCGGCTTTGGGGCCGATGAAGGCAAACCCGGATTTTTCCACCTGTTCGGCGAAATCGGCGTTTTCCGCGAGGAAGCCGTAGCCGGGGTGGATGCCATCGGCGCCGGTCACTTCTGCCGCAGCGATGATGTTCGAGACTTTCAGGTACGAGTTCGTGGCCAGTGGCGGGCCGATGCAGATGCTTTCGTCCGCCAGCTTCACGTGCATCAATTCGGTATCGGCCGTCGAGTAAACAGCGACGGTCTTGATGCCCTCTTCCTTACAGGCGCGCAGGATACGCAGCGCGATCTCGCCGCGGTTGGCGATCAGGACTTTTTGCAGTTTCTTCGCAGGTTTCAACATCGAAGGCGCTCCGCGGTTCAAACGATGGTGAACAGCGGCTGGTCGTACTCAACCGGCTGACCGTTTTCTACCAGGATGGATTCGATGACGCCGGCTTTTTCCGCGGTGATGTGGTTCATCATTTTCATCGCTTCAACGATGCAGATGGTGTCACCCACTTTCACGGTTTTGCCCACTTCAACGAAGGCTGGCGAGGTCGGTGCCGGGGTGCGGTAGAACGTACCGACCATTGGCGACTTGACCACGAAGCCGTTCAGCGCAGGCGCGGCTGGGGCGGCAGGTGCAGTGGCGGCGGCAGGCGCGGCAGCCGGAGCAGCAGCGGCTGGAGCCGGCGCTTGCATCTGTGGTGCGTAGAACTGTTGGGCCGGGGTCTTGCTGTGACGGCTGATCCGTACGGACTCTTCGCCTTCCTTGATTTCCAGCTCGTCGATACCGGATTCTTCCAGCAGTTCGATCAGTTTCTTAACTTTACGGATATCCATGAATCATCAACTCCCAAGGGTCGGTCAGGGGCGTTTAGCCTGTTCTTCAATGTGTTCCAGGGCGGCCTCCAGGGCCAGTCGGTAACCGCTGGCGCCAAGGCCGCAGATCACTCCTACCGCTACGTCGGAGAAGTAAGAGTGATGGCGGAAAGCTTCGCGTTTGTGCACGTTCGATAAATGCACTTCGATGAATGGGATGCTCACCGCCAGCAGCGCGTCACGTAATGCAACGCTTGTATGCGTAAAAGCGGCGGGGTTGATCAGAATAAAGTCCACGCCTTCGCCGCGCGCGGCATGGATACGATCAATCAATTCATACTCGGCATTGCTTTGCAGGTAGAGCAAATGGTGGCCGGCTTCACGTGCCCGTCGTTCCAGGTCGAGGTTGATCTGATCGAGGGTTACTGCCCCGTAGACGCCCGGTTCGCGGGTGCCAAGCAGGTTCAGGTTGGGTCCGTGAAGAACCAGTAAGGTCGCCATTGGCTGTTCCTTGTTATTGGTGTGGGTGCGTCAGAACCCGGCGACTATGCCGCAAAGCCTTTGTGACTGTCCAGTTCTATGCAGTAGCCGGCACGATTAGCGAGGATTGCGCAAAATTTGTGACCAAGACCCTGCATCTGGTCAGTGTGGGAGCTGATCGTGCCCACGCTCGCGTGGGCACGCATCCAGTGATGCTCTGCGTCACGGCTTTAAAGCGGGATGCGGAGCGTCTGGGGCGACATTCCCACGCGGAGCGTGGGAACGATCAGCCAGCTCCCACATTAGATCGGGTCAGACGCGGAAGGCTTGCACGGCGGTAGTCAGTTGCCCGCCCAGTACCAGCAGGTGTTCGCCCTGGCTACGGCCCTGGCCAATGCGCAGTAAATTATCCTCACCCAATTGATGTATCCGTTCACTGTTGTCGCGAATCTCGCTCACGGCTCCACTTTGCTGCGCGGTCACATCGGCAATGCGCACGGCAGTGTCGGAGATGGTCTGGATCGCGCCGACGATTTCATCCAGCGCGCCATCCGCCGCCTGGGCCTGCTGGGCGGTGGCTTCGGCGTGTTCGACCTGGGCGCGCATGCCTTCTACCGACTGGTGCGCGGCGGTTTGCAGGCCGGCGATCAGGCCCTGGATTTCGGCAGTGGCACCGGCGGTACGCTGGGCCAGGGAGCGCACTTCGTCGGCCACCACGGCGAAACCACGCCCGGCCTCACCGGCGCGGGCGGCTTCGATGGCGGCGTTGAGCGCAAGCAGGTTGGTCTGGTCGGCAATCGAGCGAATCACCGTGAGCACGCCGCCGATGGTGGCGGACTCTTCGGCAAGTTTCTCGATCATCTGCGCGTTTTGCTGCACTTCGCCCACCAGCGCATGCAGCCCGGTGAGGCTCAGGCCGATCACACGCTGGCCTTGCTCCACGGCCTGGCCCGCACTGCGGCTGGCGCCGGCCGCCTGGCTGGCATCCCCGGCAACTTGCTGGATGGTGGCTTCCAACTCACCCAGGGAATCACGGATTTGCGCGGTGTCGCCGGCCTGGCGTTCGGCGCCGTCGTGCAGGCCGCTGCTCAGTTCGGCCAGGGCGCGGCTGCTGCCCGCCACTTCTTCGGCATTGCCGCGGATGGTGCTTACCAAATCCACCAGGTAGGCGCGCAGGCGGTTGAGGGAGGCCTCGATATCGTGCAGTTCACGGTTGGTCTTGCCCAGGGCAATCGGTTGGCTGAAGTCGCCTTCGGCCCAGGTCGACAAGGCGGGTGCCAGGTTGGTCAGTACGCGCGCCAGGCGCCGTTGCAGGGTGTCGATCAGCAATGCGATCAGCAGGATCAGGCCAATCATCACGCCCTGCATCACGCGTACTTCGCCCTGGATCCTGGCATGTTGCGCGCGCACCACGGGTTCCAGGCCGGCGATGGCTTGTTGCACGTTAGTGATTTTAAGGTGGGTGCTGGCGGCGAGATCGGCGCGTTGCTGGATCTGTTCACGGGTGCGCTGCAGCTCGGCGGGGTAGCGGGTCAGCAGGCTGTTGAGTTCGCGCTTGAGGTCGACGCCGGTGTCCTGAGCTTCGGTTTTTTCGGTGTTTTCCAGCCCCATCAGCGCGGAAAAATCATCGGTGTTGGATTCAGCGCTGGCCTTTATTCCCAATAGGGGCAGTTGCGCGAGCAGGTCGGCCTGGGTTCGCAGGTTAGTCACCTCCCGCTCGACATCAGCAGCCAACTCGGCGCGCCCGCTGCTGACCAGCTTGTCGCGGGCCAGGGACAGTTTGCCCAAATGTTGCGAGGCGGCGAGCAGCGGCGACATATAGCGCGCAGCCTCCGCGGAATTGACGCCGCTGGCGTACTGGCTCAGTTGTTCCAGGTTTGCGCCCAGTTCACGTTCGGCTTGCAGCAACAGCGCTTGCGGGTCGCCAGCCAATTTACCGGCGGCCAACAGGTCAGTCTTGCTGAAGGTCTCCAACTCCACGAGGCTGGGCCGCAGGCTTTGCGCCAATTCGGGCGGCAGATCGCCCAGCTGCAGGCTTTCCAGGCTCTGGGTGGCACTGCTCAGGCGCAGGGCATCGCCGCTGGCCAAGTAGTCCTCGATGTTTCGGGCGGCCTGGTTTTGAAAGATCTGGGACAACCCCAGGTAGCGCTCCATCAACAAGTACGGGCGCTCCAGCGCCCGTTGCGACCACCACAGCGTCGCGCCGAGGGCCAGGCACACGGCCACCAGCAGAAGGGTATTGAGATTGGTCAGCAGCTTCAGGCGCATGCGGGGTTTCAACCGACGGCAAGAGATAAGCGCCTGAATTTATTGCGTTTGTATTACAGCGTTATGACCGAATCGGTGGATTCTGGTGAAAAGATGGCACTTTGCTTTGATGTGCGAGCGGCTTGCACGCGGTTGCGTCCGGCGTCCTTGGCGCGGTAGAGCGCTTCGTCAGCCTGAGCGGCCATCATCAGGCTGTCGGAATCGTCGCACAGCTCCACCAGGCCGGCGCTGAAGGTGCACCACAAATCCTGCGGTTGGGCGGGGTAGTGGATTTCTGCAAAGCGCCGGCGAATGTCGTCTAGCACCTTGCAGGCCGATTCCAGGTCGGTGTCGGGCATCACGATGGCGAACTCTTCACCGCCGTAGCGGCCGATGTAATCGGTCTTGCGCAAACGCTGCTTGAGAAACAGTGCCAGGCTCTTGATCACCCGGTCGCCCATGGGGTGGCCGTGGCTGTCATTGACGCGCTTGAAGTGGTCGATATCGAGCATGGCAAAGCTAAGAGGCTTGTTCTCGCGGCGGGCGCGGAAGCTGCAATCTTCGAGCAGTTGCAGGATATGCGTGTGGTTGTACAGCCCGGTGAGGCTGTCGCGCACCATCCGCGCCTTCAAGTTGCGCGCACGCGACGCCCGGTTGCGCACAGTGGTGATCAGGTGACGCGGTTTGATCGGTTTGGTGAGGAAATCGTCACCGCCCTCGCTCATCGCATCCAGTTGCTTATCCAGGTCGTCCTCAGCCGACAGGTAGATGATCGGCACGCTGACGTAGCGGTCGTTGTGGCGAATCACCTTGGCCAGTTCGGTGCCGGTACAGGCAGGCATGTACATGTCGAGGATGATCAGGTCGGGTTGGAAATCCGCCAGCTCGGCCATGGCCTGGATCGGTTCGATCAAGGTGCGGGTGATAATCCCGGCACTGTTGAGCAAGCGTTCGGTGTGCAGCGCCTGGGCCCGCGAGTCGTCGATGATCAGCACTTTGTACGGTTCGTACTGGGCCGCGCAGGTCAGCACTTCGATCTTTTCCAGCAGGCTTGAGGCTTCCAGGGTGCCGGTCAGGAACTCTTCGCCACCGGCGCGCACGGCGGCCAGGCGCGTCGGGGTGTCGGTTTCGTGCAGGCTGAAAAACAACAGTGGCAGCTTGTGCTCCAGGCCCTCTTGGGCTTCTGCGGCGAGCTTCAGGCCCAGGCCTGTGCCGCAGAAGTCCACGTCCATCACGATCGCCGACGGCAAACGCTCGGCCATGGCCGCGCGAAAGGCGGCGACGCTGTCCAGGGCGTGGGCGCTCATGCCAAAGAATTCGAGCTGCTTGGCCAGGCGCTCGGCGCGGTCATGGTCGGCGAGCATCACATAGATCGGCTTGCGCATCGGCGGCAGGAAGGTTTGCTCAAGCTGGTCGCCCTGGCGCAGGCCGGTGCGGGACAGGCGTTGCATCAAGCGGTTGAGCTCGGTGATCAGTTGGCTGCTCAGGCGGCCACTGTTCTCGTCCACGGCTTGCAGGGACTCACTGATATGCCGTGCCAGTTGCGTGTGTTCGGGCTGTTCGAAGCGTTCGGCGAAGCGCTGCAGGCGCAGGTTGGCTTCGCTGAGTTCGGAAAAGTCGGCGTTCGACCACTCGCTGCGTTGCAGGCGCTGCCAGATCTCAAGAATTTGACGTGCCTGATGAATTACCCGCTGGGCAAAGTGCTGCTTGAGACGCTCGCGGCTGGGGTCTTCTGACTCGGTCATATCCTGACTACTGTGAGGGTGCATGCTGAGGTCGACTGATGGCTCTATGCTAGCACCTCTTTTCTGATAGATGAGTGTCATACGTCAATTAAGTCTGCGTGCCGAAGATTCAGTTATTGACCGGCTGGTCGCCCAGCGTAAAAGGTGTGCATCCTTTATAGTCCAAGCGGCCCGGTGCGCCACTTTCGTGTAAAAGCCCCGCACCGATGGGCACGATGGGGTAGGGTTGTGGTCGGAATGTCTGAACGCACCCGGACAATTGACGTGCATGAACTCAAGTGATTGAAAGGATATCGCCATGCTGGACTGGAAAAACCGCGAAGGCAGTGCCAAAGGCCCCGCCCCTGAGCCCAAGTCGGCCAACCGCAGCTATTTTCGCAACCTGCTGATGAGCCGGGCGTTGCTCAGCATCATCGGCTTGTACCTGCTGGTCACCGGTGGCCTGGGTTGGTACTGGAGCCAGGAGCCGGCGCTGTTTCCGGTGCAGCAAAACGCCCAGCTTGCCGCCGAGAAGGAAGGCAAGCAGATGGTGGTGGGTTACACCACCGTTGAAACACTCAAGACCGTGGTCGGCACCTTGCTGAACAAGCCAGGCGGCTACATCTCCAACGACCGTTTCCCTCCGGGCTTGTGGATGGACAATATGCCGAGCTGGGAGTACGGCGTGCTGGTGCAGGTGCGTGACCTTACCCGCGCCCTGCGTAAAGACTTCGCCCGCTCCCAGTCGCAGTCGGCTGAAGACGCTGACTTGGCCAAGGCCGAGCCGCGCTTCAACTTCGATAACAAGAGCTGGGTGCTGCCTTCCAGTGAGTCGGAATATCAGGAAGGCATCAATTCCCTGAGCCGCTACGAAGCGCGCCTGTCTGACCCGAACCAGCGCGGCGCGCTGTTTTATGCGCGTGCCGACAACCTCAACAACTGGCTGGGTGATGTGGCCACCCGTTTGGGTTCGTTGTCCCAGCGTCTGTCCGCCAGCGTAGGCCGGGTCAAGTTGAACACTGCGCTGAAAACCGAGGCGCTGGCGCCGGGTGAAGTGCCGCAGGTTGATGAAGAAGTGGTGGAAACCCCATGGATGCAAATCGACAACGTGTTCTACGAAGCGCGCGGCCAGGCGTGGGCCCTGTCCCATCTGTTGCGAGCCATCGAAGTCGACTTTGCCGACGTACTGGCCAAGAAAAACGCCACCGTCAGCGTGCGCCAGATCATTCGTGAGCTGGAGGCCTCGCAGGAACCGGTATGGAGTCCTATGATTCTTAACGGCAGTGGCTTCGGCGTACTGGCGAACCATTCGCTGGTGATGGCCAACTACATTTCCCGGGCAAACGCTGCAGTGATCGACTTGCGTCAGCTCCTCAACCAGGGTTGATGATGGACGCTACTCAAAAGGAGGCCGCACACCGAGCGGCTTCCGATGCTGAACTGATCTGCTGGGTCGACGAGCAGGACCACCTGCTCGGCCACCTGGTCAGGTCCGACCTGCGCCAGCGCGGCTTGATTGGCCGCTGCACGTTTATCTTCCTGTTCAATTCCAAAGGCGAGTTGTGTGTGCACCGGCGCACGCTCAGCAAGGCGTTGTATCCAGGGTATTGGGATACGGCGGCGGGTGGGATGGTGGCCGAAGGTGAGAGTTATGCCGTTTCGGCAGCCCGCGAGCTGGAAGAGGAATTGGGCGTCAGCGGTGTGCCCTTGACCGAACATGACTATTTCTATTTTGAGGATGGCGACAGTCGGCTTTGGTGCAAATCCTACTCTGCCGTCTGGGACGGCCCCCTGCGCCTGCAGCCCGAGGAGGTCATGGAAGCGCGGTTTTTAAGCATCGAAATCATCCAGCAAGAGGCCGAACAAAAGCCCTACTGCCCGGACGCCCAGGAAGGCTTGCGGCGCTATCTGGCCTCGCGTCGCTAAAGTTGCAAAAAATGGCGCCATTTGGCTCTTAGCAAGTCGGCTTTTTGCCGTTACACTGCGCGCCTTTTCACCCGAACCACATTAGCGGTTCGGTAGCGCTGCCCCTGCCTGAGTGGGGCTTCGCGGTCGGTCACCGCCTTGTGCGGCGCCGATCAGTCTTCATCCTCCCAAGAGGATTGCCGGTGGCCAAAAAAGCCGCATCCTTCGCCGCCCTTGGTGGCCTGGTATTTTCCACCGACGCAGGTCGACACTGCCCGGACTGTCGTCAGCCCGTGGATTCGTGCACCTGCAAACAGACCCTGATCCCTGAAGGCGACGGTATTGCCCGCGTGCGTCGCGAGAGCAAAGGCCGTGGCGGCAAGACGGTGACCACCATCACCGGCGTGCCCCTGGCTGAAGAGGCCCTGAAGGAATTGGCCACCTCGCTGAAAAAGCGCTGTGGCACCGGTGGCGCGTTGAAAGACGGGGTTATCGAGATCCAGGGCGATCACGTCGAGTTGCTGTTGGCCGAGCTGATCAAGCTCGGGTACAAGGCCAAGAAGTCCGGCGGCTGAAAGCCTCTTCCCAACCTGTGGCTAAACTCTGTCCTGCCAGTGGGGTCTACTTCCCTTGCAGGCAAATCGTCATTTTCATTCTTTAGACTGCGCCAGCCTCCGCGAGAGGTGGCGCCTTCGCCTTCATTTATAGGGGACTTCGATGTCCGTACGACGCACACGCAAAGACGATGGCAGCCAATGGACAGTTGCGGACAGCCGCAGTGTTTACGGGATTCGCCATTGGGGGGCCGGGTATTTCGCGATCAATGAAGCCGGTCGCGTAGAAGTTCGTCCGAACGGCCCGAACAGCACGCCCGTCGACCTGTACGAGCAAGTCGATGAGCTGCGCAAAAGCGGCCTGTCGTTGCCGCTGTTGGTACGCTTCCCCGATATCCTGCAAGACCGCGTGCGCCAATTGACCGGTGCCTTCGATGCCAACATCGAACGCCTGGAATACCAGAGCAAGTACACCGCGCTGTACCCGATCAAGGTGAACCAGCAAGAAGCGGTGATCGAGAACATCATTGCCACCCAGAACGTCTCCATCGGCCTGGAAGCCGGCTCCAAGCCTGAGCTGCTGGCCGTGCTGGCCCTGGCGCCGAAGGGCGGCACCATCGTCTGCAACGGTTATAAAGACCGTGAGTTCATCCGCCTGGCGCTGATGGGCCAGAAGCTCGGCCACAACGTGTTCATCGTGATCGAGAAAGAGTCCGAGGTGGGGCTGGTGATCGAAGAGGCGGCGAGCCTCAAGGTCAAGCCGCAGGTGGGCCTGCGTGTGCGCCTGTCGTCCCTGGCATCGAGCAAGTGGGCGGACACCGGTGGCGAGAAATCCAAATTCGGCTTATCCGCAGCGCAGCTGCTGTCAGTGGTCGAGCGCTTCCGCGCGGCCGGCCTGGACCAGGGCATCCGCCTGCTGCACTTCCACATGGGCTCGCAGATCGCCAACCTGGCCGACTACCAGCACGGGTTCAAGGAAGCCATTCGTTACTACGGCGAACTGCGCAACCTCGGCTTGCCGGTGGACCACATCGACGTCGGCGGTGGCCTGGGCGTGGACTACGACGGCACCCACTCGCGCAACGCCAGTTCGATCAACTACGACATGGACGACTACGCCGGCGTGGTAGTGGGCATGCTCAAGGAATTCTGCGACGCGCAGAGCCTGCCGCATCCGAACATCTTCTCCGAAAGCGGCCGTTCCCTGACCGCTCACCACGCCATGCTGGTGGTACAGGTCACTGACGTCGAGAAGCACAACGACGAAATCCCGACCATTGAAAACAAGGAAAGCCTGCCCGAAACCGTGCAATGGCTGGTGGACCTGCTGGGCCCGACCGACATCGAGATGGTCACCGAAACCTACTGGCGCGCCACCCACTACATGAGCGATGTGGCGGCCCAGTACGCCGACGGCAAGCTGACCCTGGCCGAAAAAGCCCTGGCCGAACAGTGCTACTTCGCGGTGTGCCGTCGCCTGCACAACTCGTTGAAAGCCCGCCAGCGTTCGCACCGCCAGGTGCTGGACGAACTCAACGACAAGCTGGCCGACAAGTACATCTGCAACTTCTCGGTATTCCAGAGCTTGCCGGATACCTGGGCCATCGGCCAGGTCCTGCCTATTCTGCCGCTGCACCGCCTCGACGAAGAGCCGCTGCGCCGCGCCGTGCTGCAAGACCTGACCTGCGACTCCGACGGCAAGATCAAGCAATACGTCGACGAGCAAAGCATCGAAACCAGCCTGCCGGTGCACGGCTTGAACGAAGGCGAGGACTACCTGCTGGGGATCTTCCTGGTCGGCGCCTATCAGGAAATCCTGGGCGACATGCACAACCTGTTCGGTGACACCGACTCGGTGAACATCTACCAGCGTGAAGACGGTTCGGTGTACAGCGCCGGGATCGAGACCCACGACACCATCGAAGACATGCTGCGCTATGTGCACTTGTCGCCGGAGGAGTTGATGACTCATTACCGGGACAAGTGCGCCAGTGCGAAGATCTCGGCCTCGGAGCGCACCCAGTTCCTGGATGCGTTGCGCCTGGGCCTGACCCGTTCTTCGTACCTGTCCTCGTAATAAAAATGTGGGAGCGGGCTTGCCCGCGATGGCGGAGTGTCAGGCAACCGTTAGGGGGCTGACCCACCGCCATCGCAGGCAAGCCAGCTCCCACATTTGGGTCTGCGTTCCTTCAGTTCCCGCCCAGCCACAGCCCTTGCCGATTCAAGTGCCAGGCAATTGCCCACAGCGTCAGGCTGCGCACCGCCATGAACAGCAGGAAGGTGATCCACAATCCGTGGTTACCCAGGCCCTGCAACGCCCAGGCAATCGGCAGTACCAGCAGCACCGTCAGCAACATCCCATTGCGCATCTCCCGCGCGCGCGTTGCGCCGATAAACAAGCCATCGAGCAAATAACTCCACACCGCAATCAACGGCAATACCGCAAGGTAGGGCAGGTAGATATCGGCGGTTTCGCGCACGCTGGGGATATCGGTTTGCATGGCGATAAATAGATGGCCGCCGAAGGTGAACAGCAGGGCGAAGCCGATGCTGGCGATCAGTGACCAACCGCAGGCCACGACTAATGAGCGACGCAACGCCTGCCGGTCACGGGCGCCGATGGCGTGGCCGCAGAGGGCTTCGACCGCGTGGGCCAAGCCATCCAATGCGTGAGCCGTCAGTAACAGGCCGTTAAGCAGCAGCGCATTGGCTGCCACAGTGGCATCGCCCAGCCGCGCACCTTGCACCGTGATCATGAAAAATACCGACTGCAAGGCGAGGCTGCGAATAAAGATGTCGCGGTTCACCGCCAGCAACGGGCGCCAGCTTTGCCACAGTTTCAACGCGGCCCAGGCGATATGCCCCGGATAGGCGCGCAGGGCTTTTTGCGTGAGCGCCAGGCCGAGCAGGGCGCCGGTCCATTCCGCGATCACCGAGGCACGGGCGGAGCCGACCACGCCCCAGTCCAGGCCAAGTACAAACCACAGGTTAAGCGCAATGTTGACCAGGTTGGTGGTCAGCAGAATCGCCAACGGCGCCCGCGCATTCTGAGTGCCGAGGAACCAGCCGACCAGCGCATAGCTGGCGAGGGCGGCTGGCAGACCGAACAGACGGGTGTGGAAAAACTCGCGGGTCAGTTGGTTCAATTCAGGGGAGGGCTGCATCCATTCCAAAGCCAGGTGGCTCAGGGGAATACCGACCGTGCCCAGCAACATCGCCAACCCCAGCGCCAACAGCAGGCCTTGCAACAGGATTTGCCGCAGCGCCGCGCCATCGTTGCGCCCGGCGGCTTGGGCGGCGAAGCCGGTGGAACCCATGCGCAGGAAACCCATGGCCCAGGCGAGGAAGGTATACAGGCTGGCGCCGACAGCCACGGCGCCCAGTTGATGGGCGTGGGGCAGGTGGCCGATGACCATGCTGTCCACCAGGGCCACCAAGGGCACCGAGATATTCGACAGGATCATCGGCGCGGCCAGGGCCCAGACGCGGCGGTGGGTAGGGCGGTGGCGCCAGTCGGACAATAAGGTGGACATGCAGTCTCCTTCGGGGGAGCGGCATTGTACCCGGCCATCAGTTGCACAGCAGGCCCAATGTGGGAGCTGGCTTGCCTGCGATGACGGACTCTTTGCCAACTCATCCGGTGACTGACCCACCGCTATCGCAGGCAAGCCAGCTCCCACATTTTGATCTTGATCGCCAATGGTTGTGGGATTTGGCTTGGCTTCATGCCCCACCAAGAACCAACCGCCCCTCCGTCGGTCAATGTGACCGGTGCCGCAGCGGCTTGGTCGGCGCTGATATATAGTTCACCCCTCGGTTCCCTCTGACTATGAGTGCCCCATGCTTAACAACGGACTGTTCCTGGCCTGCGCGCTGGCCCTGCTGAGCGCTTGCGATTCTTCCGATAAACCCGCTGCACCGCCTGCGCCCACTGTGGCGGCAGCGCCGAAGCCGGTGAAAGCTGCGGTGGACGTGGCAGCGTTGAAGCAACGCTATGCCGGGCGCGAGCTGAGCGTGGTGGACGTGTCCGAGGTGCAGTTGGACGGGGCCAGCACCTTGTCGGTGAGCTTTTCCATTCCTCTGGATCCGGATCAGAAGTTCGCCGACAAGCTGCACCTGGTAGACAGCAAGTCCGGCAAGGTCGATGGCGCCTGGGAACTGTCCGATAACCTGATGGAATTGCGCCTGCGCCACCTTGAGCCGCAGCGCAAGCTGGTGCTGACCGTGGACGCCGGGGTGAAGGCAGTCAACGGCAACACCCTCGCCGCCGAATACAACGCCCGCCTGGAAACCCGCGACCTGCAAGCCACCGTCGGCTTCGCCAGCCGCGGCACCCTGTTGCCGACGCGCCTGGCCGAGGGCCTGCCGGTGATCGCGTTGAACGTCGACAAGATCGACGTGGAATTCTTCCGGATCAAACCCGAATCCCTGCCGTCATTCCTGGCGCAGTGGGGGCGTAATACCAGCCTGCAAAGCTATGAGTCCCGTGAACTGCTGCCAATGGCCGAGCTGGTCTACGGCGGGCGTTTCGACCTGAACCCGGCGCGCAATACCCGCGAAACCCTGCTGCTGCCGATTGCCGGCCTCAAGCAGTTGCAGCAGCCGGGCGTGTACCTGGCGGTGATGCGTGCTTCGGGCACCTACAACTATTCGCAACCGGCCACCCTGTTCACCTTGAGTGATATCGGTCTGTCGGTGCACCGCTATGCCAATCGCCTGGATGTGTTTACCCAGGCGTTGGAAGGCGGTAAGGCACTCAACGGCGTCGAACTGGAAATCCTCGATGCCGAAGGCCGTGTGCTCGGACAGGGCAAGACCGAAGACGGTGGCCACGCCGAGTTGCCACTGCCGAAAAAAGCCCAGGTGTTACTGGCCAAGCAGGGCGAGCAAACCAGCCTGCTGCGCCTGGACAGCGCCGCGCTGGACCTCGCCGAGTTCGATATCGGCGGGCAGCCCTCTCACCCGTTGCAGTTCTTTGTGTTCGGCCCGCGTGACCTGTATCGCCCCGGCGAAACCGTGCTGCTCAACGCGCTGTTGCGTGACAAGGATGGCAAGGCGGTAAAGCCGCAACCGGTCAGCGTCGAAGTACGGCGCCCGGATGAACAGGTGAGCCGCAAGTTCGTGTGGGAGGCCGACGCGTCCGGCCTGTATCAATACCCGTTGCAACTGGCCGGCGAGGCGCCGACCGGTCGCTGGCAGTTGGTATTCGACCTCGGTGACGGCAAGCCGCAACTGTATGAATTTCTCGTCGAAGACTTCCTGCCCGAACGCCTGGCGCTGGAACTCAAGGGCAGTGACACGGCGTTGAGCCCGGCGGATAACCCGGTCATCCAGGTCAACGGTCGTTACCTCTACGGCGCGCCCGCGTCCGGTAACCGCGTCAGTGGCCAGGTGTACGTGCGCCCACTGCGTGAGGCGGTCAAATCCCTGCCGGGCTACCAGTTCGGTTCCGTCACGGAAGAAGAGCTGAGCCAGGATTTCGAGCTGGACGAAAGCGTACTCGACGCCAATGGCGAGCAAGCGCTGACCCTGGAAAGCAAGTGGGCCGAGGCCAAATCGCCGTTGCAACTGATCGTGCAAGCCAGCCTGCAAGAGTCCGGCGGGCGGCCGATTACCCGGCGCCTGGTGCAGCCGATCTGGCCGGCCGAGCAGTTGCCGGGCCTGCGTGGCCTGTTTGATGGCAAGGAAACCAACGGCGATGGCCCGGTGGAATTCGAAGTGCTGGTGGCCAACCAGGACGGTCAGAAACTGGCCGCACAAGACCTCAAGGTGCGCCTGGTGCGTGAGCGCCGCGACTACTACTGGAACTACTCGGAGAATGACGGCTGGAGCTACCACTTCAACGAGAAATTCCTCAATCTCGATGAGCAGAGCCTGAACATCAAGGCTGGCGACACCGCCAAGGTCAGCTTCCAGGTGGAGTGGGGCCCTTACCGCGTGGAGGTCGAAGACCCGCAGACCGGGCTGGTCAGCAGCCTGCGTTTCTGGGCCGGCTACCAGGCCCAGGACAACACCGAAGGCGGTGCCGTGCGCCCCGACCAGGTCAAGCTGGCGTTGGACAAACCCGCCTATGGTGATGGCGACACCGCCAACGTCACCGTCACGCCACCGGCTGCCGGTAAAGGCTACCTGTTGGTGGAGTCTGCCGAAGGGCCGCTGTGGTGGCAGGAAATCGACGTGCCGGCCGAAGGCAAAAGCTTTGCGGTGAAGCTCGACCCGAAATGGTCGCGCCACGATCTGTATGTAAGCGCCCTGGTGATTCGTCCGGGCGAGCGCAAAGCCAACATCACGCCTAAACGCGCCGTGGGCTTGCTGCACCTGCCGCTGGATCGTACCCAGCGCAAACTCGGCCTGACCCTCACCGCGCCAGAAAAAATGCGCCCCAAACAACCGCTGACGGTGAAGATCGCCGCCAAAAACGCCGATGGCAGCGTGCCCCAACAGGTGCACGTACTGCTGGCGGCGGTGGATGTGGGCATCCTCAATATCACCGAATACCCAACGCCCGATCCGTACGCCAGCCTGTTTGGCCGCAAAGCCTATGGCGTCGACCAATTCGACATCTATGGGCAACTGATCGAAGCCGGTCAAGGGCGCCTGGCCAGCCTGGCATTTGGTGGCGACGCGGCATTGGCCAAAGGCGGCAAGCGCCCGGACACCAGCGTTACCATCGTTGCCCTGCAAAGCGCCCCGGTGACTCTGAACGACAAAGGCGAGGGTGAAGTCAGCGTCAATATTCCCGACTTCAACGGCGAACTGCGCCTGATGGCCCAAGCCTGGAGCGATGATCGCTACAGTATGGCCGAAGGCAAGACCGTGATCGCCGCCCCGCTGATTGCCGAGTTGTCGGCGCCGCGCTTCCTGGCAGGAGGCGACCAGACCACCTTGGCCCTGGACCTCTCCAACCTGTCGGGCAAGGCCCAGAAACTCGATGTGCAATTGACCGCGCAAGGTCAGCTGCAGTTGGTCAACAGTGGCGCGCAATCGGTTGAGCTCAAGCAAGGTCAGCGCACCACCCTGCGTATTCCGGTACAAGCCTGGGGCGGGCTCGGCCAGGGCAAGGTCACGGTCACCGTCAACGGCCTGGACTTGCCGGGTGAAAACCTGCCGCCGTTCAGCCGCGAATGGACCTTGGGCGTACGCCCGGCGTACCCGGCCTTGCTCAAGCATTACCGCGCAGTGCTCAAGGATCAGCCGTGGAGCTTGCCGTCGGGCGCACTGGATCAATTCGATGCATCGGGACGTGAGGCGTTGTTGAGCCTGTCGAGCCGGCCGCCGTTGAACCTGGGCGCGCAGATCAGTGCACTCAAGGCGTACCCCTACGGTTGCCTGGAGCAAACCGCCAGTGGCTTGTACCCGTCGCTGTACGCCGACGACGCGCTGCTCAAGCGCCTGAGTATCAAGGGCGAGCCGGATGCCGAGCGCAAGCGCAAGATCGAGTTGGGCATTGAGCGCCTGCTGGGCATGCAGCGCTACAACGGCAGCTTTGGTTTGTGGGGCGCCGATGGCGAGGAAGAATATTGGCTGACCGCCTATGTCACCGACTTCCTGCTGCGCGCCCGCGACCAGGGTTTTGCCGTCCCGCCTGAAGCCTTGAAGAAGGCCAGCGAGCGCCTGTTGCGGTATGTGCAGGAACGTAATCTGATCGAGGTGGATTACAGCGACAACGCCGAACACACCCGGTTTGCCGTGCAGGCGTATGCCGGCATGGTGTTGGCGCGCAGTCAGCAGGCGCCATTGGGCGCGTTGCGCAGCCTGTTCGAACGGCGCAGCGACGCACGCTCCGGCTTGCCGCTGGTGCAGTTGGCCATTGCCCTGCAGAAAATGGGTGACCAGCCCCGTGCAGATCAGGCGTTGTTGGCCGGCTTGGCGGCGCAGCGCAATGCCAATGAGTGGCTGGCCGACTACGGCAGCCCGTTGCGCGACCAGGCGATGATCCTGGCATTGCTGGAGGAGAACGACTTGGCCAAGGGCCAGCGCGAGGAGCGGTTGTTCACCTTGTCGGATCAGTTGGCCGCCAGCCCGTACCTGTCGACCCAGGAGCGTAATTCCCTGTTCCTGGCTGGGCGCCTCGGGTTCGCCAAGCCGCAAGCGAACTGGCAAGTGTCGCTCACCGGCAGCGGCGGTGTGCGTGAGTTGAACAACCAGCAATCGACGTTGGAGTTGGACGGCAAGTTGTTGTCCAGCGACCTGGCCTTGAGCAATCAGGGTGAAGCGCCGGTGTACCAGCAATTGACGGTCTCGGGTTATCCACACGTGCCGCCAGCGGCCGGTGGCAACAACCTGAGTATCCGCCGCGAATACCTGGGCATGAACGGCCAGCCGTTGAACCTGCGTAACCTCAACAGCGGTGATCTGGTACTGGTGCACTTGGCGGTCAGCGCCAAGCAACGGGTGCCGGATGCCCTGGTGGTCGACCTGTTGCCTGCCGGCCTGGAACTGGAAAACCAGAACCTGGCCCAAAGCGCGGCGAGCCTGGAGAACGCCAGCAGCCAGGTGAAGGAGTGGCGTGAGTCGATGCAGAATGCCTCGCTCAAGCATCAGGAGTTCAGGGACGATCGCTATGTGGCCGCGATGAATCTGGATGGCTATGGCACCACGCACTTGCTGTACCTGGCGCGCGCGGTGACACCGGGAACCTACCGCGTGCCGCCGCCGCAGGTAGAGTCGATGTATCGGCCGAACTGGCAGGCAGTGGGTGAGACGCCAGTGGATATGGTGATCAAGGGCCGCTGAAAGCCACTGTAGGAGCGAGCTTGCTCGCGAAAAACGTCAACGATAACGCGGGTTTCCTGGATTAACGCGGCGTCTGTGAGTTTTTCGCGAGCAAGCTCGCTCCTACAGAGGAGAATCGAGTGGTTGTAATGTCAGTGTACGACCCAGCTCAGCAACCACAGCCCCAGCATCAGCCAGATGATCCCGACGATAATCGAGGCCCGCATAAAGGCGCGTACCGCCGAGTAAAGGAACAGCAGGCCGACGATCAGGGTGATGATGCTGATGATCGACGTGTCCATGCCCAAGGTGCGTGACAAACCGTCGATAAAGTTGCCGCCGGCGTGGGTCAAGGCCCCGAACAAACCGCTGAGCCCGTCGACGATAAAACGGATGACGGAACCGAGCGCCTGGCCCAACCATTCGAAAAAGCTTTCTACCTGCATGTGCGTGTCCTGATGAGAAGGTGGGCGTAACTGTGCCTTTGGTTGTCGATAACGCAGGCGAGTTCCCTGCAAGCATAGAGGTTTGCCCGTTTGAGTTTTAGTTTAATCACGTCCGGATGTACGCGGCCCAATGTGGGAGTTGGCTTGCCGGCGATAGCGGTGGGGCAGTTGTGGATAAGTTGACTGATCCTGCGCTATCGCAGGCAAGCCAGCTCCCACAGTTATTGCGCTGGGCTTTGGGTTGTGTGGTGTTGGTGGTTGCCCTGCTATGGCTGGCCGATCGTATCTGGCCCTTACCCCTGCCCCAGGACGACCTGGCCCGGGTGGTGCTGGCCGAAGATGGCACACCCCTGTGGCGATTTGCCGATGCCAATGGCGTATGGCGCTATCCGGTACACACTAGCGAAGTTTCGCCTTATTACCTCGACGCGCTGCTCACCTATGAAGACCGTTGGTTCTACCAGCACCCCGGCGTAAACCCGTTGGCGCTGGTGCGTGCGACCTGGCAAAACCTGAGCGGCGCGCGCGTGGTCTCCGGCGGCAGCACCTTGTCGATGCAAGTGGCGCGCCTGCTCGACCCGCACTCACGCACCCTGCACGGCAAGTTACGCCAGCTGTGGCGTACCGCGCAGTTGGAGTGGCACCTGTCCAAGGACGAAATCCTCAACCTGTACCTCAACCGTGCGCCTTTCGGCGGCACGCTGCAGGGCGTGGCGGCGGCGAGCTGGGCCTACCTGGGCAAGTCGCCGTCACAGCTGACCCACGCCGAAGCCGCTTTGCTCGCGGTGTTGCCCCAGGCGCCAAGCCGTTTGCGCCCGGACCGTCATCCGCAGCGCGCCCAGGAGGCCCGCGACAAAGTGCTGCGCCGCCTGGCCGAGTTTCAGGTATGGCCGCAATCGGCGGTTGATGAAGCCCTGGAAGAACCCCTGCTGCTCGCCCCACGCCTGGAACCTAGCCTGGCGCCTCTGCTCGCACGCCGGCTGAACCGCCCCGACAGCCCGCCGCTGATTCGCACCACCCTGGATGCCACCCTGCAACGCCGTCTGGAAGACCTGTTGCTGGGCTGGCGCGCACGCCTGCCGGAACACACCTCGGCGGCCATCCTGGTGGTGGAAGAAGAAAGCATGGCGGTGCGCGCCTACCTGGGGTCGGTGGATATCAACGACACCAAGCGCTTTGGCCATGTGGACATGATCAGCGCACTGCGTTCGCCCGGTTCCACCTTGAAACCTTTTCTCTACGGGATGGCGTTGGACGACGGCCTGATTCACTCTGAATCCCTCTTGCAGGATGTGCCTCGACGCTATGGTGACTACCGCCCTGGCAACTTTTCCATGGGCTTTACCGGGGCAGTGCCGGCGAGCACGGCGTTGTCCAGCTCGTTGAACCTGCCGGCGGTGCAACTGCTGGAAGCCTACGGGCCCAAGCGCTTTGCCGCGCAGATGCGCATCGGTGGCATGCCGTTGGCGTTGCCGGCATTGGCCGAGCCGAACCTGGCGCTGATCCTCGGCGGCGCGGGCAGTCGCCTGGAAGATCTGGTGAGCGGCTACAGCGCCCTGGCCCGCGATGGCAAGAGCGCCACCCTGCGGTTACAGCCGGACGATACGCTCAGGGAGCGGCCGTTGCTGTCGCCCGGCGCCGCATGGATTGTGCGGCGCATCCTCAGCGGCCAGGCGCGGCCCGACCGCGACCCGCGTGCCGAGCTGGTCCAACGCCCGGTGCTGGCGTGGAAGACCGGTACCAGCTATGGCTTTCGCGATGCCTGGGCGATTGGCGTAGGCCCGCGTTACCTGATCGGCGTATGGATCGGCCGGCCCGATGGCACGCCGGTACCGGGGCAGTTCGGCCTGGCGTCGGCAGCGCCGTTGATGTTGCAGGTGCATGACGTGCTGACCAACCGCGACAGCCAGCGCGGCATCAGTGCGCCGGTCAAACCGGTGCCTGCCAATATCGGCGTGGCGGCGATCTGTTGGCCGCTGGGCCAGCCCATGAGCCGCAGCGACCCCAACTGCCGCCGCCAGCGTTTTGCCTGGACCCTGGACAACACCACGCCGCCGACCTTGCAGGCATTGGATCAACCCTTGAGTGTGGGCTTGATGGAAAGCATCTGGGTTAACACCAAAGGCTTGCGGGTCGATGCCCATTGTCCTGGCGCAACCTCCAAAAGCATTGCCCTATGGCCGGCACCGCTGGAGCCTTGGTTACCCAGGGTTGAACGCCGCGAAGCGCGCATCCCGGCGGCTGACCCGGACTGCCCGCCACCGGCGCTGGCCGCGTCATCGCCGTTGTCCATCGTAGGCGTACGCGAGGGCGATCAATTGCGTCTGCCCGCTGCCAGTCAGCAAGCCTTGCGCCTGAACATCTCCGCCCTGGGCGGCAGTGGCCGGCGTTGGTGGTTCCTCAATGGTGCGCCGTTGGGCGACAGCGCCAATCAGGACAGCATCAATGCCAGTTTTGAACGGCTGGGCCGTTATCAGCTCAGCGTATTGGATGAAGCCGGTCAAACCGCCAGGCTCGAATTCAGCGTTGTCGACTGATCGCTGATCGTTCCCACGCTCTGCGTGGGAACGCCGCCTGGGACGCTCCGCGTCCCGTCATGGGGTAAGCTATACCCATTCAGGAGCCCGCGCATGAACCTCGAACACCTCACCGAACGGCTGCACCGCATTCGCGATACCAATGACTGGAAACAGTTTCACAGCCCGAAAAACCTGGCCATGGCTGCCAGCGTGGAAATGGCCGAGCTGGTGGAAATCTTCCAATGGCTCACCGAAGACCAATCCCGCCAGCTGCCCGCCGATAAACTCGCCCATGCGGGCCAGGAGGTCGGTGATATCGTCCTGTACCTGCTGCTGCTGTGCAGTGAACTGGGCCTGGATATGAACGAAGTGGTGCGCGCCAAACTGGCCGATAGCGAACGGCGGTTTGCCCATGAGTGATCGTCATTTCGACCAGTTGGCCACGCGCTTTGCCGAAAAGATCTACGGCGGCGCCAAGGGCGCGATTCGCCTGGCGGTGCTCCAGGCCGACCTGGTAGAAGCCTTGCCGCAACGCCCATTGCGCGTGCTGGATATCGGTGCAGGCCTGGGGCATATGTCGCTGTGGCTGGCCGAGCAGGGCCACGAGGTAACCCTGGCCGAACCCGCTGCGCCGATGCTTGAAGGGGCGCGTCAGCGCTTTGCTGACGCCGGCCAGACCGCGACCTTTATTCATGCACCGTGGCAGGACTTGCTCGGCCAACTCACCGAGCCTTACGATCTGGTGCTGTGTCATGCCGTGCTGGAGTGGTTGGCCGAGCCCCACGCCATCCTGCCGGTGCTGCACCAACTGACGCTGCCGGGGGGCTGGTTGTCCCTGGCCTTCTACAACCGTGATGCGTTGATCTACCGCAACCTGCTCAAAGGCCACTTCCGCAAAATGCGCAAGAACGACATGGCCGGCGAAAAGCAGAGCCTGACGCCGCAACAACCCCTGGACCCACGGGAGTTGGCGACGCAACTCGAAGGGCTGTGGCAGGTCGAAAGCCAAAGTGGCGTGCGGGTGTTCCACGACTATATGCCGGTGGAATTCCAGGCGCGCGCCAACCTGCAGGACTTGTTGGAGATGGAGCTCGCTCACCGTCGTCACCCAAGCTTTGCCGGGCTTGGGCGATATTTGCACTGGATCTGCCGCCCGGTTTAAGCGGCCCAGCGTGGGAGGTCGACATGCGTCGTCTCGGTTTAATCCTGTTGTCTTTAGGTCTTGGGGCTTGTTCGAGCCCCAACCCTTACGTCGCCAGTTCGGCACCGATGCCGCCGGCGCCCGCCCAGGCGGCCACTACCTTTGATGCCAGCGCTTACCCCGCGCCGGTACGCGACTATGGCGCCTACCGCAGTTGGGGCTGGCTCAACGGCCAGTTGCCGGCGGGTACGGCCTGGGCCGATTCGGCGCAGATTGCCGAGGCGGTCAGCAGCGCTCTCGACCAGCGTGGCTTGCGTCCCTTGCATGACAAGCGTGCGCCCGACCTGCTGGTGAGCGCTGATGTACGCCTGGAAAAACGCCTGCGCCAGGTCCAGGATGATTACGGGTATGGCTACGGTGGCTACAACCGTTATGGCAATGGTTATGGCATGTACAACAGCGTGCCTGTGGTGCGTACCTATGAAGTGACAGTGGCCGTGGCGCGTATCAGCCTGTTCGATGCGCGCACCCGCCAGCCGGTGTGGAGCACCAGCGCCGAAACCACCAGCCAGGGCAGCCTGAGCGAACGCGCCGATAGCTTGCGCAAGGCGATGCAGAAGGCAATGGCCGCCTATCCACCCAGTTAGCAGCTATTCTCATTACAGGCCCACGTTGTTTTTTGGAGAGCACCATGCTTCGTCGCATCGCTGCACTTGCTGTTGTCATGTTGCTGGGCGGTTGCCAGAGCAACCAGGTCAACCATGATTTCGACGCCAGCCGAGACTTCGGCGCCTATCGCAATTGGGCCTGGAAAGACCCGGCGTTGCAGTACCGTCCCGATGACCCGCGAATCAAGAGCGACCTCACCGAGCAACGCATCCGCCAGGCCGTGGGCGAACAGCTGGATCAGCGCGGTTTGCGTCCTGCGGCGGCGGGTACCAAGGCAGACCTGAATGTGCAGGCCTATTTGATTGTCGAAGACCGCCAGCAGCAAGTCACCACCAACTATGGCGGTGCCTGGGGCGGCCCGTGGAATGGTTATTGGGGCGCGCCGATGTACAACGAAACGCGCAATATCACCTACAAAGTGGCGACCATCCAGATCGACCTGCTCGACGGCAAGGACGGCAAACTGGTGTGGCGCGGCAGCGACGAACAAATGATGGCCAGCACGCCAAACCCCGAGGATCGCAACAAGGCCATCCGCAGCACTGTGACCAAGATCCTCTCCAACTACCCGCCGCGCTGATCTCCCTGTAGGAGCGAGCAAGCTCGCTCCTACAGTACTAGGGCATCTCCGCCAGTCGCCAATGTGGCGAGTTGCCAGCAACCTGTCGAAGCCTTGTCTACACTCCAGTGCAACGGAGAGTTAGCGCAGGAGTGCTTCGATGTCTCCCCGATTCGGTTCCAGACAGCGTGGTGCAATAGGCTTGATGGCGGCAGGCACCTTGGCCTTGGCTCTGGTGTTCACGTTGCTGGCGGTCGACAGCGGGCGCTTGTATCTGGAAAAGCGCAAGCTGCAATCCGTCGCCGACACCTCGGCGTTGGAAGCCGCTGGTCTGGGTGGCCAGTGCGGTACCAACACCACCGCGAACGCCTATGCCACGCAAAATGCGGCGCGCAACGGTTTTGTGGTCGGTAATGGCAGCACCCTGGCGGTGACATGCGGCACCCTGGCGACCAACGCCCTCAACACCCGTGTGTTCAGCGCCGATGCCACCAAGAGTGACGCAATCCGCGTGGTGGCCTCGCGCACCGTCCTGACCAGCATCGCCAATGGCCTGTGGAACCTGTTCAGCGGCGCGCCGATCAACCCGCAGATCAACTTGAGCGCCACCGCCGTCGCGGCGACACCGCCGCCCGTGGCGCAGTTGTCGATCCGCAGCAGCCTGGCCAGCGTCGATTCAGGCAAATCCCCGCTGCTCAACCTGGTGATCGGCAACCTGCTCGGCGGCAACCTTTCGCTCACGGCGGCGGGTTGGAACGGCTTGCTGCAGACCAACGTCAACCTGCTCAGTTACCTCGACCAACTAGCGATCAACCTGAACGTGAAGGCCGGTGACTACGATGCCTTGCTCAGTACCGCGGTCTCGGCGACTCAACTGATCGACGCTGCTGTGAAGGTCTTGCAGAAAAACGGCGCGGCGGCCACGGCGGTCATCAATGACGTGATTTCGATTCAAGCCATTGCACCTAACAGCAAGCTGTTAACGGTGGGAGACCTGGTCGACATCGCCACCGGCACGCCGACAGCGGCGCTGAACAGCAACGTGCAATTGTTTCAACTGCTGGAAGCGGTAGCGCAGTTGTCCAGTAGCAAGAATGCGGTGAGTGCGGCGGCGCAGGTCGCGATTCCGCTAGTGGGCAATGTGTCGATCCAGACCAAGGTCATCGAACCGCCGCAGCTGTCGGCCATTGGCAATCCAGCGTTGGCGAAGAAGGGCTTATTGAATACCCCGCCGACCGATCAGATTTTTGTACGCACTGCGCAAGTGCGTACGTTGGTGACTGTACAGGCGCCGATCATCAAGGCGGTTTCTGGCGTGGCGTCCATATTGTCAGGCCTGGGCACGCCGGTGTCCCAGGTGGTCAAGGGCTTGTTGAATCTCAACCTGCCGGCGGTGGTTGGCGGTGTGTTGTGCCTGGTGGCCTGCAATGTGGCTGACGTCGATGTCACAACATCGCTAGGCATTTACATCGAAGCCGGCAGTGCGCAAACCAATGTCACGGATTTCAATTGCGACTCGCCGGCTTCCAAGTCCTTGACAGTGAAAACCACCACGTCCCTGGCTACCTTGGCCGTCGGTACGGTGGATCCGGCGGCGGCTTTTTCTTCCTCCGCAGCAGTCAATGTACAGCCCGTCAGATTGATCGATTTTGGCGAGCGCTACTGCGTCGTCCTGACGCTGCTGTGCAGCCCCAACCGTACACCCAATGTGGGTGGCGGTTTGCTGTTGAAAGCCAACTCCACCATTGCCGCGCAAACCAGCACGATGGTGTTTGCGCCGGTGGCCGAGATGAATGCGCCGCCCACCTACAAGTTCGCGCCGGGTACCGCCAATATCGTCGGCAGCCTGGCGGCGACCCTTAATGGCTTGCAGGTGACTTATGCACCGCCCAGCGGCAGTGTTTCCAATGGTGCGCTGGCAGGGGTTGCCGGGCTGTTGGCGACTATCACTACGGCGGTGGTGGGGTTGATCCAGAACGTGCTGTCGCCGATTCTCGACCCTGTCGTCAACACTTTACTCAGCGCCTTGGGCATCAACCTGGGTAACGCCGAAGTCGGTGCCAATCTCTCTTGCCATATGGGCCGGGCTTATCTGGTGATTTAGCCTGTTGGTCTATCTGACGCGCCGCGTTCCAAATGTGGGAGCTGGCTTGCCTGCGATGGCGGCCTGACAGCCGACGCCGATCTGGCTGACACCCCGCGTTCCAAATGTGGGAGCTGGCTTGCCTGCGATAGCAGCCTGACAGCCGACACAGGTATACCGAGTACATATCCATTCCCGCGGTAACGGCCACTTATGGTTCCGCTTTTACAGCGGCTCACTTTTGAAAAGCCCAAAAGTAAGCAAAAGGCTCTTGCCCCACCACTCGGCACCTCGCTTAGGCTCGGTGTGCCCGCAATCCGCCAGTGATTTGGGGGGGCGCCGCCACGCGCCATCCATGGCGCGGGGCGGCTAAACCGGCATCCCTGCCGGTTTACCCCCCAAATCCCTGTCGAATTCCGGCCAGCGTGGTTTAACGGGGCGCTTCAGATCAAAAGCAGAGCAAGAGCAAGAGCAAGTGCGGCTCACTTCGCATCGTGGTTAGCTGATTGAGTTCTGCGCGATGGGCAACTCGACGCAGAATTTCGCGCCGGCCTCGCCGTTGGTAACGCTCAAGCGCCCACCCATATTTTCCACAATCCCATAGCTCACCGAGAGCCCCAGCCCGGTACCGACGCCGATTGGCTTGGTGGTAAAGAAGGGCTCGAAAATCCGCTCCAGCAAGCGCGGGTCTATCCCGCCGGCGTTGTCTTCGACCCAGATACGCACATGGCGGCTGTCGTGCTCGCTGTGCAGGGCAATCCAGGGGCGCAGGGCAGGGTCTTTTTCTCGCTGGCTGAGCAGGGCGTCGCGGGCGTTGACCATCAGGTTGATCAGTACTTGTTCCAGCTGGTCGACATAGCCTTTGACCTGCACCGAGAAGTCCGCAGGGCTGATGCGCACGTCCACACCTTTGCCGCGCAGGCCTTCGCTGAGCAGGGACAGAGTGCCCTCCAGCGCCTGCGCCGGGTCGAACGGTTGCTGCTCGATTTCCGAGCGGCGGCCGAACACGCGCATATGGTCGACCACCCGTGCTGCACGTTGCACTTGGGCGTCGATGCGCTGGAGTTTTTCCGTGAGGTAGTCGATTTGCACATCGCCATTGCCCAAGCGCTTGAGCACGTTGACGACGGCCATGTGCATCACGTTCAGCGGTTGGTTGATCTCATGGGCCAGGCCGGTGGCCATTTCGCCGAGGGTGGCCATTTTCGCGCTTTGGGTCAGTTGCTGCTGGGAGCGGCGTACTTCGGTGTTGTCGCGCCCCACGGCCTGCACCTCGATCAGGGCGCCGTGTTCATCGAAGACGCCACGGTCCGACCACACCCACCAGGCATGTTCGCGCCCCGGCAGTTGCAGGCTGATTTCCGCCGTGCTCACCGGGAATTCCGGGGTCAGTTGCTGGATGCGCTGTACAAAGGCGGCGCGTTGTTCATCCGACAGCCACTGGCCCAAGTCGATGCCTGGCAATTGCTCGGGCCGACATTCCAGGTAATTGGCCAGCGGCGTGTTGCCGAAGGTGAGGATCAGGTCGGGGCGGTAGCGACAGATCATCGCTGGCGAGTCTTCTACCAGGATGCGGTAGCGTTCTTCACTTTGGCGCACCTGCTCGGCGGCCAGGGTCGCTTCGGTGACGTCCAGCCACAGGCCTACGGCTTCCACCGGCAGGCCGAGGTCGTCGCGCAAAAGCTTGGCTTCGTCGAGCAGCCAGTGGTAGTTGCCTTGTTTGTCGCGCAGGCGGTAGCGGCTGCGCACGTTGCCTTCGCGCAGCAGTTGGCGGGTGCGTTCGAAGTAGCGTTCTCGGTCGTCGGGGTGGATCAGCGCCGCCAGGGTGTCGTGGTTGCAATCGGCCAAGGTCCAGCCCAGCAGCGGCAACAGGCTGGCGCTGAAAAACGCCGGGTGCAGCGCGCCGTTGACGTAGCGCTGCACATAGATGACGGCCGGTGAGCTGGCGATCAGGTTGTCCAGGCGCGCATGGGCGGCGGCGGCTTGCAGTTGCTGGTTCTGGATGTCGCTGATGTCGAGCATGAAGCCGATCCAGCGCCGTTCATTGCCGGCGCCCAGCACTTGGCCTTGTATGCGGTACCACAGGGGCGACTGCTCGGACTCGGTGCGTTGCAGGCGCACGCTGGTCAGCAGTGGCTTGCCCAGGGCTTGCAGGTCTTTCAGGCGGCTGTCGAGGGCCTGGCGGTCGGCGGGGTGGATAAGTTCGAGCCAGGTGCCGAGAGGTTGGCGGGTGGGGCCTTCGTCCAGGCTCAGGTTGCGCAGCAATTGTGGCGCCAGCTGGATCTCCTGGGTGGCGGGCAACAGTTCCCACCAGCCAGTGCCGAGCAGGCCTTGCAGGGCTTCAACCCGTTCCAGTTGCTGGTGGTGACGCTGTTCGCGCAGGCGGCCCAGCAGCGGCGCGGCGAGTGCTGCGCACAGGTTCAGCCAGTCACGCTCGCCGGTGTGGTGTGCCTGGCCGTTATAAAAACCACACAGCAGCCACGCGGCGGCGCCATGGCTGTCGCGGTACGGCACCAGGAAGCCGTCGGCATTGCCAAATACACCGTGCAGGCGCGGGTTGTCGCTGCGCCCCTGGACAATGTCCAGGCTCAGTGGCGTGTTGCCGTTGATGCTGTCTAGGCTGGTGCCCAGGTGTTGCCCGGTTTGCCATAAGGCCGGGGCGTCGTGGGCGGCGTAGTGGCTGTAGATGCGCCAGCCCTGGTCATCTTCGTCGAGCAGTGCCATGGCGACGCAGGGGATGCGCCAGCGCTGGGCCACGCTGCGCAGGTGTTCGCTGAACACCTGGGGTAAGCGGTTGAGGCTGCACACGCGCAGCTGTTCGCTCATCAGGGCGGCGAGTTGGTGGTTCTGTTCGCGTTGCTGCACCCGTACTCGGTCGGCCAGCAGGTCAGTGATGTCCAGCAGGTGCAGGGCCCAGCCGTCACCCTCCGGCTCGATCCAGCCGCGGGTATGCAGGACCTGGCCGGCAGCGCCCTGAAAGTCGAGGTCCAGGCCGTGTCGTTGCCACTCCTGCGGCGTGCCCTCGACACTCAGTGCGCTATCGGCACACAGCAAGGTCTGCAAGGGCGGGTTGGGCGCGTTAGCAAGATGCTGGGCAAGCAAAGGCCTCAAGGTGCCTGAGATGCTCAGCACCCGACCCAGGTTGTCCAATTGCACTTGCAGGCCCGGCGCGGGTGTTGCTGGCGCGTCCAAGGCCAGGGCGCTGCTGCGTCCGCGCAGGCGTGCGAACAATTTATCCCCCGTCGTCAAAACTGAAGGCTCGAGGTAGCAGTGAGGTTGGTGGGCAGGTTGGGTACGGTGCCCACCCCGGGCAATACCAGGGCCGGCAGGACCGCTTTGATATTGGCCGAGGGGTAGGTGATCTTCACCGTCAGCAAATTATTGGTGTAGGTGGCGGTGATATAGCCGGGCAAGAATTTCAATGAGCCGGGGATCCAGTTCAATTGGGCCTGGGTCGCATCCTTGGCGCGTTGCACAACCAGGGCCGAATAGCCTGCACCTGCAGTGATTGGGTCCAGGGACACACTGCGGCGTACCCCTTCAGCCGCCGCCTGGTGAAATGACTGCATCAACAGCAATGGCAAGCTGTAGCTGAGCATGCCGTAGAACACCGCAAAGAAAATTACGAAGACCAAGGCAAACTCGATCGCCGCAGCACCTTTTTGCTTTCTCGGGAGGCTCGATTTCATGACTGCGTCTACCCTGAGGCGAGTACTTGATATCAGCATAGAATCATTCAGCCAAAAGGGATGTTTTTTACGTGATCCAGACGCTAGTGATTGTGCTGTGGTTGGGCGTATGTGCCGTGCAGGATATTCGCCAGCGCCAGATTGCCAATACGCTGACCCTGGGCGTTGGGCTGCTGGCGTTGATCTACCTGCTGTGGGCGGGGTCGACGTGGCTGGGCGCGCCTCGCAGCGAGGGGGGGCTGGCCTTGGCCTTGGCGTTGGTGCTGACTTTGCCGGGTTATGCGTTGGGCCGCTTTGGCGCGGGAGATGTGAAGTTGCTCGCCGCCCTGGGGCTGGCCTCCAATATCGAGTACCTGCTGGGGGCGTTGATCGGTGCGGGCATCGCCATGGTGGCCTGGACACTTATGCATCAAGGGCTTAGCTCAAACCGCGTTGAACGGGGAGGGCAAGCGTCAACAAAACAGCCTTTTGCGCCCTTCGTTTTGACAGGTTTTGCCGGCAGCTGGTTTTGGATCCATCAGTCGCGCGAGTTGATTAATGCTATGTACATAGTCGGAAAGTACGTCTACGTTTAATCAGGAGTTGTGTAGGAATTTTCGTCAGAAAGGATAGGTCATCATTTGGCTTGCCAGGCATGGAGTAGCGCGTGAACAAGCTTACGTCCGCAGTAAAAGTGCTCGTAGTCGACGATCAACCCTTAATCGTAGAGGAGCTCTGTGAATTTCTTGAAAGCAGCGGGTACCGTTGTGTCCCGTGCGAGTCCAGTGAGCAAGCTGTCCAGCGTTTCAAGGAAGACCTTCAGATCGGTTTAGTGCTGTGTGACCTGCATATGCCGGACATGGACGGCATCGAGCTGGTCCAGGCGCTGCAACGCATCGCCGGCAAACATCGCGCGTTCGAAGCGATCATGCTTACCGGGCGCGCCGACAAGCAGGATGTGATCAAGGCCCTGCGTGCGGGCATCGCTGATTACTACCAGAAGCCGATCAACCTCGATGAATTGCTCGAGGGCCTCAAGCGCCAGGAAGCGGCATTGGAGGAGCGGCAGAAAGACCTGCAGCTGGGCACGCTCAACCAGAAGTTGCAGTACCTGTCCGAATCCATCAACGACTTGTATATGGACTTGGACAAGGTACGCCGAAACCCGACGCCTCAGGACCATGACGGGGACCCTTCGGCCGATGAAGCCGGGCCGTTGGAGATCCCGGCGATCTTCAATCAACTGTCACCGCGCCAGTTGGACGTGGCCCGCCTGGTGGGCAAGGGCCAGACCAACTACCAGATTGCCTGTGAGCTGGGGATTACCGAGAACACGGTCAAGCTGTATGTGTCCCAGGTATTACGCCTGACCCATATGCACAACCGCACGCAGTTGGCGCTGGCGTTGTCACCGAACAACTCGGCGATGCGCCAGCGAGTAACGGCGCACTAGCACCGCCCCCTGTAGGAGCGAGCTTGCTCGCTCCTACAGGGGGGATTTTATTTGCTGCCCTGCGCAGTCCCGCCTACTTTCTGATCAAAAAACTCCGGGATTGGATGCTTGTTGCTGTCCAGCCAGCGCTTGAGCGCCTGTTCGCGTTCTGCCGGCGTGGTTTTTTGCGGGTTGGCCGAGGCTGCACGCCCGCTCAGTTGCAGCGCCATCCAGTTTTCCGTTTCTGCCTGCCGGGGTGAAGATGGCCCCGCTTCGATGGCCGAAGCAAGGAGGGGCAGGGCCAGGCAGGCAAGGCCGGCAAGGTGGTGGAATTTCATCATCGACTCCCTATTTCACAGAGGCCGGCAGCGTGTCGCTGACCGCCGCTACCTGATCTTTGACTGGACGCTGCGGTGCCGTGCCAGCCTCCTTGAGGTGTTGCGCCCGTGCCTGGGCCCGGGTCACCTGATCAGGGCTCAACCCGAGTTGGCCGACCACTTTCGCGGCCTGCTCCCAATTGTCCTGATAGATCAGCAAGGTCACCAGGTTCACTGCCGCCAGTTGATCGCTTTGCTTGAGCTCGATGGCGGTCATGAATTCAAAGCGTGCGTCGTCCAGGCGCCGTTGATCGAGGTACACCACGCCCAGGTCATTGCGGATTTTTTCGTCGGTGGGCGCCAGCCGTGCCGCACGTTGCAGGTGAGCCATGGCCTGGCCGTTGTCGCCCTTGGCCGATGCCAGTTGCCCCAGGCCGTGCTCACCGTCGGCGGCCAGGCAGGTGCCCAGCAGGCTGCGGTACAACGGCTCGGCGTCAGCACGGCCCAGCAAGCGATAGGCACGGGCCTGGCGTTGACGAACCTGGGGCAGGGTGCTGGGCAGGTTCTGCAGGTTGGCGAGGCTGGCGTGCAGCTTGCCTTCGTTGGCCATGTCATCGGCCAGGTTCAGCGACAGCTCCTGGTCGGCGCTGGGCTTGGGGCAACTGCCCGGCGCCAGCAACCCGGCCCACGGAACCTGGCCATTGCTGGCACAACCGCCCAGCATCAGCAGGCTCAAGGCGACGATCAGTGGTTTCATGGCAGGCTCCTCAAAAATTATTCAAGGCTCGGGAGATGGCGATCATGGCCGGCCCCCCCAGCACGATCAGCAAGGCGGGAAACAGGAACACCATCATCACCACGGACATCTTCGCGGACATCTTCGAAATGTATTCCTGCAGGCGGGTCAGGCGGCGGTCGTCGAGCAACTGCTTGAGGGCCAGCAGGGATTTCATCGCACCGCCGCCTTGGTGGATCAACTGCTGAAGGATGATGCAGGTGTCGGTGAACTCATCCACGGCCAGCAGGCGTGCGGTCTTGCCCAACTCTTCGGACAGCTCCAGACCCGAGTCGACCCTTGCCAGGACCAGCCGCAGTTCATGGGTCAGGTCTGGCAGCAAGCGCTGGGCTTCGGTGCTCAACACCCGCAGCGATTGCTCAACTGCCATGCCGGATTCGAACAGGATGCGCAGCAACGGAATGAAGGTGGAAATTTCCCGAGCGATGCGCTCCTGGCGGTATTTCGCGCTGAGGGCCAGGATGCGTTTGGGCAGCAGGTAACCGATGCCCAGGGCAATTGCCGGGGCAATCCAGGGCGAGCCAGCATGGGGGAACAGCAGTTGCTGGCCGAGCAGGGTCAAGCCCAGTAGCACGATGGGCACACCGATCTGGAAAGCCGCAAACATGGAACGCTGGTTGGCTTTGCGCCAGCCGACGCGGTTGAGCAGGGTCTGGGTTTCGTTGTCCAGGCTGACCGAGCGCTGGGCCACGGCGCTGGCGCCCAACTGGCGCATCAGGCTGCCGAGTTTGTCCTCGCGGGTCAGTTGGCCTTGCAGGCGTTGGCTGACCAGGCGTTGACGGCGCTTCTGCTCCAGCAGGTTGCCGACGATCAAGGCGACGGCGGCGAGCGACAGCAGGATGCAGATCAGGATGGCCATCTCAAATACTCCGCAACATGCGCCACATGACGAAGGTGCCCGTGATGTCGAGCGCCACCGCGGCCAGCAGCAGGTAGCGCCCTGTACCGTCGTTCCACATGCTCATCAGGTAGCCTGGGTTGACCATCAAAAAGTAGCCGACCATGGCGATGGGCAAGCCCGCCAGCACATAGGCGGTCATGCGCGTTTCGCCGGTCATGGCCTTGAGTTGGCGCGCACCCTGTTCGCGCTCGCGGATCATCTTGATCAGGTTTTCCAGCAGCTCGCTGGCGTTGCCGCCGTAGCGGTGGTTGACCTTCAGGCCCAGGGCAAACAGGCGGAACTCATCGCGTTCGTAAAACTCGGCAAAGTCGCTGACCGACTCCGGCAGGCTCACGCCCATTTGCACGTTACGCTGGATGCGGCTCATCGCCTGTTTGAGCGGCGCTTCGGTGCTGTCGATCGCACCCAGCACAGCGTCCGCCAGGGTGCGCCCAGACTTGAGGCTGCGCACGCTGTGGTCCAGCAGCTGCGGCAATTGTTCGACCATGCGCTGCACTCGCCGTTGGTAGCGCCAGGCGATATACACCCGCAGCAGCAGCGGCGGCAGGATCAGCATGGCCAACAGTCCCAGCCCGCCGGCCAGCAGATAGCCCAGCAACATGCCCAGCGCCCAGCCGCTCAACCACAAACCCAGGCGGTCGGTGGGTTTGCCCAGGCCGGCGCGCTGGAACATGCGCTCCAGCGCGACCCAGCTGCCGTTCGGCTCCTGGGGCACCGGCTGGCCGTCGCTGAGCCGCTCCAGCACCCGATCGGTACCGGCCTGGCGCAGCCCTCGCTGGAACAGCCAGACGGACAGGCTGATCAACAGGATGCAAATGAGCAGCAAGACAAGTCCGGTCATAAGCCCTCTCTACAACGGCAATGCCGATTCACGCCGCAGCTTGTCGCCGGCCGGGTTGAGCGCTTCGCGCAGGAAGCCAAAACCGGTACGGCGGTCGAGGCGGAACAGGGTGTTGGTGACATACACGTCGTCGCGTACGCCCACCACTTCTACCACCTCGCTGACGCAACGGCGCCCATCGGGCAGGCGCGTCAGTTGGATCACCACATCCAGTGCGGCGCAGATCATCTGCCGCAGGGTTTTCTCCGCCACCACACGGCCGGTCAGACCCACCAGGGTTTCCAGGCGCAATAGCGCGTCCTGGGCATTGTTGGCGTGCACCGTGCTCATGGAACCGTCATGACCGGTGTTCATGGCCGTCATTACGTCGAGCACTTCGACGCCACGGATCTCGCCAAGGATGATGCGGTCCGGGCGCATCCGCAGGGCGTTGCGAATCAGGTCGCTGGCCTTGACCTCGCCATGCCCCTCGGCATTGGGCGGGCGGGTTTCCAGGCGCACCACGTGGGGGTGGCCCAGTTGCAGCTCGGCCACGTCTTCGATGGTGACCAGGCGTTCGTGGGGGTTGATCAATTGGCTGAGGATATTGAGTAGCGTGGTCTTGCCGGTGCCTGTGCCGCCACTGATGAGGATATTGCAGCGCTTGCCCACCGCTTCCTGGAAGAACTCGAAAATAGGGTGGTCGATGGTCTGCATCGCCACCAGGTCGCTGCTCTTGAGCATGTCCTTGCGAAACTTGCGGATCGACAGGCAGGGGCCGTCCAGGGCAATCGGCGGGATGATCGCATTGACCCGGCTGCCATCTGGCAAGCGCGCATCGACCATCGGTGACGACTCATCCAGGCGCCTTCCAAGGGGCGCGAGAATGCGCTGCATGACGCGTTCTACATGGTGCGCGTCGATAAAACGCAGATCGCTCTGATGGAGTACTCCGTCACGCTCGATAAACACCCGGTGCGGGCCGTTGACCAGAATCTCGGTGATCGACACATCGCGCAGCAGCACTTCCAGCGGGCCGAAGCCAGTCAGCTCGTCGACGATTTCCTCGGCCAGGCGCTCCATTTCATAGCGCGAGATCGCCAGGTGCATGCGCGTGATGTATTCGGCTACTTTGTCGATGACAAATTGCGCCAGGGATTGGCGCGAGCCTTCCAGCAGATTCTGGCCCGACTCTTCGATGGCATCGATGATGTAGCGATGCAGCACCAGTTTCAGGCCATCATGGTCGTTGTGCGCGGCGCTTCCACGGGCCGGGGCGCCGAAGAGTTTTTCGCCGTTCATCGACTCGCCCCCAGCAGGCGTTCGAACCAGCGTGTCGAGGGTTTATCCAAGCCTTCGGTACGTTTGGCCAGGCGCTCGCCCAGGTGACGCAGGGCTTGGGTCAACGCTTCGCGGGGGGCCAGGGTGAACAGGCTTTGCCCCTGGTTTTTGGCGTTCAGGCGCACTTCTGGGCTCAGGGGCAGCACGGCGATGCACTCCAGGCCGAAGCTTTTTTCCAGGGCTTCGGTGTCGGGGGCACAGCCTTTGATGTAGCGATCGACGAGCAGCTTGGCATGGTCGAGCTTCATGCCTTTTTCGCGCCACAGGTTCAGCACCGCCAGGTTACGCCGACAGTCGAGCACGCCCTGGTCGGTGCACCACAGCAACTTGTCGCAGTGGCTGACAAAGGTACGCAGGGCTTCGCTGTCCGCTTGCCCGGTGAGGTTGACCACGATGTGCTGGAAGTGCTGGCGCAAGGCGCTGAGCAACATGTACAGCTCGGCGGCGCTGGTCATTTCCAAGGGTTCATCGCTGGCGGCGTAGGCAAGGATCCGCAGGCCGTCGTCGGTGCTGGTGAAGGCGCTGTTGATGAGCGTGGCGTCCAGGCGGCGCAGGTGGCGCAAGGCGTCGCCGAAATTGAAGGTGCTGTCCAGGCCCAGCAGCGCCAGGCTGTCGCCCCTGGGCAGGCCGAGGTCGAGCATCAGCGTCTGCTGGCCGCTTTTTTGCACCACCATCGCCAAGTGGCTTGCCAGCAAGGCGCCATCGGTGTTGCCCTGGGCTCCGTAGAGCACGGTGAGGCCGCCGAGGTGGGCGTTCGGCGCGGTGGGCGGCAAGCGCTTGCTCAGGCGCCGCACCAGCCCGGCCACTTCGCTGGAGCGCGAGCCATAGGCGACAAAATCCCGGGCACCGGCACGCATGGCGTTGAGTACCAACTGGTTGTCCATGCCGTCGCCCAAGGCCACCACCGCCAACATCGGCTTGGCTTCCAGGGCGCCTTCGATCAAGGCGCTCTGAGCCACCAGGTGTTCACGGTCCAGGCCCACGAACACCAGGTTGGCGAAGGTCACGTCCACCAGTGCCAGCAATTCATCGAGGCTGCCGCCGCCCACGCTGATCACTTGGCCAAGGGGCGCCAGCGCGCCCTGGAGCCATTCCAGGTCGGTGCTGTTGCGGGTGATTGCCAGGAAGGTCTGGCTCAGGCTATCGCTCATTGGGAAAGTCCACTGCGACGGTCGAAGTTGCCGTTTTCCAGGAAGAACAGCCGGAACCAATTCGGGTCATAGGTGCGCAGTTTTTCGCCGGGCAGCGACGGCAACTGCGCATTGGCAGCCAGTGGCTGGACCAGATGCGGCGTGACAATCATCAGCAGTTCTTTTTCTTCGCTGTTGATATTGGAGTCGCGGAAAAACGCACCAAGGATCGGGATATCGCCCAGGCCCGGGAGCTTGGCGATGGTGGAGCGGTTGGTGCTGCTGATCAGGCCGCTGATCACAAAGCTTTCGCCATCGGCCAGTGACACACTGGTGTCGGTGCGCCTGACGGTCAGGGCAGGCACCTGGATGCCCTCAATCCGGATCGCGTTGTTGTAGTCCAGCTCGCTGACTTCCGGGGCGACCTTCAAGGCGATGCGGTTGTGGTCGATGACCGTGGGCGTGAGGGTCAGGCGAATGCCGAACTCCTTGTACTCAATGGTGATGGTATCGCTGCCGGCACTGGGCACCGGAATCGGCACTTCGCCGCCGGCCAGGAAGGTTGCGCTCTGGCCGCTCATGGCCACCAGGCTCGGGCGTGCGAGGGTGTAGGCGAAGCCACTGCTTTCCAGGGCGTTGATCAGCGCCTTGACCCGGCCACCGCCAAAACCGATGTTGAAGCTCTCAGCGCTCACCGGCAATTTGAAGATGCCCTCTGAAGGGGACAGCAAGCTTGGGCTGCCGAGGAAGAAATTGTTGCCCATGCCCAGGATCTTGGTGCTGGCTTCCTTGAGCTTGGTGCGGCTGACCTCGACGAAGCGAATATCGGTCTGCACCTGGCTGGGCAGCGTCGGGTCTTCGGAGGGCGATAGCGATTGGCTGGTCAGCGCCGAGGTGGCCTTGCCTTTAACGAACACCATGCTCTGACGCGGCGTGGTCGAGCAGCCGGTCCACACCATCAGGCTGGTGGCACCGCTGCCGACACCGGTGAGCAGAAAGTGGCGGTCGCCGTTGACCCGCACGTCGGCGATTTTCGGATCGCCGATAGCCAGGCGCGTAATCGCTACCGGCGATTGCAGTTCGGTTTGCAAGCCTTCGCCCACCTCGATCACAGCGGGCAGTTGGCCCAGGGTGTTGCAGTTGCCCGATGCGCCCATCGCCATGCCCAGGGGCAGGCACGGCAGCATCAAGGCCAAGGCCAATTGAGCGTAGCGTTGGCTCATTCAAGGCATCCTTGTTCAATCAGGGGGTAGGTTGTGCCGCCGCCGCGCCGCGAATCACTTCGACGCCCCGACGCTGGCCGGTGTCGGCCATCGCGGGGGGGATTTTTTTTGGCGGGCCGCTGAGGGCCAATTGGGTGAATTGGTAGAGGTCGCGGTTGGCGCTTTGCACCTTGTCCGGGGTGTCGCTTTCGCCGGCCCAGTAGCGGCTGAGCAATTGTTCGTCGGCACTGCGCACGGCCAGGCGCAGCGTGCCGGCTTGGGAGGCGAGCATCAGCCGGCTCAGCAAGGGTTCGGGCACCGCCAGCACCACACTGCGCGCGGCAGTGCGGCGTTGGGCAGCCTGGGCGCGTTCTTCGGCGGTGGCGGGTGGCGGCACGGCCGGGGTGCCGTCGTTGGCCAGTCCCAACTGGTCGCCGACGCTGAGCAGGCGAATCGCTGGGATGACCACCTGCGCCGACTGCTCGGCATTGGCATTGTCCTGGCGCAAGAACAGCAAGACATCGACGTAATCGCCGGGGCTCAACTGGCCACCGGCACCGATGACCTCATCGACGGCGACGGCCAGTGCGCGTTCGTTTGTACGAATCATGCGGGCCAGGGGGCCGCCGGCGGTGAAGCTCTCATCATTGAGCCAGGTGCCGGCACCCAGGGCCCGCAAGGGCGTGCGGCCGATGGCCTGGTCAACGCTGGTCAGGCTGCCAGCCGGCACGGTGCGCAGTTTTTCCACGGCGACATCGGCAGCGGTGAGGGGCACAAAAGGCGCAACCGCGTGCACCAGCACCACGACCGGCTGGCGGGTCTGGTCTTCCACGACAGCAACGGTTTTTTCAACGGAAATGACAGGTGCTGGCGAGGGCGCTACGGCGGGTGCCTGCGGACGGCTCAGCACCAGGCCCCAATACCCTGCAACCAGGGCTCCGATAAGCAGCAAGCCAGCCAGGACCATGCTGATACGACTGTTCATGACGGCGCTCCCTATCCTGTTGCACTGCTTTTATTCCCGTTAATCCAAACGAGTTAAATTCGCAACTGGGCTGTGATGAACAACTAACGATTTGGCTATTTGAAGGTAGCCCAGCTAGGACAAATTGCCATTACTGAATGAAAAATTTATCTGCGCGGTTAAAGCAGGGGCTGTAAATAACGGATTTGTGGGGCTGACGCGGCGACTAATACTTTATGATTAATTCGTTCTTACAGTTGTGAGTGTTAAATTTGTTGACAATGCTCTAGTGGCACACGGCAATCATTGTGCGGGCCAGCTGTATCGGCGCTTTGTGGCGCATGAAGGAGATCTCATATGATCCTTGACCTGTTCTTGAAATTTTACATTCACGCTCAGTTATTCCTGCGCCGTAGAGACGGGGCGTCGGCCATTGAATATGTGATTATTGTGGCGATAGTTGCGTTGGTTATCATTGGCTTTGGCACTGGACTTGGCGATAAAATCAAAGGTGTCTTCCAGAAAGTGTCAGACGCCTTGCCGGCGGCGACTTAACATGCAGCGTTGTCTGTAATTGTTTTGGCGATTCTCTTTATAAGGTACCGCCCATGACCCACCCTTCGTCATCCCGCCAACAAATCCTATTGGTGGATGACGAGGAGGATGCGCTGATCGAGTTGGCCGAATCCCTCGAAAACGAGGGATTCGTCTGTTTTACCGCGACTTCCGTCACCTTCGCCTTGCAAGAATTGACACTTCACCCCGATATCGCCCTGGTCATCACCGATCTGCGCATGCCCGAGGAAAGCGGTATCTCCTTGATCAAGCGCCTGCGCGAACACACCTCACGCTCGCATTTGCCTGTGATCGTGATGTCGGGTCATGCAGAAATGGACGATGTCAGCGATATGCTGCGCTTGCAGGTGCTGGATCTGTTTCGCAAGCCGATTTACCTGGCTCGCTTGCTCGATACCCTCAATAGCCTGTTTCCCCTCTCTACACCTGGTCGGTAACGGACCGGCACCGCTTATTAAATGTGGGAGCTGGCTTGCCTGCGATAGCGGTGGCTCAGTTAAAGATTCATTGACTGACACACCGCCTTCGCGAGCAAGCCCGCTCCCACATTTGGCTCGTGGGGTGCCAGGCACTTAGTCGTCGACTGTCCGGCCGTCATCGCAGGCAAGCCAGCTCCCACCGTTTGATCGCGGGGGCTCAGGTAGAGGGGGTTCGGCTGTCAGGTCGCTGGGATCTGTGTCGGGCACTGATTCTGTGAGCAACACAGACCCTTGTGGGAGCTGGCTTGTCTGCGATAGCGATGGTTCAGTTAAAGATTCATTGACTGACACACTGCCTTCGTGAGCAAGCCCGCTCCCACGTTGATTACAGGTGCCCTCATCACAGTTGATAACTGAAACTCAGCGTATATCGCGGCCTGCGATTAAAGCTGTCCAGGGCGATATCCGACATTGGCTTGGCCGCCTCCAGCGCGATGTTGTAGTACTTCTTGTCGCCAAAACGTAAACCCACCGCCGCCGAGGACATGTCGTTGGCCTTGACCGGCAGGTCGTTGAACCAGGATTTGGCGCGGTCGACTACGACGTAGGGTTGCAGGATCTTCACCCAGTTGCCGGTGCGGTTGAAGCTGTAGTTGACCTCGTACGCCACCCCCCAGCCCTTGTCGCCCGAGCCTTGGTCGTCCGGGTAGCCACGGCCGAAATTCTGCCCGCCGAAGGTCGCGCGTTCGCTGTCGGGCAGGGTGTTGTCGCTCCAGTACAGCGCACCCGACAACACGCCTTGCCAGTTGTCGAAGAACTTGTCGCTTTGCACGCCGGAAAGGCGCAGGCGGAAGAAGTCGAGGTCGGGTTTGGCCACGCCCAGGTCACTGCGGGCCTTGGCGCCCAGACCGTCGATGCCCTGGTACAGACCACCACTGATGATGCGCAGGCGTTGCGCGTCGGCTTTGCGCCAATCGCCTTCGAAGGCCAGGGCGCGCAGGTTGGATTCGATGTCGAAACGCAGCGGGTAGCCCACCAGTTTATAGCGCGTGGTCTGGTCGACCGCGTACAGGCGCGTGCCCAGGGTGAGCGACTCGGTGGGGGAGGCGATGAACGGATGGCTCAGGCCAATGGAGTAGCGGTCGATGGACTGGTGCGGCTTGAGTTCGAAACCGCCATCCAGTTGCACGCTGCTGTTGGGGTCGGCGCGATAGCGTTCGGCGGCGAGCGCCAGTTGGGTGCCCTCGGCGTTGATGAACTGGTTGTAGTCCACACGGTAGTAGTGTTCTTTGTCCTCGCCGGGTGGGAACAGGCCGCTGACGCTGAGCTGCTCGCCCATGGACGTCTGGGAATTGCTGGTGGCGCTCAGCAACGCTTGCGTGCCGCCACGGCTTTTTTGCACCAGGCTCATGCTGGTGGTGAAAGGTTTGCGGCTGGCCTGGATCTGCATGTGCGTGGCGCCATCAGTGGTGCCCGGTGGCGGTACTTGCGCCTGTACGCTGAGGCCGGGGATGCGGCTCATCAGCGTGGTGTAGCGCTCGAAAGTCTTGCGGGTCAGCGGGCGCTCAGCCAGGAGCTTCTGCGCGAGTTTATCGACGTAGGCCGACACCGAACCGATGTCGCCGGTTTGTTGATAGTCCTTGATGTAGCCCTCCACCAGTACCACGCGGACCAGGCCGTTTTCGAAATTCTGTTGCGGCAGGAACGCGTAGGACAGCAGGTAGCCATCCTCCTGGTAACGGCGGGTGATCCCACGGGTCGCTTCAATCAGTTGGGCGAGGTTGGTTTCTCGTCCAATCAACGGCGCATACACCTGTGCCGTCTCGGCGAGCGGGTAGACCGTTCCGCCTTCGATCTGCAACTTTCGAATAGTGACCTTGGTGTCCATCAACAGCGGCTGGCCGGCAGTCGGTGGCGCTTCAGGTACCTGGGTTTTCGACGAGGGTGGTCGGTAGGCGTCGGCGGGCAGGTTGGGCACCGGCAGGGTGCGGACAGTGTCGTTGCTGTTAAGAAAGCTGGGAAGGGTCTCGGCCTGGACGTAGGCACTGAGGGTGAGCAATAACAACGGCGTCAACACGCGCATAGGACACTCCATGGTCAACTGCAGCAGCGCTTCGGGCCCGCCGGGTTCTGGGACTCGGTTCGGGAGGGCGGCGATTGATAAAGCGTGTCGCCGCCCATAAAAAAGACGAGAGACTTATTAAAGGTCTCTCGTCTCAACCAAGCGTAGGCGCTGTAGGGGAGGCCGTCTAATCGGCCAGGTGCATTTCTATTTGCCGGTCAGGCCGTTCAACAAACCGCCCAGACCGCCAGTGGCCGTAGTGCCGCCTGTGGTTGTGGCCGTGCCGGTTGCTGTGGCGGTGGTGCCGATATTCAGGCCACCGAGCAAACCACCGCTGGTGCCGCCAGTGGTGCCGCCCGTCACCAGGCCACCCACCGAGGCGACGGTGCCGCCGACCGCTGTGACGGTGGTGCCTACCGCGTTGGTGATCGGGTTGGCGTTGGCCGCCGTCAGGTTGGTACCCAAGCTGCTGACTGCGCCGCCGACTTGAGTGACCAAACCATTCACCGGAGCACCCACACCGGTAGTCGTGCCGATGGTTTGCGTCAGGTTGGTGACGCCGCTGGTCACAGGATTGAGCGCTGCGCCGACATTGGCCGCCACGGTGGCGACCGGTGCGGTAGCTGCGGTGTTTGCTACACCTGTGCCACCCAGCACAGTGCCCAGCGACGCAACGGTGCCGCCGACTGCACCACCGGTCACACCCGCTGCACTGACAGTGCCGTTGGTGTTGCCCACGTTCAGGCCGGTACCCACGTTAGCCACCAGGCCACCCACCAGCTCTGGAATGCCGGGAGCCGAGGTGCCACCGGTTGGGGCCACATAACCGCCCGATTTATCCAGTGTGCCACCGACGCCAGTGAGCACGGTGCCGACAATACCGGTGACCGGGTTGCCCGTGCCGCCAGTGCTGGCGACTTGAGTACCCAGGCCAGTGACAGCCGAACCGACTTTATCCAGTACGCCATTGAGTGGAGCGCCCAGGCCGGTTGCGTTGCCCAGGTTGCCGGTGGTGTTTTCCACCAGCGACACTACAGGCACCACTACTTTGCTGCCTAAGGTATTGGTCAATGAACCCAGTGGGCCCGTGGTGCTGGCCGTGCTGAGGGTATCGCCGAGCATGGTGACGGTGGTGCCGACTTTATCCACAACGCCACCTACCGCAGTGCCTACTCCGCCTGTCACACCGCCGACGACGGGTACTCCCCCGAGGGTGGTTGACAGTGATTGGCCGGTGGTCGAGAGGCCGCCGCCCAAATCGGCCACCCCATTACCTACGCCTGCTACCGTGGTGCCCAGGGAGTTGGTGTTGGTGCCCAGTGAGCCCAAGCCGGCGGTTACGCCAGTGCCGATGCTGTTAACAGCGGTGCCTGCCGAGGTGACCAGGCCGCCAGCGGTTGCGCCGACGATGGGTACGCCATTCAACGTCGAACCCAGGTTACCGACCGCTGTACCGACATTGCCGACTGTGGTGCCAAGGGTGCCGGCGATCTGGCCGGTGACCAATGGGGTGGTTGTCGAACCAGTGCCGCCGCCAGTGCCGCCACCAGTACCACCGCCAGTGCCGCCGCCGGTGCCGCCACCAGTACCACCACCAGTGCCGCCGCCGGTGCCGCCACCAGTACCACCGCCAGTGCCGCCGCCGGTGCCGCCACCAGTACCACCGCCAGTGCCGCCGCCGGTGCCGCCACCAGTACCACCGCCAGTACCACCGCCAGTACCGCCGCCGGTGCCGCCGCCAGTGCCGCCACCAGTGCCGCCACCAGTACCACCGCCGGTGCCGCCGTCACCACCGCCCGTGCCACCACCGGTCCCACCGCCAGTTCCGCCGTCACCGCCGCCTGTGCCACCACCGGTCCCACCGCCTGTACCGCCATCACCGCCACCAGTACCTCCGCCTGTGCCGCCTCCGGCGCCTGCACCCGCATCCGGCGATGACGCCGCCACGCTGGATTTATGCCCGCCACCACCGCTGCTGCAGCCGCCCAGGCTCATTGCCAGAACGAGGGCCAGCGCGGTACTTGCTTTCCAAAACACGACTTGAGTTTTCATGATTGAGTTCCTTGCACCTGGTACAACCTTGGTTGTTTCAAACCCTCGTTATTTCTTTGGATAACGATAGGTTTGTCCGTGTGGCTATCTCAGGCCAGGGCACTCTTTCACGCAATGCTCAACTTGGTATTAACGATTTATATACACCCGGGCTTAGTCGGCTTAGGAACTAATACCAAAGGTGTAATGGGAGGGTGTTTCGGATTGTTTAGATGATTAAAATCAAAGGCTTGTAAAAAACGGCGGACCTCTCAAGGTCCGCTATAACTTAGGGTGTATATATACAATTAATCAGGGGGTTTTCAGGAAATCGGCTGCCACTTGCCCCGCATGTGTTGAATATCCCCAGCGCCTTTGAGTTCCAACCCTCCGCTGGAACCGGCCGCGCTACTTATTAATATCACTTCACTGGGCAGGCGCACCGGCTTCATGAACTCGACGTCAATTTCAATATTGGCGGCCGGCAAGTGTTCTGCCAGCGCCGCGAGGGTGCGGGCCTTGTTCCACAACCCGTGGGCGATGGCCTGGGGAAAACCGAACAGCTTGGCGGTAGGCGCACTAAGGTGGATGGGGTTGTAGTCGCCAGACACGCGTGCGTAGCGGCGGCCTATGTCAGTGGGCGCTTTCCAGCGCGTCAATTCGGTGAGCGTGCCTGGGGTTTGCAATCCGCTCTCCAGGGCTTCGCCTTCCAGCTTCACGCCCCGGCATAACATTTGGCTTTCGGCTTCCCACAAGAGCCCAAGGGCATCCTCTATAACGGTGACGATGTCAAAGGTGGCCCCCTTGGGATGGGGGCTGAGATTGCGTGCGTAGACACCGACACTCACGTCACCGACTCCACCTAAAGGCCGATGAATACGGATGCGATTGCGCAGGTGGATCAACCCCAGCAGCGGAAATGGAAAAGTCTTGTCCGTCAGCAATTGCAGTTGCAGGCCGAACGCGAGGATATGCGGATAAGTCGCGGGCAGCATCGGGCTGTCAGCAAAGCCGCATACCTTGCGATAAGCCGCAACCGCGCCGGGATTGACACTCATCCGGCAGCGCAACCCACGTTCGGGCAATGTGCTGCCGGTGATCTTGCGCTTGAGCGCCGCGCGCCAATACAGCGGCAGTAGAGACGGGGTGCTGTCCAACGTTTGCCATTGCATGCTTACGCTCCCAGAAGACTTTGCCCACACACTCGCAGCGTCTGGCCGCTGACCGCACCGGAGCCCGGCTGGCTCAGCCAGGCGACGGCTTCGGCCACATCCTGGGGCAAGCCACCTTGACCCAGGGAGCTCATGCGGCGCCCGGCCTCACGCAGGGCGAAGGGGATATGCGCGGTCATCTGGGTTTCGATAAACCCAGGCGCAACGGCGTTGATGCTGATCCCACGTTCCTTCAACAGCGGCGCCCAGGCTTGAGCCAGGCCGATCAATCCGGCCTTGCTTGCGGCATAGTTGGTTTGCCCACGATTGCCGGCGATGCCACTGATGGAGGCCAGCAACACCACCCGAGCGTTGTTTTGCAGGGTGCCGTTGTCGAGCAGGGCCTTGGTCAGCACTTGCGCAGCCTTGAGGTTGACCGCCAGCACTGCGTCCCAGTATTCCGGGGTCATGTTGGCCAGGGTTTTGTCGCGGGTGATGCCGGCGTTGTGCACCAGGATGTCGAGCCCGTCTGGCAGGTGCTCGATCAGTTGGCGTGCGGCATCTTCAGCGCAGATATCCAGCATCACCGTGCGCGCATTCAGGCGTGCGGCCAGGGCTTCAAGGTCGGCCTTGGCCTGGGGCACATCGAGCACAATGACCTCGGCGCCGTCGCGGGCCAGGGTTTCGGCGATGGAGGCACCGATGCCTCGAGCGGCGCCGGTAACCAATGCCTTGCGCCCGGCCAGCGGGCGCGTCCAATCTTGCACCGGGGTATCGCAGGCCGCCAGGCGAATCACCTGGCCGGAGATATAAGCGCTTTTGGGCGAGAGGAAAAACCGCAGCGCGCCTTCCAACTGATCTTCGGCGCCGTCGCCCACGTACAGCAACTGCAGCACGCCACCGCTGCGCAGCTCCTTGGCCAGGGAGCGGCTGAAGCCTTCCAGGGCGTGCTGGGCGCTAGCGGCGAAGGGGTCGCTGAGGCTTTCCGGCGCTCGGCCAAGGATTACCAGGTGTGCACTGTGGTCGAGATTTTTCAGCAGCGGTTGGAAGAATTCGCGCAGTTGCTTGAGCTGCTCGGTGTGTTGCAAAGCACTGGCGTCGAACACCACCGCCTTGAGCTTGGGGCCGTGTCCTGGAATCCACGCGGGCGCTGTCGAGGCTTCGGCGCCGTAGCTGTAGACGGCGTCGGTGAGTCGGTTGGCAAATGCCAGCACCTGGGTTGCCAATGCGCCACCGCCCAGCAGCAGGGCGCCTTCGACCGGGCGCAGGCGCCCGGCTTGCCAGCGTTCCAGGCGTACCGGTGACGGCAGGCCAATGGCGGCGACCAGGCGATGGCCGAGGCTTGAGTTGGCGAAGTCGATATAACGGTCAGACATGGAACGCTCTCCGAAGGCTGGGGTTCAAAGGTTGACCACACTGGGGTGGCAGTCGTTCGATTGAGCCTAGGCTAGGCTTGATGATTCCACCCACCACCACAAGGGAGCTTTCCATGACTCAATTGCGCCGTGTAGCGATCATTGGCGGTAACCGCATTCCTTTCGCCCGTTCCAATGGCCCCTATGCCACGGCGAGTAACCAGGCGATGCTGACTGCCGCGCTGGAGGGCCTGATCGAGCGCTACAACCTGCACGGCCTGCGCATGGGCGAGGTGGCCGCCGGCGCGGTGCTCAAGCACTCCCGTGATTTCAACCTGACGCGTGAATGCGTGCTCGGCTCGCGCCTGTCACCGCAAACCCCTGCGTACGACATCCAGCAAGCATGCGGCACCGGGCTGGAGGCGGCGCTGCTGGTGGCCAATAAAATCGCCCTGGGCCAGATTGAATGCGGCATTGCCGGCGGGGTGGACACCACCTCGGATGCACCGATTGGTGTGAATGAAGGGCTGCGCAAGATCCTGCTGCAAGCCAACCGCAGCAAATCCCTGGGAGATAAATTAAAACTCCTGTTACAACTTCGTCCTCATCACCTCAAGCCGGAACTGCCGCGCAACGGCGAACCGCGCACCGGTTTGTCCATGGGGCAGCACTGCGAGCTGATGGCCCAGACCTGGCAGATCCCCCGCGCCGAGCAGGACCAGCTTGCGCTGGAGAGCCACCAGAAGATGGCGGCGGCCTACGCCGAAGGCTGGCACAACGATTTGCTCACGCCCTTTCTCGGCCTCACCCGCGACAACAACCTGCGCCCCGACCTGACCCTGGAAAAACTCGCCAGCCTCAAGCCGGCCTTCGAGCGCAGCGAAAAGGGCACGCTCACCGCCGGTAACTCCACGCCCCTGACCGATGGTGCCTCTCTGGTGCTGCTGGGCAGCGAGGCGTGGGCCAAGGAGCGCGGCCTGCCGATCCTGGCTTACCTGCGCGATGGCGAAGCAGCGGCGGTGGATTTCGTCCACGGCGCCGAGGGCCTGTTGATGGCGCCGGTGTATGCGGTGCCACGCTTGCTGGCGCGTAACGGCCTGACCTTGCAGGACTTTGATTACTACGAGATCCACGAAGCCTTCGCCGCCCAAGTGCTGTGCACGCTCAAGGCCTGGGAAGACGCCGACTATTGCAAGACCCGCCTGGGCCTGGACGCACCGCTGGGGTCGATCGACCGCAGCCGGCTCAACGTCAAGGGCAGTTCCCTGGCGGCGGGCCATCCGTTTGCCGCCACCGGTGGGCGGATCGTCGCCAACTTGGCTAAATTGTTGGATGCGGCGGGCAAGGGCCGTGGGCTGATTTCCATCTGTGCCGCCGGTGGCCAAGGCGTGACGGCGATTATCGAACGCTGATTGCCGATAAAATTGGCCCATTGAATGCATTCTCAAGGGGTCAGAGGTCAGTAGCCTCTCCCCCCGGCGAGCCGATTGCCGTATAACGAGTTCCACACGCGTGTTTGGTAATACAGGACCCACAATAAAAGCTGATGAAGACTCCTAAACGCATTGAACCCCTGATCGAAGACGGTCTGGTCGACGAAGTGCTGCGCCCTCTGATGAGTGGTAAAGAAGCAGCTGTTTATGTGGTGCGCTGCGGCAATGAATTGCGTTGCGCCAAGGTTTACAAGGAGGCGAATAAACGAAGTTTTCGTCAGGCATCCGAATACCAGGAAGGCCGTAAGGTCCGTAACAGCCGCCAGGCACGAGCCATGGCCAAGGGCTCCAAGTTCGGCAAGAAAGAAACCGAAGATGCCTGGCAGAACGCGGAAGTGGCGGCGCTGTTTCGCCTGGCCGGTGCGGGCGTTCGCGTGCCCCAGCCGTTCGACTTTCTCGAAGGCGTGCTGTTGATGGAACTGGTGGCCGACGAATACGGCGATGCGGCGCCGCGTCTGAATGACGTCGTGCTGGAGCCGGACCAGGCGCGCGAATACCACGCCTTCCTGATCTCCCAGATCGTGCTGATGCTGTGCACCGGCCTGGTGCACGGTGACCTGTCCGAGTTCAACGTACTGCTCACGCCTACGGGCCCGGTAATCATCGACCTGCCCCAGGCGGTGGATGCGGCGGGTAACAACCACGCGTTCAGCATGCTGGAGCGCGACGTTGGCAACATGGCTTCCTACTTCGGGCGTTTTGCCCCGGAGTTGAAGAAAACCAAGTACGCCAAGGAAATGTGGGCGCTGTATGAAGCCGGCACCTTGCACCCGGCCAGTGTATTGACCGGTGAGTTCGACGAACCGGAAGAACTGGCGGATGTGGGCGGTGTGATCCGCGAAATCGAAGCGGCGCGGCTGGATGAAGAGCGTCGCCAGGCGATTCGCGCAGCGGATGACGCGCCACCGAGCAAAGTGCCGGACGAGCCACCGCCGCCGCCTTGGATGCAGTAACTCACAATGTGGGAGCTGGCTTGCCTGCGATGCAGGCACCTTGGTGTATCAGTGACACCGAGGTGATGCTATCGCAGGCAAGCCAGCTCCCACATTGATCGTTCCCACGCTCTGCGTGGGAATGCATCCCTGGACGCTCTGCGTCCCAAAGCGTGACGCGGAGCGTCGAAAGCGGCATTCCCACGCGGAGCGTGGGAGCGATCATTGCGTACGGTCTGTCAGGCGCAGCAGTTGCCCGCGGCCAACTCCTTGAGGATCGGGCAATCGGGCCGGTGATCGCCTTGGCAGTGCTCCATCAGGTCCTGCAAGGTATCGCGTAGTTGCCCCAGCTCACGAATCTTGTGGTTCAGCTCGTCGATGTGCTGGCGCGCCAGGGCTTTTACGTCGGCGCTGGCCCGCTGCCGGTCCTCCCACAGGGTCAGTAACTTGCCGACTTCTTCCAGTGAAAACCCCAGGTCCCGCGAGCGCTTGATGAACGTCAGGGTGTGCAGGTCGTCGTGGCCGTACACCCGGTATCCGCTGTCGGTGCGGTGGGCGGTTTTCAGCAGGCCAATGGCTTCGTAGTAGCGAATCATCTTCGCGCTTAGCCCGCTGGTGCGGGCGGCTTGGCCGATGTTCATGGGCGTTGATCCTCCAAGTCCTTGGGTTTCCAGGTTTTCAACAGCAGGGCATTACTCACCACGCTGACGCTGGACAAGGCCATGGCGGCGCCAGCCAGTACCGGGTTGAGCAGGCCGAAGGCGGCCAGGGGAATGCCGATCAAGTTATACACAAAGGCCCAGAACAGATTCTGTCGAATTTTCGCGTAGGTCTTGCGGCTGATCTCCAGGGCGGCCGGCACCAGGCGCGGGTCGCCACGCATCAAGGTGATACCGGCGGCGTGCATGGCCACGTCGGTGCCGCCGCCCATGGCGATGCCGATATCGGCAGCGGCCAGGGCTGGTGCATCGTTGATACCGTCGCCGACCATGGCTACCACGCCGGTTTTTTTCAGCTCGGCCACGGCAGCGGCTTTATAGGCGGGCAGTACTTCGGCATGCACATCGTCGATGCCCAAGGCCTCGGCCACCACCCGTGCACTGCCGTGGTTATCGCCGGTGATCAGGTGGCTGCTGATGTGCTGCGCCTTGAGTTGTTGCACGGCTTGCAACGCGCCGGGCTTGAGCGTGTCGCCAAAGGCAAACAGCCCCAGCACGCGCGGCTGCGCACCTTGCTCGATCAGCCAGGACAAGGTGCGGCCTTCGGCTTCCCATTCCTTGGCACGCGGGCCCAAGTCGCCTGCGTCCAGGCCGGTTTCTTCCAGCAAGCGGCGATTGCCCAGCGCCAGTGGCCGACCGTCGAGCGTACCGGCAATGCCGCGCCCGGTGAGGGATTGGCTGGCGCTCACATCGGCCACGTCCAAGCCTCTTTCGCGGCAAGCATCCAGCACGGCCTTGGCCAGTGGGTGCTCACTGCCGCGCTGCAAGGCGCCGGCCTGTTGCAACAATAGGGCTTCGTCACCATCCACGGCCGCCAAATGCGCAATGTTGGGCGCGCCTGAGGTGAGGGTGCCGGTTTTGTCGAACACCACGGCGCTCACGGCGTGGGCACGTTCCAGGGCTTCGGCGTCCTTGATCAAAATGCCATGGCGCGCGGCGACGCCGGTGCCGGCCATGATCGCGGTCGGCGTGGCCAGGCCCAAGGCACAAGGGCAGGCGATCACCAATACGGCGACCGCATTGATGATGGCGGTTTCCAGGGAGGCGCCATACAGCCACCAGCCCACGACGGTAATCAGCGCCAATACCAGCACAGCCGGCACGAACACCTGGCTGACTTTATCCACCAGTTTCTGAATCGGTGCCTTGGCGGCCTGGGCGTCTTCGACCAGGCGGATGATGCGCGCCAGCACGCTTTCTGCGCCCAGGGCCAGGGTGCGCACCAGCAAACGGCCTTCACCGTTGATGGCGCCACCGGTGACCGCATCGCCGGGTTGTTTGGCCACCGGCAGGCTTTCGCCACTGATCAGCGCTTCATCGGCATGGCTCAGGCCTTCCACCACTTCACCGTCCACCGGGAAGCGTTCGCCGGGTTTGACCAGCACCAGGTCACCATGCTTCAACGCACTGATGGCGACGTCTTCTTCGCGGCCGTCCTGCACGCGGATCGCCCGTTCCGGCCGCAAGGCTTCAAGGGCGCGGATGGCGCTGGCGGTCTGGCGCTTGGCGCGGCTTTCCAGGTATTTGCCCAGCAGTACCAAGGCGATTACCACCGCCGAGGCTTCGAAGTACAGGTGCGGCGTCACGCCTGGGGCGGCGGTGAGCCATTCATAGATACTCAGGCCGTAGCCGGCACTGGTGCCGATCGCCACCAGCAGGTCCATATTGCCGGCGCCGGCGCGCACGGCTTTCCACGCGGCGACATAAAAGCGCGCGCCCAGGATGAATTGCACCGGTGTGGCCAGGGCAAACTGTATCCAGGCGGGGAGCATCCAGTGCAGGCCGAAGGGTTCTACCAGCATCGGCAGCACCAAGGGCAACGCCAGCAGAATGCCCGCCACCAGCGACCAGCGCTCGCGGCGCAGACGTCGGGCTTGATCGGCGTCGGTGGCGGTTTCGCTTTGGGGCAGGGTGGCGGTGTAGCCGGCTTTGTCGACAGCGGCGATCAGCACGCTGGGGTCCATCTGGCCCTGTACTTCGATGTGCGCGCGTTCATTGGCCAGGTTGACGCTGACACGTTGCACGCCCGGCACCTTGCCCAGCGCGCGTTCGACCCGCCCGGCACAGCTGGCACAGGTCATGCCGCCGATGGGCAGGTCAAAGGTGGTGGATCCATTCATGGGGCAGTCCTCCAGAAGAAGTTGCCACTAGGATCAACCTTAACCTGTGGGGAAGGTCAAGCCCCTTCAGTATTCCAATGCCGCGGCTTTGAGGTACATGCCGTCCGGGCCCTGGGCAATGCGTAATTTGCGTACGTCACCGGCTTTCAAGGTGATGTTCTGCGCGGGTGGCGCGAGCATGCCTGGCAGACAGCCGGGGGCCTGGCTCGGCAACACTTTCAGGCGCAACGACACATCGCCAGGGGGAAGGTTGAAGGCGGTGGCCTGTTCCTGGAACAGACGCCCGGCCAGTTGGTCCTGGATATACAGGCCGATCTCGCAGTGGGTCGGCACTTCCAGGCGTTCGCGGGAAATAATCAGCACCGCATAATCTTCAGCAGCGAGGGCCTGGGGCGCAGCGGCAGGCAAGCTCATCAGGCCGGCAAGGGCAAAAAACAACCAGCGCATGGCGAATGCTCCGTGGTTCACAGCTAGGGAGGTTGAAGCTTGGCCGACGTCGCCGCCGAATACCAGCCCGGCAGAAATACTGAGAACTTGACCTTGCCATCATGGCAAGCTCGACACTGGGCTCAACCTCATCAAAGGAGTCATGTCATGCAAATATTCAGCGTTGAAGGAATGACCTGCGGCCACTGCGTTAAAGCGGTGACCCAGGCGGTACAGAGCAAGGATCCGGCGGCGAGTGTAAAGGTGGATTTGGCAGCGAAAGAAGTGGGTGTGGAAAGCCGCTTATCTGCAGATGACGTGATCGGCCTGATAACCGAAGAAGGCTACAGCGCCAAGCTGGCGTGATTTTTCTGATCGTTAGCCACCTAACGTAATGTTCATGGCACCCAAGCGCGGCTAGACTGTTGAGCTGCCGACTCACTTGGGTGTCTGATGAACCTTCGCATAATCCTGATTCTGGGCGCCTTGAGCGCCTTCGCGCCGTTGGCGATCGACTTTTACCTGCCGGGCTTTCCGGCAATGGCCACGGCCTTCGCCACTGATGAAAAACATATCCAGCTGACCCTGGCCGTGTATTTCGCGGGCCTGGCTATTGGCCAATTGATCTACGGGCCGCTGGCCGACCGCTTTGGCCGGCGCGTGCCGCTGCTCAGCGGCGTCACCCTGTTTACCCTCGCGTCTTTCGCCTGTGCGTATGCGCCGTCCCTGGAGTGGCTGATCGGTGCACGCTTCGTGCAGGCCCTTGGCGGGTGTGCGGGCATGGTGATTTCCCGGGCGGTAGTTAGTGACAAATGCGATGCCGTGGGCTCGGCCAAGGTGTATTCGCAACTGATGCTGGTGACCGGCCTGGCCCCGATCCTGGCGCCATTGGCCGGTGGCCTGATGGTCGGCGTGTGGGGCTGGCAGTCGATTTTCCTGGCGTTGTCGTTATTCAGCGTGATGGCGGCCATCGCCGTGGCGGTCGGGTTGCCGGAAACCTTCCCGGCCGATCAGCCGCGCCAGCCGTTGTCGGGCTCGTTGCGCCGCTACGGCTCGCTACTGTCAGACCGGGTGTACCTGGGCTATGCCTTGACCGGCGGCATCTCGATTGCCGGGATGTTTGCCTACATCGCCGGCTCCCCCTTCGTATTTATCAAGCTCTATGGCGTGCCGGCCGAGCATTACGGCTGGTTGTTCGGCTCCAACGCCGCGGGCTTTATCCTGGTGGCGCAACTGAACGCAAGATTGCTCGCCAAGCGCGGCCCCGCGTTTTTGCTGTCGCGCACCGTGTGGGTGTACGTGGCGGCGGCGTTGACGCTGTTGGGAATTGCCGCGTTGCGCACCGAGGCGCTATGGCCGTTGCTGGTGCCGCTGTTTATCTGCATCGCCAGCCTGGGCTGCATTTTGCCGAATACCTCGGCCTGTGCCATGAGCGGGCAGGGGGCTCGGGCCGGCAGCGCGTCGGCGTTGCTCGGTTGCATTCAGTTTGGTGTGGCGGCAGGCGCGGCGTCGTTGGTCGGTGTGTTGCACAACGGCACGGCGATGCCGATGGCCATGGTCATCTGCCTCTGCGGGGTGCTGGCGGTGACCATTGCCATGGCGACCCAGCGCCTGCAACGGGCAAGGGCCGTACAGGCGCAGGTCTGACGTTCGGTTCAGCCAGCGGAACGTTGCTGGTTGAGGGGGAAGCGGTGGGGAGCCTGGATCCGGGCCTGCAGCGTGTCGGCGAAGGCCCGGGCCTCGGCTTCACTGCGAAAGGTGATGGCCTCGCCGTCGAGACGAACTTGCCATTGGCTGCCGGGGGATTTTGCTAACGCTTTTATCAGGATTTTCATTGCTGACTTCCTCACGTAAAAGAATCGTGGCAAAGGCGGCCAATATAAACCTGAACGGGCTCATAAATATGACAAGGATCAACTCTCGGACTAATGGTGTCGTCCATTACCTACGTGGATAACGGACGACACTGACAGCCGTTTTTTCAGAACCCTTCCAGCACGATCTTGCCCTTGGCCTTGCCGCTTTCCAGCAGGGCGTGGGCGCGGCGCAGGTTCGCCGCATTGATCACGCCGAAGTGCTCGCCTATCGTGGTTTTCAGGGTGCCGGCGTCGATCAGTTCGGCCACGCGGTTGAGCAGGTTGTGCTGCTCGATCATGTCTGGGGTCTCGAACATCGAACGGGTGTACATGAACTCCCAGTGCAGCGACAGGCTCTTGCGCTTGAGCTTGCTCACATCCAGGGCCTTGGGATCGTCGATCAACGCCAGCTTGCCTTGGGGTTGCAGCGCTTCGACCAGTTGGTCCAAGTGATGCTCGGTCTGGGTCAGGCTGGCAACGTGGGTGACTTGCCCGTGCCCGGCCTGTTTCAACACTTCGCTCAGCGGCTGGCTGTGGTCGATCACCATGTGCGCTCCAAGAGCCTTGGCCCATGCCTGGGTTTCGGGGCGAGAGGCAGTGCCGATGACCTTCAGCGCCGTGAGCTGGTTGGCCAGTTGAGTCAGGATCGACCCCACGCCACCGGCAGCGCCGACGATCAGCAGGCTCTGGCCTTGATCGTCTTTGCCTTCAGCGACCTGCAAGCGTTCGAACAACAGCTCCCACGCAGTGATAGCGGTCAGCGGCAATGCGGCCGCTTCGGCAAACCCCAGGCTTCGGGGCATATGGCCGACGATGCGTTCATCCACGGTGTGCAGTTCGCTGTTGCCGCCTGGGCGTACCAGGGAACCGGCGTAGTACACCTTGTCGCCGACTTTGAATAACGTCACGTCACTGCCGACCGCCTTGACCACACCCGCCACGTCCCAACCCAGCACCTTGGCGGCGCCATTTTCCGGGGCGACGTTCTGGCGCACCTTGGTATCCACCGGGTTGACCGAGATGGCTTTGACTTCCACCAACAGGTCACGGGGGCCGGCAACGGGGGCTGGTAATTCGATGTCTTGCAGGGATTCTGGATCGTTGATCGGCAGTGAGGCGTAGTAGGCAATGGCTTTCATGATGACTCCAAGTGAATACGGTCAAGGTAGGAGCGAGCTTGCTCGCGAAAAACGTTAACGATGACGCGGTGTTTCTGGTTTAACGCGTCGGTCTTTAGGTTTTCGCGAGCAAGCTCGCTCCTACAGAAAAAAGGCGGGATCAGGCGAGAAATTTCAGGCGCTTGAGTTCGAAGTGTTCGATCACATCGGCGGCCTTGGCGCGAAAGCTCTGGATATGCGCGCTCTGGTCGTGGTCGGCCAGCGCAGCGTCGTCGCTCCAGCGCTCGAGCATGTAGAAGGTCTCGGGGTGTTGCAGGTCCTGGTGCAGGTCGTACTGCTCGCAACCGGCTTCCAGGCGGGTCGGTTCCAGCAGGCCGCGCAGCAGGGTTTCCAGGGTGGCGTGCTGGCCGGGTTTGGCGATCAGCGTGGCGATGACATTAAAAGCGGTGGACATAGTCGACTCCTGGCACGGGCTAACGGGATGGGCAGATGATTGGCTATTTCCCACGCCGATAAAAGCGGCTAAAACAGCAGGCTGTTTCAACCAAATATTGATAATGAGCGGGTATGCATGCTGCGTTTTGATGATTTGCAGTTGTTTGTGCGGGCAGCGGACTTGGGCAGCCTGTCGGCTGCGGCGCGGGTCATGGACCTGTCACCGGCGGTGGCCAGTGCTGCACTCAAGCGTATCGAACAGCAACTGGGCACGCGCTTGCTGGCGCGCTCTACCCGCAGCCTTCGGCTGACGGCCGAAGGTGAGGGCTTTCTGGAGTACGCACGGGCGTCACTGAGTGCGCTGGATGAAGGGCGGCGCCTATTGGCCAGTGGCCAGGATCACGTCAGTGGTGTGCTGCAATTGTCGGCACCCTCGGATTTTGGCCGCAACCAACTGTTGCCGTGGCTGGATGCGTTCCAGCAGGAGCATCCGCAACTGAACGTGCGCCTGTTGCTCGGTGATCGCATTGCTGACTTGTTCCGTCAGCCCGTGGACATTGCCCTGCGTTACGGCGAACCCGAAGACTCCAGCCTGATTGCGCTGCCCATTGCTGCGGACAATATTCGCGTACTCTGCGCCGCCCCCAGTTACCTCGCCCGGCATGGCGAGCCGCGGCATCTGGAACAATTGGCCCAGCACAATTGCCTGCTGTACATGCTCGGCAGCCGCGTCCACGACCACTGGGGTTTTTACGATGGCAAGCGCCACGTAAGCCTGACGGTCAGCGGCGATCGCTTCAGCGATGACGCTGATGTGGTGCGCCGCTGGGCGGTGGCGGGCATGGGCATCGCCTACAAGTCTTGGCTGGATGTGAGCACCGATGTGCTGGCCGGGCGCTTGCGTTTGATCCTGCCGGAACTGCAGGGCGAGCGCACCCCGCTCAACCTGCTGTGCGCCCACCGTGCGCAATTGAGTAAACCCATCAATCTGCTGCGGGACATGCTCGTGTCCCGCTGTGCGACATTGACGGCGCAGCGACCGGGACGCATGGTTTCCCGTCAATAGCCTGCGCCACGCTCGGAAGTTTCACTCGTATCCTGTCCTGATCTGCACTGTCAGACGCCGCGGAACCTACTGCCCGCGCACCTATACTTGGGCGTCAACCGCAGCAGAAAAAATGGTTTAACAGGGAGTGAATACATGGGAGCAGCACCTTGCATCAGCCAGATCGCCAGCTTGCTCGCCGAGCCTAAACGCACGGCCATGCTCTGGGCCTTGATGGACGGTTCGGCGAAATCTTCAGACGAGCTGGCAGCGCTGGCCGGTTTGTCGCCGGCGTCAGCCAATGCACACTTGGCGCGGCTGACCGGCAGCGGCCTGTTGCGGATCGAGGCACGGCGAGGCCAGCGCCTGTTTAGGCTAGCGGCCGCTGATGTCAGCACCGCCATTGATGCATTGGCCAGCACCACCATGGCCAGCGCGGCCCGCAGCACCCCGGATGTTTTGCCACCGGCGCTGCGAGCGCCGCCGTTGCTGCGCCGCGCCCGCTGGTGCCACGGCCACCTCGGCGGTGAACTGGCGGCGCAGCTGTATCAACGGATGCTTGAGGCCGGATGGATCGAGCGCCATGAGCAGCGTACCGAGGTGACGCCCAAGGGCGTGCAGGCGTTGGCGGAACTGGGCATTTTTACCCAGGCATTGGCATCGCCGCTGGCCTGCGACTGTTTCGACTGGAGCCAGCAACAACCCCATCTGGGCGGTGCGCTGGGGGCGGGCTTGATGCAGCTGTTTTTGCAGGCGAACTGGATCAGCGTGATCAACGAGTCACGGGCCCTGTCGGTCAATGACGGGGGGCTTGAGCACATAGCTCGCGTTGCCAAGCTGTAGGAGCGAGCTTGCTCGTGAAAAACTTGAGGGCGCCGCGTTTTATCCAGATGCCCCGCGTTATCGTTAACGTTCTTCGCGAGCAAGCTCGCTCCTACAGGTGCTGGCGTCGCTCTCAGCTGTCGTCAGGTCGCATTCAGCAATAGCCGGCGTAAACGATGCCGCACACTCGCCAAGGGGATTTTTTCATACGAGGGGTGCGGCATGGGTAGGCAGGGTTATAGCGCGGCGGAACGCCTGGAACGGTTGCCCATCAGCGGTTACCACCGAGTCATTTTCATCATCATCGCCCTGGCGTTTTTCTTCGACTCCATGGACCTGGCGATGATGACCTTCCTGCTGGGCTCGATCAAAGCCGAGTTTGGCCTGAGCACGGCCCAGGCCGGGTTGCTGGCCAGTTCGAGTTTTTTCGGCATGGTGGTGGGCGCTTCGCTGTCCGGGATGCTTGCTGATCGCTTCGGGCGCAAGCCGGTGTTCCAGTGGAGCATCGTACTCTGGGGCCTGGCGAGCTACCTGTGTTCCATGGCGCAGACGGTGGAGACGCTGACGTTGTTCCGGATCCTGCTGGGCATTGGCATGGGCATGGAGTTTCCCATTGCCCAGTCGATGCTGTCGGAGCTGATCCCCGCCAAGCGACGCGGCCGTTACATCGCCTTGATGGATGGCTTCTGGCCGTTGGGTTTTGTGGCCGCGGGCGTGTTGTCTTACTTCTTGTTGCCGGTGATTGGCTGGCGCGACATCTTTCTGGTGTTGGCGATACCGGCGGTGTTTGTGCTGGCCATCCGTTTCTTTATTCCGGAGTCGCCGCGTTGGCTGGAACAGGCTGGGCGCCATGAGGCGGCGGACAAGGTCTTGCTTGGCATCGAGCAGAAGGTGCGCGATTCCCTGGGCCGCGCCGACTTGCCGGAGCCGATTGCCCTGCCACGGATCGAGAGTGCGCCGGGGACGTTTTTCTCCGCGTTCCAGCAGCTGTGGTCCGCGCAGTACCGCCAACGCACGATGATGATCTGGAGTGTGTGGTTCTTCGCCCTGCTTGGGTTCTACGGGCTGACGTCGTGGTTGAGTGCGTTGTTACAGCAATCGGGTTTTGCTGTGACTCAGTCGGTGTATTACACGGTGATCATTTCCCTGGGCGGAATCCCAGGCTTTTTGATGGCCGCGTGGTTGGTCGAGCGCTGGGGGCGCAAGCCCGTGTGCGTGGTGACCTTGCTGGGCGGCGGGGTGATGGCGTTTGTGTATGGGCAGAGCGCAGTGTTTGGCGGCAACGTAAGCCTGCTGATCACCTCGGGGTTGTTGATGCAGTTCTTCCTGTTTGGCATGTGGGCGGTGCTGTACACCTACACGCCGGAGTTGTATCCCACCTCGGCACGTGCGACCGGCTCGGGGTTTGCGTCGGCGATTGGGCGCGTGGGCTCGTTGCTGGGGCCGTTGGTAACCGGACTGGTATTCCCGATAACCGGGCAGGGCGGGGTATTTGCCTTGGGTGCGCTGTGCTTTGCGGTGGCGGCGCTGGTGGTGTGGTTGTTCGGGATGGAGACCAAGGGCAAGACCCTGGAAGAACTCACCCAGGCTTAAAGCTGATGGGGCCATGTGGGAGCCGGGCTTGCCCGCGATAGCGGTAGGTCAGGCAATAAGAGGCTGGCTGATACACCGCTATCGCAGGCAAGCCAGCTCCCACAGGTTGAGTCCAGGTCTATTCAGTTATGGCTTCACGAGCCGCGCATCCAGGCTGTTCTGCGCCAGGCGTTTGGCCTGGTCCTGAGTCATGCCCAGGCTGGTGTGCAGCGCATGGAAGTTCTCAGTGACGTAACCGCCGAAGTACGCCGGGTCATCCGAGTTCACGGTGACCTTTACGCCACGCTCGAGCATGTCGAGGATGTTGTGCTGGGCCATGTCGTCGAACACGCAGAGCTTGGTGTTGGACAGCGGGCACACGGTCAACGGGATCTGCTCGTCGATGATGCGCTGCATCAGGCGTTCATCTTCAATGGCTCGCACGCCGTGGTCGATGCGCTGGATTTTCAACAGGTCGAGGGCTTCCCAGATGTACTCGGGCGGGCCTTCTTCACCGGCGTGGGCCACGGTCAGGAAGCCTTCGTGACGGGCACGGTCGAACACGCGCTGGAACTTGCTCGGTGGGTGGCCCATTTCCGAGCTGTCCAGGCCCACGGCCACGAACGCGTCACGGAATGGCAGCGCCTGGTCGAGGGTTTTCTGCGCTTCGTCTTCGCTCAGGTGGCGCAGGAAGCTGAGGATCAAACCGCTGGTGATGCCCAGTTGCTGCTCGCCGTCTTTGAGTGCGGCGGCGATGCCGTTGAGCACCACTTCGAACGGCACGCCACGGTCGGTGTGGGTTTGCGGGTCGAAGAACGGTTCAGTGTGAATCACGTTCTGGGCCTTGCAGCGCAGCAGGTAGGCCCAGGTCAGGTCGTAGAAATCCTGGGACGTGCGCAGCACATCGGCGCCCTTGTAATACAGGTCGAGAAACTCTTGCAGGTTGTTGAAGGCGTAGGCCTTGCGCAGGGTTTCGACGTCGTTCCATGGCAGCGCAATCTTGTTGCGCTCGGCCAGGGCGAACAGCAGCTCAGGCTCCAGCGAGCCTTCCAGGTGCAGGTGCAATTCAGCCTTGGGCAGGGCGTTGAGCCAATCGTACATTTTTAAATTCTCATCAGGTGCAATGGCGGCATTCTACAGGCCATGGCTGAAATAATCGGCAAAACCTGACCAGCAGGAGAGTATTTCTGTCACTCACGCAAGGGCGGCCTGAACTAAGGTGTAACGAAACGTTAGTGGCTCGGCGCAGTCTGTACCCCATCAATGACTGATTCGCTGTATGAAAAGGCCCGGAATGCTCACATCCCTCAAGCAAGAAAAATTCATGCTGCTGGCGCTGATTGCCGCCATCGCCGCCTATCCGCTGGAACACTGGATGCTCCACAGCGGCCAACTGGTCGCGCTGCTGGCCGGCTTCGCGCTGATCGCGTTTATCGTGATGGCATCGATGCGCGTGGCTCATCACGCCGAGCAGTTGGCGGAAAAAGTCGGTGACCCCTACGGCACCATGATCCTGACCCTCGCCGCGGTATTGGTGGAGGTGGTGATCCTGGCGATCATGATGAGCAACGAGCCATCGCCGACGCTGGTGCGCGACACCATTTACTCAGCGGTGATGCTCGATATCAACGGCATCCTCGGCCTGGCCGCGCTGATGGGCGGCATCAAGCATGGCGAACAGTCCTACAACGATGACTCGGCGCGCACCTACAGTGTGATGATTCTTACTGCCATGGGGGTGTCGATGGTGGTGCCGGAATTTATCCCCGAAGCGGATTGGAAAATTTACTCGGCCTTCACCATTGGCGCGATGGTGGTGCTTTACACCTTGTTCCTGCGCATGCAGGTGGGGCCGCACAGTTATTTCTTCAGCTACAGCTATCCGGAAAAACGCCGTAAGAAACAGCCGGAAGACGAGCACGCGCCGTCTGTCAGCCTGACGTTTTCCATTGCGACCCTGGTGTTTGGGGTGATCGTGATTGGCGCGCTGGCCGAGGTGATGTCAAAGACCCTCGACCTGGGCCTGGAAGGGACCGGCGCACCGCCGGTGATTACCGCGATTGTGGTGGCGGCTATCTCGGCCGCGCCGGAGATCCTCACGGCACTGCGCGCCGCGTTGGCCAACCGCATGCAATCGGTGGTCAACATCGCGCTGGGGGCTTCGTTGTCTACGGTGATCCTGACGGTGCCGGTGATGGAAGCCATGGCGCTCTACACCGGGCAGCCGTTCCAGATGGCGATGACGCCGGTGCAAACGGTGATGGTGTTTATCACCCTGATCGTCAGCGCGATCAACCTCAACGACGGGGAAACCAATGCGATAGAAGGGATGACGCATTTTGTGTTGTTTGCGACCTTTATCATGCTGTCGCTGTTGGGGCTATAACCCGATTTGAAAGGCGCCGCAGACCCAATGTGGGAGCGGGCTTGCTCGCGAATGCGGTGGTTCAGTCACAGATGTACTGACTGACACAGCGCATTCGCGAGCAAGCCCGCTCCCACATTTTGATTGGTGCCTGGCTTAGGTGCCTGCGATCAACTGGCGCGCTGCCTGGCTGTGATCCGCGATCAAGCCTTTCAGATCCAGCCCTTCGACTTGGCCGTCGATCACCCGCCATTGACCTGCGATCATCACCCGGTCTGCCCGGTCCGCACCGCACAACAGCAGTGCGGAAATGGGGTCATGGCTGCCGGAGAAGCGCAGCTCATCGAGCTTGAACAGTGCCAGGTCCGCCTGTTTGCCTACTGCCAACTCGCCAATATCCGTGCGCCCCAGCAACTGCGCCGAGCCCTTGGTGGCCCAGCCCAATACACCTTCGGGGGTGATCTTTTCCGCGCCGTAGCGCAGGCGCTGGATGTACAGGGCCTGGCGTGCTTCAAGGATCATGTTCGAGGCGTCGTTGGAGGCGGAGCCGTCCACGCCCAGGCCGATGGGGGCGCCGGCGGCGAGCAGGTCCAGGGTCGGGCAGATGCCGGAGGCCAGGCGCATATTCGAGCTTGGGCAATGGCAGATGCCGGTGCCGGCTGCGCCCAGGCGCGCTATTTCGTCCGGGTTGAAGTGAATGCCGTGGGCCAGCCAGGTGCGCGGGCCAAGCCAGCCGACGCTGTCGAGGTAATCCACGGTACGCAGCCCGAAGCGTTGCAGGCAGAAATCTTCCTCATCAAGGGTTTCCGCCAAATGGGTGTGCAGGCGCACGTCCAACTGGTTGGCCAGCTCGGCGCTGGCTTGCATGATTTCGGGGGTGACGGAAAACGGCGAGCACGGCGCCAGGGCGATCTGGATCTGCGCACCGTCACCGCGCTGGTGATATTCGCGGATCAGGCGCTGGCTGTCTTCGAGAATCACTTGGCCTTGCTGCACCGTTTGCTGCGGCGGCAGGCCGCCATCGGCTTCGCCCAGGCTCATGGAACCGCGGGTGAGCATGGCGCGCATCCCCAGTTCACGCACGCTGTCTACCTGCACATCAATGGCGTTTTCCAAACCATCGGGGAACAGGTAGTGGTGGTCGGCCGCCGTGGTGCAGCCCGAGAGCAGCAATTCGGCCAGGGCGACTTTGCTGGCCAGGGCGAGTTTTTCCGGGGTGAGTCGCGCCCATACCGGGTACAGGGTTTTCAGCCAGGGAAACAGCGGCTGGTTGACCACCGGGCCCCAGGCACGGGTCAGGGTTTGATAGAAGTGGTGGTGGGTGTTGATCAGCCCAGGCAGCACCACATGCTCGCGGGCATCGAACACCTGCGCGCAAGGCTGCGCAGGCGCTTGCCCTTGGGCCAGCACTTCGGTGATGACACCGTCTTGCAGCACCAGGCCGCCACGGGCATCGAGGCCATTGGCGGTGAAAATCGCGAGGGGGTTTTTTAACCAGATACGGGTCGCAGGCATTGGCCGGCTCCTCTGAATGATGGGTTCAGGTTTGCCAGCTCAGTGTTGCCCTGTCTGCTGATCCAGGGTCGCCGGGGAGGGCGAGGAGGGCAGTTTACGCGTGGATCGTTATCGACGGCAATTGGTCGATAACGACCCTTTGCCACTTACCAGGCGATGGTGTCGCCTTTGTAGTCGACGAAGTGATGGCCGCCTTTGCCGGTGTAGGCATTTACCTGGTCCACCAGGCCGCGCACGCTGGTCTCGACGTCGATGTGGGCGTTTTCGCCGCCCATGTCGGTCTTCACCCAGCCTGGATGCAGCGACAGCACCGTCGGTTTGGGCTCGCCCAGTTGCGTGATAAAGCTGTTGGTCATCGAATTGAGGGCGGCCTTGCTGGCTTTGTACAGCGCCAGGTCCGAGCCGTCGGGAATGGTCACGCTGCCCAGTACTGAACTCATGAAGGCCAGCACGCCGGTGTCTTTGCGGATCTGCCCGACAAAACGCTGGGCCAGGTTGATCGGCGCCACGGCGTTGGTAAAGAACAACTGGCCGACTTCCGCCAGGGTCGCGTGGCCGGGCTCCTGATTGGCCGGGCCTTTGACGCCGGCGTTGACGAACAGCAGGTCAAAGGTGCGATCTTTCAGGCGTTGGGCCAGGGCGATCACGGCTTGCTGATCGTCCATGTCCAACTTCTCGATCTGCACCGGCCCCACGGCTTTCAACGCATCGGCCTTGTTGGGATCGCGCACGGTGGCGGTCACGTCCCAGCCGTCCTGGAGCAGTTGCTTGACCAGGCCAAGGCCCAGCCCGCGCGAGGCGCCGATGATCAGTGCGGTTTTTGGCGTAGACATGAAAGGCTTCCTTTGAAATCGCGGTTCAGGGAGTTCAGCGCATAACAGTAGCAGTTTCAGCGTTCGAGCAGGATGCGCCCACGGCTCAGGTCGGCGAGCTGGGTTTGCAGGGTGTCGATGTGCGCCTCCCCCAGGGCGAGTTGCAGTTCTACGCCGTTGGCGGTAAAGGTTTCTTCCACCACAAGCCCGCCGAGTTCAGCGACACGCAGCTTCACCAGGTTCAGTTCGGAGAAGCCACAGGCGCAACGCAGGGGGACGCGGCTGATCAGCTCGATGCGCTCGGCATTTTGCAGGCATTTATTGGCCCCGCCGCCATAGGCGCGGGCCAATCCACCCGTGCCCAGTTGAATGCCGCCGTACCAGCGGATCACCAAGACGGCCACCTGATCAAAGCCCTGGGCCTCGATGGCTGCAAGAATCGGGCGCCCGGCGGTGCCTCCGGGTTCGCCGTCATCGCTGCTGCGGTATTGATCGCCCAGCTTCCAGGCCCAGCAGTTGTGCGTGGCGTTGAGGTCGCTGTGTTGCTCGAAAAACGCCTGGGCGTCCTGCGGGCTGGTAATCGGCGCCGCCAAGGTGATAAAGCGACTTTTGCGTATTTCTTCACGAAACTCGCAAAAGCCGGTGAGCGTAAAAGACATAAATCGCTTCGTTTATAGGGCTGGCTTGATGCCGCAGCCTTTGAGAATGATATGGATCAGGTTGGTGCCAGCATCTTCCATGTCCTGCTTGGTCAGCTTGGTGCGACCGGTAACACGGCAGATCTGGGTGGCGAAGTCAGCGTAGTGCTGGGTGCTGCCCCACAGCAGGAAGATCAGGTGCACAGGGTCGACGGGGTCCATTTTGCCGGCGTCGATCCACGCCTGGAACACTGCGGCACGGCCACTGAACCAGGCCCGATAGTCCTGGCCGAAATATTCAGTGAGGCATTCGCCACCGCTGATGATCTCCATGGCGAAGATCCGCGAAGCCTGGGGTTGGCGGCGCGAGAATTCCATCTTGGTGCGGATGTAGCGAGCGAGCGCCACGGCCGGGTCGTCCTCGGCGGTCAGCGCGTTGAAGGTGCTGTCCCACAGTTCGAGGATATTGCTCAGTACCGCGACGTACAGGCCCAGCTTGTTGGTGAAGTAGTAGTGCAAGTTGGCCTTGGGCAGCCCGGCACTGGCAGCGATGGTGTTCATGCTGGTGCCTTTGTAGCCATGACGCGCGAATTCATCTTCAGCAGCCTGGAGAATCGCTTGTTCGTTCTTTTGCCGAATGCGGCTGGCGGGTTTACCGGCGTGGTTGCTGTGGGCAGGAACTTCGAGGCTCATGGAGGTTTCCGTGCTGATCGATAGAGACGACGTGTGCACAGATAACCCACCCTCAAGCCTCAGACAAGTCCTGATGCAATAAAACCGTCAAAGCGGCTCCAGGCTGTCGCGTTCCGGGCTGTGGTTTGCGGCGGCGGTACTTGCCTTGGCCTCCGGCAGTAACAGGCACAGCAGGATGGCGGTGATACCGCCGCTGGTGATGGCGGAGTCGAACAGGTTCTGCACCAGTGTCGGCATCAGGTGCAGCAGGTTAGGTTGCGCGGCGATACCCAGGCCAACGCCGAATGAGGTGGCGATGATCAGCATGCTGCGTCGGTCCAGCGGTGCCTGGGCAAGGATGCGCACGCCGGCCGCCGCCACGCTGCCGAACATCACCAGCGTGGCGCCGCCCAGCACCGGCTTGGGGATTTGCTGCAGCACGGCGCCGATCAATGGAAACAGGCCCAGACAGAACAGCAACACGCCGATGTACAAACCGACGTAACGGCTGGCCACGCCGGTGAGCTGGATCACGCCATTGTTCTGCGCAAACGTGGTGTTGGGGAAGGCGCTGAAGGTGGCGGCGATCATGCAGCTCACCCCATCGCCGAGCACGCCGCCCTTGAGCCGGCTTATATAAGAAGGGCCGCTGATGGGCTGGCGGGCAATCATGCAATTGGCGGTGAGATCGCCGACGGTTTCGATGCTGCTGATCAGATAAATCAGCGCAATCGGCAGGAAGGCGCTCCAGTCGAAGTTGAAACCAAAGCGGAATGGTGTAGGCAGGCTGACCAATGGCAGGTCAGGCAACGCCTGGGGAGTCAGTTTGCCGCTGAACCACGCCGCGAGGCTGCCCAGGGCCAGGCCGATGATGATGGCCGACAAGCGTACCCAGGGCGTGTTCGAGCGGTTGAGCAGGATGATCGTCAATACAACGAACAGGCCCAGCGCCAAGTTGGCGGGAGCGCCGAAGTCCGGTGCATTGAAACCACCGCCGAGGTCGGTGATGCCTACTTTGATCAGGCTGATGCCGATCAGCGTAATTACGATGCCGGTCACCAGGGGAGTGATCACGCGGCGCAACTGGCTGATAAAGCGGCTCAATACAATCTGCACCGCCGCGCCGAAGAAGCACACGCCGAAAATCATCGCCAGAATGTCTTCCGGGCTGCCACCGCGTTGCTTCACCAGAAAGCCTGCTGACAATACGGCGCCGAGAAACGCAAAGCTGGTGCCTTGCAGGCAGATCATGCCGGCACCGATGCCAAACGGCCTGCGTGCCTGGATGAAGGTGCCTACGCCGGAAACCATCAACGCCATGCTGATCAGGTAGGGCAAGTGGGCGGTGAGGCCGAGGGTGGAGCCAATAATCAGCGGCGGCGTAATGATGCCGACGAACGCCGCCAGGACATGTTGCAGCGCCGCGAGGAGAGCGGGGAGTGGTTTCGGCCGGTCGTTGAGGCCGTAGATCAGGTCGCTGGGGCTGGAGGATTCTGGGGGCATGGCGGGTCAACTCAAGGCGGACGGTTCAAGGTCCTTGAACCCTTGCAAAAAGCTGTCCATATGCTCAGCTTTTTGTGCAAGGCCCGAGTTAGCGGGTGGCGGCCAGGCTTTCGAGGAAGCTTTCCAGCACCAAATGAGGGCGACGGCCCTTGCGCGTGACCGATGCCAGGCTCAAATCGTAAAAACGTGTCGCCGGTTTCAGCGCACGCAGTCGGCCTTGTTGCACCCATAGGCTGGCGTAGTGATCGGGCAAATAGCCGATATAACGCCCGGTGAGAATCAGGAACGCCATGCCTTCACGGTCTGACGCACTGGCGGTGCAGTTGAGCGCCTGGTAATGGGCCTGGATTTCCGCGGGTAAGCGGAAGGTGGGGGCGATGGCATCCTGGCTGTCGATGCGTTCGTCGTCGAGTTGCTTGTTGTCGGCGTAAAACAGCGGGTGGCCGACCGCGCAATAGAGCAAGGAGCGTTCGCTGTACAGCGGCTGGTATTCCAGGCCCGACAGTGCGCTGGCCTGGGGCACCACACCGACGTGCAGGCGACCGTCGAGTACGCCTTGCTCCACTTCATTGGGGGCGATCATGCGGATCTGGATCTGCACGTCCGGGCCGCGTTCCTTCAACTGCGCCAATGCGTGAGTGATGCGCATATGGGGCAGGGTCACCAGATTGTCGGTGAGGCCAATGATCAACTCTCCGCGCAAATGTTGGTGCAGGCCGTTGACCTCGGTGCGAAAACTTTCCAGGGCACTCAACAGTTGCAGGGCAGACTGATAGACCTCGCGGCCTTCTTCTGTCAGAGAGAACCCGGCGCGGCCGCGTTGGCAGAGCCTCAGCCCGAGCCGTTGTTCAAGGTCGCTCATCTGCTGGCTGATGGCCGAGCGCCCGATGCCAAGGACGGTTTCCGCTGCCGAGAAGCCGCCGCACTCCACCACGCTGCGAAAGATGCGCAGCAAGCGAATATCGAAGTCACTGACTTGGGCCAAAGGGTCGGGACGACGGCTGCTCATAGTTTAGTGAAGGCCTGACTGAAGGTTAGAAGAGTTGGATTTCACCGACTTTATCCCCGTGGCAATTTAGCTGCAACAACGCTTTTTCAATCCCGACGCTGCCTTTTGCCCTGCGAGGTTTTGCTGATGAACATGCCCGAAAACGCCCCATCGTCACTGGCCAGCCAATTGAAGCTGGATGCGCACTGGATGCCTTACACCGCCAACCGCAACTTCCAGCGCGATCCACGCCTGATCGTGGCCGCCGAGGGTAGCTGGTTGACCGATGACAAGGGGCGCAAGGTCTATGATTCGTTGTCGGGCCTGTGGACCTGTGGCGCCGGGCATACGCGCAAGGAAATCCAGGAAGCGGTCGCCAAGCAATTGGGCACCTTGGACTACTCCCCAGGCTTCCAATACGGTCATCCCTTGTCCTTCCAGTTGGCGGAAAAGATCACCGACCTGACCCCAGGCAACCTGAATCATGTGTTCTTCACCGATTCGGGCTCTGAATGTGCCGATACGGCAGTGAAGATGGTGCGGGCCTACTGGCGCCTCAAAGGTCAGGCCACCAAGACCAAGATGATTGGTCGAGCCCGTGGTTACCACGGTGTGAACATTGCTGGTACCAGCCTGGGCGGTGTGAACGGTAACCGTAAGCTGTTTGGCCAGGCGATGATGGACGTCGACCATCTGCCTCACACCTTGCTGGCCAGCAACGCCTTCTCCCGGGGCATGCCGGAGCAGGGTGGTATTGCCTTGGCCGATGAGTTGCTCAAGCTGATCGAGCTGCATGATGCGTCGAACATCGCAGCCGTGTTTGTCGAGCCGATGGCCGGTTCCGCTGGCGTATTGGTGCCACCGCAGGGTTATCTCAAGCGCCTGCGCGAAATTTGCGACCAGCACAATATCCTGTTGGTGTTCGACGAAGTGATCACAGGCTTTGGCCGCACCGGCTCGATGTTCGGTGCCGACAGCTTTGGCGTGACACCGGACCTGATGTGCATCGCCAAGCAAGTCACCAACGGCGCGATCCCGATGGGCGCGGTGATTGCCAGTAGCGAGATCTACCAGACCTTCATGAATCAGGCGACGCCGGAATACGCCGTGGAATTCCCCCACGGCTACACCTACTCGGCGCACCCGGTGGCCTGCGCGGCGGGCTTGGCGGCATTGGACCTGTTGCAGAAAGAAAACCTGGTGCAGAGCGTAGCCGAAGTCGCACCGCACTTTGAGAATGCGCTGCACGGTTTGAAGGGCAGCAAGAACGTGATCGACATTCGCAACTACGGCCTGGCCGGTGCGATTCAGATTGCCCCGCGTGATGGAGATGCCATCGTGCGTCCATTCGAGGCCGGCATGGCATTGTGGAAGGCCGGTTTCTATGTGCGTTTTGGCGGCGACACCCTGCAGTTCGGGCCAACCTTCAACAGCAAGCCGCAGGACCTGGACCGTCTGTTTGACGCGGTCGGCGAAGTGCTGAACAAGATCGACTGATTTCTCCTTCTATATAGAACAATTTTTCAGGAGCCCTGCATGAGCCTTATCCAGCATTTGATCAACGGTGAGCTGGTCAACGACAGCGGTCGTAGTGCCGACGTCTATAACCCGTCTACCGGCCAGGTGATTCACCAGGTGCCGTTGGCCAGCCGTGAAACCATTCAACAGGCGATTGACTCAGCCAAGGCGGCGTTTCCGGCCTGGCGCAATACGCCGCCGGCCAAGCGTGCCCAGGTGATGTTCCGTTTCAAGCAACTGCTGGAGCAGAACGAAGCACGGATCTCGCAGTTGATCAGCGAAGAACATGGCAAAACCCTGGAAGACGCCGCGGGTGAACTCAAGCGTGGGATCGAGAACGTGGAGTACGCGTGCTCGGCGCCGGAGATTCTCAAGGGTGAATACAGCCGCAACGTAGGGCCGAACATTGATGCGTGGTCGGACTTCCAGCCATTGGGCGTGGTAGCGGGTATTACCCCGTTCAACTTCCCGGCGATGGTGCCGTTGTGGATGTACCCGCTGGCGATTGTCTGCGGTAACTGTTTCATCCTTAAACCTTCAGAGCGCGACCCGAGTTCGACGCTGTTGATCGCGCAGCTGTTGCAGGAAGCCGGGCTGCCCAAAGGCGTGCTCAGCGTGGTGCATGGCGACAAGGGCGCGGTGGACGCATTGATCGAAGCGCCTGAAGTCAAAGCCTTGAGCTTTGTAGGCTCGACGCCGATTGCCGAGTACATCTATTCCGAAGCGACCAAACGTGGCAAGCGTGTGCAGGCGCTGGGCGGGGCGAAAAACCACGCGGTGCTGATGCCGGATGCAGACCTGGATAACGCTGTGAGTGCCCTGATGGGCGCGGCGTATGGTTCCTGCGGTGAGCGTTGCATGGCGATCTCGGTGGCTGTGTGCGTGGGCGATCAGGTGGCGGATGCATTGATTGCCAAGCTGGTGCCACAGGTCAAGGCGTTGAAGATTGGTGCGGGCACTTCTTGCGGGCTGGATATGGGCCCGTTGGTGACGGGGCAGGCGCGAGATAAAGTCAGTGGCTATATAGAAGACGGTGTGTCGGCGGGGGCTGAGCTGGTCGTTGATGGCCGTGGCTTGAGTGTTGCCGGGCATGAGCAAGGTTTTTTCCTCGGTGGCAGCTTGTTTGACCGCGTCACCCCTGAGATGCGTATCTATAAAGAAGAGATCTTTGGCCCGGTGTTGTGCGTAGTGCGGGTGGATAGCCTGGAAGCGGCGATGCAACTCATCAACGATCACGAATACGGCAACGGTACTTGTATCTTCACCCGTGATGGTGAAGCGGCGCGTCTGTTCTGTGATGAGATTGAAGTCGGCATGGTGGGTGTTAACGTGCCGCTGCCGGTGCCGGTTGCGTATCACAGCTTTGGTGGCTGGAAGCGTTCGCTGTTTGGCGACTTGCATGCCTATGGGCCGGACGGGGTGCGTTTCTATACTCGTCGCAAGGCGATCACCCAGCGTTGGCCGCAACGGGCCAGCCATGAAGCGTCGCAATTCGCCTTTCCCAGCCTGTAAGGCTCGGTAGGTAAAAGGCCGGCCCCTTGGGGCCGGCCTTTGCGTTGTTGGAGCTTTTTTGACTTATATGACAGAAATGTGAAAAAGAAGGTTGACGGCAGATTCTGGAAGCCTATAATTCGCCCCACTTCCGGCGCAGTCGAAACGGAAAACTCCTTGGTAAACAATGAGTTACGCAGTTCTCGACAGCAAGTTGCTTCAGTTCATCGAAGCCAAAAGGAAGTTGAAAAAGAGGTGTTGACAGCAGCGTGTAACGCTGTAGAATTCGCCTCCCGCTTACGAGAGATCGCAAGCGCAAGTGGTTGAAGTTGTTGAAGAAATCTTCGAAAACTTCTGAAAATAACCACTTGACAGCAAATGAGGCTGCTGTAGAATGCGCGCCTCGGTTGAGACGAAAGATCTTAACCAACCGCTCTTTAACA
>NZ_FPJJ01000005.1:0-210468 GCF_900119375.1 Pseudomonas sp. NFR02
CCAGTGGCATTGCCGGGTAGCTATGTTCGGAATAGATAACCGCTGAAAGCATCTAAGCGGGAAACTAGCCTCAAGATGAGATCTCACTGGAACCTTGAGTTCCCTGAAGGGCCGTCGAAGACTACGACGTTGATAGGTTGGGTGTGTAAGCGCTGTGAGGCGTTGAGCTAACCAATACTAATTGCCCGTGAGGCTTGACCATATAACACCCAAGCAATTTGCGAACTCGAGAGAGACCAGATTGCGGTGTGTGAAGACGAAGATGAACCGAAAGTTCGACGCTCACAAAACACCAAGATCTATCACCTACCCAATTTGCTGAAGCGAGGCCAACTGGCCACGACTCAGTACCCGAATTTCTTGACGACCATAGAGCATTGGAACCACCTGATCCCATCCCGAACTCAGCAGTGAAACGATGCATCGCCGATGGTAGTGTGGGGTTTCCCCATGTGAGAGTAGGTCATCGTCAAGATTAAATTCCGAAACCCCAATTGCGAAAGCAGTTGGGGTTTTGTTTTGGGCGCTCGAAAAGTGTCCGCCTTGTCCCCGCACGCCTGTCAGGCTGTGCCCGCCCCGTGCGCCACAGTGCTAAAGTCCACCCCTCGATTTTGCTTTTCCCAAGGAAGCCGTTATGCCGGACGCGACGTCCCTCAGCCCTGGATTCATGGTGGTTCACGGCAACCGCCTGGACGAACTGCGCAGCCTGGTGGTCAGTTGGATGCGCCGTTACCCACTGGCGCCTTTGGAAAACGAAATCGCCCTGGTACAAAGTAACGGCATCGCCCAGTGGCTGAAGCTGGCCTTGGCTGAAGATCCGCAAGAAGATGATATGGGCGGCTGTGGCATTGCCGCAGCCATCGACGTACAACTGCCTGGCAGCTTTATGTGGCAGCTCTATCGCATGGTCCTGGGCCGCGACGAAATCCCGCCCAAGTCCCTGCTTGATAAAGCCCCGCTGACCTGGCGCCTCATGCGTCTGTTACCCGAGCTGATCGACCAACCGCACTTCGAACCTCTGCAACGCTTCCTGACGCAAGACACCGACCTGCGCAAACGCTACCAACTCGCCGAGCGCCTGGCTGACCTCTTCGACCAATACCAGGTCTACCGTGCCGACTGGCTGGAGGATTGGGCCGCAGGCCGGCATCAACTGCGCAATGGTCGAGGTGAGTCCAAACCGCTCAACCCAGCCAACTGCTGGCAAGCCGAGCTGTGGCGCGCGCTGCTGCTGGATGTGGGTGAAGCAGGCATGGCCGAAAGTCGGGCCGGTGTACATCAGCGTTTCATCGAGCGCATCAACAGCCTTGAACAAGCACCGCCCGGCTTGCCTCCCCGGGTGATCGTCTTCGGCATCTCATCGCTGCCGGCCCAGGCGCTGGAAGCCTTGGCGGGTCTGGCCCGTTTCAGCCAGGTCCTGCTCTGCGTGCATAACCCCTGCCGCCATCATTGGTCGGACATCGTCGCCGACAAAGACTTGCTGCGTAACGAATACAAACGCCAGACGCGCAAAGCGGGCATGCCCGTCACTATCGACCCACAAACTTTGCACCAGCACGCCCATCCGCTGCTCGCTGCCTGGGGCAAGCAGGGCCGTGATTACATCAGTCTGCTGGACAGCTACGATGATCCCAACAGCTACCGCGCCGCATTTCGCGACGGTCGTATCGACCTGTTCAGCGACAGCGAACCCACCACGCTGCTCAACCAACTCCAGGACGATATCCTTGAACTGCGCCCGTTGAATGAAACCCGTGAACGGTGGCCCGCTGTCGACTTGCAACGCGATACTTCGATCCGTTTCCATATCGCCCACAGCGCCCAGCGCGAAGTAGAAATCCTCCACGACCAATTACTTCATCGCTTCAGCGCCGACCCCACCTTGCGCCCTCGGGATATCATCGTCATGGTCCCCGACGTCGACAGCTACGCACCGCATATTCGCGCGGTCTTCGGCCAGCTCGAACGCCATGACCCACGCTTTATCCCCTTCACCCTCACAGACCAAGGTCAACGTGGCCGCGACCCGCTGTTGATTGCTGTGGAGCACCTGCTCAAACTCCCCGACAGCCGCTTCCCCGTCAGCGAAATCCTCGATCTGCTCGACGTCCCGGCCCTGCGCGAACGCTTCGCCATCAAAGAGCGTGACCTGCCCACCTTGCATCGCTGGATCGAAGGGGCCGGCATCCGCTGGGGCCTGAATGCCGAGCAACGCGCCGGTTTGGGCCTGCCCGCGGAACTGGAGCAGAACAGCTGGCGATTCGGCCTGCGCCGTATGCTGCTGGGCTATGCCGTCGGCACCGGCACGGCCTGCGACGGTATTGAACCTTATGACGAAATCGGTGGCCTCGATGCGGCCTTGATCGGCCCGCTGGTCGGCTTGCTCGACGCCTTGCACGATGCCCATCAAGCGCTATCGGAACCCGCCGCGCCACAGGCCTGGGGCGAGCGTCTACAACGGTTGATGCAGCTGTTTTTCCTGCCCAGCAGCGAGCACGATGACTACCTGCTGGGCCAGCTCGAACAGCTAAGAGAAACCTGGCTGGAAACCTGCGAATCCGTCGGCTTGCAAGACGAGTTACCCCTTACGGTAGTACGTGAGGCATGGCTTGCCGGATTGGATCAAGGGCGCCTGTCCCAGCGCTTCCTGGCGGGAGCGGTCAATTTCTGTACGCTCATGCCCATGCGTGCGATCCCGTTCAAGCTGGTCTGCCTGCTCGGCATGAACGACGGCGATTACCCGCGGGCCCAGCCACCCCTGGATTTTGACCTGATGGGCAGCGATTACCGCCCCGGCGACCGTTCTCGCCGTGAAGACGACCGCTACTTACTGCTCGAAGCGCTACTGTCAGCCCGTGACCAGCTGTATATCAGCTGGGTAGGCCGCAGCATCCGTGACAACAGTGATCGCCCGGCCTCGGTACTGATCGGCCAACTGCGCGACCACTTGGCCAGCGGCTGGCAGCACGCCAACAATGATCAGCCGCTGCTCGACGCAATGACCCAAGAGCACCCGCTGCAACCCTTCAGCGCACGCTACTTCCACGAAGGCGATTCGCTGTTCAGCTATGCCCGCGAATGGCAATTGCTGCATCAGGCACCGGCGGTCATCACCCAAGAGCAAGGCTTGACCCCTCACCAACAGGAAGAACCCCTGAGCCTTGGCCAGTTACAGGACTTCCTGCGCAATCCGGTCAAACACTTCTTCAGCCAGCGCCTGAAAGTATTCTTCGAAGCCGCTGAAGTGCCCCTGGCTGATGAAGAACCCTTCGTGCTGGACGCATTGCAACGCTACAGCTTAAGCGACAGCCTGCTGAACGCGGCACTCACCCAACCCGACCAACTCGATCAGGCGCTCAACGCCCAGGCCCTGCGCCTGCAAGGCAGCGGCCTGCTGCCGATGGTCGGTTTCGGTGAATGCCTGCGTAACGAGTTGATCGAGCCGTTGCCGGACCTGGTGCAACGCTATCAACACCTTCTAGCGCTGTGGCCCACCCCGCATACTGGCGCTGAACCGATCAGCTTTGCGTACCAAGGTATCCAGCTGGAAGGTTGGATCAGCGGTCTGCACCGACGCAGTGATGGCGGACTGTTAAGCGTCACCACCATCCCCAACAGTATTGGCTCGATCAAGACACGCAAGTGGCACCGCCTCATCCGCCCTTGGGTCAATCACGTGGTGGCCTGCGCCTGTGGCCTGCCCTTGAGCACCGGCCTGGTAGCCAGTGACGACACCTTGTTGTTGGCCCCACTGGACAAGGCCGGCGCCGAGGACATCCTCGGTAACCTGCTGTTGGCCTGGCACACGGGAATGAGCGCGCCGCTACCGGTCGCAGTGAAAACCGCGTTCGCCTGGCTCGGCCAGACTGACCCCGCCAAGGCCCAAGCGGCAGCGAGCAAAGCCTATGAAGGCGATGGCATCACTACAGACGGCGAACGCCGCGAAACGCCTGCCCTTACGCGGCAATTTCCCGACTACGCGGCCCTGGTCGCCAGTGAAGAGTTCGAAGGCTGGTGCGAAACCCTGTATCGCCCGCTGATCAACGCCCCCTGGCGATCGCTTTCCAGCACGGAGGCTGACGCATGATCGGCAAACCCTTGGCCCTGGCGTTCCCGCTCAAAGGCAGCCAGTTGATTGAAGCCAGTGCCGGCACCGGCAAGACCTTCACCATCTCCGCCTTGTACCTGCGCCTGGTGCTCGGCCACGGCGGTGGTGAGTCCGGTTTCGGCCGCGAACTGCTGCCACCGCAAATCCTCGTGGTGACGTTCACCGACGCCGCCACCAAGGAGCTGCGTGAACGCATCCGCATCCGCCTGGCCGAAGCCGCGCGCTTTTTCCGTGACGAAATCGAGCAGCCTGATGCGCTGATTGCCGACCTGCGTGAGCAATATGAACCGCAGCAATGGCCCGCCTGCGCTAACCGGCTGGACATCGCCGCCCAATGGATGGATGAAGCCGCCGTCTCGACGATCCACAGTTGGTGCCAGCGCATGCTGCGCGAACATGCGTTCGACAGCGGCAGCCTGTTCACCCAGACCCTGGAAACTGACCATAGCGACCTGCTGGGCGAAGTGCTGCGCGACTACTGGCGATTGTTCTGCTACCCAATGCACGACGATGCCCTCAACTGGGTGCGCAACCATTGGGGCGGCCCCGCGGCGCTGATGCCACGGGTGCGTGCGTTGTTCGGCAGCGGGCGGCCCACCGACGAAACCCGCGAGCCAGCCGAACTGATCACCGCCTGCCTGCAAGAACGTCGTGCCGCGCTGGTTGCTCTCAAGGCACCCTGGCAACAATGGGCCGCCGAGCTGCGGGATATCTGCCTGCAAGCCGTGGCCGCCAAGGCGGTCGATGGGCGCAAGATGCAAGCGCGCTACTTCGAGCCCTGGTTCGAAAAGATCAGCGCCTGGGCCGCTGACGAAACCCTGGAACAACTGGACATCGGCACCGGCTTCACCCGCCTGACGCCTGACGGCATGGCCGAAGCGTGGAAAGGCGAGCCGCCGCAGCACCCTGGCATCGAGGCCATGGCCAGCCTCAAAGCCAGCCTCGACGCCTTGCCAACGCCCGACGCGGCGGTGCTGCAACACGCTGCCGGCTGGGTCGGCAAACGCTTCGAGGAAGAGAAACGTCGCCGCGCCGAGATGGGGTTTGACGACATGCTGATCCGCCTCAACGCCGCCCTCCAGGCAGACGGTGGCGAGCGCCTGGCCAGCGTGATCCGCGAGCAATTCCCGGTGGCCCTGATCGATGAATTCCAGGACACCGACCCGGTGCAATACAGCATCTTCGACAGCATCTACCGCATCGAAGAAAACCACCTCGACAGCGGCCTGTTCCTGATCGGCGACCCCAAGCAGGCGATCTACGCCTTTCGCGGCGCCGACATCTACACCTACCTGCGCGCCCGGCAATCCACCACCGGCCGTCATCACACCCTGGGCACCAACTTCCGCTCCAGCCATGCGATGGTCGAGGCGGTGAATCACGTGTTCCAGCGTGCGGAAACCGGTCGTGGTGCGTTCCTGTTCCGTGAGCCCAATGGGGATAACCCGGTGCCGTTTCACCCGGTGCTGTCCCAAGGCCGCAGCGAACACCTGCAGGTCGACGGCCAACCAATGCCGGCCATGAACCTTTGGCACCTGCCCACCGACCAGCCGATTTCCAACGTGGTTTACCGTCAACACCTGGCCGCCGCCTGCGCCACGCAAATCGTTGCGCTGCTCAACGGTGGGCAGCAAGGCACGGCGGGCTTTGTAAAAGAGGGTAACCTCAAGGGCGTGTTGCCGTCAGACATCGCCATCCTCGTGCGCGATGGCAAGGAAGCCCAAGCCGTACGGGCGGAACTGGCCTGCCGTGGCGTGCGCAGTGTGTACCTGTCGGATAAAGACTCGGTGTTTGCCGCCCAGGAAGCCCATGACCTGTTGGCCTGGTTGAAGGCTTGCGCCGAACCCGATGTCGAACGCCCGCTGCGTGCCGCCCTGGCCTGCGTCACCCTGAACCTGTCCCTATCGGAGCTGGAGCGTCTGAATCAGGACGAACTGGCGTGGGAATCACGGGTGATGCAGTTCCGTGGCTACCGTGCCATCTGGCGTACCCAAGGCGTGTTGCCGATGCTGCGTCGCCTGCTCCACGACTTCAAGCTGCCGCAAACCCTCATCGCCCGCAGTGATGGCGAGCGGGTGCTGACCAACCTGTTGCACCTCAGTGAATTGTTGCAACAGGCCGCCTCGGAACTGGATGGCGAGCAGGCGTTGATCCGTCATTTGGCCGAGCATCTGGCGCTGTCGGGACAGGCCGGTGAAGAGCAGATCCTGCGCCTGGAAAGCGACGAGCAACTGGTCAAAGTGGTGACCATCCACAAATCCAAGGGCCTGGAATACGACCTGGTGTTCTTGCCGTTCATCTGTTCGGCCAAGCCTGTGGACGGCAGTCGCTTGCCGCTGCATTACCACGATGGACAGGGCAAGTCCCACGTCAGCCTGCGACCCACGGCCGAGCTGATCGCCCAAGCCGACGATGAGCGCCTGGCCGAAGACCTGCGTTTGTTCTATGTGGCCTTGACCCGCGCCAAACACGCCTGCTGGCTAGGCATCGCCGACCTCAAGCGCGGCAATAACAGCAGCTCGGTCTTGCACCTGTCGGCGTTGGGCTATTTGCTTGGTGCTGGCGCGTCGTTAGGCGAATCAGCGGGTCTGGCGCGCTGGTTGCTGGACTTGCAGCAAGGCTGCGCGGCCATCGGTTATGACCATGTGCCGGACGCCCAAGACATCCTGTTCCACCCGCCGCGCAATCAAGCGACCCTGCTCGCACCATTGCTGCCTGAACGTAAGGCCACGGAAAACTGGTGGATTGCTTCCTACAGTGCCTTGCGCATTGGCGACAGCATGAGCGCCGCCAGTCTTGAAGCACCGGAAAGCCCCCAGGCCCAGAAACTGTTCGATGACGAACGCCTCGACCCCGATGCGCCACGGGAAGTGGTGGCGTCCGGCGGTGATATTCATCGTTTCCCACGCGGTCCTAATCCAGGCACCTTCCTCCACGGCTTGTTGGAGTGGGCCGGTGAAGAGGGTTTCAACGTGACGCCCGAGGCCATCGAAAAAGCCGTGGGCGCACGTTGTAACCGCCGCAACTGGGAAGGCTGGATCGTCACCCTCAGCGGCTGGCTGGGTCATCTGTTGCAAACGCCGTTGCCGCTGTACAACGACCACGTGACCTTAAGCGGCCTTCAGCAGTACCAGATCGAAATGGAGTTCTGGTTCGCCAGTCACACAGTCGATGTGCTGGCCCTCGACAAACTGGTGTGCCAGCACACCCACGGCGGTGTTTCCCGTGTGGCCGCTGAGCCGGTGCTGCTCAACGGCATGTTCAAGGGGTTTATCGACCTGACGTTCGAACACGATGGCCGCTACTACGTGGCGGACTACAAATCCAATTGGCTCGGCCCCGACGATTCGGCCTACACCCAGCAAGCCATGGAGCACTCGATTCTTGAGCATCGGTACGACCTGCAATACGTACTTTACCTGCTGGCCCTGCACCGCCAGCTCAAGGCGCGCCTGCCTGATTATGACTACGACCAGCACGTCGGCGGCGCCCTGTACCTGTTTCTGCGTGGCACCCAGTCGGTGAGCCAGGGGGCGTATTTTACCCGGCCGCCCCGCGAGCTGATCGAAAGTCTGGATCTGCTGTTCCAGGGCAAGCCTATCCCGCCCAAGGTCGAGCCCGTCTGGGAACAAGGAGTGTTGCTATGAGCCTGTCGCCGTTACCGCTAGAGGAGCTGGCACCGCTGAGTCGCGCCACCGACCTGGTGCAGTTGCTTGAGCGTTGGGTCGAGCGTGGCTGGTTGCGGGCCCTGGACAAAGCCTTCGTCGGCTTCCTGCATGAGCTTGACGCCCAGGCCGACCCCTTGGTCTTGTTGGCGGCCGCCTTGACCAGCCATCAACTGGGCCATGGTCACGTCTGCCTTGACCTGTTCGAAACCCTCAAGGCGCCGGACTTCGCCCTGTCATTGCCGCCCGAAGGCGACCTGCACACTGGCGCCATGCTGCTGCCGTCGCAATTGCTGCACGACCTGGACGGTGCCCATTGGTGCCATGCCCTGGCGTGCAGCCCATTGGTAGCGCTGGCGGTCGATGGCAGCGACGCGGCCCAGAGTCGTCCGTTGGTGTTGTCTGGCAAGCGCCTGTACCTGCGCCGCTACTGGACCTACGAGCGACGTATCGACCGCGCCCTGCGCCTGCGCCTTGCGAACGTGGAGCCCGCAGCTGCCGATTTGCCACAACGCCTCAACCGCCTGTTCGACCAACCGGCGCCCGACGGTGTAATTGACTGGCAAAAGCTTGCCTGTGCCCTGGCAACCCGCGGCGCCTTCAGTATCGTCACCGGCGGCCCCGGCACCGGCAAGACCACCACCGTGGTGCGCCTGCTCGCGTTGTTGCAGGCACCCGCTGTGGAGTCCGGCAGCCCGTTGCGTATTCGCCTGGCTGCGCCCACCGGTAAAGCCGCTGCGCGCCTGACCGAATCCATCAGCCAGCAAGTGCTGTCACTGACAGTGCCCGACGACGTGCGGGAAAAAATCCCGACCCAGGTCACCACGGTTCATCGCCTGTTGGGCAGCCGTCCGGGCACCCGCCACTTCCGGCATCACTTGGGTAATCCATTGCCGCTGGACGTGCTGGTGGTGGATGAAGCCTCGATGATTGACCTGGAAATGATGGCCAACCTGCTCGATGCCTTGGCGCCCCATGCGCGTCTGGTATTGCTGGGCGACAAGGACCAGTTGGCGTCGGTGGAGGCCGGTGCGGTACTCGGCGATTTGTGCCGTGACGCCGAAGCCGGCTGGTACAGCCCGCAGACTCTGCAATGGCTGCAAGCGGTCAGCGGCGAAGACCTCAGTGCCAGCGGCCTGCAAGAAGACCTCGATGCCCGTCATCCCCTGGCCCAGCAGGTGGTGATGCTGCGCTATTCGCGTCGTTTCGGCGAAGGCAGCGGCATCGGCCAACTGGCGCGCTGGGTCAACCAGCAGAATGCCGAAGAGGCTCGTCAGTTGCTGGCCGCGCGCCGTCATGACGACCTGTTTTGCCTAAGCCTCAAGGGCGAGCATGACCACGCCCTTGAGCGCTTGGTGCTGGACGGGCAGGGCGACGGCGCCCAGGGTTATCGCTACTACCTGAACCTGCTGCAATCGGCACGTCCACCTCTGGATACGCCGCGCGATGACCCGGCCTGGACCTATTGGGCGCAACAATTGTTGCAAGCCTTTGATGCGTTCCAATTGCTCTGTGCCGTGCGCAAAGGGCCCTGGGGGGTTGAAGGGCTGAACCAGCGCATCACCGCGGCCCTGCGCAAAGTCCGCCTGATCGAAGGCGACGAGCAGTGGTACGAGGGCCGTCCGGTCTTGATGACCCGTAACGACTATGGCTTGGGCCTGATGAACGGGGACATCGGCATCGCGCTGAAACTGCCCGAAAGCGATGGCGGCCCCCACGTGCTACGCGTGGCCTTCCCACGTAACGATGGCCAGGGTGGCGTACGTTTCGTGCTGCCCAGCCGCTTGAATGATGTCGAAACCGTGTATGCGATGACCGTACACAAATCCCAGGGCTCGGAGTTCATCCATACGGCGCTGATCCTGCCGGATGCTTTGAACCCGGTGCTGACCAAAGAATTGATCTATACCGGTATTACCCGCGCCAAGCGCTGGTTCAGCTTGATCGAGCCCCGGGGTGGCGTGTTTGAAGAGGCGGTACGGCGAAAGGTCAAGCGTTTGAGCGGGTTGATGCTGGAGTTGGACGCCGCACCGGAAAAAACTGACTGATAGGTCATGAAATATTTCTGATTCAGATGTCTGATTTTTCTGAAAAAATAGTAGGCCCCGTGCCAGCCGTGCTGCGCGGGGGTTCCCGCCGCTGTGCTATCGTTGCGGCATCACCCTGGAAAATACCTGAGAGAAGTGCTGCATGAACGTGGCTGTCTCGCCCACAGAGCGCAGTTTGAGCTGGAGACGCATGTTGCGGGTGGCGGTTCTGTGCCTGCTCGCGCCGCAGGTATGGGCGCAGACGCCCAGCCTCGCCGAGCAGCGCGCCCAGGCGGTCACCCAGGTCGTGCTGGGTATTCTCAGCTACGCGCGGTGGCCGGTGGAGCCTGCGCAATTGCGGCTGTGCATTGTCGGGCCGACTCAGTACACCGATGACCTGGTCAAAGGCACTACCCAGGCCACCGGTCGTCCGGTGCGGGTGCGGCGCCTGCTGGTCGATCATCCGGATATCGTCAATGCCTGCGACGCCATCTACATCGGCAAAATCACGCCTGACGAACGCAACCGCCTGTTTACTTCGTTGATTGGTCACCCTGTGCTCAGCATCAGCGAAGGGGGCGACCAATGCACGGTGGGCAGCCTGTTCTGCCTGCGGGTCAGCGATGAGCAGGTGTCATTCGAGGTCAATCTGGATTCCGTCGCCCGCAGCGGCGTGCGTATCCATCCCAGTGTGTTGCAGTTGTCTCGCCGTCGAGCGCCTGGCTCATGAGCCGCGATAAAGTGCGGCCGACCCTGCGTTCGGTGATTGCCCGCGGGCATATGATCCTGGCGCTGGTAGCGGTGACCCTGGCCAGTGTTTCCCTGACCCTGCTCGGCGTGCTGGCCCTGCGGGTATACGCCGAGCACAACCTGCACCTGATCGCCCGCTCCATCAACTACACCGTGGAAGCGGCCGTGGTGTTCAACGATAGCGCGGCGGCCACCGAAGCCCTGAGCCTGATTGCCTCCACCGAAGAAGTGGCCCAGGCAGAAGTATTTGATATCAACGGCAAGCTGCTGGCGCGCTGGGTTCGCCCGGAAACCGGCATGTTGTCACGGGTCGAGCTGCAAATAGCGCACGCCCTGCTCGAACAGCCCATCAGCCAGCCGATTCTGCGCCAGGGGCAAACTGTCGGCAGCATCCACCTGGTCGGCCACGGTGGCAGCCTGTTGCGCTTTTTGCTCAGCGGTCTGGTCGGGATTTTGATCTGCACAGCGCTCAGCGCCTGGGTGGCATTGCACCTGTCGCGGCGTCTATTGAATGGCATCACCGTGCCATTGCAACGCTTGGCCGCCGTCGCCCACGCCGCCCGCAGCGAACGAGACTTCGACCGCCGCGTACCCTCGGCGCAGATCGCCGAGCTCGACAGCCTGGGCAGCGACTTCAATGCCCTGCTCGGTGAGATGGAGGCTTGGCAAAGCCACCTGCAAAGCGAAAACGAAACCCTGGCCCACCAGGCCAGCCACGACAGCCTCACCGGCCTGCCCAACCGCGCGTTCTTCGAAGGCCGGCTGATCCGCGCCTTGCGCAGCGCCGCCAAGGTCAACGAGCGGGTGGCGGTGTTGTTCCTCGACAGCGACCGCTTCAAAGACATCAACGACAGCTTCGGTCACGCCGCTGGCGATGCCGTGCTGGTGGCCGTTGCCGACCGCGTGCGGGCGCAACTGCGCGAGGACGACCTGGTGGCGCGCCTGGGCGGTGATGAATTCGCGGTATTACTGGCGCCCCTGCACAAGGCCGAAGACGCCCATCGCATCGCCGACAAAATCATTGCCAGCATGGACATGCCGATCCCCCTGCCAGGTGATACCCAGGTGTTGACCTCCCTCAGCATCGGTATTGCCATTTATCCCGAGCATGGCGCCACTCCCGGCACCTTGCTCAACGCCGCCGACGCGGCGATGTACCAGGCCAAACGATTGTCCTCGGGCGGCCAGCAAACGGCGGAGTCGGAGCATCCCGTCGTCAACGTTCAACACAGGAGTTGATTCCCTTGTTCGCTAACACACGCATTTTATTTGTTTCTTTACTCGTCGCTTTCCTGGCCCTCAGCGGCTGCCAGACGCCACCCAAAGGCCTGACCCCGGCGCAAGTCGCCGTGCTCAAACAACAAGGCTTCGAGCTGACCGATGAAGGCTGGGCCTTCGGCCTGTCCGGCAAAGTGCTGTTTGGCAGTGACGTCGAAACCCTCAACAAACCCAGCACCGACATCGTCGAACGCATCGGCCAGGCCCTGGTAGGCGCGGGTATCGAGCGTGTGCGTGTCGACGGCCACACCGACGCCTCCGGCAAAGAACCCTACAACGTGGCCCTGTCCCTGCGCCGCGCCAAAAGCGTGGGCAAGGTGCTGACCCGCGTGGGCATGAAAGAAGAAAACATCCAACTGCGCGGCCTGGGCAGCAGCGAGCCGGTGGCGCCGAATACGACCACAGCAGGCCGCACCGAGAATCGCCGGGTGTCAATTGTAGTAATCGCGGACTAAGGCAATTCGCCCGCCTCAACCCGAAACGCAATCTATTGTGGGAGGAGGCCCCCGATAGCCGTGTGTCAGCCAATACAACTGGTGACTGACACACCTATATCGGGAGCAAGCCCCCTCCCACATTTGTTCTGCGGTGTGCTCGCGAGATTGTTCGCTCAACGGCTCGGTGTCATCGCCTGCGGCAAGTCATCCACCACGGCTTTGCCCCTCTCATACAGATAATGCGCGGCCCATGCGTATTGGTCGCCGCGAAAACCTACCAACGACCATTAGGAGTTTTCTCTGTAGGAAAAACCTGTCATGACGAATTTTAATGGCTGGGCTGATGAAGTTTCGCTTTTTCGCAAATGGTGGGCTTAGTTAAATGGACGCTATGAGTAACTACCGTACAGGATTGCGATGAATATAAATGTCAGTCATTTTCGCCAGGGAGTATCTAAAGTCAGGCTTTCAAAAGATGCATTTGCTGAGCTATTGACGGTAAGGGAGTTATTCGAGACTGTAAGTCAAGGTGTTAGATTCGATACCAAGGTCGCTTACATTAATCCTTTACAGTCAAGCGTGCTGAGAGAGGAGCTGAATAGAATACGAAATATGATCGATCATGAAAGTCATGTCTTGATTCTCGATGGCTTTAAGGTGGATAAACTTTCAACGTTCAAATCTCTGGTGTGGACATTCAGTTCCTTACTCGGTGTCCCAATGGTACAGAATCATCTTGGTCATAAAGTGATTGAGGTTTATGACCGAGGTGGCAAAAGCATTGAGGCAGGTGCGAGATACCATCAGACCCGTCAAGGCGCCTATATACATAACGGTGGTGTGAGCGACCCGCTGCCTATCGATTACTTGATCCTGGCCTGTGGACAGAAAGCACTTTTAGGAGGTGAGAGCATTCTCATCGATGCAAGCGCGGTATACGCGGAGTTGATGGCGTTCCCAGACGTATTGGAAGAGCTCAAATGCGACTTCTTTTTTGAGAATCGCGGCATGTCAGAGGATGAGCAACTGTTTAAAGCCCCCATCCTCTACTTTTCCAGTGAGGGTATTCCACTGATCAGATACTTTCGAGTCTACATTGAGTCAGCTCACCTTAAGGCAGGAGTGCCTTTAACAGCAGCTCAAACCCAGGCACTGGACTTTCTGGATACTGTTCTCGATCAGTCATCGGTTCAGCATCGAGTACTGCTGGAGCCAGGGCAAGTGCTTATTTCAGCCGATAACAAGTTTCTGCATACGCGTACGAACTTCATTGATATGAACGCTCCTCGTTCCGAGATCAATGATGCTGAGCCTTTGAGTGATCTGAATCGTTATATGCTACGGCTGTGGTTACGCAAACAATGATGCTTCGGTATTCATAACGTAAGTCCTCCCATATCCGCCATAAGCCGAGCCCCATGGACACCTCCGATATTGCGATCACGTTGGTCTTGGTCTCTGCCTTTATGCACGCCACTTGGAATGCCGTAGTTCGCGCCGGTAGCAGTCGCTTCATGACCTTGGCCATGGTCGACGGCACCGCGCTAGTGATATGCCTGCTGGCGTTGCCGTTTGTCAGTGTGCCTAGCCTGGAGGTATGGGGCTATATACTCGTCTCTGTGGTGCTCAATACGGTCTACCGGCTATTTTTGATTAAAGCGTACGAAACGGGTGACTTCGGTCAGGTTTACCCGGTGATGCGTGGGGTGCCGCCCGTATTGGTCGTGCTGTTTTCTTACTTTCTGCTGCATGAACAGTTGTCCTCCCAGGCGTTGACGGGAGTGTTGCTGATTTGTGTGGGGATTATCAGCTTGACCTTTGTGCGCAGGATGACGGCGCAGATATTCAAGCCGATCCTGATGGCGGTGTGCGCCGGTGCGTTTATTGCGTCTTACACGGTGGTGGATGCTAAAGGTGTAAGAGCCAGTGAGACGGTGCTGCAGTACATTATTTACCTGACAGTGTTCCAAAGTATCCCGATCCCGATGCTGGCGTTTTCCAAAGAGCGTTCAACCTTGGCTCGTGCGATACGTGGGCACTGGCGAGTTGGGCTATTAGGCGGTGTTTTTTACCTGGCGTCTTACGGATTGGTGTTGTTTGCCTTGTCGCTGGACGCGGTGGCCAAGGTCTCAGCTCTGCGGGAAACCAGTGTTATTATCGGCGCCATTATTGCCGCGCTGTTCTTTCATGAACGGTTCGGTTGGCGACGGATGCTTTCGGCGTTCGTCATTGTTTGCGGGATCATCTTGATCAAAGTGAGCACCTGATGGCCCAGCGTCCGCCACCCACTCCTATGCTTCAAGCGTTCGTCAGCGCTGCGCAAACCGGTAGCTTTGCGCGTGCAGCGTCTGAGCTTAACCTCACCGCCAGTGCCATTAGCCATCAAATTGCGGGCTTGGAGGAGTGGTGGGGCGTGTCGTTGTTTGAGCGGCACTCGCGTGGCGTCAAACTGACGGTGGCAGGGCAGGCTTTGTTGCCGGTTACCGATGGTTTCTTCAAATCGCTGGATGGGGTGCTGCATTCACTCAACCCCGGTAAATCCCAACCGCTGTACCTCTCATGCACGTCTTCTCTCTGTTCGACATGGCTGATCCCCAGGATGCACGGTTCTCACACTGAGGCCTCATTCAATCTAGATCTGGTGTTGACCAGCGCCGACATGAACCGCGCCAGCCTGGAGGCTCATCAATATGATGTCGCGGTGGTGATGGGGTACGGCGACTACCCGGATCATCATGTCGAATTACTGATGCGCGATGCGGTGTTCCCCGTTTGTTCGCCGGAGTTTCTGCGGTTGAAGGGTGATATCGCGCTGGAGGATGTCGCCCGCAATCCGCTGATTCATCGGGTGGACGATCAGGTGTGTCCGGGATGGGAAAGTTGGTTTGCGTTTCAGGGGCTGGCGGCGCCGCCTTATCACCATGGGCCGAGATTTCCGGATTCGAGCTTGGCGATCAGCCTGGCGGTGAAGGGCGGAGGGATTGCGCTGGGCAGGACTGCGTTGGTGTATGACCAACTGGAAGACGGTGCGTTAGTTGCGTTGAATAGCCCTGTGATGATGTCCCCTGCGGCCTACTACATCATTTGTCGAAACGGGCGTCAGTCGGAGCCGGATATTGCTCGGCTGATTGAATGGCTCAAGAACAGCGCGGGTGAGTTTCTGCGCGAAGTTCAGGCTCGGTATCCGCAAATTGCCGGGGCTGGCGCGGTTTAAATGTGGGAAGGAGCAAGGCTCCTCCCGCATTCAAACGGTATTCGCTTAACGGCCCGGCGTCATCGCCTGCGTTAAGTCATCCACCACGGCCTTGCCCATCTCACACAGATAATGCGCAGCCCATGCATATTGCTCACCGCGCACATCCATGGCGGCTTCCATCGCGAGTTTCTTGGAGTAAAAAAGTAGGGTGGAGGCGTGTTCCAATGCTTCCTCAATCGGCATGCCGGAATTAACGCGGAACAGTGGTTTTTGGTTTTCGCCGTAGTCGCCGAAGGTGACTACGCCGAGGGTGATGATGGAGGAAAGCGGTGGATCGGGAACGATCTTGGACATGGTTTTTCCTTAGGTTAATAAGTAGAAACCGCCACGGCATGTCGCTAAACATGGAAAGGTGGCAGCTGTGCGCGGGTTAGCGAACCGGTAACCTAGGAACCCGGTAGACCCGAAGGTCTCCCGCGCACAGCCGCCATAACACGATAAGGCGAGCAAAATGGCTAGCCAGGGTGATTTAGGGCGTTGAACCTACGTTTCTCGGGTCGCTAAACCCAGCCGCTGTTTTGCAGCGACCCGAGGAGGCTAGACACTCAAATCCTATGGCGCAATAGGCCAGGGATTCTCTAGGAAACGTCCTGCAATTTAAAGCGAATCGTCGTTGATGGCGCTTTAATCCGCAAACCTGATCTCCCGCGTCTCCCCCATCAACAACCCCTGATTCTGCTCCGTCACTTCCCGGATGTAATCCCACAACAACGTAATCCGCTTCAACTTCCTCAAATCCTCCCGGCAATACATCCAGAACTGTCGCGTAATCGCGATCTGCTCCCCCAGCACCGGCAACAACCGCGGGTCCTGCGCTGCCAGAAAGCACGGCAATATCGCCATCGACCGGCCTTGCTGCGCCGCCACGTACTGCGCGATCACGCTGGTGCTGCGCAAACTCGCGCTGGCGCCGGGCACGACGTTGGCCAGGTACAGCAGCTCCGAGCTGAACGCCAGGTCATCCACGTAGCTGATAAATGGATGCTCGGCCAAGTCCGCAGGTGTGCGGATCGGCGGGTGTTGGTCGAGGTAGTCCTGGGTGGCGTACAGCTGCAGTTTGTAGTCGCACAGTTTGCAGCACACATACGGTCCGTGTTCCGGGCGTTCCAGGGCGATGACGATGTCGGCTTCGCGCTTGGACAGGCTGATGAAGTGGGGCAGGGGCAGGATGTCCACCGAGATCGCGGGATAAGTGTCGACGAAATGGCTCAGTTGCGGGGTGACGAAAAAGCTGCCGAAGCCTTCGGTGCAACCCATGCGCACATGGCCCGACAGTGCCACGCCGGACCCGGACACCTGTTCGCAGGCCATGTGCAGTGTGCTTTCGATGGATTCGGCATAACCCAGCAACCGCTGGCCTTCGCTGGTGAGCACGAAGCCGTTGGTCCGGGATTTTTCGAACAGCAGCGTGCCGAGGGACACTTCCAGTGAACTGATGCGTCGCGACACGGTGGTGTAGTCCACCGCCAGGCGCTTGGCGGCCACGCTGGCCTTGCGGGTGCGCGCCACTTCGAGGAAAAACTTCAGGTCATCCCAGTTCAGGGCGCCCAGGGAGGTGATGTTTTTTTGCATATTGGACCGGCTTTTATGTACGTTCTTATTAGAGATTTGCACATCTATACTCCAAAAACAGTCCGAACGCCTCATTCTTCAAGGCGATTCAACGCCTTGGTTCTCTGCATAACGACAAGATTCTGGAGACCATATGAACGCATCTGCCGATATTTCCGTGCAACAGGTCAAGTTGCTGATCAACGGCGAGTGGGTCGAGTCCAAAACCACCGAGTGGCAAGACATCGTTAACCCGGCCACCCAGCAAGTGCTGGCCAAAGTCCCGTTCGCCACTGCCGATGAAGTCAACGCCGCCATTGACGCTGCCCATCGCGCTTTCCAGACCTGGAAGCTGACACCGATCGGCGCGCGCATGCGCATCATGCTTAAGCTGCAAGCCTTGATCCGCGAACATTCCAAGCGCATTGCTGTAGTCCTCAGCGCCGAGCAGGGCAAGACCATTGCCGATGCCGAGGGCGATATTTTCCGTGGCCTGGAAGTGGTCGAACACGCCTGTTCCATCGGCACCCTGCAAATGGGCGAGTTCGCCGAGAACGTGGCCGGCGGCGTGGATACCTACACCCTGCGCCAGCCTATCGGCGTATGCGCCGGCATTACCCCGTTCAACTTCCCGGCGATGATTCCGCTGTGGATGTTCCCGATGGCGATTGCCTGCGGTAACACCTTCGTACTCAAGCCTTCCGAGCAAGACCCGTTGTCGACCATGCTCCTGGTGGAGCTGGCGCTGGAAGCCGGCGTACCGGCGGGCGTGCTCAACGTGGTGCACGGCGGCAAGAGCGTGGTAGATGCACTGTGCACCCACAAAGACATCAAGGCGGTGTCCTTCGTCGGCTCGACGGCCGTCGGCACCCATGTCTATGACCTGGCAGGCAAGCACGGCAAACGCGTCCAATCGATGATGGGCGCCAAGAACCACGCGGTGGTGCTGCCGGATGCCAACCGCGAGCACACCCTCAACGCCCTGGTCGGCGCCGGTTTCGGCGCGGCGGGCCAGCGTTGCATGGCCACCTCGGTGGTGGTGCTGGTGGGTGCGGCCAAGCAGTGGCTGCCAGATCTCAAGGCGTTGGCACAAAAGCTCAAGGTCAATGCAGGCAGCGAAGCCGGCACGGATGTCGGCCCGGTGATTTCCAAGCGCGCCAAGGCACGCATCCTTGAACTGATCGAAAGCGGCGTGAAAGAAGGCGCCAAGCTGGAGCTGGATGGCCGCGATATCAAGGTGCCGGGCTTCGAACAAGGTAACTTTGTCGGCCCGACTCTTTTTTCGGGCGTGACCACCGACATGCGCATCTACACCGAGGAAATCTTCGGCCCGGTGCTGGTGGTGCTGGAAGTCGACACCCTCGATCAAGCCATCGCCCTGGTCAACGCCAACCCGTTCGGCAACGGCACAGGTCTGTTCACCCAGAGCGGTGCGGCGGCGCGTAAATTCCAGAGCGAAATCGATGTGGGCCAGGTCGGCATCAACATCCCCATCCCGGTGCCAGTGCCGTTCTTCAGCTTCACCGGCTCCCGCGGTTCCAAGCTCGGCGACCTGGGCCCTTACGGCAAGCAAGTGGTGCAGTTCTACACTCAGACCAAAACCGTCACCAGCCGCTGGTTCGACGATGACACGGTCAACGATGGCGTCAACACCACCATTAACCTGCGCTGAACCTGGGAGACGATCATGAAGATTGCATTTATCGGCCTGGGCAACATGGGTGCGCCCATGGCCCGCAACCTGATCAAGGCTGGGCACGCGCTTAACCTGTTCGACCTGAACCAGGCGGTACTCAAGGAACTCGCCGAACTGGGCGGCACCATAAGCAGCTCGCCGCGTGATGCGGCCCAGGGCGCCGAACTGGTGATTACCATGCTGCCGGCCGCCGCCCACGTGCGCAGCGTGTGGCTCAACGACGACGGCGTGCTCGCGGGCATCGGCAAAGGCATCCCAGCGGTGGATTGCAGCACCATCGATCCGCAAACCATCCGTGATGTCGCGGCAGCGGCGGCGAAACAAGGTGTGGCCGTGGCCGATGCACCGGTCTCCGGTGGCACCGGCGGTGCCCAGGCCGGGACGCTGACCTTTATGGTTGGCGCCAACCCGGAACTGTTCGCCACCCTGCAACCGGTGCTGGCGCAGATGGGCCGCAATATCGTGCACTGCGGCGATGTCGGCACTGGGCAAATCGCCAAGATCTGCAACAACCTGCTGCTGGGTATCAGCATGGTCGGCGTCAGTGAAGCCATGGCCCTGGGCGATGCACTTGGCATTGATACACAAGTGCTGGCCGGCATCATCAACAGCTCCACGGGGCGCTGCTGGAGTTCCGATACCTACAATCCTTGGCCAGGCGTGATCGAGACCGCGCCATCATCGCGTGGCTATACCGGTGGTTTTGGTGCCGACCTGATGCTCAAGGATTTAGGCCTGGCCACCGAAGCTGCACGCCAGGTGCACCAGCCGGTGATCCTCGGCGCAGTGGCCCAGCAGCTGTATCAATCGATGAGCCAGCGTGGGGAAGGGGGCAAGGACTTCTCGGCGATCATCAACAGCTATCGCAAGCCCAAATAAAAACCTGTGGCGAGGGAGCAAGCTCCCTCGCCACAGGTTTTGCTGGGTCAGGCAAACACAAAATACTTACGCACCGTCTCGACCACTTCCCACGTTCCTTTCATCCCCGGTTCCACCACAAAGATATCCCCAGCCCGCAAGTGGATCGGCTCCATGCCTTCAGGCGTGATCACGCAGTAGCCTTCCTGGAAATGGCAGTATTCCCACTTCACGTATTCCACGTACCACTTGCCCGGTGTGCAGATCCAGGTGCCCATGATCTTGCTGCCGTCTTCGCTGGTGTAGGCGTTGAGGTTGACGGTGTGCGGGTCGCCTTCGAGCTTTTCCCATTTGCAGGCATCCAGGACCGGCAGTGGGTGGGTGTCGCGTAGTACGGTGATGGGCTTGGTCATGATGACTCCGAGGCAGGGAAGGGAAAGCTCAACCCTAAGGCCTCGGGCGTTGCGCCAGTGGTCTGAACTCGACATTGGGATGCCCAGAAGCGCAGTCACCTGAACACCGCAGTCCCCTGTGGGAGCCGGGCTTGCCCGCGATGACGCTGGCACAACAAGCATCTCCATTGCCTGACACTCCGCTATCGCGGGCAAGCCCGGCTCCCACAGGAGGTCTTGGTGTATCTGAGCGACAGATCTGTGCATCAAACCGCTGTTTCCTCGCAGTAACTGCGAAATATTTCCCGTGGCGCGCCAGAATTCGCAAGAAAATTCAGAGCTGGCCCTCGTATCATTCACCCCAGTACCCCGTGAGAGCCTTGCAATGAAACCAATAAAAACGTGGTGGGATATCAGCCCGCCCTTGAGCACGGCCACCCCGACCTGGCCGGGCGATACACCGTTCCAGGAAGAGCGCGTGTGGCAGTTCGGCCCGGAGTGTCCGGTAAATGTGGGGCGCGTCACCCTGTCGCCGCACACCGGTGCCCATGTGGATGCGCCGCTGCATTACAGCGCCGATGGGGCGCCGATTGGCGAGGTATCGCTGGATGTGTACATGGGCCCGTGCCGGGTATTGCATTGCCTGGGCAGCGGCGCTCTGGTGCAGCCCCATCAGTTGCAAGGGCGTGTGGATAACCTGCCGGAGCGCGTGCTGCTGCGCACTTATCCACAAGCGCCACTCACCGACTGGGATTCGAACTTCACCGCCATCGCCCCCCAGACCATTGAGTTGCTGGCCAGCCTGGGGGTGCGCCTGATCGGTATCGATACGCCGTCCCTGGACCCGCAGCAATCCAAGACCATGGATTCGCACAACGCCGTGGCGCGCCATGGCATGGCGATCCTCGAAGGCATCGTGCTCGATGACGTACCGGAGGGCGACTATGAACTGATCGCGCTGCCGCTGCGCTTCGCCAACCTGGACGCGAGCCCCGTGCGCGCCATTCTCCGCCCGCTCAAGGAGCCCACGCGATGAGCCAATGTCCTTTCTCAGCTGATTACCAACCGCCGGAAGAATGGCATAACGCCGAACTGAATTTTTCCGAGTCCATGAGCTATGGCGATTACCTGGACCTGGGCAAAGTCCTCAGCGCCCAGCACCCGCTGTCGCCGGATCACAACGAAATGCTCTTCATCATCCAGCACCAGACCTCGGAGCTGTGGATGAAATTGATGCTGCACGAACTCAAGGCCGCCCGCGAACATGTGCGCCTGGGTGAGCTGCCACCGGCGTTCAAGATGCTGGCGCGGGTGTCGCGGATCTTCGATCAACTGGTGCACGCCTGGGCGGTGCTGGCGACCATGACCCCGTCGGAATACAAGGCGATTCGCCCGTTCCTGGGGCAGTCGTCGGGGTTCCAGTCGTTTCAGTACCGCGAGATCGAATTCATCCTCGGCAACAAAAGCCCGGCGCTGCTGCGGCCCCATGCTCATCGCCCGGAGTTGCTGCAGCAATTGCAGGTGGCGATTGCCACGCCGTCGTTGTATGACGAGGCCGTAAACCTGATGGTCAAGGCGGGGCTGGCGATTGATCCCAAGCGCGCCGAGCGCGACCCGACCGCAGCCACGGTGCACGATGAATCGGTGGAAGCGGCCTGGCGCGAGGTGTATCGTGACCCGAGCCGTTACTGGGATTTGTATCAGTTGGCCGAGAAGTTTATCGACCTGGAAGATTCGTTCCGCCAGTGGCGCTTCCGGCATGTCACCACGGTGGAGCGCATCATCGGCTTCCAGCCGGGTACTGGTGGTACTGAAGGCGTGGGGTACCTGCGCAAGATGCTCGACACGGTACTGTTCCCTGAACTCTGGCGAGTACGTTCCACGCTCTAATAAAAAAGCCCCGGATTACCGGGGCTTTTTTCTAGGTGAAATACAGTCAATTGTGGGAGCTGGCTTGTCGGGTCGCCGCATCGCTGCGATGGCGGTGTATCAGTCGGCTCATCCATTGGCTGACACGCCGCAATCGCGGGCAAGCCCGCTCCCACAGGGGTTACTGCGCCACGGCAACCTTCCCGTTTCTGATCCGAAACCGATAGGCGATGTAGATAATCCCCACCCACACCGGCATCGCATACACCGACTCGCGAATCCCCGGAATCGCCAGCATCACGCCAATGATCATCACCATGAACGCCAGGCACAGGTAGTTGCTGAACGGGAACCAGAAGGTCTTGAACGACGGCGTCACGCCTTGCTCGCCCATGGCCTTGCGGAACTTGATATGGGTCAGGCTGATCAATGCCCAGTTGATCATCAACGAAGCAACCACCAGCGCGAACAGCAACTCCAGTGCACTGTGCGGCGCCACGTAGTTGACCACCACGCACAGCATGGTCACCAGCGCCGAAATCGCCAGGGCCCGCAGCGGCACGCCTTGTTTGTTGAGCTTCATCAGCGCCTTGGGCGCGTCACCTTGCTCGGCCAGGCCGAACAGCATGCGGCTGTTGCAGTACACGCCGCTGTTGTACACCGACAACGCCGCGGTCAGCACCACGAAGTTGAGGATGTGGGCGGCGGTGTCGTTGCCGATCAGCGAGAAAATCTGCACAAACGGGCTGCCGCTGTAGGCATCGCCCGACGCGCCGAGGGTTTGCAGCAGTTGATCCCATGGGTACAGCGACAACAGCACGGTCAGCGCACCGACGTAGAAAATCAGAATGCGGTACACCACCTGGTTGATCGCTTTGGGGATCACCTTGCGTGGTTCGCTGGCTTCGGCGGCGGTGATGCCGACCAGTTCCAGGCCACCGAACGAGAACATGATGAAGGCCATGGACATCAACAGCCCCATGCCGCCATTGGGGAAGAACCCACCGTGGCTCCACAGGTTGCTGACCGAGGCTTGCGGGCCGCCGGTGCCGCTGAACAGCAGGTAGCAGCCGAGCACGATCATGCCGACAATCGCCACCACCTTGATGATCGCAAACCAGAATTCGGCTTCACCGAAGAACTTCACGTTCAGGGTGTTGATCAGGTTCACCGCGACGAAGAACACCAGCGCGCTGACCCAGGTTGGGATCTCCGGCCACCAGAACTGGATGTACTTGCCCACCGCCGTCAACTCGGCCATGCCCACCAGCACGTAGAGCACCCAGTAGTTCCAGCCCGCCAGGAAGCCTGCGTAACCGCCCCAGTATTTATGTGCGAAGTGGCTGAAGGAACCGGCCACCGGCTCTTCGACGATCATCTCGCCGAGCTGGCGCATGATCAGGAACGCGATAAACCCGGCTACCGCATAACCCAGGATCATCGACGGCCCCGCCGACTTGAGTACCCCGGCCGAGCCGAGGAACAAGCCTGTACCAATCGCACCTCCCAAGGCGATCAGCTGAATGTGCCGGTTCTTCAGGCCGCGCTTGAGGCCCACCGGGTTAACCATGTCATCCGCCATTAACATTCCCTTCTACTTGTTTTTCTCAAGGGTGATTGCACGCCGCATCGGCCCCTCAGAACTGCTGAGGGTCAGATATTACTCTGCGTAAACTTTTCGTAATACAACTGAACGCCATCAAGTGTCTGATCCGCCAGCCATTGTTGGATGGATTCGACCATTGGAGGGGGGCCGCACACGTACATATCCGCCGATCTGTCCCGCAATTCGGCCAGGTCGAAATGCTCGGTGAGGTAGCCGCGTTTGCCCGTCCACTCGGCTGAGGCGTCGCTCAGCACTTCGGTGTAGCGAAAGTTCGGGATTTTCGTCGCGTAGGCTTGGATACGTGCCGCTTCACATAAGTCTTCGGCGCCGCGAACGCCGTAATACAGATGCACAGGTTGCGTGCAGCCATTGACGGCCAGTTCATCGAGCATGCCCAACAACGCCGACAACCCTGTGCCGCCCGCCACCAGTACCAGCGGTTGGGTGACATGCCGCAGATAAAACGCACCCAAGGGCGCCTCCATCAGCATTTCATCACCTACCTGGCAGCGTTCACGCAGGTAGTTGCTCATGACTCCGTCGGGCAGCAGGCGTACCAGGAACTGCAACTGATTACCCGGCCGGTTGGCGAAGGAGTAGGAGCGCCAGCTATCGGTGCCGGGCACCGACAGACGCGCATATTGGCCCGGCAAAAAATCCAGTGGCTGGTCCAGTTGCACCTGCAAGATGGCGGTGCTGGTCGAGACCTGCTGCACCGCGCTCACCGTGCCGCGTACCTGCACGGGCCCGGGGGCGTTGCACAGGCTCGAATCAAAGTCGAAATAAAAGGTGGCGTCGGACTTCACCCGAGTCTGGCAACTGAGCATCTTGCGCTGTTGCAGGTCGAGGCTGGAGAGCGCTTCCTCGTCGACGTAGTCCTGGGTGTACTCACCGGATTCGCAACGCCCCTGGCAGGTGCCGCACACACCTTCGCGGCAATCGAGCGGGATCTTGATGCCGTTGCGCAGGGCCGCGTCCAACAGGATTTCATGGGCGCCCACCGGGAAGAACAGGGTCTTGCCATCGGCAAAGCTGAAGGCCACTTTGTGATTCATTCACATGACTCCGTGGATAGGTATGAACCCCTTGTAGGCGCGAGCAAGCTCGCTCCTACAAGGGATGCGGCACCATTACAGGTGATAGAAATCCAGCACCGAGTTGATGGTGTCGTTGAGCAGCAAGGCGTGCTTGCGCATGATCAGCCAGCTGTCGCCCGCAGGCTTGAGGCGGTACGTGGCATGCCCATAGAACTGCTCGGACGTGGCGAGGCGATAGAAGAGCGTGTGCCAGTTCAAACGCACCTCCAACGTGTCGTCGGCCTGCTCGGCAATGCGTACGTTATTGATCAGGTGCAAGGTGCGCGGCATCGGCGTGGCAGAGGCGGCTTTGCCGGTGCGCAGGCGGAACACACGGTCTTCCAGGCCTGAGCGGTTGGCGTAGTAGATCAACGACATTTCGCGTTTAGGGTCTTTGGTGTAGACGTGTTCGGAGTCCCATTGCGGCAGGTGAAACTCACTCTGCGGGTCGAACAACTGCACATAGGCATCCCAGTCCTGGGCGTCGCACAGTTCGGATTTGCGGTAGAAAAACTGCTCGATCTGGTACTGCAATTGCGCATTCATCACTTCACCTCCCGCAGTGTCAGCGCTTGTCGCTCCAGGCCCTTGAGCAGGAACTGCTGCCAGTTGCGATGCTGGTTGACGTACAAACCTTCGTGGGTGAACTCGGTGCCGGTCATGGCTGGTTGGATGCCAATGGCTTCGCTGTTGGGCGTCGGCCCAGTCTCCCAGCGATGGCTGCCACGTGAGATGTCGCTCCAGCGTTCCAGGCGGCCCTGGAAACCGCGCTGGGCTTCGCGAAACTCCACCAGGTCATCGGGCGTGCCCATGCCCGAAACGTTGAAGAAGTCCTCGAACTGGCGAATCCGGTTTTCGCGGTCGGCGTCGGACTCACCCTTGACCCCCAGGCACTGGCTGATGATCTCGGTCTTGTTCCAGGCCACCGGGCGGATGATGCGCAACTGCGAGCTGATCTGGTCGAGAAAGAACAGGCTGGGGTAGATATTCAGGTTGCGCAGGCGGTGCATCATCCACTCGGCCTTCTGCTGGCCGTGTTCTTCTACCAGGCGCGGCATGATGGTGGCGTACCCGGAGCGTACGCTGGGGTTGGGCATGTCGCTGAACAACACGCTGTGGCCATTGTTGAAGGCGAACCAGCCGTCGTCGGTATTTGCGTCGCCGGCGCCGAGCTTGCTGTAGTCCAGCGTCGTGCTGGAACCTGCGCCGTTCTCGGTGTTGACCTGCTGGCGATGCTGCACGGTGGCCACGTAGTTGTAGTGAACGGTGCTGACGTGATAACCGTCCAGGCCGTTTTCGTTTTGCAGCTTCCAGTTGCCGTCGTAGGTGTAGGCGGACTTGCCCTGCAGCACCTCCAACTCTCCGGTGGCCGATTGCGCCACCATCATGTCGAAGAACACTTTGGCGTCGCCGAGGAAATCTTCCAGGCTGTCGGTGCCGTTCACGTCCAGGCTGATAAACACAAAGCCCTTGTAGCTGTCGATGCGCGCTTTTTTCAGGCCGCGGGTGGCCTTGTCGAAACCTTCCGGGTATTCCCCCGGCGCCTTGACCTTCACCAGTCGGCCATCGCTCTTGTAGCACCAGGCGTGGAACGGGCAGGTGAAGGTGGACTGGTTGCCCTTGCCCACGCGGGTGAGGGTGGTGCCGCGATGCTGGCAGGCATTGATCAGCGCGTTGAGCCGGCCTTCGCCGTCGCGGGTGATGATCATCGGCTGGCGCCCGGCGCGCATCGTCACGAAGTCGTGGTTATGGGCCAGTTCGCTTTCGTGGCAGGCGTAGATCCAGTTCTTCTCGAAGATCAGTTCCATCTCCAGGTCGAACAGCTCGGGCTCGGTGAACATGTCGCGGGCGATGCGGAACACTTCATCCGCCGGGCGAAAGTCCAGGCAACTTTCGATAAAGGATTTCCACTGCTCGACGGTTCTTGCACCACTCATGGGAGGCACCTTTTGATCATGGCTAAACGGTGAGCCATTAAGCGGCTGCGATGCGGTGGCGGGCTATCCGCTTAATGGGGGAACGCAGGCCGCAAAGTTGGGCAGCAAATACCCATGGCGGTGCGCGCAGGTGACGGCATGCGCTACTGTGATGGTGGGCGATGGTCGTAAAGCCCTGGGATTTATCCACATAGTCGACCGTTACTATCCACCCAGTGGCCACGCTGCTGGCGTGGCCTGGAACTTGCTGTCGAGGTTCAACGACGCGCCGCCAGAGCGCGCAAATGCCTAACCGCCGTGGGTGCACCCTGATGAGTAGCCAGACACGCGATATTCATATTCAACGCTTCGACCTGGAAGGCGCGCGCAGCTGGATGTCCGGCATCTGCGGGCCCCATCGCCTGGCGACGGCCACCCCCGAGCGCCTGCGCTTTCACCACAGCGCCAACGTGTTCAAGTCCCGCGCCACCACCCTGGGCGTGATCGAATACGGTACCGATGTGACCATCGACATCGAAGACGCCGAGCACTTTCGCAGCTACAGCTTGAGCCTGCCGCTGGTGGGCGAGCAGGAGCTGAGCAAGAACGGTGAGCGCCTCAGTTCCAACCGCGACCAGGGCGTGATCATTTCACCCAATGAGCATCAGGTGCTGGCGATTTCCGGTGACTGCCGCAAGTTGCAGGTGGTGATCACCCGCGCGGCGATGAGCGAGTCACTGGAAGGTTTGCTGCAACGGCCCATCGATGCACCGCTGCGGTTTGAGTCGGTGATGGATGCTGTGGACGGAGCACCGGCCTCGTGGTGGCGCATGGCGCGATACTTCATCGCCGAACTGGAATGCAGCAGCGAGTTGTACGAGCAGGCGGCGTTTACCCGTGACCTGGAAAGCTCGCTGATCAAGGGGCTGATCCTGGCCCAACCGAATAACTACTCTGAAGAGTTGCGCGAGGTGTTGGGGGTAAAACTGCCGCACTACTTGATCCGTGCGCGGCAATTCATCCACGACAACGCCCGTGAAGTGCTGCACCTGGAAGACCTGGAAGCGGCGGCGGGCGTGTCGCGGTTCAAACTGTTCGATGCGTTTCGCAAGTACTTCGCACTGTCGCCCATGGCGTATCTGAAGAAGCATCGGCTGGGGGCGGTGCGCCAGGAAATTCTGGAGCAGGGCTCAATGCGCACTATTTCTGAAATCGCCCTGGGCTGGGGGTTTACGCACCTGGGGCGGTTTTCGGCGGAATACCGCAAGCTGTTCGATGAGTCGCCCAGCCAGACATTGCAACGCAAGCGCCTGCGCATTACTTGAACCCGGGTGAGGATCAACAGGTGGGAGCTGGCTTGCCTGCTCCCACATGGAGTATGGGGTGCCTGGAGGATCTCAGATCAACTCCTCAACCAGTTGCAGGCAATGAGTCAGCCCCGGCGACCGGTCATTCACCCGCCGGCTGAGGATGATCGGCGAACTCGCCGTCGCCTCCACCACCGGCGTATAGCCAATATCCGCCCGATGCAGCACCTGCACCGACGCCGGCACCAGCGTCACGCCCATACCGGCGCCCACCAGGCCGATAGCGGTCTGCAATTCGTTGGTCCACTGCGCCACCTTCACGCTCAAGCCATGGGCGTCGAACAGCGCGATCACATGGTCGGCATAACTGGGGCGCGGGTTGCCGGGGTAGAGCACGAAGGGTTCGGCAGCCAACTGGGCGAGGGTGGCCGGAGCGCCCAGCAACGGGTGACCGCTGGGCAGCACCGCCACCAGGCGGTCTTCCACCAGTACGCGCTGGACAATGGCCGGGTCGTCGATGCGAATACGCCCGAAGCCCACGTCAATGCGGCCAGCCTTGAGCGCTTCGACCTGCTGCAAGGTGGTCATTTCCGACAAACCCAGCTCCAGCTCCAGGGCGTCGTGGGTGCGCAGGCGCCGAATCAGCTCCGGCAGCACGCCATACAAGGTCGACGGCGCAAAGCCGATGCCCAGCCAGGTTTTCTCGCCTTGGCCGATGCGCCGAGTGGTGTCGCAGACCTTGTCCAGTTGTTCGAGCAGTACATTGGCGTGCTCATAGAAAAAACGCCCGGCTTCGGTCAGGCGCAAAGGCCGACTGCGCTCCAGCAGCACCACCCCCAGTTCATCCTCCAACTGCTGGATCTGCCGGCTCAAGGGCGGCTGGGCGATGTGCAGGCGTTCGGCAGCCCGGGTGAAGTTAAGGGTTTCGCCCAGCACCTGGAAATAGCGCAAGTGACGCAGTTCCATATTGACTCCTTTCATACCTTGAGGGTATCGCACCAGACCAATTCTATATTGGAACCCCAAAAAAATGCGGCACAGAATCGACGCAAATCTATAAAGAACCCAACGGGTATTGCCATGCCGATTTGCGCCATCGAATCGATCGACACGCTTATTGTTGATCTGCCCACCATTCGCCCGCACAAGCTGGCGATGCACACCATGCAAAACCAGACCCTGGTGATCATCCGCCTGCGTTGTGCCGACGGCATTGAAGGCATCGGCGAAGCCACCACCATTGGCGGCCTGAGCTACGGCAATGAAAGCCCCGACAGCATCAAAATCAATATCGACCGCCACTTTGCGCCGCTATTGATCGGTCAGGACGCGAGCAACGTCAATGCGGCCATGTTGCGCCTGGAACGCAGTATTCGCGGCAACACCTTTGCCAAGTCCGGTATCGAAAGCGCCTTGCTCGACGCGCTCGGCAAACGCCTCGGGCTGCCGGTCAGCGAGCTGCTGGGCGGGCGTGTGCGTGATGCGTTGCCGGTGGCCTGGACCCTGGCCAGCGGTAATACCGAACAGGACATCAACGAGGCCGAGAAAATGCTCGACCTGCGCCGTCACCGCCTCTTCAAATTGAAGATTGGCGCCGGTGAAGTCAGCCGCGACCTGGCCCATGTGATCGCAATCAAGAAAGCCCTGGGCGAGCGCGCCAGTGTGCGCGTCGACGTCAACCAGGCCTGGGATGAGGCCGTGGCCCTGCGGGCATGCAAGGTGCTCGGCGACCACGGTATCGATCTGATCGAACAACCGATCTCGCGCAACAACCGTGGCGGCATGGCCCGGCTCAACCTGTCGAGCCCGGTGCCGATCATGGCCGATGAATCTATCGAATGTGTGGAAGACGCCTTTAACCTGGCCCGTGAAGGCGCGGCCACGGTGTTCGCCCTCAAGATCGCCAAGAACGGTGGCCCTCGCGCTGTATTGCGCACGGCGGCGATTGCCGAAGCGGCTGGCATCGGCCTGTACGGCGGCACCATGCTCGAAGGCGGCATTGGCACCCTGGCCTCGGCCCATACCTTTCTCACGCTGAACACCCTGGCGTGGGGCACCGAATTGTTCGGCCCGCTGTTGCTCACCGAAGACATCCTCACCGAGCCACCGGTGTACCGCGATTTCCAGCTGCACGTTTCCAGCGCGCCGGGCCTGGGCCTGGCGCTCGATGAAGAGCGCCTGGCGTTCTTTCGCCGTGACAAACACTAAGAGGCCTCTGCCATGTTGTTCCACGTAAAAATGACCGTGAACCTGCCCCTCGATATGCACCCCGAGCGTGCCGCCAGCCTCAAGGCCGAGGAGAAAGCCTTGGCTCAGCGCCTGCAAGAGGAGGGCAAGTGGCGCCACCTGTGGCGCATCGCCGGGCATTACGCCAACTTCAGCGTGTTCGATGTCGACAGCGTGCAGGAGCTGCACGACCTGCTGATGCAACTGCCGTTGTTCCCCTACATGGCCATCGAAGTGAACGCGCTGTGCCGCCATCCGTCGTCGATCCATGCGGACGACCGCTGAGCCGGCTTGCACCTATAACTACAAGATGAGGAATGCACCATGTCCATCCGCCTGTCCCAGACTGCCCACGCCCAACAGTTTCTCGAAGAAGCCAGCGGCAACCTCAATGACGCGGGCAACCCACGTACCAAGGCGCTGATTTACCGGATCCTGCGCGACACCGTGAACATCATCGAAGACCTGGAAGTGACCCCGGAAGAATTCTGGAAGGCGGTCAACTACCTCAATGAACTGGGCAAAAACCAGGAGGCCGGTCTGCTCGCTGCCGGCCTGGGCCTGGAGCATTATCTGGACCTGTTGATGGACGCCGCCGATGAGCAGGCAGGCAAGTCCGGCGGTACACCGCGCACCATCGAAGGCCCGTTGTATGTGGCCGGCGCGCCGCTGTCCCAATACGAAGCACGGCTGGATGATGGTCAGGACGACGCGGTGCCGTTGTTCATGCGCGGGCAAGTGCGCGATACCGCAGGCAAGCCATTGGCGGGGGCGATTGTCGATGTGTGGCAGGCCAATACCGGCGGCACTTACTCGTGGTTCGACCCGAATCAATCTGAATTCAACCTGCGTCGCCGTATCGAGACCGACGCCCAGGGCAACTACCGTTTTCGCAGCATCGTACCTTCGGGCTACGGTTGCCCGCCGAGCGGGCCGACGCAACAGTTGCTCGACCAACTCGGGCGCCACGGGCAGCGGCCGGCGCATATCCACTTCTTCATCTCGGCGCCTGGGCACCGGCACCTGACCACGCAGATCAACCTGTCGGATGACCCGTACCTGCACGATGACTTCGCCTATGCCACCCGCGATGAACTGATTGCCGAGATCCGCTTCAGCGACGATCCGCAACTGGCGCGGGAATTTGGCGTGCAAGGACGGTTTGCGCAGATTGATTTTGACTTTGAGTTGCAGCCTGCCGCCGCGCCGGTCGAGCAGAAACGTATGCAACGCGTACGCGCCCTCGAGGACTGAATACGGTTGGAAATGTGGGAGCGGGCTTGCTCGCGAATGCGGTGTGCCAGTTAATACATGGGCTGGCTGATCCACCGCATTCGCGAGCAAGCCCGCTCCCACAGGGTTTCTATGGTGGTGCGGTTACTTGCGTAGGACCAGGTCCAACACCTCATCCCGGTCCTTGATCTTCTGCAGCACTATCTCCGAACGGATATCCATCACCCCCGCCGTGCGGTTCAGGTGGTTCACGATAAAGTCCGAAAAGTGCTTGAGGTTACGCGCCTGCACCCGCAGCACATAGTTGCTGGCGCCGGTGATCACATAGGCGCTCGCCACCTCTGGCCAGCCTTGCACCTTCTTGATGAACGTCTCATGCCAGTCCTCCACATCCTGGCGCAACGACAGGTGCACGATGGCTTCCAGCTCGATCCCCAACTGCTCGGCGTTCAATACCGCGCGGTAGCCGCTAATGATTCCCTCGCTCTCCAGCAGGCGCAAACGGCGCAGGCATGCAGACGGCGACAGCGCGACTTTTTCCGCCAATTCCTGGTTGCTGATGCGGCCATCCTGTTGCAGGAAATGCAGGAGGCGCAGGTCGGTGGCGTCGAGAATCATGCTTGGAAGATATCCGCGTATTTGGAGGTTAAATTCGAATTTCCTACAGCTTAAATAGCCGTTTACCCACCACTTTGCACGAAAATTCTCTAAAAGTTCGTTCATTATTTGGTCCATCCTCACCTATAAAAACCAGGACGACCCATGACCACTCGAAGCCATTGCCAAGCCCTCGACGCACAGGACCCTTTGGCCCCCCTGCGTGCCCAATTCGCCTTGCCCGAGGGCGTGATCTACCTCGACGGCAACTCCCTCGGCGCTCGCCCGGTGGCGGCGCTGGAACGCGCACAACAGGTGATCGCCGAGGAGTGGGGCAACGGCTTGATTCGTAGCTGGAACAGCGCTGGCTGGGCGCAGTTGTCCCAGCGCCTGGGCAATCGCCTGGCGCCATTGATTGGTGCGCGTGACGGCGAGGTAGTGATCACCGACACCACCTCGATCAACCTGTTCAAAGTGCTCAGCGCCGCCTTGAGTGTGCAGCGCCAACGTACACCTGCGCGCAAGGTCATCGTCAGCGAAGCGAGCAACTTTCCCACCGACTTGTACATCGCCGAAGGCTTGGCCGAATTGCTGCAACAAGGCTATTCCCTGCGCCTGGTGAACAGCCCGGCCGAACTGCCCCAGGCCATTGATGCGGACGTGGCGGTGGTGATGCTCACCCACGTCAACTACAAGACCGGCTATATGTACGACATGGCGGCGCTGACCGCACTGAGCCACGAGTGCGGCGCGCTGAGCATCTGGGACCTGGCGCATTCGGCGGGCGCGGTGCCTGTCGACCTGCATCAGGCCAATGCGGATTATGCGATTGGCTGCACCTACAAATACCTCAACGGCGGACCGGGCTCCCAGGCGTTTGTGTGGGTCAACCCGGCGTTGGTGGATGTGGTGCGCCAGCCGTTGTCGGGTTGGTTCGGGCATACCCGCCAGTTCGCCATGGAGTCCACCTACGCCCCCAGCGCCGGCATTGCACGCTACCTCTGCGGTACCCAACCGATTACCTCGCTGGCCATGGTGGAATGCGGCCTGGATATTTTTGCCCAGACCGACATGGCGCGCCTGCGGACTAAGTCCCTGGCCTTGACTGACCTGTTCATTGCGTTGGTCGAAAGCCGTTGCGCCCCCCACGGCCTGGAGCTGATCACCCCGCGTGAACACGCCCGGCGCGGCAGCCACGTCAGCTTTGAACACCCCGAAGGTTACGCCGTGATCCAGGCCTTGATCGCCCGAGGCGTGATCGGCGATTACCGTGAACCGCGGATCATGCGCTTTGGTTTCACGCCGCTGTACACCAGCTTTACCGAGGTGTGGGACGCCGTGGAAATTCTCGGTGAAATTCTCGACAACGCCACCTGGGACCAGCCGCAATTCAAAGTCCGCAACAGCGTTACTTAAGGGCAACACAGATCAAATGTGGGAGCTGGCTTGCCTGCGATAGCGTCGGTGCATTCACTACCGTTATCGCAGGCAAGCCAGCTCCAACAGGTTCAGCGTCAGCCACCATCACAATAATAAAGGGGCACACCCGTGACCACGCCAGACAACGGCTTTGCAGAGATTACCCACCGTGAACTGGGCCTGAGGCGCCAGCTCACTTCCGGCCAGATGAGCATGATCGCCATCGGTGGCGCCATCGGCACCGGGCTGTTCATGGGCAGCGCCTACGCCATCGGTTATGCCGGGCCGAGCGTGCTGGTGAGCTACGCCATCGGCGCGTTGATTACCTTGCTGCTGATGGGCTGCCTGGCGGAGATGACGGTGGCCCATTCCACCTCCGGCTCCTTTGGCGCCTATGCCGAGTTCTACATCAGCCCGTTGGCCGGGTTCCTGGTGCGGTATGCCTACTGGGCGGCGATTGTGCTGGCGGTGGGGGCCGAGGTCACGGCGGTGGCGATGTACATGAAGTACTGGTTTGCCAACGTGCCGGAGTGGGTGTGGATCGTGTCGTTTTCCAGTGTGCTGATCCTGCTCAACGCGATCAGCGTGAAGACCTTCGGCAACTTCGAATACTGGTTCTCGACGATCAAGATCAGCGCTATTGTCGGTTTCATCATACTGGCGGTGTATGTGGTGTTCGGCTCTGGTAACCCCGACTACGGCGTGCAGAACTACACGGCCCACGACGGCTTTTTCCCCCATGGCTTGAGTGGCATGTGGATCGCGGTGATCGTGTCGATCTTCAGCTACCTCAGTGTCGAGATGATCGCCGTGGCCGCCGGTGAAGCCGCCGACCCGGAGCAGGCGGTGAAGAAAGCCTTCCGCGCTACCATCGTGCGGCTGGTGGTGTTCTATCTGCTGACCCTGGCGCTGATGCTCGCCATCGTACCGTGGAACCAGGCCGGCCAGGCCCAGAGCCCGTTTGTCACAGTGATGCAGACTATCGGCATTCCCGGTGCCACCGGGGTGATGAATTTCGTGATCCTGATCGCGGCGCTGTCGGCCATGAACAGTCAGCTCTACATCACCACGCGCATGATGTTCAGCCTGTCGCGCGCTGGTTTTGCGCCCAAGTCCATGGGCGCGCTGAGCAAGAACGGCATCCCGCTCAACGCATTGCTGCTGTCCAGCTCGGGCATTGCCCTGGCGACGTTGCTTAACGTGGTGTACCCGGAAAGCTCGTTCACCCTGATGATGGCGATCTCGATGTTCGGCGCAATCTTCACCTGGTTCATGATCTTCCTCACTCACCTGTTTTTCCGCCGCTATCGCAAGCGTCATGGCGGGGCGAAGTTGTCGTTCCAGTTGCGCCTGTTTCCCTACAGCACGTTGCTGGGGTTGGTGCTGATGGGGGCGGTGATGATCACCACCTATTTCACCGACGCCTTCAAGATGACACTGGTGTTTGGCGTGCCGTTCCTGCTGATTCTGTCGGCTGTGTATTACGGGTTCTTCCGCAAGGGCAGGGCCAAGGCGTCGAACAAAGCCCTGGCATAACCCGGCAGTTGCTCGAACGAGCGTGCGCATAACAGCAACGTGCGGCAGGCCCACTCCTCTTGCAGGAGGTGGGCCTTGAAACGGCGTTCTGACGGCCAGCGGTCCAAGGCGGCCTGAGGCACGATGCCCAGGCCCGCACCGCCGACGACCATGCGAATCAACCCCTCAAAACCGTCGGCGCGAATGCGCGTCTGCAAGCGAAAGCCAGCGTGCAGTGCCTGTTCTTCCAGGTAAACCGCCAACGCGCTGTTCGCCCCCAGGCCCACGTAGTCGTATTGCAGGCTCTCGATAAAACTCGGGTTGGTCAACGGGTGGTCCAGGGGCATGATCAGCACCAGCGGGTCGTCGCGAAACGCCAGGGTCTGCAAGCCGTGGGTGTCTACCGCATCGGAAATAATCCCCAGGTCGGCGGTGCCCTGGCGCAAGGCGTGGGTGATGCGCAGGCTGGGCAACTCTTGCAGGTCGATATCGAGGTTGGGATGCTCGCGCAAAAACTGCGCGAGCAGCTCCGGCAGGTATTCGCTGAGGGCGGTGGTGTTGCACAGCAGGCGTACCTGGCCTTTGACGCCATTGGCATATTCGGCCAGGTCTTGCTGCAGATGGTCGGCCTGCTGCAACAGCAGGCGAGCATGCCGGGCCAGGGCTTTGCCCGCGGGTGTTGGGGTTACGCCACGGCGGCCGCGCTCGAGAAACGCGATGCCCAGTGAAGACTCCATGGCTCGGATGCGTGCGCTGGCGGCAGCCAGGGACAGGTGGCTGCGGGCCGCGCCGGCGGTGATATTGCCGCTGTCCAGGATGTGCAGGTAGAGGCGCAGGTCGATGAGGTCAAAGTGCATGAAGTTTCCCTGTGACTGGAAGGGCCTCATCGCAGGCATGCCAGCTCCCACACTTGAATGTATTCACAATTCCAAATGTGGGAGCTGGCTTGCCTGCGATAGCGTCATCAGCCTCACGCAAAACAAGAGGCTGGCTCAGTATATGGCGAATTTTCAGCCACTCTCCAGCCCTGCACAATCGGTGCATGAATACCTTCCTCTCCTTCTACCAAAACCTCGGTCCCGCACTGACAGCGCTGGTCATCACTACCTTCCTGCTGGCCGGTACGGTGAAGGGCGTCATCGGCCTGGGCTTGCCCACTGTAGCCATGGGCATGCTTGGCCTGGCTATGCTGCCGGCGCAGGCTGCGGTATTGCTGATCATTCCTTCGACGGTGACCAACCTGTGGCAACTGTCCTTTGGCGGGCACTTGGGTGCCTTGCTCAAACGCCTGTGGCCGATGCTGTTGCTGATTTTCCTCGGCACCGGGTTGGGCACCTTGTGGCTAGGCATGGGTAGCGGACCTTGGGTGGTGCGTGCCCTGGGCGCGGCTTTACTGGTGTATGCGCTGAGCGGGTTATTCCTGCCGACCTTCAAGGTCGCGCCCCGAACCGAGCGCTGGCTGGGCCCCATGTGCGGGGTGATCACCGGCATCATTACCTCGGCCACCGGTGTCTTCGTGATCCCTGCGGTGCCGTACCTGCAGGCGCTGGGCTTGAGCCGTGACCAGTTGGTGCAGGCGCTGGGGCTGTCGTTCACCGTATCGACGTTGGCACTTGCCGCCGGGTTGGCTTGGCGCGGTGTGCTGGGCGGGGGTGAAATGGGGGCGTCGGTGTTGGCGCTGGTGCCGGCCTTGCTGGGGATGTGGCTGGGCCAGGTGGTGCGTCGGCGTATCAGTGCCGTGTGGTTCAAACGTGGATTTTTTACCGGCATGGCGTTGTTGGGAGGCCATTTGTTGCTGGCTGGTTAATAATGAGCGGGCATTTTTCAGCCGTTAATGAAGGACTGCCCGTGAAAGCCCGTTCCGATGAGCTACAGATCTTCGTCAGCGTGATTGAATGCGGCTCGATTTCTGCCGCCGCCGAAAAGGTCGGGCAAACGCCGTCTGCGGTCAGCCGCACGCTGTCGCGCCTGGAAGCCAAGCTCGATACCACGCTGATCAACCGCACCACGCGACGCATGGACTTGACCGAGGAGGGCAAGTACTTCTTCGAGCAGGCCAAGCTGATCCTGGCGCAGATGGATGAGCTGGAAGAGCGCCTGTCCTCGCGCCAGAAAAAGCCGGCCGGGCGCCTGCGTATCAACGCCGCCGTGCCGTTCATGCTGCATGGGATCGTGCCGTACATCGCTGAATTTCGCAGCCTCTACCCGGATATCCAGTTGGAGCTCAACAGCGATGATTTGATCATCGACCTGCTGGAGCAAAGCACCGACATCGCCATTCGCATCGGCGCCCTTGCCGACTCGACCCTGCATGCGCGGTTCCTGGGCAGCACGCCGCTGCATGTCCTGGCCAGCCCCGACTACCTCAAGCAGTACGGCACGCCGACGACCGTTGCCGAGTTGGCTGATCACACCTTGCTGGGCTTCACCCACACCGAGACCCTCAACCACTGGCCGCTGCGTCACGGCGAAGGTGACCGCTGGCTGATTCAGCCCGGCGTCAGTGCATCCAGTGGCGAAACCCTGCGCCAGTTGGCGCTGCAGGGGCAGGGCATTTGTTGCCTGTCGAATTTCATGACCGTCGCTGACATCGACGCCGGCCGCCTGGTGCCCATGCTGGAGGCGTCCAACAGCGGTTATCGCCAGCCGATCCACGCGGTGTTCTATCGCAACTCGCAATTGGCACTACGCATCCAGTGTTTCCTGGACTTTATTCAGGCCAAGCTGGCGCGCTATGCGCGCTGATTCGTGACCTGAGCGCAAGAGTGAATTGGGCCGCACGGGCTTATTCGGCAGCAGTGGGAGCTGGATACTGGGCGCATCACTTACCCAGTCAGGAGCAACCTCCATGAATGTATTCGTTACCGGTGCAGCAGGGTTTATCGGCGGTTCGATCGCCACCGGCCTGGTCAACGCCGGCCATCACGTCACCGGCCTCGTGCGCAGCGCCGAACAAGCCGCCGAAATGACCGCCCTGGGCATTACGCCGGTGATCGGCACCCTCGACGACGCAACCGTATTGACCGAGCAGGCACAGAAGGCCGATGCGGTGATCAACGCTGCCAGCAGCGACCATCGCGCCGCTGTGGAAACCTTGCTGGCCGCCTTGAAAGGCTCGAACAAGCCGTTCCTGCATACCAGCGGGTCGAGCATCGTCGGCGATGCGTCGGGCGGTAAAGCCAGTGAAGTCATCTACTTTGAAGACAACCTGCCTGAGCCGACCGTCGACAAGGCTGCCCGCGTGGCCATCGACAACCTGATCCTCGCGGCGGCCAATGACGGCGTGAATTCGGCGGTGATCTGCAACACCCTGATCTACGGCCACAGCCTGGGCGTGAAGCGTGACAGCGTGCAATTGCCGCGCTTGCTCAAGCAGGCGCGCAAAAGCGGGGTAGTGCGCCATGTGGGCAGCGGGCAGAACATCTGGTCCAACGTGCATATTGAAGACGTGGTCGCCCTGTATCTGCTGGCGCTGACCAAAAACGTCCCGGGTACGTTCTACTTCGTGGAAAGCAGCGAAGCAGCATTCATCGACATGACCACGGCGATTGCCCAAGCGCTGAACCTGGGCAAACCACAGGATTGGCCATTGGCCGAGGCTGAGGCCGAGTGGGGGTATGAAATGGCCAACTATGGCTTGGGCTCCAATAGCCGAGTGCGCGGCAAGCACGCTCGTGAGCTGTTGGGTTGGGTGCCCAAGCGTACTTCGGTGGTGGAGTGGATTCGCGACGAGATGGTGTGATGTTCGCTTAGCACCGCGGTGCGGCCTTCGCGAGCAAGCCCGCTCCCACATTTGAATCTATTCACAGATCCAAATGTGGGGGCTTGCTCGCGAAAGGTGCGACTCGGTATATCGGACCTGACACTTCACTAGCCCCACCCGCCGCAATTCCGTACCATTCCCCGCCTTATCCCCCGCAACTCCCTGGTACTCCATGAACCTCACCCGTCTGCGCGCCGACGCCCTGGCCGGCCTCACCACGTCTTTCGCCTTGCTGCCCGAATGCATCGCCTTTGCCTTGGTGGCTCATCTCAACCCGCTGATGGGCCTCTACGGTGCTTTCATCATTTGCACCCTAACCGCGTTGTTCGGCGGCCGGCCAGGCATGGTCTCGGGCGCCGCCGGTTCGATGGCGGTGGTGATCGTCGCGCTGGTGGTGCAACACGGTGTGGAGTATTTGCTGGCGACGGTATTGTTGGGCGGGTTGATCATGGTCGCTTTCGGCCTGTTGCGCCTGGGCAAGCTGGTGCGCATGGTGCCGCATTCGGTAATGCTCGGCTTCGTCAACGGCCTGGCGATCATCATTGCGCTGGCGCAATTGGAGCATTTCAAGAGCGGCGAAAGCTGGCTCAGCGGCACGCCGCTGTACGTGATGGCCGGGCTGGTGGCAGTCACCATGGCCATTGTGTACCTGCTGCCGCGCCTGACCCGTGCCGTGCCGCCCGCGCTGGTGGCGATTCTGGGTGTGGGCCTGGCGGTGTACCTGCTCGGTTTGCCGACCCGTACCTTGGGGGATATGGCGCACATCGCCGGTGGCTTGCCGACCTTCGCGCTGCCGCAGATTCCCTGGACCCTGGAAACCCTCGGCATCATCGCGCCCTACGCGTTTTTGATGGCGATGGTTGGCCTGTTGGAAACCTTGCTGACCCTCAACCTCACCGACGAAATCACTGAGACCCGTGGTTATCCTGACCGCGAAAGCGTGGCCCTGGGCGCGGCGAATATGGTCTCGGGTCTGTTTGGCGGCATGGGTGGTTGCGCGATGATCGGGCAAACCGTGATCAACCTCAGCTCGGGCGGGCGTGGGCGTTTCTCCGGGGCGTTTGCCGGGGTGATGATTCTGTTGTTCATTCTGTTTCTTTCGCCACTGATCGAGCGAATCCCGCTGGCGGCGTTGGTGGGCGTGATGTTCGTGGTGTCGCAACAGACCTTCGCCTGGGCGTCGCTACGGGTGATCAACAAGGTGCCGCTCAATGATGTGCTGGTGATCATGGCGGTGACGATCATTACGGTGTTCACTGACCTGGCCACCGCTGTGCTGTGCGGTATCGTCATCGCCGCGCTGAACTTCGCCTGGCAGCAGGCGCGGGAACTGTACGCCGATGAACACCTGGAGGCCGATGGCAGCAAGCTCTATCGGCTGCACGGCACGTTGTTCTTTGCCTCAACCACGCCGTTTTTGAATCAGTTCGATCCGGCCAACGACCCTGCTCAGGTCACGCTGGATTGCCGTCACCTGAGCTTTGTCGACTATTCGGCGATTGCCGCCCTGATGACCCTGCGCGAGCGCTACACCAAGGCTGGCAAGCACCTGCGGGTACTGCATTTATCCGAGCGCTGCAAAAAACTGCTCAAGCGCGCCAAGGTTCATCACGACTGACGCCTTCTTCTGTAGGAGCGAGGTTGTTATTACGGCCCGACCAGGTCTTCCAGCTCCTGGGCGCGGGTCTGGGTCATGTCCAGCACGCAGCCTGAGCCGTTTACCTGATCAATCGTGCCGCCGGTGGCGCTGCCTGCGTAGGCGCAATTGGCGTCGCGGTATTTGATCCACAGGCGCTGCACGTCTTGCAGTTGCTGTTTGCGCGGGCCTTCCTGGGCGGCGAGGGCGGTTTTGTAGGCACGGTTCAGGCGGTCGTCCTGCACCTTGGTTTGCCTGGCGTTGCAATTGACCATGTCGGCGGTGGTATTGGCGCTGTCCATGCATTTTTTCAAGGCAGGGTTGTCGGCGGCATAAGCGCTGCTGCACAAGAGCAGGACGCTGGCGGCAATTGTGGTGCGAATCATGAGCGGGTTCCTGGGCAATGGATGCGCAGTCTATGACTCAAGGGCGGCGTTTGAGTTTCCGCCTTCACTGATCTTCATGTAAGAACACCCTCCGAATTTTCATCCACCCACGTCGGGCATATCCCCAAGCGACAGCGCTTATCCGTGGGCGAAAATTACTTTCATAAAAATTGAAAATGCTCCTCGGGAATGATTTATGAGTTTCACAACCAATTCGACGTGACCCTTTCCGAGGAGTACCGCATGGCCGCATCACCGGGCTTCGGGCTGTTGGCATACGCTGCCATCGCCATCATTGCATTGATCGTGCTGATTGCACGCTACCGACTCAACCCCTTTATCGTGATTACCCTGGTGTCCATCGGCCTGGCGCTGATGGCCGGAATGCCAGCGGACACCATCATGGGTTCGTACGAGGCGGGTGTCGGCAAGACCCTGGGGCATATCGCCCTGGTGGTGGCGCTGGGTACCATGCTCGGCAAGATGATGGCCGAGTCCGGTGGCGCCGAGCAGGTGGCGCGCACGCTGATCAACCGCTTCGGTGAGCGCAATGCCCACTGGGCGATGGTGTGTATCGCGTTCCTGGTGGGGCTGCCGCTGTTTTTCGAAGTCGGCTTTGTGTTGCTGGTGCCGATTGCCTTTACCGTGGCGCGGCGCGTGGGCGTGTCGATCCTGATGGTCGGGCTGCCGATGGTCGCTGGCCTGTCGGTGGTGCATGCGTTGGTGCCGCCGCACCCGGCGGCAATGATGGCGGTGCTGGCCTATAACGCCTCGGTCGGGCAAACGGTGCTGTATGCAATCCTGATTGGCATCCCCACGGCGATCATTGCCGGGCCCGTCTACGCCAAGTTCATCGTGCCGCACATTCAGTTGCCGGCGCAAAACCCGCTGGAGCGCCAGTTTATCGAGCGTGAACCGCGTACACGCCTGCCCAGCTTTGCGCTGACCATGGGCACCATCCTGTTGCCGGTGGTGTTGATGATGATCGGCGGCTGGGCCAACGTGATTTCTACGCCGGGCAGCGGTTTCAACCAGTTCCTGTTGTTTATCGGCAACTCGGTGATCGCCCTGTTGGTGGCGACCCTGGTGAGTTTCTGGACCTTGGGCCTGGCCCAGGGCTTCAACCGCGAGTCGATCCTCAAGTTCACCAACGAATGCCTGGCGCCGACCGCCAGCATTACCTTGCTGGTGGGCGCGGGCGGTGGGTTGAATCGCATCCTGGTGGACGCTGGTGTTACTCATGAAATCCTTGGCCTGGCTCATGCGTTCCAATTGTCGCCGCTGGTGATGGGCTGGCTGTTCGCCGCGTTGATGCGCGTCGCCACCGGCTCGGCCACGGTGGCCATGACCACCGCGTCCGGGGTGGTCGCGCCGGTCGCCTTGGGCCTGGGTTATCCACACCCTGAATTGCTGGTGCTGGCGACTGGTGCGGGCTCGGTGATCTTTTCCCACGTTAACGACGGCGGCTTCTGGCTGATCAAGGAATACTTCAATATGACGGTCATCCAGACCTTCAAGACCTGGACCGTACTGGAGACCCTGATTTCGCTGGTCGCCTTCGGTCTGACCTACGGCTTGTCCCTGGTGTTATGAGCCTGATTCTATAACCGGAGCCTGCATGGACATCCTCTACCAGATCCGCGCCCGCCAGGACTCGTTCAGCGCCGGCGAAGGGCGTATCGCCAAGTTGATGCTTGAAGATGTGGGCTTTGCCGCCTCGGCCAGCCTGGAGGCGTTGTCCCAGCGGGCCGAGGTCAGCACCGCGACCTTGTCGCGTTTTGCCCGCAGCGTTGGCTGCCGTGACTTGCGCGATTTGCGCCTGCAACTGGCCCAGGCCAGTGGTGTGGGCAGCCGCTTCCTGGACCCGGCGGGGTTGCCGGAACAGTCGGCCTTTCATCGGCAAATTCTGGGCGATATCGAAGCGACGCTGCGCCAGCATTTGTCAGGTTTTAACCAGCACAGCTTTGTCGATGCGGTCAGTTTGCTGGGCAAGGCGCGGATGATTCATGCGTTCGGCATGGGCGGCCCCTCCAGCCTGTGCAGCGATGAATTGCAGGTGCGCCTGGTGCGTCTGGGCTACCCGATTGCGGCCTGCCATGACCCGGTGATGATGCGCGTCACGGCTGCGACCCTGGGCACGCAACATGCCTTAATTGTCTGTTCCCTCACCGGCCGCACACCTGAATTACTGGATGTGGTGAAACTGGCGCGCAACTACGACGCACGGATCATTGCCATCACCCTCGCGGACTCTCCCCTGGCCGAATTGGCGGATGTCCTGCTGCCGCTGCAACCGGCGGAAACCAGTTTTATCTACAAACCCACCGCCGCCCGCTACGGCATGCTGCTGGCCATCGACCTGCTCGCCACCGAGCTGGCGCTGGCCCTGCCGGACGACAACCAGGAACGCCTGCGCCGGATCAAGCTGGCCCTGGATGATTACCGCGGCGGCCCTGGCAGCCTGCCGCTTGGAGACTGATATGACGTACGACACGCTGATTCGCCAGGCGCTGATCATCGATGGCAGTAACACCCCAGGGTATATCGCCGATGTGGGCGTGCACGCAGGGCGCATCCGCACGATTGGCGACTTGTCCACAGCCCGGGCCGAGCAAGTCATCGACGCCCATGGCCGCGTATTGGCGCCGGGTTTTATCGACGTGCACACCCACGATGACACGGTGGTGATCCGCCAGCCGCAGATGTTGCCCAAGCTCAGCCAAGGCGTGACCACGGTGATTGTCGGCAACTGTGGCATCAGCGCCTCGCCGGTGAGTTTGCGCAGCGACCCGCCGGACCCAATGAACTTATTGGGCAAGCGTGAGCAGTTCTGTTATCCGCGGTTCAGCGATTATCGCAACGCAGTGCAAGGCGCCGATCCGGCAGTGAACGTTGCCGCCCTGATCGGCCACACGGCGCTGCGCAGCAACCATATGGATGACCTGCATCGCACCGCCACGCCCTATGAAATCGCGGCCATGCGCGTGCAGTTGCAAGAGAGCCTGGAGGCCGGTGCCCTTGGGTTATCCACAGGCCTGGCCTACGCCAGCGCATTCAACGCCGAGACTGATGAGGTGTTGCAGCTTGTTGAAGAACTGACGGCCTACGGTGCGGTGTACACCACGCATTTGCGCAGCGAGTTCGAGCCGGTACTGGAGGCAATGGATGAGGCGTTTCTGATCGGCCGACATGCCAGGGTGCCGGTGATTATTTCCCACCTTAAATGCGCGGGTGCCGGTAATTGGGGGCGCAGTCCGCAGTTGTTGGCGGCTCTGCAAGCTGCAGCGGAAAATCATCCGGTGGGCTGTGATTGCTATCCCTATGCTGCCAGTTCCTCGACCCTGGACCTCAAACAGGTCACCGACGCGTTTCGCATCACCATCACATGGTCGACACCGCACCCGCACATGGGCGGGCGCGATTTGCAGGACATCGCTGGCGAGTGGAACGTTTCGCTGTTGGAGGCCGCTCGCCGTTTACAGCCGGCAGGGGCGGTGTATTACGGGATGGATGAAGCCGACGTTCGGCGCATCCTCGCGCATCCGTTGTCGATGGTGGGCTCGGACGGCTTGCCTGAAGACCCGTTTCCTCATCCCCGCTTGTGGGGGGCCTTCCCACGTGTACTCGGGCATTTCAGTCGGGATGTCGGCTTGTTCCCTTTGCACACGGCGGTGCACAAGATGACCGGCTTGTCGGCGGCGCGCTTTGGGCTGGCCGAGCGTGGCGAGATCCGTGAAGGCTACTGGGCTGACCTGGTGTTGTTCGACCCCCTGCGGGTGCGGGATGTGGCGGATTTCACCGCACCGCAGCGCGCAGCTGAAGGGATTGATGGCGTGTGGGTCAATGGCGTATTGAGCTATCGCGATGGGCAGGCGAACGGCGCGAGAGCAGGCCGGTTCCTGGCGCGTAGCGGGGATTTGCGTGGTGGGTTTACGGCTCTATAGTGGGGCTTCTTTTATACGGAGCTGTCGCCATGCACTTAGGAAAAGTCGTCCCCATTCTGCGGATTTTCGACGAGGTCAAAGCCTTGGAATTCTACGTCGACTTCCTGGGGTTCAAGGTCGATTGGCAGCATCGTTTCGAGGCGAACTTCCCGTTGTACCTTCAGGTCTCGCTGGGGGAATGCGTGCTGCATTTGTCCGAGCATCATGGTGATGCTTCACCGGGGGCGGCGGTGCGAATTCAGGCCCAAGGGGTCGATGCGTATCAGCAGCAGTTGCTGGGCAAAGAGTACCGATATGCCAAGCCTGGGGTTGAGGACACGCCCTGGGGTTCGCGGGAGATGAGTATCCGTGACCCGTTTGGGAATCGGCTGGTGTTTGTCGAGGACAGCGAGGTCTGAAGGGTAAATGGCAGGCAAAAAAAACCGCCTTAGTAGGGCGGTTTTTTATTGCAAACCCAGTGAGTGGCTGGGGTTTGCTATCTCAAAGGACGCATTGACCCGCAGGTGGATACTAACTGCCGGTCACGTCGTCACGCAAGACGGAACGATGGCCGGCATGGATCCTTTAGGCATCTTCTCTTGCCTGATTTTGACTGCAAAAGCTTGCAATGAATCTATCGGCGATACTGGATATTTGACCACTGTTAGACACACCTTAGACGGGAATGTTGGTTAGGATCTTCCCCGTTCTGCGTTTGTCGCTTTTGGGGGGCCGGGTACGCGCGCGAATTCTGGACTGACCGCCACGGGCTAGTAATCCGTGCCGGATTGATGCGGAAGGCCCACTAGCCCGGCCACCTCAAAGGACGCATTGACCCGCGTCCAAAGGCTCACGTGTTCCGGTAAGTGCGCTGGAGGTAAGGCCCAACTCTAGGAGGGCCGAGTATGTCTAAGTTTGCACGACGTACGTGGAACCTCGTAGTGAATGCTTTACGTGTTTATCACGTGTGGACATTCCTGCGGGACAGCTTTGATGACCAATAAGGTCTGAGAAGTGGAGCCGCCTCGGCTTAAATTGAGGCGGCTTTTTTTGGTTTTTTAAACCCGGAAATGACTGACCATCTGCTGTAACTGGCTACCCAATCGAGCCAGTTCCACACTCGACTTGGCCGTCTCATCACTGGCAGTCGCGGTCTGCTCGGACACATCCCGCACATTCACGATACTGCGGCTGATCTCTTCCGCCACGGCGCTTTGCTGTTCGGCGGCCGCTGCAATCTGCTGGTTCATCGACTGGATATTCGACACGGTGCGGGTGATGTTTTCCAGGGATACCCCAGCCTTGCGCGTCAGTTCGACGCTGCTGTCGGTGAGGCTGCGGCTGTTGTTCATCACGCTGGCCACTTGTTGGGTGCCGTTCTGCAAGCCGGCCACCAGGCCTTCGATTTCTTCGGTGGACTTCTGTGTACGTTGCGCCAGGCCACGCACTTCGTCGGCGACCACGGCAAAGCCACGGCCGGCTTCCCCGGCACGCGCAGCTTCAATGGCGGCGTTAAGTGCCAGCAAGTTGGTCTGTTCGGCCACGGCCTTGATCACGTCCATCACGCTGCCGATCTTGTTGCTCTCTTGTTGCAGGTGCGTCATGGCGTCGGTGGAGCGCGCCACTTCGGCCGCCAGGCGTTCGATCTGGGCGATGGCTTCAGCCACCACTTTATCGCCTTCGCGGGCTTGGCCGTCGGCGTCGGAAGCGGCTTGGGAAGCCTGCTCGGCATTGCGCGCGACTTCTTGCACAGTGGCCGTCATTTCATGCATGGCGGTAGCGACCTGATCGGTCTCGATCTTCTGGCTGTTCACGCCGGCGCTGGTCTGCTCGGTCACCGCTGACAACTCTTCGGCGGCGCTGGCGATCTGAGTGACGCCATCGCGGATGCCGCTGATCAACTCGCGCAGGGTCGTGCCCATGCGCTGGATGCCTTGTTGCAGCACGCCCAGCTCATCACGACGGGTTACCTGGATGTTGTGGCTCAAGTCGCCCGAAGCGATGCGCTCTACCACCGCCAGGGTGTCCTGGATCGGGCGGGTGATCTGTCGGGTGATGACCCAGGCGGCAATTACGCCAACCAGCAAAGCCAGCAAGGTGCTGATCAATTGCAGGCTGCGGGCTTGGGTGCTTTCAGCGTCGCGACGTTCCAGTTGAATGTCGTACAGCTTGTCGCTGATGGTCACGATATCGGCGCCCTGGGTGGTCATTTCGGCGCGGGCGGTGACGATGTTGGCGTTGGCTGCCTTGTAGCTCTGCACGGCGCTGCGGTAGGCACCGAGGGCGGTTTCCAGGGCCGACAATGCGCTTTGCTGACCGGTACCGAACGCCGCGCTGAGGTCCTTCAAACCGGCGACGGCTTTTTCCAGTTGCGCCGCAGCGCGGGCTTCGGTTTCTGCGTTGGGACTATTGGTATAGCCGCGCACTTCGTAGCGAGCTTGCTGGAACTCATTCTTGGCTTGGGTCACGGCCAGAAATTGCGTGAAGCGTTCCGGGCTATCCGGCGCCTGTTGCACACTGGTTTGCAGCGCATTGATTTGCGCGTTGGCGATATCGGCCTTGGCGCCCATGACGTCGCGCGCAGCGTTGCCATTGCGGTAGGCCTCGCGCATTTTGTTCAAGGACTGGCGGTAGGCGGTAATGACGGCTTTCTGGTCATTGAGCAGCTTGAGGTTTTCCGGGCTCTTGAAGCTATCCAGCAGCTTCTGTTGCTGAGCGGCGAAGGCATCGAGGCTGGTCTGTACGTTCTGCGCCACGGCTTCGTCGCCATTGGCCAGCATGTATTGCAAGCGCACGATGCGCAGCTTGGTCAGCGAGGCGTTGAGCTGGGTGATATCGCTCATCCAATTGCTACGGTCGATCAAGCCGCCGAGGCTGGTCCAGCCCGTGAGCGCCAGGAGTGAAGTGAGGACCAACACCAGGCCGAAGCCCAGGCCGAGTTTGAGATTGACGCTGATGTTACCGAACCAGCTGTTCATCGAAAGCTCCTTGAAGAGTGATGTCTGTCTGCTGGACGGTGTGTTGTTGTTTGAGCCAGCCAAGATGTGTAGGGCTGTATCGGCGGCAAGGGACAATTCTGAAATACTTTTATTGCCGGGCGACGAAGGGTCATCGGCACGCTAATGCGATGCCGGGGTGGGGCTGATCATGGGCCGCTCTTGTGTGCTAGTCTGCGGGCCCTTTTAGTTCTGGGCAGCGCGGGAAACCGTGGTGTCCTACAGCGGAGCCTCTTCATGTCCGAAGTTAATCTGTCCACCGACGAAACCCGCGTCAGCTACGGTATCGGCCGTCAGTTGGGCGACCAACTGCGCGACAACCCGCCACCGGGCGTGAGCCTGGACGCAATCCTGGCCGGTCTGACCGACGCGTTTGCAGGCCAGCCAAGCCGTGTTGACCAAGAGCAAATGGCAGCCAGCTTCAAAGTAATCCGCGAAATCATGCAAGCCGAAGCCGCTGCCAAGGCTGAAGCTGCTGCGGGCGCTGGCCTGGCTTTCCTGGCAGAAAACGCCAAGCGTGATGGCATCACCACCCTGGCTTCCGGCCTGCAATTTGAAGTGCTGACCGCCGGTACCGGCGCGAAGCCGACCCGTGAAGACCAAGTGCGCACCCACTACCACGGCACCCTGATCGACGGCACTGTGTTCGACAGCTCCTACGAGCGCGGCCAACCTGCGGAATTCCCGGTGGGTGGCGTGATCGCCGGCTGGACCGAAGCCCTGCAACTGATGAATGCCGGCAGCAAATGGCGCCTGTACGTGCCGAGCGAACTGGCTTACGGCGCTCAAGGCGTTGGCAGCATCCCGCCGCACAGCGTTCTGGTATTCGACGTCGAGCTGCTCGACGTTCTGTAAGACCTGCTGATTACCTGTTGGGACGAACGCGTTCGCCCCAACAGGCATTTGCCAGTTTCTTCATGGATGGAACTTGCCATTCAAGTCGGTCGCCGGGCGCAACGCTCGTGCATAGCAGAACAGAAACAGATTCCTTACCACCTCCTTCAGCACCCCAGGCTCACTGGAACTCAGGCCATTCACGTCCAGATCGCCTTGGTCCTGTAGCTCGTTCAGCGCTTCTTCCTCAAGCACCGCACAGACTTCACCGGTTTCCCGATGCAGGATTCGCAGGTAAGGGTGGGGGCGATCCAGCCAGGCATCTATCAAATAAGTCATGGTCGTTCTCCTTGATGGGTTTCAATGAGAATAATTCTTATTCGTAGAATAGCAAGCGTCTATTGGCAGTTTCTGGGTTTTTCTGTGTGGGTATTGCGTTCGATCAACGCAGAGGGCGAAACGCCATCCCGCGGCGGGCGCGGGATGGAATGCAGCAGGATCAGACTTTGCGTACGAACTCGGACTTGAGTTTCATCGGGCCGATCCCGTCGATCTTGCAGTCGATATCGTGGTCGCCGTCGCACAGGCGGATGTTCTTGACCTTGGTGCCGACCTTGACCACCAGGGAAGTGCCCTTGACCTTGAGGTCCTTGATCACGGTGATGGTGTCGCCGTCCTGCAGGACATTGCCCACAGCGTCTTTCTTCACGGTTTCATCACCAGCCACTTCGGCCTCGCCAGTGGCGGACCATTCATGGGCGCATTCCGGGCAGATCAGCTGGGCGCCGTCTTCGTAGGTGTATTCGGAATTGCATTTCGGGCAGGGAGGCAACGTGCTCACTAAAGCTCCTAGAAAGTCAGGGATGGCTAAAAGTCGCACATTATATAGGGTTTTAAACGCGGATGGGGTTGGACTCGTCCTAATGTGGGAGCTGGCTTGCCTGCGATAGCGGCAGTGAGTTCACTCCAGTCATCGCAGGCAAGCCAGCTCCCACATCAAACAGCGCGGAATCAGTGAGTACGGGCGACCGCAAACTCACTCAGCTCAACCAGGGCATCCCGGTATTCACTGGCCGGCAGCGCTTGCAGGCATGTGATCGCCCGCGCCACGTAGTCACGCGCCAGTTGCGCCGTGTACTCCAGGGAACCCGAAGCTTCTACAGCGGCACGGATGGCTTCCAGGTCTTCGATCCCGCCTTTCTGGATCGCCTTGCGCACCAGGGCGGCCTGTTCCGGCGTGCCTTCGCGCATGGTGTAGATCAGCGGCAAGGTCGGCTTGCCCTCGGCCAGGTCGTCACCGACGTTCTTGCCCAGGGTTTCGGCGTCGCCCTTGTAGTCGAGCAGGTCATCCACCAGTTGGAACGCCACGCCCAGATGATCACCAAAGGTACGCAGGGCTTCGGCCTGTTCGGCGGTGGCGCCACACAGCGCGGCAGCACTGTGGGTAGAGGCTTCGAAGAGCATCGCGGTTTTGCCGCGAATTACTTCCATATAGGTTTCTTCGGTGGTGCTGGCGTCGCGCACCTTGGACAGCTGCAACACTTCGCCTTCGGCGATGATGCGCGTGGCCTGTGAAAGAATCTTCATCACCGGCATCGAGCCCAGCTCGACCATCATTTCGAACGAGCGCGAATACAGGAAGTCGCCCACCAACACGCTGGGCGCATTGCCCCACATCGCGTTTGCAGTCTCGCGACCACGGCGCATGCCGGACATGTCGACCACGTCATCATGCAGCAAGGTGGCGGTGTGCAGGAATTCGATCGTGGCGGCCAGCAGGCGCAGGTCATCGCCTTGGCGGCCCAGGGCCTTGCCGCACAGCAACACTAATAAAGGACGCAGGCGTTTGCCGCCCGCCGACGTAATATAGTCGCCAATTTTGGAGACCAGCGGCACTTTAGACGTCAGCTGCTGTTTGATGATGCCGTCGACGGCGCTAAAATCGTCCGCGACCGCGCGGTAGAAAGCTTGGGGTTGCATCAGCGACAGTCGCTCCAGAAGGGTTGCGCGGCATGCTAGGACCCTGACCCCCGGGTGTCAAGGCGCGATAGACGGCCCCTTGCAAGCCTCCCATAGCTTGCGTACAATCGCGCACCCTGAACTTCCTGGGCAGCACCTGCCTTACGCAATTGCATTCGGGACGTCCATCCCATGCAGCCATGCCAGCCAATACCTCTTCTTATAAAGCGCTGGGTGAGCAGGATTATCGGAGAAATACCATGTCGTACGCAGTAATTGTTACTGGTGGCAAGCAATACAAAGTCGCCCCAGGTGAATACCTGAAGATCGAGAAACTGGAAGTCGCTACTGGCGAATCCGTTACTTTTGATCGCGTTCTGTTGGTCGCCAATGGCGATGACGTGAACATCGGCGCTCCAGTTGTTGCTGGCGCTACCGTTGTGGCTGAAGTGATCTCCCAAGGTCGTCACGATAAAGTCCGCATCATCAAGTTCCGTCGTCGTAAGCACCACATGAAGCGTATGGGCCACCGCCAGTGGTACACCGAGATCAAAATCACCGGTATTCAGGCTTAATTTCAGCCTAATTCCTCACTAGGAGAATTGACTCATGGCACACAAAAAAGCTGGTGGTAGTACCCGTAACGGTCGCGACTCAGAAGCCAAACGCCTTGGCGTGAAGATGTATGGCGGCCAGAAAATCATTCCGGGCAACATCATCGTGCGTCAGCGCGGCACCCAATTCCACGCCGGTTACGGTGTTGGCATGGGTAAAGATCACACCCTCTTCGCTAAAATCGAAGGCGTGATCAAGTTCGAAGTAAAGGGCGCGTTCAACCGCCGTTACGTGAGCGTTGTCGCAGCTTAATTGCGAGATCGCTGGAAAAGCCCTGTCTTGCGACGGGGCTTTTTCGTTTGTGGAGTGAGTCTCTTGCAAAGCTGTCTGTGATGAGCTCAGGCGCTGGTTTGCGGTCGCTGATTGAGGTCGCTGCGCTCATTTTTGCAAGAGTCTTATGTCTTGGTTTCTTAAGCTCGTCCATGCGGCGAGAGGCGTTTTGTTATGAAGTTCGTTGATGAAGTTTCCATCCGAGTAAAAGCAGGCGACGGCGGTAACGGTTGCATGAGTTTCCGTCGCGAAAAATTCATCGAAAACGGTGGCCCGAACGGCGGTGACGGCGGTGACGGCGGTTCCATCTACATGATGGCCGACGAAAACCTCAACACCCTGGTCGACTACCGTTACACCCGGCACTTCGATGCCGAGCGTGGCTCCAACGGCGGCAGCACCGACTGCACCGGTAAAAAAGGTGAAGACCTGGTACTGCGCGTACCGGTCGGCACCACGATCATCGACTCCGCGACCCAGGAAGTGATTGGCGACCTGACCAAGGCCGGCCAGAAACTGATGGTTGTGCAGGGCGGCTGGCACGGTTTGGGTAACACCCGATTCAAGTCCAGTACCAACCGTGCACCACGCCAGACCACGCCGGGCAAGCCGGGCGAGCAGCGCGACCTGAAGCTGGAAATGAAAGTACTGGCGGACGTGGGCCTGCTGGGCCTGCCGAACGCGGGTAAAAGTACCTTCATTCGTTCGGTATCGGCCGCCAAGCCGAAAGTGGCCGACTACCCGTTCACGACCCTGGTGCCAAACCTGGGCGTGGTCAGCGTAGACCGCTGGAAAAGCTTCGTAGTCGCCGACATTCCTGGCTTGATCGAAGGCGCTTCCGACGGCGCGGGCCTGGGTATTCGCTTCCTCAAGCACTTGTCCCGTACCCGTTTGCTGCTGCACCTCGTCGACATGGCACCGCTGGATGACACCAGTGCCGCCGATGCCGCCGAAGTCATCGTCAGCGAACTGACCAAGTTCAGCCCGGCCCTGGCCGAGCGCGATCGTTGGTTGGTACTGAACAAGTGCGACCAGATCCTTGAAGAAGAGCACGAAGAGCGCGTCAAGGAGATCGTTGATCGCCTGGAGTGGGAAGGCCCGGTCTACGTCATCTCGGCCATCGCCAAAGAAGGCACCGAGCGCCTGACCCGCGACATCATGCGTTACCTGGAAGACCGTGCCGACCGCCTGGCGGCCGACCCGGTGTACAAGGCCGAACTCGCCGAACTCGACCAGCAGATCGAAGACGAAGCCCGTGCCCAGTTGCAGGCCCTGGACGACCAGCGCGCCCTGCGCCGCAGCGGCGTGAAGTCAGTCCACGACATCGGCGACGATGATTGGGACGAAGAAGACGTGGATGATGAAGATGGCCCGGAAATCATTTACGTGCGTGACTGATCCGTTGCGATAAACTTGAACGCCGCTCCCTGGAGCGGCGTTTTGGTATCCGGGTATAACGTTATGGGCAGCGCTGGGTCGCGCGGCCCTCACTCTAAGGTTGAAGATGATGCGGAGCAAAGTGACAGGTGCGCAGCGCTGGGTCGTGAAAATCGGCAGTGCGCTGTTGACGGCGGATGGCAAGGGTCTGGACCGCGCAGCCATGAGCGTCTGGGTCGAGCAGATGGTGGCCTTGCATGAGGCAGGCGTTGAGTTGGTATTGGTGTCGTCCGGAGCGGTTGCCGCCGGGATGAGCCGTCTCGGCTGGACCGCGCGACCCAGCGCGATGCACGAACTGCAAGCCGCTGCCGCCATCGGCCAGATGGGCCTGGTGCAAGCCTGGGAGTCCAGCTTTGCCGAGCACGGTCGCCACACGGCGCAGGTGCTGCTGACCCACGACGACCTGTCCGACCGCAAGCGCTACCTCAACGCCCGCAGCACCTTGCGCGCGCTGGTGGAGCTCAAGGTCATCCCGGTCATCAACGAGAACGACACCGTGGTCACCGACGAAATCCGCTTCGGTGACAACGACACCCTGGCCGCCCTGGTGGCCAATCTGGTAGAGGCCGACCTGCTGGTGATCCTCACCGACCGCGATGGCATGTTCGACGCCGACCCGCGTAACAACCCCGATGCCCAGCTTATCTACGAAGCCCGCGCCGACGACCCGGCGCTGGATGCGGTCGCCGGCAGTGTCGGCGGTGCCCTGGGCCGCGGTGGCATGCAGACCAAACTGCGCGCCGCTCGCCTGGCCGCGCGTTCCGGTGCCCACACCATCATCGTCGGCGGGCGCCTGGAGCGCGTGCTGGATCGCCTCAAGGCCGGTGAGCGCATTGGTACGCTGCTGTCGCCGGAACGCGGCATGTTGGCCGCGCGCAAGCAGTGGCTGGCCGGGCATCTGCAAACCCGTGGCACCTTGGTGTTGGACGCGGGAGCCGTATCGGCCTTGTCCCAGGGCAACAAGAGCCTGCTGCCGGTGGGTGTGAAGTTGGTACAGGGCAGCTTCCGCCGTGGCGAGATGGTGGTGTGCGTTGCGCCAGACGGTCGCGAGATCGCGCGCGGCCTGGCCAACTACAGCGCTCTGGAAGCACAGAAGATTATTGGACAATCCTCCGACGCCATTGTCGGACTCTTGGGTTATATGGCGGAACCGGAACTGGTTCACCGCGACAACCTGATCCTGGTTTAACCATAGGAAATACACGATGCGCGTGATAAAGGGATTGCTCGGCCTGCTGTTGGCCATGCCGCTGCTGGCTTCGGCCGAAGAAGTCGGCCAGGTGTCGACAGTGTTCAAGTTCGTCGGCCCCAACGACCGGATTGTGGTTGAAGCGTTTGACGACCCCAAGGTCGATGGCGTGACGTGCTACTTGTCCCGCGCCAAGACCGGCGGGGTAAAGGGCGGGCTGGGTCTGGCCGAAGACCGTGCCGAGGCCTCGATCGCTTGCCGCCAGGTGGGCCCGATCCACTTCAAGGGTGAACTCAAGGACGGCGACGAAGTGTTCAAGGAGCGCACCTCGCTGGTGTTCAAGACCATGCAGGTGGTGCGTTTCCTCGACAAGAAGCGCAACACCCTGGTGTATCTGGTCTACAGCGACCGCTTGATCGAAGGCAGCCCGCAGAATGCGGTGACGGCGATCCCGATTTTGCCCTGGCCGACCGCTCAGTAACCTGCAGGCGAGTTTCGTCACCGGCGTCTATGATTGCAGCCTTTCGGGTTGTAAGCTCCGAAGGGCTGCAATGCAAAGAACATGGGATATCTGGAGTTCGTCATGAGTGCTTTCCACGATCTGAAACTCAAAGCCTTGGACGGACAAGCGCTACCGCTGGCGCCTTTCAAGGGCCAAGTCGTGCTGGTGGTGAATGTGGCGTCCAAATGTGGTTTGACCCCGCAATACGCGGCGCTGGAAAACCTCTACCAGCAGTACAGGGACCAAGGGTTCACAGTGCTCGGCTTGCCATGCAACCAGTTTGCAGGCCAGGAGCCCGGCACCGAGCAGGAGATTCAGCAGTTCTGCAGCCTGAACTACGGCGTGACCTTTCCACTGGGCAGCAAGATCGAGGTCAACGGCCCTGATCGGCACCAGCTGTACCGCTTGCTGGCGGGCGAGGGCGCTGAGTTTCCTGGGGATATCACCTGGAACTTCGAGAAATTCCTGTTGGGTAAGGATGGCCGGGTACTTGCGCGTTTCTCGCCCCGTACGCCCCCAGAAGATCCCTCCATCATCCAGGCCATCGAAAAAGCCCTGAGTTGACGCCTACAGGTATTCGGGCGCTTCTATACCTTAATCATTTAGATCAATAGTGCTTTGAGAGACGCTCTGCTCTCCATATTATCCACGTCATAAATTTCTTAGCCGTGGAGCGCTCCATGCCCGTCCAAGCCTTGTTCAAACCCTTCCAGCTCGGTGCATTGCAATTGTCGACCCGCGTGGTCATGGCGCCCATGACCCGCTCGTTCTCCCCAGGTGGCGTACCCAACTCGAAAGTCATTGAGTACTACCGTCGCCGTGCCGCTGCCGGTGTGGGCTTGATCATCACTGAAGGCACCGTGGTCGGGCACCCAGCCTCCAACGGCTACCCCAACGTGCCGCATTTTTACGGTGAAGCCGCCTTGGCCGGCTGGAAGAAAGTGGTCGATGCAGTCCACGCCGAAGGCGGCAAGATTGTCCCGCAACTGTGGCATGTGGGCAGTGTGCGCCGTATCGGCACTGAACCTGACGCCAGCGTGCCGGCTTATGGCCCGATGGAAAAGCTCAAGGACGGCAATGTCGTTGTGCACGGCATGACCAAACAGGACATCACGCAGGTGATCAACGCCTTCGCCCAAGCGGCCAAGGATGCCCAGGCGATCGGCATGGACGGCGTGGAAATCCACGGTGCCCACGGCTACCTCGTCGACCAGTTTTTCTGGGAAGGCAGCAACCAGCGCACCGACGAATACGGTGGCAGCCTGGCCAACCGCTCGCGCTTTGCCATCGAACTGATCCAGGCGACCCGCGCCGCTGTCGGCCCGGATTTTCCGATCATCTTGCGTTTCTCCCAGTGGAAGCAGCAGGACTACACCGCGCGCCTGGTACAAAGCCCTGAAGCGTTGGGTGAGTTCCTCAAGCCATTGTCTGACGCTGGCGTGGATATTTTCCACTGTTCCACCCGTCGTTTCTGGGAGCCGGAATTTGAAGGCTCGGACCTCAACCTGGCCGGCTGGACGCGTCAGCTCACCGGCAAGCCAACCATCACGGTGGGCAGCGTGGGCCTGGATGGCGAGTTCCTGCAGTTCATGGTCAACACCGACAAAGTCGCCCAGCCTGCCAGTCTGGAGAAACTGCTGGAGCGCCTGAACAACGATGAGTTCGACCTCGTGGCAGTGGGCCGTGCATTGCTGGTGGACCCGGATTGGGCGGTGAAGGTGCGCGAAGGGCGTGAAGGCGACATCCTGCCCTTCAGTCGTGAGGCGTTGACGACCTTAGTGTAAGGACTCGGACTCCCTGTGATGGGGCACAGGGAGTTCTGTTGCTTTAGTGATTAATACTCTGGCCGCTTATTCAGCTCTTTGTGATGATCAGTCTTGAGCCCATCTTTGTGCCCAGGCTGGCCGTAGGTTGGCGGTTCTGCACGGGATTGATCCAGCCATTGTTGCTGGCGTGTCCACTCCGCGGTTGGCATGTTGACGCCATTGCGTACACCCATTCCATAAATTGGCATTGTTCATTATCTCCATATTCAAAGGGCCTGCTTGATCGGCAGGTCTCTATGATTGGCGTTACGCAACCGTTGGTTCCCGGTTTAAATACCAGGCAAAACTTGAGTGGCCGGTAGCAGGCTGGCCATGCGTTTGATCATTGACCGATTGTTCAGCGCACGTAAGGTTGCGTTGGAAGGTCAAAACTCTCCCCGCACACCCCACGTAACTGATGCTCGAATTGCTCGACAATCGCTGGCCAGCCTTGGCGGCTTGCGTGTTGACGGGCATTGAGGCGCATACGGCGTAAACCTTCTGCGTCCTCCAGCAGCCAATTGGCGGCATCGCAAAACGCATTTTCATCCCCCGGCATCGCCAGCACCCCGTTATAGCCATGACGAATATGCTGGGTGGCGGCTGCCTGGTCGTAGGCCACAACTCCCAGTCCTGAAGCCATGGCCTCCAAAACCACATTACCGAATGTTTCGGTCAGGCTGGGGAACAGGAACACATCACCGGATGCGTAATGACGAGCCAGTTCTTCACCGCGCAAAGCACCGCAGAAAATGGCGTCGGGAAGGTCTTTCTCCAGCATGGCTCGTTGCGGCCCATCACCAACGATGATCAGTTTCATCTGACGCAGTGGGTATCTGTCTTGCAAGGTCTCGAAACAGCGCTTGAGCAGTCCCAGGTTCTTTTCCTGAGCCAGTCGTCCTACATGCAGTACTGCGATTTGCTCATTATTCAATGCCCAGCGTTCGCGCAGAGTGCTGTCGCGTTTGGCGGGGTGGAACAGTTGGCTGTCGACGCCTCTGGCCAACATCCCCAAGCGCTCAAAATGCCGACGCTCCAGTTCCAGACGCTGACTGGCGCTCGGTACCAGGGTCAGGCTCGAGCGGTTGTGAAACCAGCGCAGGTAATGGGTGACCACGCGACTGAGCAGGCTCAAGCCGTACTGGTTCGAATACTGCTGAAAGTTGGTATGAAAGCCGCTGACGACGCTGATTCCCAACCGCCGCGCCGCCCGCAAAGCGGACAATCCCAGCGGCCCTTCGGTGGCGATATACAACACATCCGGGCGCTGCCGGCTCCAGCGTCGGAGCAGTTTTCGCATCGACGATTGGCCCCATTGCAGCCCTGGGTAACCGGGTAATGGCCAGCCGCGGCACAGCAGCAGTTGATCGTCACTTGATCGGCTCTTATCGGTGTTCTGACGTGGGCGCACCAGTTCGACCTGATGGCCGCGTGAGCGCAAACCCTCGCACAGGCGGCCAAGGGTATTGGCCACCCCGTTGATTTCCGGCGGGAAGGTTTCGGTAATGAGGGTGATGTGAAGCGAGGCTGTCGTCATGACCCACAGTGTCGGCGTGGGCCATGTCGCCATTGTGTCAGTGCGATGATGGATTTATGACTTGGCCACCGCTTGCTGCGCCATCGCCTCGGCGCCTTGCTCACGCACCCAGAACAACGTTGCGCCGGCCACCGCCGCTGGCATCATCAACAGGTTGACCACCGGCACCAGCAGTACCAGGTAGACAATGCCGCCAAAACTCATGCTCTGCCAGCGTTTCTGGCGCAGCCATGCGAGCATCTCGTTCCAGCCCAGCTTATGGTTATCGGCCGGGTAGTCGATGTACTGGATCGCCATCATCCAGACGCCAAACAGCAGCCACAACGGCGCCGCGATCAGGTTGACCACGGGGATGAACGACAGGATAAACAGGCCGATGGCACGTGGCAGGAAGTAACCCAGCTTGCGCATCTCCCGCGCCAGGGTGCGTGGGACCATGGCGGCCAGTTCGGCCCAACTGAACGGCGGGAAGTCGTCGGTGCCACGTACCACGACCTCGACCTTCTCGGCGAGAAACCCGTTGAACGGCGCGGCGATGATATTGGCGAGCATGGTGAACGTGAAAAACACCATCAGCACCACCAGCACAACAAACAGCGGCCACAACAGGTAATTCAAAAAGCCTAGCCAGTGGGGCAGCGTCGGCATCAAGCTATCGACCCACAGGCTGAACTGATGGCCGGCGAAATAGATCAACCCGACGAACAGCACCAGGTTGATCGCCAACGGCAGCAACACGAACAGGCGCAGGCCAGGGCTCAACACCAGTTTGAGGCCTTCACGCAGGTATTGCGGGCCGGAAAGAGCAGGGGCGGGCATGGAATACTCCGAGCAAAATGGCGAACGCGCCGACCTTACCGGCTTTGCACCTGTTGTGAAAGCGCGGGCAGGTAGGCGACATCCAGGGTTACAAAGGTGTCGATTAACTTAATTGCGCACATAGAGAACACCTATGAGCTGGATTGTTAATGCGTATTTCCTTAATCTTGCCCCCCTCGATACGCTGCACCCATTATTTTCAGGACCTGGCGAGTCAAAGCCTTCCCCAAGTGCTTCGCGGTCCTTTTTTATTCCCGCCGCCCTGTGGTTTGGGCGGTCGGTAGGAGTGAGTCATGTCTGATACCCGTCATTCCCGAGTGATTATTCTCGGTTCCGGCCCTGCCGGTTACAGCGCCGCTGTCTACGCTGCCCGGGCCAATCTCAAGCCGCTGCTGATCACCGGCATGCAGGCGGGCGGTCAGTTGACCACCACTACTGAAGTCGACAACTGGCCTGGCGATGTCCACGGCTTGACCGGCCCGGTGCTGATGGAGCGGATGAAAGAGCACGCCGAGCGCTTTGAAACCGAGATTGTCTTCGACCATATCAACAAGGTCGACTTCTCGAAAAAGCCTTACAGCCTGACCGGTGACAGCGGTGTGTATACCTGCGACGCGCTGATCATCGCCACCGGCGCCAGTGCGCGTTACCTGGGCCTGCCTTCGGAAGAAGCGTTCATGGGCAAGGGCGTTTCGGCCTGCGCCACTTGCGATGGTTTCTTCTACCGCAACAAGCCGGTTGCCGTGGTCGGCGGTGGCAACACTGCTGTGGAAGAGGCGCTGTACCTGGCCAACATCGCCAGCACCGTGACCCTGGTTCACCGCCGCGAGACCTTCCGCGCCGAGAAGATCCTGATCGACAAGCTGCACGCCCGTGTCGCCGAAGGCAAGATCATCCTCAAGCTCAACGCCACCCTGGATGAAGTCCTGGGCGACAACATGGGTGTGACCGGTGCCCGTCTGAAAAACAACGACGGCAGCTTCGACGAGCTGAAAGTCGACGGTGTGTTCATCGCCATCGGCCACACCCCGAACACCTCGCTGTTCGAAGGCGTGCTGGAAGCCAAAGACGGGTACCTGGTGGTGCAAGGTGGCCGTGAAGGCAATGCGACCGCGACCAACATCGAAGGTATCTTCGCTGCCGGCGACGTGGCAGACCACGTCTACCGCCAGGCCATCACCTCGGCCGGCGCCGGTTGCATGGCGGCCCTGGATGCCGAGCGTTACCTCGACGGTTTGAAGGACGCTTCGTTCTAAACCTGTGAAATTGAAAAAACCGGCGAAAGCCGGTTTTTTTATGCCTGCGATCTAGCCGAGACACCGCAAAACAAATGTGGGAGCTGGCTTGCCTGCGATAGCGGTGTGATAGTCACCACCGCCCTCGCGGGCAAGCCCGGCTCCCACATTGAGCGGGGTTGATTATTAAATCAGCGGCGAGTCAGAGGCTGTTCAGCAAACTTCACTGCGGCCAGCCCATGGGCAATCAACGCTCGGATATTGCCATGGTCACTGCCCTCAGGCGTCGCCACCACCGACCGATAATGCTCACCAAACGCTAGCAGTGCTTCCTTATCACTCAACCCTTCCAGCAGCGCCAAACCCAGGGTCTTGCACGAACCTTCGTTCTGTCCGGCAGCGTTTTCCACACCGCCGTTGGTGAAAGCTTGCGGCTGGTAGTTGTAACCGGCCGCGACGAACGCCAGGGTGTCGGCAAAGAGGTGTTTGCCACTGTTGAGGCTGGCGCGCAGGGTGTTCAAATCAGTCATGAGGCTTTCCTTTGGCAAACGCGGCCTGTTGGTCGGCGTTGGCTTCTTGCTGGTATTGGGCTTTCCACTCGGCGTACGGCATGCCGTACACCACTTCACGGGCCTCATCGAGGCTGACCTCGATCTGGCGTTCGTCGGCCTCGGCCTTGTACCACTTGGACAGGCAGTTGCGGCAGAAGCCCGCGAGGTTCATCAGGTCGATATTCTGCACATCCTTGCGGCTGTCCAGGTGGGCCACCAATCGGCGAAAGGCGGCGGCTTCGAGTTCGAGGCGTTGTTGGTCGTTCATAGGGCTCACTTGGTATCAGCGGCTGGCGGCCAGAGTGATCGAAACCGACTCGGCAAAGCGCAGCGCGTGGGGCTTGTCCACTTCGACTTCGGCGTACAGCACCGATTCGTTGCTCATCACCAGGTCCAGCAGTTCCTGGGTCAGGCGCTCCAGCAGGGCAAAGCGATTGCCTTCGACGTGAGCGATGATGGCCTTGGTGATGGTGCGGTAGTTCAGGGCGTGGTCGATGTCGTTGTCACGCACGGCTTCCTGGGCGGCATACAGGATGGTCAGGTTGATCAGCACATCCTGTTTGTTGAGGATTTCGTCCTCGTTGATGCCGATAAAGGTGCGCAGGCACAGGTCCTTGACCCGGATACGCGCCATGCCTGGTTGAAGTTGTGGCATTGCTACTTGCTCCGTCCAATCAGTTGCAGGAACTCCATGCGGGTGGTGTTCGACTCGCGAAAGGCGCCGAGCATCACCGAGGTGTTCATGGTTGAATTCTGTTTCTCCACGCCGCGCATCATCATGCACATGTGCTTGGCTTCGATCACCACCGCCACGCCGGCGGCCTGGGTCACGTCCTGGATGGCGTCGGCGATTTGCCGCGTGAGGTTTTCCTGGATCTGCAGGCGCCGGGCGAACATGTCGACAATGCGCGCCAGTTTTGACAGGCCCAGCACCTTGCCGGTCGGAATATAGGCCACATGGGCCTTGCCGATGAAGGGCAGCAGGTGATGCTCGCACAACGAATACAACTCGATGTCCTTGAGGATCACCATCTCGTCATTGTCGGACGCGAACAGTGCGCCGTTGACGATTTCTTCCAGGTTCTGCTCATAGCCATGACACAGGTACTGCATGGCCTTGGCGGCACGCTTGGGCGTATCGAGCAGGCCCTCGCGCTGCGGGTCTTCGCCCAGGCCCTTGAGGATCTCGCGGTAATGGTGGGGCAGGGATAAGGTCATACAACATCCTCGCAAACGGCTTACTTGATATGCCGCCCGCCGTTGACGGTCAGGGTGGTACCGGTGACATAGGGATTGTCCAGCAGGTAACGCACGCTCTGGTAGATCACCTCGGGTCCGGGCTCGATGCCCAGGGCCGACTTGGCCAGGACTTTGGCGCGATAGGCCGCGTCATCGCCTTCGTTGAACATCACCATCGCCGGTGCGATGCCGTTGACCTTGATCAGCGGCGCGAACTGTGCGGCAAACGATAACGTGAGGCTGTCGAGCCCGGCCTTGGTGGCGCAATAGGCGATGTGCTGCCGGCTGCCCTTGCGCACCACGTCGTCGCTGATATGCACGATATCGGCGGGTGTCGAGCGTTGCAGCAAAGATGAACAATGCAGGTTGATCAGGTACGGCGCAAGCATGTGCACGCTGAACATGTCGATAAAGGCACGGCTTTCGTCGCCCGGGGTTTCGGCGACCCAGGCTGAAGCGTTGTGGATGATTGCTCGCAGGCTTTGAGTATGGGTTTTGACTGCGGCAATGAAAGCCAGCACTCCGGCTTCGCTGGAGAAATCGGCAAACACGCCGATGGCACCGCGCTCACGCAGCGCCTGCACGCCGGGGCGTTCGCTGCGGTAGCTGAACATCACCGCTTGGCCTTCATCCAACAGGCGCTCGGCACAATGCAGGCCGACACGCTGGCCGGCACCGGTGATCAGGATCGGAGCGTTGGTTGCATTCATGGGAGGCTCAAGTCGCTGGCAGGCTCAAACTATACCAGCGCGCCGGCCTCCCTGTACTCAAGCGGCGGCTTCAGTGACTTTGCGAGGGGGCGAAGGGTGCAGCCAGTTCGCCAGCAGATGGGTCGACAGCGGTATAAAGAAATAAACCATCAACGGGGTCAGGGCTGCGGTGCTCACCAGTACGCGGCTGAACAGGTCCAACTCGCTGAGCAGCGGCCCCAGGCCGAAGTTGAACAGCAACGATACCGGGAAAAAAGCCAACCAGATGGCCACCGCCTGTTTCCAGCGTGGCGGGCGGGCACCCGCTGCGCCGAACCAGCCATCGATACCGCTGACACGGTGTTCCGACGGGTCGGCAAACAGCTCGCTGCCACGGCTCAGCCACGCGCTGCGCGAAGCGGAGAACTCCCATGCGTGCAGGGTCTTTTCATCGGCGAAGCGGAAGATGATCTGGAATTCATCATCATGGGGCGGTGGCGCCAGCACGCCGGAACCCAGGTAACCGGGGAAATCAGTCGCCAATTGCTCGCCTTCGCGCAGCCAGGCCATCAGTTCTTCGTAGCGACCTTTGGCCACGCGGCGCGCAACCATCAAGGTGACGGGTGAGGTAGACATCGTATATCTCCAAAATCAGCAAGTGCGCCGAGCCGGGTAGGCGGCGCACGGACGAAGCTGCGGGGTGGTGCAGCGACGCAAAAGAACAGGCAAGGATTATTCCGGTTTTGCCCAAATACGCCAGAAACTTCGGATGGATCGCCGTAGATCTTGAATCATGCAGTTCAATCGGCGTTAATAGTATTCAAATTCATACAAGTTTCTTGACCGCTGATGCCCGAAATCACTGCGCCTCTTCGCGATACGACACCCGACAGCCACACTGACGGCGAGGGGCTGTTTCCGATTCGTGAAGTGGCAAGACTTACAGGCGTAAACCCGGTGACGTTGCGTGCGTGGGAGCGTCGCTACGGTTTGATCCAGCCTTTACGCACCGAAAGTGGGCACAGGCTTTACTCAAGCACCGATATTGAAACCGTGCACCGCATCCTCGACTGGATCGAGCGGGGCGTGGCGGTGAGCAAAGTCGGCAAGCTTTTGGCGCGCGACCCACAGTCCAGCGAGCCGGCTACCGCGTCACGCAGCGATACCGAACTGGAGTGGCGCCAATGGCAGGCGCAACTGCGGCAGGCCATCAGTGCTTTTGATGATCGTGAGCTCGACCGGTTGTACGGCCAGATCTTCAGCGTCTATTCGACAACCGTGGTGTTCCAGGACATTTTGGTCCCGCTGTGGCAGCAGTTGTCACGTCACCAAGGCCGCTTTGGCCAAGCCAGCGAGTGGCTGTTCTTCGATAATTTCCTGCGCTCGCGTGTCGCACGGTGCCTGCAAATGGCCTGTGCCTCGCCAGCGCCCAGGGTATTGCTGTCAGCCATTGCCGGAGAGTGCCGTGAGCTGGAGTTGCTGGTGGCGGGCTTGTTGATGTCGAGCGAGAAACTGGCGGTCAAGGTCCTGGGCGTTGGCCAGCCACTGGATGAGTTGACGCTGATCTGTGAGCGCACTCAGCCGCAAGCCCTGGTGCTGTTTTCCAACCATGCCCCTGGCGCAGAGCTGGCGTCGCGGCTCAATCGCCTGGCCTTCACCCTCGACTGCCCGTTGCTGCTGGCTGGAGAGGCGTCAGAGCTGGCAGAACACAGCCAGGAGGGGGCATCGATTGGTTGTCTGGGCAATGACGGGCGCTTGATGCCGCGCCGCTTGCAGCAACTGCTCAGCGGTCATCTGGAGTCTCAGGCATGAACGTGAGGATGAACCAGGCGATGCTGGTGCAGGATGAACTGGCGTAACCGTTCGATCTCATCAGCATCGCTCTGGCTGAGGCGATAAGCGAACAGGCCGCGGGCGGTTTCCCGCTCCAGCGTACCGCGCAGGGCGATGCGTTCGTAGCCGGAAGGGCTGAACCACAGGGAAAACGTCTTTGGCGGTTTGACCCGGCCACGCACTTCTACCAGCACCCCTTTGAATGACACTTCGTGCACCCACAGCGCGCTGGAGTAGCCCTTGATGTTTTCCAGCGCCACCGGCGTTTCAAGCGCCAGGCGCCACGGGCGGATCATCGGCCCATCTTCAAAAATGCTCGGTACGCCCAGGCGCAAATGCACAGCATGAAATTCATCTTCCACCAGGTGCAACGGGAAGGTGAGTTGCTGGTTGTCGAACTGCGCCTGGATGGTGACCTGGTCGTGAGCCGCTAGTCGCGTGAGCAGATCGCGAATCTGTGCGCCGCCATTAACCGTCAGGCTCGACCATGCATCCCGCAGGTTGAGCTGCGGGTTGTGCGTCATGTCCTGGATAAAATCCAGCTCGTCCTGCGTCAATAGCGTGTCGCGTTGCATTGATCTGGCTCAAGGCTGAGGCATTAAAAAGCCATTATCGCTCTAAAGACCGCATTTTTTACAGTTTGTTAAATCCACTCGTCGCCTTGAGTGCGGCGAGCTCGCTCTTGAGCTCGGCCAACTGAGCTTCCAGTTGGGCGACACGCTGTTGTGCCTTGACTTGAGTGGTGACGTCTTTCTGCACACCGACGAAATAGGTTTGCTTGTCGACCTCGTTGTACACGGTCGAAAGCGATAGCTCGTTCCAGAAAGGCGTGCCGTCCTTGCGGTAGTTACGCAGGATCTCTCGGCAGGTGCCGCCGCTGTCGAGCGCATCACGAATGGCGATCAAGGCCGGTTGGTCGCGGTCGCCCGCCTGCAGGAAGCGGCAGTCCTGATAGAGGATTTCGTCCAGCGTGTAGCCAGTCATCCTTTCGAAGGCCGGGTTGACGTAGATCAGTGGTTTTTCCCGGCCTTCGCGCTCGGCAACAACGATTCCGTCGTTGGACGCATTGACGACCATTTGCAGCAGTTTGGCGTTAATCATAGAGCGGTCCATGGCCTGGTTTTGACCTTGCCAGTTTATGGCAAGTCTGGAATGTTGCACGGTGCGCACTGAAATATTGGCACGGGCTGCTAATATCCCACGCTTTCACTCAACTACAGGATCAGATTGATGAAAGTCGCCATCCTCTCCGGCTCGGTCTACGGTACGGCTGAAGAAGTCGCTCGCCACGCGGAAGAAATCCTCAAGGACGCAGGTTTCAACGCCTGGCACAACGCACGTGCCACGCTGGCAGACGTGCAGGCCTTTGCTCCCGATGCATTCCTGGCAGTGACCTCGACCACCGGCATGGGCGAGTTGCCCGACAATCTGCAGCCTCTGTACTCAACCATCCGCGACCAACTGCCCGCCGCCTGGCGCGGCCTGCCGGGAGCGGTCATCGGCCTGGGCGACGCCAGCTATGGCGATACTTTCTGTGGCGGCGGTGAACAAATGCGCGAATTGTTCGCCGAACTGGGCATCCGCGAAGTGCAGCCGATGCTGCGCCTGGACGCCAGCGAAAGCGTCACCCCGGAAGCTGACGCCGAGCCTTGGCTGGCCGATTTGATCACCGCGCTGCGCGGTTGAGCCCCAGGGAGCGCCGTTATTGACGGCGCTTGTTTGACACGTATTTGTACTATTCTCTTGACTGACTCGCTCAGTCATCAAGCTGGCTGCCAAGGAAACTCCTTGCGCCTCGGCGTCTGACTAGACTGGCTCTCACTTTAGACACCATAAGAAGTGCGCCAAGGAGGTCATTGCCATGAGCCTAGCCCCTGCTCCATCGCCACAAAACGTCAAAGCCCAGGTCAGCGCCGCCGAATGGCAAACCCGCGTGGACCTTGCGGCCTGCTATCGCCTGGTGGCCATGCACGGTTGGGATGACCTGATCTTCACGCATATTTCGGCCAAGGTGCCGGGCACTGAAGATTTCCTGATCAACCCCTATGGGCTGATGTTCCATGAGATCACCGCGTCGAGCCTGGTCAAGGTTGACCAGGCCGGCAATAAGCAAATGGAGAGCCCCTACGATATCAACCCTGCGGGCTACACCATCCACAGCGCCATCCACGAAGTACGCCACGACGTGACCTGCGTGCTGCACACTCACACTGCTGCGGGCGTGGCGGTGTGTGCGCAAAAGCAGGGTGTATTGCCCATCAGCCAGCAATCGCTGTTTGTACTGTCCAGCCTGGGCTATCACGCCTATGAGGGCGTGGCGCTCAATCACGAGGAAAAGGCCCGCCTGCAAGCGGATTTGGGCCAGAACAATTTCCTGATGCTGCATAACCACGGCCTGCTGACCTGCGCCGGCACCATCGCCGATACCTTCCTGATGATGTTCACCTTCCAGCGCGCCTGCGAGATCCAGGTGCTGGCCCAGAGCGGCGGCACCGAGTTGATCGCCATCGAGCCGCAGATTCTCGCCGGTGCCAAGGCGATGGTGGCAGCTGTCACAAAAAGCGCCCAAGGTATGGGGGGTGCGCTGGCCTGGCCGGCGCTGCTACGCAAATTGGACCACCAGGACCCCGGGTATAAAAGCTGATGCCACTCGCCGAGATACCGCTCAGAGCCTGGCGCAAGCGCGGCCAGGACTTCGTCTTTCGTGGCCACACCGTGCGGTATTGGATGGCCGGCCAGGGCGAGCCGTTGCTGCTGATTCATGGTTTCCCCACGGCCAGTTGGGACTGGCACTACCTGTGGCAACCCCTGGCCCAGCGCAACCTGGTGATTGCCTGCGACATGCTCGGCTTTGGCGACTCGGCCAAACCCTTGGACCACGACTATTGCCTGTTGGAACAGGCCGATCTGCAACAGGCGCTGCTTGAGCACCTGCGCGTAGAGCAGCCGGTGCATGTGTTGGCTCATGACTACGGCGACAGTGTCGCCCAGGAATTATTGGCTCGGCATTACGAGGGCCGGTTCCCGATGGCGAGTTGTGTATTTCTCAACGGCGGGCTGTTTCCGGAAACCCATCGGCCGGCGCTGGTGCAAAAGCTGCTGCTCAGCCCGTTGGGCTGGATGATCGGTCGGGCCTTTGGGCGCAATGCCTTGGCCAGCAGTTTCAACCAGATCTTCGGCCCCCAGACGCGGCCCAGTGAAAGCGTGCTGGATGATTTCTGGAGTTTGATCAGTTGCAACGACGGCCCGCGTATCCTGCACAAACTGATCGCCTACATCCCCCAGCGCCGTCGTCTGCGCGAGCGCTGGCTCACGGCCATGCAGCGAGGCGAAGTACCTTTACGGGTGATCGACGGCGAGGTGGACCCGATTTCCGGTGCCCATATGGTCGAGCGCTATCGCCAACTGGTGCCCCAGCCCGACACGATAAGACTGGCCAATATCGGCCATTACCCGCAGATCGAGGCGCCGGTCCAAGTGCTCAAGCATTACCAGGCGTTTCGTGAGCGCATCAGCCAGCCTTCACCGCGCGCGGCCTATTCCTGAGCCTGCGCATCATCCCGCTGCCTTATCAAGCACCATTCAGCCCTGGCCGTCTTTATTGTGACCAAAGGCTGTGTGCGTGACACTCTGCCTATTCCCATTGTCGCCAGCGGAGTTCGGTATGAGTGAGTCAGTGCAGTTCCAGGATAAGGTGGTGATCGTCACCGGCGCCGGTGGTGGCTTGGGCCAGGCCCATGCGCTGCTGTTCGCCAGGCACGGGGCCAAAGTGCTGGTCAACGACCTGGGGGGGTCAACCCAAGGCGAGGGCGCCAACGCCTCGGCGGCCGACCGGGTTGTGGCGCAGATCCGCGCGGCGGGCGGCATTGCCGAAGCCAACCATGACTCCGTCACCGACGGCGACAAGATCGTACAGAACGCCCTGGATGTCTTCGGCCGGGTCGACGTGGTGGTCAACAACGCCGGCATCCTGCGCGACAAGACCTTCCATAAAATGGATGACAGCGACTGGGACCTGGTTTACCGGGTGCACGTCGAAGGCGCCTACAAAGTCACCCGCGCCGCCTGGCCGTATTTGCGCGAGCAGGGTTATGGCCGGGTGATCTTCACGGCGTCGACGTCCGGTATCTACGGCAACTTCGGCCAGTCCAACTACGGCATGGCCAAGTTGGGCCTGTATGGCTTGACCCGCACCCTGGCGCTGGAAGGGCGCAAGAACAACATCCTGGTCAACGCGATTGCCCCCACCGGTGGCACACGCATGACCGAAGGGCTGATCCCGCCGCAGGTGTTCGAGCGCCTCAAGCCGGAACTGGTCAGCCCACTGGTGGTGTACCTGGGCAGTGACGCCTGTGAGGAAACCGCAGGCTTGTTTGAAGTGGGTGGCGGCTGGATCGGCAAGACCCGTTGGGAGCGCAGCCTGGGTGTGGGTTTTGATCCCGAGGCCGGTTTTTCGCCGCAGGATGTGGCCGCGCACTGGCAGCAGATCTGCGATTTCGAAGGGGCTGCGCACCCCAAGGACAATATCGAGGCACTGAAGGAAATGATGGCCAACTTGCAGAAGTTCAGCCTCTGATCATTGCCGGTAAATCAATGAATCCCACGGGGCGTCGACGACGCCCCGTTTTATTGCAGGCATAAAAAAGGCCGCTGCATAGGCAGCGGCCGAAGTAAGACGTTGGATCAAGGAGCGACAAATCAACGTCAGTGAACACCGGGAACAGACTGATTACAGGATCAATCCGTTATAAATCAGCTTTTCTCCCCAATGCGGGAGCGGGCCGTTTGCCCTGAAAGCCAGGCAAGAATAGTCGGTTGTAACAAAATGAGTAATAGCGAATCAGGACAAGGACTATTACCAGATCGGCAATAATTACAGGGCGCCATCGATCCTTCTGATAACCCTTCATCCATCGCATGCATGTCTCCAGGCCAACGCCCGGCCAGAGAACCCCGTCATCCTTTCGAGCGACAACACGAATACCTCCTTGGTGCGCTTATCGCTCCTCAAGGGCGGCAGTAGGGTGGGGCCTTCTGTCACTCACCGGGGAAGACGCATGACAAAAACAATAATGCGCGCCATCTTCACGCCACAGGCGCTGGCCACTGCGGTTGCGCTGGGCTGCTGTGCCCAGGCGCAGGCTGTTTCGTTCAACATCGGCGAGATCGAAGGGCAATTCGACTCCTCGCTGTCGGTCGGCGCCAGTTGGGGCATGCGCGATGCCGATAAAAGCCTGGTCGGCACGGTCAATGGCGGGACGGGCCAGGCGTCCACCGGGGATGACGGGCGCCTCAACTTCAAGAAGGGCGAGACCTTCTCCAAGATCTTCAAGGGCCTGCACGACCTTGAGTTGAAGTACGGCGACACCGGGGTATTCGTGCGTGGCAAGTATTGGTACGACTTCGAGCTCAAGGACGAAGACCGCGAGTTCAAGCCCATCAGCGATCACAACCGCAAGGAAGGCGCCAAGTCCAGCGGTGCGCAGATCCTCGATGCCTTCGTCTACCACAACTACTCCCTGGGCGACCTGCCCGGCACCGTGCGCGCCGGCAAGCAGGTGGTCAGTTGGGGCGAAAGTACCTTCATCGGTAACTCCATCAACAGCATCAACCCGATCGACGTGTCGGCGTTCCGCAGGCCCGGTGCCGAGATCAAGGAAGGCTTGATCCCGGTGAACATGCTGTTTGCCTCCCAGAGCCTGACCAATCAACTGACCGTGGAAGGTTTCTATCAACTGGAATGGGACCAGACGGTGCTCGACAACTGCGGCACCTTTTTCGGCGGGGGCGTGGCGGCGGACGGTTGCACCAATAATTACACCGTGGGCAGCCCGGCGATCCGACCGCTGCAACCGGTGGCCGCTGCCTTTGGTCAAGGGTTTGGCGTGACCAATGAAGGCGTGATTGTGCGGCGTGCCGGTGACCGCGATGCGCGTGACTCCGGCCAGTTCGGCGCGGCCCTGCGCTGGCTGGGCGATGACACTGAATACGGCCTGTATTTCATGAACTACCACAGCCGTACACCGACCGTCGGCACCCTGACCGCCAATACCAACCTGGCCACCATCGGGCGCATCATCAACACCGCCAACGCCCTGGCACCCGGTTCCGGGGGCGGTTTGGCGCAAAGCACCATGCTCGGCCGCGGCCAGTACTACCTGGATTACCCGGAGGACATCCGCCTGTTCGGCGCCAGTTTCTCCACCACCTTGCCCACGGGCACGGCGTGGACCGGCGAAATCAGCTATCGGCCCAATGCGCCGGTGCAGCTCAACACCACCGACCTGACCCTGGCCCTGGTCAACCCCATCGCGGGTCAGCTCGCCTCACCCATCCGCAGCAATTTCGGCGATGACAACAAAGGCTACCGCCGCAAGGAAATCACCCAGATCCAGAGCACCATGACCCAGTTCTTCGACCAGGTACTGGGCGCCGAGCGCCTGACCCTGGTGGGCGAAGCGGCGGTGGTGCACGTCGCCGGCCTGGAAGACAAAACCAAACTGCGTTACGGCCGAGACTCGGTGTACGGCGCCTACGGTTTTCAAGGTGACACCGACGGTTTTGTCACCTCCACCTCGTGGGGCTACCGGGCGCGGGCGATCCTTGACTACAACAACGCCATTGCCGGTGTGAACCTCAAGCCCAACCTGTCCTGGTCCCACGACGTGGCGGGCTACGGCCCCAACGGCCTGTTCAACAAAGGCGCCAAGGCCATCAGCGTCGGCGTGGATGCGGACTATCGCAGCACCTACACCGCAAGCCTGAGCTACACCGACTTTTTTGGCGGTGACTACAACACCCTGACCGACCGCGACTTCCTCGCCCTCAGCTTCGGCGTGAACTTCTGATCTGGCTTAAAAGAAGGACAAGACCCTATGCGTAAGATGATTGCAATGTTGGCCCTGAGCGTATTGGCCGCCAACGTAATGGCGGCGGTATCGCCCGAAGAAGCCGCCAAGCTCGGAACTTCCCTGACCCCGGTCGGCGCGGAAAAAGCCGGCAACGCCGATGGCTCGATTCCGGCCTGGACCGGCGGCATCCCCAAGAATGCAGGCGCGGTGGACAGCAAGGGGTTTCTCGCCGACCCCTTCGCCAGTGAAAAACCACTGTTCGTGATCACCGCTGCCACGGTGGACAAGTACAAGGACAAGCTCTCCGACGGCCAGGTAGCGATGTTCAAGCGCTACCCCGAGACCTACAAGATCCCGGTGTACCCCAGCCACCGTACGGTCAACTTGCCGGCGGACATTTACGAGTCGATCAAGCGCAGCGCCTTGAATGTGAAGGCGATCAACGATGGCAACGGCCTGGAGAACTTCACCGGCAACCGTTACTACGCGTTCCCTATCCCTAAAAATGGCGTCGAGGTGCTGTGGAATCACATCACCCGTTACCACGGCGGCAACCTGCGGCGCATCATCACTCAGGCCACGCCCCAGACCAATGGCAGCTACACGCCGATCCGTTTCGAAGAAGAAGTAGCGGTGCCGCAAGCCATCCCGGATATCGACCCGGCCAAGGCCGCCAACGTGCTCAGCTATTTCAAGCAATCGGTCACCGCGCCAGCGCGGCTGGCGGGCAACGTGCTGCTGGTGCATGAAACCCTCGACCAGGTGAAGGAACCGCGCCTGGCCTGGATCTACAACGCCGGCCAGCGCCGTGTGCGGCGTGCACCGCAGGTGTCCTACGACGGCCCGGGTACCGCCTCCGACGGCCTGCGCACAACCGACAACTTCGACATGTTCTCCGGCGCACCCGACCGTTATGACTGGAAACTGGTGGGCAAGAAGGAGATGTACATCCCTTACAACAGCTACAAGCTCGATTCGCCGAGCCTCAAGTACGACGACATCATCAAGGCCGGGCATATCAACCAGGACCTGACCCGTTATGAACTGCACCGAGTGTGGGAAGTGGTCGGTACCGTTAAACCCAGCGAGCGGCACATCTACGCCAAGCGCCATATGTATATCGATGAAGACAGCTGGCAGGTTGCGCTGGTAGACCATTACGACGGTCGCGGCCAACTATGGCGCGTTGCCGAAGGCCATGCGCAGTTCTACTACGACCACCAGGTGCCGGCCTACACCGTGGAAACCCTGTACGACCTGATTGCCGGACGCTACATCGCGCTGGGCATGAAGAACGAGGAGAAGAGCAGCTTCGTGTTCGGCTTCGCGGCCAAGGCGGCGGACTACACCCCGGCTGCACTGAGATCGGAGGGCGTTCGCTGATTCCACACTGAAATGAGTTTGAAAATGTGGGAGCTGGCTTGCCTGCGATAGCGGTGGGCCAGGCCGCTCATCGATTGCTATAGCACCGCCATCGCAGGCAAGCCAGCTCCCACACTGAAGGGCGTATACCTTGGTTTTTATGGTCTTCAATCAACCCGCTGAATACTTCTTCAACAACCGCCAACCACAGGTCTAGGGTGACGCAACAATAAAAACAGCAGGATGCAGCAATGACCGCCATGACCCGCTGCCTGGACCGTCCTGGATTTATGCCACGGCTGTCCGCCCACCATGCGTTGCGTGCGCGGCTGACTGTGCCTCTGCTGACGGCGCAGGCGCGGGTAAGGTTGCTGTGCGCACCGGGCGGCAGTGGCAAGAGCGCGTTGCTCGCCGAGTGTGCGTTGCAGGCGCCGAAGGGGTGTCAGGTGGTGTGGATACCACTCAACGGTGCCGCGCTCAGCCCCTTGGAATTCTGCGCATGGCTGGCGCAGCAGCTTGGCTTGCCGTTTGTGGATGAAGCCACGTTATTGCTCGACTTGGGCCGTTGGCCACACACCACGTGGTTGTTTCTGGATGATTTCTGTCGCTCACCTGCGCCTGAGCTGGATGCGCTGCTGGACCGTTTGCTCGCCGCTGGCAGCCCGCAGTTGACCTGGTGGCTGGGCGCGCGACGGCGCCCGTTGTGCAATTGGCCACGCCTGTTGCTCGACGATGAGTTGCTGGAGTGCAGCGAGTTGTTTTTCAGCGCTGAGGAAGTCGAGCAACTGCTCGCCCCGGGGCATACCGTCGACAGCGTGATGCAGTTCAGCGCCGGTTGGTGCGCCGGTGTGCGTATCGCCTTGTTGGGCGACGGCCACCCCGACAAGACCCTGCTCGATTACCTGCAGCATGAGCTGTTCAACACCTTGTCGGCACCATTGGCTGAGGCCTGGCGGGTGTTGGCCCATCTGCCGCGTTTCAACCTGAACCTGTGTGAGTACTTGTTCGGTGGTGGTGACGGCGCTGAGCATTTGCGCGAGTTGCAGGCACTGGGTGCGTTTATCCAGCCCTGGGAAGACACGAGCGACTGGCTCCACGTTTTCCCACCGTTGGCGCGACTGCTGCGCGACGAACCCTGGCCGGCCAAACGCTCCTGGCACCGACGCGCGTGCCAATGGTTCAGCGCCGAGGGTGACTGGCAGGCCGCGTTCGAGCAGGCGTTGCTGGCGCAGGAATATGAAGTGGCGGTGAGCCTGTTGCAGCATTTCAGTTTCGAGGATTTGTTTCGCCAGCAGAACGCCGTGCTGCTGTTGCGCCTGCATGAACAGCAGGGCGATGAATTGATGTTGGGATCGGCGCAACTGGTGGGGCTGCTCACGGCCGCGTTGTTGTTTGCCGGGCGCTTCGAACAGGCGGCCTTGTGTATCGACCAACTGGCCCGGTTCGCCCCGCAACCGACGGCCGCCGCGCAGCGCTACCTGCTGGCGCGTTGGCAGGCGCAGTGGGGGTGGTTGCTGCATTTGAGCGGTGATGCCGAGCGCTCCCGTGAGCACTTTCTCGAAGCCCTGCAAGCGCTGCCTGACAGCGCCTGGACATCACGGCTGATGTGCCTGTCGGGCCTGACCCAGCAAGCCTTGCTGCGCGGTGAGTTGGAGGCCGCCCAACGCTTGAACCGTGAAGCGCTATGCCTGGCCCGGGCCCACGGTTCGCTGGTATTGGAGGCCCTGCTGGAGTTGGATCACGCCCAGTTGTTGGAACAGCGTGGCGCGCCGTACCGGGCACAAAGCCTGTTGGAAACGGTGCAAGCGATGTTGGCCGGGCAACGGCTCACCGCCGGGCCGTTGGTGGGGCGTATTGTCCTGCGATGTGGGCATCTGGCCTTGCGTCAGGGCCAAGACACCCTGGCCGCCGAGTGTTTCGAGACCGGCTTGAGCATGTGCCTGCAGAGCCAGGACAAGCGCGTGCTATATGGCTATCTCGGCCTGGCGCTGCTGGCGGCCAACCGTGGCGACTACGCCCAGGCGTTCATTCAATTGCGCGACGCCGAGCGCCTGATGCAGCAGCGCCATGTCCCGGAGACGGTGTATCGCGCGGTGTTGTTGTTGGTCAGCGGACACCTGTGGCTACAACAGGGCCGGGCTGAATTGACGGTACAAGCGGTGCGCCGGGTGTTGCGCCATTTCCGTGGGCCCTGTGCCAAGCAGGCACCGCCGGCGACCCTGGAACTGATCCCGCGTCTGGAGTATTTGCTGGTGCTGGCCGAGGTCAGGCTGGGCTGTGCCGAGCAACCTATCGCACGGCTCAATGCCTTGCTCGAAACCTCTCGGCAGCGCGGCATGCTGTGTCTGGAAACCGAACTGCACCTGGTGTTGGGTGAGGTGACCTGGCAACTCGGTGACCCGGCGTTGGCCCGTCGTGCATTGCAGGCCGGGCTGGCGCTGGCGGCTCGTTGCCAGGTACAGCAGGCGATTCGCGAGCTGCGCTTGCGTGCCCCTGGGTTATTGAGTGAGCTGGGCCTGGAGCCTCAGGTCACGCCTGCCGGTGCGACGCAAAACCCTCTGAGCCAGCGCGAACTCGAAGTGTTGCAGTTGATCGCCCTGGGCAACTCCAATCTGGAAATCGCCGACCGCCTGTATATCTCCTTGCACACCGTCAAGACCCATGCACGGCGCATCCACAGCAAACTCGGGGTGGAGCGCCGCACTCAGGCGGTGGCCAAGGCCAAGACGCTGGGCCTGATGGCCTAGGCGCGCAGTGCCTGGCGATATTCACCCGGGGTGGCGCCCATGGCTTGGCGAAAGCGTTGGTTGAAATGGCTGGCGCTGGAAAAACCGCACCTCAAGGCGACCTCACCCAAGGGCAACGAGCTGCTGCGCAGCAAAGTTTGCGCGCGTGCCAGGCGGCGTGCCAGCAGGTATTGATGGGGCGGCACGCCGAAGCTCTGACGGAACATCCGGGCGAAATGGTATTCCGACAGCGCGCACATCGACGCCAACTGGCCGAGGCTGATGGGATCTTCAACATGGTGGTCGATGTACTCCACCAAACGCCGCCGTTGGTGCGCCGCCAACCCGCCTTTGAGGCGCAGGCCGTCGCGCACGCCGACCTGGTTGAGCAGGGTGTGGCTGAGCAGTTCATGGGCCAGGCTGCTGGTCAGCAGGCGCTCGCCGGGTTCGAGCCAGTTGAGGCTAATCAACTGGTGAAAGCGTCGGGCCTGACGGGCGTCCTCAAGGAAGGTCGTCTCACGCAACTGCAACTCCCGCGGCTCGCGGTCCAGCAGGGTGACGCAGCCGAGGGCAAATTGCTCCGGGCTGAAATACACATGGGCCAGGCGTATCTCGCCATTGATCACCCACGCCGACTGGTGCTCGGCCGGCAGTATGCACAATTTGTCGGGGCCGCCCTTGGTGCCTGGCCGGTCACGGCGAAAGGTGCCCGTGCCGCCGCCGATATAACAGGACAAGGTGTGATGGCTGGGCGCCTGGTAGTCCTGGGCATCGTGGTGGTTGCTCCACACGGCCGCAGACAAACCGTCACCGAGCTCGGCGCAGGCTTCCAAGCGTGCGTGAGGCGAGCGGTTGAGGGATTGAAAGACGTGCAGCGATTCCAGCTCTGGCATGGTGTGTTCTCCGACGTCTTGCATCCTACTCCCGGCGGCGGGCGCTGTGAGCCCATCGCCCGACAAAAGCGCAAGAATGTGCAAGAACCTCAGGGTGGTTGAAGGCAACACTGTGGCTCAAACGACGGAGCCTGCTATGAACCTCTTCCTGTATTTACTCACGGTGCTGATTTGGGGCACCACCTGGATTGCGCTCAAATGGCAGCTGGGCGTGGTGGCGATTCCCGTGTCGATTGTCTATCGCTTCGGCCTGGCGGCGCTGGTGCTGTTTGCGCTGTTGCTGCTCAGCCGCAAGTTGCAGGTGATGAACCGGCGCGGGCACCTGATCTGCCTGGCCCAAGGGCTGTGCCTGTTCTGCGTCAACTTCATGTGCTTTCTCACTGCCAGCCAGTGGATCCCCAGTGGCCTGGTGGCCGTGGTGTTCTCCACGGCGACCTTGTGGAACGCGCTCAATGCCCGGGTGTTTTTCGGCCAGCGGGTGGCGCGTAACGTGTTGATGGGCGGGGCGCTTGGGTTGCTGGGGCTGGGCTTTTTATTCTGGCCGGAGCTGGTTGGGCATACCGCTAGCCCGCAAACCCTGTTGGGCCTGGGCTTGGCCCTGCTGGGCACCCTGTGCTTCTCGGCGGGCAACCTGTTGTCCAGCCTGCAACAGAAGGCTGGGCTCAAGCCGTTGACCACCAATGCCTGGGGCATGGCCTATGGGGCGGCGATGCTGGCGACCTATTGTGCGGTGCGTGGCATTCCGTTCGAGATGGACTGGAGTGCGCGGTATATCGGTGCGCTGTGGTACCTGGTGATCCCGGGTTCGGTGATTGGTTTTACCGCTTACCTCACCCTGGTGGGCCGCATGGGCCCGGAGAAGGCGGCGTATTGCACGGTGCTGTTTCCGGTGGTGGCGCTGAATGTGTCGGCCGTGGCCGAGGGCTACCAGTGGACGGCGCCGGCGTTGATGGGGCTGGTGCTGGTGATGCTGGGGAATGTGCTGGTGTTTCGTAAACCTCGGTCCATCTTGGCGGGCCTCAAGGCTAGCCAAGCCTGAATGTGGGAGCCGGCTTGCCGATAGAAGCAGCACCTGCCACGAATCCCCTGAGGGAGCGGGCTTGCCCGCGAAGGCGGTGTGCCAGTCAATGTATCTTTAACTGACCCACCGCTTTCGCAGGCAAGCCAGCTCCCACATTGGACTGAGGTGCCTGCTTTATTTGAGGCCTAGCCGCTTGGCCATGCGCCCCAGGTTGGCGCGGTCCAGGCCCAGTTCGCGGGCGGCGCTGGCCCAGTTGCGCTGATGGCGTTCCAGGCAGGCGCTGATGAGTTGGCGCTGGTAGTGCTCGGTGGCCTGGCGCAGGTCGCCGCTGACCATGGGCAAGGCTTGGGCCGGTGCTTGTTCGGCCACCGCCGTACTCACGTCGGGCAAGTCCAGGTCCAGGGCGCTCAGGCTGAGAATTTTCGGGCGCTCGCGGCAGTTGCCCAGGGCTTTCAACGCGCTGCGGCCGATCAAGTGCTCCAGCTCGCGCACATTGCCGGGCCAGTTGTAGGCCAGCAACGCCGCCTGGGCATCGCCGGTCAGGCGCAGGCTGCCCAGGCCCATGCGCGAACGGTTCTGTTCAAGGAAGAAGCCAGCCAACAGCAGCACATCACGCCCGCGTTCACGCAGTGCCGGCACTTGCAGCGGGTACACGCTCAGGCGGTGGTAAAAATCGGCACGGTAGCGGCCATTGCGCACTTCTTCGGCAAGGTCGCGGTTGGTGGCGGCAATCAGGCGCACGTCCACCTGGTGTTCCTTGTCCGAACCCAGGCGCTGCAACTGGCCGCTTTGCAGCACGCGCAGCAGCTTGGCCTGTACGCTCAATGACAGTTCACCGACTTCGTCCAGGAACAACGTGCCGCCGTTGGCCAGTTCAAACTTGCCTCGGCGCTCATTCAGCGCTCCGGTGAAAGCGCCGCGTACATGGCCGAACAGCTCGCTTTCTACCAGGGTTTCCGGCAGTGCGGCGCAATTGAGGCTGATCATGGGCTTGTCGGCACGCGATGACGCGGCATGGATCGCCTGGGCCACCAGCTCCTTGCCGACCCCGGTTTCGCCGGTGATCAGCACGGTCAGGTCGCTGCCGCCTACCAGCTTGATTTCCTCGACCAGCCGTTTATGCGCCTTGCTCTGGCCGATCATTTCCTTGTGCTGCTGGCCGCTGGCCTGGCGATAGATTTCGGCGCGCTGGTGCTCGTCTTCGGCCCGCAGCGCCAGGCGCTCAATGCGTTCAGCCACATTGACCGTGGCCGCGGCCAGGCTGGCGAAGGCCTGCAGCGCGTCCAGTTCGACCCGTTCAAAGCGCTCGTTGTCGAGAGCGTCAAGGGTCAGCAGGCCCCACGGCTGGTCGTCGATAAACAGCGGGCAGCCCATGCAGTCGTGGACTTCGAGGTGGCCGTGTAAACCGGCGACCAGGCCGTCATAGGGGTCGGGCAATTGGCTGTCGCTGTCGAAGCGGGTAGGGCTGGGGCTACTCAGCAGTATTTCAAAGCGCGGGTGTTCGCTGATCTTGAAACGTCGGCCCAATGTGTCAGGGCTCAAGCCATCCACCGCCAGCGGCACCAGCCACTCGCCATCCAGCCGCAGCAGCGCGGCGGCATCGCAGGGCAACAGGGCGCGCATGGTTTGCAGCAGGCGGCGGTAGCGCTCGCCTTCGGGCAGTTCCCGGGACAGATCGGCGACCAGCGGCAGCAGGGCGGTGAGCAGCGGTTTTGCAGTCATAATGACTCCTTGTAGTCGATATGACTATAAAGCGTAGGAGGTCATACTGACTACATAATGTTTAAGCTCTTGAAAAACATGGGTTTATTAGTTGGCACGAATACTGACTACCTAAGGGTAATGAGTAAAAAGACCGAGGAGTCTCCCATGCTGAGTGCCCAAGACCGTGCCATTGTTAAATCCACTGTGCCCCTGCTGGAAAGCGGCGGTGAAGCACTGATCACCCATTTTTACCGCATGATGCTGTCCGAGTATCCCGAAGTCCGTCCGCTGTTCAACCAGGCCCACCAAGCCAGTGGTGACCAGCCTCGCGCCCTGGCCAATGGCGTGCTGATGTACGCGCGGCATATCGACCAGTTGGACCAACTGGGCGACCTGGTGGCCAAGATCATCAACAAGCACGTGGCCTTGCAGATTCTGCCGGAGCATTACCCCATCGTTGGGGCCTGCCTGCTGCGGGCTATTTCCGAAGTGCTGGGCAGCGAGATTGCCACCCCCGAGGTCATGAGTGCCTGGGGCGCGGCCTACGGCCAGTTGGCGGACATTCTGATCGGCGCCGAAGCGGCCATCTACGACGAAAAAGCCCAGGCGCCCGGCGGCTGGCGGGGGGCGCGGGCGTTCCTGCTGGTCAAGCGCGTGGAGGAGAGCGACGAGATCATCTCCTTCTACTTCGCCCCGGTGGACAACGGCCCGATCCTGGCCGCAGCCCCCGGCCAGTACATCGGTCTGAAACTGGTGCTCGATGGCGAAGAAGTGCGCCGCAACTATTCCCTGTCGGCCCTCACCGACACCGGGCTGTACCGCATCAGCGTCAAGCGCGAAGTGGGCGGGCGGGTCTCCAATTACCTGCACGACCAGATGCACGTCGGCGCGACCATTGATCTATTCCCGCCGTCGGGCGAGTTCACCCTGGCCGCCAGTGATAAACCGCTGGTGTTGATCAGCGGCGGGGTAGGCATTACGCCCACACTGCCGATGCTCGAAGCCGCCCTGGCAACCGAACGCCCGGTGCACTTCATCCATTGCGCCCGTAACGGCGGGGTGCATGCGTTCCGTGATTGGGTGGACACGCTGGCGGCCCAGCATCCGCAGCTCAAGCGTTTCTACTGCTATGCCGAGGATGACGGTATCAGCCCGGCGGCAGACCAGGTCGGGATGCTCAACCAGGAGCAACTGGCAGCCTGGTTGCCTGAGCAGCGTGATATTGATGCCTACTTCTTGGGCCCCAAGGGTTTCATGGCGGCGGTCAAGCGCCATCTCAAGGCGCTGGGTGTGCCGGAGAAGCAGGCGCGCTATGAGTTCTTTGGCCCGGCGGCGGCGTTGGAATAATCCTCCCTAGTAACAACACTGTCCAAAATGTGGGAGCGGGCTTGCTCGCGAAAGCGGTGTGTCAGTCAATACATGTGTCTCTGATACTCCGCCTTCGCGAGCAAGCCCGCTCCCACATTTGGCACTCTATTGCGCCTGATTAATCCGCTGTTAACCCCCCTCTGTTTTAACCACTGCCTGTGTGTAAACTCGTTGCCATCAGGCACAACCATAATCAGAGAAAGGGAAAGACGGGGATGATTGACGACATGCGTTTAGGCAGGGAGCGGCGCTTTCTGGTGTTGCTGGGCATCATCTGCCTGGCGCTGATTGGCGGGGCGCTGTACATGCAAGTGGTGCTGGGCGAAGCGCCGTGCCCGCTGTGCATTCTGCAGCGCTACGCCTTGCTGCTGATTGCGCTCTTCGCGTTCATCGGCGCCGCCGTGCGCACCAAGGGCGCGCTGACGTTCTTTGAAGGGTGGGTGGTGCTCAGCGCCTTGGGTGGCGTGGCTGCGGCCGGCCACCATGTGTACACCCAGTTTTTCCCCCAGGTCAGCTGCGGCATCGATGTGTTGCAGCCGATCGTCGACGACCTGCCCCTGGCCAAGGTGTTTCCCCTGGGCTTCCAGGTCGACGGCTTCTGCAGCACCCCCTACCCACCGATCCTCGGCCTGTCCCTGGCCCAATGGGCGCTGGTGGCTTTCGTGCTGACGGCGATCCTGGTGCCCCTGTGCATCTATCGCAACCGTCACCCCAAAGCCTGAGTCGCCGCGGCTGCCAAACGCTCCGTTCCTTCTGAATGAAGGCCGGAGCGTTTTTGTTTGTAGGGATTTGTGAAAGCACCGTGACGAGGGGCAACGGAAGGTGCGCGCAGCGTGCGACATGTTGTCACACGGACGCTGTCGCAGGGCGTTTCTGACCCGCCAAATCGGCCCTTTAATTTGCACCCGGCGCACAAATTGTGCTGTCAGTTCGTGGTTCGTGCAGTGGCCCGATTTGTGTGCGGCTCCAACCCCTGCTGCCTCTATGAATGCCTTGTTTTATGGGGACTTGGACGGCATTCGCATGCCCTTACAAGCCGTAAGGGAAGTGGCACTGTGCCCAATAACACGGCAATTTTTGTGGTTTTTGTTGAGAATCGAACACGATAAGATCGCGAATCTTTGCAACTTTGGTGAAGGATTGTTGCTGGAATCGATAAAAATTATTTCTTTATAAGACATGGTTTATACATCGCTAGCTAACTACAATCGCCCGCACTGAATGTCCGGTGCTGTTCAATATTTGAGCATTGGAGCGGTCGAGGAGCAGATGGAAGGCTCAATGCGACCCCAGGTTCCGGCAGCCTTTCAACTATCCGCACCAAATGGAATTGGTCTGTAACAAGGCCTTTAGCCACGAAATCGAATAAGAACTCACTGCAGGTCCGTGAAACGTACAGTCATGACGTGTCGGGCAGGCTCTTATTCAATCGAAGAGAAATGCCAACCCTTGGCAGGGTGAAGTGTTGGCGATCAAAACCCAACTGCATTGCGCAAGCTGCTTTAGAGGTCGTGAGATGAGTAAAAACAGGTACCCCCGATTACTAGGCTTTTTGCCGCTGCTTGGCATGATGTTAATGCTGGGAGGCTGCAAGTGGACCTTGCTCGACCCAAAAGGACAGGTCGGTCTGGATGAACGAAACCTGATCATCACCGCTACCCTGCTGATGCTGCTGGTTGTGGTGCCTGTGATCGTGATGACCTTCGCCTTCGCCTGGAAATACCGCGCGTCCAACACCAGCGCTACCTACGCGCCGAAGTGGTCGCACTCCACCAAGATCGAGATCGCGGTGTGGCTGGTTCCGATCCTCATCATCATCGCCCTGGGTTACATCACCTATAAGTCGACCCACGCGCTGGACCCGTACCGTCCGCTGGAGTCCGACGTCAAGCCTGTGAACATCCAAGTGGTCGCGCTGGATTGGAAGTGGCTGTTCATCTACCCGGACCTGGGTATCGCCACTGTCAACGAGATCCGCTTCCCGGAGCACACCCCGCTTAATTTCCGGATCACCTCCGACGCCGTGATGAACTCGTTCTTCATCCCAGCACTGGGTGGCCAGATCTACGCGATGGCAGGCATGCAGACCCGCCTGCACCTGATCGCCAACCAGAAAGCTGAAATGGAAGGCATCTCCGCCAACTACAGCGGCGCTGGCTTCACCGGCATGAAATTCAAAGCGATCTCGACAAGCCAGGAAGATTTCGACGCCTGGGTAGCTGCAGTCAAGGCCGCACCTAAACAGCTTGATCAAGCTGAATACGACGCTCTGACCAAACCGAGCCAGAACAACCCTGTCGCCTTGTACTCCGCGTATGAGCCGGACCTGTTTCAGAAAATCGTCGACAAGTACGAAGGTATGAAGCCAGGCAAGCCGGTCAAGCACGAGAAGAAAGAAGTGGCCGTGGTTGAAGGTTCTGATACGGGCGCGCATTCAACTGCTGGGGCAGAGGAGTAAACGATGTTTGGTAAATTAAGTTGGGACGCGGTCCCATTCCACGAGCCGATCGTAATGGTGACTATCGCCATGATCGCGCTGGGTGGTTTGGCGCTGGTTGCGGGTATCACCTATTTCAAGAAGTGGTCCTATTTGTGGACCGAGTGGTTGACCTCGGTCGACCACAAGAAAATCGGCGTCATGTACGTCATCGTTGCCATGGTCATGCTGCTGCGTGGTTTTGCCGACGCCATCATGATGCGTACCCAGTTGGCCATGGCCACCGAGGGTTCGCCTGGCTACCTGCCACCTGAACACTATGACCAGATCTTCACCGCTCACGGTGTGATCATGATCATCTTCATGGCGATGCCATTCTTCACCGGCTTGATGAACCTTGCCTTGCCGCTGCAGATTGGTGCGCGTGACGTTGCCTACCCGTTCCTGAACTCCCTGAGCTTCTGGCTGCTGGTTTCCGGCGTGGTGCTGATCAACGTTTCCCTGGGCGTCGGCGAATTCGCCAAGACCGGTTGGGTTGCGTATCCGCCATTGTCGGGGCTGCAATACAGTCCGGGCGTGGGTGTGGACTACTACATCTGGGCGCTACAGTTATCAGGGCTCGGGACGACATTGACGGGGGTCAACTTCCTGGCCACCGTCCTGAAAATGCGCGCCCCTGGCATGAAACTGATGGACATGCCGATCTTCACCTGGACCTGCACCTGGGCAAACGTGCTGATCGTGGCTTCGTTCCCGATCCTGGCCGCTACCATGGCGCTGCTGTCGCTTGACCGTTACCTGGATTTCCACATTTTCACCAATGAACTTGGTGGCAATCCAATGATGTACGTGAACCTGTTCTGGGCATGGGGTCACCCTGAGGTGTACATCCTGATCCTGCCGGCGTTCGGTATCTTCTCCGAAGTGATCTCGACCTTTACCGGCAAGCGCCTGTTCGGTCACCACTCGATGGTCTACGCTTCGGGCGCAATCTCCGTACTGGGCTTCATGGTATGGCTGCACCACTTCTTCACCATGGGTTCGGGGGCCAGCGTCAACGCCTTCTTCGGCCTGGCGACGATGCTGATTTCCATCCCGACGGGGGTGAAGCTATTCAACTGGCTGTTCACCATCTACCACGGTCGTCTGCGCATGACCAGCCAGGTTCTGTGGACCCTGGGCTTCATGGTGACCTTCGCCATCGGCGGCATGACCGGCGTACTGCTGGCCATCCCGGGTGCTGACTTCGTGCTGCACAACAGCCTGTTCGTGATCGCTCACTTCCACAACGTGATCATCGGTGGTGCGGTATTCGGCTACATCGCTGGTTTCAGCTTCTACTTCCCGAAAGCGTTCGGCTTCAAGCTGCACGAAGGTTGGGGCAAGGCTGCGTTCTGGTTCTGGATCTCGGGCTTCTTCGTCGCGTTCATGCCGCTCTATGCACTGGGCTTCATGGGCATGACCCGTCGTCTGAACGCCACCACCAACCCTGAGTGGGTACCGTATCTGTACGTTGCCATGTTCGGTGCGGTGATGATCGCTGTGGGCATCGCCTGCCAGCTGATCCAGCTGTACGTCAGCGTGCGTGATCGCAAGAAGAACATGTGCGAGTCCGGCGATCCATGGAACGGCCATACCCTGGAATGGTCGACCTCGTCGCCACCACCGTTCTACAACTTCGCTGTGATCCCGACTGCGAACACCATTGATGCGTTCACCGAAGCCAAGGAAGACGGTACTGCGTACCAGAAGCCCAAGCACTACGAGCCGATCCACATGCCAAACAACACCGCCACCGGCGTGGTGATGGGTGCGCTGTTGACCGTGTTCGGTTTCGCGATGATCTGGCACATCTGGTGGCTGGCAATCGCGAGCCTGGTGGGCACTATCGGTTACTTCATCATTCACGCTGCCCGTGATGATCAAGGCTACATGGTGCCGGTCGAAACGATCGAACGCATCGAAGCCGAGCAGCACGCTCGCCTGGTAGCCGAGAAGAAGATCCCGGCCAACCGTGTAGAAACCTCGTTGGAACAGGCTTAAACCATGTCGAACTTAGTGACCAATGCTGGACACGCCCATGTCGATGACCATGGGCACGATGACCACCACCACGACTCGGGGCCAATAACCGTCTACGGTTTCTGGCTCTACCTGATGACCGACTGCATCTTGTTTGCGTCGATCTTCGCGGTGTACGCGGTACTGGTAAACAACGTAGCGGGTGGCCCGTCGGGCCACGACATCTTCGAACTGCCTTACGTGCTCGGCGAAACCGCCTTGCTGTTGTTCAGTTCGATCACCTACGGCTTCGCCATGTTGGCCTTCTACAAGGGCAACAAGAAGGGCGTACTGAGCTGGCTGGGCCTGACCTTCCTGTTCGGCCTGGGCTTTATCGGCATGGAGATCAACGAGTTCCACCTGCTGATCTCCGAAGGCTACGGCCCGCACCGTTCCGGCTTCCTGTCGGCGTTCTTCACGCTGGTCGGCACCCACGGTCTGCACGTATCCGCTGGCCTGCTGTGGATGGCAGTGATGATGTATCAGGTCAATAAGCACGGCCTGACCAACACCAACAAGACCCGCCTGAGCTGCCTGAGCCTGTTCTGGCACTTCCTGGACGTGGTCTGGATCTGCGTATTCACCGTCGTTTACTTGATGGGGACTCTGTAATGGCTAATGCACACTCCCATGACAGCCACGATTCGAGCCACGGCAGCGTAAAGTCTTACGCCATCGGCTTCATCCTGTCGGTCATCCTGACCCTGATCCCGTTCGGCCTGGTGATGTACCCAACCTTGCCGAAGTCGATCACCTTGATGATCGTCCTGGCGTTCGCGGTGATTCAGGTTCTGGTTCACCTGGTGTACTTCCTGCACCTGGACCGCTCCAAAGAGCAGCGCGAGAACGTGATCGCGTTTGTGTTCGCAGGCCTGGTGATCGTTCTGCTGGTTGGTCTGTCGCTGTGGATCATGTTCAGCATCCACACCTACATGATGGCGAAGTGAGGTAAGACCCGATGTCGCTTAAGCACTTTATCCAAATCACCAAACCGGGGATCATTTTCGGTAACGTGCTTTCTGTGGCGGGCGGTTTCTTCCTGGCCTCCAAGGGACATGTCGATCTGGCCATCTTCCTGGCTGCAATGATCGGTACGTCCCTGGTGGTTGCTTCCGGTTGCGTATTCAACAACTGCATCGACCGTGACATCGACATCAAGATGGAGCGCACCAAGAATCGCGTGCTGGTCCAGGGGCTTATTTCCCTGAAGCTGGCACTGATCTTTGCGACCGTCCTGGGTGTTGCCGGTGTGGCCCTGTTGTACAAGGTGGCCAACCCATTGGCGGCGCTGTTTGCCGTGATTGGCTTTGTCATCTACGTCGGTCTCTACAGCCTGTACCTCAAGCGCAAGTCGGTTCACGGCACGCTGGTGGGCAGTCTGTCGGGGGCGATGCCGCCGGTGATTGGTTATGTGGCTGTGACCAATAGCTTCGACATGGCCGCGCTGGTGCTGCTGGTGATGTTCAGCCTGTGGCAGATGCCGCACTCCTACGCCATCGCGATTTTCCGCTTCAATGACTACCTGGCTGCGTCGATTCCGGTATTGCCGGTCAAGCGTGGCATCCAGGTGGCCAAGAAACACATTCTGCTCTACATCCTGGCCTTCCTCGTGGCGACCTTGATGTTGACCTTCAGTGGCTACGCCGGCATGAGCTACCTCGCCGTCGCCGCCGCGATGGGTATGTACTGGTTGTACATGGCCTGGACCGGCTACAAGGCGGTGGATGACACCGTCTGGGCGCGCAAGCTGTTCGTGTTCTCGATTTTCACCATCACCGCGCTCAGCGTGATGATGTCCCTGGATTTCCAAGTGCCGAAAGAGCTGTTGCTGACCTACGCCCACTGAGTGGTCTTGCAGTAAAAAAGCCCCGCCTTCGAAAGTCGTGCGGGGTTTTTTATTGAGCGCTGCGCTAAACCGGATACGCTGCGTTATCGTTGACGTTTTTCGCGAGCGAGCGCACTCCTACATCCCAATTCTACAAATGCAGGAAGCAATGCAATGAGTAAAAAAGCCGTGATGGTCTTCAGTGGCGGGCAGGATTCGACCACCTGTCTGATCCAGGCCCTGCCGCTGTATGACGAAGTGCACTGCATTACCTTTGATTACGGCCAGCGCCATGTGGCAGAAATCGAAGTGGCCCAGAAGCTGGCCAAGCAGTTGGGGGCCACTGTGCACAAAGTGATGGATGTGTCCCTGCTCAATGAGCTGGCGATCAGCAGCCTGACGCGCGACAACATCCCGGTACCGACCGTGAACAGCTCGGGTGAAAGCCTGCCGAGTACCTTTGTGCCGGGGCGCAACATCCTGTTCCTGACCCTGGCTGCGATCTACGCCTACCAAGTGAAGGCCGAGACCGTCATCACCGGTGTATGCGAAACCGACTTCTCAGGCTACCCCGATTGCCGGGATGAGTTTGTCAAAGCACTCAACCAGGCCCTCAAGCTGGGCATGGAATACGACGTGCGCCTCGACACCCCGTTGATGTGGCTGAACAAGGCCGAAACCTGGGCCCTGGCCGACTATCACGGGCAACTGGAGCTGGTGCGCGAGCAGACGCTGACTTGCTACAACGGCATCATCGGTACCGGCTGTGGCGAGTGTGACGCGTGCAACCTGCGCGCTCGGGGCTTGAATGACTACCTGCAGAACAAGACAACTGTCATGCAGAGCCTCAAGCACAAGTTGCAGCTGAAATAACCCTTGTAGGAGCGAGCTTGCTCGCGAAGAACGTCAACGATAACGCAGCGCATCGGGTTGAACGCGGCGCGCTCGGGTTCTTCGCGAGCAAGCTCGCTCTTACAGGATTATTGATAGCGCTTGAACAATGAACGTGCCCCGTAGGCAGGCAGGATGTTGAAGAACGCAAAGCCGACTTTGATCGCGATCTGTACATAGATCATGCTGAGTATGTCGCTGGTCTGCATCGCCCCGTAGAAGGCGATAAAGCAGAACAGGAAGCTGTCGATAATCACTGCAAAGAACGTACTGAGGAATATCCGCAGGTATAGGTACCTGGAGTTGGTCAGCTCCTTGATCTTGCACAGCAAATAGGAATTTATATTCTCCGACACCAAGAACGACACCGAAGAGGCCACCAGCACCGACGACACTTGCAGGATCACGTCGGTATAAGGCCCATCCAGCTTCCAGCCCGGTAGCCCCGGCAGGAACGTGGAGCCATACAGCAGGATGATGATCATCGCGTTGCTGGCAAACGCAAACAGAATGGCTCGCCTGGCCAGGCGCAAGCCAAAATTCTCGTTGAGCAAGTCCACGATCAAGAAGGTCAGTGGGTACAGGAACGTGCCCGGCGTGACGATGATGCCCAACGACTCCAGGTAAATCGGTTTGGTCGCGGCAATGCTGGTGAAGATATAGAAGGTGAACAGCAGCAAGTTCAGGATGATGTAAATCATCCAGGAGTTTTCATTGCGGTCGTTTATATCGTAGGCGGTCAGTGTCCCGCCTTGGGAGTAGAATTTTTTGTACAGATTCTTGATTTCCATCTTGTTGAAGTTGTCCATCATTTCACTGCTGAGCACTTCACTCAGCTTGATCTTGAGGACCTTGCCCGTGGCGATCACCATGATCACCGCCAGGCGTTTGTCGTTTTCAAAGCCCAGTAACTTGTATTTGCTGTTTTCCACGGCGCCCTCAGACGTTGTCATTGAAGCGCTCCTCAAGGATGTCGCCGATGACACACAAACGCTCTGAGTTCCCGCAGGGTTCGAGGGTGATGAACAGCTTCTTGGTGGCGCGGTCGTACACCAGCTTTTCTTTATCGTCGCTCGACGAGCCTTTCTGCACGATCAGCAAGTCCCCCGGTTCATTGAGGCCCGGAATCCCGTGCTCCAGGCGCACGCCGATCAAGTTGCAGGCGCTGCCGAAGTAATACGTCAGCGGATGAAGCGTGGCCAGTTCACCGATGCGCTTGCCCAGGTTCTGCATGAGCAGGCTTTCCTTGAGCACAGGCACTGCCGCCGGGTTCTTGTTACCCAGTGGGGAAACATTGCTCTCGATGACTTCCTTGGCCTCAAAACTGATGGTCTCGATTTCTTCGTAGGAGACGCCGAAGAAGTCCGAGATTTTGCGAATGGTCGACTGCTGTACGTTAACGACCTTGCCTTCCAGGATGTTGTAGATGGTGGTCCTGGTCAGGCCGGCGGCACTGCTTAACGAAAGCTGGGTTTCGCCACGACTCTTGATCAAGTACTTGATGTTGCTCTTCAAGTGCTCGGTTTTTTCCCGTCTGTGTATCAAGTGCTCACCACTTCCATTTAGTCATCAGTCCATGCCGGCAGAACCCGTTCTTGAAGGTTCGCGGCAGTGAAAGTGTTGCATGCGCCCGCTATAACAATAAAGTGCTGAGTGCAGGGATACGCCTTGGTGGTAAATCAGGCAACGGCTTTCTCGTCATAGTCTTCTATACGGCCTGCGCGAATCCCTCGCGCCTCTACAAGGAGTAGTCACCATGGTGCGTGTCAGTCGTCGATCCCTTCTCGCGCTGGGCGCGGCCCTGCCTGTGATGGGGCAGCTCAAATGGGCCCTCGCCAGCCCAGCGCCGACAAAATCTGACCAGGTGCTGCTCAATTACAACGAAAGCCCCTACGGCCCTTCAGACGCGGCTCGCCAGGCAATGCAGCGCGCGATTGCAGCGTCCGGACGTTACCCTTACCCCGATATGTACGCATTGGCCGCGCTGTTCGCCCAACAACAGGGTATAGCCGAAGACAACGTCGGGGTGTTTGCCGGCTCGATGGCTGCCTTGCGTTACGCAGTGCTGGCGTTTGCCAGCCAGACCCGCGGCCTGGTGATGGCCACGCCGTCCTACGAAGTCCCGCGCCAGGCGGCCGAGTCGATCAAGGCGCCGGTGCATGAAGTGAACCTGGATGCCCAGCATGCCCATGATGTGCCCGCCATGCTCGCGGCTGACCCACAGGCCGGCATGTTGTACCTGTGTAACCCCAACAACCCGACCGGCACCCTGACCTCGACCGATGCCATCCGGCGGGCCCTGGCGCACAAACCCAAGGGCAGCGTGCTGGTGGTGGACGAGGCTTATATCGAATTCTGCGATACCCCCAGTTGCGTGAGTTGGGTCAACGACCACGACGACCTGCTGGTGCTGCGCACCTTCTCCAAGATCTACGGCATGGCCGGTGCGCGCCTGGGCCTGGCGATCGGCCACCCGGCGTTGCTGGAGCGGTTGGCGGTGTTTGGCGGCGACAACGTCCCGGCCGGCGCCAGCTTGCTGGCCGCCCGTGCCAGCCTGGAAGACGCGCAACTGGTGGGCCAACGCAAAGCGCTCAATGCCAGGTTGCGCGATGAAACAATCGCGTGGCTCAAGGGCCGGGGCTTTAGCTGCACCGTCTCCCACAGCAACTGCTTCATGATCGACGTGAAGCGGCCGGCAGAGCAGGTGATTGAGCAGTTGGCGGCGCAGAATGTGTTGGTTGGGCGGGTATGGAAGGACTGGCCGCATTGGGTGCGGGTGACGGTGGGCAACTCGCGGGAGATGGAGCGTTTTCGCGAGGCCTTTGCGACGCAGGTGGTCTGATCAGGCGGCGCTATAGCTGCTCACGGTCGGTTCGCCATCGGAAGCACTGGACAAGGCCGTCAGGCGTGTTTCATTCTTTCCCCTGTTTAGAGAAATTTCCTACGGAGTGGGTCGGCTCTGATCAGAAGCTTCCGGATTGAAGCACTTCCGTCAGATCGCTAGCTTCACCCCGTTGTCACTCATCAGGGATGATATTCATGCGAAGCGATGGTCAAGCCAATAACAACACGCTCATTCAGCCCGCTGATGTGCGTCAATTGCTCGATGCCGAGCTGAGTCGACGTGGCCTCGGGCATTTCGAGGTTTATCAATGCGGGCCGACGCTGGACGAAGCGGAAATCATCACCAATTACCCCGATGCGCTGGACCGCGGTGACGCGGCGGATGATTTTTACCAACGCGGTCATTTGTTGTCCTTGTCCAAGCGCCGCATAAAACCGTTTTTCTGGAGCGATGAAAACATCCTGGCCCCTGCGGCAGAAGCGGTGCCGGTGCCGGGGCCGTGTGCGCCTGTGGGCGAGGGCGCCAGTTTTATTGTGCATGGCAACCAGGGTTTTTATTCCATTCTCAACCTGTGCAGTTTCGGAGAGCATCAACAGTTTCGCGAAAGAGTGCTGGCCAACAAAAGCGAACTGCAGATGCTGCTGGTCTCGGTTTACGACGAGGCGCTGGAAAGTGGTGCAACCTCGCTTGCCCCTGTTGTACGCGAAACCGTGCTGACGCCTCGCGAAACAGAGGTATTGTCCTGGACCAGCCTGGGCAAGACCTATAACGAAATAGCGCTCTTGGTCTCCATGAGCCCGCGTACGGTAAAGTTTCATATGAAGAATATCTTCAGCAAGTTGAATGTCACCAACGGCAAGTCCGCAATCCGTAAAGCCTTGCAACTGGGCTACATCCGCGAACAGGCCTGATCCGCAGGCCTCTCTCGTAAAAATACCGCGCTCGCCGATGAATTTTCATCGGCGAGCGCGCGCGTGCGCGCGTGATTTGGCGCTACCTGTCTAAAAGGGCAGCTTGTTCACTGTTAAGCGGTGCTTTAGTTTTTTTGCAGCCGATGAGTCTAGCTCAGGCAAAAAAACAATAGGCGCAGCACTCAAAAAATCATCTTCGCCCTGCGCGGATCGAGTGCTGCAGCGCGCCGCTTAATTATGGAGTGATTATGCTGGTCGATAAAAACAAAGAACCTGCTAGCGAATACGCTGCCGGTATTTCCCGGGAAACATTCGGGATGCTTAAACACTTGTGTAAAAAAGATAACTATCACTGGGCCATCGCACTGGGTAAGGACTATGCAATTATTGCGTTTGCCATTTACCTGTCGTTGGGCGTCAGCTATTGGTTCTACCCGGTTTCGCTGTTTCTAATCGGCACCACCCAACGTGCTTTGACTAACGTACTACATGAGTCAACCCACAAGGTGTTGGCAAAAAACCGTGCGATCAACTGGTTTGCCGGTACGTTTCTTTCTGGGTATCTGGTCTTCCACTTGTACCAGTCCTACAGCACTTCGCACATCAAGAACCACCACGTGCACTTGGGGCATCCAGAAAAAGACCCTGACTACAATTTCCATCTCAAGTGCGGCCTGTATGACCTTCAACAAAGCGAGCGCGAGTTCTTCTTGAAGAACGTCGTGATGGCGCTATCCGGCTACAGAACCCTTCAGTACATCAAGTATGTGGTCAAGGACCGTGTCCAGGGGCAAGACCCGCGCATCCGCAAGGAACGCATGATGATGTGGGCTTATTGGGCGGTAATTTTTGCTGTGGTCGCCTGGTTCGGGGTGGTCGCTGAATGGGTGTTGTTCTGGCTGGTGCCGCTGTTTACCACCGCCGTAGCCGTAGGCTGGATCATCGAGTTGGCCGAGCATTATCCGATGCCGGCGGTTGAGACCGACAAGTTGTTGCTGACCCGCAACCGTAAAGGCAATGTTTTGGAGAACTTCTTTTTCGGTCGCCACGACGACAATTACCACCTCGTGCACCACCTACATCCGTCCATTCCCCACTGGAATATGCGCAAGGCTCATAAGCTGCTGATGACTCACCCTGAGTACGCGCGCTGGGACAACCTGTGGGCCGGGATCTTTACCCGTGATCGGCAGAGCCGCCACAAGGAAACGTTGCTCAGTTACGCGTCCAAGTTCCGCGCTCACAAGATTGCCAACCACACCGACGATTCGAGTTTCGCACGTCGTATGCTCAACCAGTCCTACGGGGTTTAATGCCATGAACACGACCGACAACAGCCTGCTGGCAACCCTGGCCCTGAAGAAACTGGCGGCGAACAAAACCTATCGCGATTTGTTCCTGCAGAGCGAGACGCTGCGCGATTTCCTGCGGCCCGCCGCTCTTCGTTACATCATCTCCGAAGATCGCCTGGAGATGCTTGATAAGCTTGGAGCCCTGCTGGAGAAAGGCTATCGCACCGGTGTCGAGTTCGTTGGCGAGGAAGCGACGACATTAGCCGAGGTCACCACGGCTACCGATGAGTACCTGAAACTCATCGACTTGATTGCACAGCATCCCAAGCTTGAAGAACCCCCGCAGCTGGGGTTCGACCTGTCCAACGTCGGCACCATCATTTCCCGCGAACTGGCGATTGAGAACTGCTCGAAGATCCTCACCCATGCAGCCGATAAGGATATCGGTGTGATCATCAGTATGGAGCGTTCTCAATGGACGGATTCGATCCTCGATATCTTCCTGCAACTGAGCGGGCGCTTTCCCAACGTGGGTATCACCTTGCAGGCGCAATTGAATCGAACCCCGGATGACCTCGGGGCGGTCCTGGAAACTGGCTGCAAAGTACGCTTGGTCAAAGGCGTCTATGCTGAGCCTGCCGCGATTGCTTTACCGCGTGGCAATGCGCTCAACGAGCGTTACCTGGGGTTGCTGGACCGAATCAATGGCGGCCGTGGCCCGTTCGCTTTCGCGACCCAGGACCCACAGCTGGTTGAAGAAATCCTCACCAGCCGCATCGCCGACCGAGGCGAGCTGGAGATGCTTCACGGTGTGCGCCCTGAATTGATTCAGAAGGTGAAAAACCAGGGTCAGGTCAAGGCCCGCGTGTCGGCGGTGTATGGCATCAATTGGTACCTGCACCTGTTGCACCGTGTGGCTGAGTTTCCGCAGAACATTTTCCTGGCGCTGGATGACGTGGCTTCGCCACGGGCCTCTGAAACCGCCACTCATTACTGAAAAAGGACATTCTTATGAAGCAGTACGTCGCATTGGTGGATGTCTACTCGAGCGGTAATTTCCTGCCGCAATATTTTCGGGATGCGGGCTTCAGCCTGATCCATGTACAGAGTACCCCAGAGTTGATGCCGAGCATGCTCGGGCCGAATCTGTCGGAGTTCGAACACAATTTGGCGTTCAACGACAACGCTGAAGAGATCGTGCAACGCCTGCGCGAATTCAACGTAGTCGCCGTCATTGCTGGCCAGGAGCCAGGCGTGCCATTTGCCGACTACTTGAGCGAACAACTGCAGTTGTCCACTTCCAACGGCAGCGCGGGGTCACGTGCGCGCCGCGACAAGTTTGAGATGATCAATAAAGTCGCGGCCGCGGGCCTGTTGACCGCCCGCCAGATCAAATCCTCGGACCCCCAGCAACTGCTGGCTTGGGTAGAGGCCGGCCATGTGTTTCCGTGCGTGATCAAACCGCTGAGCTCGGCTTCGACAGACGGCGTCTCGATCTGCCACAACGTCGAGGACGTCAAGCGCGCCTGTGAGGAAGTCATATCCAACCTGGATATCTTCGGCCTGGCCAACACCGAAATTCTTTGCCAGTCCTACCTCAAGGGCCCGGAGTATATCGTCGATACCGTCAGCCGTGATGGGCAGGCCTACGTCTGTGGGATCTGGCGTTATGTGAAGCGTGAAATCAGTGGCGGCAAGAACATCTATGACCGTGACGTTCTGATTGCGCCGGACAGTGCCGAGGCCAACGTACTGGTCGATTACATCGTGCAGGCGCTCAAGGCGTTGGGTATCAATAACGGCCCAGCCCATTCGGAAGTGATCCTCACTGAAGCCGGCCCTGCGCTGGTAGAAGTCGGTGCTCGCTTGAACGGCAACATGGAGCCCCGATTCCACGACATCAGCCTGGGCGGCAACCAGGCGCAGCTCACCTATCTGGCGTACTGCGATGGTGAGGCGTTCAAGGCAAACTATGCCGGCAAGCGCTATCAAAAGCTCAAGGAAGCCTGTGTCATCAATACCGATACTACGCTGCAAGGTGAGGTCACTGGCTTCAACGACTCAGCTATCCAACTGATCGAGGCGCTGCCCTCGGTGCATAAGCTGAGCGTCAAATACAAGGCCGGCAAGTTGATGAAAAAGACCGTGGACCTGCTCAGCAGCCCTCTGCGGGTGTTTCTGGTATCGGAGAGCCAGCGCAGTATCGACGAGGATTACGAGCAGATTCGCCAGAACAAAGACCACGTCTATGTGATCCGCTGATGATGGGCACCTATCGCGCTTTACGTGGGCTCAATGCCCGCTTGCAGTTGCTGTTCCTGATCACCTTGGTGTTCCGCATGGGCACCATGGCGTTCCCTTTCTATGCGGCGTACCTGATTCATCAGCACGCCGTATCGGCGGGCACCGCAGGTTTGCTGGTGGGCGTGTATGGCGCGGGTGCGTTGTTTGTGGACTTGATCATCGGCGGGGTGATCAAGCGTTTTTCTGCCAATCGGGTGATCCTCGGTTCGTTACTGCTCAATGCGGTGCTGCTGCTGATCATTCCGTCGGTGGATAACACCGTGGTGTTGTTTGTGCTGTCGTTTCTATGGGGGGGCTGCTACGAAGCATTCACCCCCGCCACGTTCTCCGAAACAGTGGCTCACAGCAGTAGCGAATCGCGCAAAGTGGCGTTCTCCTGCAACCGCCTGGCGATCAACATCGGCATGGCAATCGGGCCGCTCTTGGGCAGCCTGATTTTCCTGAGTAACGCCGATGCGGTGTTCTACCTCAACGCGGCGTTGTCCCTTGTCGCCTTTATCGCCTGCCTGTGGTTTGGGCGTACGGTGCCGGTGACACAAGGGGCTGGCGTTGCCAGTAAAGGCAATGGGCTGCCGGAAAGCGCAATGCACGAGCGTTCGCGCTTGCTGGTGATTCTGCTGGCAGCGTTGCCGGTGCACATCGCCTATGCGCTGCCGCCAACGTTTCTGTCGGCCTACATCATCAACTACACCGAGTTGCCGGCCTACTACGTCGGCATCATCTTTTTTATCAATGCACTGCTGGTGATTCTATTCGAAGTACCGATTAACCAACGCATGTCGCACCTGTCGAGCAGTCGCTCACTGGTGGCGGGTTTCCTGATGGCCGGCGTAGGGTTTTTCCTGATGGGCTTCAGCCATATCGGTGCATTGTTGCTGGCCGCCACCGTGCTCTGGAGCCTGGGGGAGATGGTTGTGTTCCCCGGTATCACCCACTACGTCAGCAGTATCTCCAGCCGTCACACCGTTGACCGCAACCTCGGCTATTACTCGGCGGGGGTGAATATCGGCGTGATGATCACACCGCCGCTGGCGTTCATGCTGATGTCACAGCCATCCCTGCCTTCGCCGTGGCTGCTGGCGGGTACGGTATTGCTGTTGTTCGCAGTGGCAGTGGGCGTGATGAAAGGATCGGCTGTTTTGTGGAACAAGGAAGCATGAAATGAATAGGGTGCATTTGAACACCGCCGGTGCGGGCCTGATGTCGTCGGCCACGCTCAATGCTATACAGCGTTTTACCTCCATTGAAGCGCAGATAGGCAGCTATGAAGCCGAGCTTGCCTATGAAGAGTTGCTCAACGTCGACTTGTACCGAGTGATGGCCGGTCTGTTGAATGCTCAGCCTTCACAGATTGGTTTTTTCAGCAGTGCCACCGAAGCCTGGACCAGCATCCTCGGCAAACTGCAATTTCCCCGGGGTAAGCGGGTCTGGGTGTCAACTTCTGAGTACGCGGCCAACCTGATCTTTTTCAACTACCTCAAGTTATCGAGTGACATTCGCGTCGAAGTGATCCCCACCACGGCCACCAGCCCGCTGGATCTGGAGTGGGTGCGGCGTCATTTGGACGATGATGTGTTCCTGGTCAGTGTGTCGCACCTGCCTTCGTGCTGTGGGGTGATCAATCCGGTGGAAGCGCTGGGCGCGTTGCTCAAGGACGCGAATGCGTTGTATGTGGTGGATGCCTGCCAGTCGTTGGGGCAGTTACCGCTGGATGTGCGGGATATCCATTGTGATTTGTTGACAGGTGCGGGCCGCAAGTTTCTCTGCGGGCCCCGTGGCAGTGGGGTTGCTTACGTGTCGCCACGCTTGCTTGGCCAATTGCAGCTCAATTTTGCCGACTTGCACGCCGCCAGCACCGATGGCCAGGTCAACCGGCTGGACGTGGCCAGTGCGCGGGTGCTGGAAATTGCTGAAAAAAGCCTCTCGGCTCAGGTGGGCATGCATACGGCGCTGCAGGAGTATGTGCAGGTCGGCGGCGGGCAGGTGAGTACAGAGCCCTATGCGCTGCTGGCGAAGGAATTGCGGCGCCTGCCGCAGTTGACGCTAATGTGCGACCAGTTCGAGCAGACTGGAATTGTCTCGTTTGTGCCGCACAACCTGCCGGCCAAGGCATTTGTCGGCCAAGCCCGCGAGCTGGGGCTCAACTTGTGGGCAGGCACCACCGCTCACACTCCGTTGTTGCTTAAGGACCTGGGCGTCACACACTTTGTGCGTGCCTCGGTGGGCCGGCATATCACTCTCGCCCAGGTCGAGCAGGCTCTTTTGACCCTGCGAAGTTTGTAGTGTTGGGCACTTACTGGGCGGCGATGGCGTAGCCGTCAAAGGCGCTTTGCTGTTGCAGCGCGGTCACGATGCTCTTGCGCGTGACCGGCTGCTCGGCGCCGCTGTTGTCGATGAAGGTTTCGCTCGCAAGCTCCGCCTCGCTGCCTTCGCCTACAAAGGTGAAGCCCAGGAACTCCAGTGCTTCGCGGTCCACATTGAGCTTGGAGCGCGGCGTGCGCAGCGGCAGGGTGACGCTGATGCCATCTTTGCTGATCACAAACACTTCGGTGTCTTTCTTGGCGCGTGCAGCTTTGCCCTTGCCGGCGCTCGGGTTGCTGATGGCCTGGTGCGACTGGTTAAGCACCTTGAGGGCCAGGCCATAGACCAGTTCCTGGAACTCGGGATCGTCCTTGAAGCTGGACAGGATGCGGCTGATCGAGAACTGACTGCTCAGGTGTTCCAGGGCGGCGTTGTCTGCGGCTTCGGCGTCTTTCAATTGCTTGAGCTGGCCCATCAGCTCATAGGCTTTGTCATCATCGAAGGCATCGTGGGCCTGGCGGATGGCAACGCGCAGCTCGCGGATCTGGTCGCTTTCTTTGGAGGTGTGAAACGCGTCCAGCACCATCTCGCTGATGATCTTGGCGGCTGGCACATGCTGTGAAAGATTGATGGCGTTTTCGTATTCGGCTTTGGCGTGCAGGGCGACTACGGATTCTTCGGCGGATTTTTCGGTGTAGGAATCAGACATTAAAATTTCACTGCGTAGTATGCGGAGAGACAAAAAACGTCGGGCATTTTCAGCGGGTGGGGGGATCAGGTCAAGGTGGCTGGGGCGTCAGAATAATTTCAGTAGTGGTAGCGGCACATCAATATTTGTACTTCATCATCCTCGATGCCATAAACCAAACGATGCTCCGCGGTGATTCGTCGAGACCAGAAACCACTCAGGTTATGTTTGAGGGGTTCAGGCTTCCCCACGCCGCCGAACGGGTCTCTTTGTATGGCCTTGATCAAGAGATTGATGCGCTTGAGCCCGGCTTTGTCGTTCTGTTGAAACCAGAGGTAGTCGTCCCAGCCTTCAGGGGTAAAGAGTATTTTCATTCTTCAATCAACCGCCTTGGCTTGGCTTTGCCTGCTCGTAAGCTGTTGACTGAGTTAATGAGACGTTCGGCATTTTTAGGCGAGCGCAGCAGGTAAGCCGTCTCTTCCAGAGCATTGAACTCTGATAACGAGATCATCACCACGGGCTCGCCTTTTTGTCGAGTCAGTAGAAGTGGGACGTGATCATCGTTGACGCGGTCCATCGTTTCGGACAGATGGGCTCGGGCGTTGGTGTAGTTGATAGTTTCCATGGGGACTCCTTGTTGGGTGGGTTTAACGTACAGAAATACGTACATATCCACAACGGGAATCTTATCAACGGTCATCCACCTCGCCCGGACTTCACGAACAAGCTCAACGACTGAGTGGAGCAGCGTCAAACCTGTTGATACATGTTACTCGTCCAGTTCTTCGAGGCACGCTTGGAGAATATCCAGACCTTCCTCCAACACCTCAGGCTCAATGGTCAGCGGGGCCAGCAAGCGCACGATGTGCCGCGACTTGCCGCTGGGCATCAGCAACAAGCCAGCCTCTCGCGCCAGCTCCAGCAGTTGCGCCAGTTGCTTGGGGGCGGGTGTGCCGTCGGCATGGGCCAGTTCAATGCCCCGCATCGCGCCGACACCGGTGAGGCGGCCCAGATAGGGCGACAGTTGCTGTGCGCGCCAGGCTTCATAGCGGCCCACAATCGCGGCCGCCTGCGCGACGCCCCAGGCGTGCAGGTTTGTGTCGCTCATCACCTCAAGGGTCGCCAGCGCCGCCCCACAGGCGATGGGATTACCCGAGTAGGTACCGCCCAGGCCGCCTTTGGGCAGGTTGTCCATCAGCGCCTTGCGCCCGACCACCGCCCCCAGCGGCATGCCGCCGGCGATGCTTTTGCCGAGCAGCAGCAGGTCCGGCTCGATGCCCAGGCGCGAGAAGGCGAAACGCTGGCCGGTGCGACCAAAACCCGACTGGATTTCATCAATGATCAGCAGGATGTTGTGCTGGTCGCAGAAGCGCCGCAGCGCCTGGGCGAACTCAGTGTCCAGGGCGAGAAAACCGCCTTCGCCCTGTACCGGCTCGATGATGAAGCAGGCCACATCGGTTACGTCGATCTCCACGCTGAACAGACGCTCCATGGCCTTCAGCGCTTCGGCGCAGGACACGCCGTTATCGGTACTGGGGTAGGGCAGGTGATACACAGGGCCGGGCAGTACACCGACCTTCTGCTTGTAGGGCGCGACCTTGCCGTTGAGGTTGAGGGTCGCCAGGGTGCGCCCGTGGAAGGCGCCGTCAAAGGCGATCACCGCCGTGCGCCCGGTGGCACCACGGGCGATCTTCAGGGCGTTTTCCGCCGCCTCGGCACCGCTATTGGTGAGCATGCCGCTGACGGGGTATCCCACCGGGATAAAGGCGCTGAGACGTTGCATCAACTCGATGTAGGGCGTATGCGGTGCGGCGTTGAACGCGTAATGGGTTAGCCGGGTGGCTTGCTCGCAAATGGCCGCCACCACGGCCGGGTGGCAATGGCCCAGGTTGAGTACGCCGATACCGCCGACAAAGTCGATGTAACGCTTGCCCGCCGTGTCCCAGACTTCGGCGTTTTTACCGTGGCTCAGGCTGATGGGGTGAACGATGGAAATCGACTGGCTGATGCTAGCGTAGCTCATGACTCGGGGACTCGGCAGTGGTGGGCGCAGCGCTATCTAAGCCGCGCGCCTGGCCTTGCCGCAAACGAAATAAAGTTGCCGGGTCATTCCACCTTGGAAGGAGCTGCGGCCTATTCCGACACCCCATCCTTGCCCGCCGCCTTGGATCGGTACAAGGCTTGATCGGCCCGCGCCATCAGCGCCGCCGGCGATTCCCCCATGCGCCGCTCTACTACGCCCAGGCTCAGGGTAACGTTCAACGCGCCCAAGGGGGCCGCCGCCTTGATTTTATGGCGAATCCTTTCGGCCAACTCTTTGGCCGTGTCCAGGCTGCTTTTGGGCAGCACCACCATAAACTCGTCGCCGCCCCAGCGCGCCAGCAAGTCGCTTTTACGTACGCAGGCTTCCAGGTGTTCCACTACCCGTATCAGCGTCTGGTCGCCGACGCCGTGGCCATATTGGTCATTGATCGGCTTGAAGTCATCGACATCCATGGCCACCAGTGCCAAGGGCAGGCGGAAGCGTTCGGCGCGGTCGCATTCCTCCAGCAGCACCTTTTCCAGGCGATACCGATTGGCGATGCGCGTCAGGGCGTCCCGCTCGGCCAAAGAGCGGTTTTCGTCCAGTTGCAATTGCAGTTGCTGGTTGACGCGCGACAACTCGAGGGTGCGCTCCGCGACCAGCGCTTCCAGAGACTGGTTGCGCTTTTGCAACTGTTCGATGGAGCATTTGCGCGTATGGATATCGCGGTGTGCGCCGACCATGCGCGCCACGGAACCGTCGGGGTTGCGGGCAATGACGTAGCCGCGGTCCTCGATCCAGAGGTACGTACCGTCTTCTTTTCGGCAACGGTATTCGGCCCGGTAATGAGCGGCGCGTTGGCTGATGTAGTCATCGAACACCGCCATCACGCGAGGGTAATCCTCGGGGTGGATCACGTTCTCCCAGGTGAAGACGCTGTTTTCCAGGGAGTGGTGGGAGTAGCCAAGCATTTCGTACCAGCCGGGATTGCGGTAGACGAAGCCGGTATTGGCGTTCCAGTCCCAGATGCCATCACTGACCAGTTCCATGATGGCGTGCAACAGGTCGACGTTAAGGTCGGACACCTCATTGCGTAGCGGTTCTTTGCCGGATGTATCGTCCATCTGCGCGCTTCCTGCGGGGGGCTGGCGCCCAAGGCCAGTCATGGTTGACGCCGATACTCCGTGGCTGGCGCTACTGTACATCGGCGCTTGCGCGCTTTGAATAGGGCAGGTGTGCTGCTTATGACGAGTGGCGAAACGCTATTTTTCTGGCGCCATCATCTTTGTTCGAGGTCTTCCATCCGCGTTGTGCTGGTAAATGGCCTGCGGTTGGCCCTGCTCATTGAAAAACACCTGGCCAATGCCCGCCGAGTTCCACAACCGCTCACCCGCTTCGGCATGCTCTGGGATATAAGGCATCACCTGCATGGTGCGGCGGCGGGTAAACCAGTTGAGGGGCGAGCGCGGGGAGTAGAGCCAGCGGTTGAGGCGATCGAACCATTCCAGCAGGCGCGGCGGGAACTCGTTCTTGATGCCACTGCTGGTGATTTGCCAGATCTTGGGACCGCCGTTGCGGTGGCGGATCAGCACTTGGTAGACAAACGAGTAATGCACGTCACCGGAAAGGATCACGTAGTTACCTGGCGTGCGTGAGTGGCGGAAGATATTCAAAATCACTTGGGCGGCGCCGCGGTGGGCCATCCAGTTCTCGGCGTCTACCAGCAGGGGAAAACCGCACCAGCTGAAGACCTTTTGCACCGTCTCGATCAGCTTGACGCCAAAGACCGGCGCGGGCGAGACGATGATGGCGGATGGATGGTCCAGCAGCGCTTGTTGCAGTTCGCTCAAGGCTTCCCAGTCCAGCAGGCCGGAAGGTTGCTTGAGGGTGAACTCGCTGCGCCAGCGTCGGGTGCGGGTGTCGAGTACCACCAGCGCCGGGGTGGTGGGCAATACGTAGTGCCACTGCTGGAATTTCAGCAAGGCCTCCAGCAACGCTTCTTGCGCCGTCGCCTCGAGATGATTGGCCTGTACCCGGCCGGTCAGTGCCTGGGTCTGGTCCAGCAGTTCGCCAAACACCTGGGGCTGGTTGCCCCAGCCCTGGCATAACAGATACGCCAGCAAGGCATTGCCGATGATGCGCTTGGAGAAGGGGTGGCCGTAGGCGGTTTCTTCCCACTGGGCGCTGAGGTTCCAATCGTCAGTGATGTCGTGATCGTCGAACATCATCAGCGTCGACAGGTGCGCGAACACCCGCGCTACCCCAGGCAGGCCGTCGCGGAACTGATCGATATGAACCTGTTCGCGGGCATAGCGTTGTTGTTCTTGCGCACTCAGCGGCGGCGGTTCTGGTGCGATCAGCGTCCAGGGTACCGGCGACCAGGCCAGCAGGTACATGGCGATCACTTCGGCAAAGGTCACCAGGTGATTGTCGGCGGTGCTGCTGGTGAAGATGGGTTTCTTCACACCGCCGAAAAAGCGTTCGCGCAAGGTCTCGTTACTGTCCAGCGCAGGGAGCAGGTCGGCCCGGTGGTAATAGCTGGCGCGATGCCCATAAAGGCTGGCGCTGTCGCTCACCACCGCACCCTCTAGAAACTCATCGAACAGGCCCAGGCGCGCAATCAGCCCGTGAATGGCTCGCAGCATGGGCCCTGCGACGTCGTCGGCGTAGATCTGGTCGCCATTCATCATCAGCAAGGCTGGGCGTTCGAGCGGTGTGCGGGCGTCCGCCAACAGACGGTCGACACACAGCAAGCCTTCGTCGGCACGATGGTGGGGTTTGCGGCACGAGCCATGCACCAAGTGATGGATGCGGCTATGCAGCACGAAGCTTGGCGTAGTCGCGTCGCCATACAGCAAGTGCGGTGCCCATTGTGCAATGCCGAGGCCGTCGATCAACAGGTCGTAACCGATGATTTCATCCTGTGGCAGGGCGTGGCTCAGGGCTATGTCGATCAGGTGGATAACGGCATGGCGGCCGACGGGCACGACTTGGCAGTGCGTTGCATCGAGCGGGATATCCCGCGCCTCGCCCGAGGGTAATTGCAGCCGCAAGCACAGGGGCAGGGCACGACTGCCCACCAACCAGATAACCAGGCGCTGTGGTTCCAGGCGTCTTAGCAAGGGGCCGGCGATCACGGCAGGCAGGATTTCAGGTTGACCCATGAAGAATGCAGCTCATACCAAGTGGGACTGGAAAGGATAACGCAGAGGATGTCAGTGTTTTGTTAACGCAAGTGCAGCGCGTTGCGTTGCACTCGTTGCCGGTGACTCCTAACGGTTTAAACCAGTTTGCCTCCTCCGAGAGAGGTCATACCCGAATCTTTGGGTTTTGGTCGCGTGTCCTGCCCCTGTGGGGGGCTGTCAATCGGCGAAGAGATGGGGGCGGGATTGGCTGAAGGCTGGTTATCTTTCATGCCTTGCTGGATGTTATAGCTCAAGCTGTCAAACGAATTGCTAATGATCATCGGTACAACCCCTTACTCAATTGGAGGACTGTTGTCGCACCAATACTCCCTTTGAGTGCGCACCGTTTCAGTGGCATTGGCCGGGTTGTTCGTTCCCGGCCAAAGGTATCCGCATGTTGGGTTTAGAAAATGGGCGCGTTTCAGGCAGGCTTTGGCACCGTAAACCTGAACTCACTACCGCACCCCAACTCACTTTCGGCCTCGATGCGCCCACCATGAGCCTGGACAATCCCCTGGGTGATATACAGCCCCAACCCGCTGCCGGTGGGGTTGTTTTCAGTCTGGGTCCAATAGCGATCGAACACATGGGGCAAATCGTCCGGTGCAATGCCTTCACCGGAATCTCGCACCGAAAATACAATCTCCTCGCCGTTGCTCATGGCGCTGATGCCGATGTTGCCTTGGCGTGGGGTGAACTTGATCGCATTGCCGATCAGGTTCGACAGCACCTGGAACAAGCGCTCCGGGTCGGCCTTGATCTGCAGGCCGGGCTCGACATTGAACGACAGGTCGATGCCTTTTTCCGAGGCCAGGGGGGCCAGCAACGAATACGCTTCTTCAAAGATCTGGCTGACGTCCAGCGCCACCGGCTTGACCACATAGCGCCCGGCCTCGATCTTCGAGGTGTCGAGCAAATCTTCCAGCAACACATTCATGCGCCCGGCGGCCTGTTGCATGGTGTCGATCGCGGAAGAGATACGGCGTGAGGTGTGTGGACCATCGGAGCTGAAGGCTTTTTGCATCATGCCGCAGAGCATGGAGATGACGGTCATGGGGTTGCGCAGGTCGTGGGAAACCACCGCGACCAGCTCGTCCCGCGCACGCACCGCTTGTTGCTCGCGCAGCACTTGGCGGGACAGGTCGTTCTCCAGGGCCGAGCGGCGCAAATCGTTGGCGGCAAACAGGTCGCCATGGCTCCATTTGGTGGAGATGCCGGCCATTTCCACTTTCCAGATTTCAAACGAGGTGCGTGGGCGAAGGCGCATGCCCGCGTCGCAGGTTTCCAGATTCAGCGGCTTCTGCGGGTCGCCACTCCAGTGGATGTTCTCTTTGACTTCCGGGCGAAACCACAACACACCGTTATCCACAGGCTTGGGCAAGCTCATGGCGAGCACGCCGCTGGCCACGCTCTGGAACTCAGCGGCAGGCGGGTAAACCGAGGCCAGGTTATGGCTGGAAAATACCGGTTCACCGTTGGCCTGCAACCACTTGTGCAGCGCGCGTATCTGCGCCGGTTCCGGGCAATTGCCGTAGCGGTGCAGTTGTTTATCTTCGATGATCGCCACGCCGCCGGAGAGGGTCAGGTCCATCAGCATTCGGCCTTGTTGGGCCAGGCCGTCGAAGACGTTATTGGCAGAGGCTTTCATCGCCAGGTCCAGCAGCGCCAGCGCTTGGACTTTCTCGTCGCGCTGGCGGGTCAGCTCCAGGGCCTCCATGGCACTGATCTGCAATGACAGCACTTGGCCGATGGTCTGGCAGGCCATGCGCAGGTCATTAGGTACCAGCAGCGGCTCACGGTTGCCGCAGCTGATCAGGCCCCAGAGTTTGTCGCCCTTCATCAACGAAATACTCATGGACGACAACACGCCCATGTTCTGCATGTACTGGCAGTGAATCGGCGACACGCTGCGCAGGGTGGCGAAGCTCAGGTCCAGGGGCTGCCCGGTGTCCGGGCGCAATTTGGGCACCAGCGGTACCGGTTCGTAGGACGCATTCGGGATGATCCGTAGCCAGTTGGTGCGATACAGCTCCCGAGCCTGCTCGGGGATGTCGGACGCGGGGAAGAACAGCCCGTTGAACAATTCCATTGACGGCGCCGAGGCCTCCGCGATCACCTGGCCATGGCCTTCCTCTTCGAAGCGATAGATGAGCACCCGGTCATAACCGGTCATGGCCTGGATTTCGTTGACGGTGATGGCGTAGAGCGCCTCCAAGGTCTTTGCCGATTGCAGGCGGTGCAGCATCTTGCCCAGATCGCTGGTGCGGCCATTGTGCGCTCGGGGTTTGAAATCCTTGAGCCGTGGTTCGAATTCCAGCACTAACACGCCCTGGTGGCGATGCAACAGGCCTTCGAACTGCTCACCCTTGAAGGTGATCAGCAGGGGCGGCGAGTCCAGGAATGCGCTGTCCTCGGCCATGGTTCGCACGGCCTGGGCGTACTCCTCGCCAATCAATCTGTGCAACGGTTGATCCAACAGCGCCTCGGGGGCGTGGCCGAACAACGTACCGACGTTGGCACTTACCTGAATAATGTTCAGGCCAGGTTCCGACAAAGTCAGCAGCACGCCGTGGGGCTGGATGGCCCCCGGAAAACGAATGGGTTCGTCGGCGCAGTTGGCAAGCAGCTCTTCAAAATCTTCGGGTTTCATAGCAATACCTCCTGGCTGTCGAGCCATTGCTCAAAGCCGCTGAATGTCGAACGGGCCGCCATCACCGCGCGCGCGGCGGCATCTGTATCCAGTGGCTGGCGGCTCAGATAATCGAGGAAATCTTTCCAGCGCCGTCCGGTCTCGGCGCCGTATACATTGAGAAAGGCACCGCCGTTGTCGGCGTTCACATCCAGGCGCAGGGCCATTTCCCGGCGCAGCACTTGGCCACCCAGGGTGGCGCCTTCCAGCACATACAGGGCGCCGAGACACGCAGCCGGCGTGTTTAATACGGGGAGTTGGGTACAGCGAGGCAGGGCATGGATGGCGTGGTCAGTCAGGCCGAGTGCGTGCAGGTCATGGACCAGTGTTGGCGTTTTCACACGCAACACAGGTTCATATCCATCGGGAATCAAACCGCTGTCATACAGCGCCGCTTCCATCGGCTGATAAAAGCCGTAGTACGCTTGCAGCAGGCGCCGATACCACTGGGCATCCAGGCGCTCGGAAAAAAACGGCAGGCGCTGTTCCAACGCCACATGCAGCAGGCCCGTGCCCGTGCGCAACGTTTCCAACAAGGAGGGCGCACTAACGTCATGGGCCTGTGAATGCATTCAATGAGCTCGAACTGTGGGCCTGTCGGCCATGAATGACGCGTGAAAATGGGCGACGATTCTACACAACTCATTGTCGTCAGCTGAACGCAGAAGCGAAAAGGCTGACCAGCGGATCAGAAAAGTCGCTCCCTGCACCTTACATGACCGCAGAACTGGCCCTCAAGTTCGGTTGAAATTATATCGCGCTGCTATCAACGCAGGGGCAGGCCCTAGTGCGTCAATGCTGTCTGCACGCACTCAAGCAAGTGGTCGGTACTCCAGGGCTTGGGCAGAAACCGCACGGAACTGCCCAACTCGGCGGCGATTTTCGTATTACCTGAGGTCAGCACTACTTGTACTTCAGGCCAGCGGTGGGCGACCACACGGCTCAAGTCATAACCATTGAGCAAGCCGGGCATTTGAATATCACTGACAATCAAATCCACCGGGTCATCGCCGCGCTCCAGGTAAATCATCCCTTCGTCTGCCGATGCAAACGATGTCACCACCGCACCAAAGTCTTCCAGCACATCTACCATCAACGCCCGAATGATCTCGTCGTCTTCCAATACCAAAATCGATGGCTGAGCCATGATCTTTACTCCACCATCAGGGGGTTCAGTAAGGTGGAGTGGAAGGTGGCCGGATAGGTTCGATTGGATGTTTTTTAATCGATGGGTGGTCGTTTGACTGCTTGTGAGCCATGGGCACGGCAATCCGTTAAGGTGAACGCCACTCTGCCATCCAAGGAATGCCATGTTCAACCGTAACCCACTCGTGCCTGAACTGATCGTCACCCGCCTTGGCGCGAGCCTGGCGTTCTGGATCGAACAGTTAGGTTTCGCTATTGCCTATCAGCGCGCAGAAGAAGGCTTTGCCTACCTCGACCTTAACGGCGCGCAAATCATGCTCGAACAATACGACCCCGAGGCCGGCCAGTGGCTTACCGCACCGTTGCAGCCCCCATTCGGGCGCGGCATCAACCTGCAAATCGATGTGCCCGCCGTAGCACCCATCCTGCAACGCTTGGCGCAGATCGGCTGGCCCTTGTTCCGCGATGTAGAGGACGCCTGGTACCGAGCCGGTGACGTGGAGGCCGGGCAGCGCCAGTTCATCGTGCAAGACCCGGACGGGTATCTGGTGCGTCTGGTGCAGCGGCTGGGAGAAAGGCCGGTCGAACAGGCATAATCCACGGCAACAGCCGATAGGGAGACGTGAATGAAGTATGTGTTATTGACCCTCGCCCTGACCGTTATCGCCGCACCCGCGTTCGCTGCGGGCGACGCCGAGGCGGGCGGCAAACTCTTCACCAAGACCTGCGGCGGCTGCCACAGCATTGGTGAGGGGGCGCGGGGTGGTTTTGGCCCGGAACTGAACGGCATCATTGGCCGGCCTGCCGGTACCACTCAGGACTATCAGTATTCGGATGCGATGAAGAACTCGGGCGTGGTGTGGACGCGGGAAAAACTGGCGGCCTACATCGAAAATCCGAAGTCGGTGGTGAGTGGCACGCGGATGATCTTCTGGGGGATCAGTGACCAGGAGAAGATTGAAAATATTCTGGCGTATCTGGAGACATTCCAGCCCAAGTGAGATGCCCAGGCTGGCACGCATCACCGTCCTCTGTCCTCCTACAAAAAAGCACAGTGTGAGCGTTAGCCTGCATCAAAAGCCTACACACAAGTAGGACTGTTCTGATTTGCGCCTGACCTCACCATTATCGGCAAAGCGTTTGCTACGTTCGTGTGAAAAATACGCGATGGAAGCGCTTAATGCTGACGTTCAACTCCCTATGGAAAAACCACCCGGAAATTTTCGGAGACGCCGCCCCTTGTAGAACCAACGGCGCCAAAAATTTCAGTGACCAATGCGCCATTAACCTGGGCGTAGCACTGCGCAGGTCAGGCGCCGACCTGAGCAGATTGAGAGGCGTGCGCTATTGTTGGCAGCATGCCAAGAGTGAGGGCCATGTGCTGGCGGCTGAGGAAATGGCCAAAGCTCTAAATGGCGCGAATATCCCCGGCTTGCAGCGGCCGAAAAAGATAAAACCTGAGGATTTCGAAGAAGTGTTGGCGGGGCAGCAAGGCATTATCTTTTTCAAAGATTTTTGGCGCCGAGGGAATGAGACGTTTGGCAATCGCAGCGGTGACCACATTGACCTTTGGAATGGACGGCGGTTGACGGATTGGCTGAGTTATCCGCGTATCCAGCTGGGATTTTCGATTGAGGGGACGTTCTCGGACTATCACGAGTCCAGGGAGATCTGGTTTTGGAAGATCATATGAAATTGGTTAAGGGCGTGGTGTTTGTCGTCGGGGTGGTTGTAGTGGCGCTCGGATTGTTTAACGGTTTGGTGGTGGTCATGTCTGCGTATTTTGGGCCGTTTTATCAAGGGGATGCGGATCAGAGCAGGAATTTTGGGTTTTGGTTGGTTGGGAATGGGGTTGTGATTTTGGGAGCGGCGTTCAGTGGGGCGGTTTGGTATGGCAGGCGTTTGAGTAAGGGGCGGGAATGATGGTGTACTTCGACGGGGTTGAGGGGCGACTTAAAATTAGGCGAGCTCGGGTTGTGCGCTTAAAAACGTTGAGAGAACGGCAGGATATTGTGAGTCAGATATGTATGGAGGCTTTGGCGCTGCAGGCACAGGAACTGGGAATGGGATATGGCTCCGATGAGCGGGATAGCTATGGTGATGGCTATTTGCTAGTTTCGAGAGTGGCCGGTGACCACCAGCACTTCGATTAAGTGGGTGCCTGAGTATTTAGTGATTCAGCGGCTGTGATTTTCCTGAGTAAGTCCAACGTACCTTAAGGAAACTAAAATGACAGATAGAAGACCTCTGAATCCAAATGTTAATGTTCCGAAGCCCGGTGGTGGCGAGCAGCCGCGATCAAGAAATAAAGATGGCCAGGTTCGCGATAAGCGGGACGATGCAGGAAAGCCCAGGAAGAAGTAAATAGCAGAAAGGGAAGGCCTACCATGTAAGTAGGCCTGCTCTTTGGATTTGATAATCATAGAAAGCGAACCCTCTAACTTTCTCTCGAGGGCAATTTTCTTGAGCACGTATAGGGGCTGGCGTCATCGCAGCATAGGTATCACACAACTTCGGCGCGACGCTGGACCTGTGGCGAGGGAGCTTGCTCCCGTGACGGCCTGACAGCCAGCGCTGGTCTAACTGATGCGCTGCGATCCAAATGTGGGAGCTGGCTTGCCTGCGAAGACGGCCTGACAGCTGACACAGTTATACCGAGTACATATCCAGTCCTGAGGTAACGGCCACTTAGGGTTCCGCCCTGACGGCGGCTTGTGCCTGCGGATCAACTCAGCAGATGCTTGGAAATCAGTCGGGAGATTTCCACGATCGAGGTCTTGCCAGTGAACTCGAATTTCACCTTCCCCAACGACGAAAAATAAATCTCCAACTCCGAATCCAAGTCAAACGTCCCGGACGTTTCCACCGAGTACGCCACGATGTTCTTGTATGGCAATGAGGTGAAATCCTTCTTGCTGCCGGTAATCCCCTGCACGTTCACCGCGATGATGCGTTTGGTGGTGAACACGACGCCGTCGCGCATGGCCTTGTAGGCGTCGACCACTTCTTCGCCGTCCAGCAGCAGGGCCGCTACGCGTTCGGCGTATTCGTTGTTTTGCTTGAGCTTGAAGAAACCTTTGTTGTTGAAGTCGATCATGTGCCTGTCCTGGGTAGGTGATGCCGCCGGTGTATGACGTTTTGCCTGCGGATCTGTATCTAACGCCTGGGCCTTCAAGCCTCTAGCATGACGCTCAACACGACCGCGTCGGCGAAGGATTTCACGCTGGCAGCCTAAAAAACCAGGAGCCAATCCATGCCTGATATGTCCAGCTTGCTCGCCTACGGCCTGATTTCACTCGGCATGGTACTGACACCGGGGCCGAACATGATCTACCTCATTTCCCGCTCCATCTGCCAGGGGCGCACGGCCGGGTTGATTTCCCTGGGCGGGGTGGCGCTGGGGTTTGTGGTGTACATGGTGTGCGCGGCGCTGGGTATCACGGCGTTGGTGATGGCGGTGCCGTTTGCCTACGACGCGCTGCGGCTCGGCGGAGCGCTGTATCTGGTGTACCTGGCCTGGCAGGCGGTCAAGCCGGGTGGGCGCTCGCCATTCCAGGTGCGCGACTTGCCCAAGGACAGCCCGCGCAAGTTGGTGACCATGGGCTTGGTCACCAACTTGCTCAATCCCAAAGTGGCGGTGATGTATTTGTCGTTGCTGCCCCAGTTCATCGATCCGAACGGTCATGGCAGTGTGCTGATGCAATCCCTGGCGCTGGGCTCCCTGCAGATTGTTATCAGCGTGAGCGTCAACGCGGTGATTGCCTGCATGGCGGGTTCCATCGCGGTGTTTTTTGTCACCCGGCCAGGTTGGCAGGTGCTGCAGCGCTGGCTGATGGGGTCGGTGTTGATGGGTTTGGCGGTGCGGATGGCGGTAGAGGGGCGCAAGTAAGGCTGCTTTCAGCGCGCCATGACGTTGACAATCACATGCAGGATGAATGCTGGCCCGTAGCAAGGCTGCCCATGTTCATCTTCGATACGCCAGATTGAGGTGACGGTACTGGTCTCCCTCGGGGCTCCGAACTCCACGGTGATATGCACTGGCTGGCCGGGCAAAGTATCTGCTATCGGAATATCGTTATTCAGGCTTCGCAGATGGCTATCCATCACCACTTCCAATGGCTCCCCCGAAGCGGTTCGACGGGCGATCACGTACTCACCGTCCACTCTCACCAATCGCCGCCCGCGCCAGGGGCGAATCCCGAGGTTCTGGATCTCCCAGGTTTTCTGAAAGGTTTCACCGGGCAGCACTACGGTCTGGTCAGGCGTGGTCACGTCTGCATTGAATACGGCAATGTCAGATGGGTCGTGCAAGCCAATGGCCCGGTTGGTGATAGCCATTGAGTAAGCATCAGTTGGAGCACCGGTCAGGTCGGCAAAGTAGCGAAACAGCAGCAGCGGGGAGACACGTAGCGCTTTGGCTAATTTGATCAGGGTACGTACGGACGGATCTTTTGAAGCACCGTCCGCCAATGCATAAAGGTAGGTTCTGGAGATGCCAGCCTCCTTAGCCAGGTTAGTCAGGGGTTTTCCCAGTTCTCGGCTGCGTCGTACAACAAGCGCTCGAAGAGTATCGCCAGTTTTGATGCTCATATTTTGCAAACCCGTTTCCAGTGGAAGTCGTCATCTTGTAAGCCAAAAAGGACAACCTGCCCGCCGTCACGGTTACAGAGCGATTCAGACTTTGGTCTTGCTGGCGACGTTGTGAAAGACATGGATAGGTCCCGGTTTGGTTGGCATATCCAGTGTCGCGGTTTCTCACATGCTTGCGAACCTTGTGTGTGTTGCATTCCTTTACATCTATCTGTGGATATAGCTATGAGTCCAATGAAAGCGTGCTGTGAATCCATTGCCCGATCAGGCTTTGGCATCCTGCAAATTCCTGATGCGATGTTGCAGGACTACAAAAAGATCATTGATGGCTAATCGGCCATTCCCCAGGCCATCAAGGATGAGTTTTCCTTTGCCCAGGACACGGATGGTTTTTTCCCTTTTGGCGCCGAGTACTCCCTTGCCGAGGATCACCCGGACCTGTGCGAGCGGTTTTGTTACTGGCCCGCGCACGCTTCAAAAAGAACCGCTTTCGAATTCACCCGAAGTACTTTCGTTGTCGCAGTCGGCAGTTTTGAACGACAGATGAGCGAGTTGGCCCAGGGAGTTATGGATGGCATTTGCGAGGAATTTGGCGTTGCCCCCTTAGCCCCCTTTCGCGCGGCATCGTACATCCAGTTATGTGTCTATGGTCCACAGGCGAAAGACCATTCTCGTCAATATGCCCAGGATCCTCATGAAGACGGGCATATGCTTTCGTTTATCAAGCCTACCCGCGAAGGGCTGGTTTTGATGAAAGAACGATCGTTGGAGCCGGTACGCCTTCTGGAGAACGAGGTCGCGGTGCTGGCGGGTTCCTTGCTGACAGAGCTCTTCGATCATGCCGTGCCTGCCGCCTACCATGCTGTACTTGCGCCCAGCAAACCGGTCGCCAGAAGCTCATTGATCTACTTTGCAAATCCCAATCCGGATCAGTTGCTGACGACCTTTTACCGCCAGAAATCCATTGACCTGGGCAGTACTGTGAATGCTCGTCATACCGGTTTCGGTAATCAACCGATTCAACTGCGCTAAATAGTCCTGGAGGGCTCGAACAGTCCATGTTTCCTCACTTCAATGCCCTTTACATCGAAGGTTTGCTCTTGGGTATCGGACTGTTCGCCGCTCCTAGCCCGAAAGACACCTTGGTGATCCGCCAAGGTGTCGGTCGCGGGCCGATCTGGGGCGTTGTCGCTATTTGCGTAATGGCCGATATTTTCCTGATCGCTTTCGGGGTCACGGGTTTAGGTTCGTTGTTGGGAAGCCGGCCTGAGGTGATGGCACTATTGCTGTTGTCCGGCGCTGCGTATCTGCTTTGGTTTGGTGGCCAACGTCTGTTGGCCTGCATCCGGGATCAGTCCATGCCGGACGCTCAAGGCGGCAACTCGCAAAGAGGGCTGTTGCGCTCGGCGGTCATACTCGGCTTTGCCAACCCTTACGCCTGGCTCGATACCGTGGTGTTGATTGGTTCCATCGGTGCCACGAAACCTGCGGGCCAACAGGCGCTGTTCGCGACAGGCGCCATGACGGCATCACTCGTGTGGTTCGTGGTGTTGGCGCTGTGCTGTCAGCGATTGACGGTATTGTTTCGCAAGCCTGCGGTCTGGCGCTGGCTGGATGCAGGGGTGGCGGTGTTGATGGTTTACCTGGCCGTTACCCTGATTACCGATTCATTGCACATCTTTCAGATAGCTCTTTAGTACGGTCAGCGGGCAGGTCAACTCATCAAGACGAGCGATGTTTTGCACATCGGTGGATAGCCTTTGCAATTCACGCCCGAGAACGCTGTCCGCTCCACCCAATGCAATCAACGCCTGGGTGATGCACTCATCGAGCTTCAACTGGATCTCGGCCAGGTTTCCCTGGCGCACCAACAACCCAAACACCTCGCGATCATAGCCCTCCATCACGGGATCATCGCGCAGCAATGGGCTGCCGTGGTCAGTCTCATGCACCAGCTTCAACGCGAACAACGCAACCGCTTCAAGCGTCAACTCCATGGTCCCGCTCCCTCCACTGCCACGCCTGGCACTTTTTTGCAGGCGAAAAAAAAGACCTTGAATTTCAAGGTCTTTCTTTAAGATGGTGCCCCGAGGGAGACTCGAACTCCCACTCCTTTCGAAAACGGATTTTGAATCCGCCGCGTCTACCAATTCCGCCATCAGGGCTCAATGGCGGCGAAGTATAGAGATGAGATTACCGTTGGTCAATCACGTTTCATGGTCTATTTTCACTATTTCCGCTAGACTTCCCGGCCCTGCTAGACGAACCCCATCATGCGCGTTGCTGACTTTACTTTTGAGCTCCCTGATTCGCTGATCGCTCGCCACCCTTTGGCCGAGCGTCGCGCCAGTCGACTGCTGACCCTGGACGGGCCCAGCGGTGCCCTCGCACACCGTCAATTCACTGATTTGCTTGAGCATTTGCGCCCAGGCGATTTGATGGTTTTCAACAATACCCGGGTGATTCCGGCGCGGCTGTTTGGCCAGAAAGCGTCCGGCGGCAAGCTGGAAATTCTGGTGGAGCGGGTGCTGGACAGCCATCGCGTGCTGGCCCATGTGCGCTCCAGCAAGTCGCCCAAACCGGGGTCGAGCATCTTGATCGAGGGCGGTGGCGAAGCCGAGATGGTGGCGCGCCACGATGCCTTGTTCGAGCTCAAGTTTGCCGAAGAAGTGTTGCCGCTGTTGGAGCGCGTCGGCCATATGCCGTTGCCTCCTTATATAGACCGCCCCGACGAAGACGCGGACCGCGAGCGCTATCAGACCGTGTACTCACAGCGCCTCGGCGCCGTCGCCGCACCGACTGCCGGGCTGCATTTCGACCAGCCATTGCTGGATGCGATTGCCGCCAAGGGCGTCGACACGGCCTATGTGACCCTGCACGTGGGGGCCGGTACGTTTCAGCCGGTGCGTGTGGATAACATCGAAGACCACCATATGCACAGCGAATGGCTGGAGGTCAGCCAGGACGTGGTGAATGCGGTGGCGGCGTGCAAGGCGCGTGGCGGTCGAGTGGTTGCCGTGGGCACCACCAGTGTGCGCTCGCTGGAGAGTGCAGCGCGTGATGGCGTGCTCAAGCCGTTCAGTGGCGACACCGATATTTTCATTTTTCCAGGGCGACCCTTTCATGTGGTCGATTGCCTGGTCACCAACTTCCATTTGCCCGAATCCACGCTGTTGATGCTGGTGTCGGCATTTGCCGGTTACCCGGAAACCATGGCTGCCTACCAGGCCGCCATCGCTAACGAGTACCGTTTTTTCAGCTACGGTGATGCGATGTTTATCACCCGTAACCCGGCGCCGCGCGGCCCTGAGGACAACTTATGAGTCGTATGTCGTTTGAATTGCTCGCTACGGACGGCAAAGCCCGTCGCGGCCGTCTGACCTTCCCACGCGGCACTGTGGAGACCCCGGCCTTCATGCCGGTCGGCACCTACGGCACCGTCAAAGGCATGTTGCCCCGCGACATCGTCGCCACCGGTGCCGAGATTATCCTCGGCAATACCTTCCACCTGTGGCTGCGCCCGGGCACGGAAGTGATCAAGAAGCACGGCGACCTGCATGACTTCATGAAGTGGCAAGGCCCGATCCTTACCGACTCCGGTGGTTTCCAGGTGTTCAGCTTGGGCGCCATGCGCAAGATCAAGGAAGAGGGCGTGACCTTTGCCTCGCCGGTCGACGGCGCCAAGGTGTTCATGGGCCCGGAAGAGTCGATGCAGGTACAGCGCGATCTGGGTTCGGACATCGTGATGATTTTCGACGAGTGCACGCCGTACCCGGCCGATGAAGACGTGGCGCGTATCTCCATGGAGTTGTCGCTGCGTTGGGCCCAGCGTTCGAAGAATGCCCATGGCGATAACACCGCGGCGTTGTTCGGTATTGTCCAGGGCGGCATGCATGAAAACCTGCGCAAACGCTCGCTGGAAGGCCTCGACAAGATCGGCTTCGACGGCCTGGCCATAGGCGGTTTGTCGGTGGGCGAGCCCAAGCACGAAATGATCAAGGTGCTCGATTACCTGCCTGGCCTGATGCCCGCTGACAAACCTCGTTACCTTATGGGCGTTGGCAAACCGGAAGATCTCGTAGAGGGTGTGCGCCGCGGTGTGGACATGTTCGATTGCGTGATGCCAACCCGTAATGCCCGCAACGGGCATCTGTTCATCGATACAGGCGTGCTGAAGATCCGTAACGCGTTCCATCGCCATGATGATTCGCCGCTGGATCCTACCTGTGACTGCTACACCTGCCAGAACTTCTCCCGTGCTTATCTGCACCATCTGGACAAGTGCGGGGAAATGCTGGGTAGCATGTTGAATACCATCCACAATTTGCGTCACTACCAAGTCCTGATGGCTGGTTTGCGCGAGGCTATTCAACAGGGTACATTGGCCGCCTTCGTCGATGCCTTCTATGCCAAGCGTGGCCTCCCTGTGCCGCCCTTGGACTGAGTTTTCCGACCCTAAGATTCACTATTTGCAACTGGAGTGCTAAATGAGCTTTTTTATCTCTAACGCCATGGCTGACGCCGCTGCGCCTGCTGCTGCCGGCCCTATGGGCGGTGGTTTCGAGTGGATTTTCCTGGTCGGCTTCCTGGTCATCTTCTACCTGATGATCTGGCGTCCACAGGCCAAGCGCGCCAAAGAGCAGAAAAACCTGCTGGGCAGCCTGCAAAAAGGCGACGAAGTCGTGACCACTGGCGGTATCGCCGGCAAGATCACCAAGGTCTCCGATGCTTTCGTGGTACTGGAAGTCTCCGACACCGTGGAAATGAAGTTCCAGAAGGGCGCCATCGCCGCCACGCTGCCTAAAGGCACGCTCAAAGCGATCTGAGTAACAACCTTTACCAATCGACGGGGCGCGCAAGGCGCCCCGCGTTATAAGCGGGCGGCGTGATGCTGAACAAATACCCTCTGTGGAAATACGTACTGATCCTGGCGGTGCTGGCGATCGGTTTTATTTATTCCGCTCCCAATCTCTATCCTGATGACCCGGCGATCCAGATCTCTGGCGCCAGCACTTCGCTGCAGGTCAATCAGGCTGACCTGGACCGTGCGAGCAAAGCGCTCACCGACGCGGGTATCCAGGTTAAAGCGGCAACCTTGGCGGCTGGATCCAAAGGCGGCTTGTTGCGCCTGACCAAGCAAGAAGACCAATTGCCGGCCAAAGATGTCGTACGCAAGGCCATGGGTGACGACTACGTTGTCGCGCTCAACCTGGCCCAGACCACGCCACAATGGCTGCGCAGCATTGGCGCGCACCCGATGAAGCTGGGTCTGGACTTGTCCGGCGGTGTGCACTTCCTGCTGGAAGTCGACATGGACAAGGCCCTGGACGCACGTCTGAAGGTCTACGAAGGCGACGTGAAGAGCCTCCTGCGCAAAGAGAAGCTGCGTTATCGCAGCCTGCCGCAGCTCAATGGCGCCATCCAGCTGGGCTTTGCTGACGAAGCATCCCGCGAACAGGCCCGTGCGCTGATCCGCAAGAACTTCAATGACTTCGACATCGTGCCTGCCGACCTGAACGGCCAAGCGGTACTGCGTCTGGCGATGAGCCCGGCCAAGATCGCTGAAATCCGCGAATACTCCATCAAGCAGAACCTGACCACGGTCCGTAACCGCGTCAACGAGCTGGGTGTGGCAGAGCCGATCGTGCAGCGCCAGGGTGCCAACCGCATCGTGGTTGAGCTGCCAGGCGTACAGGACACTGCTGAAGCCAAGCGTATCCTCGGCAAGACCGCCAACCTGGAGTTCCGTCTCGCGGCAGACCCAGGCGCTACGCGTGCAACTTCCGAAGAATTCGAATTCCGTGAAGGCAACCGTCCTCCTGCGCTGATCGAGCGTGGCTTGATCATCACCGGTGACCAGGTGACCGACGCCAAGGCCGGTTTCGGCGAGCACGGCACGCCTGAAGTGAACATCCGTCTGGATGGCCATGGCGGCGAACTGATGAGCCGCGCCACGCGCAGCAACGTTGGTCGCAGCATGGCGGTGATCTTCATCGAGCAGCGCCCGGTGACCACCTACACCAAGCAGATGGTCAACGGTGTCGAGAAAGACGTGCCGGTGCAGACCTTCAAGGAAGAGAAGAAGATCATCAGCCTGGCGACCATCCAGTCGCCGCTGGGTGCTCAGTTCCGTATCACTGGCCTGAACGGCCAGGGCGAGTCTTCCGAGCTGGCGTTGCTGCTGCGTGCCGGTGGCCTGGCTGCACCGATGTACTTCGCTGAAGAGCGTACCATCGGCCCGAGCCTGGGTGCTGACAACATCACCAAAGGTGTCGATGCGGCGCTGTGGGGTATGTTGTTCGTGTCGCTGTTCATCATCGCCATCTACCGCTTCTTTGGTGTGATCGCCACTGTCGCCCTGGCGGGCAACATGGTGATGCTGCTGGCGTTGATGTCGTTGCTGGGCGCCACACTGACCCTGCCAGGTATCGCCGGTATCGTACTCACCATGGGTATGGCGGTGGACGCCAACGTGCTGATCTTCTCGCGGATTCGTGAAGAGATCGCCGCCGGTATGACCGTGCAGCGTGCAATCAACGAAGGCTTCGGCCGGGCATTTACCGCGATCCTCGACTCCAACCTGACCACACTGTTGGTCGGCGGGATTCTCTTCGCCATGGGCACAGGCCCGGTGAAAGGTTTTGCGGTGACCATGTCCCTCGGGATCTTTACCTCGATGTTCACGGCCATCATGGTGACCCGCGCAATGGTCAACCTGATCTTTGGCGGGCGTGACTTCAAGAAGTTGTGGATTTAAGGGGCTGCCATGTTACGTACAATCAACTTCATGGGCGTCCGCAATATTGCGTTCGGCGTCACCGTGCTCCTTACCGTTCTGGCGTTGTTCAGCTGGTTCCATAAGGGCCTGAACTACGGCCTGGACTTCACCGGCGGTACGCTCATCGAGCTGACCTACGAGAAGCCGGCCGACGTTACCCTGGTGCGCAGCGAGCTGGTCAAGGCCGGCTATCACGAAGCCGTGGTGCAGAGCTTTGGTGCCACCACCGACCTGCTGGTGCGCATGCCTGGCGAAGACCCGCAACTGGGTCACCAGGTAGCCGAGGCCTTGCAGAAGGTCGGCGGCGATAACCCGGCGTCGGTCAAGCGCGTCGAGTTCGTCGGCCCGCAAGTGGGTGAAGAACTGCGCGATCAGGGCGGCCTCGGCATGCTGATGGCGCTGGTCGGCATCATGATCTACCTGGCATTCCGCTTTCAGTGGAAGTTCGGTGTCGGCGCCATTGTGTCGCTGATCCACGACGTGATCGTGACCGTGGGTATCCTGGCCTACTTCCAGATCACCTTCGATCTGACCGTATTGGCAGCTGTGCTGGCGATCATTGGTTATTCGCTCAACGACACCATCGTGGTCTTCGACCGGGTTCGTGAGAACTTCCGGGTGCTGCGCAAGGCGACGTTGATCGAGAACATCAACATCTCCACCACGCAGACCCTGCTGCGGACCATGGCGACGTCGATCTCCACCTTGCTGGCGATTGCTGCGCTGATGATCTTCGGTGGCGATAACCTGTGGGGCTTCTCCCTGGCGCTGTTTATCGGCGTTCTGGCGGGTACCTACTCGTCGATCTACATCGCCAACGTGGTGCTGATCTGGCTGAACCTCAACAGCGAAGACTTGATCCCTCCTGCCGCTACCGACAAGGAGGTCGACGACCGTCCTTGATGGGCGTTTGTTGATCCGCTGTTACAAGAAAGGCGCGAGTATTGAACTCGCGCCTTTTTTTTTGCTCCAAGGCTGGGTATAGCGCGGATCTTTCGGTCCGCTTGTGATGGTCAGGAGGTTCATGTGAACAAGTCGTTGCTGGTTGGTGCGGTATTGGGTGCTGTCGGTGTGACTGCCGGAGGCGCTGTTGCCACCTACAGCCTGGTAAAAAGCGGCCCTGAGTATGCGCAAGTACTGGCGGTACAGCCGGTGAAAACCCAGATCAAAACCCCGCGTGAGGTCTGCAAGGACGTCACCGTGACCCGGCAGCGTCCGGTGCAGGATCAACATCAAATCGCCGGTACCGTGGTGGGTGCCCTGGCGGGTGGCCTGCTGGGCAACCAGATTGGTGGCGGTAACGGTAAGAAGCTGGCCACCGTGGCCGGTGCGGTCGGTGGCGGTTATGCCGGTAACAAGGTTCAGGAAGGCATGCAGAACCGCGATACCTACACCACCACACAAACTCGCTGTAACACCGTTAACGACATCAGTGACAAGGTGGTCGGTTATGACGTGCGTTACAACCTGGATGGCAAGGAAGGTACCGTGCGTATGGAGCGTGACCCTGGCAGCCAGATTCCGGTGGATAAGGAAGGTCGTTTGATCCTAGGTCAGAACCAGCAGTAATCCCAAGCCTTGCAAGGTTTAAGTGTGGGAGCTGGCTTGCCTGCGATGGCGGTGGGTCAGTAACCCGTGAGTTGGCTGGCAGGCTGTTATCGCAGGCAAGCCAGCTCCCACATTGGATTGTATTGAGTCAGTTGGAATTGGTTTTTTGCTAAATCCCAGGCATAAAAAAAGCACCCCGAGGGGTGCTTTTTTTGTGCTCGCTCGCTTAGCGCTTCAGCGAAGCCGGCAGGTGCGGCTGGATCGCCGTCAGTACTGCCTTGAAGCATTTGGTGTTGCCAGCCACGACGTGACCTTTCTCCAGGAAGTCGTGACCGCCGGTGAAGTCGCTCACCAGGCCGCCCGCTTCCTGAATCAGCAGGGCGCCTGCTGCCATGTCCCATTCGGACAGGCCCGACTCCCAGAACGCATCAAAGCGACCGGCGGCTACATACGCCAGGTCCAGGCTGGCTGCACCGGCGCGGCGGATGCCGGCGGTCTGGCCAACCAGGGCGCGGAACATACCCAGGTAGTTTTCCAGATTGTCCATCTGGTCGTCACGGAATGGGAAGCCGGTACCCAGCAGAGCGCCTTCCAGGCTGGTGCGGCCGCTGACACGCAGGCGACGACCGTTCAGTTGGGCGCCACGACCACGGCTGGCGGTGAATTCTTCCTGGCGAACCGGGTCCAGCACAACGGCGTGTTCCAGGCGGCCACGGTATTTGCAGGCGATGCTCACGGCAAAGTGCGGGATGCCGCGCAGGAAGTTGGTGGTGCCATCCAGTGGGTCGATGATCCACAGGTAGTCTTCGCCTTCGCCACTGCCTTTGTGCAGGCCGGTTTCTTCACCGAGGATGCCGTGGGTAGGGTAGGCCTTGCGCAGGGCGTCGATGATTTTCTGTTCGGCGGCGCGATCCACCTCGGATACATAATCCTTGGCGTCTTTTTCGTCGACCTTGATGGTATCCAGGCGCTCGATGGAGCGGAAGATCAATTCACTGGCGCTGCGGGCGGCGCGCAGCGCGATATTCAGCATGGGCTGCATGGATAGGTCACCTAAGGTTGTTAAAGAAAGCCGAGCATTCTAGCAGAAACTTTCCTCAGGTGAAGGACGACGTTCGCTTTCATGGCATAACCTTAGGCGGTTCTGTAAGATTTGCTCCCCTTTCCTGTGTCCGCGAGCGCCTCCCTTGCTGCAAAACATTCGTGTCGTCTTGGTCAATACCAGTCATCCCGGCAACATCGGCGGGGTGGCGCGAGCCATGAAAAACATGGGGCTGACGCGCCTGGTGCTGGTCGAACCGCGGGTATTCCCGCACCACGAGGCGGATGCCCGTGCGTCCGGCGCCAATGACTTGCTTGAAAATGCCCAGGTGGTCGCCACCTTGGAGGACGCCTTGGTCGGCTGCAATCTGGTGCTCGGCACCAGCGCCCGTGACCGTCGTATCCCTTGGCCGCTGCTGGATCCGCGCGAATGCGGCACTAAAGTGGTGGAGGAGGCTGCTGGCGGTGCTGAAATCGCCTTGGTATTCGGCCGTGAGGACTCCGGCCTGACCAACGAAGAGCTGCAGCGATGTCATTACCACGTGCATATCCCATCAGACCCTGAGTTCAGCTCGCTGAACCTCGGGGCTGCGGTGCAGGTGCTGACTTACGAAGTGCGCATGGCCTGGCTGGCCGCTGCCGGCCAGCCGAGCAAGGTGGAAAAGGAAGAGGTTGCATCGACCAAAAGTGGCGAGTTGGCCACCATGGACGAGCTGGAACGGTTCTATGAGCACCTGGAGCAAACCCTGGTCGCCATCGAATTCCTCGACCCTGAAAAGCCACGGCACTTGATGGCGCGCCTGCGTCGTTTGTACGGCCGCAGCTCGGTGAGCCGGGCTGAAATGAACATATTGCGTGGCATCCTCACGGAAACCCAGAAAGCGGCCCGTGGTGAGCTTCTTAAGCGGAAGGATTAAAAATGTTCGAGCGTTTGCGAGAAGATATCCAAAGTGTTTTCCACCGTGACCCGGCGGCGCGCAACGCCTTTGAAGTGCTGACCTGCTACCCGGGCATGCACGCGATCTGGATCCACCGCTTGTCCGGCGCCCTGTGGGGCATGGGCTGGAAGTGGCTGGCGCGGCTGGTATCGAACTTTGGACGTTGGTTGACCGGTATCGAGATCCACCCGGGTGCCAAGGTGGGCCGTCGGTTCTTTATCGATCACGGCATGGGCATCGTGATTGGCGAGACAGCCGAGATCGGCGATGACGTCACCCTCTATCAAGGCGTGACCCTGGGCGGCACCACCTGGAATAAGGGTAAGCGCCACCCAACGCTGGGCGATGGGGTGGTAGTAGGGGCGGGCGCCAAGGTGCTCGGGCCGTTTACCGTGGGTGCGGGCGCGAAGGTTGGCTCCAACGCGGTAGTGACCAAGGCTGTGCCGCCGGGTGCCACGGTTGTGGGTATTCCAGGCCGCATCATCGTCAAGCCGCAAGACGGTGATGAGCAAGAGGCCAAGCGCAAGGCGATGGCCGAAAAGATTGGTTTCGATGCCTATGGCGTTAGTGAAGACATGCCCGATCCAGTGGCTCGTGCTATTGGTCAATTGCTTGATCATCTGCAGGCGGTGGATGGCAAGCTGGAGGGCATGTGCGGGGCGCTGAAGGAGCTGGGCAGCCCGTACTGCGCCAAAGACCTGCCTGAACTGCGTGAAGAGGATTTTGCTGAGATCAAGGACGAGGCTGCCACCAAGGCAAGCTGAGGTTTCGCAATCACTGCAAAACCCCTGTGGGAGCGGGCTTGCTCGCGAAGGCGGCGTGTCAGTCACCGAGTATATTGACTGGCTCATCGCATTCGCGAGCAAGCCCGCTCCCACATGTTGACCTCCGTTTGTCCTGCCTTCTCGGCTCTGCCCTGTTCCCGCTGGTCCATCCCACCCCATCCTGCTATGATTCGCGCGCCCTTTTTACGGGTATTCCTGACTAAAGTACTAGGTCTTATAGTTGACTTAAATACTCGGGAATCGCATACTTGCTCCCATTCTGAAACACCTTGGTACTTGTCCATGAGACTGACTACAAAAGGCCGATACGCGGTGACCGCCATGCTCGACTTGGCCTTGCACGCGCAAACTGGGCCGGTGTCCCTGGCCGATATCTCCGAGCGCCAAGGCATTTCCCTGTCCTATCTCGAGCAGTTGTTCGCCAAATTGCGCCGTAGCAATCTGGTTTCCAGCGTTCGCGGTCCGGGTGGTGGCTATCAGTTGTCCCGCGACATGCAGGGCATTCAGGTGGCCCAGGTGATCGACGCGGTCAACGAATCCGTCGATGCCACCAAATGCCAGGGTTTGGGTGACTGCCATGCCGGTGACACCTGCCTGACGCACCACTTGTGGTGTGACTTGAGCCTGCAGATCCATGAGTTTTTGAGTGGTATCAGCTTGGCTGATCTTGTGACTCGCCGTGAGGTGCAAGAAGTAGCCCAGCGTCAGGACCAGCGCCGTTGCAACACCAAGGCGCCGCGTCTGGACAAGATTGAAGCGTCCGCCGTCGAGTGACAGCCGAAGAGCTAACGGCACGCCAGCCAGCCTGATTTAGGAGAAAGTCCATGAAATTGCCGATTTACCTTGATTACTCAGCGACCACCCCGGTTGATCCGCGTGTCGCGCAAAAAATGAGCGAATGCCTGCTGGTCGACGGAAACTTCGGCAACCCGGCCTCCCGTTCCCACGTATTCGGCTGGAAAGCCGAGGAAGCGGTCGAGAACGCTCGTCGCCAAGTCGCTGACCTGGTCAATGCCGACCCGCGCGAAATCGTCTGGACCTCTGGTGCCACCGAGTCCGACAACCTGGCTATCAAGGGCGCGGCGCATTTCTACGCGACCAAAGGCAAGCACCTGATCACCACCAAGATTGAGCACAAGGCTGTCCTGGACACCATGCGCCAACTGGAGCGTGAAGGTTTCGAGGTTACCTACCTTGAGCCAACCACCGACGGTATCGTCACCCCGGCCATGATCGAAGCCGCGATGCGTGAAGACACCATCCTGGTTTCGGTGATCCACGTGAACAACGAAATCGGCACTATCAACGACATCGCCGCCATCGGCGAGCTGACTCGCTCCAAGGGCGTGTTGCTCCACGTCGACGCTGCTCAGTCCACTGGCAAGGTCGATATCGACCTGTCCAAGCTGAAAGTCGACCTGATGTCGTTCTCGGCCCACAAGACTTACGGCCCTAAAGGCATCGGTGCTCTCTACGTAAGCCGCAAGCCGCGCGTACGTATCGAGGCCACCATGCATGGCGGCGGTCACGAGCGCGGCATGCGTTCGGGCACCCTGGCGACCCACCAGATCGTCGGCATGGGCGAAGCTTTCCGTGTGGCCAAGGAAGACATGGCTGCCGAAAACGTGCGCATCAAGGCCCTGAGCGATCGCTTCTACAAGCAGGTCGAAAACCTTGAAGAGCTGTACATCAACGGCAGCATGACCGCTCGTGTACCGCACAACCTGAATTTGAGCTTCAACTACGTCGAAGGCGAGTCGCTGATCATGGCGCTCAAGGACCTGGCGGTATCGTCCGGTTCGGCCTGCACCTCGGCGTCCCTTGAGCCTTCGTACGTACTGCGCGCCCTGGGCCGCAACGACGAACTGGCCCACAGCTCGATCCGCTTTACGTTCGGCCGCTTCACCACTGAAGAGCAAGTCGACTACGCCGCGCAGAAGGTCTGCGAAGCCGTCAACAAGCTGCGCGTTCTGTCGCCACTGTGGGACATGTACAAAGACGGTGTCGATATTTCCAAGATCGAGTGGGCGGCACACTAACTATAGAAGCCGCCACCCAAGCTCTGTAGGAACGTGGCGGAAAACGCAGGCGTTTCTACAGGGTTCCAGAGCGGCCCTGATGAGTGAGGATTCAGTACCATGGCTTACAGCGAAAAGGTCATCGACCACTACGAAAACCCGCGCAACGTCGGCAAGATGAACGCGGAAGATCCAGATGTCGGCACCGGCATGGTCGGCGCCCCGGCGTGCGGCGATGTAATGCGCCTGCAGATCAAGGTCAATGATGCTGGCGTTATCGAAGACGCCAAATTCAAGACTTACGGCTGCGGTTCGGCCATCGCCTCCAGCTCCCTGGCGACCGAATGGATGAAAGGCAAGACCCTGGATGAGGCTGTCACCATCAGCAACACCCAGCTGGCCGAAGAACTGGCGTTGCCGCCAGTGAAAATCCACTGCTCCGTACTCGCTGAAGATGCCATCAAGGCAGCTGTTCGCGACTACAAGCAGAAGAAAGGCTTGATCTAAGCATTTGGCGACGAGTAAGGAGTCAACGATGGCTATCAGCATGACAGAAGCGGCTGCGCAGCACATTCGCCGCTCCCTGAATGGGCGCGGTAAAGGTGAGGGGATTCGTCTGGGTGTACGCACCACGGGCTGTTCCGGCCTTGCCTACGTGCTGGAGTTTGTCGACGAGGTGGTTGAAGAGGATCAAGTGTTCGAAAGTCACGGCGAGAAAGTGATCATCGACCCCAAGAGCCTGACCTACCTGGACGGCACCGAACTCGATTTCGTCAAGGAAGGGTTGAACGAAGGTTTCAAGTTCAACAACCCTAACGTGCGCGGTGAATGTGGCTGCGGCGAAAGCTTCAACATCTGAGGCTACTCGTGGGTACTCCTTGTCATTTCGCTTTATTCGAGCTGCAGCCGAGCTTTCGGCTGGACCTTGAGCAGCTCGCCACGCGCTACCGTGAATTGGCGCGTGGGGTGCATCCGGACCGCTTCGCTGACGCTTCCGAGCGTGAGCAGCGCTTGGCCCTTGAGCAATCGGCCAGCCTCAACGAAGCCTATCAGACGCTCAAAAGCCCCCCCAAACGCGCGCGCTATTTGCTGGCGATGAAGGGCGGTGAGTTGCCGATGGAGGTCACCGTGCATGATCCGGACTTCCTGATGCAGCAGATGCAATGGCGTGAAGAACTCGAAGAACTGCAGGACGAAGCCGATGTGGCGGGTGTCGCGGTCTTCAAGCGTCGTCTGAAAACCGCCCAGGATGAGCTCAACGAAAGCTTCGCAGCCTGTTGGGATGATGCGGCGCAACGCGAACAGGCCGAGCGCCTGATGCGGCGCATGCAGTTTCTCGACAAGCTCACCTACGAAGTGCGCCAGCTAGAAGAGCGCCTCGACGATTAACCCAGTGCTGCCCGTGATGCACGCCTGATAGACAGATAAGACCTGATTACCATGGCTCTACTGCAAATCGCCGAACCCGGCCAAAGCCCTCAACCGCACCAGCGTCGCCTGGCGGTCGGGATTGACCTGGGCACCACCAATTCCCTGGTTGCTGCCTTGCGCAGCGGCCTGTCCGAGCCACTGCCTGACGCCGATGGGCAGGTGATCCTGCCGTCCGCTGTGCGTTATCACGCAGATCGCACTGAAGTGGGCGAGTCGGCCAAGCTCGCCGCGTCCGCAGACCCCTTGAACACGGTGTTGTCGGTCAAGCGCTTGATGGGTCGTGGGTTGTCCGACGTCAAGCAATTGGGTGACCAACTGCCGTACCGCTTTGTCGGCGGCGAGTCCCATATGCCGTTCATCGACACCGTCCAGGGGCCCAAGAGCCCGGTCGAAGTGTCGGCCGATATTCTCAAGGTGCTGCGCCAGCGTGCGGAAAATACCTTGGGTGGTGAGCTGGTAGGGGCGGTTATCACCGTTCCGGCGTATTTCGATGACGCCCAGCGTCAAGCCACCAAGGACGCGGCGAAACTTGCCGGCCTGAACGTGCTGCGCTTGCTCAACGAGCCGACTGCGGCAGCTGTGGCCTACGGCCTCGATCAGCACGCTGAAGGCCTGGTCGCTATTTATGACCTGGGCGGCGGTACCTTCGATATTTCGATCCTGCGCCTGACCGGCGGTGTGTTCGAAGTGCTCGCGACCGGCGGCGACAGCGCCCTGGGTGGCGATGATTTTGATCACGCCATTGCTGGCTGGATCATCAGCAGTGCCGGCTTGTCGGCTGATCTGGACCCAGGCGCGCAGCGCAACCTGCTGCAAACTGCCTGCGCGGCCAAAGAGGCGCTGACTGACGCTGCTTCTGTTGACGTTTGCTACGGTAATTGGTCGGCCCCACTGACTCGCGAAGCCTTTGATGCGCTGATCGAACCGATGGTCGCCCGCAGCCTCAAGGCCTGCCGTCGTGCTGTGCGTGATTCCGGTATCGAGTTGGAGGACGTTGGCGCAGTGGTCATGGTGGGCGGTTCCACCCGCGTTCCGCGCGTGCGTGAAGCGGTAGCCGAAGCCTTTGGGCGCCAACCACTGACCGAAATCGACCCGGATCAAGTCGTCGCCATCGGCGCTGCCATCCAGGCCGATACCCTGGCTGGTAACAAGCGTGATGGCGGCGAATTGCTGTTGCTCGACGTGATTCCGCTGTCGCTAGGCCTGGAAACCATGGGCGGCCTGATGGAGAAGGTGATTCCGCGTAACACCACCATCCCCGTCGCGCGCGCCCAGGACTTCACCACCTACAAAGACGGTCAGACAGCCATGATGATTCATGTGCTGCAAGGTGAGCGCGAGCTGATCAGCGACTGCCGTTCCCTGGCGCGCTTTGAATTGCGTGGCATTCCGGCGATGGTCGCGGGCGCGGCGAAAATTCGCGTGACCTTCCAGGTCGATGCCGATGGCCTGCTCAGTGTCGCTGCGCGCGAACTGGCGTCTGGCGTTGAAGCCAGCATCCAGGTCAAGCCGTCCTACGGCCTCACCGATGGCGAAATCGCCAAGATGCTCAAGGATTCATTCCAGTATGCCGGTGACGACAAGGTCGCCCGCGTATTGCGTGAGCAACAAGTGGATGCCCAGCGCCTGCTCGAAGCGGTGCAGGGCGCCCTTGAAGCCGACGGCGAGCGCTTGCTGGATGCCGAAGAGCGCATGGTCATTGACCTGCAGATGCAGGAACTGGCCGAACTGATGAAAGGCAACGATGGTTACGCCATCGAGCAACAGACCAAGCGCCTGTCGCAAGTCACTGATGCCTTTGCTGCCCGCCGTATGGATCAGACGGTTAAAGCCGCGCTGGCGGGCCGCAACCTGAATGAAATTGAGGAATAACTGATGCCGCAGGTCACTTTTCTACCGCACGCCGAACATTGCCCTGACGGCATGGTCGTGGAGGCTGAGACCGGCAAGTCCCTGCTTGACGTCGCCCATGACAACCACATCGAGATCGAAAGTGCTTGTGGCGGCGTGAATGCCTGCACCACGTGTCACTGCATCATTCGTAAAGGTTTCGACAGCCTCAATGAGGCTGACGACCTGGAAGAAGACTATCTTGATCGGGCGTGGGGCCTGGAGCCGACGTCGCGCCTGAGTTGTCAGGCGAAAGTGGGGACTGAAGACCTCACCGTCGAAATCCCGAAATATTCGCTCAACCATGCAGCCGAAGCGCCGCATTGATTCAAGGAAATGTCATGAGCCTGAAATGGGTTGATGTACAAGAAATCGCTATACAACTTGCGCAAGCTCATCCTGAGGTCAATCCTCTTACGGTGAACTTCGTCAAGCTGCGCGACCTCGTAATGGCACTGCCGGATTTTGACGACATCCCTGACCGGGGTGGCGAAAAGGTCCTTGAGGCGATTCAAGGCCTGTGGATCGAAGAAGCAGACTGAGCCGCCTTTTTACGCAGTTAGGCAATACCCAATAACCCGCGTATAATTCGCGGGTTTAATTTTTCGTAAATTACCGTTTCTGGAGTTACACCATGGCTGTTCAACGTACTTTCTCCATCATCAAGCCTGACGCTGTTGCAAAAAACGTCATCGGCGAGATCACCACTCGTTTCGAAAAAGCCGGCCTGAAGGTTGTAGCTTCGAAACTCAAGCAACTGTCCAAGGCTGAAGCTGAAGGCTTCTACGCTGAGCACAGCGCTCGTGGCTTCTTCGGCGACCTGGTTGCCTTCATGATCTCCGGTCCTGTTGTTGTTCAGGTTCTGGAAGGCGAAAACGCTATCGCTCTGAACCGTGAGCTGATGGGCGCTACCAACCCTAAAGAAGCAGCTGCCGGCACCATCCGTGCTGACTTCGCTGAGTCCATCGACGCCAACGCTGTACACGGCTCGGACTCCGAAGCTGCTGCTGCTCGCGAAATCTCGTACTTTTTCGCTGCTACTGAAGTAACCGCTCGCTAAGCATCGGCTTAAAGAGTGAGGGTGAATCCATGACTACATCGACTGTTAAAACCAACCTGCTGGGTCTGACTCAGCCGGAAATGGAGAAATTCTTCGACTCAATCGGGGAGAAGCGTTTCCGTGCCGGTCAGGTAATGAAGTGGATTCACCACTTTGGCGTCGACGATTTCGACGCCATGACGAACGTCAGCAAGGCCCTGCGCGACAAGCTCAAGGCCATTGCCGAGGTGCGTGGTCCCGAAGTGGTCAGCGAGGACATTTCCAGCGACGGTACCCGTAAATGGGTGGTGCGCGTGGCGTCCGGTAGCTGTGTCGAGACCGTGTACATTCCCCAGGGCAAGCGCGGCACATTGTGCGTTTCGTCCCAGGCAGGCTGTGCCCTGGACTGCAGTTTCTGCTCCACCGGCAAGCAAGGCTTCAATAGCAACCTCACCGCCGCCGAAGTCATCGGCCAAGTGTGGATTGCCAACAAATCCTTTGGCAGCGTCCCGGCGACCGTCGACCGTGCCATCACCAACGTGGTGATGATGGGCATGGGTGAGCCGCTGCTGAATTTCGACAACGTGATTGCGGCCATGCATTTGATGATGGACGACCTGGGCTACGGCATCTCCAAGCGCCGTGTGACCCTGTCGACCTCCGGCGTGGTACCGATGATCGATGAGCTGGCCAAGCACATCGACGTCTCCCTCGCGTTGTCGCTGCACGCACCTAATGACGCATTGCGTAACCAATTGGTACCGATCAACAAGAAGTATCCGCTTAAGATGCTGCTCGAATCGTGCCAGCGTTATATGGCGACCCTGGGTGAGAAGCGTGTGCTGACCATTGAGTACACCATGCTCAAGGACGTCAACGACAAGCTGGAGCACGCGGTCGAGATGATCGAATTGCTCAAGGACACCCCGTGCAAGATCAACTTGATCCCGTTCAACCCGTTTCCTCATTCTGGTTACGAGCGGCCGAGCAACAACGCCATCCGTCGTTTCCAGGATCAACTGCACCAGGCCGGCTATAACGTCACTGTGCGAACCACTCGTGGTGAAGACATCGATGCCGCCTGTGGCCAATTGGTAGGGCAGGTGATGGACCGCACCCGCCGCAGTGAGCGTTACATCGCCGTGCGCGAACTTAACGCCGCTGAAGATTTGCCGCAAATCGCTGTGAATCGAATCTGAGAGGATCTCTATGCCCTTGCGCCTTGCGCTGCTTTTACTGTTTACCGGCCTCGTGGCCGGTTGCGTTTCATCGGGCCATGACAGCCCGTTGCGCACTGATAAAGGCCGTGACGAGGCGCGAGTTGCCTATGTGCAACTGGGTTTGGGGTACCTGCGCCAAGGCATGAGCGAGCAGGCCAAGGTGCCGTTGAAAAAGGCCCTTGAGCTGGACGCTGATGATGCCGATGCCAATGCCGCGCTGGCCCTGGTGTTTCAGGCTCAGGCCGAGCCCGAGCTGGCCGACCGCTATTTTCACAAGGCCCTGGCCTCCCGCCCTGCCGATCCGCGGCTGCTGAATAACTACGGCAGTTTCCTGTTCGAGCAGAAACGGTATGACCTGGCGTCACGTTATTTCCAGCAAGCCGCCACCGATACTCTCTACCCGCAGCGTTCGCGGGTGTTCGAGAACCTTGGTGTGACCTCGATGCGCCTCGGTCAGCGCGACAGCGCCCGCCAGCAACTGGAAAAAGCCCTGCACCTGAACAGTCGCCAGCCACGGGCATTGCTCGAAATGGCTGAGTTGTCTTACGAAGACAGGCATTATGTGCCGGCACGTGACTATTACGAGCGTTTTAGCCTGCTCAGCGGGCAAAATGCACGTAGTCTATTGCTCGGTGTGCGCCTGGCGACGGTTCATGAAGAACACGACACGGCCGCACGTTTTGGCCAGCAACTCGAACGACTCTATCCCGGTACGCCGGAATATCAGCAATACCTGTCGGAGCAATGATGAAAGCCGCGCACCCGGAAGATGTAGCAGCTAATCGCGTCAACCCAGGCGAAACCTTGCGCCAGGCCCGCGAAAGCAATGGTTGGTCGCTGGCGGAAGTGGCCCTCAAGCTCAATTTGACCAGCACCTCCCTGGCCAACCTGGAAGCCGGCGCGTTCGATAAGCTGCCTGGGCATACCTTTGCCCGCGGCTATATCCGCGCCTACGCCAAATTGTTGGGTATCGACCAGGCCGTACTGGTGCAGGAATTCGACCAGTTCACCGGTACCGATGCCCAGGGCAGTAATGTCCATGGCCTTGGGCGCATCGAAGAGCCAACGCGGGTTTCCCACACGATTTTGCGGATTGTCAGCTTGTTGTTGCTGGTTGCCGTGGTCGGCGGCGGTTTCGTCTGGTGGCAAGACCAAGCCTCCCTGCGCAGCAAAGACCTGACCAGCAACGCCATGGAACATGTCGAAGTCGAAAGCGCCGACGGTACCACCCAGATCCACCCCCTGGACGAGCCGGAAGACCAGGCCGTGGTAGAAGGGCAAGCCGCGCCGCAAGCGCCGACCACTGCCGATCAACCCGCGCCAGATGCTGGCACGGCCCCTGCTGCGGTACCGGCTCCGGCTGTTCCGACCGCTCCCGCAGCACCCGTGGCCCAGGCTCCGGCGGTTCCAACACCCGCACCTGCGACCCCTGCGCCAGCCGCACCTGCAGCGCCGGCGATGTCGCCTCCCACCACCCCGGCATTGATCGCCGGCGACGGGCGCGTACAAATTACCTTCATCGCTGACTGCTGGACGCAAGTTACCGATGGCAACGGCAAAGTGCTGTTCAGCGGTTTGAAGCGTAAGGGCGATACGCTTGACCAGGGCGGCAAGCCTCCTTTGACGCTGCGTCTGGGCTTCGCCCGTGGCGCGCAAGTGGCCTACAACGGTCAGCCTGTAGACGTGGCGCCGTTCACCAGTGGCGAGACCGCTCGCCTCAAGTTGGGACAATAGTCATGCACGGCGAATCTCCAATCAAACGTCGCGTATCTCGCAAGATATGGGTCGGCTCGGTGCCGGTGGGTGGCGATGCCCCTATCGCAGTGCAGAGCATGACCAACAGCGACACCAACGATGTAGCGGCCACCGTGGCCCAGATCAACCGTCTGGAAGCGGCCGGTGTGGACATCGTGCGAGTTTCCGTACCAGACATGGACGCAGCCGAGGCCTTTGGTCGTATCAAGCAGTTGGTCAAGGTACCGCTGGTTGCCGACATTCACTTCGACTACAAGATCGCGTTGCGCGTGGCCGAACTGGGTGTGGACTGTCTGCGTATCAACCCCGGCAACATCGGGCGTGAAGACCGCGTGCGTGCTGTGGTGGACGCTGCCCGTGATCGCGGTATTCCGATCCGCATCGGCGTCAACGCCGGCTCTCTGGAAAAAGACCTGCAAAAGAAATACGGCGAGCCCACTCCGGCGGCGCTGGTCGAGTCGGCCCTGCGCCACGTTGAACACCTTGAACGTCTGAATTTCCAGGACTTCAAGGTCAGCGTAAAAGCTTCCGACGTGTTTATGGCGGTAGAAGCCTATCGCCTGCTGGCCAAGGAAATCGTGCAACCGTTGCACCTGGGTATCACCGAAGCGGGCGGTTTGCGCTCAGGCACAGTGAAATCTGCGGTGGGTCTCGGTATGCTGCTCGCCGAAGGGATTGGCGATACTATCCGCATCTCCCTGGCGGCAGACCCCGTTGAGGAAGTGAAGGTCGGTTACGACATTCTAAAATCCCTGCGTTTGCGTTCCCGTGGTATCAACTTCATTGCCTGCCCGAGCTGCTCGCGGCAGAACTTCGACGTGGTGAAAACCATGAACGACCTGGAGTTGCGCCTCGAAGACCTGCTGGTGCCGCTGGATGTCGCAGTGATTGGTTGTGTGGTCAATGGGCCGGGCGAGGCCAAAGAGGCTCATGTGGGCCTGACCGGTGGTACACCAAACCTGATTTACATCGACGGCAAGCCGTCGCAGAAGCTAACGAATGACAATCTGGTGGACGAGCTGGAAAAGCTGATCCGCGAGAAAGCGGCCGAGAAGGTCGCCGCTGACGCAGCGCTGATCGCTCGCGGCTGATTGAACGAATTTAAGGATCTGATGTGAGCAAGTCTCTGCAAGCCATTCGTGGCATGAACGACATCCTGCCGGAGCAGACGCCACTGTGGCGCTACTTCGAGAGCACTGTCGCGCGCCTGCTGGATAACTACGGTTACAAGCAGATCCGTATGCCGATCGTCGAGTTCACCGAGCTGTTCAAACGCTCCATCGGTGAAGTGACCGACATCGTCGAAAAAGAGATGTACACCTTCGAAGACCGCAACGGCGACTCCCTGACCCTGCGTCCGGAAGGCACGGCCGCGTGCGTGCGTGCCGTACTGGAACATGGCATCACCGGTGGTGGCCAGACCCAGAAGCTCTGGTACATCGGCCCGATGTTCCGCCACGAGCGCCCGCAGAAAGGCCGTTACCGCCAGTTCCACCAGATCGGTTGCGAAGTTTTCAACCTGGACGGCCCGGACATCGACGCCGAGCTGATCGTGCTGACCTGGCGCCTATGGGGCCAACTGGGCATCCGCGATGCGGTCAAGCTTGAACTCAACAGCCTGGGCACCAGCGAGTCCCGGGGTCGCTATCGCGAAGCCCTGGTCGAGTACCTGTCGGCCCACCTGGACAAGCTGGACGAAGACAGCCAACGCCGTCTGAAGACCAACCCGTTGCGCGTGCTGGATACCAAGAACGCCGACACCCAGGCCGTGCTGGTCGATGCGCCGAAAATGGCTGATTACCTGGACGACGAGTCCCGCGTGCATTTCGAGGGCCTCAAGGCTCGTCTGGATGCAGCCGGTATTCCCTACGTGATCAACCCCAAGCTGGTGCGTGGCCTCGACTACTACAGCAAGACCGTGTTCGAGTGGGTCACCGACAAGCTCGGCGCCCAGGGCACCGTGTGTGCCGGTGGTCGCTACGACGGCCTGGTCGAGCAAATGGGCGGCAAGCCGACCCCGGGCGTAGGCTTTGCCATGGGCATCGAGCGGCTGATCCTGCTGCTGGAAACTCTGGAGCAGGTTCCGGAAGAGATTTCCCGTCAGGTGGACGTGTACCTGTGCGCTTTCGGCGAGGCTGCCGAACTGGCGGCTCTGGCCTTGAGCGAAAAAGTACGTGACCAGTTGCCCAACCTGCGCCTGCAGATCAATGCCGGCGCTGGTAGCTTCAAGAGCCAGTTCAAGAAGGCCGACAAGAGCGGTGCGCTTTACGCACTGATCCTCGGCGATGACGAGCTGGCCCAGCAAGTGATAGGTTTCAAACCCCTGCGTGGCCAGGGTGAACAACAGAACATTGCCTTTGATGCGCTCGCTGCGCACTTGGCCACCTGCATCGTGCAGGGTTGAAGCTGTCGAACAGCCGAATTTAGCGATTAAGGAGTATTGGGGTGTCGAGTACTGATGATGAGCAACTGGCCGAGTTCAAGGACTGGTGGCAGCGTAACGGCAAGCCCCTGGTCACAGGCGGCCTGCTGGCGCTAGTGGTGGTGTTCGGCTGGCAAGCCTGGACCAAGTATCAGGCCAACCAGTCCCAAGGTGCCTCGATCGTTTATCAGCAACTGCTGGAAACTACCCTGACCCCGGACGGCAAGCCTGACCCTGCGCAGGTGGCGGATCTGGCCGGCAAGCTGAAGAACGAATTCGGCGGTAGCACCTACGCCCAGTACGGCAGCCTGTTCGTCGCGAAAGTCGCGGTCGATACCGGCAAGCTGGATGACGCCGTCACCGAGCTGAAGGCCATTGCCGACAAGCCGACCAACCCGACCCTGGGTGAAATCGCACGTCAGCGCCTGGCACAGGTATTGGCGGCACAGAACAAGGCTGACGAAGCACTCAAACTGCTCGACGGCGATGCTGACAAGGCATTCGTGGCAACTCGCGAAGAGCTCAAGGGCGACCTGTTGGTCCAATTGGGTCGTACCGACGAAGCCCATGCTGCGTACCAAAAAGCCAAGGCGGCGCTGTCTGATGAAGCGGCGGTCGGTGGCTTACAAATCAAGCTCGACGACTTGGCCAAAGGGGATGCGTGACGTGATCCGTTGGAAACATGCAGCATTGCTGGCTCTGGCCGTTTTGGCCGCGGGTTGCAGCAGCAACAGCAAAAAAGAACTGCCTCCTGCCGAGCTGACCAGCTTCAAGGAAGAAGTGGTCCTGCAAAAACAATGGAGCCAATCCATTGGTGATGGGCAGGGCGACCTCTACAACCTGTTGCAGCCGGCGATTGACGGCGACAACATCGTGGCTACTGATTCCACTGGTGTCGTGGTTGCCATGGATCGCATGAGCGGCGACGTCAAGTGGAAGAAAGACCTCGAACTGCCGGTTTCCGGCGGTGTGGGCGTCGGCTACGGCATGGTGCTGATCGGTACCCTCAAGGGTGACGTGGTCGCGCTGGACTCCAGCACCGGTGAAGAGAAATGGCGCGCTCGCGTGACCAGTGAAGTGCTCTCGGCACCGGCGACCAACGGCGATATCGTCGTGGTGCAAACCCAGGATGACCGCGTGATCGGCCTGGATGCCTCCACCGGCGACCAACGCTGGTTGTACGACAGCACCCCAGCGGTATTGACCCTGCGCGGTACCAGTGGTCCGATTGTGACCAACAACCTGGCCGTTGCTGGCCTGTCGACCGGTAAAGTGGTTGCCCTGAATACCCAGAACGGCGTGCCGGCCTGGGAAACCCGTGTGGCCATCCCGCAAGGTCGTTCCGAACTGGATCGCGTGGTCGACATCGACGGCGGCTTGCTGCTGTCGGGTGAAACCCTCTACGTCGCCACCTACCAGGGTCGTGTTGCCGCGTTGGACCTGCAAAGCGGTCGCATCAACTGGCAGCGTGATGCTTCCAGCTATGCGGGTGTCGCCCAAGGGTTTGGCAGCGTCTATGTGAGCCTGGCATCCGGCACCGTTGAAAGTGTGGATGAGCGTTCCACCACTGCACTGTGGAGCAATGACTCCCTGGCTCGCCGTCAATTGTCGGCACCGGAAGTCTTTTCCAGCTACGTCGCGGTGGGTGACTTCGAAGGCTACCTGCACCTGCTGAGCCAGGTGGACGGTCGTTTTGTCGGTCGCCAGCGTATCGACAGCGACGGCCTGCGTGCGCGTCCGCTGGTGGTGGGTAACATGCTTTATGTGTATGGCAACGGCGGCAAGCTGGAAGCCCTGACCATCAAGTAAAGGTTTGACTATGCTTGGGGTAACCCCCAGGCGGCCCTGCTTCGGCGGGGCATGCGGCATCTGACGATGCTGCCCCGAGCACCAGCCGCTGCCCTGCAGCGGCTTTTGTATTTTCTGAAATAACGAAGTGGAGAGCCGCATGGTTCCCGTAATCGCCCTGGTGGGCCGACCTAACGTCGGCAAGTCCACCCTGTTCAACCGCCTGACCAGGACTCGCGACGCCATTGTCGGCGACTTGTCCGGTCTGACCCGTGATCGCCAATACGGTGAGGCAAAGTGGCAAGGGCGCTCCTACATTATTGTCGACACCGGTGGTATCTCCGGTGACGAGCATGGCATGGACGAAAAAATGGCCGAGCAGTCACTGCTGGCCATTGAAGAAGCCGATGTCGTGTTGTTCCTGGTGGACGCCCGCGCGGGCTATACCGCTGCCGACCAGATGATTGGCGAGCACCTGCGCAAGCGCAACAAGCGCTCCTATCTGGTCGCCAACAAGATCGACAACATCGATCCTGAGGCCGCCCGTGCCGAATTCAGTCCGATGGGCCTGGGCGATGCGATCCCGGTCGCCGGTGCCCACGGTCGCGGCATCACCCAGATGCTGGAAATCGCCCTGCGCGACTTTCCCAAGGATGACGTCGAGGAAGAAGAGGGCGAGGAAGAGATCGTCGCTGAAGGTGAGGAAGCCAAGCGCATTCCTGGCCCGAGCGAAAAAGACGGTATCAAGATCGCTATCATCGGCCGCCCGAACGTCGGCAAGTCGACCCTGGTCAACCGTATGCTCGGTGAAGACCGCGTTATCGTCTACGACCAACCCGGCACCACGCGCGACAGTATTTACATCCCGTTTGAGCGTAACGACGAGAAGTACACGCTGATCGACACCGCCGGTGTGCGCAAGCGCGGCAAGATCCACGAAGAAGTTGAAAAGTTCTCCGTGGTCAAAACCCTGCAAGCGATCAAAGACGCCAACGTGGTGATCTTCGTAATGGACGCCCGCGAAGGCGTGGTGGACCACGACCTCAACTTGCTGGGCTTTGCCCTGGAAGCCGGTCGGGCCCTGGTAATCGCGATCAACAAGTGGGACGGCATGACGCCGAGCGAGCGCGATTTCGTCAAGATCGAGCTGCAGCGTCGGTTGTTCTTCGTTGAGTTCGCCGATATCCACTTTATCTCGGCACTGCACGGCACCGGCGTGGGCAACCTCTACGCGTCCGTACAGAACTCGTTCAAGTCCGCGGTTACCCGCTGGCCGACCAACCGCCTGACCCAGATCCTGGAAGACGCGGTGGGCGAGCACGCGCCGCCGATGGTCAACAACCGCCGGATCAAACTGCGTTACGCCCACTTGGGTGGTGCCAACCCGCCGATTATCGTGATCCACGGTAACCAGATCGAGAAGGTGCCCAAGTCCTACGTGCGTTACCTGGAAAACACTTACCGCCGTGTCTTGAAACTGGTCGGTACGCCGATCCGTATCGAGTTCAAGGGTGGCGAGAACCCATACGAAGGCAACAAGAACACACTGACCGACCGTCAGGTGAACAAGAAGCGTCGTTTGATGACTCACCACAAGAAAGCCGACAAGAAGCGCCGTGACAAGAAATAACGGCAGCTTTGCGTTGTAAGCGACACGCTGCAAGAGAGGGCTCCTTTGGAGCTCTTTTTTATGCGCGACCGTTTGTGCCTTGACCCGAGGCAGTGGGCAGCTTAAAACTTGGGGTTCACCTGCAGGGGCTTCCGATGATCACCAGCAAGCTGCCGAATGTCGGCACGACCATTTTCACCACCATGTCGCAACTCGCCGCTGAAACCGGCGCGCTCAACCTGTCCCAGGGCTTCCCCGATTTCAATGGCCCGCAACGTTTACTCGATGCCGTGGGCAAGCATATCGCCCTCGGCCATAACCAATACGCACCGATGACCGGCCTGCCCGTGTTGCGTCAGCAAGTGGCGGCCAAGATCGCCCGCAGTTATGGCGTCACAGTGGATGTCGACAGCGAAGTGACCATCACCCCAGGCGCCACCGAGGCGATCTTTTGCGCGATCCAGGCGGTCATCCGCAACGGCGATGAAGTCATCGTGTTCGACCCCAGCTACGACAGCTACGAGCCGTCGGTCGAGCTGGCCGGTGGTCGCTGCGTGCATGTGCAATTGAGCCTGCAAGGCTTCGCCCTCGACTTTGACAAGATCAGGGCCGCGCTCTCACCGCGCACGCGCATGATCATCATCAACTCGCCACATAACCCCACCGGCGCGCTGATCAGCCGCGCCGAGCTGGACCAGTTGGCCGAACTGATCCGCGACCGTGATATTTATCTGGTCAGCGATGAGGTCTACGAACACCTGGTATTCGACGGTGTGCCCCACGTCAGCATATTGGCCCATCAGGAACTGTATCAGCGCGCCTTTGTGGTCAGCTCCTTCGGCAAGACCTATCACGTGACCGGCTGGAAAACCGGTTACGTGGTCGCGCCGCCGGCCCTGACAGCTGAACTGCGCAAGGTGCATCAATATGTCAACTTTTGCGGCGTCACCCCTTTGCAGTACGCTTTGGCAGACTTCATGGCCGAACATCCGGAGCATGTCGACGAACTGCCGGCTTTTTACCAGGCCAAACGTGACCTGTTCTGCGACCTGCTGGCGCCATCGCGCTTGAGCTTTACCCGGGTGACCGGCACTTACTTCCAACTGGTGGATTACTCGCAGATTCGCCCAGACCTGGATGACGTCGCCATGTCCCTGTGGATGACCCGCGAACATGGCGTGGCGACCATTCCGGTTTCGGTGTTCTACCAGCACCCACCCCAAGGCCAGCGCCTGGTGCGCCTGTGCTTTGCCAAACGCGAGGAGACGTTGCGACAAGCGGCGGAAAAACTATGCGCGATCTGAGTGCACTGCCCAATCTGAACATTGCCCTGGTGCAGACGAGCCTGGCCTGGCATGACCGCCAGGCCAACTTTGAACACTTCGAGTTGCTGCTGGAGCAGGCCAAAGGCGCCGACTTGATTGTGCTGCCAGAGATGTTCACCACCGGTTTTTCCATGGAATCAGAAGCCCTCGCCGAGCCGGAAAGCGGCCCCACCCATCATTGGCTCCAAGCCCAAGCGGCAAAGTATCAGGCCGTGATTACCGGCAGTGTGATCATCCAGGCCGCCGATGGCAGCCACCGCAACCGTCTGCTGTGGGCGCGGCCGGATGGTGAGGTCTTGCATTACGACAAGCGCCACCTGTTCCGCATGGCCGGTGAACATGACCATTACACCCCCGGCGAGCGCCAGGTGCAGTTCGAGTTGAAGGGTTGGCGCATTCGCCCGCTGATCTGCTATGACTTGCGCTTCCCGGTGTGGAGCCGCGACGCCCAGGATACGGACCTGCTGCTGTACACGGCCAACTGGCCGGGCGCTCGGCGTCAGCATTGGAATCGGCTATTGCCGGCACGGGCCATTGAGAACCTGTGTTACGTGGCGGCGGTGAACCGGGTGGGCACCGACGGCAAGGGGTTTGCCTACACCGGCGATAGCCAGGTGTTGGATTTCCAGGGTGAGACTTTGCTGAGTGCAGGGGAGGCGGATGGGGTGTTCCAGGTGATCCTGGATGCGGCGGAGCTGGCGGCTTACCGTACACGATTCCCGGCGAATCTAGATGCCGATAGCTTTCAGTTTGTCTGAGGCTCTGAGATTGTTCCCACGCTCTGCGTGGGAACGCCTCTTGGGACGCTCTGCGTACCGCTTCTAAGGGCGGACGCAGAGCGTCCAGGGCTGCATTCCCACGCAGAGCGTGGGAACGATCAGGCCCCGGGATTCTCACCCAGGGGCCTTTTGCATTACGGCAATGCTTACGCCGCTTTGGCTTCCAACTGGCTCAACGAGCGGTTCAGCGCACTGAACAGCGCCTTGAAGCTGGCGGTAGTGATGTTTTCATCGATCCCCACCCCATGCACCGGGCGTTCGCCGTTCACGCGCAGTTCAATGTAAGCCGCCGCCTTGGCATTGGTACCCGCACCAATCGCATGCTCGTTGTAGTCCATGATTTCAACGCCAATCGGCAAGCCGGCCACCAAGGCTTCCAGCGCGCCGTTGCCTTTGCCTTTCCAGTGCAGGTTGGTTTCGCCCTGGCCTTTGCCGGAGACTTCCACCTCGACAAAGCTGTTGCCGTTCTCTTCCTGCAGGCGGTGGCTGACCAGCGCGTACGGCGTGTTGGCTTGCAAGTACTCACGCTGCAGCAAGGCGTAGATCTGTGGCGCGGTCATCTCCAGGCCCACGCGATCGGTTTCGGCCTGTACCACCTGGCTGAACTCGATCTGCATGCGACGGGGCAAACTGATGTCGTATTCCTGCTCCAGCAAGTAGGCGATGCCGCCCTTGCCTGACTGGCTGTTCACACGGATCACGGCCTCGTAGCTGCGGCCAATATCGGCCGGGTCGATCGGCAAGTACGGCACTTCCCACAACGCATCGTCTTTCTGCTGGGAGAAGCCCTTGCGGATCGCATCCTGGTGCGAGCCGGAGAACGCGGTATGCACCAGGTCGCCGACATACGGGTGACGTGGGTGCACCTGGATCTGGTTGCATTCCTCGACCACTTTGCGCACGCCGTCAATGTCCGAGAAGTCCAACTGCGGGTCCAGGCCCTGGGTGTACATGTTCAGCGCCACGGTGACCAAATCGACGTTCCCGGTGCGCTCGCCGTTGCCAAAAAGGCAGCCTTCCACACGATCAGCGCCGGCCATCAGGCCCAACTCGGTGGCCGCCACGCCAGTGCCACGGTCGTTGTGGGTGTGCAGGCTGATGATCACGCTGTCACGACGGTTGATATGGCGACCGAACCACTCGATCTGGTCGGCATAGATGTTAGGGGTGGCGCATTCAACCGTGGCGGGCAGGTTGAGGATCATCTTGTGCTCAGGCGTGGGGTTCCACACCTCGATCACCGCGTCGCAGACTTCCTTGGCGAACTCAAGCTCAGTGGCGCTGAAGGTCTCTGGGGAATATTCGAAGGTCCACTGGGTTTCCGGCTGCTGGGCGGCGTATTTGACGAACAGCTTGGCGGCGTTGACCGCGATGGCCTTGATGCCGTCCTTGTCCTGGTTGAACACGATGCGGCGGAACGACGGCGAGGTGGCATTGTACAAGTGCACAATGGCTTTCTTCGCGCCGCGCAGAGATTCGAAGGTGCGTGCGATCAAGTCTTCACGACCCTGGGTCAGCACTTGGATGGTGGTGTCCTCGGGGATGTGGTTGTCTTCGATCAGGGTGCGCACGAAGTCGAAGTCGGTTTGCGACGCGGCAGGGAACGAGGCTTCGATTTCCTTTACGCCAACGGCCACCAGGGTCTTCCAGAAGCGCAGCTTTTTCGCCGCGTCCATCGGCTCGATCAGCGACTGGTTGCCATCACGCAGGTCGGAGCTGCACCAGATCGGCGCTTGGGTGATGGTCTTCGACGGCCAGGTACGGTCCGGGATGTCGATGGTCGGGAACGCGCGGTATTTCGAAGACGGGTCTTTGAGCATGCTCATCGGAAAATCCTTGGTTGTAGGGGCCGAAAAAAGGCGGCCTGCCGTAGAACTGTTATTGGGGATAAAACTTTAGGACGAGGCAGATCGATTCAGCCTGGCAGTCGTGCGCTGACAAGGCACAGGCTGCGGTGCTGGCGGAGCTGAATGAGGGTGTGAGAGGTTTTCATAAGCTCAACCCTAACCGCCGGGGTGAAAGATGGCAAGCAGTCGAGAAAAATTGAGATAAGTTCTTTTGCTGTCTCGAAAATCGAGATTTTATTGCCGTAATTTCGAGTGGTGTGTGTTTTTGTTGCTGTGGGTTTGGCAGGTGCGCAATTGAGGCGACGGCTTGCACCATCGCAGGAAAGCCAGCTCCCACACTGGGCAGCCTTCCAATGTAGGAGCCGGGCTTGCCCGCGATGAGGCCCGTAGTTTCACATTTGATATCAGGGTTGGAACGCGCCGATAAAGATCGCTGGATCTACACGTGCATCGTTCAGGCTGACGTTCCAGTGCATGTGCGGGCCAGTCGCCCGGCCAGTCGCACCCACCTTGCCCACCACCGCGCCGCGCACCAGTTGCTGGCCCACCTTCACGTCGATTTTGGACATATGGCAGAACATGCTGATAAAACCCTGGCCATGGTCGACGAACACCGTGTTGCCATTGAAGAAGTAATTGCCCACCAGAATGACCTTGCCGTTGGCGGGCGTCTTGATCGGCGTACCGGCCGGCACGGCGAAGTCCAGGCCCGAGTGCGGGTTGCGCTCTTCGCCGTTGAAGAAGCGTCGCACGCCGAACTTGCTCGACAGCGGCCCGCTCACCGGTTTATCCAGCACCAGGTTGCTCGGCAGGTTCGGGCTGAAACTGCGGTAAGCCTTGAGCTGCACAGCCAGTTCGCCTTCGATGCGCTTGAGCTGGGCCAGGTCAGGGTTGACCTGGCTCTTGTTCTTCAAAGTGATGCGCTGTTCCGGATACTTCTTGTAGCCGACGATAAACGGCAGGTTGCGCCCACCGCTGCTGATGCGCTCGTTGCCGGGCTTGACCGTCAACGGGATGCCGACAATGGCCAGCCAGTTGTCCTGCTCCTTGACCACCAGCACCGGCTTGCCCTGGTAAGTGGCTTTCGGCGCCGTGGCCGAAGGGCCCAGCTCGACGACGGCCACGCCGCCAGGCACCGGTTTGTTCAGGGTTCGCGTGATGTAGCTGTCGGCGTGGGCATTAAACGTGAGGCACAACAGCATCAACAGGCTCAGTAGGCGTGGCATCGATCAATCCAATAATGAAAGGGTGACGGGTGTCAGGTGGTTGTCTTCCACCCGCACTTGCAATTGGCCTTCACCCAGGCGCGCGGTGAGGCGCTGGCCGGTGTGGGTTTGCGCGGCATTGCGAATCGCCTGGCCGCGCTCGTCCAACAGGATGCTGTAGCCGCGGCCCAGGGTCGCCAGCGGGCTGACCACCTGCAATGTCTGCACTTGGCTCTGCAGTTGCAGACGCCGAGCCTTGAGACCTTCGCGCATGGCGCGGGGCAGGCGTTCGGCGAGGCTGTCCAGGCGCTGGCGCAAGAGTGCCAGTTGACGGCCCGGGTGCTGGCCGGCGAGGCGGGTCTCCAGGCGGATCAAGCGCTCGCGACGGGTATTGAGGCTGCGCTCAAAGGCACGGCGCAAGCGCATGTCCAGGTCATCCAGACGCTGGGCCTGCTGGCGCAAGCGCTCGCCCGGATGACGCAGGCGCCGGGCCATGCCTTCCAGGCGCAGGCGGCTGTGGCTCAGGCGGTTGCGCATCAGCATCACCAGGCGGCGCTGCAGGTTTTCTACCTGGCGTACCAGATGGCTGGCGTCGGGAGCCAACAACTCGGCGGCGGCGGAGGGAGTAGGGGCGCGGACGTCCGCCACGAAGTCGCTGATGGACACATCGGTTTCATGACCAACGGCGCTGACGATAGGGGTAACACAGGCATCAACTGCACGGGCCACCGCCTCTTCGTTGAAGCACCACAAGTCTTCAAGGGAGCCACCGCCACGGGCCAGGATCAGCGCGTCGAAACCACGAGCGTCGGCGAGTTTCAGCGCCCGCACGATCTGCGGGATTGCTTCGCGGCCTTGCACGGCGGTAGGGATCAGGGTCAGTTCAATGTTCGGCGCGCGGCGGCGGAACACGCTGATAATGTCGCGAATCACCGCGCCGGTGGGCGAGCTGATAATGCCGATGCGCCGAGGATGCACCGGCAGCGCCACCTTGCGTTCGGCACTGAACAGGCCTTCGGCGCTCAGCTTTTCCTTCAGTGCATCAAAGGCCAGGCGCAGCGCACCGTCACCGGCTGGCTCCACGGTATCGAGGATCAGTTGGTAATCACCACGGCCCTCGAACAACGAGACCTTGCCGCGCACCTTCACCGCCAGCCCGTCCCTCAACGCCTGGCGTACGCGTGCAGCGTTGTTGCGAAACAGCGCACAACGCACTTGGGCCCCGCTGTCCTTGAGCGTGAAATACACATGGCCGGAGGCTGGGCGAGCGAGGTTGGAGATCTCGCCTTCCACCCAGATATTGGTGAACACGTCTTCCAACAACACCCGCGCACGGCCGTTGAGCTGGCTGACAGTCAGGACTTCGCGGTCCAGGCCCAAACGGGCAAAAGGATCTTTAATCATGGGCGGCAGTTTATAGGCATTCGTGCAGGGTTTGACAGAATTGCTCCACCAGCGGGCTCTGCACTTGCGCGCAGGCCAGGGCCACGGTGCTGTGGCAGTCCGGGTCGGCCAGGGGTAAAAAGTGCAGGTTGGCGGGGGCGATTTCCTGCATGGATTTTGGTAACAAGGCAATACCGAAACCGGCCTGGATCAATTGCAACTGCGTGGTCTTGCGCGACATCACCCGTGCGGACTTGGGGAAAAAACCTGCACGCATGCACAATTCGGCCGACAGATAACTCAGCCCGCCGCGTTGGGGATGGGGGATCGAGATAAACGCTTGGTCCTTTAGCTGTGCCAACTCCACCGGCGCGTCGCTGCGTGCCAACGGATGATTCGGCGGCACCGCCAGCACCAACGGCTCCGTGTACAACGGCAGCACACGCACGCCGTCGCGCTGGCGCAGTACGGGCAAGCGTAGCAGGCCGACGTCCAGGCGACCCTCGGCGATATCCTCCAACTGAGCTTCGGAGGAGAGCTTGGCAATATCCACCGACACGCCCGGACAGCGCTCTAGCCAGTTGCTGATGCCGTGCAATAACGCGCCGCTCATCGGCACGGTGCTCGAGTGACTCAGGCGCAGCGTGCCAAGCTGGCCATTGCCTACGAGGGTCGCCACTTCGCTGGCCTTGAGCAACTCACTCAACAAATTGCGCGCCCGTGGGTAGAACGCTTCACCGGCCGCTGTGAGCCGCGGTTGGCGTGCGGTGCGTTCGAACAATGGGGTTTGAAGTTGATTTTCCAGTTCCTTGATCTGCCGGCTCAAGGCCGACTGCGCCACAAACAGGCGTTCGGCCGCGGCACTGAAGCTGCCGCTCTCGGCGATTTCGACGAAGTAACGCAGTTGCCGCGTGGAGATCACGAGTCATGCCTTTTTGAGATGAGTGGCTGGCTTTGAAGATATTAGTCGCAACAGTAGACAATGGCTAAAGTGAAGGCCATGTCCAACAAGGAATAACCCATGAGCCTGGTTGAGTTGATGAGTCAGTGGTCGTTCGGGGCTGTGGATTGGCTGGTGATCGGCCTGGGTGTGGTGCTGGCCTATGTGGTGTTTGGCATTGCCGGGTTCGGGACGGCCTTGGTCGCCGGGCCAATCCTGATTCTATTCATGCCGCTGTCGAAGATCATCCCGTTGCTGGTGCTGCTGGATTTTGTCGCGGCGTTTGGCGGCCTGCTGCAAGCGCGGCACGATGTGAACAAGCCGGAACTGTTGCGGTTGCTGCCCTGCATGGCCATCGGCTGCAGCCTGGGCGTGGGGTTTTTGCTCAACTTGCATTCGGACTTGTTGCTGTTGTTGATGGGGCTGTTTATCAGTGCCTACGCGATTTACAGCCTGGCGGTGAAAGCACGGCCGACTCAATTGGCGGCGGGCTGGTCGATTCCCATGGGCACTGTGGGTGGCCTGTTTGGTGCGCTATTTGGTAGTGGCGGCTTTTTATATGCGATTTACCTTAACAGCCGTTTACCCAAAGACGAGGCGCGGGCCACGCAAAGCGCGCTGATCAGTTGCAGCACGGTCGTGCGTTTGAGTTTGTTCCTGATTGCCGGGGTGTATGCAGATTTGCCGTTATTGATGTTGGCGGTTTGTCTGTTGCCGGCGATGGCCCTGGGGCTGTGGTGTGGGCGCAGGCTGACGATGCGGCTGTCCCGGGAGGCGTTCGTGCGGTTGGTGACCTGGTTGGTATTGGCCAGTGGTATTGCGTTGATCGGGCGGTATGTGAGTACTTGACCTGATTTTTTCAGGGATTAAGCTGCCGTCCTCCCGGGCGTCATCGCGGGCAAGCCCGGCTCCCACATTGGAATGCGATCAACTGTGGGAGCCGGGCTTGCCCGCGATGGCGCCAATAGCCACACCGCAGGCCTCCCATGAACTCCCAAAGCATCCTTGTCCCGAAAATCTCCACCTTGCCCGTCCACGAACCCCGCGCCCGGGCGATTGTGCGCTGGCTGGTGCGCAAGAACATCATCAAGGAAGAACTCACCACTTGCGGGCGTACCGGCAACCGCATGGGCTACGCCCTGGCCGATGGCGCCCGCGCCGTGGTGCTGCACCCCGAGGCGCTGCCGTTCAACGAGCCGGTCAATGGCCTGGAGATCATCTACAAGCGTTGCATCTATACCCCGGCCAAGGGGTTTCTTGAAGAAGCCGGTTGCCCGGAATGCCTGAAGGAAGTTGGTGAGGCGCTGTTCGAAAGCCTGGAAGACTGGATGCCTGGCCACACCGACAACTTCACCTGCCCGCTGTGTGGGCATGAAGATGACATCAACGGTTTTCTGTTCCTGCAGGAATGCGGGTTTTCCAACCTGGGGTTCATCTTCAACAACTGGGCGGAGGCGGGGTTCAAGCAGAGCTTTATCGACGAATTTGCTGATTGGTTGGACCAGAAAATGAGCTGGGTCAAAGTCGAGCTTTAATCCATCTATCAGTATTACCAAGTTTGTCAGAGTTTTACATTGAGCCGGGCAGGGTGCATGTATATAATGGCGCGCTTCCATTTTCCCGCTCGGGAGCCCCCGCGATGCTGCGTATCAGCCAAGAAGCTCTGACATTCGACGACATTCTCCTAGTGCCCGGTTATTCCGAGGTGCTTCCTAACGAAGTCAGTCTCAAGACCCGCCTAACCCGTGGCATCGAGCTGAATATTCCCCTGGTTTCCGCTGCCATGGACACCGTCACCGAAGCCCGTCTGGCCATTGCCATGGCTCAGGAAGGCGGCATCGGCATCATCCACAAGAACATGACCATCGAGCAGCAAGCTGCCGAAGTGCGCAAGGTCAAGCGTTACGAAGCCGGCGTGGTGAAAGATCCGATCACCATCGAAGCTGACGCCACCGTGCGTGACCTGTTCGAACTCACGCGTATGCACAACATCTCCGGCGTCCCGGTGCTGCACGATGGCGACCTGGTCGGCATCGTCACTTCCCGTGACGTGCGTTTCGAGAACCGCCTTGAAGTCACCGTCCGTGAAGTGATGACGCCTAAAGAGCGCCTCGTCACCGTCAAGGAAGGCGCCGACAAGAACGATGTGCGCGAACTGCTGCACAAGCACCGCATCGAGCGCGTGCTGATCGTCGACGACAAATTCGCCCTCAAAGGCATGATGACCGTCAACGACATCGAAAAAGCCAAGGCTTACCCGCTGGCCAGCAAGGATGACCAAGGTCGTCTGCGTGTTGGCGCTGCCGTCGGTACCGGTAAAGACACTGGTGATCGGGTCTCGGCCCTGGTCGCCGCCGGTGTTGACGTGGTAGTGGTCGACACCGCCCACGGCCACTCCAAAGGCGTGATTGACCGCGTGCGTTGGGTCAAGCAGAACTTCCCTGACGTGCAGGTGATCGGCGGCAACATCGCCACCGGCGCTGCCGCCAAGGCCCTGGCCGAAGCTGGCGCCGATGCAGTCAAGGTCGGTATCGGCCCAGGCTCCATCTGCACCACGCGTATCGTCGCCGGTGTGGGCGTGCCGCAGATCAGCGCCATCGCCAACGTCGCCGCTGCCCTTGAAGGCACTGGCGTACCCTTGATCGCCGACGGTGGCATCCGTTTCTCCGGTGACCTGTCCAAGGCCATCGTCGCCGGTGCCTCCTGCGTGATGATGGGCTCGATGTTCGCCGGTACCGAAGAAGCGCCGGGCGAGATCGAACTGTTCCAGGGCCGTTCGTACAAGGCTTACCGTGGCATGGGTTCGCTGGGCGCCATGTCCCAGGCGCAAGGCTCTTCCGACCGTTATTTCCAGGACTCTTCGGCAGGCGCCGAGAAGCTCGTACCGGAAGGCATCGAAGGCCGTGTGCCGTACAAAGGCACCCTGAGCGCGATCATCCATCAACTGATGGGCGGCCTGCGTTCCTCGATGGGCTACACCGGCAGTGCCAACATCGAAGAAATGCGCACCAAGCCAGAGTTCGTGCGGATCACCGGCGCCGGCATGGCTGAATCCCATGTCCACGACGTGCAGATCACCAAGGAAGCGCCAAACTACCGTGTAGGTTGAGCCTTCCAGCAAAATGTTAAGTAACCGGGGCTGTTCTTCAGCCCCGAGTTGTTTCTGATTCATTAGACGAGACTGACTTCATGGCCCTCGACATTCACGCCCACCGCATCCTGATCCTCGACTTCGGTTCCCAGTACACCCAACTGATCGCCCGCCGCGTGCGTGAAATCGGCGTGTACTGCGAACTGCACCCGTTCGACATGGACGATGAAGCGATCCGCGAATTCGCACCCAAAGGCGTCATTCTCGCCGGTGGCCCCGAGTCCGTTCACGAAGCCAACAGCCCGCGCTGCCCGCAGGCGGTATTCGACCTGGGCGTGCCGGTGTTCGGCATCTGCTACGGCATGCAGACCATGGCCGAGCAACTGGGCGGCAAGGTTGAAGGTTCCGAGTTGCGTGAATTCGGTTATGCCCGTGTAGACGTGGTCGGCAAGAGCCGCCTGCTGGACGGCATCGAAGACCACATCGACGCCGACGGCCTGTTCGGCCTCGACGTGTGGATGAGCCACGGTGACAAGGTCACCAAAATGCCGGAAGATTTCCACATCCTGGCCAGCACCCCGAGCTGCCCGATTGCCGGCATGTTCAGCGACGAGCGTCGCTACTACGGCGTGCAATTCCACCCGGAAGTGACCCACACCAAGCAAGGCGGGCGCATCCTGTCGCGTTTCATCCTCGACATCTGCGAGTGTGAAGCCCTGTGGACCCCGTCGAAAATTGCTGAAGATGCCATCGCCCAAGTGCGCGCCCAGGTCGGCACTGACAACGTATTGCTTGGCCTGTCCGGCGGCGTTGACTCCTCGGTTGTAGCGGCACTGCTGCACAAGGCCATCGGCGACCAACTGACCTGCGTGTTTGTCGACAACGGCCTGCTGCGCCTGCACGAAGGTGAGCAAGTGATGGCCATGTTCGCCGAGAACATGGGCGTCAAGGTGATCCGCGCCAACGCTGAGGACCAGTTCCTCAACAACCTGGCCGGCGAGTCCGACCCGGAGAAGAAGCGCAAGATCATCGGCCGCACCTTCATCGACGTGTTCGATGCCGAGTCCAACAAACTGGACAACATCAAGTACCTCGCCCAGGGCACCATCTACCCCGACGTGATCGAATCGGCCGGCGCCAAAAGCGGCAAGGCCCACGTGATCAAGTCCCACCACAACGTGGGTGGCCTGCCTGAGGAAATGAACCTCAAGCTGGTAGAACCGCTGCGCGAACTGTTCAAGGACGAAGTCCGCCGTCTGGGCCTGGAACTGGGCCTGCCGTACGACATGGTCTACCGCCACCCATTCCCAGGCCCGGGCCTGGGTGTGCGTATCCTGGGTGAAGTGAAGAAGGAATACGCCGACCTGCTGCGCCGCGCCGACCACATCTTCATCGAAGAACTGCGCAAGGCCGACTGGTACCACAAGGTCAGCCAGGCGTTCGTGGTGTTCCAGCCGGTGAAATCGGTGGGCGTTGTCGGCGATGGTCGTCGTTACGCATGGGTTGTTGCGCTGCGCGCCGTAGAGACCATCGACTTCATGACAGCGCGTTGGGCACACCTGCCTTACGAACTGCTGGAGACGGTCAGCGGCCGGATTATCAATGAGATCGAAGGTATCTCGCGCGTGACTTATGACGTGTCGAGCAAGCCGCCGGCGACGATTGAGTGGGAATGATTCCTGGCCCGCGCCTCGAATCGTAAATAAACAAAGCCCCGGCAGATGCCGGGGCTTTGTTGTTTCAGGGTGGTGATCCGTGGCTAGCGAGCAAATGTTTCCCACTGCCCTTGTGCGTTCAGCCGAACCGCAATCGAATCCGCAGTGGCGTTGGGGGCGTGGGGGTTGATGATGGCCCAGCCGCTGGTCCCCCCTCGATAGGTTTCATAGCGTACGTAATAGGGTTTGCCATCGTACAGAATCGCCTCGCCAGGGTCGGACGTGAGTCGATAGATCCCTTGGTATTTCCCAGGTTCGCTGACCGGTGCTTCGCCCTCCAGGATCTCATTGGCTTCCCACGCAGGAGGAACCTGCGGGGTGCTGGTCGCTGCCGGCATCACGGGTAAATTCACTGCGGGAACAAAGCCTGCGGGTGGCGGGATGTCGTCGTAAGCGGGCACGTTATTAATGTTTACCTCGGCCGTCGGAACCGGCGTCTTGATCAGTGGCAACCCCCTGAACCGCATGCCCTGGTTGTTGAGGGCCTGGAGCAGTTCCGGCAAGGAGTTGTAAACGTTACCGTTAAGCCGAGGGAACTGGGCCGCATCAATAAAGTAACCCTGGCTGATGGTGCTCTGGATAGTACTGCGCACCAGCGCCTTGAGCCGATTACGGTGGATCAGGGTCAATGTCGATTGGGTCTGTTCCAGCAGGTAATCGCCAGGAAGCTTGAGCGCATCCTCGACCTGCCGCTCAGTGAACACATAGGTGCGTGGCATCTCCAGTTCGGTCATGGGTATTTTCAGAGAGAGGTCTGTGTCCAGAGCATTCAGGCTCGGGTTTACTTTGGGCCGATTCACTACCTTTGGGCCAAGACGCACTTCAACCTTGGGGCTGGCGGCATTGAGTTCCTCAACGATGCGCAGGCTGGTGCCACCGTTTATTTCACTGATACCGGCCACGCCCCTGAACGTGTTGGTGTTTTGCGCCCCGGTCAACGCTACCCATTTGCCGACGCCGTTCTTGAGCTGGTCCAGGCGAATGATTTCGCTGGTCAGGAAGTTCTTGGCCATTTGTTCATCCATCGCCACCGCGAAGGATCGGTAATTGGCCAGGCAGCCCGTGGCCTGCACACGTATGCCGTAGGCCCTGGCGGCGGTGAGCAGTGCCTGGGTGTTAAAGCGTACCGGCAACAAGGCATCCATTTGCTCAAGATAGACTTTCAGGTCGTCAGACAGCACCCCGGTGTTGGCGAACGTATCGAGGTCCAGTTGATGCAGGTCGTTGAACAGGCGGTTCAGGTAGAGCGTCTTGATCCCTTGGCGCGCCAGGGCAGGCATGTCTTTGATCAGAACGTACAAGCTGGCGATGCGATTCGGGCTTTCAGCGACGACCAGACCGGGGGCGGTTTTGAACACGGCTTCAATCAGCTCGGTGGAGGACATTTCTGGCGTGAGCGAGGGCAAGGCCGGGCGCTCAGGCAGGCTGTGAATGAAAAAGGGCCGGGAGAAAAATTGACGCGCTGCGGTGAGGATTTTGGTGCGCGCCGGATTGATAAAATAATCTGAGGTGTAGAAGTCAGTGAAGCCGCCTCCAGGCTTGGGGATACGCTTGAAGTGGTCCGGCCTGCCGCCCATTGCCAGCTCAATCTGGTACGGGTCCAGGTCGTTGAGGTCATAAGCGGTGCCGAGGCTGGAGGGTGGGTTACTGGCGTTGGGCGAGCCATAGGAACTCGGCATGGTTTCTTCGACCGTGCTTGTACCCAGCCGTGTTTCGCCTGCAGCGACCGTGTCGACCGGAGCACCTCCCCTGATGGCGTCGGATGGACGCAAAGCGAGCTCCCATTCACCGGCGGCGTTGAGTTGTACCGGGCGTGTGCCGTAAAAAGCGTTAGGGTTCTGTGGATCGATAATTGCCCAGCTCCCTTCGCCATTGATATCGGCCTCGTAGCGTACGTAATAGACGGCATCCTTGAACTTGATGACGGTCGAAGGGTTGGCTTTGACGGTGTAGATATTGCGGTAGCGTCCTCCTTCGGTCATTGGGGTTGCCTCTTCCAGGCCTTGCAGGCGTTTCCAGGATGTCGGTATCTGGGAGGTGGCGGCCGGTGGCTCCCCGGCAGTGGGCGGTACCGTCGTTTCTCCACCCGTCGGTGTCACTGCGGGCTCATCGACGGGCTCAGGCTGTAGTTCCTTTTTGTACTCGGCCATTTCGGCGGCCTCTGCGGCATCGACCTCCGCACCCACCTCCGTGATGGGGCCCGGCCCGGCCAGGGCCAGCACGTTGAACAGCATGGCGATACCATTGATCACCGCCGCCGTCACGCCAGCCTTGCGCTCTGCGCGGGTACGGCCATTGACGGCCTGATCGATATTCATACCGGTGAGCGCGATGCTGGCGCCCAGGACCGGCAAAGCCACTTCCCAGCCGATCGCGGCCATTGGGCCGAACACTTTCAAGCCGGCGCTCAGGTAGCCTATCCAGAGTTTCTTTTGCAGGTCCTTCTGGGTGGTCAGCAGTTGCCGAGCCTCGTCGTACATGGACCAGCGCGTACGTTCCATCAACCAGGAGAAAGCATCGACATTGATCGCCTGGTTTTTGCGGTTGATCAGATGGTGGTCGGACTTGCCCCACGTGCCGACGAGACGGTTCATCAGGTCAGTGATGTTCTCCTGCATGGCCAGGCGATCAGACAGCGGGAAGTGACAGAGGAAGGCATCGCGGCTCTGTTCGTTGTTCATTTTGCCCAGAACCCACCAGTGCATGTCCGCCGGGGTTTCCAGGACTTGGAACGCAGGGGTGTCGCCGGGCGTGTAAAGAATCTGGCGGCCCTTCGGATCGACGATGCGTAGCAAGTTGAACGCCACATGGCCGTCTACATCCAGGGCGTATACCTGGGGGGGGGCGCCTGCAGACACTTCGGTTTGCAGCATCTTGCGGGTGATAGGCCATGTCACGTTGGAGGCGACAGTACTGATGCAGGTCTCTAGGTCTTCTTTTGTCAGCTGTTTGAGGTCGGCGGCCTGAACCGCTTTGCTGAGAAAATTGCATTTGGCCAGGGTTCGGAAGTCGTCGGCATGGCTGTGCCAGAAGTCGTCCAGTTGACCGTTGTAGAGGCTGTCGAATCGAATGTTCCAGAAGTCCTTCAGCACTTCGTTGCCATGCAGACGCACTTCGTTGGTTTCATTAAAGTCGCCATACACCGGACCCGCGGTGTAAAAACCCCCATACAGGTCGAGCAAGTCGGCGTTGTCGAAATCGGTGGCACGAAAGCGATGAATCACCAACTGCGTCAGGGTTGTCGATTCGTAGGGTTTTTCCAGTAGGTGTTCCCAACCGGTGAAGGTCTTGGTGCTGCTCTGGGCGCTCTTGAACCGATGGTAGTAGACGTCATCCGGGTCCAGGCCTTTTACACCGTGCTTTTGCAGGATGTCGCAGGCGGTTTGATGGGCGCTGTCATTCAGGCTGGGGCATGCCGGGATTATTTGGGTGGCCAACGTTATCAGCGCGGCCTTGTCGGCTGCATTGGGCAGGGGGGTACCGGTACTCATGGAGGGCTCATCCTTCAAAAAGAAGGCGAGGGTCCCTCAGGTGCGACGCTTGCGGGCGCTACATAGTTGTTGGGTAAGGCTTCAGCGTCTCGCAATATCCGAAAAATAAAACTTATCCAACGTATGCCGCGACTCGGTGTACTCGAACTGCCTTCCATCCTGCAAGAACGTCTGGTTACTCACCACAATCACATGGCTTTGCCCCTCCAGATCCAGATGCGCCTGGTCGTCCTTGCTGCGTGGCAGGGCTTCGATGGTGCGTTGCGCGTAGCTGATCTGCAGCTGCAGCGTTTGCTCGATAAACGCGTAGATCGACTGCTCGGCGATGTCGCGGTCCAGGCCGGGAATCAGGTCGCTGATGAAGTGGTTGATGTCCAGAATCACGCGTTTGCCACCGATGCGGCGCACCCGTTTGATGCGCGTGATCAGTGTGCCGGGTTCGGCCTCGATGTGCTGCAGCAGTGAGCCTTCCAACGGGATCTGGGTGAACTCGACCACGTCGGTACGTACGTCATCGCCCAGGTCAGCGTGCGTTTCGTGGAAGCTGACGATGCCGCCCAGTTGGAACTCGATCGGGTTGGGCGATAACACAAAGGTGCCCTTGCCGTGGATCTTTTGCGCAAAGCCACGTTCCTGCAACTGCTCGATGGCGCGCCGTACGGTGCCACGGCTGGCCTGGTAGGCGTCCATCAGTTCGGTTTCGGAGGGAAGGCGCGTACCGCGTTGCAGGCGCTCGGTGGTGATGCTGGCAAGCAGATCCGTATAGATCTGGTTGTATTTGCTCATGGGATGGCTCTTGCCCGGCGTTATGAAGGTGGACTGCGCGTTCAAGGCAGGAACCATAGTGGCAGAGGTGGGGTTTGTCCATTGGACAGCGGTGCGAGCCGGGGAAAAATCTGACAGAAAGCTCGCAGGCATAAACAAAAGTGTAACTCGTACAGACGAGTTGTTGATTTAACTCGTACAGACGAGTACTTTTCCCTCCTCGGCGTGCTGCCAACGACTGCCACCCATAAAAACAATCACAGTGGAAAACGAGCATGAGCCACGACTATTCAACGATTGCCCGCGAGATTCTCGACAACCTCGGGGGCCGCGAAAACCTTGAGCAGGCCGCCCATTGCGTGACCCGCCTGCGCCTGGCGCTCAAGGACCCCAGCCTGGTCAACAGCAGTGCCCTGAACCAGGTCGATCTGGTCAAGGGCTCGTTCTTTACCGGTGGCCTGTTCCAGGTGGTGATCGGCCCCGGCGAGGTGGAGAAGGTCTACGCCGCCCTGCGCGAACTGACCGGCCTGGCCGCGTCGACCATTGCCGACGTCAAGAAAGCCGGCGGCGACAAGACCAACCCCATGCAGCGCCTGGTGCGGGTGTTCTCCGATGTGTTCATGCCGATCCTGCCCGCGCTGATCATTGCCGGCCTGTTGATGGGCGTGAACAACCTGATGGGCGCCAAGGGCATGTTCATCGAAGGCAAGACGCTGCTGGAGGCCTACCCGAACCTGGATGGTCTGTGGAGCCTGATCAACCTGATGGCCAACACCTCCTTCGTGTTCCTGCCGGCACTGGTGGGCTGGTCGGCGGCCAAGCGGTTCGGCGGCAGTGAAATCCTCGGCATCGTGCTGGGCCTGATGCTGGTGCACCCGGACCTGCTCAACGCCTGGAACTACGGCAAGGCGGTTGCCGGCCTCGACGGCCAGAGCCTGCCGTACTTCGATATCTTCGGCTGGTTCCAGATCGAGAAAGTCGGTTACCAGGGGCAGATCCTGCCGATCCTGATGGCGGCCTTTGTCATGAGCGTGATCGAAAAGTGGCTGCGGGCGCGGGTGCCGAATGCCATTCAACTGCTGGTGGTGCCGATCACCACTATCGTCGTCACCGGCGTGCTGGCCCTGGCGATTATCGGCCCGGTGACCCGTCACCTTGGCATCCTGATCACCGAAGGTTTGGTGACCCTGTTCGAGATCGCCCCGATGATCGGCGGCGCGATTTTCGGCCTGCTCTATGCGCCGCTGGTGATCACCGGCATGCACCACATGTTCCTCGCCGTCGACCTGCAGTTGATCTCCACTCAGGGCGGCACCTTTATCTGGCCGATGATCGTCATGTCCAACCTGGCCCAGGGCAGCGCCGCCCTCGGGGTGTTCTACATGACCCGCAACGCGCGGGACAAAAGCATGGCCTCGACCTCGGCGATTTCCGCTTACTTCGGCATCACGGAGCCGGCGATGTTCGGCGTGAACCTGCGCTTCAAATTTCCGTTCTATGCCGCGCTGCTGGGCTCGGCGCTGGGCAGCATTTTTCTGTCGTTGAACAAGGTGCAGGCCTCGGCCATCGGCGTCGGTGGGTTGCCCGGGTTTATCTCGATCGTGCCGAGCGCGATTCCGATGTTCGTGATCGGCATGGTCGTGGCGATGGTCGTGCCGTTTGCGCTGACGTGCATGTTGAGCATGAAGATCGTTCGGCCTGGTTATCGGGTCGCCTGAAGATCGCTATCGCAGGCAAGCCAGCTCCCACAGTGATTTGTGAACACATTCAAGTGTGGGAGCTGGCTTGCCTGCGATGAGGCCAGAAGGGCCAGCACCCAACTCTACTGAAGGAACCCACCATGCAAACCTGGCAACACTCGGTGATCTACCAGATCTACCCCAAAAGCTTCCACAGCCACGCGGGTAACGCCACCGGTGACCTGTTGGGCATCGTGGACAAACTCGACTACCTCAAATGGCTGGGCGTGGATTGCCTGTGGGTCACCCCGTTCCTGCGTTCGCCCCAGCGCGACAACGGCTACGACATCAGCGACTACTACGCCATCGACCCCAGCTACGGCACTATGGCCGACTGCGACCTGCTGATCAGCGAAGCCGCCAAGCGTGGTATCAAGCTGATGCTCGATATCGTGGTCAACCACACCTCCATCGAACACGAATGGTTCCAGCAGGCGCGCAGCAGCCTCGACAATCCCTATCGTGACTTCTACATCTGGCGCGACCAGCCGAACAACTGGGAATCCAAGTTCGGCGGCTCGGCCTGGGAGTACGAAGCGCAGACTGGCCAGTACTACCTGCATCTGTTCGACCATACACAGGCCGACCTCAATTGGGACAACCCCCAGGTGCGCGCCGAAGTGTTCAAGATGATGCGCTTCTGGCGCGACAAAGGCGTGGGCGGCTTCCGCCTGGATGTGATCAACCTGATCTCCAAGCCCGCCGACTTCCCCGAGGACAACAGCGACGGCCGCCGCTTCTATACCGACGGCCCGAACGTGCACCAATACTTGCAGCAAATGCACCGTGAAGTCTTTGAAGGCCATGACCTTATCAACGTGGGCGAGATGTCATCCACCCGCCTGGAACACTGCATTCGCTACTCGAATCCAGCGTCTAAAGAACTGTCGATGACCTTCAACTTCCACCACCTGAAAGTCGATTACCCCAACCTGCAAAAGTGGGTGAAGGCTGACTTCGACTTCCTGCAACTCAAGCAGATTTTCTCCGACTGGCAGATAGGCATGCAGGCCGGCGGCGGCTGGAACGCGTTGTTCTGGTGTAACCACGACCAGCCACGGGTGGTCTCGCGCTTTGGTGACGACGGCCAATACCGCGTGGTCTCGGCCAAGATGCTCGCCACGGCGCTGCACTTTCTGCAGGGCACGCCGTATGTGTATCAGGGCGAAGAGTTGGGTATGACCAATCCAGGCTTCGACAGCATCTCGCAATACCGCGATGTGGAAACCCTGAACATCTTCCGGCTCAAGCGCGACGCGGGAGAGTCCGAAGCCTCGAGCATGGCGGCGATCATGCAGAAGTCCCGCGATAACGGGCGTACGCCCATGCAGTGGAGCACCGAAGCGAACGCGGGGTTCAGCCGCGGTGAACCCTGGATCGGCATTCCCGCGAATGCTGCGCAGATCAACGTCGCAAGCCAGATGGATGACACGGATTCGGTGCTGCATCACTACCGCAGGCTGATCGATCTGCGCCGTCGCGAACCGCTGATACAGCAAGGCGTTTACCGCCCGATGCTGCAAGACCATCTCCAGGTCTGGGCGTACCTGCGTGAAGGCCACGGCGAGCGCCTGTTGGTACTCAACAACTTCTATGGATCGCCATGCGAGATCCAGCTGCCAGAAAGCGTGATCAACGCCGAGAGCGAGCAACGCCTGTTGATCAGCAACTACCCCGACTGCCCCCTGCGCACGAGCACTGTGCTGTTACGTCCTTATGAATCCTTCGTGCTGCACCTGACTGATTGAAACACCCCCTGCAGGAGCGAGCTTGCTCGCGAAGATCGTCAACGAAAACGCGCCCCTCCAGGTGTTGCGTGGAGGCAGGAAGTTTTTCGCGAGCAAGCTCGCTCCTACAGGGATCGCGTCATGCAAGACAGTAAGAAAAAACAATAAAAATAAAAGGAGCGTTTCATGAAAACAACAATAAAGCTGGGCCTTATTGCCTCCTGCCTCACGGTGCCTTTTGGCGCGCAAGCCCTGGAGTTTGCCGGGTATTTGCGCAGCGGCGTGGGCACGTCAACGGGCAGCGGCAAGCAGCAATGTTTCCAACTGCCGGGTGCGCAAACCAAATACCGCCTGGGTAACGAATGCGAGCAGTACGCTGAACTGGAATTGCGCCAGGACCTGCTGACCCTCGATGACGGTTCGGTGCTCAGCGTCGATGCCATGGCGTCCCTCTACAACCGGTACGACCGCGCCCTGAAGTTCCAGGGTGAAAACAACGGCTCGGCGCGCATGCCGCAGATGTATGCGCAATGGTCCAACCTGCCCAGTCTCAATGGCGGTTCGCTGTGGGCCGGGCGGCGTTACTACAAACGTAACGACATCCATATTTCCGACTTCTACTACTGGAACCAGAGCGCCACCGGTGGTGGGATCGAGGACGTGTTGATCGGCGGCTTGAAATACAGCTACGCCCTGTCGCGCAAGGACAACCTGTACCAGAAGGAGTACGCCACCCGTCACGACTTCAACGTCGCCGGTTTCAAGACCAACCCCGGTGGCGAGCTGGAACTTGGCTTGAGCTACATCGCCAAGGCCGGTGGCCGTGACACCAACAGTGGCTGGGCGCTGACGGCGCAGCATGTACAAGCGGCCTTCCTGGGTGGCAAGAACAAGTTTGCCCTGCAGTACGGCGAAGGCCCCGGCACCGGTCTGGGTTACACCGGCAATACCACGTTGGACAAAAGTAGCAAAAGTTACCGCGCCGTGGAGTTCTTTGATTGGCAAGTGACTCCGCGTTTCGGCGGGCAAGTCGAGGCGGTGTACCAGAAAGATGTGCGCCCTGGGCGTCAGGATCAGAACTGGATGTCCCTGGGTGTACGCCCGGCGTATGCGCTCAGCGAGCAATTCAAACTGGTTACTGAGCTGGGGCACGATCAGGTCGAGGCCACCGGCGGTACGCGCAAATTGAGCAAATTTACCTTCGCCCCGACCTGGTCGCCCAAAGGCCCTGAGTTCTGGGCGCGGCCGGAAGTACGGCTGTATTACACCTATGCGTCCTGGAATAAAGCGGCCAAGCGTGCGGCCAATGAGCTGGCGGCGGGCTCGGCTTTGTCCGATACCGGCGCCTATGGCACGGCGCGGCATGGGTCGAACGTCGGTGTGCAGGTCGAATATTGGTGGAAGTAATCCGCGCTTGTGTGGGAGCGGGCTTGCTCGCGAATGCAGTAGGTCAGTCAATGAATGTGTCGCCTGATACACCGCTTTCGCGAGCAAGCCCGCTGCCACCTTTGATCTTCGTCATCCTCAACCTTGCATCGACTCAATGATTTTTAAAGAACAACACAAACAGGTGAAGTCATGACCACATCTCAACCCCTGGAACTGCTGGCACCCTTGTCCGGGGTTTTGCTGGCGCTGGATCAGGTCCCCGACCCGGTATTTTCCGGCCGCGTGATTGGCGATGGCCTGTGCATCGACCCCACTTCGCAGACCCTCTGCGCGCCGTTGGCCGGGGTGGTCAGCAACATTCAGGACAGCGGCCACGCCGTCAGCGTCACCGCCGATAACGGTGTGCAGATATTGCTGCATATTGGCCTGGACACCGTGAACCTGGCGGGCCAGGGCTTCACCCGGCTGGTCGAGGAGGGCCAGCGGGTGGAGGCCGGGCAGCCGCTGATCGAGTTCGATGCCGATTATGTGGCGCTCAATGCACGCAGCCTGCTGACCTTGATGCTCATTGTGAGCGGCGAGCCGTTTGTGCCATTGGTGGCCGGTCAAGCGCTGGTCGAGTCCGGCCAGCCTCTGGTGCAGGTCTCACCGGGGCCGATGCCCGCTGAGGTGGACGAGGAAGAGGGCAATGCGCTGTTTTCCAAGCCAGTGACACTGCCCAATGCCAGCGGCCTGCACGCCCGCCCTGCGGCGGTGTTTGCCCAGGCGGCGAAGGGGTTCAGTTCCAGCATTTTCCTGCACAAGCAAACCCTGAGCGCCAATGCCAAGTCGCTTGTGGCGATCATGGCGCTGCAGACCTCCCAGGGCGACAGCGTGCAAGTGAGCGCGGCGGGGGAAGATGCCGAGGCGGCGATCCAGGCGCTGGTGGCGTTGTTGCTCGACGGCTGTGGCGAGACGCTGCCGGTAACGGTCGAGGCGATCAACGAGCCCGCTACGCCTGCGTCTTCGGCGTCCGTGTTGCGAGGCGTCTGTGCGTCGCCGGGCTCGGCGTTCGGCCAGGTTGTCCAAGTGGCTGAACCGGCGCTTGAGATTCCCGAAGCCGGTGCCGGAGAAACCTTCGAACGTACCGCATTGGCCCGTGGCCTGCGGGCGGCAAACGAGGCGCTGCAAGCGTTGCAGGCCAAGGCGGCCGGCAGCGCCCAGGCCGAGATCTTCCGCGCCCACCAGGAACTGCTCGAAGACCCGACCTTGCTTGAACAAGCCCATAGCCTGCTGGCCGAAGGCAAGAGCGCGGCCTTTGCCTGGAATACGGCCACGGTGGCGACCGCCAGGCTCTTCGAAGGCTTGGGTAAAACGCTGCTGGCTGAGCGTGCGGCGGATTTGGCCGATGTCGGCCAGCGGGTGCTCAAGTTGATCCTGGGGGTGTCGGAGCGCTCCATGGAGCTGCCGGAGTGCGCCATTCTGGTCGCCGAACAACTGACCCCCTCACAAACAGCCGGCCTGGATACCAGCAAAGTGCTGGGCTTCGTCACGGTCGCCGGTGGTGCTACCAGCCACGTGGCCATCCTCGCCCGGGCCCTCGGCCTGCCATCCCTTTGCGGTGTACCCAGTCAAGTATTGGCCTTGGCCAACGGCAAGCGGGTACTGCTCAACGCCGACAAAGGCGAGCTGCAGCTGGAGCCGAACCTGGCTGAAATCGAGCAACTGCAGGCGGTTCGTCAACAGCAAAAGCTACGGCTGCAGCGTGAAGTGGCACAGGCCTCACAGGCGGCGGTCACCCGCGACGGTCACCACATCGAGGTCACAGCCAACGTCGCCTCATTGCAGGAAGTGGAACAGTCACTGACCCTGGGCGGTGAAGGCGTGGGTCTGCTGCGTTCGGAGTTCCTCTACCTGGAACGCAACCGTGCACCGAGCGCAGAGGAGCAGGCCGACACCTACAGCGCCATCGCCCGCGCCCTCGGCACCGAGCGTAATCTGGTGGTACGTACCTTGGATGTGGGCGGCGATAAACCCTTGGCCTATGTGCCGATGGAAAACGAGACCAACCCATTCCTTGGCCTGCGCGGTATCCGCCTGTGCCTGGAACGCCCCGAACTGCTGCGTGAACAGTTGCGTGCGATTCTTGCCAGTGCAGGCTTGGCGCGGCTGCATATCATGTTGCCAATGGTCAGCCTGCTGTCGGAGCTGCATCTGGCGCGCAAAATGCTTGATGAGGAAGCGCAGACGCTTGGCCTGAGTGAACTCCCCAAGCTGGGCATCATGATCGAAGTGCCGAGTGCGGCGTTGATGGCGGATGTGTTTGCGCCCCATGTGGATTTCTTCTCCATCGGCACCAACGACCTCACCCAATACACCCTGGCCATGGACCGCGATCACCCGCGCCTGGCCAGCCAGGCCGACAGTTTTCATCCGGCGGTGCTGCGGCTGATCGACATGACCGTCAAGGCGGCCCATGCCCACGGCAAGTGGGTGGGCGTATGTGGTGCGCTGGCGTCCGAAACCCTGGCGGTGCCGGTGTTGATCGGCCTGGGCGTGGATGAGCTGTCGGTCAGCGTGCCGCTGATCCCCACCATCAAGGCCACCGTGCGCGAGTTGGACCTGCACGACTGCCAGATCATTGCCCGCCAAGTGCTGGGCCTGGAAGAAGCCGACCAAGTGCGCGAGGCCCTGCGCCTGTACCACGCGGCCACCGTTGAAACCTCACCTGTCATGGAGCACTGAGCATGTTCGAGAAATTGCAGCGGGCGTTCTGGAAAGCCCTGACGCCTGATTTGGTGGCCGAGACGGTCACGCCGACGACGCCGAGCCTGTTGTCGGCCGATGTGGTGAGTGCATTGGGCGGGGAGGGTAACGTGACGTCACAGCAGCGCGTGGCACTCACGCGGGTGCGCGTGCAATTGCGCGAGGCGGGGCGTTTGGATGAGTCGGCGTTGAAGGCCGCGGGTATACCCGCCGTGATGGTACTGCCGGGCGGCGTGCTCCACCTGCTCACCGGCCTCTAAGCCAAGTGAAGATCCAAATGTGGGAGCGGGCTTGCTCGCGAAGGCGGTGTGTCAGTCAGCACATGTATTGACTGATCCACCGCCTTCGCGAGCAAGCCCGCTCCCACATGAGGTATGTGGTGCTTTTATAACTGTGGGGTGTCTTGCGGTGGCTTGGTCTTGTCCACGCCCGGCACATGCAGGTTGCCTTCCACCACCTGGTTACCTTCCAGCTGCGGCTGGGTCACCCAGGTGAGGATGTCGTAGTAACGCCGGATGTTCGCCACAAAATGTACCGGCTCGCCGCCGCGGGCGTAGCCGTAGCGGGTCTTGCTGTACCACTGCTTCTGCGACAGGCGTGGCAGCATCTTCTTCACGTCCAGCCACTTGTTCGGGTTCAGGCCTTCTTTTTTCGCCAGGATGCGTGCGTCGTCCAGGTGGCCGGTGCCCACGTTATAGGCGGCGAGGGCGAACCAGGTGCGGTCGGGCTCGGCGATCTTGTCGTCCAGCTCATCCTTGATTCTGGCCAGGTACTTGGCGCCGCCCATGATGCTCTGCTTGGGGTCCAGGCGGTTGGACACGCCCATGGCTTGCGCGGTGTTCTGGGTCAGCATCATCAGGCCGCGCACGCCGGTCTTGGAGGTGACCGTGGGTTGCCACAGCGATTCCTGATAACCAATGGCTGCCAGCAGCCGCCAATCGACTTTCTCGGCCTTGGCATACGCACGAAAGTGTTTCTCATACTTGGGCAGGCGTTGTTGCAGGTGCTGGGCAAAGGTATAGGCGCCGACATAGCCGAGTACATCGACGTGCCCGTAGTAGCGGTCCTTCAGGCGTTGCAAGGTGCCATTCTTCTCGACCTTGTCCAGGTAACTGTTGATCTCGTTGAGCAGGCTGTTGTCGTCGCCTGCTGCCACGGCCCAGCTTTGATTGCTGGCATTGCCGAGGTCGAAGGCCACGCGCACGTTGGGGAAGTACACCTGGTTCATGGCCACTTCGTTGGAGTCCACCAGGGTCAGGTCGATTTGCCCTTCGTCGACCATGCGCAGCAAATCCACCACCTCAACGGCATCGGATTCTTCGTATTCAATCGCCGGGTTCTGTTTTTTCAGCGCCGCCAGTTGTTCAACGTGGGTGCTGCCCTTGAGCACCATGATCTTCTTGCCCACCAAGTCGGCGGCATTGGTGGGACGCGATTGGCCGTTGCGGTAGATAATCTGTGGGGTGACTTCAAGGTACGGGTGGGAGAAGCGCACCTGCTGCTGGCGCTGGTCGCTGCTCACCAGGCCGGCGGCGGCGAGTACCGGGCCATTGGGTTTGCCCAGCCGGCTGAACAGGTCGTCGAGGTTGTCGGCCGTCTCGATTTCCAACTTCACCCCCAGGTCGTCGGCAAAGCGCTTGACCAGTTCGTATTCGAAGCCGGTCTCACCGTTGCGATCCTGGAAATACGTAGCGGGACTGTTGCGAGTGACCACCCGCAATACGCCATCCTCCTTGATTCGCTCCAGTGTGCTGGGTTTATCAACACAGGCACTGAGCATCAGGAAGAGCAAGGTGGCGATGAGCCATTTGACGCATCGCAGGCGCGAAACAGTTGGGAAGAACATCTGCGCAGTATACGCAAACGGCTCACGGCGCCATATCTCGACAGCGGCGCACTTGTCTGCTAGCCAGCGTAAAACTGTGCTGCAGCCCGCAGAAACGGGGCTTGGCGAGCGATTGTGACGGTTAAAATAACTGCGCCCAATGCCCTGCATCACGCCGTGATCGCAGGCAAAGCGTGCCAACTGACGTTCGGCGGCGGCCACCGGTAGCGTTTCGGGTGCCGTTGGCGAAGGTTTACGCTAGAATGCACGGCCTCAAAGCACACCCCTTCCCGAGGCTGTCCCGAAGATGTTGATCCTGCGCGGCGCTCCTGCCCTTTCTGCCTTTCGCCACAGCAAACTCCTTGAGCAACTGAGCCAGAAGGTTCCAGCTGTTACAGGCCTGTACGCTGAATTTGCTCACTTCGCCGACGTAACCGGCGTCTTGACCGCCGACGAACAGCAAGTGCTGGCACGCCTTCTGAAGTACGGCCCAAGCGTTCCCGTTCAAGAGCCGACTGGCCGCTTGTTCCTGGTTCTGCCACGGTTCGGCACCATCTCGCCCTGGTCGAGCAAGGCCAGCGACATCGCCCGCAACTGCGGCCTGGACAAAATCCAGCGCCTGGAGCGTGGGATCGCCTTCTACGTCGCCGGGCAGTTCAGCGACGCCGAGGCCGAGCTGATCGCCAGCAGCCTGCACGACCGCATGACCCAGATCATCGTCAGCCAGCTGGAACAGGCTGCCGGCCTGTTCAGCCATGCCGAACCCAAGCCGCTCACCGCGATTGACGTGCTCGGCGGTGGCCGCGCCGCCCTCGAGAAGGCCAACACCGAACTGGGCCTGGCCCTGGCCGAAGACGAGATCGACTATCTGGTCAACGCCTTCACCGGCTTGAAGCGCAACCCCCACGACATCGAACTGATGATGTTCGCCCAGGCCAACTCCGAGCACTGCCGTCACAAGATCTTCAACGCCAGTTGGGACATCGACGGCCAAAGCCAGGAAAAAAGCCTGTTCGGCATGATCAAGAACACCTACGTGATGCACAGCGAAGGCGTTCTGTCGGCTTATAAGGACAACGCCTCGGTCATCGTCGGCTCCGTCGCCGGTCGCTTCTTCCCGGACCCGGAAACCCGCCAATACGGCGCGGTGCAGGAGCCGGTGCACATCCTGATGAAGGTTGAAACCCACAACCACCCGACCGCGATTGCCCCGTTCCCGGGCGCAGCCACCGGTTCGGGCGGCGAAATCCGTGACGAAGGCGCCACCGGTCGTGGTGCCAAGCCCAAGGCGGGCCTCACCGGTTTCACCGTGTCCAACCTGCAGATCCCGGGCTTTGAACAGCCGTGGGAAGTGCCGTATGGCAAGCCTGAGCGCATCGTCACGGCGCTGGACATCATGATCGAAGGCCCGCTGGGCGGCGCCGCGTTCAACAACGAATTCGGGCGCCCAGCGCTCACCGGCTACTTCCGGACCTTCGAGCAGTCCATCACCACCCCGCGTGGCGATGAAGTGCGCGGCTACCACAAGCCGATCATGTTGGCCGGCGGCATGGGCAACATCCGTGAAGAACACGTCAAGAAAGGCGAGATTCTGGTCGGCTCCAAGCTGATCGTGCTCGGCGGCCCGGCGATGCTGATCGGCCTGGGCGGCGGTGCGGCCTCTTCCATGGCCACCGGCACCAGCTCGGCAGATCTGGACTTTGCTTCCGTACAGCGCGAAAACCCTGAGATGGAACGCCGTTGCCAGGAAGTCATCGACCGTTGCTGGCAGTTGGGTGACAAGAACCCGATCAGCTTCATCCACGACGTCGGCGCTGGCGGTTTGTCCAACGCCTTCCCGGAACTGGTCAACGATGGCGACCGTGGTGGCCGTTTCGAGCTGCGCAACATTCCAAACGACGAGCCGGGCATGGCCCCGCACGAAATCTGGAGTAACGAATCCCAGGAACGCTACGTACTGGCCGTCGGTCCTGAAGACTTCGCACGCTTCCAGGCCATCTGCGAACGCGAGCGTTGCCCGTTTGCCGTGGTCGGCGAAGCCACTGCCGAGCCGCAACTGACCGTCACCGACAGCCACTTCGGCAACAGCCCCGTGGACATGCCGTTGGAAGTGCTGCTGGGCAAGGCCCCGCGCATGCACCGTTCGGCCAACCGTGAAGCTGAACTGGGCGATGATTTCGACCCAAGCACGCTGGACCTGGCCAACAGCATCGAACGCGTGCTGCACCATCCGGCCGTGGCGAGCAAAAGCTTCCTGATCACCATCGGCGACCGCACCATCACCGGCCTGGTTGCCCGTGACCAAATGGTCGGCCCATGGCAGGTGCCGGTGGCCGACGTTGCCGTCACCGCCACCAGCTTCGACGTGTACACCGGTGAAGCCATGGCCATGGGCGAGCGCACGCCGCTGGCCCTGCTGGACGCACCGGCGTCGGGCCGCATGGCCATTGGTGAAACCCTCACCAACATCGCCGCCTCGCGTATCGGCAAGCTGTCCGACATCAAGCTGTCGGCCAACTGGATGTCCGCTGCCGGTCACCCGGGTGAAGATGCACGCCTGTACGACACGGTTAAAGCCGTCGGCATGGAGCTGTGCCCGGAACTGGGTATCACCATTCCGGTGGGCAAGGACTCCATGTCCATGGCCACCCGTTGGAACGAAGACGGCACCGACAAGAGCGTCACGTCGCCGCTGTCGTTGATCGTTACCGGTTTCGCGCCGGTCACCGACATCCGCCAGACCCTGACCCCGCAACTGCGCATGGACAAGGGCACCACCGACCTGATCCTGATCGACCTGGGCCGTGGCCAGAACCGCATGGGCGCCTCGATCCTGGCGCAAACCCACGGCAAGCTCGGCAAGCAGGCCCCGGACGTCGACGACGCCGAAGACCTCAAGGCCTTCTTCGCCGTGATCCAGGGCCTGAACGCCGACGGCCACCTGTTGGCTTACCACGACCGTTCCGACGGTGGTTTGCTGACCAGCGTTGTCGAAATGGCCTTCGCCGGTCACTGCGGCTTGAACATCGTGCTCGACAGCGTTGCCGAGGATGCTGCCGAAATCAACGGCATCCTGTTCAACGAAGAGTTGGGTGCGGTGATCCAGGTGCGCCAGGACGCTACCCCAGACGTGCTCGCGCAGTTCAGCGCCGCTGGCCTGGCCGAGTGCGTGGCGGTGATTGGCCAGCCGATCAACAACGGCGAAGTCAATATCTCCTTCAACGGCGACACGGTCTTTACCGGTCAGCGTCGTTTGCTGCAACGCCAGTGGGCCGAGACCAGCTATCAGATCCAGCGTCTGCGCGACAACGCCGACTGCGCTGAGCAGGAATTCGACGTGATCCTGGAAGAAGACAACCCGGGCCTGAGCACCATGCTCAGCTTCGATGTCAACCAGGACATCGCAGCGTTTTACATCAAGAAGGGCATTCGCCCACAGGTTGCCGTACTGCGTGAGCAAGGCGTCAACGGTCAGGTGGAAATGGCGGCGGCGTTCGACCGCGCCGGCTTCAATGCGATCGACGTGCACATGAGCGATATCCTCGCTGGTCGCGTTGACCTCAATGAGTTCAAAGGCCTGGTGGCCTGCGGTGGTTTCTCCTACGGCGACGTGCTGGGTGCCGGTGAAGGCTGGGCCAAGTCGGCCCTGTTCAACAGCCGTGCCCGCGATGCGTTCCAGGGCTTCTTCGAACGCAACGACAGCTTCACCCTGGGTGTGTGCAACGGTTGCCAGATGATGTCCAACCTCAGCGAACTGATCCCGGGCAGCGAGTTCTGGCCGCACTTTGTGCGTAACCGTTCCGAGCAGTTCGAAGCCCGTGTCGCCATGGTGCAGGTGCAGGAGTCCAACTCGATCTTCCTGCAGGGCATGGCCGGTTCGCGTATGCCAATCGCCATCGCCCACGGTGAAGGCCACGCCGAATTCAGCAGCGAAGAAGCGCTGCTTGAAGCCGACCTGTCCGGCACCGTGGCCCTGCGTTTCGTCGACAACCACGGCAAGGTCACCGAGAGCTACCCGGCCAACCCGAACGGCTCGCCGCGCGGGATCACCGGCCTTACCAGCCGCGACGGCCGCGTGACCATCATGATGCCGCACCCGGAGCGCGTGTTCCGCGCCGTGCAAAACTCGTGGCGCCCGGAAGAGTGGAACGAAGACGGCGCCTGGATGCGCATGTTCCGCAACGCTCGCGTGTGGGTGAACTAAGGCCGTGTACAAGCTCGCCTTCTTCGTACCCGACAGCCATGTGGAGACGGTAAAAACCGCCGTCTTCGCAGCCGGCGGCGGGCGCATCGGCGACTACGACAGCTGCGCCTGGCAAGTGCTGGGCCAGGGCCAATTCCGCGCGTTGGACGGCAGCCAGCCGTTTATCGGGCAGGTCGGCCAGGTTGAAGTGGTTGAAGAGTGGAAGGTTGAGCTGGTGGTGGCGGATGAGTTGATTGCGGCTGTCGTGGCTGCTTTGAAACTCAGTCACCCGTATGAGACACCGGCGTATGAGGTGTGGCGGTTGGCGGATTTTTGATCGGCTGGCTGCATAAACAAGAAACCCGCTGGGCCAGTTTGGTCAGCGGGTTTTTTGTTGGCTGTGAAGGCCTCATCGCGGGCAAGCCCGGCTCTTACAGTTTGATCGTGTTGTCCTGTCATGCATCAACCCACTGTGGGAGCTGGCTTGCCTGCGATGGCGCCGGTGCAGGCGCCTCAGAACTTTCCGACAAGCCTTTCAGGTTGTCCCTCGGAACGGGTACCACTAACCTTCGTCAGTCGCTGCCAATTCAGCGACCGGGACTGCAAGCCCGCCGAAACCTCACCAGTTAGTCACAAGCGCCTTTATAATTGCGGCGCTTTTTCATGGTCGCCATTTATGGCGGCTGTGTGCGGGAGACCTTCGGGTCTACCGAGACTTGCTGGTGATTCTCGGTCTTGCAGGCCCGCACACAGCTGCCACCCATCATCTGCAAGTGATGCTGGTAGTTCTTACTTCACACCAGAGGTTTACCATGATCAAAGACAGCCCAAATCCCCCATCTGATTCCCAGCCCACCGACCAAATCTTCACCATCCTAACCAACCTGAACAGCGAAACCCTGCTCGCCAACGCCTCCCAAGACCTGGCATCCGTGCAGGCACTGGCGGGTCAACTGGCTTTTGATGTCGACGGCCCCCTGCGTGATGCAGTGCTGGGGATTCATCGGATGGTGGAAGGGATCCAGTTGATGGTGGATCGGGTGCTGGATCTTCACGAAGTGTCAGCAGCCACGGCTAACTGATCGTTCCCACGCTCCGCGTGGGAATGCATCCTGTGACGCTCAGCGTCACCCTTGCGCAGGGCGGGACGCAGAGCGTCCGGGGCGGCATTCCCACGCAGAGCGTGGGAACGATCGGTCAAGACCTGGCATCCGTGCAGGCACTGGCGGGTCAACTGGCTTTTGATGTCGACGGCCCCCTGCGTGATGCAGTGCTGGGGATTCATCGGATGGTGGAAGGGATCCAGTTGATGGTGGATCGGGTGCGGGATCTTCACGAAGTGTCAACAGCCACGGCTAACTGATCGTTCCCACGCTCCGCGTGGGAATGCATCCTGTGACGCTCAGCGTCACCCTTGCGCAGGGCGGGACGCAGAGCGTCCGGGGCGGCATTCCCACGCAGAGCGTGGGAACGATCGGTCAGGCGTTGATAGGGCGGGTAACCAACCGCTCCAAAGCCTCACCCAAACCTAAAGCCTTGTCACCAATCAACAAGTGCCAAACCCCGCTATCCAGCTGGCTCACACCCTTGCAACCCAGCGCAGTGAGGTCCGCTTCAGACAGCACCGAATCATCCCCCAACTCCACCCGCAACCGGGTCATCGCTACCGCTTCCAGTTGGCGCACATTCTCTCGGCCACCCAGGGCATTCAGCCACTTTTCGGCCTCGTGTACATTCACCGCCACCGGCTTATCCACAGGCGCAACCGCTACAGGCGTTGCGGCAACAAACCCCGGCATCGCCAAGCGAATCTCATCAGCAATGCTATCGGCCATCGGCCCAACCACCACCTGCAAACTGCCGCCGTTACCCGGGCGCACTACAGCCATGGCACCCAGCGCTTTCAGTTCAGCATCCACCGCCTTGTTGCGATCCACCATGTCCAAGCGCAGGCGCGTAGTGCAAGCGCCGACACTGAGCAGGTTCTGCGCACCACCCAACGCCTGGATATAAGCCGTCGCACGCTGGTTGTCACTCATCGCTTCGGCCTGCACCACCTGGATATCTTCCCGGCCCGGTGTCTTCAGGTTGAAGCGGCGGATGCAGTAGCTGAATACCGCGTAGTAGATCACCGAGTAAGCCAAGCCCACCGGTACCACCAGCCAGCCATTGGTGGACTTGCCCCAGCCCAGCACCATGTCGATAAAACCACCGGAGAAGGTAAAGCCGAGGTGGATATTCAGCATATTGGTCACGGCCATCGACAGGCCGGTCAGCAGCGCATGCAGCAAGTAGAGGAACGGTGCGAGGAACATGAAGGCGAATTCAATCGGCTCGGTCACCCCGGTCAGGAACGAGGTCAGCGCCATCGACAGGAAGATCCCGCCCATGACCTTGCGCCGCTCCGGCAACGCGTTGCGGTACATCGCCAGGCACGCCGCCGGCAGGCCGAACAGCATCACCGGGAACATACCGGTCATGAACTGGCCGCCTTTCGGGTCGCCGGCGAAGTAGCGGGTCAGGTCGCCGGTCACCACCGCGCCGGTTGTCGGGTCGGTAAACGTGCCGAACACGAACCACGCCATATTGTTGAGGATGTGGTGCAAGCCAGTGACGATCAGCAGGCGGTTGAATACGCCGAATACGAACGCACCCAGACTGCCGCTTTCCATCAGCAATACGCCGAAGCTGTTGATGCCGTGCTGGATCGGCGGCCAGATCAGGCCAAAGATTACGCCCAGGCCCACCGCCGAAAAGCCGGTGACAATCGGTACAAAGCGTCGTCCGCCAAAGAACGCCAGGTACTCCGGCAGCTTGATGTCTTTGAAGCGGTTATACAGCGCGCCCGCCATCAGGCCGCTGGCGATACCGGCGAGCATGCCCATGTTGATGGACGTGTCCATCACCTTGAGTGTGGAGATCATCACCAGGTAGCCAATCGCCCCGGCCAGGCCGGCGGTGCCGTTGTTGTCGCGAGCAAAACCCACGGCGATGCCGATGGCGAAGATCAGCGCCAGGTTGGCGAAGATCGCCTGCCCGGCATCGTGCATCACCGCGATGTTGAGCAAGTCGGTGTCGCCCAGGCGCAGCAGCAAGCCGGCGATTGGCAGGATCGCAATCGGCAGCATCAGTGCGCGGCCCAGGCGTTGCAGGCCTTCGATAAAGTGTTGGTACATGGCGTGTCTCCCTATTCTTGTTGTTTTCAGCTCAGCGGCCAGTGGTGTTGACAGGCTTGGCGAACGGCCTTGGCGCTGCTCAGGTCGAGCAGCTCAAGGCTCCGTTGCCGGCATTGCGCCGCGTCCAGGTGGCGGACGCGGTCCTTGATTTCGCCGATCTGCGGCGGGCTTACCGACAGCTCGGTGACTCCCAGGCCAACCAGTACTGGCGTGGCCAGCGGGTCCGACGCCAGGGCACCGCACACGCCGACCCAACGGCCGTGTTTCGCCGCACCGGCGCAGGTCTGGGCGATCAGCCGCAGCAGCGCCGGGTGCAGCGCGTCAACACGGGCGGCCAAGCCTGCGTGGTCGCGGTCCATGGCCAGGGTGTACTGGGACAGGTCATTGGTGCCGATGGACAAAAAGTCCGCGTGTTCAGCCAACTGTTCAGCCATCAGCGCGGCGGCGGGCACTTCAATCATCACGCCCAGTTCGGGGCGTTGCGTCAGCTCCAACTCCGCGCACAGTTCATCCAGGCGCTGGCGGATCTGCAGCAGTTCATCCACCTCGCTGACCATCGGCAGCAGGATGCGGCAACGCGCCAGCGGGGTAACTTGCAGCAGGGCGCGCAGTTGCTGGTCGAGCAGTTCCGGGCGTACCTGAGCCATGCGAATACCGCGCAGGCCCAGTACCGGGTTGGCCTCGACGGGCAGCGGCAGGTAGTCGAGCTGCTTGTCGCCGCCCACATCGATGGTGCGGATGATCACCGACTTGTCGCCCATGGCATCCAGCACAGCCTGATAAGCCTGGCGCTGTTCTTGCTCATCCGGCGCGGTGCGACGGTCGACGAAGAGGAATTCGGTGCGCAGCAGGCCGACGCCGTCGGCGCCGTTGTCAAACGCCACTTGGGCTTCGGCGCTGGAGGCGACATTCGCCGCGACTTCAACCGTCACGCCGTCAGTGGTGTTCGCCGATTGCCGGGCTTGGACCTGTTGCTGCTGGCGTCGCAACTTCTGTGTTTCGCGAATCTGGTGAACTTCGGCGTGGCGCGCTTCGCTGGGGGCCAGTTCCAGGCGGCCGTTGGCGGCATCGAGCACCACCCGTTGGCCTTGGGGTACGTCGAGCACTTCATTGCCCAGGGCGACGAGACATGGCAGGCCTTTGCCCCGGGCCAGAATCGCCACATGGGAGGTCGCACCGCCTTCGGCCATGCAGATGCCCGCAGCCTGTTGCGCGCTCAATTGCAGGAGGTCCGAAGGTGTCAGCTCATGGGCACTGACAATCGCCCCCGCCGGCAATTCGAAATGCCAGGCTTCACCCAGCAACGCCCTTAGCACCCGTTGTTGCAGGTCGCGCAGGTCGTTGGCGCGCTCGGCAAACAGTGGCTTGCCCAATGCCAGCAGCACGGCGCACTGGGCCTGGATCGCATCCCGCCAGGCGTGGGTGGCGGCGCTGCCCTGTTCGATGGTTGCGCTGGCGGCGTCGAGTAACGTCGGGTCTTCCAGCAGGGCGAGGTGCGCGGCGAAGATCTCCTCTTCTTCGACGTTCTTGCGTTGGCGGGCCAGTTCCAGAGTGTTGCGGATTTCGCCACGCACTTGCTCAAGAGCCACATCCAGTCTTTGCAGTTGTTCGTCGACGTTATGGGTGTCGGTATCTTCCGGCAACTCGATGCCCGCCAGGCGGAACAGCGGCCCACATACCAAGCCCGGCGCGGCGCAGACGCCTTGCAGCACATTGGCTTCGGTATTCGCCCGGCGTGGTGTGGCGGCGACCGGCGTGTGGTGTTCCTCGTGGATCGCCACGGACAGCGCGGCGACCAATGCCTGTAACGCCGCCTCGCCATCCTTGCCGCGACAGCTCACCCGTACCTCGTCACCTTCACCAATACCCAGCCCCATCAGGCCGATCAAGCTGTCGCAAGCCGCCGTCTTATCACCGAAGTGCAGCTGTGACTGGCTGCTGAAACCCTGAGCAGTCTTGCGGATCAGTGCAGCAGGGCGTGCATGCAATCCGCCACGGTGTGTGATGCGCACTGTAGCGCTCACTTGCGCGTCCGAGTTATCCACAGCGGTGTTAACCGGTGCGGATGTGCGCACGGCAATCCGCATCAGCGCGTCACCGACCTTCACCGTCTTGCCTGCAATCGGTTGCAGCTCAAAGCGCTCACTGTTGGTCAGGATGATCAAGCTCACCAGGCTCTTGCACTGGCGCGCAATGCGGTCCAGATCAAACTGCACCAACGGCTGACCCTCGCTCACCCGTGCGCCTTCCTTCACCAGCAAGGCAAAGCCTTCGCCATTGAGTTCCACGGTGTCGATGCCCACATGCATCAGTACTTCGGCACCGTTATCAGCGCGGATGGTCAGGGCGTGCCCGGTGCGGGCGACGTGGATGATCACGCCGTCACAGGGCGCCTGCAGGCAGTCGTTCAGCGGGTCGATAGCGATACCGTCGCCCATGGCGCCGCTGGCGAACACTTCGTCGGGGACGCGGTTCAGGGCCAGCACCGGCCCACTCAAGGGGGCGCTAAGGGTCAATGGATTATTGTTGTTGGGCATGGGCACGGTACTCATCAGGAAAACGCCGCTTTAGTGCGTGCGGGTGACTTTGCTCAGGTGGCGCGGCTGGTCCGGGTCCATGCCCCGTGCCTGCGCCAGGCCGGCGGCCATCACGTAGAAGCTCTGGATCGCCAGGATCGGGTCCAGGCTCGGGTGTTCGGCGCGGCTCAGCGTCAGGTCGCGTTCGGCGATATCGTCCGGCGCGGCCAGCAGCACGCGGGCGCCGCGTTGGCGCATGTCGGCGGCCAGGCTCAGCAGGCCGGCCTGCTCGGCGCCGCGTGGGGCGAACACCAGCAGAGGGTAGTTCTCGTCGATCAAGGCCATCGGCCCGTGGCGCACTTCGGCGCTGCTGAAGGCTTCGGCCTGGATCGCCGAGGTTTCCTTGAGCTTGAGCGCGGCTTCCTGGGCGATGGCAAACCCGGCGCCACGGCCGATCACCATCAAGCGCTGGCTGCCTTTGAGGGCGTCGACGGCCAGGCGCCAATCCTGTCTGGCGGCGTCACGCAGGCCCTCGGGTAAGGCCTGACAGGCTTGCAGCAAGTCGGCTTCTTGATTCCAGTGGCCGATCAACTGTGCACTGGCGCTGAGGGTGGCGATAAAGCTCTTGGTGGCGGCCACGCTGAGTTCCGGCCCGGCGCACAGCGGCACGTGGAACTCGCAGGCGGCTTCCAGCGGTGAGTCTTCGGCGTTGACCATCGAGATGCTCAAGGCACCCCGCTTGCGTAGCAGGCGCAGGCTGTTGACCAGGTCCGGGCTCTGCCCCGATTGAGAGAAACCAAACGCCACTTGGCCGCTGACTTTCATCGGCGCCTGCAACAGGGTCACCACCGACATTGGCAGCGACGCCACCGGAATGCCCACGTGTTGCATGGCCAGGTAGGCGAAGTAGCTGGCGGCATGGTCGGAGCTGCCGCGGGCGATGGTCATCGCCACTTGCGGCGGCTGGCGGCGCAGGCGGCCGGCGACTTCTTCCAGCATCGGGTCCAGGCGCTGCAGTTGGGCCGCGACGGCGTCGCAGGAGGCCAGGGCCTCTTCAAGCATTTTTGAAGTCAATGGTGTCTCCTTCGACCATTACGTCGGTGAGTGTCAGGGAGCGGTCCAGGCGCACGCAGTCGGCAAAGCTGCCCGGTTGCAGGCGGCCGCGCTCTTGCAAGCCCAGGTAGTCCGCAGGAAATTGCGACAGGCGTTGTGAGGCTTCACTGATGGGCAGGCCGATTTTCACCAGGTTGCGCAGCGCCTGGTCCATGGTCAGGGTGCTGCCGGCCAGGGTGCCATCGGCCAGGCGCACGCCGCCCAGGCATTTGGTCACGGTGTGGCTGCCCAGCTTGTACTCGCCGTCGGGCATGCCGGCGGCGGCGGTGGAGTCGGTGACGCAATACAGGCAGGGAATCGAGCGCAACGCCACGCGCATGGCGCCAGGGTGCACATGCAGCAAGTCCGGGATCAGCTCGGCGTACTGGGCGTGGGCCAGCGCGGCGCCGACGATGCCGGGTTCGCGGTGATGCAGCGGGCTCATGGCGTTGTACAAGTGGGTGAAACTGGTGGCGCCAGCGGCCAGGGCGGCAACGCCTTCTTCATAGCTGCCCAGGGTATGGCCGATCTGCATGCGCACGCCGCGTTCGCTGAGGGCGCGGATCAGGCCGTCGTGGCCGGCGATTTCCGGGGCGATGGTGATCACCCGGATCGGCGCCAGGCGCAGGTAGGCTTCCACTTCGGCCATCAACGCGGTGTGGGCGAAGTTGGGTTGGGCGCCGAGTTTGCCCGGATTGATGTAGGGGCCTTCCAGGTGCACGCCGAGTACGCGGGCGCTGCCGGCTGGGCGCTGTTCGCAGAACGTGCCGAGCTCACCAAGCACCCGGGAGATTTCTTCCACCGGCGCCGTCATGGTGGTGGCCAGCAGCGAGGTGGTGCCAAAACGCACGTGGGTACGGGTAATGGTCTCGAAGGCGCCCGCACCTTCCATGATGTCGGCGCCGCCACCGCCATGCACATGCAGGTCGATAAAGCCCGGCAGCAGGTAGGGCAGGTCGTTGTCGGCCGGGTCGCACGGCGTGCCGTCAATGGCGACAACCTTGCCGTGCTCGTGCACCAGGCGACCACGCATCCAGCCGCTGGGCGTGAGGATATTGTCTTCAGTCATGGGCAGTTCTCTAAGTTCGCAATTCGGCGGAATAATCATGGCGGCGCAGTTCTGCGACAAAGTCGTAGTAATCGTTGCGGCAGTAGGTGTCGGTGATTTCAATCGGCGTGTTATCGGCGGTATAGCCCACGCGGGTCATCAGCAGCATGGCGGTGCCGGGGGCGATGCCGACCAGCGCGGCGAACTCATCCGAGGCATTGATCGCCTGGATATGCTGCAAGGCGCGTACGATGGGCTTGCCGATGCTTTCCAGGTATTCGTACAACGAATTGCCGATGGCCTGGGGATGGGGCAACACCGAGGCCGGCATGGCGGTCATTTCAATCGCCATCACCGTGTCATCGGCTTTGCGCAGTCGCTTGAGGCGCGCCACTTTGTCGGTGGGCGACAGGCCCAGGCGGATCAGTTCTTCATGGGTCGGCGGGGTGATGTCGCGCTCCAACCACTGAGACGTGGGCACAAACCCCTTGAGCCGCAGCATTTCGCTGAACCCCGACAGGCGTGACAAGGGTTGTTCCAGGCGCGGCGTGATGAAGGTGCCGGAGCCTTGGCTGCGACGGATCAGGCCTTGAGCCAACAACACTTCCAGCGCTTTACGGGCGGTGACCCGCGAGATGCTCAGTTGCTCGCTGAGGGCGCGTTCCGAAGGCAGGGCCTGTTCGGATTTCCACTGGCCGGCATGGATCGCTGCTTCAAGGCTGCGGGCCAGTTGCAGGTACAGCGGCGTGGATTGCTTATCGTCGGGGCGCAGGGCCAGGATGGGGTTCATCTGTCAGGTTTCCGATGCGTTATTGGAGTGTTGTCGCCCGGTAATGGCCGAAAACTAATACCACTTAAATACCATGTCAATGCTACCAAAACGGTGCGAATCCCGGTTTCAGGGCGCTTTAATGGAGCTTGGTATCAAGTGGTATTAGAGAGGTCTTTGTGGCGCGCACAAGTGCAGGGTCCCGCGCGGTGAACTGGTATTCACCGGCAGGCGCTGCCTGGGGCAGGAATTATTTTCGAATTATTTTACGAACGGCACGCGATTACGGCCGAATCTCGATGAGGGTGCCGTCTTTGACCAGATTCCACACTTCGCGCATATCCACATTGCGCATGCCGATGCAGCCGTCGGTCCAGTCCAGGGTGTGGAACCACTGTTCCGGGTAGTCTTCGGTGTCGGGGGTGCCGTGGATCATGATCATGCTGCCCGGCTTCACGCCTTCGCGGCGGGCGCGGGCGGCGTCGCTGATGTTCGGGTAGGAAATGTGCATGGCCAGGTTGAAGCGGTCGCTGGTCTTGCGCCAGTCGATCCAGTAGAGGCCTTCGGGTGTGCGGCGGTCGCCTTCGATCAGCTTGTGGCCCTTGGGGTTCTTGCCCAGGGAAATGCGATAGGTCTTGAACGGCTTGCCGTCGTTGATCAGCTGCAGTTGGTGGGCGGACTTGAGTACCAGGACTTTCTCGACCGTTTTACCGCCAAGGGTTTGCACCGTGGAGGCCGGGGACAGCGTGGCGAACGACAGGCAGATCAGAGCAAGCAACCAACGCATTGAAACGGTATCCCTTTGGCGACGATCGGCCGGCTTGTTATTGGGCGGGCTTGGACAGCGGTGGCACAGATTCGCTACGTACCGGGTACGCCTGTTGACGACGGTCAGCGAAGAAGCATTCTAAGGTACGCCCGACCGTGCGGAAAGCCAGCTCGGACCAAGGGATATCGGCTTCGTCGAACAGCCTCACTTCCAGGCTCTCCTGGCCAGCGGCGAAGTCCAGGTCGATCAGTTCGGCGCGGTAGAAGATATGCACCTGGCTGATGTGCGGCACGTTGATCAGGGTATAGATGCTCAGGTTGCGCACCCGGGCGCAGGCTTCTTCCAGGGTTTCACGCATGGCGGCCTGTTCGACGGTCTCGCCATTTTCCATAAAGCCTGCGGGCAGGGTCCAGTAACCCAGGCGTGGCTCGATGGCGCGGCGGCACAGCAGCACTTGGTCGCCCCATACCGGCACGGTACCGGCGACGATATTGGGGTTCTGGTAATGAATGGTCGAGCAGTGGTCGCATACATAGCGCAGGCGTGCGTCGCCTTCGGGAATGCGTTGGGTTACCGGTTTGCCGCACTGGCTGCAGAAATTCATGCTGGGGTTCCTGGACAATGGGCACATCTTGGCTCGGTGCCGGGCGTTCCTGCAAGTTGTCGTTTCGCGACAGCGCTGCGGTTTTGGGGTTGGGCGCTCGCACGCTTTGGTGCATGATGCAAGGTAGCCAACAGACCGAGATGACTCATGCTGGACGAGCTACTTCGCCGGGTAAGCAATCACACCCCCCACACTCTGGAAACCGACGGGCGTTTCCCCGAGGCTGCGGTGCTGGTGCCGATTACCCGCAGTGACGAACCCGAGCTGATCCTGACCCTGCGCGCCAGCGGCCTGTCGACCCACGGTGGCGAAGTGGCCTTTCCCGGCGGGCGCCGCGACCCCGAAGACCCGGACCTGATCTTTACCGCCTTGCGCGAAGCCGAAGAAGAAATCGGCCTGCCGCCGGGGCTGGTTGAAGTCATCGGCCCGTTGAGCCCGCTGATTTCCCTGCACGGCATCCGCGTAACGCCCTATGTGGGCGTGGTCCCCGATTACGTCGAATACCTGGCCAACGACGCCGAGATTGCCGCCGTTTTCAGCGTGCCTTTGGACTTTTTCCGACAGGACCCACGCGAACATACCCATCGCATTGATTACCAGGGCCGCAGTTGGTATGTGCCCAGCTACCGGTTCGGTGAATACAAAATCTGGGGGCTGACGGCAATCATGATTGTCGAGCTGATCAACCTGCTCTATGACGATGCCAAGATCAGCCTGCACCATCCGCCCAAGAGCTTCATCAATCTATAAGCCATCGTTTAAATGGCATGCCGTGAGGAAAAACCATGAAATACCGCCTGGGCGACGCCCGCGTCGAGACCCATCCCAACAGTTGGGTTGCACCGAATGCCACGCTGGTGGGCAAGGTCAAGCTGGAGGAGGGCGCCAACGTCTGGTTCAACGCGGTGTTGCGTGGCGATAACGAGCTGATCCTGATCGGCAAGAACAGCAACGTGCAGGACGGCAGCGTGATGCACACCGACATGGGCTACCCGCTGACCCTTGGCACCGGCGTGACCATTGGCCATAACGCCATGCTGCACGGCTGCACCGTCGACGACTACAGCCTGATCGGTATCAACGCAGTGATCCTCAACGGCGCCAAGATCGGCAAGCACTGCATCATCGGCGCCAACTCGCTGATCGGTGAAGGCAAGGAAATCCCCGACGGCTCGCTGGTCATGGGCTCGCCGGGCAAAGTGGTGCGTGAGCTGACCGATGCGCAAAAGCGCATGCTTGAAGCCAGCGCCGCGCACTATGTGCATAACTCGCAGCGTTATGCCCGTGACCTGGTCGAGCAGGAATGAGCACGATTGAACGACCGGTCGCCTCGCCCTGCGTCAGCATTTGCGCACTGAATGATGACGATATCTGCACCGGCTGCCAGCGCAATGTGGATGAAATCACGCGCTGGAGCCGCATGGACAACGCCGAGCGCCGGGTGGTGCTGGGGTTGTGCCATGAGCGGGCGGTGGCGAGTGGGATGGTGTGGATGACCCCTGGGAAATCTGGCGCCTGACAGGCCGCCATCGCAGGCAAGCCAGCTCCCACCCTTGATGTGTGAATACCCTCACATGTGGGAGCTGGCTTGCCTGCGATGAGGCCCTGCCAGACGACATCCTTGTAATTGTGTACCCTGTGCGGCATTGCCCACAGGTCCATCCTCCATGTTTTTCCTGATCGCCTACATCAGCAGCGTCGTGCTGATCAACTTCGCCTTCTCCACCGCCCCACACCTGGACATCATCTGGTCCGCCTGGGGCGGCCTGGTATTTATCCTGCGCGACATGGTGCAAACCCGCTTCGGCCATGGCGCAATCATCGCCATGCTGGCGGCACTGGTGCTGTCCTATATCACCTCCGACCCGTCCATCGCCCTGGCCAGTGCCACGGCGTTTGCGGTGTCCGAATGCATCGACTGGCTGGTGTTCAGCATCACCAAGCGCCCGCTGCATGACCGCCTGTGGATAAGTTCGGCGCTGAGCATTCCCCTCGATACCTTTATCTTTTTCGGCCTGATCGGCGCACTGACGCCGGCGGTGGCGGGCACGGCGTTGGTGTCCAAGTTCGCCGGTGTCACCGTGGTCTGGCTGATCATGGCCTGGCGCATCCGCCGGCGGGCTGTCGCCAACTGAGGCCAATTTTTACAGTTCATGTAAAATGCCGGCCTTTCTCCCCCATGATCCGCTCCCCTGAGGACCTGAGATGACCCGAATCGGAACTCCATTGTCGCCAACCGCGACCCGCGTTTTGCTGTGTGGCTGCGGTGAGCTGGGCAAGGAAGTGGTAATCGAACTGCAACGCCTGGGCGTTGAAGTGATTGCCGTGGATCGCTACGCCAACGCGCCGGCCATGCAGGTGGCGCACCGTAGCCATGTGATCAACATGCTTGACGGGGCCGCATTGCGTGCGGTGATCGAGGCGGAGAAACCGCACTTTATCGTGCCGGAAATCGAAGCCATCGCCACCGCGACCCTGGTGGAACTAGAGGCCGAAGGCTTTACCGTCATTCCGACCGCCCGCGCCACGTCGTTGACCATGAACCGTGAAGGCATCCGTCGCCTGGCCGCCGAAGAACTGGACCTGCCGACCTCGCCGTACCACTTCGCCGACACCTTCGAAGCCTACAGTAAGGCTGTCCAGGACCTGGGCTTCCCGTGCGTGGTCAAGCCGGTGATGAGTTCGTCGGGCAAGGGCCAGAGCCTGTTGCGCAGCACTGATGACGTGCAGAAAGCCTGGGACTACGCCCAAGAGGGCGGGCGTGCCGGCAAGGGCCGGGTGATCATCGAAGGTTTTATCGACTTCGACTACGAAATCACCCTGCTGACCGTGCGCCACATCGGCGGTACCACCTTCTGCGCGCCGGTAGGGCATCGCCAGGAGAAGGGCGACTATCAGGAGTCCTGGCAGCCGCAGGCCATGAGCCCTATTGCCCTGGCAGAGTCAGAGCGCGTAGCCAAAGCCGTGACCGAAGCCTTGGGCGGTCGTGGTCTGTTTGGTGTGGAGTTGTTCATCAAAGGCGATCAGGTGTGGTTCAGCGAAGTGTCGCCGCGCCCCCATGACACTGGCCTGGTGACCCTGATTTCTCAGGACCTGTCGCAGTTTGCCTTGCACGCGCGCGCCATCCTCGGCCTGCCGATCCCGTTGATCCGTCAGTTCGGGCCTTCGGCGTCTGCGGTGATCCTGGTGGAAGGGCAGTCCACCCAGACCGCATTCGCCAACCTCGGCGCCGCGCTGAGCGAGCCGGATACAGCGTTGCGTCTGTTTGGCAAACCTGAAGTGAACGGCCAGCGCCGCATGGGCGTGGCACTGGCGCGGGACGAGTCGATTGAAGCGGCTCGTGCCAAGGCGACCCGTGCTTCCCAAGCAGTTGTTGTAGAGCTCTAAGCCGCCACGCTCGTTCCCACGCTTTGCGTGGGAATGCCTCTTGTGACGCTCTGCGTCGCGCTTGGGGACGCAGAGCGTCCCTAACTGCATTCCCACGCAGAGCGTGGGAACGAGCATGGGGTCAGGCGACCTTGTTCAAGTCGTTATCCCGCGTCTCTTTCAGGCACAGCACCGCAATCAAACTCAGCAACGCTGCCGCCGACACATACCCACCGACATAACTCAGCCCGCCCATCGCCACCAGCTTGGTCGCGAAGAACGGCGCCGCCGAGGCCCCCACGATCCCACCCAGGTTATACGCTGCCGATGCACCGGTATAACGCACGCGGGTCGGGAACAATTCCGGCAGCAGGGCGCCCATCGGTGCGAAGGTCACGCCCATCAAAAACAGCTCCAACGCCAGAAACAGCGCCACGGCCCAGGTCGAGCCATGGGTCAGCAGCGGCTCCATGGTAAAGCCCGACAGAATTGCCAGGACCGCGCCGACAATCAGCACCGGCTTGCGCCCGTAGCGATCACTGGCCAAGGCGGCCAATGGCGTTGCCAGCCCCATGAACAGCACCGCAAAGCACAGCAGGCCGAGGAAGGTTTCACGGCTGTAGCCCAAGGTGGAAACGCCGTAGCTCAACGAAAACGCCGTGGTGATGTAGAACAGCGCATAGCACACCACCATCGACGCGGCGCCCAGCAGTACCGGCAGCCAATGCTGGCTGAACAGTTCCACCAGCGGCACTTTCACGGGTTTTTCCTTGGCCACTGCATTGGCGAACACCGGCGTCTCATGCAGTTTGAGGCGCGCATACAGGCCCACCATCACCAGCGCGGCGCTGAGGATGAACGGAATGCGCCAGCCCCAGCTGCGAAATTGCTCGTCATTCAGGCTCATGGCCAAAATCAGGAACAAACCGTTGGCCGCCAGGAAGCCTATCGACGGGCCCAGTTGGGGAAACATGCCGAACCAGGCGCGCTTGCCCTTGGGGGCATTCTCGGTCGCCAGCAAGGCCGCGCCGCCCCATTCTCCACCCAGGCCGAGGCCTTGGCCGAAGCGCAAAACACACAAGAGAATCGGGGCCCAGGCGCCGATGCTGTCGTAGCCCGGCAACAAGCCGATCAAGGTGGTGCACACCCCCATCAGCAGCAGCGAAGCCACAAGGGTTGATTTACGGCCGATGCGGTCGCCGAAGTGACCGAACAACGCCGACCCCAGTGGCCGGGCGATAAAGGCGATGCCGAAGGTCAGAAACGACGCCAGCATCTGTGCGGTGCCGGAGGTCTGTGGGAAAAACACCGGGCCGATCACCAGAGCGGCAGCCGTGGCGTAGATGTAGAAATCGTAGAACTCAATGGCGGTGCCGACGATGCTCGCCGTGGCGACGCGGGCGGTCGAGTTGGCAGGTGCGGCGCTCGCGGCCTCTTGGTAGGTGGTGCTCATAACGTTATCCCTGACGGTTATTGCGCGTTTGGACGCGGATTATTATTGGTCGAACACCCATGGATCAGGGCTATGCGCGGAGCGGCTCGGGATGGGAGCAAACGCCGGTCGGACATGGTAAGGCGGTGCCAGGACACGCTGAGTGCGGGTAGCACGCGGTCGGGCGGGGCTTGGGTAAGCCGCAGGGATTATAGGAAGGGGGCTAAGGATCCAACAAGGGGCTGGTGAGGATCTATGGCCTGGAACTGGATCAATGTGGGAGCTGGCTTGCCTGCGATAGCATCCCCTCGGTTCAACTGAAGGACCGAGTCGCCTGCATCGCAGGCAAGCCAGCTCCCACATTGACCGGGTTGAGCCTGCTGAGGTCAGGCGGCCACTGGCACGTGGCTGGTATGCCAGATCAATACTTTGCTCACCCGGTTGTCTTCGGTCTCGAGGATTTCCAGGCGATAGCGGCCGACTTTCAGGCACACCGCGCAATCGGGGATGGTTTCCAGCGCTTCGGTCACCAGGCCGTTGAGGGTCTTGGGACCGTCGCTGGGCAGGTGCCAGCCCAGGCTTTTGTTCAGTTCGCGGATCGAAGCGGCGCCGTCGATGATGTAGCGGCCATCGGGCTGGGCTTCGATATGCGGGTTATCCACCGCCTGATCGCTTTCGAATTCGCCGACGATCTCTTCCAGAATATCTTCCAGGGTGACGATGCCCAGCACTTCACCGTACTCGTCCACTACCATGCCCAGGCGCCGCTGTTGTTTGTGGAAGTTCAGCAGTTGCAGCTGCAACGGCGTGCTTTCCGGCACGAAGTAAGGCTCGTGGCAGGCAGCGAGCAGGGCCTCTTTGGTCAGGCTGGCGTCAGGCAGCAGGTGTTGGACCTGCCGGGTGTTGAGCACGGCCTGCACCTGGTTGATGTCGCTGTGGAACACCGGCAGGCGTGTGCGCGGCGAGGTGCGCAACTGTTCGATGATGTTTTCTATTGGCTCATCGAGGTTGATGCCGTCCACTTCACTGCGCGGCACCAGGATGTCGTTGACCGTGATGTTGTCTAGGGCATGGATACCGGGCAGGCCGGGAGTGCGGTCGGCGTCGGTATCGGGCTCTGGGTTGTCATCATGGTCGGGCAGGGGCTCGTCGCTGTTTTTCGCCACGCCGGATTTGCGTGCAAACGGGCGCAATAACAGCAGGCTGATGCCATTGAGCAGCCAGGCCAGGGGGTAGAGGATTTTCAGCGGCACGCCCAGCAATGTATTGCCAAAGCCCAGCACTGCCTGAGGGTGACGGGTGGCCAGGGCGCGGGGCAGGTAGTCGGCCAGCACCAGCAGCGCTGCGCAGGAAATCAGCCAGCCTAGCCAGGGCCCGTTCTCTGCCCAGGCATAGATTGCCAGCAGGGTGCAAAGAATCACCACGGCGGCGCGACACAGGCTGTTGCACAGGATCAGGCTATGGCGCGGGAAGCTCAGGCGGGCGGCCGCCTTGTCGCCCTGGCGGGTGCCAGGGCTCAGGGCCAGCAGGTGTTGTTGCGCAGCTTCTATGGCAGTAAACAGCGCCGCCCACAAAATCAGCAGGGCAATTACGGCGAGCATCGGCCCTAAGGGCAAGTTGTCCATGATCACTGCCCGTCAGATATGCAGGATGTATTCGCGAACCAGCTTGCTGCCGAAATAGGCCAGCATCAACAGGCAGAAACCGGCCAGGGTCCAGCGGATGGCCTTGTGCCCGCGCCAGCCGAGGCGGTTGCGCCCCCACAGCAGCACGCTGAACACGACCCACGCCAGGCACGCCAGCAAGGTTTTATGGACCAGGTGCTGGGCAAACAGGTTTTCGACGAACAGCCAGCCGGAGATCAGCGACAGTGACAGCAGGGTCCAGCCGGCCCACAGGAACCCGAACAGCAGGCTTTCCATGGTTTGCAGGGGCGGGAAGTTCTTGATCAGCCCCGACGGGTGCTTGTGCTTGAGCTGGTGATCCTGCAGCAGCAGGAGCAGGGCCTGGAACACCGCGATGGTGAACATGCCGTAGGCGAGGATGGACAGCAGGATGTGAGCGAGGATGCCCGGCTCCTCGTCGATCACCTGTACGGTGCCGGTGGGGGTGAACTGCGCCAGCAGCACCGTGAGCATTCCCAGGGGGAATAGCAGCACCAGCAGGTTCTCCACCGGAATCCGGTAGCAGGCCAACAGCGTCAGCGCGATGACGGCCGCGGCGATCAGGCTGGCGGCGCTGAAAAAGTCCAGGCCCAGGCCGACCGGGGTCATCAGGTGGGTGAACAGGCTGGCGGCATGGGCTAGCAGGGCCAGCACGCCAAGGCCGACGAGCAGACGTTTGTCCGCTTTGGCGCCTTGGGCCAGACGAGTGCCCTGATAGAGGGTCGCAGCGGCATACAAAATGGCGGCGGCGAGGCTGGGTAGCAAACTGGGTGACAAGGGGAGCATAAATCCTGGTAGGCAAGCCCGAAAGGCGTTGAGTTTGGCACACACCTGCGTTGCACGAAAGACTCCCGGGCCAGACAGCGGGTGTGCATGGGCGCAGTCTTCGCTATAATCCGCGACCTGCCCACGCCGCAGGCTCGGCGAACGCTGTTTTTAATAGCGATTTCCCCCAGCCTGGGCCGCCATTACCTCGGTCTACCTGCATTTCGATGAATAGGGCCTGAAAGGATCGCGCATGTTTGAAAACTTGACTGACCGTCTCTCGCAGACGCTGCGCCACGTTACCGGCAAGGCCAAGCTGACCGAGGACAATATTAAAGACACCCTGCGTGAAGTGCGCATGGCGTTGCTGGAAGCCGACGTGGCTTTGCCGGTGGTGAAGGACTTCGTCAACTCGGTCAAGGAGCGTGCGGTCGGCACCGAAGTGTCCCGCAGCCTGACCCCGGGCCAGGCCTTTGTGAAGATCGTCCAGGCCGAGCTCGAAAGCCTGATGGGCGCGGCCAACGAAGACCTGAACCTCAGCGCCGTGCCGCCAGCCGTCGTGCTGATGGCGGGTCTGCAAGGTGCGGGTAAAACCACCACCGCCGGCAAACTGGCGCGCTTCCTTAAAGAGCGCAAGAAGAAATCCGTGATGGTGGTGTCGGCCGACGTGTACCGTCCGGCGGCCATCAAGCAGTTGGAAATGCTCGCGGGCGAAGTGGGCGTGACCTTCTTCCCGTCCGACCTGAGCCAGAAGCCGGTCGACATCGCCAACGCGGCTATTAAAGAAGCCAAGCTCAAGTTCATCGACGTGGTCATCGTCGATACCGCCGGTCGCCTGCACATCGACGAAGAGATGATGGGCGAGATCAAGGCGCTGCATGCCGCGATCAACCCGGTCGAGACCCTGTTCGTGGTCGACGCCATGACCGGCCAGGATGCGGCCAATACCGCCAAGGCCTTTGGTGACGCACTCCCGCTGACCGGCGTGATCCTCACCAAGGTCGACGGCGACGCCCGTGGCGGTGCCGCGCTGTCGGTACGTGCCATTACTGGCAAGCCGATCAAGTTCATCGGTATGGGCGAGAAGAGCGAAGCGCTCGAGCCGTTCCACCCTGAGCGTATCGCCTCGCGCATCCTCGGCATGGGTGATGTGCTCAGCCTGATCGAGCAGGCCGAAGCCACGCTCGACAAGGACAAGGCCGACAAACTGGCCAAGAAGCTGAAGAAGGGCAAGGGCTTCGATCTCGAAGACTTCCGCGACCAGCTGCAACAGATGAAGAACATGGGCGGCCTCGGCGGCCTGATGGACAAGCTGCCCAACATCGGCGGTGTGAACCTGGCGCAAATGGGCAACGCCCAGGGCGCGGCAGAGAAACAGTTCAAGCAGATGGAAGCCATCATCAACTCCATGACCCCGGCCGAACGCCGCGACCCTGAGCTGATCAGCGGTTCGCGCAAGCGCCGGATCGCCATGGGTTCCGGCACCCAGGTGCAGGACATCGGTCGCTTGATCAAGCAGCACAAGCAGATGCAGAAGATGATGAAGAAATTCTCCGCCAAGGGCGGTATGGCCAAGATGATGCGCGGCATGGGCGGTATGTTGCCCGGCGGCGGCATGCCTAAAATGTAAAGTATTCGAGCGCAAGCCTTGCTTGCGCTCCGCCCCACAAGGATGTGGGATCTCCAGCAAACCCGCCGTTGGCGGGCGCTGACTCGCCGTTTTAACCGACGGCTCTATAGCAGATCTGAATGGCACGCTGATAGGCGCCAGAAAAAGACATTTGCAAAAGTCCGGATATTCCTTAGAATATGCGGCCTTTCGGGCACCTATGCCCGCTGTGCATTTAGATTTGCAGCACCGACTACAGGAACGATGTTCACATGCTAACAATCCGTCTTGCCCTTGGCGGCTCCAAAAAGCGCCCGTTTTACCACTTGACCGTAACCGACAGCCGCAACCCGCGTGACGGTTCGCACAAGGAACAGGTTGGTTTCTTCAACCCTGTTGCTCGTGGTCAAGAAGTTCGTCTGTCCGTGAACCAAGAGCGCGTAGCCTACTGGCTGAGCGTTGGCGCACAGCCATCCGAGCGCGTTGCAAAACTGTTGAAGGACTCGGCTAAGGCCGCAGCCTGAGCAATATGAACGCGACGCCAGCTGTTGCTGATGATTTGATCGTTATCGGCAAGATTTACTCTGTTCATGGCGTTCGCGGCGAAGTGAAGGTGTATTCCTTTACTGATCCGACTGAAAACCTGTTGCAGTACAAAACCTGGACGCTCAAGCGCGAAGGGAGTGTGAAGCAGGTTGAGCTGGTCAGTGGACGCGGGAGCGACAAGTTCCTGGTCGCAAAGCTCAAGGGTCTTGATGATCGTGAAGAAGCTCGTCTTCTGGCCGGTTATGAGATCTGCGTGCCGCGCAACCTGTTCCCTGAATTGACCGACGGCGAGTACTACTGGTACCAGCTCGAAGGTCTGAAGGTTATTGATCAACTCGGGCAATTGCTGGGGAAAATCGATCATCTTCTGGAAACCGGCGCCAATGATGTAATGGTGGTCAAGCCTTGCGCTGGCAGCCTGGATGACCGTGAACGCCTGTTGCCCTATACCGAGCAATGCGTGTTGGCCGTCGACCTTGCAGCGGGCGAGATGAAGGTGGAATGGGACGCGGACTTCTAAGCGTGGCTAATTTGCGCATTGAAGTGATCAGTTTGTTTCCCGAGATGTTTTCCGCCATCAGCGAGTACGGCATCACCAGTCGGGCGGTGAAACAGGGGCTGTTGCAGCTCACCTGTTGGAACCCGCGAGACTACACGACGGATCGACATCACACTGTGGACGATCGCCCATTTGGCGGTGGCCCGGGCATGGTGATGAAGATCAAGCCCCTGGAAGATGCGTTGGTTCAGGCCAAGGCAGCCGCCGGGGAGAAGGCGAAGGTAATTTACCTGTCCCCTCAAGGCCGTCAGCTGAAACAGGCGGCGGTACGCGAACTGGCGAATGAGGAAAGTTTGATCCTGATTGCCGGTCGCTATGAAGGCATTGACGAGCGTTTTATTGAAGCTCATGTCGATGAAGAGTGGTCGATTGGGGACTATGTCCTGTCTGGCGGCGAGCTGCCGGCGATGGTCCTGATAGATGCGGTTACACGACTGCTGCCCGGAGCTTTAGGGCATGCGGACTCCGCGGAGGAAGATTCCTTCACGGATGGTTTGCTGGATTGCCCGCACTACACCCGTCCGGAGGTGTATGTGGATCAGCGTGTTCCCGACGTATTGCTAAGTGGCAATCACGCACACATCCGGCGTTGGCGTTTACAGCAGTCCCTTGGTCGGACCTATGAACGACGCGCCGATCTTCTGGAAAGCCGCTCGCTTTCTGGAGAAGAGAAGAAGCTGCTCGAGGAATACATCCTCGCGCGGGACGATAGTTAACAACGTATCGATGGTAGGTCCATTGACTTACCTTAGGAGCACAGCATGACTAACAAAATCATCCTTGCACTCGAAGCAGAGCAGATGACCAAAGAGATCCCTACCTTTGCCCCGGGCGACACCATTGTCGTTCAGGTGAAAGTGAAGGAAGGCGACCGTTCGCGTCTGCAAGCGTTCGAAGGCGTGGTAATCGCCAAGCGTAACCGTGGTGTGAACAGTGCTTTCACTGTTCGTAAAATCTCCAACGGTGTTGGCGTAGAGCGTACTTTCCAGACCTACAGCCCGCAAATCGACAGCATGGCCGTCAAGCGTCGCGGTGACGTACGTAAAGCCAAGCTGTACTACCTGCGTGACCTGTCCGGTAAAGCAGCTCGCATCAAGGAAAAACTGGCTTAAGTCCAGCTTCCCGATGCAGAAAAAAGCAGCCTACGGGCTGCTTTTTTGTGCCTGAAATTTGCCTATCTGCCGGTATTGACCCATGACCACCCGCCTCGAAGAAATCCAGCGCCGCACCGACCTGTCCGTCACCCACGTGACCAAGGCCGTGTTCCCGCCCACCACCAACCATCACAACACCCTGTTCGGCGGCACTGCCCTGGCCTGGATGGACGAAGTGTCGTTCATCACCGCCACGCGTTTCTGTCGCTTACCTTTGGTGACGGTCTCCACCGACCGTATCGACTTCAACCACGCGATCCCGGCTGGCTCTATCGTTGAGCTGATCGGTCGGGTGATCAAGGTCGGCAACACCAGCCTCAAGGTCGAGGTTGAAGTGTTCGTCGAGAGCATGAGCGCTGATGGCCGTGAAAAGGCGATCCAGGGCGTATTCAGCTTTGTCGCGATTGACGCCGATAAACGCCCTGTCCCAGTACTGCCTGGCTTTGTTGACTGATTACTCGGCGGTGCTGGCCTGCGGTTGAATGACCGCCAGCAAGGTCCAGCCCGCTACGGGCTTCAAATTGCTCTCGGGCGAGACCACGTGCACCCAGCCGCTGGTGTCCCTGGCAAACAGCAAGGTGGCGCGCTCGCCGTGCAACGCCTGGTACTGCTCCCAGCCAAAGCCGTCGGTGAGGCTGGTGCTGTACAACTCGGCGCCTTGGCCCAGCAGGCTGGCCAATTTGGTGTAGCTCAAGGGTTGGCTGCCCAGCAAGTGTCCGCGGTGTTCATGACTGGCCTTGTGCTTGTCGGTGCGACGGTTTTCCTGGCTGCTGGCCAGGGCGAACAGGCGATGGCCGAAGTCATGGCGAAAACGCATGGTGGCCAAGGCATTCAGTTCGCCAGAAGGCGAGAGGGCGAGCAGGTGCCCCAGGCCGACCAGGTCCAGATGGGATTCGGCATGCTGGGAGGCCGGGTTGCCGAAGTACGTAGGCAAGCCTTCCATACGACTGGCGCGGATGTTTTCCCAGCTGGAATCCGTCAGCAACACGCGGCTGCCCAATTGCTGCAACGCCTTGCCGAGTGCTCGCGCCGGGCCGTTCGCACCCACGATCAGGAAGCCGCTAGGCGCCGGCTCAGCGACTTTGAGCAGGCGGGCCAAGGGGCGTGCCGTGGCGCTTTGCAGCACCACGGTGCCGATGATCACCGCGAAGGTCAGCGGCACCAGCAACAACGCGCCTTCGTGGCCAGCCTCATCCAGGCGGATCGCAAAGATCGCTGACACCGCCGCCGCCACGATACCCCGTGGGGCGATCCAGGCCAGCAGTGCGCGCTCGCGCCAGTTCAACCCCGAGCCAAAGGTCGAAAGCGCCACGTTCAACGGGCGTGCAATGAATTGGATGATCAACAGCAGGATCAACACGAACGGCCCCAGGGCGATCATGGCGTTCAGGTCCAGGCGTGCCGCCAGCAGGATAAACAGCCCGGAAATCAGCAACACGCTGAGGTTTTCCTTGAAGTGCAGGATGTGCCGTACATCCACGCCTTTCATGTTCGCCATCCACATGCCCATCAGCGTGACCGCCAGCAGGCCGGACTCATGCATCACCTGGTTGGAAGCGATGAAGATACCCAGCACGCCCGCCAGTGTCGCCAGGTTATGCAGGTATTCCGGCAACCACTGGCGGCGCATGATCTGCCCCAGTACCCAGCCACCGGCGATGCCGAACAGGCTGCCGCAGAGGATGACGCCGCCGAAGGTCAGCAGGCTGTGGCTCAAACCATCGCCCGACGCACTGGCGATGATAAAGCTATACACCACTACCGCCAGCAGTGCGCCAATCGGGTCGATGACGATGCCTTCCCAGCGCAGGATATTGGCGATGGACGCTTTGGGGCGCACCACACGCAACATGGGCACGATCACGGTTGGGCCGGTGACCAGTGTCAGGGTGCCGAACAGCAGTGCCAGCATCCAGTCGAAACCCAGCAGCCAGTGGGTGGCCAGGGTGATCACCGCCCAGGTCGAGAGTGCGCCGACGGTGACCAGCCGGTGGACGACGCTGCCGATTTCCTTCCATTCCGACAGGTGCAGGGTCAGGCTGCCCTCAAACAGGATCAGCGCCACTGCCAACGACACCAATGGCATCAACAGAGGGCCGAACATTTCCTGCGGGTCGAGCCATCCGAGTATCGGCCCTGCCAGAATCCCGCTCAGCAGAAGAAACAGAATCGCCGGCAGTTTCAGGCGCCAGGCCAGCCACTGGCAGCCGAGTGCGGCCACGCCAATACCGCCAAAAGCCAACAAAATCTGTTGTTCGTTCATTAAAGCTTCCTGTTCCTTGAATTAGCGGGCTATGAAAGACTAATGGCTCTTGCCACAGTTCACTAAATAATTCGCGTATTGCCTTGTGCTGCGTTGCTTGAGTGCCCATGCCTGCCATTGACCATCCCCTGATCGACCGCTTCCTCGACGCCCTCTGGTTGGAAAAAGGCCTGTCGGACAACACACGCCAGGCCTACCGCAGTGACCTGGCGCTGTTTAACGGCTGGCTGCAGGAGAAAAAACTTGAGCTGAAAAATGCCGGGCGCGAGCTGATCCTCGATCACCTGGCCTGGCGCCTGGAGCAGAACTACAAACCGCGCTCCACTGCGCGATTCCTCTCCGGCGTGCGTGGCTTTTATCGCTACCTGCTGCGGGAAAAACTCATTGCCGTCGACCCGACCCTGCAAATCGACATGCCGCAACTCGGCAGGCCGTTGCCCAAATCCTTGTCGGAAGCCGACGTCGATGCCCTGCTCGCGGCCCCGGACCTGAGCGAGGCCATCGGCCAGCGCGACCGTGCCATGCTGGAGGTGCTGTATGCCTGCGGCCTGCGCGTCACCGAACTGATCAGCCTGACCCTGGAGCAGGTCAACCTGCGCCAGGGCGTGTTGCGCGTGATGGGCAAGGGCAGCAAGGAGCGGCTGGTGCCGATGGGCGAGGAGGCGATTGTGTGGGTCGAGCGCTACATGCGCGATGCGCGCCACGAACTGCTCGGTGGGCGCCCCAGCGACGTGCTGTTTCCCAGCCAGCGCGGCGAGCAGATGACCCGCCAGACCTTCTGGCACCGCATCAAGCACCAGGCCAAAGTGGCCGGGATCGGCAAGGCGCTGTCGCCCCACACCTTGCGCCATGCGTTCGCCACCCACTTGCTCAACCACGGTGCGGATTTGCGCGTGGTGCAAATGCTGCTTGGGCACAGCGACTTATCCACAACCCAGATCTACACCCATGTGGCACGCGCACGTTTGCAGGACATGCACGCCAAGCACCACCCGCGCGGATAAAACCGTCAGAAATGGCCCATTTTAGCTGTCGCGGTCTGCCCTCCCGCCCAACTGTGGTAGGCTTTGCCGGTTCGCAAAGGGGACGGCACCCGTTGTGTTCCAGATCTGTATTCTGCTCCCGTCCCTGCCTCTGCCTTCAGGAGTTCCCATGCGCTTGACCCAGATTATTGCCGCCGCAGCCATTGCGTTGGTTTCCACCTTTGCGGTCGCCGATGATGCGGCCGAGCAGACCATTCGCAAGAGCCTGGCCAACCTGGCGCTCGATACCCCGATCGAAAGCATCAGCGCCAGCCCCATGGCCGGCCTGTATGAAGTCAAGCTCAAGGGCAGCCGTGTGCTGTACGCCAGTGCCGATGGCCAGTACATCGTCCAGGGCTACCTGTTCCAGCTCAAGGACGGCAAGCCGGTCAACCTGACCGAGAAGGCCGAGCGCCTGGGTGTGTCCAAGCTGATCAACGGTATCCCGGTGGCTGAAACCGTGGTGTACCCGGCCATCGGCGAGACCAAGACCCACATCACCGTGTTCACCGACACCACCTGCCCGTACTGCCACAAGCTGCACGCTGAAATCCCGGCACTGAACAAGCTGGGCGTGGAAGTGCGCTACGTCGCGTTCCCGCGCCAGGGCCTGGGTTCGCCGGGTGACGAGCAGTTGCAAGCCGTATGGTGTTCGGCCGACAAAAAGGCGGCCATGGACAAGATGGTCGACGGCAAGGAAATCAAATCGGCCAAATGCGCCAACCCGGTTTCCAAGCAGTTCGCCCTGGGCCAGTCCATTGGTGTGAACGGTACACCGGCCATCGTTTTGGCCGACGGCCAGGTGATTCCGGGCTACCAGCCGGCGCCGCAAGTTGCCAAACTGGCACTGGGTGCCAAGTAAGCATTTATCGTTGAGCCTTTGACGATCATGGCCCGCCGAACCGTCGGCGAGTCATTAATTGAGAGCCGCAGTTGTGCGGCTGTTTTCACGGCCGACCTAGCGTCGGCCGTTTCATGGGGAGTTCTTCAGTGAAACCGGTCAAAGTAGGCATCTGTGGGTTAGGGACCGTCGGTGGCGGTACCTTCAACGTACTTCAGCGTAACGCTGAAGAAATTTCCCGCCGCGCAGGTCGCGGGATTGAAGTGGCGCAGATTGCCACGCGTTCGCCAAAGCCTCAGTTCGAAACGACCGGTATTGCGATTACCAACGATGTGTTCGCCGTGGCCACCAACCCTGAGATCGATATCGTCATCGAACTGGTTGGCGGCTACACCGTGGCCCGCGAGTTGGTGCTCAAGGCCATTGAGCACGGCAAGCACGTGGTCACCGCCAACAAGGCGCTGATCGCCGTGCACGGCAACGAGATCTTCGCCAAGGCCCGCGAGAAAGGCGTGATCGTGGCGTTCGAAGCCGCGGTGGCCGGTGGTATCCCGGTGATCAAGGCAATCCGCGAAGGCCTGTCCGCCAACCGCATCAACTGGGTGGCCGGCATCATCAACGGCACCGGTAACTTCATCCTCACCGAAATGCGCGAGAAGGGCCGTACCTTCGAAGACGTGCTGGCCGAAGCCCAGGCCCTGGGTTACGCCGAAGCCGACCCGACCTTCGACGTGGAAGGCATCGACGCGGCCCACAAGCTGACCATCCTGGCGTCCATCGCTTTTGGTATCCCGCTGCAATTCGACAAGGCCTACACCGAAGGCATCACCAAGCTGACCACCGCCGACGTGAACTACGCCGAAGCCCTGGGCTACCGCATCAAGCACCTGGGCGTAGCGCGCAGCACCCCGGCCGGTATCGAATTGCGGGTGCACCCGACGCTGATCCCGGCCGACCGCCTGATCGCCAACGTCAATGGCGTGATGAACGCGGTGATGGTCAACGGTGACGCCGCCGGTTCCACCCTGTTCTACGGCGCCGGTGCCGGCATGGAGCCGACCGCTTCGTCAGTGATCGCCGACCTGGTGGACGTGGTTCGCGCCATGACCAGCGACCCGGAAAACCGTGTGCCGCACCTGGCCTTCCAGCCGGACTCGCTGTCGGCCCACCCGATCCTGCCGATCGAAGCCTGCGAAAGTGCCTACTACCTGCGCATCCAGGCCCAGGACCATCCAGGCGTGCTGGCCCAGGTGGCCAGCATCCTGTCGGAGCGCGGTATCAACATCGAGTCGATCATGCAGAAGGAAGTCGAGGAACAAAACGGCCAGGTGCCGATGATCCTGCTGACCCACCGCGTGCTCGAACAGCACATCAACGATGCCATCCATGCCCTGGAAGCCTTGCAAGGCGTGGTCGGCCCGGTGGTGCGGATTCGCGTCGAACACTTGAACTAACCGATTTGTTCCAGGGGCCCCGTCCATTCGGCGGCCCCTGTTCGAGAATGTTTTAGAGGAGCCAGTCATGCGTTACATCAGCACCCGCGGCCAGGCACCGGCCCTGAATTTCGAAGACGTTCTGCTGGCAGGCCTTGCCACCGACGGCGGCCTGTATGTGCCGGAAAACCTGCCGCGCTTCACCCAGGAAGAAATCGCCTCCTGGGCCGGCCTGCCGTATCACGAGCTGGCTTTCCGAGTGATGCGCCCGTTCGTCACCGGCAGCATTCCGGATGCGGATTTTAAAAAGATCCTGGAAGAGACGTACGGCGTGTTTGCCCATAGCGCCATCGCACCTCTGCGCCAGTTGAACGGCAACGAGTGGGTACTGGAGCTGTTCCACGGCCCGACCCTGGCGTTCAAGGACTTCGCCCTGCAACTGCTCGGACGCCTGCTCGACTACGTGCTGGAAAAGCGCGGCGAGCGCGTGGTGATCATCGGCGCCACCTCCGGCGACACCGGCTCGGCGGCCATCGAAGGGTGCAAGCACTGCGAAAACGTCGATATCTTCATCCTGCACCCGCACAAGCGCGTGTCGGAGGTGCAACGTCGGCAGATGACCACCATCTTCGGTGAGAACATTCACAACATCGCCATCGAAGGCAACTTCGACGACTGCCAGGAAATGGTCAAGAACAGCTTCGCTGACCAGAGCTTCCTCAAGGGCACGCGTCTGGTGGCGGTGAACTCGATCAACTGGGCGCGGATCATGGCCCAGATCGTCTACTACTTCCATGCATCGCTGCAGTTGGGCGGCCCGGCGCGTTCGGTGTCGTTCTCGGTGCCGACCGGCAACTTCGGCGACATCTTCGCCGGTTACCTGGCACGCAACATGGGCCTGCCGATCAACCAGTTGATCGTCGCCACCAACCGCAACGACATCCTGCATCGCTTCATGAGCGGCAACCAGTATGTGAAGGAAACCCTGCACGCCACGCTGTCGCCGTCCATGGACATCATGGTCTCGTCGAACTTCGAACGCTTGCTGTTCGACATGCACGGTCGCAACGGCGCAGCCCTGGCCGAGTTGATGAACAGCTTCAAGCAAGGTGGCGGTTTCAGCGTCGAGCAAGAGCGCTGGACCGAAACCCGCAAGCTGTTCGATTCCCTGGCCGTGGACGATGCACAGACCTGCGAAACCATCGCGCAGGTCTATGCCGAGACCGGCGAAGTGCTCGACCCGCACACGGCTATCGGCGTGAAAGCCGCCCGCGAATGCCGCCGCAGCCTGGATATTCCAATGGTGATCCTCGGTACCGCGCACCCGGTCAAGTTCCCGGAAGCGGTCGAGAAAGCCGGCATTGGCAAGGCCCTGGAGTTGCCGGAGCATTTGACCGACCTGTTCGAGCGCGAAGAGCGCTGCACCGTATTGGCCAATGACCTGAAGACAGTGCAGGCGTTTGTCAGCCAGCATGGCAATCGGGGCAAACCGCTCTGATCGACAGGGCTGCCTGAAGGCCGACGGGCATCTTTGTGCTGCCCATCGATCCAAAATGTGGGAGCGGGCTTGCTCGCGAATGAGGTGGATCAGTCACACATTCAGTGACTGACACAGCGCTTTCGCGAGCAAGCCCGCTCCCACATTTGAGACGGTTTCATCCACCCAAGACGTGGTGGAGCAACAGTCAGCTTTTTTGCAGTCGGCCAAGCCCGTCCTCGTGACGGGCTTTTTCATTCTGGCGAGCCATACTTGCCCAGTCGCCCAATCAAGGAAACCCAACCGGTGCAGGTGTTGATCCAATGGACGTTGAAGCTGGTGTGCCTGTTGTGGCTCATCCAGGTGCCCATGAGCCTGGCCGCCGTCAGCCTGCCGTTCAAACTGGTCCCGGCGTTTATCCCGCTTGAACCTATGCCGCTGGCGCCAACGGAGCAGCAGTGGTTGGCGGCGCATCGGACACTCAAAGTGGGTATCTCGATAGATGACTACCAGCCGATCGATATCACCCGCGACCGCAATCGCTACCAGGGCATCAGCGCCGATTATTTGAGCCTGGTTGGCGCGCGGCTGGGTGTGCCCATGCAAGTGCTGGGCTTCTCCGAGCGCGCCCAGGCGGTCGAAGCGCTGCGCAACGGCACCATCGACATTCTCACCAGTGCCAATGGTTACGAGCGTGACGTACCTGGCCTGCAATTCACCCCGGACTACATGCCCGACCGTTCGGTGGTGGTGCTGCGTCGCGACGATACCCAAGGCGACGATCTGGCCGGCAAGAAGCTGGTGTTGCTCGACGGCTACGCCAACGTGCAGAAGGTGCACGCGGCGTATCCCGACAGCCACATCATGCTCGCCCCCAACCTCTACAGCGGCCTCGAAGCCTTGAAGCAAGGTGACGTCGATGCGTTTATCGGCAACGAAGTGATTGTGCGCGCCTATAAATCGCTGCGGCCTTACCTGGGGTTGCAGATCAAGGAGCAGAGCCGGCTGGCGCCCATCGGTTTTGCCTTCGCCACCCGCCAGGCAGATCCGTTGTTGGGGGCCATGATGAACCGCGCGCTGGCAAGCCTTGACGAGTCGGTGCAGCGTGAAATCCTCGCGCGCTGGACCACCGGGCTCGGCGTCGGTATCAGTGGTGAGCGCGTTGCGTTGTCGGCGTCGGAACAGGCCTGGGTGCGTGAGCATCCCCATGTCGTGGTGGTGGCCCAGCAGATGTCGCCTTACATTTTCAGGGACAAGGACGGCCAGTGGGTTGGCCTGAATGTCGACCTGTTGAATCGCATCTCGCGCATGACCGGTTTGCAGTTCGTCTATGAAGAGGTGGGTTCTACTGCGCAAACCCTGGAATGGCTGGAAACCGGCCGGGCACAGATGAACACGACCCTGGCTGTGAATCAGGAGCGCAGTGCGTTGCTCAACTTCAGTCATGGTTTTGGCGGGTCCGGCTGGGTGTTTATCGAACGTGCCGATGCCGCGCCCCTGACGGGCTTGAACCAGTTGGACGGCAAGGTGCTGGCATTGCCGGCGCGCCATGTCATGGAGAGCCAGATTCGCCATGACCATCCGCGTATCAAGTTGCGCCTGGTGGACAATTACACCCAGGCCCGCGAGTTGGTGCGACGAGGCGAGGCGGCCGCCACGATACAGACCGAAGTGGAAGTGCAGAGTTACCCGGAAGATGGCCTGCGTATCGGACGCAGTGTCGATGGCAAGTGGTCGTCCAACTGCCTGTCGGTGCGCAAGGACCAACCTGAGCTGCTGAGCATTCTGAACAAGGCCCTGGAGGCGTTGCCGGTGGCTGAGCTGAGTGCGTTGCGCCTGCGTTGGATCGGTGCCGTGGCGATTCCGCTGCCGGCCTGGCAACGCGTACCGCCATGGGCCTATTGGACGGTGGCCACGGCGCTGCTGTTTGTGTTGGTGTCGCTGGTGTGGAACAGCCGGCTCAAGCGCCAGATTCGCCAACGGCTGGAGGCCGAGCAACGGCTCAACGATCAGTTGGCGTTCAAGCGCGCACTGCTCGACGGCATGCCCAACCCGCTGTTCGTCCGCGACCTGGACGGGCGCCTGGTGACCTGCAATAAAAGTTATGAACAGCAATTGGCGACCCGGCTGGAGCTGATCCAGGGCCTGACGCTGATGGAGAGCAAGGTCGTGCCCGACGCCACAGCGGCACGCCTGCACGAAGGCCACATGGAGCAATTGGCCACGCAGCAGCCGTTGTTTGTCGACCGGCAATTGGAACTCAACGGCGGCAGTTATCACGTCTACCAGTGGACCGTGCCTTTTTTTGACGCCCAGGGCCGCCTGCAGGGGTTGTTGGGCGGTTGGATCGATATCAACGAACGCAAAGACCTGGAGCGTCAGTTGATGGACGCACGCCAGGCCGCCGACGAAGCGAACTACGCCAAAAGTGCATTTCTCTCGGCCTTGAGCCACGAGATTCGCACTCCCATGACTGCCATCATTGGCTTGCTCGAACTGGAGCAAGAGCGTTGCCTGGCAAGCGGCCAGCCGGTTTCCGAGGCGCTGCAGGTGGCCCATCGTTCGGCGCGCGAGCTGATTGCGCTGATGGGCGACAGCCTGGACTTGGCCAAGATCGAGGCCGGCCACCTGCAACTGGCGCCACAGACCACCGAGTTGAAGCGTTTTTTCGAGGGCATTCAGAGCCTGTTCGAAGCCACAGCGCAAAAGAAGGGCCTGCACCTGACCCTGGCGTTTGATCCGGCTGCTCAGGGTTATTACTGGTTCGACCCGCTGCGGTTACGCCAGGTGATGCACAACCTGTTGGGCAATGCGCTCAAATTTACCGAGCGGGGCGGGGTTCACCTCAGCGTGACCTGCCAACGGGATGAGACCGATACCGAATACCTGCACCTGTGCGTCAAGGACAGTGGCCCGGGCATCAGCGCCGAGCAACAGCCGCGGGTGTTCAAGCCTTTTACTCAGGTGAGCGCCTTGACCGCTGCGCAACACGGTGGCACCGGGCTGGGCCTGAGTATCTGCAAGCAACTGGTGGAATTGATGGGCGGCAGCATTCACCTCGATAGCGTGGTGGGCGAGGGGACAGTGGTGTGCATTGACCTGCGCCTGGACCGGGTCAGCACCGATGATGTGCCGGCAACGCCCACCGCGACGTTGTCACCGACGGGGCGCAGCCTGTCGATACTGGTGGTGGATGATTTGGCGGCCAACCGCCTGGTGCTGGCGCAGCAGTTGCAGTTCCTCGGTCATCAAGTGGTCGCCCTGGAGTCGGCCGAGGCCGCGTTGCAACGCTGGCGTGAGCAGCGTTTTGACGTGTTGGTCACCGATTGCCAGATGCCCGGCATGTCCGGTTATGCCTTGAGTGCGGCGATACGGCGCCTCGAAGCCGAGGAGCAACGTCCTCGTAGCGCGCTGGTGGGTTGCACCGCGAACGCCATGAAAGATGAACAACGCCGCTGCGAGGACGCCGGTATGGATGAACTGCTGGTCAAGCCGGTGACCTTGGAACACTGGACCCAAGTGCTGGCACGCCTGGCACCCCAGCGTTCGTTCGATATCGAGGCCCTGCGCACCATGACCCAGGCCGATGGCCCGGTGCTGCAAAGCATGTTGCAGGAACTGGCCAAGAGCCTGGACCACGAACACGAGGTGTTGGCGGGTGCCCTGGCCGAGCGCGACGTGGCACGCTTGAATGCATCGCTGCACCGGCTCAAGGGCATTTGCTCGCTGGTGGACGCACTGCCACTGGCCAAGGCCTGTGTCGCCCTTGAGCAATGCGCCCGTGAACAGCGCGGCGCCGAGCTTGAAGAACCCTGGTTGCGCTTGTCCGAGGTGCTCAAGGCTTTTCGTCGCGACCTGCAACCTTATCTGGATGCGTAACCCAGCCCGTATGCCGATCAGCCAAGCGAACGCAATGCTCAAGGCAACGAAGATCAAATGTGGGAGCTGGCTTGCCGGCGATAGCGGTAGTGCAGTAACAGATGTAGCGACTGACACACCGCCTTCGCAGGCAAGCCAGCTCCCACAGGAGGTCTGCGCTTGACCGACAAGGCTTGTCCCTCCCACATTTAAAGAAGCTTTTAGGACACGTCCTATGGGACACGGCGCAGCGTATGGCTACTGTGCAGGTCTTTCTCTATACCGACACCCTTACCCATGCGATCCCTGAACGTCCTGATCCTCGAAGACAACCCGTTTCAACTGATGGCCCTGCACCAGATGCTCAATGCCAACGGTGTGTTCAATGTGCGGGCCGCGGAAACGGTCGAAATTGCCCGCCAGTCCCTGGACAGCAAAGGCCCGGTGGATATCGCCATCTGCGATCTGTACCTGGAGCAGGGCGATGGCCTGGCGTTGATCCGTGAGTTGGCGGAACGCCGCCTGGCCCAGGTGTTGATCCTGCTCAGCAACGCCGAGCCCGACGTGCTGGAAGGCGTGGCGAACATGGCCCGCCAATTGGGGCTCAAGGTCTTGGCGTGCTTGCCCAAGCCGGCCTCGGCCAAGCTGATCGGGCAAGTATTGAGCGATTGTCAGGAGCACTTGCGTCCAGGGCCAGCGGTGCTGTCCTGGGAGCGCGTCCGTCAACTGCTGAGCTTGAGCGAGCAGGAACAACTGCCGCCCTCGGCGGATGTCAGCCAGGCGACTATCGCAGCCTGTGGCAGGGTCTGGTACCAGCCCATCGTCAGTCAGGCCGGTGTGTTGCAAGGGGTGGAGGCGCTGGCGCGTTGGCAGTTGCAGGACGGTGAGCTATTGCTGCCTGACGAGTTCCTGCCAGTGCTGGAGTTTGCCGGCATGGAAGAGGCGTTTACCTGGCATGTGCTGGAGCAGGCGCTTGGCCTGGCGAACCAGGTGATGGGCGAAAGCGGCCGAGTGCTGCCGGTAGCTGTGAACATTCCCGGGCGTATGCTGGAGCGCGAGCACTTCCCCCAGGTGCTGCAAGGTTTGCTGCAACTTCATGGTGTGCCCGCCCATAGCCTGACCCTGGAGTTGGTGGAAACCTCGACGCTGAAAACCGACAGCGCCCATGTCACTGGGTTGCTGCGCTTGCGCATGTTGGGTTGCCAGTTGTCCATCGGCGACTTCGGCATGGGCGGCACCAGCCTGCAGCATTTGCTGGAACTGCCTTTTACCGAGCTGAAAATTCCCCCGGCGTTTGCCTGTGGGATGGCCAATGATGATCGCAAGGCCGCTGTGGTGGCGGGCGCCATGAGCATGGCGGCGCGCCTGGATGTCGCCGTGGTGGTCACCGGCGTGGAAACCGCCGCCGATTATCACGCCGTGGGCGAACTGGGCGCGGCGTGGCTGCAAGGTTGCTTTATCGCCCGGCCGATGGAGGCCGAGACGCTCAAGCAATGGATCGCGTTCCAGGCTAGGCCAGCCCGTGTTCCTGCACGTAAATAAACAGGGCGGCATCGTTGACCAGCCCCAGCTTGCGCATGGCGCTGACTTTTTGCGCGCTGACGGTCTGCTTGCTGCGGTGCAGGTGCGCGGCGATCTCGCCCACCGTCATGCCACTGGCCAACAGGCGAATCACCTCCAGTTCCCGGGGTGACAGGTGCTCCTGGGAGTGCAGGCGATCAGCGCCGACTTCCCCGGCCAGGCTCAGCGCCTGGCGGATGGTCTGGGCCACATAGGTACGTTGCTGGCGAACCTGGCGGATCGCCTGGGGCAGCTCATCGGCCAGGCTGGCCTTGCTCAGCAAGCCCATCACGCCCAACGCCAGGATGGAATGAAACAACCCGGCATTGTTGAGCATGGTCACCACCACAATGGGCAGGTGCGGATAGTGCCGGCGCAGTTGCTCGATCAAGCGCAACCCGTCGGCTTGGGGCTCGACGGGCATCATGAAGTCGGTCACCACCACATCGCAGGCACAGTGTTGCAACAACGCACTGAGGGCCTGGGGGGAATTGGCCTCGCCGACGATGCTGATGTGCGTGTCACGCTCGAGCACGGCGCGCAGGCCAATCAGGAAAATCGGGTGATCGTCGGCAATCACGATACGCAAGGGCGGTTCAGACGCAGCTCTCAAGGCAGGCTCCCGGGACAATCCAGGGATTCTAGCCTGTGCGCCGTTGTTTTTTCTCTGTCATCTTTTCCGTGCATGCTCGTTTTCCTCAAGCAGTGGATTACACAAAAGGTAGAACTTTCTGCTTTGAGCACGGGTCACTTGAATGTCAGCCTCTTCGTGACATTTTTGTTTTTCGAACCTTTTTCGAATGATTGAGTGGTGATCGAGATGGAAAGTATCAACCTATTGCTCAGCCAAGCACTGAGCCCTTATCAGGTTACGCTGACCTCTGCCGGTATGCGCGACGACTGCCTGGTAACCGTGAAGAACCCCGGTGGTGCCATCGTGGTTGAACGTGAAGTCGATCGTGCGCAATTGAGCGACAAGCGCGCGCTGGTGGATGTGGTGGATTGCCTGCTCCGCGACCTGAAAATCGCCGAAGGGCGCCTGGAACCTTCAGTCATCGCTGCCTTGCGCAACGCCTCTCAAACCCGTGGCGGCGCACTGGCATGAAACATTATTTTTCTTCGGAACCTTCCTACAAGGTGGTCAGTCAGAGTTTGTAACAGCAAGAGCAGGCATTGTGCTCCGGTGTTTGTCGCTTGCTGTGCGGGTCTTTTTGTAGACCACGTTTAACCCCGAGTTGTCTCCCCACTGCTCGGGGTTTCTTTTTGCCTGGGATTTGTCAGATCGCGCCATCCTCGCGCAGGCGAGTGATAGCCGCCGCGTCGTAGCCCAAGGCATTGAGCACCAGGCTGTTGTGTTCACCCAGTTGCGGGCCGACCCATTCGCAGCTGCCCGGTGTGTCCGAGAGCTTGGGCACGATGCCGGGCATCTTGAAGTCCTTGCCGCCCGGCAACTGCGCCTTGAGGAACATTTCCCGGGCCAGGAATTGCGGGTCGCCCAGCATGTCTTCGGCGCTGTAGATGCGGCTGGCGGGCACCTCGGCTTTGTTCAGATGCTCAATCACCTGGTCGAGAGACAGCGAATTGACCCAGCGATCAATCACGCCGTACAGCTCATCGCGGCGAGCGTCACGCCCGTCATTGCTGGCCAGTGCAGGGTCGTTCGCCAAATCGTCACGGCCGATCACCCGCATGAAGCGCTTGAAGATTGCATCGCCATTGGCGCCGATCTGCACATGCTTGCCGTCTGCGGTGGTGTGGATCGAGGACGGGGTGATGCCGGGCATGATGTTGCCGGTGCGCTCACGGATAAACCCGAACACATCGAACTCGGGGATCATGCTTTCCATCATGGCGAAGATGGCCTCATACAGCGCCACATCCACCACCTGGCCCAAGCCGCCGTTGACTTCGCGGTGACGCAGCGCCATCAGCGCGCCGATCACTGCCCACAACGCGGCAATCGAATCGCCGATGGAAATCCCGGTGCGCACCGGCGGGCGGTCCTCGAAGCCGGTGATATAGCGCAAGCCGCCCATGGACTCGCCCACCGCGCCAAACCCCGGCTGGTCCTTCATCGGCCCCGTCTGGCCGAAGCCCGAGAGGCGTACCATCACCAGCTTGGGGTTGAGGGCGTGCAGGGTTTCCCAGCTCAGGCCGAGTTTCTCCAGCACGCCTGGGCGGAAGTTTTCAATCAGGATGTCGGCGTCGGCCAACAGTTGCTTGAGGATCGCCAGGCCTTCAGGGTGCTTGAGGTTGAGGGTCAGCGACTGCTTGTTGCGCGCCTGTACGAACCACCACAGCGAAGTGCCTTCATACAGCTTGCGCCATTTGCGCAGCGGGTCGCCGCCGTCCGGGGATTCGACCTTGATCACCTCGGCGCCGAATTCAGCGCAAATGCGTGAGGCAAACGGGCCGGCGATCAAAGTGCCCAGTTCGATGACTTTCAGGCCGGCAAGTGGTTTGGCATTAAGCGACATGGGGATCCTTACGAGCGCGGGACGATGATGTCCTGCTTTTTAACATAGGCGAGCCGCGCGGATGCAGCGCAGTATTCGTTCAATGCCCTCGCCATCGGTTAGACTGGCCGCCTTTCCTTGTCTTTAGAAGCCCGTTCATGGCCCAGCCGTCCACGACCTACAAATTCGAACTCAACCTCACCGACCTCGACCGCTCGGTGTACGAGAGCGTCAAACAGACCATCGCCCGCCACCCTTCGGAAACCGAAGAGCGCATGACCGTGCGCCTGCTGGCCTACGCCCTCTGGTACAACGAGCAATTGGCGTTCGGGCGTGGCCTGTCGGATGTGGACGAACCGGCCCTGTGGGAAAAGAGCCTGGATGATCGGGTTTTGCACTGGATCGAAGTCGGCCAGCCGGATGCCGACCGCCTGACCTGGTGCTCGCGCCGCACCGAACGCACCAGCCTGCTGGCCTATGGCAGCCTGCGCGTGTGGGAAGGCAAGGTGGTGCCGGTGGCCAACAACCTGAAAAACGTGCACATCGCTGCCGTGCCCCAGGAAGTCTTGGAGACCCTGGCCAAGGACATGCCGCGGGTGATCAAGTGGGACGTGATGATCAGCGAAGGCACGATCTTTGTGACCGATGACCGTGGCCAGCATGAAGTGCAACTGCAATGGCTGGTCGGCGAGCGCGGTTGAAAAGGTGGGAGCTGGCTTGCCTGCGAGGGCATCCACTCGGTGTGTCTGATGTACCGAGTCGTATGCATCGCAGGCAAGCCAGCGCCCACACTTGATCTCTGCTGCGTTCGCTATCTGTGTTTAACTGATGTATTAGAAGAGAAGCTCCCGTCACCCCATGCGTATCGATCCCCGCCCATTGCCCGCCGTCCTGCCTTTTCTCGGTGAACTGCCGCCGCTGTTGACCCGCCTTTACGCCGCACGCGGGGTGCAGTCGGAGGCCGAGCTGGACAAGAGCCTGGCGCGGTTGATTCCCTATCAGCAGCTCAAGGGCATCGATGCGGCGGTGGACTTGCTGGTGACGGCCCTGGAGCAGCGTCAGCGCATCCTAATCGTCGGTGACTTCGACGCCGATGGCGCCACGGCGAGTACCGTGGGCACCCTGGGCCTGCGTTTGCTTGGCGCGGCCCATGTCGATTACCTGGTGCCCAACCGCTTCGAATACGGCTACGGCCTGACCCCGGAAATCGTCGCGGTGGCGCTGGAGCGCGAGCCGCAGTTGCTGATCACCGTGGACAACGGTATCTCCAGCGTCGAAGGCGTGGCGGCGGCGAAAGCGGCGGGGTTGCAGGTGCTGGTGACCGACCACCACTTGCCCGGCGATGAACTGCCGGCCGCTGACGCCATCGTCAATCCTAACCAGCCGGGCTGCACGTTTCCCAGCAAGGCCCTGGCCGGCGTCGGCGTGATCTTCTACGTATTGATGGCCCTGCGTGCACGGTTGCGCAGCCTGGGTTGGTATGACAACAAGCCCCAGCCGAACATCGGTGAACTGCTTGATCTGGTGGCCCTGGGCAGCGTCGCTGACGTGGTGCCGCTGGACGCCAACAACCGCATCCTCGTGCACCAGGGGCTGGAGCGTATTCGGGCCGGTCGGGCGCGGCCGGGGATCAAGGCGATCCTGGAAGTGGCCAAGCGTGATCATGCGCGTATCACCTCCACCGACCTGGGTTTCATCCTCGGCCCGCGTCTGAACGCGGCCGGACGCCTGGATGACATGAGCCTGGGCATTGAATGCTTGCTTACCACGGACTTCGCCGCCGCACGGGAAATGGCCGCGCAACTGGACGGCATGAACCAGGACCGTAAATCCATCGAGCAAGGCATGCAACGCGAGGCCCTGGCCCAGCTCAAGGACCTGCCGGTGGAGTCGATGCCGTACGGTCTGTGCCTGTTTGACCCGGAGTGGCACCAAGGGGTGATCGGGATCCTCGCGTCACGCATGAAGGAGCGTTATTTCCGCCCGACCATCGCCTTCGCCGATGCCGGTGATGGCCTGCTCAAGGGCTCTGGACGCTCGGTGCAAGGCTTTCATATCCGCGATGCGCTGGCGGTCGTCGCCAGCCAGCACCCCAACCTGATCACCAAGTACGGCGGCCACGCCATGGCGGCGGGGCTGACCTTGCCCGAGGCCAACTTCCCGTTGTTTGCGCAAGCCTTCGATGCCGAAGTGCGTCGGCAATTGCGCGAAGAAGACCTCACCGGCCGCCTGCTTTCAGACGGCACCCTGGCGGTGGAAGAGTTTCACCTGGAACTGGCCCGCGCCCTGCGCCATGCCGGCCCGTGGGGGCAGCACTTTCCCGAGCCGTTGTTTCACGGGGTATTCCAGTTGGTGGAGCAGCGGGTGGTGGGCGAGCGGCATTTGAAAGTGGTGCTCAAGAGCGAGTGCGGGTCGGTGAAGCTCGATGGCATCGCCTTTGGTGTGGACCGCGAAGTGTGGCCAAACCCGACGGTGCGTTGGGTGGAATTGGCCTACAAGCTGGATGTGAATGAATTTCGTGGCAATGAGACGGTGCAGTTGATGATTGCCCACATCGAACCGCGCTGATTATTAGCAACACCACACATCAAAAATGTGGGAGCGGGCTTGCTCGCGAAAGCGGTGGATCAGTCACAGCTGCATTGACTGACATTCCGTATTCGCGAGCAAGCCCGCTCCCACATTTTGTTTTATGTGCGGCGCGGGATTATTCGGCTTTGGCCTGATGCTTGACGATAATATCCACCAAGCGCTTGGCCAGCGCCGGGTAGTTCTCATCGAAGTGATGCCCGCCCGGCAGTTTCATGGCTTCGCCCACGGCGGTCTTGTCGGTGCAGCCACTCTCGTCGACTTCTTCGGCGCCGTAGATGCACACGACTTTCTCAGGCGGCAGCTTGGCCATTTCCGGGCCGGTGGCGGCTTCTTTGCCGGCGTTGCCCAGCCAGCCTTCCACTTCGATTTCAAAGCTGCCGGTACGGGCGAAGGCCAGCAGGATGATCGCGTCTACCCGTTGCTGTTCGTTCTCTGGCATACGGTTGTAGATGGCCGGCAATACGTCGGCGCCGAACGAGTAACCGGTCAGCACGAAGCGCTTGGTGCCCCACTTTTGCCGGTAGTGTTGCATCAGCTCGGTGAGGTCCTTGGCGCTTTGCTCCGGCGTCTTGTGCTGCCAGTAGTAGCGCAGGGTGTCGATGCCCACCACCGGGTAGCCGATCTTCGCCATCTCGCCCGCCACGTCGCGGTCCAGGTCGCGCCAGCCGCCGTCACCGGAGAGGAATAGGGTCACGGTGTCCTTGGCTTGGCCGGCAGGCACTTCTACCACTGGAATCGCCAGGCCGCCGTTGTCCGAACCGACCAGTTGCTTGCGCAGTTCGTTATTCAGCACCTGTGGGTAATGAATGTCGTAGTCGCTGATGCTGGTAGTAGCGCGCGGTGTGTCACGTACGAAACTGGCGCTTTCATCGTCGGGGTTATCGTTCCACGCCACCAGCCAGCTGCCATGGGCGGCGGTTTTCGGCAGCGGGTCGTTGCAGCCTTCCTGTTTCAGGGCGAAGCCCACGGAGATGGCGTTGGCCTTGTCGTCGTTCTGGGTGGCCAGCCAGCGCCAGGCGAGTGCGGCGCCAGGGCCGATGCCGCTGACCAGGGTTGCCGGGCCTTTGAGCTGGGCCAGGGCGCCTTGCAGGGCTTTTTCCTGCAGTGCGCAGTCATCCTTGGGCAGCACCACCTGAACCAGTTGCGCAGCACCGCCCTGGCTCAGGGCTATCAGTTGGCTGTCGGTCAGGGTTTCGTCGGCCATCACCGCCACGGCCACGCGGGCTTTTGCGTTGCTGGCCGGGGTTACGCGGGTCATTACCGAACCGTCGGCCTGGGGCAAGTGCTCCAGGGTCGGTTGCGGGGCGGGGCGGTTCCAGTACCAGAAGCCACCCGCCGCGATCAGCGCAAGCAGCACCACTAAAGCCAATACATACCGCCAGGAGCGTCGAATCATCAGCGTTTCACCAATCCAGTCAAGCCGCCCGCAATCAGGGCGGCGGTATCGGCCAATGCCACCAGCGGATCCAGTCCTGCGGGCACGGCCATGTAACGGGGTTCCCAGTCGGGCTGGAACTTGTCTTTGAAGCGGCGCAAACCTTGGAAGTTATACAGTTGCTCGCCACGGCGGAACACCATCGAGCCCAGGCGCTGGGTCAGCGGTGCGCCACGGCGCGGTTGCAAGCCCGACAACGGCACCATGCCGAGGCTGAAGCGCGCGTAGTCGTGGCTCTTATAGTGTTGAATCAGGCCCACCATCATGAACTCCATGGTCAACTTGGGCGCGTCCGGGTGGGCACGCATCAGGTCGAGGCTGGCCAGGTCATGATTATAGGTTTCGAGCAGATTGGCGAAGGCCACCGGGCGCCCTTCGAAGCGAATGATCGCGATACGAAAGTGCTTGAGGTAGTCATCGCTGAAACGGCCCAGGGAGAAGCCTTTTTCCCGCACATTCTTACCTGTAAGCCAGGCGTCGGAGATGACTTTTAATTCATCCATCGGCGCCTTGCCCGGTTCGCAGATTTCCAGGGACAGGCCGTCCCGGGTGCCACGGTTCCAGGTGTAGCGCAAATCCTTCATTTCTTTGCCCTTGGCTTCCAGGTCAAAGCGTTTCAGGTCGACGCGGGCTTCTTCACCCAGTTTGATCGCGGTGAGGCCGATGTCCATGTAATACGGCAGGTTCTCGGCGCGTACCTGATAGAACACCGGACGGGCGTGGTGGATGTCGCACAGGTCGCGGAACTGCCAGATCATCTCGGCGCGCGGTTGGGTCGGGCCGATCGGGTCGTACAAGGCCACCAGGCTACGCCCGCGACGGGCATACATCAGGAAGGCTTCATCGTTAGGGTGAAACAGCAGCGCCTTGTCGCCGGTGAGCGCCAGGCCGCCGTCGGGTTGGGACGAGGCCATCAGAATCTTGCTGGCGCGCTCCAGCTCTTCCGGGGTCGGCAGGTGGATGACCGGGCGTGCCGTGCGCAGCAGCCAGGTCAGCGACACGATCACCAGCAACACGGCGGCGCCGAGCAGCGAACGCAAACCACGTGGGGCGTTGGCGTCGAGGGTGAACTGCCACCAGAGTTGGTGGCTGTAGGGCACGTCCTGGTAGGCAAACAGCAACAGCCAGATCGAAGCGCCGAGCACACAGACACTGGCCACCAGGTACAGCGGCGAAAACGGCAACTCGGTCAGGCGACTGGCGCGGTAGAACGAGCGCCGGAAGATGGCCAGCAGCACTGCGGTCATGGTCATCAGGCTGGCTTCTTCCCAGTCGAAGCCTTTAAGCAGCGAAAGCAGGGCGCCAACCAGCAGCAACACCATGGTCAGCATCCAGGCGGCCGACAACCGCCGGCGCAGGCCCTGGGCGAGCAACAGGCACAACACACCGATCAGGCTGGCACCGAAGTGCGACGCGTCAATCAGACGATGGGGAATCAGGAAGCCGATGTTTTCCAGGCGTGAGTCGATCTCTGGCGTGGCGCCGGAAAACAGCAGGACCACGCCGGACAAAAAAACCAGGACGGCCAATACTGGCGCTGCCAGCCCCGACGCTACCCGCAGACTTTGCTGGGTTTGGAACAGGCGCTGGGCCTCGTTGACCAGCAGGAATACACAGGCGATCAGCAGCGGCAGCACCACGTAGATCATGCGGTACAGCAGCAAGGCAGCAGCCAGGGGCGCGGCACCAAGTTTGTCGGCAAAGGCCGCCAGCAGGATCGCTTCGAATACCCCCACCCCGCCCGGCACATGGCTGAGCACACCGGCGGCCAGGGCCAGCAGGTACACCAACAGGAACGGGCCGAAGGGCGGAGCTTCCGGCAACAGCAGATACAGCACGGTGGCGGCTGCGGCGACGTCCAGTGCGGTGATGATCAGTTGCAGGAAAGTCAGGCGTCGGCCAGGCAGGCGCAGGGTACGGCGCCCGGCCTTGACCAGCAGGTTGTCGGGGTAGGGCTGTTCCGGCAGGCGGCGGCGATAGATGCCGATGCACAGCAGGGCCGACAACAGCAGCACGGCGCCGGCAATGCCGCCGAGCAGGCTTTGCGATAAATGCAGGTAAGTGGAGGCGGCCGGCAAGTTGCTCAACGTGGCCAGCGCGGCCAGCGGTGGCAGGGCACAGCCCAGGGCCAGGCTGGCGAATACGGTCATGTGCGCCACTTCCGAGGCGCCGATGCCATGGCGTGCATATAAACGGTAACGCACCGAACCCCCCGAGAGCATCGACAAGCCAATGGCGTTGCCGATAGCAAAGGCGGTGAAACCACCCAGGGCCAGGGTCTTGGCGGGCAATTGCACGCCGGCATAACGCGCGCCGGAGAACTCATAGCCGAGCAGGATTACAAAACCGGCGACCGCCGCCGCAAAGGCCCCCAATAGGGCCGGCTTGGGCACTTCCAGGATCGAATCGTGCAGGGCGTAGAGGTCCAGCTCCAGCAGCAGGTGCCGGCAGGCGATCAGGGCGATTGCAAACAGCAGAAGCGTCACGGCCAGGCCGATGGGCTGGCGGTATTTGCTCAACAGGTCCAGCCACCGCAAACGGGTGGGAGTGATCGGTTGTTCTGCTGTAACGGTGTCTTGTGGTTCAGACGAGTTGGCGCGCATCAATCACCTCGTGGATTGTGCGCGACAGGATGGAGGTATCCAGCCAAGTTACCAATCCCTATGGACAAAATAATTACAAATATTAACGCGGATCACCGGGCGCGGCGACTGCGGCCATTGGTCGTAGAGGGGTAGCGCTTGAGCATTGAGCATAGCGTGCAATGAGATGGACTCTGCAAACCGTCTACGGTTTCATGAAAGATGCCATGTCATTGTTTCAGAAGAACTTTTTCGTCAGATACAAAAAAGGCCACTCTTTCGAGTAGCCTTTTTTGATGTTTGGTTGCGGGAGCCGGATTTGAACCGACGACCTTCGGGTTATGAGCCCGACGAGC
>NZ_FPJJ01000005.1:210503-458078 GCF_900119375.1 Pseudomonas sp. NFR02
ACAAAAAAGGCCACTCTTTCGAGTAGCCTTTTTTGATGTTTGGTTGCGGGAGCCGGATTTGAACCGACGACCTTCGGGTTATGAGCCCGACGAGCTACCAGACTGCTCCATCCCGCGTCTGTGTGTCGGCATTCTACAGAGGAACGCGAGTGTGTCAACCTGTGAATCAAACAAAAGCGCTTGTGGTTCAATCGGTTAGCTCTCCAAAGAGGGGGCGTGAAGTGCTCTGGGCCAGTCAGGCCAAGGCTTTCAGCTCTATCGGAAGCCCGAATTCGATTGAAAAAATAAATTCATCAAGGAAACTTCCTACCACTTGGAAGGAAGAATCAAACTACTGGTGCTATATACAGGTGTGAATGCGATACTGGCCACCCGTTGGTTCACACCCCGTTTATATGACGCAGCGCAAAATCATCCACGTTGACTGTGATTGCTTCTACGCCGCCATCGAGATGCGTGACGACCCGAGCCTAGCGCAAAAGCCCTTGGCGGTGGGCGGTTCGGCGGACCGGCGGGGGGTGATCGCTACCTGCAACTACGAGGCGCGAGCGTATGGGGTGCGTTCGGCGATGTCGTCACGTCATGCCTTGAAGCTCTGCCCGGACTTGACCATTGTTAAGCCGCGCATGGATGCCTATAAAGAAGCGTCGAAAGAAATCCAACTGATCTTCCGCGACTACACCGACTTGATCGAGCCGTTGTCGCTGGATGAGGCTTACCTTGATGTGTCTGACAGCCCGCATTTTGGCGGCAGCGCCACGCGTATTGCCCAGGACATTCGGCGCCGGGTCTCCAACCAGTTGCATATCACTGTGTCTGCCGGCGTGGCGCCCAACAAGTTTTTGGCCAAGATCGCCAGCGACTGGAAAAAGCCCAACGGCCTGTTTGTGATCACGCCGGATCAGGTTGAAGACTTTGTCTCGCAGTTGCGTGTCAGCAAGCTGCATGGCGTGGGCAAGGTCACCGCTGACAAGCTGGCGCGCCTGGGCATCGAAGACTGCCTGCAATTGCGCGACTGGAACAAACTGGCGCTGGTGCGCGAATTCGGCAGTTTTGGCGAGCGCCTCTGGAGCCTGGCCCGTGGAATTGATGACCGTGTGGTGCAAAACGACAGCCGTCGGCAATCGATTAGCGTGGAAAACACCTACGATGTGGACTTGCCGGATCTTTCAAGCTGCCTGGCGAAACTGCCGGAGCTGATGGAGACCCTGGCCGGGCGTATGGCGCGTATCGACAGCAGCTACCGGGCGGGCAAGCCGTTCGTGAAAGTGAAGTTTCATGACTTTACCCAGACGACGCTGGAGCAGGCCGGGGCAGGACGGGATCTGGAGAGTTATGAACAGTTGATGACCCAGGCGTTCAATCGCGGGGGCAAGCCGGTGCGGTTGCTGGGGATAGGCGTACGGTTGCTGGACCTGAGCGGCGGCAACGAACAGCTCGAGTTTTCCTGGTAAAAACCCGAAACAAATGTGGGAGCTGGCTTGCTTGCGATAGCCGTGTGTCAGTCACGAATGCTTTAACTGATACACCGCTATCGCAGGCAAGCCAGCTCCCACAGTTTGATCTTCACAGGTATTGCACGATCAGCGTGCGCCAGGATCGGCGACTAACCGCCCCCCATCCTTGGTCAACGCCTGCACAAACTCCTGCTGCAACTCCGGATCATTGCGCGTCAGTTCAATCAGGCTTTGTTCCAGCTCGCTGGCTTCTTCTTCCAGGCCCAGCTCCGACAAGCGTTTGACCCGGTGTACCCACTGGTTCACTTCGTCATCTTCCAGGTCGTCATAGATCAGGACATGGGCTTCGAGCAGCTTGCTGCGCAGCGTGTTGCTGACCGCCAGGGTCGAGTCGGTATGCACGTCGTCCTGGCCATCCGCCACAGTGATTTTCAGCGTGGTGACGCGGTTCAGGTCCTGCTCGGCAAAGGGGCTGTCCAACAGGTTAAGGCGCAGTATGCCGTTACGGTCGGTGGTCAGCTCGTGGGTCTGCTTGCCGGCGGTGACTTGCACCGGGCGCTCGCTCCAGGGCAGGCTCGAATACTCCAGGCGCTTGTCACGCTGGACTTCATCGATGGCCGCCAGGTTCTGTTGCGCACGGCCGTGGGATTGCACGTTCATGAACGGGTTGATGCCGTCCACGCCATAGCTCAACCAGTCATGGGTCACACTCGTGGGCAGGTTGCCGAGGGCGAAGATATTCACCACGTTAGCACCCACGCCCGCCACCAGCGCCACGGCACCCAGGGGCATCTCATAGAGTTTGCGCCAGGGCTGGTAGGGTGTGTAGCGGTCGTAACGACGGGTGACTTCGAATTCGGTGACCTCGAAGGTCTTCTGCTCATGAATGCGAACCCGGCGTTGCGGCAGCTCCAGCACTTTAGGCTCGCCTACATCGATCTGCAGGCTGTGGTCGAGCAACTTACGCTCGACCCGCTCCTCGTGTTCACTGCGTTGCGACATCTGATTGGCGCAGCCGCTGACCAGCAGGGCGCCGCACAAGGCGGCGCCCCCCAGGGCTCTGGTGTTTCGCTTGAACATGACTTCTCTTGATCTGGTTTTCAGCGACGAATACGCGCCTGGAGGAAAGACAGCACCTCAGCCACCGGCAACGGTTGGGCTTCGGCTTCGGTCCGGCTCTTGTATTCCAGATTGCCATCCGCCAGGCCGCGGTCACTGACCACGATCCGGTGCGGGATGCCAATCAGTTCCATGTCGGCGAACTTGATGCCCGGGCTGGTTTTCTTGTCCCGATCATCGAGCAGCACTTCAAAACCGGCGGCGGTGAGTTGCGCGTACAGTTTGTCGGTGGCTTCGCGTACTTGCTCGGTTTCATAGCGCAATGGCACCAGGGCCACCTGGAACGGCGCCAGCGCGTCACTCCAGATGATGCCTTTCTCGTCGTTGTTCTGCTCGATGGCAGCGGCCACCACGCGGGATACGCCAATGCCGTAGCAGCCCATGTCCAGGGTGATCGGCTTGCCGTTCTCACCTAGTACTTCGCACTTCATCGCCTTGCTGTACTTGTTGCCCAGCTGGAAGATGTGCCCGACTTCGATGCCGCGCTTGATCTCCAGGGTGCCCTTGCCATCCGGGCTCGGGTCGCCGGCCACGACGTTGCGCAGGTCGGCCACGGTCGGAACCGGCAGGTCACGCTCCCAGTTCACGCCGAAGTAGTGCTTGTCGTCGATGTTGGCGCCGATACCGAAGTCGCTCATCAGCTCAACGGAACGGTCGATGATGATCGGCAGTGGCAGGTTCAGCGGGCCGAGGGAACCGGCACCGGCGCCAATGGCGTCGCGCAGTTCGGCATCGGTGGCCATGACCAGCGGGCTGGCTACGCCAGGCTGGTTAGCGGCCTTGATTTCGTTGAGCTCGTGGTCACCACGGATCACCAGGGCGATCAGCTTGCCTTCTTCTTCGGCGCGCACGATCAGGGTCTTGATAGTCTTTTCAATCGGCAGATTGAATTTCTCCACCAGGGCCGCGATGGTCTTGGTGTCTGGCGTGTCGACCAGGCGCAGCTCCTCGGTGGGAGCAGGGCGCGAGGTTTCACGTGGTATGGCTTCGGCCTTCTCGATGTTCGCCGCGTAGTCGGAACCGTTGCTGAACACGATATCGTCTTCGCCAGACTCGGCCAGCACGTGGAATTCGTGGGAGCCGGCACCGCCGATGGAGCCGTTGTCCGCTTCAACCGGGCGGAACTTCAGGCCCAGGCGCGTGAACACGTTGCAGTAGGCCTGGTGCATGCGGTCGTAGGTCGCTTGCAGGGAAGCCTGGTCGGCGTGGAACGAATAGGCGTCCTTCATGATGAATTCGCGGCCACGCATCAAGCCGAAGCGTGGGCGGATTTCATCACGGAACTTGGTCTGGATCTGATACAGGTTGAGCGGCAACTGCTTATAGCTGCTCAACTCGTTGCGCATCAGGTCGGTGATGACTTCTTCGTGGGTCGGGCCGGCGCAGAAATCGCGGCCATGACGGTCTTTGAAGCGCAGCAACTCAGGGCCGTACTCTTCCCAGCGCCCGGATTCCTGCCACAACTCAGCCGGTTGGGTGCTCGGCATCAACACTTCCAGAGAGCCGGCAGCGTTCATTTCTTCACGAACGATGGCTTCGACCTTGCGCATCACCTTCAAGCCCATGGGCAACCAGGTGTACAGGCCCGAGGCCAGTTTGCGGATCATGCCGGCGCGCAGCATCAGCTGATGGCTGATTACAACCGCGTCGGAAGGCGTTTCTTTCTGTGTGGCGAGCAAATATTGACTGGTACGCATGGTAGGCCGTTGTCGGTTGCTTGGACTTGAAATGACTTGGGATTGTACGGGCGCAGAGTGCTGGAGTACAGGTATCAGAATGCAGAGGGGTCTGTGGGAGCGGGCTTGCTCGCGAATGCGGCGTGTCAGCCTCCGAGTCTTGGACTGACCCACCGCATTCGCGAGCAAGCCCGCTCCCACATGTATCAGTCTTCCTGCGGGGGATTGAGTCGGGCGCGGCGGTTCTCCTGGAACCAATGCAACGCAATCAGGAGCAGCGTCGGCACGCCCAACAGGCAGGTGATCATAAAGAAGTTGTGGTAACCGAACTTCTCCACCATCACGCCTGAATAGCCGCCGATCAAACGTGGCAGCAACAGCATGATCGAACTGAGCAGCGCATATTGGGTGGCGGAGAACTTGAGGTTGGTGAGGCTCGACAGGTAAGCCACGAATGCCGAGGTGGCCATGCCCGAACTGAAGTTGTCCAGGGAGATGGTCACGATCAACATCTGCAGGTCGGGGCCCATGTCGGCGAGCATCACGAACAGCAGGTTGGTACCGGCCGAGGCCACGCCGCCGATGAACAGGATCGGCAATATGCCGAACCGCACGATCAACAGGCCGCCCATGCCGGCGCCGAGCAGGGTCATGATCAGGCCGAAGATCTTGCTCACTCCGGCGATCTGGTCCTTGGTGAAACCCTGGTCGATATAGAACACGTTGGCCATGACGCCCATCACCGTGTCGGACATGCGATAGGTGGCAATCAGCCCGAGCAGCAGCAGCGCCTGCCAACGGTAGCGCAGGATAAAGTCATTGACCGGCGTGAGCACGGGCGCCAGGCCCCGGCGGCCCATGGCTGAAAGGCACAGGGTAGTGAGGATGATATAGAGGATGGCGCGCAGGAACGCGCGGTCTTCCATCAGCAGTTCCCACAAACTCACGCCCTGGAACAGCACGCTGGCGAAGTCGGTGTTGTACAACTGGGTGAACATCGCCGGCACTGAGACCAACAGCACGATCAGCACAAACACCGACACCAACTGGTGCATGAAACTGTAGCGGCCGGCCTGCAACTGAGTGCGCAGTGGCACATCAGGTTCACGCATGAGGAAGGTGGTGAGCAACGCCGGCACCATCAACACGCCGAACAGCACATAGGTGCCGGTCCAGGCCGAGTGTTTATAGTTGAAGCCGGTGGAGCCAAAGCCTTCGGCAAAGAACAGCGCACCGGCCGTGGCCAGCAGAGCGGCAATGCGATAGCCGGACATGTAGCTTGCCGCCAGGGCGGCCTGACGGCTGTCGTCGGCGATTTCCAGGCGGTAGGCATCCACGGCGATATCTTGGGTGGCCGACGCGAAGGCGACAATCACCGCGATGGCGATCAACCAGGACAAGTGTTTTTGCGGGTCACAAAAACCCATGCCGATCAATCCGAGGATCACCAGCGATTGGGCCAGCACCAGCCAGGAGCGACGACGCCCCAGTTTGCCAAGCAACGGCAGGCGCCATTGGTCGAGCAGCGGCGACCAGACCCATTTAAAGGCGTAGGCCAGGCCGATCAGGCTCGCATAGCCAATGGTCTCGCGGGCCACACCGGCTTCACGCAGCCACACCGAAAGCGTCGAAAACACCAACATGTAAGGCATGCCGGCGGCGAAACCGAGCAACAACAGCACTAACGTCGAAGGGCTGGCATAGGCGGCGAGCGCGGCGCGCCAGGTTTTACGGGGCATGGGCTGGAGTCTGCCTCAGATTTGCGGAAACAAAGCGCGCACTCTAACCGCTGTGCTCTACCGGGCGCCAGCCATGACGCTGAATATCAACACGATTGTTCAGGATAGTGACGCCTTCGCTACGTAAACGCGCACGTTGTTCGTCGCCCGAGGCACTGCCCACCGGCAGGCTTATCCGACCACCGGCACCCAGCACCCGATGCCAGGGCAACCGCGTGTCTTGCGGCAACTGGCTCAGGGTGCGCCCGACCCAGCGGGCAGCACGCCCCAGACCCGCCAGGTGGGCCAGCTCGCCATAACTCACCACGCAGCCTTCGGGCACCTGCGATAACGTCAGGTACAAGGCGGTGCGGCGCATCTCGGCGGGGCTTTGTGGTGCATCTGCAGGTGGGATCACTGTGGAGATATCCGTTGAGATCGTCGTTGTTTTGTCAGAAACGTCTGTAAACATGACGATGAGTATTGAACTCAATATAAATCCTTGAGTCAGTTCTAGCCATGTAACACTATAACGCCCCTTTTTTCGCCTATCCTGAGCCCCGTACCTGCTTATGTTGTCCAGAACCCTGTTGTGCCTTGCTGTTTTCAGTGCTTCCACGCCCTTGCTTGCCGATACCGTCTGGTTGAAAAACGGTGACCGGCTCACTGGCAAGATAAAAGTCTTCGACGGTGGCAAGTTGCTGATCCAAACCACCTACGCAGGCTCCATTCCGGTGGACTGGAAGCAGGTCAAAACCCTGGAAAGTGACCAGGAGCTGCTGGTCAAGCAGGACGCCTACAGCGGTGAAAAGGCCAAGTCCTTGCAGGCATCGGATGACGGCAAGGTGGTGCTGGCCAATGGCGAGGCGCCCAAGACGGTGGAACTGGCAAGTATCCAACAGATCATGAAGCCCAAGCCCGTGATCGAAGACCTGGTGTGGAAGGGTAATGTCGACCTGGCGCTGGACTACAAGCGCGCGGACAAAGACACCAACGACTACGACATCGACTTCAAGACCTCGGCCCGTCACGGCCAGTGGCGTCATACGGGCAAGGGCGAATACAACCGCGAGTTCCAGGACGACGTCACCACCACCGACAACTGGGCCCTGGAATACGACCTGGACCGCTTTATTACCGAGCACTGGTTCTGGCAGGGGCGCCTGACCTACAAGCGCGACAAGGTCGAAGACCTGGCGCGCCAGCGCACCGTGGGTACCGGCCCGGGCTACCAGTTCTGGGACGATGAGTTGGGCGCGTTCTCCCTCGGATCGCTGGTCAACCGTACCGATTACGAATATGCCGACGGCGGCAAGGACAACTTCTACTCTCTGGCCATGAAGTGGAATTACAACCGCTACCTGGTGGGCAAGACCGTGGAGTTCTTCACCAACGGCGAATTGGGCAAGCCTCTGGACGGCCCGGCCGATTACTCCCTGGATGCCGAGATGGGCCTGCGCTACAAAGTCACCGAATGGGCGTCCCTCAATCTCAAGGCCGAGCGTGACGTCATCAGCGGCGACTCCGATAGCAGCTTGAGCAAGACCCGTTACACCGCAGGCTTCGGCGTGGCCTGGTAAACCGGCGTCGGCCACTCTGGCAACCTGCGCAGATATTGATTACCTTGTGTTGAGATCCATTCCCATATGCCATGGGCGGCGGAACACCCGAGGAGTCATCTATTGAGCACGCAGGTTGCCAAGAACGCCCGAGAGCTGTTGCTCAAGGAATACCGTGGGGCGCTCGCCACACAGTCCAAAGCCATGCCCGGCTTTCCCTTTGGCTCGGTGGTGCCCTACTGCCTGGACGAGCAGGGCCGCCCGCTGATCCTGATCAGCCGCATTGCCCAGCACACCCACAACCTGCAAAAAGATCCCAAGTGTTCGCTGTTGGTGGGTGAGCGCGAGGCCGATGATGTGCAAGCCGTGGGGCGCCTGACCTACCTGGCCGAAGCCGAGAAGCTGGAAGACCCCGCCGTCATCGAAGCTGCGGCCGAGCGCTACTACCGCTACTTCCCTGATTCGGCCAACTACCACAAGGCCCACGATTTCGATTTCTGGGTGCTCAACCCCGTCCGTCACCGTTACATCGGTGGGTTTGGCGCGATCCATTGGGTCGACCAGTTGACCTTGGCCAACCCGTTTGCGGGCAAGGCCGAGCGCAGCATGATCGAGCACATGAACAGCGATCACACCAAGGCCATCGCCCATTACGTCGACCTCGGCGGTTTGCCGACCAGCGAGCCAGCACAGCTGGCCGGCATCGACAGCGAAGGCATGCACTTGCGTATCGGCCAATCCTTGCACTGGTTGCCTTTCGAGACGCCTTGCAACACACCGACACAAGTACGCGAAGCCCTGGTTTCATTGGCTCACGCCGAGGTGTGGCCGAAAAAAACCACGGTTGACGCTTGAATTTACACAACGGCGACGTCATCTAAGGTGGACTGGCAAGGCATTCTTGCGTTGAGGAACCATTTGATGCGCCCTTTTTTATTGCTCTTTCTGCTGTTCCCGGTGTTGGAGCTGTTCGTATTCGTTAAAGTCAGCGGTGCGATCGGGTTTTTCCCGGCGCTGTTGCTGATCATCGTAGGCTCCATGCTCGGCGTCCTGGTGCTGCGTGTCGCCGGCCTGGCGACCGCGCTGCGTGCCCGTGAAAGCCTGAACCGCGGCGAACTGCCGGCCCAGACGATGCTTGAGGGCCTGATGATGGCCCTGGCCGGTGGCCTGCTGATCCTGCCGGGCTTTATCAGCGACGTGCTCGGCCTGGTGCTGTTGCTGCCGTTCACCCGCAAGCTGCTGGCCGGCAAAATGCGCCAGCGTGCTGAAGAGGCCGCGATGCGCCAGCGTGCGTTCGCCGACGACCTGCAACCCCGTGGTGGCCCGGCTCCACGCCAACCCCTGGGGCGTGAAGGTGATGTGATCGAAGGCGAGTTCGAACACCGCGACCCTAAGTAACCGCTTCACTGGCACGGCACCTTCGGGTGCCGTGTTGCATTTAGCCTTGAGCCGACACAAAAAATTTCATCCTCGGCCCCTTGTAATAAGCCTGGGCGCCCTTATGTAACGGTCACCGCAAGGTTTCTGGTGGTGACATCAGACAGACTTCCGCGTCTCGCCCCGCGAGCCGCGACCGGCACCGCCGGAATTTAACCCGCCGGAATTGATACCGGCCGATGAAAAACACAATTAGGAGAGATCGACAATGAAGCTTCGTCCTCTGCACGACCGCGTCGTAATCCGTCGCAGCGAAGAAGAAAAGAAAACCGCTGGCGGGATCGTTCTGCCAGGTTCGGCTGCTGAAAAAGCCAACCACGGTGTGATCGTCGCTGCTGGCCCAGGCAAAACCCTGGAGAACGGTGATGTACGCGCACTGGCCGTGAAAGTGGGTGACAAGGTTGTTTTCGGCCCTTACTCCGGCAGCAACACTGTGAAAGTAGACGGCGAAGACCTGCTGGTAATGGCTGAGAACGAAATTCTCGCCGTTCTGGAAGACTGATTTCCTCGCTCATTTTCCCGTTACTACAAAGTATTTAAGGAATATCGATCATGGCTGCTAAAGAAGTTAAATTCGGCGACTCCGCCCGCAAGAAAATGCTCACTGGCGTCAACGTACTGGCTGACGCAGTAAAAGCGACCTTGGGCCCGAAAGGCCGTAACGTGATCATCGAGAAGAGCTTCGGCGCTCCGACCATCACCAAGGACGGCGTTTCCGTCGCCAAAGAAATCGAACTGGAAGACCGTTTCGAAAACATGGGCGCGCAGCTGGTCAAAGACGTTGCCTCCCGTGCCAACGATGACGCAGGTGACGGTACTACCACCGCAACCGTACTGGCTCAGTCGATCGTCAACGAAGGCCTGAAGGCCGTTGCTGCCGGCATGAACCCGATGGACCTCAAGCGCGGCATCGACAAGGCGACCATCGCCATCGTCAAAGAGCTGAAGAACCTGTCCAAGCCATGCGCCGACACCAAGGCCATCGCTCAGGTAGGCACCATCTCCGCCAACTCCGACAGCTCCATCGGCGACATCATTGCCGAAGCCATGGAAAAAGTCGGTAAAGAAGGCGTGATCACCGTTGAAGAAGGCTCGGGCCTGGAAAACGAACTGTCGGTTGTAGAAGGCATGCAGTTCGACCGTGGCTACCTGTCCCCGTACTTCGTCAACAAGCCGGACACCATGGTTGCCGAGCTGGACAGCCCGCTGATCCTGCTGGTCGACAAAAAGATCTCCAACATCCGCGAAATGCTGCCAGTGCTGGAAGCCGTTGCCAAAGCCGGCCGCCCACTGCTGATCGTGGCTGAAGACGTTGAAGGCGAAGCCCTGGCGACTCTGGTTGTGAACAACATGCGTGGCATCGTCAAGGTTGCAGCCGTCAAGGCGCCAGGCTTCGGCGACCGTCGCAAGGCCATGCTGCAGGACATCGCCGTTCTGACCGGCGGTACCGTTATCTCCGAAGAGATCGGCCTGAGCCTGGAAAGCGCCACCCTTGAAAACCTGGGTAGCGCCAAGCGCGTGACCCTGTCCAAGGAAAACACCATCATCGTTGACGGTGCTGGCGTTGAAGGCGACATCGAGTCCCGTATCGCTCAGATCCGTGCACAGGTTGCCGAGACTTCCTCGGACTACGACCGTGAAAAACTGCAAGAGCGCCTGGCCAAGCTGTCTGGCGGCGTTGCAGTGATCAAGGTTGGCGCTGGCTCCGAAGTTGAAATGAAAGAGAAGAAGGCCCGCGTTGAAGACGCCCTGCACGCAACCCGTGCAGCCGTTGAAGAAGGCGTGGTACCTGGCGGTGGCGTTGCGCTGATCCGTGCTCTGGAAGCCCTGACTGAGCTGACCGGCGACAACGCTGACCAGAACGTCGGTATCGCTGTACTGCGTCGTGCCGTTGAAGCACCGCTGCGCCAGATCGCTGCCAACTCCGGCGACGAGCCAAGCGTTGTGGTCAACGAAGTCAAGAACGGCAAAGGTAACTACGGTTACAACGCTGCGACTGGCGTGTACGGCGACATGATCGAAATGGGCATCCTGGATCCAACCAAGGTGACTCGTTCCGCGCTGCAAGCAGCATCCTCCATCGGCGGTCTGATCCTGACCACCGAAGCTGCGATCGCTGAAGCACCGAAGAAAGAAGGCTCGGCTGGCGGCGGTATGCCAGACATGGGCGGCATGGGTGGCATGGGCGGCATGATGTAAGCCAGCCTACCCGGCGCTATAAAAAGCCCCGCCTGCAGTGATGCAGGCGGGGCTTTTTTATGCACGGCTGTACCCACCCGACGGCGGCCTGACAGCCACGCTTATCTAACTGATGCACGGCGGTCAAAATGTGGGAGCTGGCTTGCCTGCGAAGACGGCCTGCCAGCCTGCAGGAATGTTGGATCAGAGCGCGTTCATATCCGTTAGTCAGGCAACGGCCATCTAGGGGCCGCCCTGCCGGGTTACCCAGGAGTTCAAGCCTGCGTTCGGCCAGCGTGGTTATCGAGATTGTAGTTGCCGTCGACCGCTGCAAAGTTGTGTCGATACTTATGGCCAATCGCAGGCAAGCCAGCTCCCACATTTGATCTTCGTTGCATTCGCTTAACTGACCGGCATCACGGCTTGCCGTGAAGGCCGGTACAGCAACAAGCAATACAGCCCCAGGCAGATCAGCCAGCAAAAGATCGCTGTCCACACATTGTGGGAAAAGAAATGCGCCCCTTGCAGCATACGGCTGACTGAAAACACGCTGCCCAGGCCGACAGCAAAGATGAACGCGTAGCGCGCCAGCCGTGGCCGTCGATCCCGCAGCGCGAAGAACCAGGCGAACAAGGCAAACCCGGTGGCGGCATGCCCGCCGGGCCAGCAGCGGCCGGGTTTATCGGTCGGCGGGCGCGGGCTGAGCAGTTCGCTGTAGGTTTCCTGGCCGCCGAACTCCTTGAGGCTCCAAGGGCATTGCACGGCGGTGATGGTTTTCAATGGCGACACGAACGCCGTCGCCATTCCCAGCGACAGCACCAGGCACACCAGTTCACGGCGGTACGGCTTGAGCCGCTGCAGGATGAAGCTGCCGACCAGGCCCAGAATCGCCAGCACCGAAAACAGGATCACCAGTTGCTTGGCACGGTCATGCAGGATGTCTTCAAGGAAGAAGCTATAGCGGCCAATGAAGCCGCCAGCCTCTGCGCTATAGAAATGCCTGGCCAGGTCCATGTCCAGTGACGTCAGTTCAAGCAACAGCAAGGCCACCGCAGCGCTGGCAGGCAGGCCCAGGCACAGCCAAAAATCAAGCGGTTTGGAAACCGGTAAAGAGGAGGCGGATTTCATCACGAACCTTGGTAGAAAAGCCCCGTGCTCACCTGCACGGGGCTTTTTGATTAGCGTTTGCTTAAGACTGGAGCCTCTTCCTTGGGCGCTTTCCAGCTCAGCAGTTGCTGTTTGTAGTCATAACTGGCGGCCTGGTAGTAGGTGATCGCCCGTTGAATCAAGGGGTCATCGCTACCGACGCGCAGCTCCTGGCTCTCGCCCAAGGCCTGGTCGTGGCGACGCAAGCCTTGGCGCGGGCTGAGGATTGCCAGGTCCTTGCCATCGAACAGACCCAGGTGCTGGTAATTGCCCACCACTACCCGTGCAGGCAATGGGTTGTCTTGCAGCAGGTTGCGGCCAAAGAATGTTGATTCGTAGCTCAGGTTGAGCAGGCCCAGCAAGGTCGGCGCCAGGTCGATCTGGCTGGCCAGTTGGGCGGATTCCCGTGCGTCGATCAGCTTGGGCGCGTAGATAAACAGCGGTATCTGGTAGTTGGTGATCGGCAGGTCTTCCTTGCCCGCGCTGCCGGCCGTGTGGTCGGCGACGAACACGAAGATCGTGTTATCGAACCACGGCTTCTGGCGTGCAGCTTCGAGGAACTGGCCGATGGCGTAGTCGGTGTATTTCACCGCGCCGTCGCGGCCCTTGCCGGACTTGATATCGATACGCCCGTCCGGGTAGGTATAAGGGCGATGGTTGGAGGTGGTCATCAGTTGCAGCAAGAACGGCTGCTGCTTGGCGTAATCGGCGTCGGCCAGTTTCAAGGTCTGTTTGAACAGGTCTTCGTCGGCCATGCCCCAGGCGTTTTTGAACGAGATCTCCGACTCTGGCACGCTGCTCTGGTCCACGACCCGATAACCGTTGCCGCTGAAGAACGCGTTCATATTGTCGAAGTAACCGCGCCCGCCGTAGACAAATACGCTGTCATAACCGATGGCCGAGAGCTGTTGCCCCAGGCTGGCGAACCCGCTTTCGCGGCCGATGCGCTTGACGATCGAACGTCCCGGCGTCGGCGGGACTGCCAGGGTAATGGCTTCCAGGCCTCGGTCGGTGCGCGTACCGGTGGCGTAGAAGTTATTGAAGTACAGGCTCTGTTGGCGCAATGCATCCAGATTGGGCGTGAGGTTGCGCGCATCGCCATTGCTGCCCATGTACTTGGCGCTGAAGCTCTCGATGGTCACCAGTACGATGTTGGGCTTGCGCAGTGTGCCGGGGTTGGTGATGGCACGGCGAATATCCAGCGGGTCCGGGTCGATAAAGCGGGCGTTGGGTTCACTCAGTTCGGCGCGCAACTGCTTGGCGACGACGTCGGTCGGCAGGCTTTTGTAAAACTGGGTGTAATCCAGTTCGTTGTTACGGAAGGCGGCGAAGAACTGATAAGGCCCGTTGCTGGCCAATTCGTTGTTGTACGCGTTACCGCCTTGGGTGCGCGGGCTGTCCTGGCTGACCAGTTGCAGGCTGAGGCCGGCGAGCACCAGCAGGCCCAGGGCGTTGATCACACGGCCACGCAATGGAGGCAATGGCGCTGCCATCGCGGCATTGAAGGGTTTGCGCAGAGCCACGCTCAGAATCAACGCCAGCATTGCCAGCAGGCTCAGCAGCTTGCCGATCGGATAAGACTCCAGCAGGTTGTTCAGTACCTCATCGGAGTACACCAGGTAATCGACAGCGATAAAGTTGAAGCGCACGCCAAACTCATCCCAGAACAACCATTCGGCTACAGAGGTGAACAGCATGGCGAACAGGCTGACGGTCAGCACCGCTTGCAGGAACCAGCGATGGCCACGGCGGCGCCACAGGGCTGGCGGGCAGAGCAGCAAATACAGGCCAAGCGGCAAGGCTGCATAGGCGAGGAAGGCCAGGTCGTAGAGCACACCTACGCCAAACACCGGCAGCAGGTTGCCGCCGACTTCATCCAGGTGAGTGATGAGCAGCACACTGCGCGTAAGCAGGAAAACCACTAACCAGGTACCGGTAATCAACAACAAATAGCGCATTGGTGCAGTTTTGAAAAAACCCATGTCTATGTTCCTTAGATCAATGGGGGGCGATCTTCTTCCTGAGGCTGTAGTCAGTTTGTGAAGCTATAGTGAAAAACTTGTTCGGCTCTGCAAACAGTTGAAAACCTTTATCAGCGGGGCTCTGCGCTCTATCCCTGAGCCCCGCTTGGCCTTAAGCTGCGCGAGCCAACACGGCCGTTACCGCGTACGGAGACACTGCCCATGCGAATTCTATTGGTTGAAGACAACCGCGATATCCTCGCCAACCTGGCCGATTACCTGGGGCTCAAAGGCTACACAGTGGACTGTGCGCAGGACGGTTTGTCGGGCCTGCACCTGGCGGCCACCGAGCATTACGACCTGATCGTGCTCGACATCATGTTGCCCGGCATCGATGGCTACACCCTGTGCAAGCGACTGCGCGAAGACGCGCGCCGTGACACTCCGGTAATCATGCTTACCGCTCGCGATCAACTGGACGACCGGCTGCAGGGCTTCAAGTCCGGCGCCGATGATTACCTGCTCAAACCCTTCGCCTTGTCGGAACTGGCCGCCCGTATCGAAGCGGTGTTGCGCCGTGCCCAGGGCGGCGGGCGTCGTGCCCTGCAAGTGGGTGACCTGAACTACGACCTCGATACGCTGGAAGTCACTCGCGAAGGGCGCTTGCTCAAGCTCAACCCCGTAGGCCTGAAACTGCTCGCCGTGCTGATGCAGAAAAGCCCGCACGTTCTGCGTCGGGAAGTTCTCGAAGAAGCCCTGTGGGGAGACGACTGCCCGGACAGCGACAGCCTGCGCAGCCATGTTCACCAATTGCGCCAAGTGATCGACAAACCCTTCGCCAAGCCATTGCTGCAAACGGTGCATGGTGTGGGTTATCGCCTGGCCGAGGGTCGTGATGGAGTTTAAGCAAAGCCTTGCCCAACGGATCATCATCGCCTTCGCCTTGATGAGTGCGTTGGTGGCGGGGGCCTTCGCCATCGGCATCATTGCGACCGTGCACCTGGTGGAAGAGAAGTTGATCTCGGCGGGCTTGGGCGGCGACTTGCAACGCCTGCTGTTGATGGACAGCGTCGAAGACTGGAACCATCGGCCGGAGCCGGACCAGCTGTTCTATTTCAGCGGCGGGCGTGGCGATTTTGAACTGCCCAAGGACCTGCGCCATCTGGACCCGGGGTTTCATGAGGTGTTTCGCGAGGCGCTGTCGTACCACGCCATGGTTGAAGTGGTCGATGGCCGACGTTATGTGTTGCTGCAAGACCAGAGCGATTTCGAAGAGCGTGAGCGCGTGCTGTTTGCGGTGGTGCTGGTGGGGTTCGTACTCAGCCTGGCGCTGGCGGCGTTCCTCGGCTGGGTGCTGGCCCGCAAGGTGATGGCGCCGGTGGTACGCCTGGCCCGCCAGGTCCGTCATCGTGACCAACTGTTGGGCCTGGCACCGCCCCTGGCGCCGGATTACGCCGCCGATGAAGTGGGCGAACTGGCGGTGGCGTTCGACGCCACCTTGGGGCGTTTACGCCAGGCGCTGTCACGTGAGCAATTGTTTACCAGCGATGTGAGCCATGAGTTGCGCACGCCCTTGATGGTATTGGCCAGCTCCTGCGAACTGTTGCGCGAAAACCCGGCCATCGATCAACGTGGTCGCAACCAGGTAGAGCGCATAGCCCGTGCCTGTGAAGAAATGCGCGAGCTGGTGCAAACCTTCCTGATGCTGGCCCGCGCCAAACACGACGACGCTGCCAGTTCACCCCAAGGCAACCTCACCCAGGTGGCCGAAGACCTGCTCGGTATCTGGCGCGAGCCCATCGAGAAAAAAGGCCTGGCGTTGATCTACCTGCCGGGTAACCCCCTGGACACCCGCTACAACACCACCTTCTTGCATGCGGTGATGGGCAACCTGCTGCGCAACGCACTGCATTACACCGAGCACGGGTTTATCCGCCTGACCCTGGAGCCCAGTGGTTTCACGGTGGAGGACTCCGGTGTCGGGATCCCCGAAGAGAAGCGCGAAGCGATGTTCGAGCCGTTCGTGCGCGGTAGCGAGAAGCGTGGCGAGGGCCTTGGCCTCGGCCTGTCACTGGTGCAGCGGATCTGCGAAAGCCAGGGTTGGAGCGTGAGCCTGAGCACCATGGAGCCTAATGGCTGCCGTTTTCACGTGGAGCTCAGCCCAGTCAAAACCTGACCCTTCAGTCTGTCGTTTTGCTGATGCAGACTGCCCGCTTTTCGGCGAAGATGGCCCGGTGCTACTGAATGTTTCTGTAAAGTCTTGAAATGTATGCAATTGGACAGGACAAGATTTTCACAACGAGTTGACCTGTTGATCACAGTTCGCTGCTTAAGGTCGTAGGCATCAGTTACTGGAGACGCAAGATGCCTTCCCCGATCAAGCTGGAATTTTCTGACAAGTACGACGATCAACACGCCCAGAAATATTTGCTCAAGCATCAGGACAATCTGGCTCGCCGGTTGTCCCACAAGCGCGACGAGCAGTTGGCGCGCGGTGCGCTGGCCATGGCCGGCGAGCCGGGGCTGGTGTTGGACCTGCCGTGTGGCGCTGGACGTTTCTGGCCGTTGCTGGCCGAAAAACCCAACCGTGTGATTATCGGAGCTGACAATTCGGCGTCGATGTTGAAGATCGCCACCGCTGCCCAACCGGCAGATGTGGTGAAACGGGTACGCCCTTTGCAGACGTCTGCCTTTGATATCGATTTGCCAGATAACTCCGTCGACAGTATTTTCTGCATGCGCTTGATGCACCACATCGGTGATCCAGAGCACAGATTGACAATATTGCGCGAGTTTCAACGTGTTACCCGCGACAGCGTGATTATTTCGCTGTGGGTAGACGGTAATTTCAAGGCCTGGAAGCGCAAGCGCAGCGAAGTGCGTCGTCGCAAAAAAGGTGAGCAAGAAGGTTACCAAAACCGGTTTGTGTTACCGGCTGCTACTGTCGAGGCAGAATTCGAGCAGGCCGGTTTCCGTGTTCAGGAATCCCTGGACTTCATACCGCTCTACGCCATGTGGCGAGTGTATGTATTGCGCAAGAGGTAACAGGATGGCAGTTGAGTGCGTAGTAGGCAGTCATGTAGCTCCCGAAGAACGATTTGATTTTTTCTGGCGTCAACAGGGTGAGTGGGTGGAAGAACCCAACCGCCGACGTGGTGGTGAAAGTGGCGTGCAACGGGTCATAAGCCCTAATGGCCGTTTGCTCTATTGCAAGCGCCAGACCGGCCACATTTACCGCAGCTGGCTGCACCCCTTTGGGCGTCCGACCGTGCTGCGTGAGCGTGATGCCCTCAAAGGCCTGCGTTTGCTGGATGTGCGTGTGCCGGAACTGGTGTTTTGCGAAGCACGTCGCGACCCAGAGCACCAGTGGAAAGCCCTGTTGGTCACCGCGTCTCTGGACGGTTTCGACGAGATTGAAAACTGGTACGCCGCCGGTGGCCGCGAACAGTATGGCGAGGCGGTCCACGAGCGCCTGCTGAAAGAGTTGGCCGGCACCTTGGCCCGTATGCACAAAGGCCGCTGGCAACACGGTTGCCTGTATATCAAGCACATTTTCGTGCGGGTTACCGGTGAGCCTGATGCGGCGACGGTGGAAGTGGCCCTGCTGGACTTTGAGAAATGCCGCCAGCGCCTGACCGCTTATCGGGCCGCGTCCCACGACATGCTGCAATTGCGTCGCCATTCGTCGTGGAATGATACCGACTGGAAAAAACTCAGCTACTTTTACGAGACGGCGTTTGGCAGCGCTATCAAGGGTTTAACCAGATGAAGCTAGAAATCGCACGAGGTTTGTTTCTGGTCGGGGCATTGGGTGTTGCGGCCCTGGCCCTGGCGGTATGGGAACAACCTCGTACACAAGTGTTGAGTGCGGTAGACGGTGGCGGGCAATGCCTGCTGCCACGCATTGCCAAGACGAGTGTGGCGGCCAAGCCCGACCATGAATTGTTGTTATTCATGTTCGGCATGTCTCAAGCGATGAGGCCGCAAAGTTGAAACGATTGACCCCGAAAAGGGCCTTGCCATGCGAGGCCCTTTTTTTATGGTGCGCCAGGCATGATCATTCCCACGCTCTGCGTGGGAATGCTTCTTGAGACGCTCTGCGTCTCGTCCGTTAGCGCCAGTGACGCAGAGCGTCACGGGTTGCATTCCCACGCAGAGCGTGGGAACGATCAAGCCCGCTCCCACATTTTGATGTCGTCGGTCTTTAGACCAAGTGCAGGTGGTTATCCCAGAACCCTGCCGGTAACTCCAGTGGTGTTGCCAGTAACTTTTCCTGGCGGCAGTCATAGAAGCGGCAACGCCCCTGTCCTGATGTCACGACAAACCCATCCGCCACCGCACCCACCCCCGCACAGTCCGGCAAGGGCCCATCCAGGCGCAGTTCGGCGGTGTCCATGTCCCAGATAAAAAAGCGATTGCCACGAGGTGCTGTCAACGCCACCAGGCGCAGTTCGCTATGCACCGCCACGCTGGCGGTGTAATGCCCTATCGCCTGCAACTGTTCATCCGCCACTGGGAACGCCACGAACGGCTGCCCCGGGCGCTTGATCGCCAGCAACTCGGAACGCTCCTGGGACGGGCCCATGAACTGTTGCCCCGTGAGGATGGTGCCATCGCTGGCGATGCCCATGTGCCGCACGCTGTTCATCTGCTGGGCCAGGGTTTCCTTGCTGATCAGGCTGCCGTCGCGCCGCATCAGCACCAGGCTCGGCTCCATGGCATTGAGGTTCATCTCTATCCGGCTTTCGGCTTCGGTGCGAATGCCACCGTTGGCCACGATCAGCGTCTCGCCGTCGGGCATCCACGAGACCTGATGCGGGCCGATGCCGTGAGTGGATATCTCGCCGCTGTGCACCAGCCGCTCACCTTCGAACTTATATACACCCAACAGGCCGCGGCCAGGGTCGGAAGTGTCGTTCTCGGTGGCGTACAGCCAGTCACCGCTCTTGTGGATCACCGCATGCCCATAGAAATGGCGGTTGGCGTTCGAGGTGATAGTTTGCAGCAGCCTGCCGTCGCGCAGGTCGATCAGGTAGCTCTCGGTGCCTGGGCGACGGGCGACGAACAGTGCAATCGGCAAGGTCGGGTGGTTGATGATGTCATGGCAGCGCTGGCCGACCTGGGTGGCAAATACCGGCTTGCCGTCCAGGCGATAGCCGACAGCGTAGTGCTTGCCGTCGGCATCATCGCGCGCCGACAGCAGCAGCGGGCCTTTGTCTTTGTGCTTGAACAGCGTCCAGCCACCCAAGGTGATAGCGCTGAGCAGCACGCTGCCCACCGCCAAAGCCTGTCGCCTGAGCATCATCAGTCACCGTCGTTGGCGTTAAAGCCCAGTTGTACACCCAGCGCCTTGGCCAGTTCACCTTCATGCAGGCGGTGGACCACGTTGAGGCTGTCGTAGATGTCGTTGAGTTGCTGGCGCCCGGCGTCGTCATTCAACAGTTCGTTGAGGGTGCGCTGGTTGCTGGCGAACAGTTTCAGGGACGCTGCGTAGGCGGCGTCGATTTTCTCGGCCAGTGGCTTCTGGTCCGCCGGCAGCAGGCCACGCAGGCCTTTGTTATCGACGCCCACCCACACGGTCTGCGCTGCGGCGAGGCTGGCTTCCAGGCTTTGCAGGGACGACTGGCTGCGCCAGGCATCGGCCTGGAACGGTTGCGGGATGCCCTTGGTCTGGCGGCCCATCGGGGTGCCGAGTTTTTTCTTCAGGGTGTCCAGGGCGGTCACTTGCACGCGCAGCAGGTCGGCGATGGCTTCGTGGGAATCAGCGTAGCGCTGGTTCGGAAACTTGGTCATCTGCGCGAGCATGCCGTCGGTGCTGTTCCAACTGGCCAGGATCTCTTCGGCCAGGACTTTCTGGCGTTCACCGATCGCCATCAGCAGCGGGCAATAGCGCGCTTTCTGGGCGTCGTCGGCGACGTCAGGCTTGGCGTCGTAAAGGATGTATTCGTACGCCGACAGGCCCTGTACCACCACGCTGGATTTCGCCAGCGCCGCGGCGTCGATCTGCGGCTGGGCGCTGACCAGTTGCTCGACCTGACGGCCGACCAGGTTCTTCTTGTCTGGCCAGAACTGCACCTGCCACGCCCGGTTGCCTTCGGCCAGCGGGCCGATCAGCAGCGGTTGCAGCTCGGCCCAGGCTTTTTGCGCGTGCAGGAAGTCGGCGCGGGCGGTGTCCAGGCTTTCCTTGCCTTGGCAGTAAGCCAGGGCGCTGACGGCCAACTGACGGTCGGCCTCAACCCAGCGGCTGTAGGTTGGCAGGATCACTTGCTTGGCGATGGCCGCCGAGGTCACGGCTTGCGGGTCTTGGGGCGAGCAGGCGCCCAAGGCCAGGGCGGCGAGGCTGGTGAACAACAACTTGGGACGAAACATGTCGAGCTCCCTTCTGTAAGTGGGGCAAAGCTTATAAAGAATTCAGGAACGCCAGCAACGCGGCACGCTGCTCGGCATTGAACGACAACACATGTTGCTGCGCCGCTTGGGCTTCGCCGCCATGCCACAGCACGGCTTCAAGCAGGTTGCGGGCGCGGCCGTCATGCAGGAACTGGGTGTGACCACTCACGGTTTGCGTCAGGCCAATGCCCCACAGCGGCGGGGTGCGCCAGTCGCGGCCAGTGGCCTTGAATTCGCTACGGTTGTCGGCCAGGCCTTCGCCCATATCGTGCAGCAGCAGGTCGCTGTAAGGGCGAATCATCTGGTTGGCCAGTTCTGGTTCGGCGGCATTGGCGGCGGTGGTGAAGCTGGGCTTGTGACAGCCTTGGCAACCGGCCTGGTAGAACAAGTTCTTGCCGGCCAGCACTTGCGGCGTATCAACGTCCCGACGTGCGGGCACCGCGAGGTTGCGGGTGTAGAACAGCACCAGGCGCAGGATGTTATCGCTGACTTCCGGTTCACCCTGCGGGCCATTGCCGTTGGGCGCCTGTTTGCAGGCCACTTGGGCGTCGGTGCAGTCATCGAAGGGTCTCAGGGACGTGGTGAGGCCCATATCACCAGAAAACGCGTGAACGTTTTGTTGATTGAGGTTGGGCTGCCCGGCTTTCCAGCCAAAACGCCCGAGGACAGTTTTGGCCTGAGCGTCATCCCAGACCCAATTGGCGCGGCCGACAATAGCCTCTTTGTCGGCGGTCTTGGGGTCGGTGTTGCGCAGGATATCGGCGTCGCTGATCGCTTCGAGCAGGCCCAGGCCGATCATCGGCGGGGCGATACGCGCCGAGAAGCGTGTGTCGGGGTGCATCGGGCCGTAGCCGAGTTGGGTGATCTGCAGGTCGGGCTTGCGTAATTCAACGAGCGTGCCGTCCTTGAACCTGACGTTGACCGGTGTGTAGTCGACCCGCACCTTGCCTTCCGGCGCAACGCCGGGCACCGCCATGTCCTGGAGTTGCCCGCCGTAGACCGGCTCGGGTACCACGCCGATCTGTTCGATGAGCTTGGCGTAGGCTGGCTGCTCTGTAATAGAGGGATGGATGGACAGGCGCACCAGCATCGACACGGCATTGGGCGCGTCGGGCAGCGGCGGGTGGCCACGGCCATCCTTGATATGACAGTTCTGGCAGGCGTTGGTATTGAACAGTGGGCCCAGGCCATCGCGCGCCGTGGTGGTGGACGGCGCAATCACCCACGGGTTGCGAAAGAAACTGTTGCCGACGCTGAAGTCCAGGCGCCGCGTCGGCGCCAGGTTGGCCGATGGCAGGGAAAAGGCGTTCTGGTCGCGCTTGTTTACCGTCGCCGCGCCACCGGCCCGCGATTCACCCGGCTCTGCTTTCGTGAAGCGAGGGGCGTCATCGCAAGCAGTCAGGCTTAAAGCCATCAACGCTGCAGGCAGGTACAAAAGCGCACGGAACATCGAGATTCCTGGACGAGGGCAGAAAATTAAGGCGCAAAGTCTAACAGGGCAGGGCAGATTGAATAAGAGCAATTATCGTTTGGTGGCATCCCGATTCTTTCCCGCTAGAATGGCTGCACATTTTTTTATGGAGGTGGCCAATGCAGGCTCTCGACGCTTTGCTCAACCGTGTTTCGGTGCCCCGTTTGCTCGACCCGGCACCGACCCAGGAGCAGCGCGACCTGCTGTTCGCCGCCGCCATGCGCGCGCCCGATCACGGTCAACTGCGCCCGTGGCGTTTCCTCACCGTGGAAGGTGCAGCCCGTGAACAGATGGGCACGCTGTTGGCTGAAGCCGCCCGCCTGCAAGACGCCGACGCACCGCAAGCCGTCATCGATAAAGCCCAGAACGGCCCGCTGCGTGCGCCGCTGGTGGTGGTGGTGATTGCACGCTTGCAAGAGCATTTCAAAGTGCCCAAGTCCGAGCAATTGCTGGCCGCCGCCTGTGCGGCCCACGGCATTCTGCTGGCGGCGTATGCCCAGGGTATTGGCGCGGTGTGGCGTACTGGCGAATTGTCCTACTCGGCCCATGTCGCCAAAGGCCTGGGGTTGGCGGCGAATGAAGAAGTGATTGGCTTTCTCTACCTGGGCACACCGCAGAACCCACCGCGTACGGCGCCGAAGGAAGACCTGACGCCGTTCGTCCAGGCCTGGCCCGGCCTGTAATTCACCACCATCCTGCTCTATATGTAGGAGCGAGCTTGCTCGCGAAAAACTCACAGGCGCCGCGTTTATTCAGGAAGCACGCGTTATCGTTGACGTTTTTCGCGAGCAAGCTCGCTCCTACAGGAGGCAATGTTTTCAGAACCGAATCAGACCCTGAACTGATCCATCAACTTCATCTGCTGGCTGGCCAGCGCATTGAGCTGGCTGCTTATCGCTGCAGACTCGGTAGCCTGGCCGGTCAGGGTTTCAGTCACGGTGCGAATCGCCGAGACGTTGCGGTTGACCTCTTCGGCCACCGCGCTCTGCTGTTCGGCCGCGCTGGCGATTTGCAGGTTCATGTCGCTGATCACGGTGACCGCGTCGCTGATCTTGCCCAGGGCTTGCACGGCTTGATGGATCTGCCCGGCATTGCTCTGCGCCTGGTGCTGGCTGGAGTGCATGGTCGCCACTACGCCACGAGTACCGCTCTGGATACGCTCGATCACCAGGCGGATTTCTTCCACCGAGTCCTGGGTGCGTTTGGCCAGGTTGCGCACTTCGTCGGCCACCACCGCAAAGCCACGTCCGCTTTCCCCAGCGCGCGCCGCTTCAATCGCCGCATTCAACGCCAACAGGTTGGTCTGTTCGGCAATGCTGCGGATCACCTCCAGCACTGAACCGATTTGCTCGCTGTTGACCGCCAGGGCTTCGACTTCGCCCACGGCTTTGCTGACTTCGTCGGCCAGAGTGGTGATATCGCGGGTGCTCTGCTCGATGATCGACATGCCTTCGCGAGCCGACTGGTCGGCGCCGCGTGCCGCGCTGGCGGCATTGGAGGCGCTGTTGGCCACGTCGTGGGCGGTGGCGCTCATTTCGTTCGACGCGGTGGCGACCTGGTCGATTTCACGGAACTGCACCTGCATGCCTTCGCTGGTCTGGCGCGCAATGGCGGACGACTGATCGGCCGTCCCACGAGCTTCGGTGATGCTTTGCTTGATCTGCGCAATGGTCGGCTGCAGTTTGTCGAGGAAGCGGTTGAACCAGTTCACCAGCTCGCCCAGTTCGTCCTTCTTGGCGTAGGCCAGGCGCTGGGTGAGATCGCCGTCACCGCTGGCGATGTCCTTGAGCATGGCGGCCACGCTATTGATAGGGCGGGTCACGCCAGTAGCGGTCAGCCAGATCAACAGCAAGCCCAGCAGGCCAGCGGCGGCGGCCACCAGCAGGGCTTTTAGCGTGCCTGTTGCCTGGGCCTCGTCGAGTACGGCTTGCAGTTTTTCGTTGTCGGCCAGCATCACCGCTTTGGGCAGCTTGATCACCACGCCCCAGGATTTGGCACCGGCAATCGGCTTGAGCGGGTACACGGCACGAATGGTGTCGTCCTGCTCACGGATCACCGGACGGTCATTGGCCAACAGTTGCACGATCTCCTTGCCTTCGGCGCCGATGCTGTCGATCAGGTTCTTGCCGACTTTGGCCGGTTCACCACTGTAGGCGGCGATCAGGCCGGTGCTGGACAGAATCTCCAGGTGGGCGGCACCGTTGAACAGGTCTTTCTGCGCAGCATCGGTGGTCGCTTGCAGGGCGGTGAGGGCGATGTCCACGCCGACGACGCCGATGACTTTGCCGTCGACGAACAGCGGCAGGGAAATGGTGGTCATCAGTACCGGTTTACCGGCCACCGTGTCTTCGTACGGGTCCAGCAGGCAAGTGCTGCGCGTGTCCCGTGGGCAGGTGTACCAGATGTTGTAAGGCGTGCCGCTGAGGTTGAGGGTGGTCTTGGTCAGGTCATCTTCGACCATGATGGTGTTCTGGCCTTCGCCGCCAGCACGACTCCAGTAGCTGGAAAACCGGCCTTTTTCATTGGAGACGCGTGCCTTGTCGTCGATGAATTCGCTGTCCTTGCCATCCAGCCCGTTGGGTTCGAACGACAACCAGATGCCCAGCACTTTGGTGTTGCGCTCGAACGCGGTTTTGACGCTGCGGTTGAGCTCTTCACGCAGGGCCCCGGCTTCAAGGGCGCGTTGGGTGCCCAACTGACGCAGGTCTTTGATCTGGTCGGCCAGGGCGGTGACCACCAGCAGGTTTTCGCCGAAGGTCTGCTGCAAGTGGCCGGCCTGTTCGGCCGCTTTGGATTGCAGCAACTGCTCAACGCTGGCGGTGAGCATTCGTGAGCTTGAATCACTGACCAACCGATCGTTCTGGTTGGTGTTGTAGATATTGATGCCGACCACCAGTGCAATCACACCCAGCAGGCACAGGCCGGACAGCAACACGATTTTCAAGCGGATGGAGAGGGTGTCGAACATAGGTTCACTCACGAATGGACTTGTTGGAATGCACGCAGAAGAGCCAAGTCCATTCGGCGCCGTACCTGAAACATCGGCGTCACAAATCAATTCATGAGAAATAGGCGATGAGCGGTAGGAAAATGCCTACACCGGCCGTTATACGGGGCGTGCGAGCTGCTCGGGGCGGGACCAGATCCACAGGTTGCCCAGGCTCATCCCGGCAATCGCCAGGTACACCGGCCAGCCGTGATCGAGCATCACCAGCATCAGCACGGCGCACAGCAACATGCTCACCGTGGCGCTGACCTTGGCGCGGCGGGCGATGATCTTGCCATTGCGCCAGTTGGACAGGATCGGCCCGAACAGGCGATGGTTTTCCAGCCAGGCGCTGAGGCGCGGCGAGCTTTTGGTGGCGGCCCAGGCGGCGAGCAAGATGAATTCGGTGGTGGGCAACCCCGGTATGACAATCGCCACCAAGCCGATCCCCAGGCTCACGTAGGCCAGCAGGCCAAAGAGGACTTGGGCGATTTTGGAGGAGGATTGGGGTTTGCCGGTCATGGGTAGGGAGATCGCAGAAAATCAATTTGAAATGAGGGCTAAATGTGGGAGCGGGCTTGCTCGCGAATGCGGTGTATCAGTCGCCTGATCTGTTGGCTGACCTACTGCATTCGCGAGCAAGCCCGCTCCCACATTTGATTGCATTTCAATCCAAGGTTACGCCAGTTCTGGGGCGCTAGCGTACGCCTGTTCCAGCAACACGGTGAAGCGCACAAACGCATCAATCGCGCCTTTTTCCACGGCAGCTTCTTCTTCGGCACTGAATGCCAGGCCGTCGAGGGTGCGGGTGAAGCTTTTCCAGCCTTCGGCGCGACCACCGGCCGGCTCGCCCAGGTGGCGGGCACCGAAGGTTTCGCTCAGGCCCAGGCCCACGGCGCGCTTGATCAGGAACGCAGCGCCCAGCTTGGAGCCTTCGGAGACGAACAGCCAGCCCAAAGCTTCGGCTTTGCTGGGGTTGTTCACCGCGCCGGCAACCGGGGCCGGGATTTCGGTGTCCAGGTCTGCCAGGTCGAGCTTGGCCGCTTCGGCGCGGCAGCGGCCGGCCAGGTCAGGGATGATCTGGTTCAACTCGGCATCGTTGTACAAGGCCACCAGTTCCGATTGGAACAGGTACTGGGCCACCACGAAACGGGCGAAGTTGGCTTGGGTTTCGAACGGGGCGTGAGCTTTCACCAAGGCGTCGAGCTTGGTGTGCGGCGCGTTGGTGATCTGGTTCAGGCGTTGGGAGCGCAGGCTTGGGCGTTCTGCGGTGGAAGAAGCGGTCATGAAAAAAGTCCTTGAGAAGAGAAGCGCCTGGGTGCCCTGAAGAGAGCTGTTATCAACTAGACGAACAAGAAGACGCGGCACAGTAAAAAATCCTCACCTCGCCGCGGCTGCAAGTGCGGCGAGGTGAGGCGGATGGGTCAGATGTCCCAGATCACGTTGATCGCAAAGTTGCGACCGGGCTGGGTCAGGCGGTCGAGGTTAGCCGGGCCGGTCACACCGGCTTCGCCGACGCTGTCGTAGCTGCGCACGTCATCCCAGTTCCAGTACTTCTTGTCGGTGAGGTTGTAGAGGCCACCGTTGACGGTCACGTCTTTGCTCACTTTGTAGTAAGCGGTCAGGTCGAGGATGCCGAAGCCCGGGGTCTTGAACGGGCCGTCGGTGCCGCCGTCGGGCGCGTGGAAGGTGGTGCTGTCGACGCGGTTTTGTTTTTTCACCACGGTCCAGCTCACCAGGCCACCGTAGTTGTCCTGATCGTAGCCCAGGCCAAACACGCCCTTGAGTGGGTTGACGCTGTTCAACGGCTCGCCATTGTCGTCGTTGCGACCGTAGGTGTAGGCAACCGAGCCTTGGGTATACAGGCCCTTCGGCGCGCCGAAGGTATCCAGGTTCAGGCGGCCCTTGGCTTCCACGCCCTTGATGGTGGCGCGCTTGATGTTGACCGCCTGGAACTGCTCCACGGTGCCGCCGACCACGGCGTTGTCTTCGTCGATAAAGTCGCGGTACTTGTTGTAGTACACCGCAATATCGAAAGAGCCTTCGTCGAATTTGCCGCGAATCCCGGTTTCGATGCCTTTGCTGGTTTCCGGCTTGAGGTCGGGGTTGGGTTCGACGGTGTAGCCCAGGTTGAGGTTTTCGAAGCGACCGTACAGTGCTTTGGCAGACGGCGTGCGGAAGCCCTCGGCGTATTGGCCGAACCAGGTGTAGTTGTCGGTCAGGGCATAGGTGAGGCCGAACTTGGGTGTGACGCGGTTCCAGGTCTTGTCTTTGCCATCGACGGCATAGGCGCCGGTCGGGTTGACGGTGTTGAGGAATTCCTGGGTCAGCTTGGGCTTGAGCCGGGTGTAGTCATAACGCACGGCGGGCAGGAAGGTCCATTTGTCCCAGGTGATCTGGTCCTGGGCGAACAGCGAGTAGGTGTTGATGGTCGGGTCGGGGAAGTCGCTGGCCTTTTTCACGCTGTCGCTGGCTGATGGGCTTGGCGCGCCGATGGCGGTGCAGCCGGCGCCAATGGCCAGGCACGAGGCCGAGCCTTCGCGTGAGCCGGTGACTTTCTGCTGCTTGAGGGTGGTGCCGTAGGTAACCTGGTGGTCGGTTTCGCCGAGGCTGAATGCTTTGTCCAGTTGCGCGTCGAAGACCCACTGTTTTTCTTCGTAAAGGGTGTCGCGGGTACGCAGGACGCGACGGCCGGCCTGGTAGATTTCGGCGGTGGTCTGGTCGGTCTTGGCGATCTGGTAGTTGAGGCTGGTCTTGATGCGGTCGGCAATCGGCGACTCCAGGGCGAAGGTGTTTTCCAGGCCGAAGCGCTCGCGGGTAATGGTGTCGTTACCGCGACGGTCGCGGTACAGGTTCATGCCCCGACCACCGATGAACGGACCGCCCACTGCGTTTTTCAGATTGACGTCGCGGTCATCCTTGAACTTCTCATAGGTCAGGCCCAGGCGGTTGTCATCGCCATAGTTCCAGCCCAGCTTGGCCAGCACGTTGGTGGTGCGCGCATCTTCCGGGTTGGCGCCGGTACGGGCCAGGCCGGTGGCGTTGTTGCCATCGTAGGACTCGGTTTCATGGCCATTGCGCTGGCTCAGGTGCAGCAAACCGTCGAAGTCTTGCACACGCCCGGCGAAGGTGCCGGAGGTCAGCCAGCTCTCGTCGGCTGAGCTGTAGCCGGTCTTCAGGCGGGCGCCGACGTCTTGGCCTGGTTTGATGATGTCATCCGGGTCGAGGGTGAAATAACTCACCGCGCCGCCGATGGCGCTGCTGCCGTACAGGGCCGAGGCCGGGCCACGCAGGATCTCCACGCGCTTGACGATTTCCGGGTCGACGTAATTGCGGCGGGTCTTGGCGTAAGGGCCGTTGAAGAAATTGTCCGGCACTTCGACGCCATCCACCTGGGTGAGGACGCGGTCGCCGTCGATGCCACGAATGTTGTAGCCCGCGTTACCCGAGCGCGTACCGGCGCCGCCGACGGAGACGCCGGGTTCGTAGCGCACCAGTTCACGGATGTTGTTGACGTGCTGGCGGTCCAGTTCTGCGCGGTCGTGCACGCTGACGGTGCTCGGTACACTGTTCACATCCTGTTCATTGCGGGTGGCGCTGATGGTCACCTGTTGCAGGGCGAGGGCGCTGCCGGCGCTACGTTTTTCCAGCACGATGTTGTTAGTGCCCAGTTTGCGATAGCTCAGGTTGGTCCCCACCAACAGCCGCTCGAGGGCTTTTTCCGCTGGCAGCGGGCCGCGCACGCCAGGGGACGACACGCCCTGGCCCAGTTCGGCCGGCAGGCCCACTTGCCAGCCGGTCACTGCGGTGAAGGCGTTGAGTGCCGACACCAGTGGCTGCTGTTCGATGCTGAACGTGTAATTGGCGTGGCTGCGAGCGGCAGATTCCGCGGCGGTGGCGCTCATGACGGGCGTACCAGCCAGCAGGATCGCGGCGGTCAGCAAGGACAAAACGGGCGAAGCAGACCGGCGGTTGAAACGAGAGGACATCGAGAGCGCTCCGGGATACGAATCTTATAGTTGCGAACCGAACCAAATAGGAATCAGTTGCATTGGCTATAACGAGACGTATCGCCGGTTAATATCGAGTAAAAATAATTCTCATTTAGTTCAGGATCACCAGCGCCGGGTACTCCGACAGCTTGGCCGAGGTGATGTGAGCCAGAGAGCGCACCACGTCCAGGGGCTGGTCGAGGCGGTAGTTGCCGGTGACGGCGACGCTGGCCAGCTGCTCGTTGTTGTTGACGATCCAGCCGGGGTAATAGCGGCGCAGCTCAGCCAGCACTTCGCTCAGCGGGCAGTTTTCGAATACCAGCCGGCCCTGCACCCAGGCCATATCCTTGCTGGGGTCGAGCTTGGCCGGTTGGCCGAAACCCTTGGGGCCGATGCGGATGCTTTCACCGGCGCTCAGGCGCACGCGGGCATCGTCGAACGTGTTGCTCAGGTCGACATCGCCGCGCTGCACTTGAACCTGGGCTTCGCCATTGAGGTAGCGCACGGCAAAGGCGGTGTCGCGCACGCTGGCGCGCACCGGGCCCGCGTCGATCTCCAGCGGCAGGCCACGGGTGGGCGCTATTTCAAAGTACGCTTCGCCCTGGTAGAGGCGGGCAATGCGCTGATGGTCCTTGATGGTGCTGGAAAACGCCGAATTGGTGTTCAGCAGCACCTTGGAGCCATCGTCCAGTTGCAGGCGCTGGCGCTCGCCCACCACCGTCAGATGGTCGGCCTGCAAACGCACCGGCAGGTTGCTGAAACTGAACAGGCCGACCAGTAACACGGCGGCGGTGGCCAGGGGTTTCCAGTGCGGTCTGATCCGGCGCCAGCCGCTGGGCTTGCGCGGTGCGGCGAGGGCCACGGCGGCGCTGTGTACCGGCGCGTCCCCCCAGGCGGCCTGGGCCTTGCTGAAGGCGTGGACATGCGCCGGGTCCTGGGCCAGCCAGGCGTCGAACGCGGCCTGCTGCCCAGGTTGCGGGCACTGCAAGGCGATCAGCCAATCGAGGGCTTGGTCCATGGCCGCGTCTTGCAACACCTCATGAGCCAACGCATGGGGGCGCAGTTTATTCGGGTCCGTCACGGTGTTCCTCGGGTCTTCGCCACGTTCTATTCATTTTTCCTACAGCTTGGATCGGCACCTCTGTCAGGTGAAGCTTAAGGCTGATCCAGCCGTTCGGCCACACCCACACAGATAGCCATGATCAATTTGAGTTCCTTTTGCACCGTGCTCAAGGACACGCCCAATTGATCGGCAATCTCTTGGTAGCTGCAACCGTGCAGGCGGCTGAGGATGAAAATCCGCTGCTGGCGGGCGCTCAACTGGCCGAGGCTGACACTCAGGTGCTCCAGCAACTGCTCTGCCTGGGTAGCTTCCTCCGGCGTGCTGGCCGGCGCGGCGACGCTTTGCAGGACATCCAGCGGGACATCCTCCTGCAGGGTACGCGCCTGAATCCTGCGCGAACGCAAGTGATCCAGCGCCAGGTTGCGCGCTGTCTGGTAGACAAAGGGTTCAAGGTGGTCGATTGGCCGCTCGCTCAGGGCCCGAGTCACGCGCAGGTAGGTTTCCTGCAACAGGTCCTCGGCAGTGCTGTGGTTATGCACCATGCGTTGCAGAGTTCGTAGCAGGATCACCCGTTGGGTGAGGAAGACGTGGTTGAAGCGAGATTGGCTCACAGTGATACCAGACCGATTTGCAGTGAATGATAATGCTTATCATCAACTGAAATGGCAAGTGGCACTTTGAGATGCCTTGGAGATTGTGCCGCTCGTTCCCATGCTCTGCGTGGGAACACATCCTGTGACGCTCCGCGTCACAACTTTAAGAGCAGGACGCGGAGCGTCCAGGGTGGCATTCCCACGCAGAGCGTGGGAACGATCTGGTCGATCTTGTGGAGTTACTCGGCGTTACACAACGCCAGGCAGTTATCCAGCATACGGTTGGAGAAGCCCCACTCGTTGTCATACCACGCGAGCACTTTGAGCAATTTGCCGCTGACCTTGGTGTGATTAGCGTCGAAGATCGACGACAGCGGGTTATGGTTGAAGTCGCTGGAAACCAGCGGCAGGGTGTTGTAGCCGAGGATCTTCGAATGCTGGCTGGCGTGTTTGAGCAGGGCGTTGACTTCATCGGCCGTGGCTTCTTTCTTCAACTGCACGGTGAGGTCCACCAGCGACACGTTGATCACCGGTACACGCACCGCCATGCCGGTCAGCTTGCCTGCCAGTTCCGGCAGCACCAGGCCCACCGCTTCAGCGGCGCCGGTCTTGCTCGGGATCATGTTCTGGGTGGCCGAACGCGCGCGGTACGGGTCGGTGTGGTACACGTCGGTGAGGTTCTGGTCGTTGGTGTAGGCGTGAATAGTGGTCATCAGCCCGCTTTCGATGCCCAGCTCGCGATGCAGCACCTGGGCGACCGGCGCCAGGCAGTTGGTGGTGCACGATGCGTTGGAAATGATCTGGTGGGATTGACGCAAAATGTCATGGTTTACCCCGTAGACCACAGTCGCGTCCGCGCCTTTGGCCGGGGCGGAGATGATCACCTTGCGCGCGCCAGCGCTAATATGCGCGGCAGCTTTGTCACGGTCGGTGAACAGGCCGGTGCATTCGAACACCACGTCAATCTTGTGCGCAGCCCACGGCAGGTCGGCGGGGTTGCGAATGGCACTCACGGCAATCCGATCACCATTGACGGTCAGGCTTTCCTGATCGTGGGCAACCTCTGCGTCGAAAGTGCCGTGTACGGTGTCGTACTTGAGCAGATGGGCATTGATCGAACTGTCGCCCAAATCGTTGATGGCGACGATCTGCAGATCCTGGCGATAGCCTTGGGTATACAGTGCGCGCAGGACATTACGGCCGATACGGCCAAAACCATTGATTGCGATTCGAAGAGTCATCGGAAAGTGCCTGTCGTCGATTTGTTGTAAGAATTACAAGATTATTCGCATAAAAATAGAAAACAAGCCTTTTTAGTGGCAATATTTTGTTCAATCTACAACGAGTGACCTGAATCAACTGGTCCGATGATCCAAACGACCCCCTGCCATCCCATGAGCCGTGGGCGTTTGATCAGCATAGACTCCCAGGTCGCCACATCCGTTAGCCTGGAGTTCTATACATGCATCCCCGCGTTCTTGAGGTCACCGAACGGCTTATCGCCCGCAGCCGCGCCACCCGCGAGGCTTACCTTGCGCTCATTCGCGGCGCAGCCAGCGACGGTCCGATGCGCGGCAAGCTGCAATGCGCCAACTTCGCCCACGGCGTGGCCGGTTGCGGCACCGAAGACAAAAACAGCCTGCGCATGATGAATGCCGCCAACGTTGCAATTGTTTCTTCTTATAACGACATGCTCTCGGCGCATCAGCCCTACGAGCATTTCCCCGAACAAATCAAAAAGGCTCTGCGCGAAGTCGGCTCGGTCGGTCAGTTCGCCGGCGGCACCCCCGCCATGTGCGACGGCGTGACCCAGGGCGAGCCGGGCATGGAACTGAGCCTGCTCAGCCGTGAAGTCATTGCCATGTCCACGGCGGTAGCGCTGTCCCACAACATGTTTGACGCCGCGCTGATGCTGGGCATCTGCGACAAGATTGTTCCTGGCCTGATGATGGGCGCGCTGCGCTACGGCCACCTGCCGATGATTTTCGTGCCAGGCGGGCCGATGCCCTCGGGTATCTCCAACAAGCAGAAGGCCGATGTGCGCCAGCGCTATGCCGAAGGCAAGGCCAGCCGCGAAGAACTGCTGGAATCGGAGATGAAGTCCTACCACAGCCCCGGCACCTGCACTTTCTACGGCACCGCCAACACCAACCAGTTGCTGATGGAAGTCATGGGCCTGCACTTGCCTGGCGCTTCGTTCGTCAACCCGTACACGCCCCTGCGGGATGCGTTGACCCGTGAAGCTGCGCACCAGGTCACGCGTTTGACCAAGGCCAATGGCAACTTCACGCCGATTGGCGAGATTGTCGACGAGAAGTCCATCGTCAACTCCATCGTTGCGCTCAACGCCACTGGCGGCTCCACCAACCACACCCTGCACATGCCGGCCATTGCCATGTCGGCAGGCATCATCCTGACCTGGCAGGACATGGCAGACCTCTCCGAGGTGGTGCCGACCCTGTCCCACGTGTATCCAAATGGCAAGGCTGACATCAACCACTTCCAGGCGGCGGGCGGTATGTCGTTCCTGATCCGCGAACTGCTGGAAGCCGGCCTGCTTCACGAAGACGTCAACACCGTGGCCGGCAAGGGCTTGAGCCGCTATATCCAGGAACCTTTCCTGGTGGATGGCGAACTGGTCTGGCGCGACGGCCCGATCGAAAGCCTCGACGAAACCATCCTGCGCCCGGTGGCCCGTGCGTTCTCGCCGGAAGGCGGCTTGCGCGTGATGGAAGGCAACCTTGGCCGTGGCGTGATGAAGGTTTCGGCGGTAGCGCCGGAGCATCAGGTTGTCGAAGCGCCCGCGGTGGTGTTCCAGGACCAGCAGGACCTGGCCGATGCCTTCAAGGCTGGCCTGTTGGAAAAAGACTTTGTCGCGGTGATGCGCTTCCAGGGGCCGCGCTCCAACGGCATGCCGGAACTGCACAAGATGACCCCGTTCCTGGGCGTGTTGCAGGACCGTGGTTTCAAGGTGGCGCTGGTGACAGATGGGCGAATGTCCGGCGCGTCGGGTAAGATCCCTGCCGCGATCCACGTCAACCCCGAAGCCCAGAGCGGCGGGCCGCTGGCGCGGGTCCAGGATGGCGATATCATCCGTGTGGATGGCGTTACCGGCACCCTGGAGCTTAAGGTGGACGCCGAAGTATTTGCAGCGCGCACGCCTGCCACGGGCCTGTTGGGCAATAACGTGGGAGCCGGTCGCGAGCTGTTTGCATTCATGCGCTTGGCCGCAAGCTCCGCAGAGCAGGGCGCCAGCGCCTTTACCTCTGCCTTGGAGACGCTTAAGTGAAGCTTGCGCTGGTCGGTGACATCGGGGGGACTAACGCCCGTTTTGCGTTATGGCGGGATCAGGAACTGCATTCGATCCGCGTGCATGCCACGGCGGATCACGGCAGCCCTGAAGAGGCGATCAAGGTCTATCTCAAAGAGGAAGGCCTGGAAATCGGCGACATCGGTGCGGTGTGCCTGTCGGTGGCCGGGCCGGTGAGCGGCGATGAATTCAAGTTCACCAACAACCACTGGCGCCTGAGCAAAACCGCGTTTTGCCAGGCCCTGCAGGTGGATGAACTGTTGCTGGTCAACGACTTCTCGGCCATGGCCCTGGGCATGACCCGGCTCAAGCCCGACGAATTCCGCGTGGTCTGCGAAGGCACGCCGGAGCCCTTGCGCCCGGCCGTGGTGATCGGCCCAGGTACGGGTCTTGGTGTCGGCACCTTGCTGGACCTCGGCGCAGGCCGTTGGGCAGCATTGCCGGGGGAGGGTGGGCATGTCGACCTGCCCCTGAGCAGCCCACGGGAAACCCAGCTGTGGCAACACATCTACAGCGAGATCGGGCATGTCAGCGCCGAAACCGCGTTAAGCGGTGGCGGCCTGCCACGGCTGTACCGGGCGATTTGCGCGGTGGATGGGCATGAGCCGGTGCTCGACACCCCCGAAGCCATCACGGCGGCGGGCCTGGCCGGCGATCCGGTGGCGATGGAAGTATTGGACCAGTTCAGCATCTGGCTGGGCCGGGTGGCGGGCAATAACGTCTTGACCACCGGTGGACGCGGTGGCGTGTACATCGTGGGTGGGGTGATACCGAGGTTTGCCGACTTCTTTATCGCCAGTGGTTTCGCCAAAAGCTTCGCGGATAAAGGCTGCATGAGCGACTACTTCAAAGGTATTCCAGTGTGGTTGGTGACGGCGCCGTATTCCGGGCTGACTGGGGCGGGTGTGGCGCTTGAGCAAGCTTTTGCATAGGTCATAATGGCGCCATCGCAGGCAAGCCAGCTCCCACAGTCTGGAATGCATTCCAAGTGTGGGAGCTGGCTTGCCTGCGATGACGGCCTAAAGCGCACCCGATGATTTAAGCCAGGCCATAACAACAAGGAGGCCTCCGTGAGCGTAATCAGTAAATCCATTCTCCTCGTCGACGACGACCAGGAAATCCGCGAATTGCTGCAAACCTACCTCAGTCGCGCCGGCTTCCAGGTCCGTGGCGTGTCCGACGGTGCGGGGTTCCGCCAGGCAATGAACGAGGCGCCGTGCGACCTGGTCATCCTCGATGTCATGTTGCCAGACGAAGACGGCTTCAGCCTGTGCCGCTGGATTCGCCAGCACCCGCGCCAGGCGCAGGTGCCGATCATCATGCTCACCGCCAGTTCCGACGAAGCCGACCGCGTGATCGGCCTGGAGCTGGGCGCCGATGACTATATCGGCAAGCCGTTCAGCCCCCGCGAGTTGCAGGCGCGTATCAAGGCACTGCTGCGCCGCTGCCAATTCGGCCAGGAGCGCAGCAGCGGCGGTGATGTGTGGGTGTTCGATGAATGGCGCCTGGATATGATCAGCCACCGCTTGTTTCATGTGGATGGTGAAGAGGTGATCCTCTCCGGTGCCGACTTCGCCTTGCTCAAGTTGTTTCTCGACCACCCGCAACAGATCCTCGACCGCGACACCATCGGCAACGCCACCCGTGGCCGCGACCTCATGCCCTTGGACCGTATCGTCGACATGGCCGTCAGCCGCTTGCGCCAGCGCCTGCGCGACACCGAGAAACCTCCGCGGCTGATCCGCACCGTGCGCGGCAGCGGCTATCAACTGGCAGCCAGCGTGGTTGCCGGCAATGCCCACTGAAGCGCTGAACGAACGCCGTCGCCGCTTCCCGGTACCCCGCTCGCTGCTGGGGCGCATGTTACTGCTGACCTTACTGGCGGTGCTGTTCGCCCAGGCGCTGTCCAGCGTGATCTGGGTGTCGCAATTGCGCGCCACCCAGCTTGAGGGCTTGGTCACCAGCGCCCGCAGCCTAGCGCATTCAATGACTGCCAGCGTGAGTTACTTCCGGTCGCTGCCGGTGGCCTATCGCCCGTTGGTGCTGGACCAATTGCGCAGCATGGGCGGCACGCGTTTTGTGGTGACCCTCAATGATCGCCCGCTGGACATGCAGCTATTGCCCGAAACCCCACGCAAGCAGGCGGTGCTGGTGGCAGTGGATGAAGTGCTGCGCCAGACCCTGGGTGCCGACGTGCATATCTCGGTGGAGTTCGTCAGCGCCGAAGACCTGCGCATCTTCAATGCCGGCCTGAAGCTCGACGAACTGCCACGCTCCTGGGCCCATTACGCGTTGACCCTGGAGCCGGTGAACCCGCCGGTGCTGGTCACCCAGATCCAACTGGCACCCGGTGAATGGCTGTACATCGCCTCGCTATTGCCCGAGCCCTACACCAGCCTGGAAGAGCAAGGCCTGCCGTCCCAGCAGGTGTGGTTCATCGTGCTCACCAGCGGTTTTCTGCTGCTGTTCATCGGCCTGCTGGTGCACTGGCAAAGCCGACCGCTCAAGCGCCTGGCGCGAGCGGCGCGGGACATGTCCCTGGGCGCCGATGTGGAGCCGGTGGCTGAAGGCGGCGGCAGTGAAGTGGTGGAAGTGGGCCGTGCGTTCAATGCCATGCGTGAACGCATCAGCCGTTACCTGACCGAGCGCAGCCAGTTGTTCAGCGCGATTTCCCATGACCTGCGCACACCCATCACCCGCCTGCGCCTGCGCGTGGAATTGCTGGAGGACGAGAACCTGCAAAACAAATTCGGCCGTGACCTGGATGAACTTGAATTGCTGGTCAAGGGCGCGTTGCAATGCGTGAAAGACACCGACATCCACGAAAACATCCAGCCGGTGGACCTCAACCACGTCCTCGAATGCCTGGTGGAGCCATACCTGGCCCCCCATGGCAATGGCCGAGTGACCCTCGATGGCGCGGCGCTGTCAGCCTACCCAGGCAAGCCGCTGGCGCTCAAGCGTTGCATCGGCAACCTGATCGACAACGCGCTGAAGTACGGGCAGAACGCGCATTTGCATATCGAGGACGATGGCGCGCAGTTCATTCTGCATGTGGATGACGAGGGGCCTGGTGTGCCGCAGCAGCGGCTGGAACAGGTATTTGAACCGCACTTTCGACTGGCCGGTCAGCAGCAGGGTTACGGGCTGGGGTTGGGCATTGCGCGCAATATTGCCCATAGCCATGGGGGCGAAGTGAGTTTGCAGAACCTGCGCGAAGGCGGCCTGCGCGTCACCCTGCAACTACCAAGAACCTTGGACTAACAAACACCTGAGATCAAATGTGGGAGCTGGCTTGCCTGCGATAGCGGTGGTTCAGTTGACTCATTAGTGACTGACACACCGCCATCGCAGGCAAGCCAGCTCCCACATGTTGCTCTGCGTACATCAGATGCTCTGGCGCAACCGGGCCAGGTCGCGCAGCGGCGGCGCACCGAACAACCGGCTGTACTCCCGGCTGAACTGGGACGGGCTTTCATACCCCACCCGATAGCCCGCCGCCGAGGCCTCCAGCCCTTCGGCAATCATCAGCCGCCGGGCTTCCTGCAAGCGCAGTTGCTTCTGGTATTGCAGCGGGCTCATGGCCGTGATCGCTTTGAAACGGTGGTGCAAGGTCGAGACGCTCAGGTTCACTTCCTTGGCCAGGTCGTCGATGCGCAGCGGCTGTTCATAGTTGCCGTTCAGCCAGGTGATCGCCTGGCTCACCCGATGGCTCTGGCTGTTAGCCACAGCGATTTCATACAGGCGATAACCCTGCGGGCCACGCAGCAAGCGGTAGAGAATTTCACGGTTGATCAAGGGCGCGAGCATCGCGATGTCTTTAGGCGTGTCCAGCAAGCGGGTCAGGCGCAGCACCGCGTCGAGCAGTGCGTGATCGATGCGGTCGACGTACATGCCTCGTGAGGTCGGGCGCGAGGGCACGCCCATCGGCCCGGCCTCTGCGATCAGCGCGGTGAGCTGCGCCGGGTCGATATTGATACGCACCGAGAGGTTCGGGTCCTCGGCGGTGGCGTCAATAATGCGGCCGGCCACCGGCATCGCCACCGAGAACACCAGGTAGTTAAGCGGGTCGTAGGCAAAGATCTCGTCGGCCAGGCGCACTTCCTTACTGCCACTGGCTAGGATGCACAGCGCGGGTTCCACCAGCACCGGCATGAAGTCCCGGGGCGCGTTGTGGCGGTTCAGGTACAGCGAGGTGATCGCCGTGCCGTAGGAGCCGTCCTCCCAGGTATGGCGGTGCACGATACTGGCCAGCTCGGCGCGTTGTTTCTCCATCTCGGCATCGAGGGGAACGGGCTTGGATTCGGGCGACGGCATGGGGCGTCCTCTACACGCGGCTTTGATGGGCTCAGCTTAGCGGCGGCTTTTCAAAAAGTGTTACGTCGATTCTGCAGCATCCTTGCCTGATCCTGCGAGATCGCGTGAATCAGGCAAGTACGCAGCCTGTCATCTGCCTGAAACATGGGGCCTGGGCCTGGAATAAATTCTGAGACCGAACGTCCTCCCTACGCTTCTCGCAGGATTGTGCAATAAGCCTGCAGGAATTGACTAACCGCGCTTACCGCCGCGCCGTTATCTTTGATCCTGTGGCAACACGCCCTCATTGTGCTTGCCGAGCATCACTTCTCAACGGGAGAGTCGAACATGTCCACCCCCATTCCCGCGAGCCATATGGCCTTTATCCGCGCCCGTAGCGGGTGCAGCACCGAACTCGGTGCACGCTTGAGCAGTTTGATCGAACCGGGTCGCCAGGCCCAGGGTTGCCTGCAATTCTCGTTGCAGCACTCCCAGGTCGACCCCGATGTATGGCTGGTATCCGGGTTCTGGAGCAGCGAGCAGGCCATGAGCGCCTACTTCAACTCTCCGGCCCTGATGATCTTCACTGAGCTTCTGAACGACATGGTCGTGCGCAGCATGGACTTCCAGACCTTCACCGACGCATCGGCGGCACAGGCCTACGGCGAGTACCTGCAACTGGCCGGTTAACGGTTAGAATGGCCGACTTTCCATTGGCCAGGACTTGCAACATGGCACGTAAACAATTTGCCCACCACGAAGCCGTTTCCGCCGTAGTACCGGGCGAAGGTGGCTACAGCGCCGCCGTCGCCGTCAAGGCACTGGATGGCATGGGCGCACCCAGGTTTCACAAGATCCTTGATGGGCAGACGTTCAAGACAGCGTCCGATGCCGATGATGCGGCGACGTTGCAACTCGAGCATCTGGTCGATGTGGATGCAGAAGGCCAACTGACCTGGGCGACTGCTGAACGCTGAGACAGCACACCTAACCAATGTGGGAGCTGGCTTGCCTGCGATAGCGGTGTATCAGTCACTCTTGGGTTAACTGACCCACCGCTATCGCAGGCAAGCCAGCTCCCACAGTTTTGATTGCATTGCAGTCAGGGTTTGGTGGCGCCTGGGCGGTACATCTTGAACAGCGCTTCTGGCCCCAGCTGGAAATAATCCGCCGGGCCACCCCCGCGTAAAATCGGCTCGGCGGCAGCGGTGTCGTAGATCCCGTCCTTGAGCAACCATTTGGCGATGTGCACCGCAACCACCTCGCCCAGCACCAGCCAGCTCGGCACCAACTGTTGGTCGGCACGTTGCAGCTGGATGATCTGCGTCACCTTGCACTCGAACGACACCGGGCTCTCGCCCACCCGTGGTACGCCAACGATTTTCGAAGCCACCGGCGTCAAGCCGGAGAGTTCGAATTCATTCACCTCGGGCGATACGGCCGCGCAGCTCTGGTTCATCTGCTCGGCCAGCGGGCGGGTGGCCAGGTTCCAGACGAATTCGCCGGTCTGTTCGATATTGTTCAGGCTGTCTTTACGCCCGACACTGGAAAACCCAATGATCGGCGGAATGTAGTTGAATGCGTTGAAGAAACTGTAGGGCGCCAGGTTCAGGCGGCCTTCGCGGTCGTGCGAGGAGATCCAGCCAATCGGGCGTGGGCCGACGATGGCATTGAACGGGTCATGGGGCAGGCCGTGGCCGTTGGCGGGTTCGTAAAAGTGGATATCGTCGGACATGGCCCTGTTCTGCTCTCAATTTTGGGGCCTCCATCATATCCAATGTGGGAGCGGGCTTGCTCGCGAAAGCGGTGTGCCAGTCAATGAACCTATCGACTGACACTCCGCTTTCGCGAGCAAGCCCGCTCCCACAGTTTTTACTGCATTAGGCTGTTAGTCAGTGGTGATTCGCGAGTGTTTACGCGTGTCTTTCATGGTCACGTAGACCATCAACGACACGGCGATACACGCGGTCACGTACCAGTAGTAGCCCGTTTCCATACCGATGCTCTTGAACCACAGCGCGATGTATTCAGCGGTACCGCCGAAGATCGACACGGTCAGGGCATACGGCAGGCCCACGCCCAGTGCGCGGATTTCGGTCGGGAACAGCTCGGCCTTCACCACGGCGTTGATCGAGGTGTAGCCGCTGACGATGATCAGCGCCGCCATGATCAGGAAGAACGCGCCCCACCAGCTCTGGATGGTGTGCAGGGTGGTGAGGATCGGCACGGTGAACAGGGTGCCAAGCACGCCGAAGGCGATCAGGATCGGGCGGCGGCCGATTTTATCCGACAGCCCGCCGATGATCGGTTGCAGGCACATGAACAGAAACAGCGTCGCCGCCGAGATGGTGGTGGAGTCGGAGATGCTCATGCCGACCGTGTTCACCAGGTATTTCTGCATGTAGGTGGTGTAGGTGTAGAACGCCAGGGTGCCGCCCATGGTCAGGCCGACCACGGTCATCAGTTCCTTGGGGTGACGCATCAAGGTGCGCATTGCGCTTTCCTTGGCTTTTTCTTTCTTGGTGAACGACTCGGTTTCTTCCATGCCGCGACGCAGGTACAGCGCGACCACTGCGCACAGGGCGCCGATGGCGAACGGGATGCGCCAGCCCCAGGCGTACAGTTGTTCGGTAGTCAGCACCTGTTGCAGCACGATCAGCACCGCCAGCGCGATGAGCTGGCCGGAGATCAGGGTCACGTACTGGAAGCTTGAGTAGAACCCGCGACGTTCCTTGGTGGCCATCTCACTGAGATAGGTGGCAGAGGTGCCGTATTCGCCGCCGACCGACAGGCCCTGCAGCAGGCGGGCAAACACCAGCAGGATCGGCGCACCGATACCAATGATTTCATAGCCTGGGCTCAGGGCAATCAGCAGCGAGCCGAAGCACATCAGGTACACCGAGGCCATCAAGGCTTTTTTACGCCCGACTTTGTCGGCGTAGAGGCCCATCAGCCAGCCACCGATCGGGCGCATCAGGAAGCCCACGGCGAAGATCGCGGCGGTGTTGAGCAGTTGGGCAGTGGTGTCGCCTTTGGGGAAGAAGGCTTTGGCGAAGTACAGCGAGAAGGCGGCGTAGACGTACCAGTCGTACCATTCGACCATGTTGCCGACCGATCCGCTGAAGATCGACTTGATGCGGCTGGAGGTGGTGCGCTCCTGCGCTTTTGCGGCCGTCGATCCCAGAGGCACGGTGTTGGAGTTATCCATTGAAGGATCCTTCATCTAGTTGTTTTTATGGAGCGGCGCGTGCGCAGCCTGTTGGGGCTATAGCAGGAGCTGTGCCAGGTAGAGGAAGGCCCGCAATAGAAGGGTTGCGGGATTTTATTGAGCGGAAAGTCGCTGATGGTTTTGGGGTGGTGAGCGGAAATCCGCTTATGGCTACTGGCCTCTTCGCGAGCAAGCCCGCTCCCACAGGTTGGAATGCATTTCAAATGTGGGAGCGGGCTTGCTCGCGAAGACGTCCTTCCAATCGATACAGAAGCGGGATCAGAGAAACATCTCCCTTACCAACCCATGCCGCTGCATCTTCTCATTGAAGGTACGGCGCGGCAGTTGCAACTCGGCCAGCACCGCCTTGATATCGCCCTTGTGACGCGTCAACGCGGCCTTCAGGCAGTGTGCCTCGAACGCTTCTTGCTGCGCTGCTAACGACTGCCCGGCCTCGATCCCTTGCGGTTCCGGCTCGTCCAGCCCCAACACCTGGCGCTCGGCGACGTTGGCCAGTTCGCGCACATTGCCCGGCCAGTCATGGCTGAGCAGGCGCCCCAACTGTGGCCCACTCAAGGGCTCGACCTGGCGGCCCAGACGCTCGGCGGCGCTTTGCGCAAAATGCTCGTACAGCAGCGGAATATCTTCGCGACGTTCACGCAATGGCGGCAGGCGCAGTTGCGCGACGTTGAGCCGATAGGCCAGGTCTTCGCGAAAGCGCCCGGCACGGGCTTCTTCCAGCAGGTCGGGCTTGGTGGCAGCGATGATGCGCAGGTCCACTTGGATACTCTGGTTGGAGCCCAGTCGCTCCAGCTTCTGTTCCTGCAACACGCGCAGCAATTTCACTTGCTGGGCCAGGGGCATGCTTTCGATTTCATCCAGGAACAAGGTGCCGCCGTGGGCATATTCCAGCTTGCCGATACGTTTGCCCTGGGCGCCGGTGAAAGCGCCGCTTTCATGTCCGAACAGTTCGGCTTCGAACAACTGCTCGGGGATTGCCGCGCAATTGAGGGCCACGAACGGCTTCTTTGCGCGTGGGCCGAAGTCGTGCAGGCAGCGGGCGACCAACTCCTTGCCGCTGCCGGTTTCACCGCGAATCAGCACATTGACCGGCAAACTCGCCAGGTCCAGCACTTGGCGGCGCAAGCTTTGAAGGCCCTTGGACACACCCAGCAGGCTGGACTCCAACTGCGCGCGATGATCGGCCTGTTGATGCAGGCGGCGGTTTTCCAGGATCAGGCCACGCTTGTCCAACGCCCGGCGCAGGCTGTTGAGCAAGGCGTCGGGGCTGAAGGGTTTTTCCAGGAAGTCATAGGCGCCGTCACGCATGGCTTCGACGGCCATTGGCACGTCGCCATGGCCGGTGAGCAAAATCACCGGCAAATCGGCATCGCGGCGCTGCACCTCGGCCAACAGTTCAAGGCCGCTGAGCCCCGGCATGCGCACGTCGCTCAGAATCACCCCGGCAAAGTCCTTGGGCAGTTGCGCCAGGCACTCTTCGGCGCGGCTGAACAACTGCACGTCAAACCCCGACAGGCTCAGCCATTGCTCGACGGCCGTGCGAATACTGGCTTCGTCATCGACCACAATCACCGCGTTCAACATAGGTCTGGCGTCTCCAGGGCGATAGGCAGGGTCAAGGTGAAAGTCGCGCCATCGCCACGGTTAGCGGCACTCAGGCGTCCGCCCAGTTCATGCACGATAGCGTAGGACACCGCGAGTCCCAAACCGAGCCCGTCGCCCACCGGTTTGGTAGTGAAAAATGGGTCGAACACGCTGCTCAAATGTTCTTCGGCAATCCCGCCGCCGCTGTCGCAGACGCTCAACTGCCACAGCTGCTGATCGGCGTGCAGGCGGATTTCCAGGCGCTTGCGCGGTTTATCGGCCATGGCGTCGAGGGCGTTGCGCAACAGGTTGATCAGCACCTGTTCCAGGCGGATCGCGTCGCCACGTACCCAGGCCGGGCGGGTGAGGTCCAGCACCACACCGATGGCTTCGTCACGCAGGCGCGCGTCGAGCAGGTGCAAGGATTGGTCGACCACCGTCGCCAGGTCCAGCTTTTCGCGCAGGCCACTGGGGCTCTTGCGCGCGAACGTCTTGAGGTGGCCGGTGAGCGCGGCCATGCGCGTGAGCATGTCATCCAATGGCGTGAGCGCCTTGTAGGCATCGTCCACGCGACCATGGTCGAGCAGCAGCCGCAGCGTCGCCAGTTGCATGCGCTGGGCGGTCAGCGGCTGGTTGATTTCATGGGCGAGGGCGGCCGACATTTGCCCCAATGCCGCCAGCTTGGCCGACTGCACCAGGCCATCCTGGGCGGTGCGCAGCGCCTGGGTGCGTTCTTCGACCAATTGCTCCAGTTCTTCACGGCTGCGCTGGCGCAAGCGGGCCAGGCGCCAGCGCTGGCTGAGGAACAGCACCAAGAACACCAATGCCAGCCACGAACCCGCAGCGGCAAGGCCCGCGTTACGTTGGTCTTCAAAGGCAAACTGGGGTTTGCGCAACAGGTGCAGGGTCCAACCTTCGCGCTTGAGCGGCAGCGACTCCCAGATGTAATTGGCGTTGCCGTCGGGGCCGCCGACGCGAATCAAGTGGCTGTTTTCGTCAAAGCGTTGCAGGAGCTGGGTGTCCAGCGGCTGCAGTTGCTTCTTATCGTATTGGCGGGTGGCCTTGAGTTCAGCCAGGTCATTTTCGGACAACGGCCGCAGGTTGCGATAACGCCAGCCCGGCTGGTTGGCGATAAACACGATGCCCCGCGCATCGCTGACCAACAGCAGGTCATTGCCCTGGGCCCACTCGCGCTCCAGCTCGGGGAACTCCAGCTTGACCACCATGGCGCCGAGGAACTGCTCGTGCTCATCCACGACCGCACTGGAAAGAAAGTAGCCCGGAATACCCGTGGTCACGCCCACTGCATAAAAGCGCCCGGTGCCGTGGCTCAAGGTCTGGCTGAAATACGGCCTGAACGCGTAGTTGTGGCCGACATAACTGCTGGGCAGGTTCCAGTTGCTGGCGGCCACGGCCAGGCCGGTGCGGTCCATCAGTTCCAGGGTCGAAGACTGCGCAGCGCCGTTGATGCGCTCCAGCTTGCGGTTGAGCCGGTCTTGCGTGGTGGCGTCCAGCGGGCCCTTCAAGGCGCTGATCATCTCCGAATCCAGCGCCAGCACGGCGGGCAGGGCACGGTAGCGTTCGATCAGGGTGTGCAGCGAGTTGGCATACAGCGCCAGCTGCTGATTGGCACGGGCGGCGTCGTCCACCAAGGCCTGGCGTTCGGCATGGCGCGTGGCCAAGGCGGCAGCCAGCACCGCACCGGCGATGATCAACAGAGAATAGAAGGTCAGGCGCAGGGGGCGAGGGATCACGATCATACGATGATGAACAGGCACGGTAAGGGGCGAGCACCATAGCATGGGCAGCTCATATCTTGTGACCAAGGAGCTTGTGTGGGAGCTAGCCCTCTTGTTTCAGGCAGAAAAAAGGCGACTGGGCCATGGGGCCGCAGTCGCCTTTATTCTTTTGGAGGTGGTGCTTACTGCACTTCTACCGCCAGGCTGTCACTGATCTTTTTCTGCCAGATGGCAGGACCGGTGATGTGGACGGACTCACCTTTGCTGTCCACTGCAACGGTGACCGGCATGTCTTTGACGTCGAACTCGTAAATGGCTTCCATGCCCAGTTCGGCGAAGGCAACCACGCGCGACTTCTTGATGGCCTGGGCCACCAGGTAAGCGGCGCCGCCCACGGCCATCAGGTACACGGCCTTGTGGTCCTTGATCGCTTCGATGGCGGTCGGGCCGCGCTCGGATTTGCCGATCATGCCCAGCAGGCCGGTTTGCTCCAGGATCTGGCGGGTGAACTTGTCCATCCGCGTCGCAGTGGTCGGGCCCGCTGGGCCAACCACTTCTTCGCGCACCGGATCAACCGGGCCGACGTAGTAGATAAAGCGGCCCTTGAGGTCCACCGGCAAGGTTTCGCCCTTGTTCAGCATCTCGACCATGCGCTTGTGCGCCGCATCGCGACCGGTAAGCATCTTGCCGTTGAGCAGGACGGTTTCGCCCGGCTTCCAGCTCTGCACTTCTTCCGGGGTCAGGGTGTCGAGGTTGACGCGGCGGGCCGATGGGCCAGCTTCCCAGACGATTTCCGGGTAGGCGTCCAACGATGGCGCTTCCAGCGACGCCGGGCCCGAGCCGTCCAGCACGAAGTGCGCGTGACGGGTGGCGGCGCAGTTGGGGATCATGCACACCGGCAGGGACGCGGCGTGGGTCGGGTAGTCCATGATCTTCACGTCGAGCACGGTGGTCAGGCCACCCAGGCCCTGGGCGCCGATGCCCAGTTGGTTGACCTTCTCGAACAGCTCCAGGCGCATTTCTTCAATACGGTTTTGCGGGCCGCGCTTTTTCAGCTCGTGGATGTCGATGGACTCCATCAACACTTCCTTGGCCATTACCGCGGCTTTCTCGGCGGTACCGCCGATGCCAATGCCGAGCATGCCCGGTGGGCACCAGCCGGCGCCCATGGTCGGAACAGTCTTGAGCACCCAGTCGACGATCGAGTCGGACGGGTTGAGCATGGCCATTTTCGACTTGTTCTCGGAGCCGCCACCCTTGGCCGCCACGTCCACTTCCACGGTGTTACCCGGGACGATGGAATAGTGGATGACCGCAGGGGTGTTGTCCTTGGTGTTCTTGCGGGCGCCGGCCGGGTCGGCGAGGATCGAGGCGCGCAGGACGTTTTCTGGCAGGTTGTAGGCGCGACGCACGCCTTCGTTGATCATGTCGTCCAGGCCCATGGTGGCGCCGTCCCAGCGCACGTCCATACCCACGCGCACGAACACGGTGACAATACCGGTGTCCTGGCAGATCGGGCGATGGCCGGTGGCACACATGCGCGAGTTGATCAGGATCTGGGCGATGGAGTCACGGGCTGCCGGCGATTCTTCGCGCAGGTAGGCTTCGTGCATGGCCTGGATGAAATCAACGGGGTGGTAGTAGGAAATGAATTGCAGGGCGTCGGCAACGCTCTGAATCAGGTCGTCTTGCTTGATCACGGTCATGAGTCGCGCTCCTCTATAAGGGAACATTCAATAAAGATGGCCTCAGTGTTGCATCGGTCGGCTGAAGCCATCTTTCCAAGGCACGCCAGAATGGTGCAGGCGCGACGCTAAAAAGGCGCGGCAGTATAACCCGGCACGGTGGCCGATACACCCGACTATGGTCAAACTGTCGCAGGCATGATTCCCTGTGCGCGCTCCTTATGATCGAGTCTTTATATGCCTGAACTGTATGTCGGCGAACGCCACTGGTCGGTCACCCCCGGCAGCAACCTGCTGGATGCCTTGAATCAGGCCGGTGTGGCCGTGCCCTTCAGTTGCCGGGCCGGCAGTTGCCATGCGTGCCTGGTGCGTTGCGAGGGTGAGGTTGACGACCAGCAGCCCGAAGCCCTGAGCCCGACGCAGCGCCAGCAAGGTTGGCGCCTGGCGTGCCAGTGTCGGGTCATTGCGGACCTGAAGGTCGACGCGTTTGATCCCCAGCGCGATGGCTCGCCCGCCCAGGTGGTGGGCGCCGATTGGCTGAGTTCGACGGTACTGCGCCTGCGCCTGCAACCAGAACGTGCCCTGCGGTACAGGGCCGGGCAGCATTTGGTGCTGTGGGCAGGGCAGGTGGCACGCCCTTATTCCCTGGCGAGTTTGCCCCAGGAGGAGCCGTATCTGGAGTTCCATATCGACTGCCGTCAACCCGGTGCCTTCAGCGATGCCGCGCGACAGTTGAAGGTCGGTAATCCTGTATGCCTGGGCGAACTGCGGGGTGGAGCGCTGCACTATGATCCTGACTGGCAATCACGACCCTTGTGGCTGCTGGCCTCCGGTACTGGCCTGGGCCCCTTGTGGGGCGTGTTGCGCGAGGCACTGCGCCAGGATCATCAAGGCGAGATTCGCGTGATTCACCTGGCCCATGAGGCCGAGGCTCATTATCTGGCTGAACCCCTGGCAGCGCTTGCCGCGCAACATGGGCACCTCACCGTGGAGCTATGGACCGCGGCGCAGTTGCAGCCGGCGTTGGCGCAACTGCGGCTGGTTTCCCGGCACACCCTGGCCTTGCTTTGCGGGCACCCTGCCAGCGTCGAGGCCTTTTCCAAGCGCTTGTTCCTGGCGGGACTGCCGCGTAATCAATTGCTGGCGGATGTGTTCCTGGCTCGCCCTTTTACGTTATGAAAAGCCTGGTCAAGTCGGTATCGGAGCTTATCGTCCGGAGCCGATGACGCCATCGCAGGCAAGCCAGCTCCCACAGTAGACCGAGTTGTCTGACTATTGTGGGAGCTGGCTTGCCTGCGATGAGGTCCTGAAATTTTCAACACATTGACCTGCATTGAAATGCAAAAAGCCCCGCCATTCACAGGGCGGGGCTTTTGTTTTTCAGCTTGTCACTCAGACCTGCGGGTCGCCCACATGCAGGATCTTCATGCCATTGGTGCCACCGGTGGTGTGGTAGCTGTCGCCCTTGGTCAGGATGACCCAGTCGCCTTTCTCCACGACGCCGCGTTTGACCAACTCGTCGATCGCCTTCTGGCTGACTTCGTTCGGTGCCAGCGACGCCGGGTCGAACGGGATGGTGTACACGCCGCGGAACATGGCCGCGCGGGCCTGGGCTTCGCGGTGTGGGGTGAAAGCGTAGATAGGCACCGAGGAACGGATGCGCGACATGATCAACGGCGTGTAGCCACTTTCGGTCAGGGCGATGATGGCCTTGACACCCGGGAAGTGGTTGGCGGTGTACATGGCAGCCAGGGCGATGCTCTGGTCACAGCTTTCGAAAACCTTGCCGATGCGGTGGCTGGAGGTCTTGCTGGTCGGGTGCTTTTCGGCACCGACGCAGATACGCGCCATGGCCTGCACGGCTTCCAGCGGGTACGGGCCGGCGGCACTTTCAGCCGAGAGCATCACGGCGTCGGTGTAGTCGAGCACGGCGTTGGCCACGTCGGACACTTCGGCACGGGTCGGCATCGGGTTCTGGATCATCGACTCCATCATCTGGGTCGCAACGATCACTGCTTTGTTATGACGGCGTGCGTGCAGGATGATCTTCTTCTGGATACCGATCAGCTCGGCGTCACCGATTTCCACGCCCAGGTCGCCACGGGCAACCATCACGGCATCGGAAGCCTTGATCAGGCCGTCGAGGGTTTCATCATCGGCCACGGCTTCAGCACGCTCGATCTTCGCTACCAGCCAGGCGGTACCGCCGGCTTCGTCGCGCAGCTTACGGGCGTATTCCATGTCGGCGGCGTCCCGCGGGAAGGACACGGCGAGGTAGTCCACTTCCATTTCGGCGGCGAGCTTGATGTCAGCCTTGTCTTTTTCAGTCAGGGCCGGCGCCGTCAGGCCACCACCGCGACGGTTGATGCCTTTGTGGTCGGACAGCGGGCCGCCGATGATCACGGTGCAATTGAGTTCGGTCGGCGTGGCAGTGTCGACGCGCATGACCACACGGCCGTCGTCCAGCAGCAGCTCGTCACCGACGCCGCAGTCCTTGACCAGGTCCGGGTAGTCGATGCCCACCACGTCCTGGGTGCCTTCGGTCAGCGGGTGGCTGGTGGAGAAGGTGAATTTGTCACCGATCTTCAGCTCGATCCGCTTGTTGGTAAATTTGGCGATACGGATTTTCGGGCCTTGCAGGTCGCCCAAGAGTGCAACGAAGCGGCCATGCTTGGCGGCCAGGTCACGCACCAGCTTGGCACGAGCCTTGTGCTCGTCCGGGGTGCCGTGGGAGAAGTTCAGACGGGCGACGTCCAAACCAGCCAGAATCAGCTGTTCGAGGACTTCCGGCGAGTTACTGGCCGGGCCAAGGGTGGCGACGATTTTGGTACGACGGACGGACATGCACGGACTCCTGAGTTCAAGCGCTGGGGAAGGCTACTATGCTCTTTCGTTGTAGTCATTGTTCGTTTGCACTACTTATCGACGATTGGCTTGTTTTGGCTGCGGTTGAATGGGCAAACGCCTTGAAGATTTTCGACCAGGGGTCGATACACTGCACAAGACAGGAGAACCCCATGCGAATTTTGCTCGTTGCTGCCCTGGCCGTCAGTGTTGTCGGCTGTACCCGCTGGTCGATGGACCATCATTTGAACAACGCTTACCGCGCCTATGGGGTCGGTGATTGCCAGCGTGTCACCCTGGAGTTGTCCCAGGTCGATCGCGAGAGCCGTACCCGCCGCTACGTGCAACCGGAGGTTTCGATGTTGCGCGGGCAGTGCCTGGAACGCCAGAAACTGTTTGTCGATGCCGCGCAGACCTATCAGTTCATCATCGGCCACTACCCGTCTAGCGAGTACGCCTATCGAGCCCGCGCGCGGCTCGATACCTTGCAGCAACTGGGGCATCTGCCGGCTGCAGGCCTGGCAAAACCAAGGCCTGCGTCGTTGTAATGGTATTTGTCATTTTATAGCTGGCCTGTCGCCAGTCTTGGGCTAATCTTTGAATGTCTGTTTGTGCAGTTTCCCATTCGAACGGATGCAAGGCCCGGATTCGGCAGCTGTTTGGTGACAAGCGGTAGGTTTTGTCACACCGAAATCCAGGGAGAGCGAGCGATTGCTTGTTCCGAATCACTGGCACGGCCAGATTTTTGGCTATTGGATGGCGACTTCACCATGTTTACCGAACGACGGATCGAGCGGCATCAACTGCCGTATTTTCTGCAGGTGTTCAATCGTATTACCGACAAGCCAATCGGCTATCTTGGAAATGTGTCTGAAAACGGTCTGATGCTGATCAGCTCGTTACCCATGATGACCGAGGTGGATTTCGAGCTGCGCTTGAAAGTGCCGGTGGCGCAAGGCGAGTTCAAGGCGATTGACCTCACGGCAACCTGCTTGTGGAGCCACGAGGATGTCACCCCGCAGCATTACGACTCGGGGTTCAGCGTGCTTGAGGCGCCCGAGGAATACCGGCACCTGATCAACGCGCTGTTGCAGTACTTCAGCTTTTATCCTTTGCAGGCCTCTGTCTGAATTATGCGTGGGGTCGTGGCCGTTTCCTGGCCATACCCCTGCGCAGTCATCCTCAGAATACCCCGGCCTTTTTCCACTCCAGATAGCGTGTGACCAGCCCGGCACCCAGCGCCGATGGCAAGGTATCGAGCACCGACAGCCCATGGGCACTCAAACGATCATGGCGTTGGTTGCGGGTGTTGAGGTAATCGATCGTGCCGCTGTAAGCCAGGGCTTCGGGCAATGTCTGCACAGGCGTCTGACGTAGCTGGTCGAGGACCTCTTCCCTCAGGCTGGCCACCAGTACCCGGTGATGCCTGCCGATACGCTGGACGGCAGCCATCAGCGCTTCATCCTCCTCATCCCGCAGGTTGGTGACGATGATCACCAGCGCCCGGCGTTTTTGACGTGCCAACAACTGGCTGGCGGCCGCCTGGTAGTCGGCGGTTTTTCGCGTGGTCTGTAGGTCATAGACCGCATTGAGCAACAGGTTCAATTGGCCACTGCCCTTGACCGGCTTCAGGTAGCGCGGCTGGTCGCTGGCGAACGTGCACAGCCCTACCGCATCGCCCTGTCGCAAGGCGACATAGCTCAGCAGCAGGCAGGCATTGAGCGCGTGATCAAAATGGGAAAGTTCGTCATCCTGGCTGCGCATGTGCTGGCCGCAATCGAGCATGAACACGATTTGCTGGTCGCGTTCGTCCTGGTATTCCCGGGCAATGGGCGTTCGTTGGCGGGCGGTGGCTTTCCAGTCGATCTGACGCAGGCTGTCACCTTCACGAAACTCGCGCAGTTGGTGAAATTCCAGGCCCAACCCTCGCCGCTGATGTTGGCGCACGCCCAGTTGGCTCAGCCAGTTATCCACACCCCGTAACTGCGCACCGTATAAGCGCGCGAAATCCGGGTAAACACGGGTGGAATCGCGGGTGTCGACCCATCGTCGTGCCGACCACAGCCCCAATGGGCTGGGCAGCAGCAGCTCGCAGCGACTGAAATGGAAGTGCCCGCGCCGCAAGGGGCGCACGCGATAGCCCAGCTCAGCACGTTCACCGGGGCGTAGTTGAATGAATTGAGGCAGGTTCTCCACACCCAGGCCATCGGGCACGTGATCGAACACCTGCACGGTCAGTGGTTGCGGGTAGTCGTGCTCCAGGCACAGGCGTATTTCTTCCCAGCGCCCCAGCGCCAGGCTGCCGGGCAGTGTCCTGTATACGCGGACCGAGGGGCGGCGACGCAAGCGTGCGGCATCCAGCATCGCCAGCAGCAACAGGGCCAGCAGCAGGCCCCAGGCTACCGAATGCAAGGTGGCGGGCACTTTGAACTGCAACGCTGCCGAAGCGCCCAACAAGATGTTCAAGCCGAGCAGAACGCCCAGCCAGGTCAGCAGCAGACGAGTCGGTTTCATGGCCGCGTCATTGCCTTGGTGCCGCAATCTGGTCGAGTAACTGCTGGAGCACCTGGTCGACCTCCAAGCCGTCGATGTCCAGCTCTGGTGCGATGCGTACCCGGTGACGCAGTACCGCCAGGGCGCAGCCCTTGATGTCATCGGGGGTGACGAATTCGCCACCGCGCAACAGCGCACGGGCACGGGCACCGCGTACCAGAGCGATGGAGGCCCTGGGGCCGGCACCGATGGCCAGCCCCGGCCAACTGCGCGTGGCACGGGCCAGGCGCACGGCGTAGTCGAGCACCTGCTCATCCAACGGCAAGTCACTGGCAATTTGCTGCATCCGTACCACGTCCTCGGCTTGCAGCACGGTACGCAACGGCTGCACCTCCAACATGTCTGCCTTGGACGAGCGCGTCACTTCGCGGACCATATCCAGCTCTTGTAGAGCATCCGGGTAGTCCATTCGCACCTTGAGCATGAAGCGGTCCAGTTCGGCCTCGGGCAGTGGGTAGGTGCCTTCCTGTTCGATAGGGTTCTGGGTCGCCAGGACCATGAAGGGCTGGCCGATGGGCAACGCCTCGCCCTCCAGGGTCACTTGGCGTTCCTGCATGGCCTCCAGCAGCGCTGCCTGGGTCTTGGCGGGTGCACGGTTGATCTCGTCGGCCAGCAACAGGTGGGTGAACAACGGCCCCTTGCGCAGTTTGAACTGTTCGGTCTGCAGGTCGTAAACGGCGTGGCCGGTGACATCGCTGGGCATTAGGTCCGGGGTGAACTGGATGCGGGCGAAATCACCGCCAAAGCAGCGGGCCAGGGCCCGTACCAGCAAGGTCTTGCCCAGGCCAGGCACGCCTTCAAGCAGGACGTGGCCGCCTGCGATCAGGGCGGTGAGCACGTCGTCAATCACAAGGTCCTGGCCAATCACGGCCTTGCGCAATTCCACGCGCAGCGCCTGGGCCTGCTGGCTGGCCTGCTGAAGGTTTTCGGCGGTCAGGGCGGTGGCCAGTGGAGAGTCGCTCATAAGGCATTCCTGAGGGTTTGCAGGTGCGCCACCTGACGGCTGAAGTCGGCGCTGGAAAGCCGCTTCAGCGCAACGGGCTCAAGCGCCTGGCTGATGATGTGAGGGGGTTGTCGCGTAAGGTGTTCCAGCACTTGGCGTTGCTCTGACGCATCGAGGTGTTCGAACCCTGGATGGCGTCGCCGGGCTGCGCGCAGGATGTCGTGTCGCAAGGCTTGCAACAACGTGCCCTGGCCGCTGCGGCGCAATAGGAAGTCCGCGCTGGCCTGCAAGTGTTCCTGCAGCTGGCGACGTGCCTTGGGCGCCGGTGTCTGGATCGGGCCCTGGCGCATGCCTGCCTGCCACAGCCCCAAAGCAAGCAGCGCAACCAGGGCGACGAGGGCCTGGGGGAAATAACGGAGCAACAGAGTAAACAGATCGTCTGTGTCGCTGTTGAACAGCAGGGTGACGTCAGTGCCCTGGTTCAGGTACCACAGCAACCAGGCGTTATCATGGTTGCCGATATCTGTGGTTTTCCATAGGTCGCTGTCGGTGATCACCGTGACGCGACCTTGCCCCAGGTCGAGTTGCATCAGGTGGCTGGACTGGGCGCTGTTGGCGGAAAACTGCGCCAGGTGCTTGGGGTCGGTGAGGTTGAAGTAAGTGTCAAAACTAAAGTACGCCGGTGCGGTTTCGTTGTCGACATAGAGCTTGGTCAGATCCGGTTTGGTTTTTTTACGCGGTAGCACGGGTTCGTCGAAGGCGTCGCTCAAGGTTTGGCGGATAGTGAGGCGATCAAGCAGCAGGTCACCGCTTGTGCCGGCTTCTTCATCCCATAATGCCTCGGCGACCAGGAGCAGGTGGCCACCGGCTTTTGCCCAGCCCAGCAGTTGGTCGACCTGGCGTGGGGTCATGTTGCTGCGCTCTCCCAGCAACAACAGGCTATGGCCTTTGGCGGGCAGTTCGGCGAGTCGTTCAAGGCCCTTGGCGTGTGCCACGACCAAGCCGTGCTGGCGTAGAAAGTGCTCGGCGGCCAGATAGGGATTGGCGCGAGCCTCTGGCGACGGGCCCCGGTCAACCACTTCCTCGTAGGGAATTGCCTTGTGCCAGGCATATAAGCCGCCCGCACCCACCAGGCACGCCAACAACAGCGCTGTCCACAATAGCGCGCGATTCATTGGCCCGCTCCGTCACTGAAAAGAGCACGCCAGTCGCTGCACAGTTTTTGTTGGGCTGAAGAAGGCGGCAGACGGTGACCATAGGCCAGGTTTTGCCAGTGGCGTGTCAGTTCGTCGCTGAACGCCAGTAACTGCGGTTGTTGCAAATGATGAACACGCTCCAGTACCTGCCCCTCGGTATCGGCGCTTGTCAGTGGCAGGTCGAACTCGTGCAACAGCCGGCTGAGCAACCCGCGATACAGCAGGCCAAGGGCTTCCCGTGGGTGGGTGGGCCATAGTTGTTCGGCGGTACTGGCGATGTCTTCGGGCAATGTCTCGGTGCCCAGTTCCAGCCCGAACAACTGAGCGGGAACGGGCGAGGGAGCGGCCGTGCGAGTAGGCCCAAGGCGGCTGACGAACGTGCGCAACCATTCACGGTAACGCCAGCACACCAGGGCCAGGCCGCCAATCACAAGGCTCCAGAGCAGTATTTCCAAAGTTTTGGCGACGTATTTGAAGGTGTCGCTGTTAAGGTTGTCGAGCAGTGCCTGGAGCCAGCCAGGTAATTTGCCGTCGCCCGTGGCCTTGTTTTTAACCGGCGCTTTTTCTTCGCCAAACCGATAGCGTGTGACGGTTTCCGGGTTCTTGAAAGGTGGCTTTTCCAGCAACGCCTGGATGGATTGGCTGGCGGCCTGGGTGCTAAGTGGCTTATGGGCTGTGGTTTCATCTGCCATGGTCGGTGGGCTGATGTGTAGCAACGCCAGGCCAACCACCAGCAACAGCAGCGGTGCAACATTGCTCAGGCGCTGGCGCAGCCGACGGAATACCAGTTCCAGGTCCCAGGCCTCCAGCACTGTGCGGCGGTTGAGGTACAGGCTGAAGCCACAGGCGACGTAGATGGGTTCCCAGAACACCAGGACCAGGGCATAGAAGGCATTGCTCAGGTGCTCAAGCCAAAGCACGTCCGAGGCTGACGCGAATATTAGCCGTTGCCAGTCCCAGTCCAGTTCAACCTGTTGCGGGATGAAGAGATAGAACAGGGTCATGCCGCCAAACCAAAGGCCGATTTCCATGTGCACACCGATGGTCGTCAGCCAGCGTGCGGCGCCAGCGTTACGTTGCAGCAACACTCCAAGGCGTCGTTGACGTGCGTCACCGTCCAGGCCTTCCAGTTGGCTGACGGGCAGGGTGAAGCTGCGGCTCATGCTCAGCCGCCGCCACGTCAGGCTTGCGAACAGTTGCCCCTTGAGCAATTGCGGCCACTGGCGAACGGCCTGTTTGAGGCTGGGGGGCTCACCAAACAGGGCCTTGGACAGAATGTACAGCGGCAAGCGGTCGAAGGCCGGCTTGAGCCACCAGAACAGGAACATGACCAAAGACGGGTAATTCCAGAGCAGCACCGTCAACAGGCTGAATACCGGCAAGCTTACCAGCGCCCAACTGCCCATCAGCAGGACACGGTGTTCCCTGGCCATCAGTACGCCCAGGTCCATGGCTTCCCAGGAAGTACGCGGGCGAATCACCACGCTGGCGTCAGTCAGGCGCATGGCGACTCCGCCCGGCCAGGGACAGGTAAGCGGCCACCAGCAGCCAGAGCGCGGCGCCTACTGCGTATTTGATCCAGGGCTCAATGCGAGTGGTTGAGGACCAGTAGGCTTCGATAAAGGCTGCGATCAACAGGAACACCATGACACCGCAAAGCATCCGTACGCTTTTGCGGGCGGCCAGGCGCAGGGCCTCGCTGCGTGCCAAGCGCCCGGGGGCAACCAGTGACCAGCCCAGTTGCAAACCTGCGGCACCGGCCAGCGTGATGGCGCTCAACTCGAATGCGCCGTGACCAATGACAAACGACCAGAAGGTCTGGCCATAGCCAATGTCGGTAAGGTGCCCGGAGACTGCACCTATGACCAGGCCGTTGAAAATCAGGAAGAACACACTGCCCAGGCCGAACAACAGGCCGGCGGCAAAGGTCTGGAAGGCGATGCCGATGTTGTGCATCACGTAATAGCCAAACATCATCCAGTCTTCGCTGGCGGCCCGTTCGGCAGCACGGCCCAGACGGCTGGCGTCGGGGTTGTACATGCCCTGCATGTCGGCCACCTGCTGGGGGCTGATGATGCTGTAGATAAGATCGGGGAACAGGTACACCAGCAGGGCTATCCCCACCAGGCTGCCAAAGAATAGCAGGCCAGCGATCAGCACGAAGCGCCATTGTTCGCGTACCAGGCGCGGGAAGTCGGCGAGAAGAAACGCCAGTATGTTTGCCGTCAGTTGGCTGCGATGGCGATACAGTTGTTGATGGCCGCGCAGTGCCAGTTGTTGCAACGTGTCGACCAGGTAACTGCTATAGCCGCGTTGCTGAGCCAGGGCCAGATGTTGGCACAGGCGTCGATATTGATGCGGGAAGTCGGCAACATCGGCGGCCTTGGCTTTACCTTGCTCCAGTTGTGTCAACTGCTCGGCGAAGGTATGCCATTGGCGCTGGTGGCGGCTTTCAAAAAGGCTCTGCTTCATGTCGGCCCCAACAAACCACGGGCTACCCCGTTGAGTTGCTCCACGGCGCGCGGCGCAGACACCTGCAGGGGCTCTGCGAGGATGGCGGCCAATTCATGCACCCGTTCGGCCGAGAGTTCGGCCTGGCGTTCGGCGAAACCGAGGATGGCCCTCTGTTCGCTCAACTCCAGTGCGAAGGGTAGGCGCAGGGCGGGCGCTTGAGGGATGCTTGGGCGTACCAGCGGCAATTCCCGGTAGACCACCAGCGTACCGGCGGCCAGGTCGCCGAGCCGCTTGAAGTGCGGATGTTGCAGGCAACTGATCGCGCCCAGGAAATAACCGAAGGGCAGCATGTCGACAAAACGCAGCAGGTTGCGGATCAGCGATGCCGACCAGCCAATGGGCGTGCCGTCATCTTGTACCACGCGCAGCCCCATGACCTGCTTGCCTGGCGAGCAGCCCTGGTTGAGCACTTCGAACAACACCATGTACCACCAGCTCACCAGGAACAGCAGCAGCGAACCCAGCCCGATCCCCACATTGCCGAGCAGCGCCAGCGGCACCAGCAGGATACCCATGATGATCCCGCGCACGCCCAGGTCGAATGCAAACGCCAATGCCCGGGAGGGCAGGCCAGCAGGGCGCAGGGGCAGGTCGATGCCCTCGGGCGTTTCTATCTGATAGTGGGTATCCAGAGGGGTTGATGGCATTGCGATCCTTGGCACTGCGAGGCGACTTGAGAGACACGGATGCTAGCAGTGTCGAGGATGGAAGCAACCACCCGAGGTTTTTCTGGATATTTATACAGTAAGGTATCGCTGGCCCCGGACGCCTTGCAGCGCCTAGACTTTGTCGGTCTTCAGCACAGGAATAGCCCGTGACCTCGATTTTCTGGTACGACTATGAAACCACCGGCATCAACCCGCGCAACGATCGCCCGCTCCAGGTAGCCGGTATCCGCACCGACCTTGAGCTCAATGAGGTCGGTGCGCCGATCAACCTTTATTGCCAGCCCAGCGACGATATCCTGCCTCATCCGGCAGCGTGTGCGATCACGGGTATTACGCCGAGTATCCTCGCTGAGAAGGGCCTTGCCGAAGCCGATTTCATGACTCGGGTGCACGCCGAATTGGCCGCGCCAGGTACCTGCGGCGCCGGCTACAACACCCTGCGATTCGACGATGAAATGACGCGCTACAGTCTGTACCGCAATTTTTTCGACCCCTATGCGCGCGAGTGGCAGGGCGGCAACAGTCGCTGGGACTTGATCGATGTGATGCGCACCGCCTACGCCCTGCGGCCGGAGGGCATCAACTGGCCCGAGCAGGAAGGGCGCGTGACCCTCAAGCTCGAACGCTTGACAGAGGCCAACGGCATAGACCACGGCCAGGCCCATGACGCGTTGTCGGATGTGCGTGCAACCATCGCCCTGGCGCGGTTGGTCCGGGAGAAACAACCGAAGTTATATGAATGGTTGTTTCAACTGCGCAGTAAACAACGGGTCATGGATCAGGTGCGGTTGCTGCAACCGATGGTGCATATCTCCGGGCGTTTCTCCGCCGAACGCCATTACCTGGGCGTGGTCTTGCCCCTGGCCTGGCACCCACGCAATCGCAATGCCTTGATCGTCTGTGACCTGGGGCTCGATCCACAAGGGCTGTTGGACCTGGATGCGGCGACCCTGCGCCAGCGTCTTTACACGCGCCGCGATGAGCTGGCCGAAGGTGAGCTGCCGGTTCCGCTCAAGCTACTGCATATCAACCGCTGCCCGGTGGTTGCGCCGTTGAAGGTGCTGCGCCCGCAAGATCTTGAGCGCCTGCAACTGGATAAGAAGGCTTGCCTCGCGCGGGCGCTGCGACTAACTGACGCACAGGAAGTTTGGCGGGACAAGTTAGCGGCCATTTATGCCGAGGAAGACTTTGCGTCGAACGCGGACCCGGAGCAGCAGCTCTACGAGGGTTTTATTGGTGATCGTGACCGCCGTTTATGTGAGCAAGTTCGCATGGCAGAGCCCGCGCAATTAGCCCGTCAGCAGTGGCCGTTCGATGATCATCGTTTGCCGGAATTATTATTTCGCTACCGGGCGCGTAACTTTCCTGAAACCTTGAACAATGACGAGCAACAACGCTGGAAACTTTTCTGTCAGCAACGTTTGTCGGAGGCGCAGTGGGGGGCGCCGAATACCCTGTTGGCATTTAAGCAGGCGCGTGAGGAGTTGGCGGTTAGTGCTACATCGTTTCAGTGCCAGGTGCTGGCGCAATGGCAGGACTATGTGGATTCATTAGCGGCGCGCTTGAGTCTGTAAGCGCATAACTACAGAATATTCAGACAATAAAAAACGCCAGCAAGCTGGCGTTTTTCATGTGTGACGTATCGGGTGAACGTCCGACCGGGCTTAGCCCAGCAGGGTTGCCCAACCTTCAACTACGTCACCGCCCCACTTGGCTTTCCACTCTTTCAGAGTTTTGTGGTTGCCACCTTTGGTTTCAATCACTTCGCCGTTGTGTGGGTTTTTGTATTGCTTGACCTTGCGAGCACGCTTGGTGCCGGTAGTTTTCACAGCGCCGCGCGGTGCTTTAACTTTCGACTCTGGATCCAGCAGCGCGATGATGTCACGCAGGGATTTGGAGTATTCACCCATCAGGGTGCGCAATTTGCCTTCGAATTCCAGCTCGGTTTTCAGCTTGTCGTCTTCGGACAGGTTCTTCAAACGGGCTTGCAGCTCTTTGATAGCTTCTTCGGTGGCGCGGTATTCGTTGATCAGTGACATGTGGACTACCTTATGTAGAACGCTGATTGACAGGGTGAGTGGCCTAATAATAGTCAGGCAATTTCATCAAGTAAACATTTAAGACGTTATTCAGGTGAATGACATTGAATGTGTGTGAGAAAACCTGGCCGATGAGTTAATTAGTCAGCGTTAAGCGCAAAGATAATCGCGTTAATTTTTTGCTACTGACCTCAGCATGCCGTTGTACCGTCATATAGCGGTGGTAAAACCTTACACGGTTAAGGGGTGTTACCACGGCCATGCCTCAAGATAAGGTGCAAGGGAATACTGCAGTTTTTCTGCGTAATCGCTAGAATAGCGGCCTTTGTGAAGTTCTGGAGTTTTCCCCTAATGCGCACTTTTCGGCTGGTGATTGCTTGCCCGGACCGGGTTGGCATCGTTGCCAAGGTCAGTAACTTTCTGGCTTCCCATAATGGCTGGATCACCGAGGCGAGCCATCACTCGGACGATCTCAGTGGTTGGTTTTTCATGCGTCACGAAATCCGTGCCGATACGCTGCCCTTTGGCCTGGAAGCATTCCGCGAGGCGTTTGCGCCGATTGCCGAAGAGTTTTCGATGACCTGGCACATCACCGATACAGAGCAGAAGAAACGCGTGGTGCTGATGGCCAGCCGCGAATCCCACTGCCTGGCAGACCTGCTGCACCGCTGGCACAGCGACGAACTCGATTGCGAGATTGCTTGCGTGATCTCCAACCACGATGACCTGCGCAGCATGGTCGAATGGCATGGCATCCCTTATTACCATGTGCCGGTCAACCCACAGGACAAGGAACCGGCATTTGCCGAGGTGTCGCGTCTGGTCAAGCAGCATGATGCGGATGTAGTGGTGCTGGCGCGCTACATGCAAATCCTGCCACCGGAACTGTGCCGCGAATACGCTGGCAAGGTGATCAACATCCACCACAGCTTCTTGCCGTCCTTTGTCGGTGCCAAGCCGTATCACCAGGCTTCCCTGCGTGGCGTGAAGCTGATTGGTGCAACCTGCCACTACGTGACCGAAGAGCTGGACGCCGGCCCGATCATCGAGCAGGACGTGGTGCGCGTCAGCCACAGCGACAGCATTGAAGACATGGTGCGCTTCGGCCGTGACGTCGAGAAGATGGTGCTGGCCCGTGGCCTGCGCTATCACTTGGAAGATCGCGTGTTGGTGCACGGCAACAAGACCGTGGTCTTCTGACCCGGCGATTGTGATTGAAAGACACCGGGGCCTGGAGGTAAAACTCTCCAGGCCCTTTTTTTATTTCTGTTTCAGGAGATTCCCATGAGCGACCCGCTGGATAAAGCCACCTCACGGGCGCCTGCTACCTTGGGCGAGGGCTGTTTGAGTCGTTACGACCCGGACGCGCTGGATGCCGAGGATGGTACTGATTTTCCAGGCGCGGCGCGTTTATGGGAGCAGACACAGGCGCAGGACCAGCCGCCTGCCGCCCCTGAAAAAGACGCTTGAGCAGCGGTTTGCCGACCATCAATAGAAACACTGGCGCACCGGCCAGCAAATAGAAGTAGTAGGTCACCGCGCGCCAGATCAGAATTGCCGCAGCCGCTGTGGATGTGCCCACCATGGGCGCCAGCAGTGCCGCTGACGTCAATTCCGCAGCGCCGGCCCCACCAGGCGCCAGGCTGAACTGCCCCGCAGTCAGGGATAACATCTGGATCAGAAAGCTCCAGGCCCACTGTACCTCGCCCCCCAACCCGCGCAGCGCCAGGTACAGCACGCTGTAACGCAGCAGCCAATGCAGGCTGGTCAGCGCAAAGACCCCAAGCAAGGTGCTCCGGGGTAGTTTCAGGGTGGCGCTGAACGCCGCAAGAAAACGCAGCAACCGGCGTGCCCAGCGTCGGCGGGTGGTAGCACTGACCTTCATGGCCTTGAGTGCCAAACCCGCCAGGCGAATCAGCCGCCGGTGAACATGCACCACGGCCCAGCCACTGATTACCCCACCCACCATCGACACGGCGCTGAGCCCCAGCAACCACTCCAGACGCGGGCTGAGGCTATGGAACAGCGCATACAGCAAGATCCCTACCAGTGCGCAGAGAAAAAACACCAGGTCGCTCAACTGGTCCATGGCGAACACCGCGCTGCCATGGGCGGGGCGGATACCGTTGCGCGCCAGCAGGGCCATCAGGGTCAACGGCCCGCCGCTGCCGCCGGGAGTTGCACACATGGCGAATTCAGTGGATATCACCACGCCAAGGCTTTTGAGCGGCCCTAACTGGCCGCGATGCTCGCCAAGCAACAGGCGGATGCGCAGGCTGTTGATCAGCCAGCAGCCGATGATCATGGCGAACATCCCCAGTAACTGGGGCAACGGAAACTGGCGCAGGCGCGCAATGCTTTCGCCGCCGCCCAGCCACAATGGAATCACCAGCGCCACCAAGAGCGCCAACACTAACCAGATCAGTCGGCCCATGGCTGCGTCGCCAGCCAGGCGGCCTTGGTTTGGGGGACGCGCCCCGCGTTGAGCAGGCGTTGCAGGGTGTCTAGCCAATAATCGCGGGAAAACCTGTGGCGCATGTCCACCGGATGCAAACCCAGTCGGATCAGCGGGGCGGCCTGCCATCGCTGTTCACGGCGATCAGTGAGGATTTTGGACAATCCCCGGCGCCATGCACTGCGGGCGCTCCACACCAGGCCAGGGGCGTTGATAGGCGTGAAGTCCGGTAGGCGATAAAAATGTTGTGGGTCGCTGGTGTAGCTCAGCGGCAACTGGCGCAATGCCTGCCGGGTGCCATCGCTCATCAACCAGGCTGGCGCAACAAAGCCATGCAGCGGCCAGCCATTGCGCTGGAATACCTCAATGCCGGCGGTCAACCGCCGCAACGCCTCGGCTTCGGACAGCTGGTAAAACTCGCCTTCGTGGGTATAGATGCGTCGCATAAACCATTCTTTTGGCGTACGCGGCCGAGGTTGGTCGTCACAATGGTAATAACCATGCAAGGTGAGTTCATCGCCCTTGGCGACACGGCTATCGAGCAGGCGCCGAAAATCGCGGTGGGCGGCTAGGTCGTCATGGTGATGGAAGTCCGGCACCACCAGCCAAGTGATGGGCACGTCGCCCAGTGCATCGACGGCCTCGACGAAGGGCCGGTAGTCGGCCCAGGTGTGCGGTGCCACGTCGTGCAGTACCAGCATCAGCGCGCGCTCAGCCATGGGCGAGCATCGGTTCATGGCTGCCCAGCACGGCGCAGTAATGCCCCAGCAGGCTGTCGACTACTGTGTCCCACGCATAATGCTGCTCGACATGGCGCCGAGCCTGAGCACCCAGGCGTCGGCTGTCGGTACTGAACAACTCGAGCACCGCATCGGCCATGGCCTTGGGGTTGTTTGGCGCACACAGCACGCCACAACGCTCGTCGATAATCTCGGTAAAGGCCCCGGCCGCCACGGCGACCACTGGAATACCGCAGGCCATGGCTTCCAGGATCACCAGGCCGAAGGTCTCCTGGTCGCCACCATGCAGTAAGGCGTCGGCGCTGGCCATCAGCCGAGCGACATGTTGGGCGGGCCGGAATCCGTCAATCACGGTGACATTGTCTGGCACGCTGGCCGGCATGCCGGAGCCCACCAACAGCAAGTGGTAGCCTTCCCCCAGGCGTTTCATGCAGTTGAGCAGCACCGGCAGGTTTTTCTCCTTGGAGCCGCGCCCGGCGAAGATCAGTAGTCGAGTGTCTTCGCCAATCCCCAGTTCGGCGCGCAGGCCGGGGTCACGTACCTCAGGGGTGAAGGTTTGCAGGTCTACACCCAGGGGTTGCACGAAGACATTTCTGACGCCAAGCCCGGTGAGCTTGTCGGCCATTACCTGGCTGGGGGCGAGCACTCGGTCGAAATTCCCATAGAGTTTGCGCACATAGGCTTCAACATTGGGGGTAAACCAAGGCCCCATGCGATTGCTCACCAGCAGTGGCAGGTCGGAGTGGTAAAAGCCGATGACCGGCACATCCAATTGGCGTCGGGCATCCAGTGCGGCCCAGGCGGTCAGGTAAGGGTCGCCAACTTCGATCAGGTCAGGCTGTAAATCGTGCAGGACATTTCGCCAAGGCGCCAAACGAAGGGGGAAGCGATAGCCTTTGCCGAAGGGCAGGGCGGGCGCCGGTACTTTGAAGATGCCGTCCTGCTCGCTCAAGTGTGCACCGGGTATCAACAGGCTGTGGCGAATGCCCGGCTTGAGCGCCAGACGCCGGTGCTTGGCGTCAAGGTAAGTGCGTACGCCACCGCTGGCCGGGGCGTAGAACATGGTTATGTCAGCGATATGCACGATGAACATCCCTCCGATCCATTGCTCTCCCTAGATGGACCTGAGGTAAGGATAGATGTTCGATTGGGATTGGTGTGTTATGCCGGTCTGTTAAACGCAGGTCCCCTGTGGGAGCGGGCTTGCTCGCGAAAGCGGTGAATCAGTCAGTACATCTTCAACTGATAGACTGCTTTCGCGAGCAAGCCCGCTCCCACATTGGATCGCATTGCGTTCGCTGTAATGGTCGGTATTGCCCCTCAGATCCGGAAGCTGCCCACCAATTGCTTCAAACGCGAGGCCTGTTGTTCCAGGTCCGAGCAGGCGCGCAAGGTCGATTGCAGGTTTTCCACGCCTTCCTGGTTGAGGGTGTTGATCTCGGTGATGTCCATATTGATCGACTCCACCACCGAGGTCTGTTCTTCAGTGGCGGTGGCGACCGACTGGTTCATACCGTCGATCTCGCCAATGCGCTGGGTCACGCTGTTCAGGCGCTCGCCGGCCAGGTTGGCGATTTCCACGCTGTCCAGGCTGTGGCGTTGGCTTTCGCTCATGGTAGTCACCGAGTCCCGGGCGCCCACCTGTAGCTCTTCGATCATCGTCTGCACCTGTTGCGCCGACTCCTGAGTGCGATGAGCTAGGTTGCGCACTTCATCGGCCACGACCGCAAAGCCACGCCCGGCTTCCCCGGCGCGCGCCGCTTCGATCGCCGCATTGAGCGCCAGCAGGTTGGTTTGCTGGGAAATGCTGGTGATCACTTCAAGGATCTGGCCAATATTCACCGTTTTGCTGTTAAGTGCTTCGATATTGGTGCTTGAGGTGCTGATCATGCTGGATAACTGCGTCATCGCCTTGATATTGCGTTCAACCACCTGCTGGCCGTCTTCGGCCAAGTGCCTGGCATCGCTGGCCTGACTGGAGGCTTGGGCGGCGTTGCGTGCGATCTCCTGAGCTGCGGCCCCCAGTTGATTGATGGCCGCAGCGACGCTGTTGGTGCGGTTGGCCTGTTCGTCGGAGTTGACCATCGACGAGTTGGAGGCGCTGACCACCCGCAGGGCCACTTCATTGACGTGCTCGGTGGCTGAAGACACTTCGCGAATCGAGGTATGAATGCGCTCGACGAAGCGGTTGAAGGCATTGCCCAGGGTGCCGAATTCATCATTGTTCTGGATGGTCAGGCGGCGGGTCAGGTCGCCTTCACCGTCGGCAATGTCCTGCATGGCTCGGGTCATCAGGTGCAAAGGTTGCAGCAAGACGCGGATGAGCATGCCGAGCAGGGCGATGATGATCACCACCGCGATGATCGTTGCGATCACCGCCGAGGTGCGAAACTCACTGAGCATGGCGAAAGACTTGTCTTTATCCACCGAAACGCCCAGGTACCAGTTCACCGAGGGCAGGCCCTTGATCGGTGTGAACGTCACGATATTGGTCTTGCCGTTGGCTTGCACTTCGCTGAAATCGCCGCTGATCTTCGGCGTGTCTTTTGGATAAACGTCCGCCAGGGTCTTCATCACCAGGGCTTTATCCGGGTGCACCAGCACTTTGCCGTCGGCGCTGACCAGGAACGCATAACCCATGCCGCCAAAATCCAGCGCGCCGATGTTGTCCACCAGGGTCTGCAGGCTCAGGTCGCCGCCGACTACGCCGATGCTCTGGCCACCCTTGGCGCTGGGCGTGGCGACAGAAATGATCAGTTGCCCGGTCGCCGCGTCGATATAGGGTTCGGTCAGGGTTGAACCGTTGCTGGCCTGGGCGCCCTTGTACCAGGGGCGAACACGCGGATCGAAGCCGTCGGGCATCTTGGTGTCAGGACGAATGGTGAAGGTGCCCTGGCTGTCACCGACGTAGGTGGCCATGAATGACGAGGTCAGCGCTTTCTGTTCCAGCAGGCTGGCGACCACGCTTTGTTCAGGGTTGATGGCGATGTTCTGTGCGGCGTTTTCCACCAGGGCGATACGCCCGGTGAGCCAGGTCTGGATGTTGCTGGCGGTGACGTCGCCCATCTCATGCAGGTAGTTATTGAGGTCGTCACGAATCGCGTTGCGCTGCAGGTAGTCGTTGTAGAGGGTAAACAACGCGAAAGCGGCGATGACGATAAGGGAGGCTGCAAGCAGGATCTTGTGGCTGAAGCGCAGATTTTTGTTCATGGCTTGAAGGGTCCGCTAAGGTCTTAATATCCGAGGCGCATCCTATGCGGGAGGCGCAAAATGGCAGCGTCAAAAAAGGTGTGGTATTTCTGGTGATAGCTCCGTTGGTCCATATCGGAATTATCTGACCGTTTTTTAGTCTTTGTCGGGCTTACATCCGTCTATATCGACCTCGCGGCACTAAAGATTAACCATAGGTGACGAAATGCCTGACTCCACACAACTGCTTATCGGTGCTGGCCTTGACGGCCTGCCCATCGCCCAGTCCATGCGCCTGGCCAACCGTCATGGGTTGATCGCTGGCGCCACGGGCACCGGCAAGACCGTCACCTTGCAGCGCCTGGCGGAAGCCTTCAGTGATGCGGGTGTGGCGGTGTTCGCTGCCGACATCAAAGGCGACCTCTGCGGCCTGGGCGCCGCCGCCAACCCCCAGGGCAAAGTGGCCGAGCGCATCGCCGGTATGCCCTTCCTTAATTACACGGCCCAGGCGTACCCGGTAACCCTGTGGGATATCCACGGCCAATCCGGTCATCCGTTGCGCACCACCATCAGTGAAATGGGCCCGCTCTTGCTCGGCAGCCTGTTGGAGCTCACCGACAGCCAGCAATCGGCGCTCTATGCGGCGTTCAAAGTGGCCGACCGCGAAGGCCTGTTGCTGCTGGACCTCAAGGACCTCAAGGCACTGCTCAATCACCTGCGCTATCACCCGGAACTACTGGGCGAAGACGCCGCCTTGATGACCACCGGTTCCAGCCAGGCCTTGTTGCGGCGTCTGGCAGTGCTGGAGCAGCAGGGCGCCGAAGCCCTGTTTGGCGAGCCGGCCCTGCAATTGGAGGATATTTTGCAGCCCGCCAGTGATGGGCGTGGGCGCATCCACCTGCTGGACGCCAGCCGCTTGGTGCATGAAGCGCCGAAGGTCTACGCGACCTTCCTGTTGTGGCTGCTGGCAGAGTTGTTCGAACAATTGCCGGAACGCGGCGATGCCGACAAACCGTTGCTGGCGTTGTTTTTCGATGAAGCGCACTTGTTGTTCGCCGATACGCCAAAAGCCTTGCAGGAGCGCCTGGAGCAGGTAGTGCGCCTGATCCGGTCCAAAGGCGTCGGCGTGTATTTCGTCACGCAATCGCCGGGCGACTTGCCGGATACGGTGCTGGCGCAACTGGGCCTGCGCATCCAGCACGGTTTGCGCGCGTTCACTGCCAAAGAACAGAAGTCCCTGCGAGCGGTGGCGGACGGTTTTCGTCCCAACCCGACATTCGATACCTTGTCGGTGCTTACAGAGTTGGGCACTGGTGAGGCCTTGGTGGGAACCTTGCAGGAAAAGGGCACGCCGGAAGTCGTCCAGCGCGTACTGGTTGCTCCTCCGCAATCGCGGATCGGGCCGCTCACCGAAGCCGAACGTAAAGCGTTGGTTGCCAGCTCGCCGCTGTTGGGGCGCTATGACAAGCCGGTGGATCGTGAGTCTGCCTATGAAGTGCTGATGGCCCGCAAGGAGCTTGGGCCTGCCGAGCAGGCTGCTCCGGCCGCCGAAGAGCCGAGCTTTACCGACAGGGCCGGTGCCTTCCTGGGGACCACGGCGGGCAAGGCGTTGAAGTCAGCCATGCAGCAGGCCGCCAATCAGATGGGGCGCCAGTTGGTACGTGGTCTGCTGGGTTCGTTATTGGGCGGCAGCAAACGCAAATAACGTTTCAGGCTTTGGGCCGGGCATGGGCGGCCAGCCGTTCCAGGGCGGCGCGCAAGCCCGGGTCGTTGATCCCTTCGGCGGTGGCCTGAAGGGTTTCGGCGGCCGTTTCCGACAGGTCCAGGGTATGCCCCACTGCGCCTTGCGGCACGGTGGGTGGCTGTACCTTGAACTGAATGCGCGTCAAGCCGGCGAATTCTTCAAACGCCATCAACTGGCGCTGCAAGCGTTTTTGCTGATAACGCAAGCGCGTGGCCCAATGACCATCGGTGACGATTAATAGCAGATTGCCTTCTCGCCAGGACGCCACATGACAGTGCTCACGTGCGGCAGGTTGCAGCTGGCTTTCCAGCAGGCGTTGCAAATGGCCCAGGCGTTTGGCATGGCCAAAGATGGCTTTCAACGGCTTGGCTTCGCGAAGCAACACGCCGGGCGCGCGGGCTGTAAGAGGGCGAAATGCCATGTTTAGACACCTTAGGTAACAGAGCGGTTATCTTAACAGAAAGCGCCGGTACACCCCGCGGCCGTGCCTCGGCTGGGCTTTGCCCATGAAATCAATAAGTAACTTCTGCGCTCCATGGGTTGAAGTTCGCGCAAAAGCCCTTATTTTAAACAGGCCCTCTCACAGCGCCGTGCCTGCCTCGGGGAACAACGCCACTTTCCTCACCCACGATTCCGGGTAGAATGCGCGTTCGCAATGCGGCCGTGAGGGCTGCTCGGGCCACTCACGGTGCGCCCTCCATCCCTATGTGTGGAAGAACCTGCCGATATGTTTGCGCCTTTGTTAAAGAAACTTTTTGGAAGCAAGAATGAGCGCGAAGTCAAACGCATGCTCAAGACGGTGCAGCTGGTCAATGCCTTCGAAGAGCAGATGGTTGCTCTGTCGGACGAGCAATTGCGCGCCAAGACCCAAGAGTTCAAGGCCCGCATAGCCAAAGGTGAAACCCTCGACAAGCTGCTGCCCGAAGCCTTTGCGGTCGCCCGTGAAGCCGGTAAGCGCGTCATGGGCATGCGCCACTTCGACGTCCAGTTGATCGGCGGCATGACCTTGCATGAAGGCATGATTGCCGAAATGCGCACCGGTGAAGGCAAGACCCTGGTGGCAACCCTGGGCGTTTACCTCAACGCACTGTCCGGCAAGGGCGTGCACGTTGTGACGGTAAACGACTACCTGGCTCGCCGGGACGCCAACTGGATGCGCCCGCTGTATGAATTCCTCGGCCTGACCGTCGGCGTGGTAACGCCGTTCCAGCCGCCGGAAGAGAAGCGCGCCGCGTACGCCTGCGACATCACCTACGGTACCAACAACGAATTCGGTTTCGACTACCTGCGCGACAACATGGCGTTCAGCATGGATGAAAAATTCCAGCGTGAACTCAACTTTGCCGTGATCGACGAAGTCGACTCCATCCTCATCGACGAAGCCCGTACCCCGCTGATCATCTCCGGCCAGGCCGAAGACAGCTCGCGCCTGTACACCGAGATCAACAAGTTGATCCCGCGTCTTGAGCAGCACATCGAGGAGGTGGAAGGCGTGGTGACCAAAGAAGGTCACTTCACCATCGACGAGAAGACCCGCCAGGTCGAACTCAACGAAGCCGGTCACCAGTTTGTCGAAGAGATGCTGACCCAGATCGGCGAATTGGCCGAAGGTGAAAGCCTGTACTCGGCGCACAACCTGGGCCTGTTGACCCACGTGTACGCTGGCCTGCGCGCCCACAAGCTGTTCCACCGCAACGTCGAGTACATCGTGCAGGACGGCCAGGTGGTACTGGTTGACGAACACACCGGTCGTACCATGCCCGGTCGTCGTCTGTCCGAAGGCCTGCACCAGGCCATCGAAGCCAAGGAACACCTCAACATCCAAGCCGAAAGCCAGACGTTGGCGTCCACCACTTTCCAGAACTACTTCCGTCTGTACAACAAGCTGTCCGGCATGACCGGTACGGCCGACACCGAAGCGTTCGAATTCCACCAGATCTACAACCTGGCCGTGATGGTCATCCCGCCGAACAAGCCGTTGGCGCGTAAAGACTACAACGACCTGGTGTTCCTGACCGCCGAAGAGAAATACGCGGCGATCATCAATGACATCAAGGATGGCATGGCCAAGGGCCGTCCGATCCTGGTGGGTACCGCCACCATCGAGACCTCCGAGCACGTGTCCAACCTGCTCAACAAGGAAGGTATCGAGCACAAGGTACTGAACGCCAAGTTCCACGAAAAAGAAGCCGAGATCATCGCCCAGGCCGGTCGCCCAGGCGCATTGACCATCGCCACCAACATGGCCGGTCGTGGTACCGACATCCTGCTGGGCGGCAACTGGGAAGTGGAAGTGGCCTCGCTCGACAACCCGACGCCTGAGCAGATCGCCCAGATCAAGGCCGACTGGCAGAAGCGTCACCAGGCTGTGCTGGAATCCGGTGGCTTGCAGGTGATCGCGTCCGAGCGTCACGAATCGCGCCGTATCGACAACCAGCTGCGTGGCCGTGCCGGTCGCCAGGGTGACGCCGGTTCCAGCCGTTTCTACCTGTCGCTGGAAGACAGCCTGATGCGTATCTTCGCGTCGGACCGGGTGAAGAACTTCATGAAAGCCCTGGGCATGCAGTCCGGTGAGGCGATCGAGCACCGCATGGTGACCAACGCCATCGAGAAGGCCCAGCGCAAAGTAGAAGGCCGTAACTTCGACATTCGTAAGCAACTGCTTGAGTTCGACGACGTCAACAACGAACAGCGTAAAGTGATTTATCACATGCGTAACACGTTGCTGGCCGCCGACAACATTGGCGAGACCATCGCGGATTTCCGTCAGGACGTGCTCAACGCCACTGTCAGCGCCCACATCCCGCCACAGTCCCTGCCTGAGCAGTGGGATGTTGCCGGCCTGGAAGCGGCATTGAAGAGCGACTTCGGTGTGGACTTGCCGGTTCAGCAATGGCTGGACGAAGACGATCACCTGTACGAAGAAACCCTGCGCGAAAAACTGATGGCCGAGCTGCTGGCGGCGTACAACGAGAAAGAAGAGCAAGCGAGTGCCGAAGCACTGCGCACCTTCGAAAAACAGATCGTATTGCGCGTGCTGGATGATCTGTGGAAAGACCACCTGTCGACCATGGACCACCTGCGTCACGGTATCCACCTGCGTGGCTACGCCCAGAAGAACCCGAAGCAGGAGTACAAGCGCGAGTCGTTCACGCTGTTCTCCGAATTGCTGGATTCGATCAAGCGCGATTCGATCCGCGTGCTGTCCCACGTTCAAGTGCGTCGCGAAGACCCGATCGAGGAAGAAGCACGCCTGCGTCAGGAAGCCGAAGCACTGGCGGCGCGCATGCAGTTCCAGCACGACGAAGCGCCGGGCCTGGATGAGCCTGAAGCATTGGGTGAAGAGGTCGATGTGGCCCTGGCCCAGACCCCGGTTCGCAATGACCAGAAGCTGGGCCGCAACGAGCTGTGCTACTGCGGTTCGGGCAAGAAATTCAAACACTGCCACGGCCAGATCGAATAAGATTTTCGCCTGACGCTGCAACACCCCGCGCCGCGACCGGCCTTTGCCGTCGCGGCGTTTTGCCATTAATTCCCACCGTCGATAGCGACGGCACAGACATCACCTATTTTTAAGGAGCGCATTCATGGCTGTTGGTCTTGGTCCTTTGCCCACGTTGCACCCGGTTGCCGGTTTTGAACTTGGTATCGCTTCGGCCGGCATCAAGCGCCCGGGGCGCAAGGATGTGGTGGTGATGCGCTGTGCTGAAGGCTCGACCGTAGCGGGCGTGTTCACCCTCAACGCCTTCTGCGCCGCGCCGGTGATTCTGGCCAAGCAGCGCGTGGCCGGGTCGATTCGCTACCTGCTGACCAATACCGGCAACGCCAACGCGGGCACCGGCGAGCCCGGCCTGGTGGCGGCGGCGCGCACCTGCGCCAAGCTGGCCCAGTTGACCGGCGTCGATGCCAGCCAGGTGTTGCCGTACTCCACCGGTGTGATCGGTGAGCCGCTGCCGGTGGAAAAAATCGAAGGCGCCCTGCAAGCCGCGCTCGATGATCTGTCTGTGGATAACTGGGCGGCTGCGGCCACTGGCATCATGACCACCGACACCTTGCCCAAAGGCGCGAGCCGCCAGTTCGTGTATGAGGGCGTGACCATCACCGTCACCGGTATCAGCAAAGGCGCAGGCATGATCCGCCCGAACATGGCCACCATGCTCGGCTATATCGCCACCGACGCCAAAGTTTCCCGTGATGTGCTGCAACGCCTGATGCTGGACGGCGCCAACAAGTCGTTCAATCGCATCACCATCGACGGTGACACCTCCACCAACGACTGTTGCATGCTGATCGCCACCGGCCAGGCCAACCTGCCGGAAATCACCTCCACCGAAGGCCCGTTGTTTGCGGCGTTGAAACAGGCGGTGTTCGAAGTGTGCATGGACGTGGCCCAGGCCATCGTGCGTGACGGCGAGGGCGCGACCAAGTTCGTCACGGTTGAAGTCAACGGCGGCGGCAACCATCAGGAATGCCTGGATGTGGGCTACACCGTGGCGCACTCGCCGCTGATCAAGACCGCGCTGTTTGCTTCGGACCCGAACTGGGGCCGTATCCTCGCGGCTGTCGGCCGTGCCGGCGTGCCGGACCTGGACGTGAGCAAAATCGACGTGTTCCTGGGTGACGTGTGCATCGCCAGCCGTGGCGCCCGCGCCGAAACCTACACCGAAGCCCAGGGCTCGGCGGTGATGCAGCAGGAAGAAATCACCATCCGTATCGAACTGGGTCGTGGTGACTGCAGCGAAACCATCTGGACCACCGACCTGTCCCACGAGTACGTGAAGATCAACGCGGAATACCGTACCTGATACCAAGAGGAAACTGGCGGTGAAACGAGTACATGTAGCAGCAGCGGTGATCCGCGGTGTCGATGGCAGGATCCTGCTGGCGCGCCGTGCCGATACTCAGCATCAAGGCGGCCTCTGGGAATTTCCCGGCGGCAAGGTGGAGGCTGATGAGTCGGTTGCCACGGCCTTGTCCCGTGAATTGCAGGAAGAGCTGGGCATCCAGGTCACCACGGCGCGGCCGCTGATCAAGGTGCAACATGACTATCCGGACAAGCAGGTATTGCTGGATGTCTGGGAAGTCTCGGCTTTTACCGGCGAGCCCCATGGCGCTGAAGGGCAGCCGTTGGCGTGGGTGGCACCGCGGGACCTGGTCAACTATGAATTTCCGGCGGCGAATGCGCCGATTGTCGCCGCGGCACGCTTGCCCGCCGAGTACCTGATCACCCCTGGCGAGCTGGAAACCCCGACGCTGTTGCGCGGTATCCAGAAGGCTATTGCCGGTGGCATCAAGCTGGTTCAACTGCGTGCGCCCAACGGCTATGACCCCAAATACCGTGACCTGGCGGTGGATGCGGTGGGCCTGTGTGCTGGCAAGGCGCAACTGATGCTCAAGGGGCCGTTCGAGTGGCTGGGGGATTTCCCTGCTGCGGGATGGCATATGACCTCGGCGCAGTTGCGCAAATACGCGAGCAAGGGCCGGCCGCTGCCCAAAGACCGCTGGTTGGCGGCGTCTTGCCACAACGCGGAAGAACTGGCACTGGCAGAGTTGATGGACGTGGATTTCGTCACGCTGTCGCCGGTGCAGCCGACTCAGACCCATCCGGATGCGCAGCCGTTGGGTTGGGAACAGGCGGCTGAGTTGATCGCCGGGTTCAGCAAGCCGGTGTTTCTGTTGGGCGGGGTTGGGCCGGCGCAGCGGGAGCAAGCTTGGGAGGCTGGTGCGCAAGGTGTGGCAGGTATTCGGGCGTTCTGGCCGCAGGTGTGATGAGCGTTCCCACGCTCTGCTGATCGTGCTGATCGTTCCCACGCTCTGCGTGGGAATGCCTCCTGCGACGCTCTGCGTCACGCTTTGGGACGCGGAGCGTCCGTTGATGCATTCCCACGCAAAGCGTGGGAACGATCTGCTCAGTGTGGCTTGGCCGCCGCCTGCCACAACACTTCCGCAACACCTTGGCGTTTGGCAATCACCCTGGCCGCCACAAACAGCAAATCCGACAACCGATTGATGTACGCCAACCCCACACCCTCCAACGGTTCCACCGCATTCAGGTGCTGACAACGGCGTTCGGCGCTGCGCGCCAGGCTGCGGCACACATGGGCTTGAGCGATCAACGCTGAACCGCCAGGCAGGATGAAGTTCTCCAGCGGCCCAACCTCCTCATTCCAGCGGTCAATCGCCGCTTCCAGCCGATCCACTTCTGCGGCATTCAATGCCTTGTACACCGGCATGGCCAGCTCACCGCCCAAGTCAAACAGACGGTGCTGGCAAGGCGTGAGCACTTCAATCACATCCTTCAACCCCGGATGCTTGCCGCTTTGTTCTTCAAGGTTAGCCAACAGCAGGCCGAGTTGGCTGTTCAGCGTATCCACCTCGCCAATCGCTTCCACGCGTGGATGGTCCTTGGGCACGCGGCGGCCGTCGCCGAGGCCGGTCTCGCCTTTGTCGCCGGTACGGGTGTAGATCTTCGACAGGCGAAAGCCCATGGTCAGTGCTCCAGTTGGGTAAGTTCAGTGGGGGGCAATTGGCTGCCGGCCAAAGGCAGGCGCAAGGTAAAGCAGGTGCCCTGGCCCAGGGTGGAATGCACTTCCATCTGGCCCTTGTGGTTGTTGGTGATGATGAAATACGACACTGACAGCCCAAGCCCGGTACCTTGGCCGATTTCCTTGGTGGTAAAGAACGGTTCGAACGTGCGTTTGCGCACGTTTTCGCTCATGCCGATGCCGTTGTCTTCCACCTGGATTTCCGCCCACGGCGGGTTGAGGCGGGTGCGCAGGATGATGCGCCCCGGCTCGCTGTCGTCCTCGCGCAGGTGAATGGCCTGGGCAGCGTTTTTCAGCAAATTGAGCAGCACTTGCTCCAGCTCGTTGGCGGTGCCGGGCACCGGGCCCAGTTGCGGATCGAACTGGCGGATGATCGCCTGGCCCTTGAAATCGAAACCGATGGTCAGGTCAAAGTCGTTACCGGCGATTTCCACGGCCTGGTCGATCAGCGCCGGCAAATCGCAGGGCGCCATCTGGCGATTGCTGCGGCGGCTGAAGCTGAGCATGTGGGTAACGATTTTCGCGGCACGCGCCCCGGCCTGCTGAATGCCGTCGAGCAGTTGCGGGACTTCGCGGCCTTGCAGGTATCGGTTGACCGTCTCCAGCTCGATGCCCACCTGTTCGGCAAGTTCAAGGTTCTTGGGCAGCTCGGGGGACAGGCGCCGCCGAATGTTCTGCACGTTATGCAGGATCGCGCCCAACGGGTTGTTGATCTCATGGGCCATACCTGCGGCCAGGCCGCCCACGGAGAGCATTTTTTCCGATTGCACCATCATTTCTTCCAGGGACAGGCGCTGGGTGATGTCGTCGATTCGGATCACCACACCGCGCCCGGCGCCGCCCATCAACGGGTAGAACGTCAGCGCATAATGCTTGGGCTCGTCGTCCTTGATCCAGGTGACCCGTTCTATCCGCTCCACTGTGTGCTGCTCCACGGTGGCCTTGATCTGTGGCAGGTACGGCTTGAGCGGCTGGAAGGCCAGGAACACCGGCTGGTTCAGGGCTTCGTCCAGACGCGTACCGGAGAGGGCGGTAGCTTCCTGGTTCCACTGGGTGACATAGAGTTGTTCGTCCAGGGCGATCAGCGCCGAGGGCATCGAGTCAATGATGCTGTTCAGGTAGTTCTGGAAGCCCGTGAGCTTTTTCTCGATCTTGCTGCGTACCTGGACTTCCAGTTCCAGCTTGCGGTTGGTATGCCGGGTTTCTTCGGCCAAACCCTGGGCCTGGTCATACGCGGCCTGAGAGTCGTCGCGCGCGCGTTTGAGCTGCTGCTCGCGGGCTTCGATGCGCGACAACATGGTGTTGAACGCTTCGGCCAGGCTGCCGATTTCATCACGGTTGCCACGCCCGGCGCGTAAAGCGTAGTTCTCCTCGCGGGTCACCTGGCGGGACAGTTCTTCAAGTTCATGAATCGGTCGTGTGATCAGGCGTTTGATCTGCCGGGCGATGACCAGCCACAGCAACACACTGAAAATCAGGATGCCCAGGCTCGCGGTCAGCGTGCCGGTATAGAACGCCACCGGCAGCTCACTGCTGGCCACCAGCAACAAATGCCCCGAAGGCTGAGTGCCACGGGGCAGGGTGATGATCTGGTTGCTGCGAAATTCGGTGAGGCGCCACGCTTCGATATGCCGGTAGTGGTCCGGCAGGTGCAGGCGGTCGCCGTGCTGCATCTGCGCCAGGCGGTTGCCTTCGCCGTCGTACAGCGCGGCGGCGCGCAACGGTGAATAGCTGGTCAATTCATTGAGCAGCGCCTCGGCCTTGGTCGGGGACTCAAGCGCCTCGGCGGCGAGCGAGGGGTTGGACACCAGTCGACCAATAGCCTGCAAGGCCTGGGGGGCCATGCTTTCCTGGGAGATCCAGTAGGCGGCGCTGATAAACGTCAGGTTGGCCACCAGCAATACGGTGGTGAGAAGCACCAGCAGGGCCGCCAGCAGTTTTTGTCCTACTGGTAGATTTTCAAGACGCTGGCGCAGTGGCATCAGAGTTTTCCCCGGTGATAGACAGGTAGGCAGGGTAGCGCGTGCCTCAGTCGCTGGCCAATCCGCGTGCAAGCAGATGCGCCACCAACCGCGTGTGTACCTGTTGCAGGTGCGGCGCTGCCAACTGATGGCGGGCCGCGGCCTGGCAAGCGTAGCCCAGCAGGTAACTGATCTCGGTGCGTCGGGCGTTGGCGACGTCCTGGTACATGGAGGAATAATTGGCGGCGGTGGCCTGGATCACCCGCTCGACTTCGCTGTGCAAGTCCTGTGCAGCCGCAGGCTGGCCACAGCGCTCCAGCAGTTCGGCCAGTTCGGCGCAGAGCGTGGCGACCTCGCAGTGGTGGGCGCTCAAACCGCCGTTGCGGCAGTGGTACAACACGGTCAGTGGGTTGATGGCGCAATTGAGCGCGAGCTTGCGCCACAGGCGCGTCAGGATATCGGTGGCCCATTCATGGGGGATGCCTGCCGCTTGCAAATCATCCAGCCACAGCGGCGGGGTGGGATGGCTCGCGTCCCCCAGCCAGGTGTAGCCATGGCCGGCAAATACCACCCGCCAATCGCCATCGCGAAATGCGCCCTCGGTGCTGGAGGCAAAGATGCAGCGCGCCGACGGCCATTGCGCAGCCACGGCGTCCTGGCTGCCGAGGCCGTTTTGCAGCAGGATCAATTCGGCGTCCGGCGCCAGTCGATGCTGCAACTGTGCGATGGCGCTTTGAGCGTCGTAGGCTTTGCACGCTACCAGCAGACGCCGAATCGGCTCCGAGCTATCAGGCGTTTCGCCGATGACCGGATAAGTCTGTTCCACGCCGTGCTCCACCAGGGTCAGCCCTTTGCCTGCGCGATAGCTGGCCAGGCGCGCCTGGTTACGCAGGATCAGCCTGACGGGCACCCCCGCGCGTGCCAGCCGCGTGGCCCAGAGGGTGCCCAGGCTGCCAGCGCCAAGAATATGCCAGGGGGTCGACATCAGTGTGTACTCCATAAGGTCGCCAGCGGTGAACGGCGCGAAAGAACCGCTATAATGCCCCGGCATTTTAGCTCGGGCGCGCTCCATCTCTACTGAGCCCGCCCCTTATATTGGAGAAATCACATGCCTTCGTTCGACGTGGTATCTGAACTGGACAAACACGAAGTCACCAACGCCGTCGAGAACGCCGTCAAGGAACTGGACCGTCGCTATGACTTGAAAGGCAAGGGCAGCTTCGAATTCAAGGAAAAGGAACTGACCGTCAACCTGACCGCTGAAGCCGATTTCCAGCTGGAAGCGATGATCGAGATCCTCAAGCTGGCCCTGGTCAAGCGCAAGATCGACGTGCAATGTCTGGAAGTCAAAGATGCCTACGCCTCCGGCAAGCTGATGAAGCAGGAAGCCGTGCTCAAGGAAGGCATCGACAAAGAGCTGGCCAAGAAGATCGTGGCGCATATCAAGGACGCCAAGCTCAAAGTCCAGGCCGCCATCCAGGGCGAGCAGGTTCGCGTCACCGGCAAGAAGCGTGATGACCTGCAAGAGGCTATCGCAGCTCTGCGCGCCAAGACTTTCGACATGCCGCTGCAGTTCAATAACTTCCGCGACTGATGGCACTTTGGGGAACCTGTGGGCACTTTTGACGTCCCACGCCCCAGCATCAGTGCCTACAATTGAGCCCTTCGGGGCTCAATTGCGTTTTCAGGCAGTCAATACAGCCTTATCGCCGCACAACAGGAGAAAGTAGATGGATTTGAACGCTGAAATGGATCACCTGATCAAGACCTCCCAGTCTTGGCTCCCCATGATCATGGAATACGGCAGCCGCGTATTGCTGGCGTTGGTCACCCTGGCCATCGGCTGGTGGCTGATCAACGTCTTGACTCACCGCGTGGGCCGTCTGCTGGCCATGCGTAACGCAGACTTGGCACTGCAACACTTCATCACCAGCCTTGCGAACATCGCGCTCAAAGTCATGCTGGTGGTCAACGTGGCCTCGATGATCGGTGTGGCAACCACCTCGTTCGTTGCGGCGATCGGTGCCGCTACCCTGGCTATCGGCCTGGCCTTGCAAGGCAGCCTGGCGAACTTTGCCGGCGGCGTGTTGATTCTGTTGTTCCGCCCGTTCCGTATCGGTGACTGGATCGAAGCCCAGGGTACCTCGGGTACCGTCGACAGCATCCAGATCTTCCACACGGTGCTGCGTACCGGCGACAACAAGACGGTGATCATTCCCAACGGCAGCCTGTCCAACGGCCTTATCACCAACACCAACCGCCAGCCGACCCGCAAGGTCGTGTTTGACGTGGGTGTGGACTATGAGGCGGACCTGCAAAAGGCCCGTGAAGTATTGCTGGCTCTGGCCGAAGACCCGCGTGTACTGAAGGACCCTGCCGCCGTGGCGGTGGTGTCGACCTTGGGCGACAGTTCCATCACCGTCTCCCTGCGTTGCTGGACCAACACTCCGGATTATTGGGACGTGATGTTTATGCTCAATGAACTGGCGCGTGACCGTTTGAAAGCGGCCGGGATTGATATTCCGTTTCCGCAACGGGTTATTCGGGTGATGCAGGAAAGTGCGCCGAAGTAACTTGGCGTGATGCTATCGAAGTTGGCCGAAAGGTCAGCTTTGAAAAACTAGTTACTTAGCTTGCTAGTTGTTTTGTTGGTTGAAGTAAAACTGCAATAAAAAAGCCGCTCCCTGTTTAAACAGAGGAGCGGCTTTTTGTTTAAGGCCGAGGCCTCAAGTCATCGTTGTAATTGAACCGGCAATTACAAGATGTTCAGCGGGTAGTTGGCGATCAGACGCAGCTCGTCGATCGACGGCGAACCGTAGTACACGCCATCACCGGAACGGTAAGTCGCTTGACGCAGGCGCAGGCTCAGGTTTTTCGCCGGGCCGCTCTGGATCACGTACTTGGCTTCGATGTCGCGTTCCCACTCTTTGCCGTTCGAGGTGGTGCCGGTGTTGGCGCCGCTACCGGTGACGTAACGGGTCATGAAGCTCAGGCCCGGAATGCCAAAGGTCGCCATGTTGATGTCATAACGCGCCTGGTAGGACTTTTCGCCTTCGGCGTTGAAGTCGGAACGGGCGATGGAGTTGGCCAGGAACACAGTGCCGCCGCCGTCTACGCCGTAACCGTAGTCGCCGTCACCGGTGACTTTCTGGGCTGCCAGGGTGAAGGTGTGAGCACCGATGGTGTACGCACCCTGCAAGCTGAAGGCACGGTTGTCGAGCTTGGTCACGCCATCTTTCTCTGCGCGTTGCAGGCCGGCGCCGTCGCTCTTGGTGTCGTAGATGTTGAAGTCCAGGGCGAACGACTGATCATCGCTCAGGGCGTGGGTCCAGTTCAGGTTGCTGTAGTACTTGCGGAAGTAATCTTCGGTTTTCGCGTAGTACAGGCTGCCGGTGACTTCTGGAGTGAAGGCATACACACCCCCGACAAAGTCGGTTTTGGTCAGGCCCAGGCTGTCGTGGTAGGTCTGGTTCTGCGCGACGCTGGAAGTGAAGTGACCGCCTTCAAGCTTCAGGCCCTTGATTTCGTTGCTGGTGATGGAGATACCTTGCGGCAGCTCTGGCAGCAGGCGGCTGTCGTCGGAGGCAAACACTGGGGCTGTGGTGTATTGGTCACCGATTTTCAGCACTGTGTTGGAGATGCGGAACTTCACCGCGCCGCCGCCTTTGGAGTAGTCGTCTTGCGAGCGACCATCGGAACCGGTTGGGAACAGGCCGGTGCCGGCGCGGCCCTTGCCGCTGTCGAGCTTGACGCCCATCAGGCCGATCACGTCGACACCGACACCAATGGTGCCCTGGGTGAAGCCAGACTCGTAGAGGGCATTGAAGCCCAGGCCGGTTTCTTCAGCTCGGCTCTTGGAGCCTGGGCCCGACGGGTTGTTACGGAAGTCACGGCTGAAGTACAGCGCGCGAGTATTGATGCTGAACGTGCTGTCTTCAACAAAGCCCTTGGAATCGTCCTGGGCGGACGCCATTGCGAACTGCGAGGTGCCTGCTGAAACAGCCAGGGCGATCATGCTCCACTTCATCACGCGCATCGTGATTTGCTCCTTTGGTTTTAGGAAGAGTACTGCCGTCCCACCTGTATTTTTATCTGGGCGGCTCTTTCTTTTTGTGTCGGCGCAAAGTTAGCTCACGCAGACCCTATTGACGATACTTACTCAACTATCCTTTCAGCTTCTTTACGAGGCTGTCGTAAATCGCTAGATCCATGTCGCAAATTCACAGCCAAAAATGTATCCAGGCTGACAACTTCAATGCTGTTTTCAGACTTCTTTCAAAGTTTGAACACTTCCCTGATACACATTGAAACGCCACTATTTTTATCGCGAAACACCTGTGTCCAAACGGGTGCCGTTGCCGACGATATGGGGGTGAATGCAACAAGCGTGCTCAAACCGCTGACCGAATGTCATTTTTTCGTGAAAAGTGTGATGAACCTGTAAAAACCGCATAAGCACGGGGGTTTTACGCCATTTGGGTTGGGCTTGACGCCAGGGTGTTACCCCGGTTCGGTGGTACCTGAATCCTGTACCTGGGTAAAACGTTACCGGTTGACCCTTATCAGTGGGTAATCGGCGGATCCCTTTGAGGCACAGGTGGGTCATTTTGGTGCATCCCGTTGAGGCCCGGCCTAGCGTTGCTCTCTTGAGTTACTGCCTCTAAAGGGTGCATTTTTTTGCCCGGCTGCCTCAAGGCCGCCAGCATTGCCCGTGAAGCCTTGGGCATTCGAAGGTATGCTGGGCACCTGTTACCGACCTGCCGAACGGAGTGCCACGTGTTCGCCTTAGATCAACGCCTGCTACAAGATACCTTGGCCATTGGGGACTTCCCGCTCTGTCGTCTGCTGCTGTCCAATGACGCCAATTACCCCTGGTTCATTCTGGTGCCACGCATCGACGGTATCAGCGAAGTGTTTCAACTGGATGTCGCCGATCAACAAACCTTGTGGCAAGAAACGACAGCCTTGGCGCAGTTGCTCAACGAGGGCTTGGCGGCCGACAAAATGAACATCGGCGCGTTGGGTAACGTGGTCAGCCAGTTGCATGTGCATGTGATTGTGCGCAAGCGCGACGACGCCGCCTGGCCAGCCCCCGTGTGGGGCAAGCACCCGGCCCAGCCCTATACCGAAGAGCAGGTGGCCGCGATTCGCAGCCGATTGCGTGAGCTATTGCCTGCCGACTTCATCTTTACCCAGGACTGAACCATGGACCTGCAAGAACGCGTCACCGACCTGGAAAGCCGCCTGGCCTTCCAGGACGACACCATTGAAACCCTCAATGACATTCTGGTCACCCAGCAGCGGGCCGTCGAACGCCTGCAATTGCAGATGACTGCACTGCTCAAGCGCCAGGAAGAAATGGGCGGGCAATTCGAGTCATCCGAAGAAGAAGCGCCGCCGCCCCACTATTGACTGCGCACGCAATAAAAAACCGCGACCCAGCCAAGGCTGGATCGCGGTTTTTTTTGCTGCGAAAGCTGGGGAATCAGCGACGCGGCAGGGCAGCGATGACGTCTTCGGCTTGCAGGCCCTTGTCACGGTTCATCACCGAGAACTCCACGCGCTGGCCTTCGACCAGTACGCGATGGCCTTCGCCACGAATGGCTCGGAAGTGGACGAAGATATCGTCGCCCGAATCGCGGGAAATGAAGCCGAAGCCCTTGGAGGTGTTGAACCACTTGACGGTCCCGGTATCCCGGTTGGTCATGTCATAGTTTTGCGACGCGGCCGCTGGAGACGAGCGGTAGAAGCTGATGGCCAGGTGAAGAACGATGGCGACCACAGCAATCACCAGGCTGAGTAGGATGGCCGGATGGCCCCCGACTTCAGGCATGGGCGCCAGGAGGGTAAGGGTTTGTACGACAACAGTCAGCACCAGCAGCGCACTGACCAGGTTTTGCAGTTGATGACGCGTGCCTTTGTTCCAGTAAGGGATTACCGGTGCGAGCGTCAGGTTAAGAAGGCCGAACAAGGCCAGGTACAGGGCGTCGTGTTGTTCCAGGTAGGGCAGGCTTTCAGGCTGCAGGCTCGGAATAAAGGACAGCAGCAACGCTGCAACGCCCGTTAGCAGGTGGACGATTTTCAACATTTTGGTTAACTCACGTTAAGACGGATCACAAGGAAGAGCTGACTGGCACGGTTCGCTTCTGAACAATGGGAGGCGTTGAGCACGTGCGCGGGTATCAGCCTATGTGACGTGCCGCAGGAATAAACGGCAGCCACACCGCGTCTATTTAACAGCAAAGGCTGTGCCTACTCAAATCAAGCATTTCGGGGTGTTGCCACGGCCACGGCATTTCTGCGTCAAACGCTTGTCCTAGACAGGTGCGGGATTTTTTCAGTGGCAGCCAAGACCCTTCCTACAGGTAAACAGGCTTGCCAACTCAGATCTCGCAGGCGGTGCGGGGCGATTTGCCGCATGCCGCCCGAGTGTGTCGGGCTGCACGTGGCGCACTCTCTTGCTAGAGTGGAGCTGCACCTGATCAATGAATGCTCGTCAATTGAAGGGGAAACACATGGCAATCGATATTGGTATCAGTGAAGAAGACCGTAAATCCATCGTCGACGGACTTTCCCGCCTGCTCTCCGATACCTATGTTCTGTATCTGAAGACCCACAATTTCCATTGGAACGTCACAGGCCCCATGTTTCGTACGCTGCACCTGATGTTCGAAGAGCAGTACAACGAGCTGGCGCTGGCAGTGGACTCCATTGCTGAGCGTATCCGTGCCTTGGGCTTCCCGGCGCCGGGTGCCTATTCGATTTACGCCCGCCTGTCTTCCATCAAGGAAGAAGAGGGGGTGCCGAGCGCCGAAGAGATGATCAAGCAGTTGGTGGCCGGTCAGGAAGCAGTCACGCGTACCGCGCGGGGCATCTTCCCATTGCTCGACAAAGTCAGTGATGAGCCGACGGCGGACCTCTTGACCCAGCGTATGCAGGTTCACGAGAAAACCGCGTGGATGCTGCGCTCCCTGCTCGAAAACCAGTAATCGTCGAACCCTGGCGGCGCCTTTTGGGCGCCGCCTGCTGGTTTCCCTGCGCTTCCTGGCGTTGTCCTACGACTAACAACTCCCCGTCTTCTGGCTGCTCTGTGCTGGCTGCTGTTTTATAGGCCCATCGTCCAATGGGAGAAACCTGTTGGCTGTTGTTTGGCAATGGAGTGTCAGCTGTATGTCACGTGGAGTGAGTAAGGGAGCGATGGAAACCTGTGGTTTTCACAAGATAAAGGTCGACCCTTTTGCCAAGGGTTTTGATATGGGGCTGGCCAAGCCGCTGTCCCGGTCGGTCAGGCTCAATGGGTTTTCTACCTGCCTGCGGCTTGAACAGATCTATTGGAACATCCTGACGGAAATCGCCAGGCTCAATACCTGTTCGGTCAGTGCGTTGTTGTCCTACGTCGATCGGGAAGTGCATTTGCGTTACGGAGGCGTGAAGAACTTCAGTGGGCTGGTGAGGGTGGTGTGCGTGGTCCATGTGCTCAAAGGCCGTGGCGCCCTCACGTGCGGGGACACGCTTGCGCAGTAGTCCGGTGGTCGGTCCGTCATCCCGGCGGGCCGGGCCCTGAGCACAAAGCCGGCTGCGCTGTGTTGATTTACCAGATATAATCCCGCGCTTTGCTGCGCATGCCGGGCTTTAAGCACAGGGCAGGGCGTGGCGCTGTAACGATCTGATCGCCGAGACATCTCCATGCCCATGTACGACTATCAATGCGCTTCCTGTGGTCATCAGTTGGAAGCCATTCAGAAGATCAGCGCCGCGCCGCTGGTCGATTGCCCTGCCTGCCAGGCACCTGAGTTGAAGAAGATGTTGTCCATGCCGGGCTTCCGCCTGAGCGGCAGCGGCTGGTACGAGACCGATTTCAAGACCGGCGCCAAGAAGAACCTGGCGGGCGGCGACAAAGCAGACTGAGTTGAACTCTACGCGCAGGCTCCTGCATTATCCGTCCCCTGCTTTAATGTACGGTGACGAGGCGGGCCTGCCACCGAATTTCGAATTACGAGAAGTGAAACCACGACCATGATGCGCAGCCACTATTGCGGCCAACTGAACGAGACCCTGGAAGGTCAGGAAATCACCCTTTGCGGATGGGTTCACCGTCGCCGCGACCACGGCGGGGTGATCTTCCTCGATATCCGTGACCGTGATGGTCTGGCCCAGGTGGTGTTCGACCCGGACCGCGCCGAGAGTTTTGCAGCCGCCGACCGCGTGCGCAGCGAATACGTCGTCAAGATCACCGGCAAGGTACGCCTGCGTCCGGCCGGTGCCGTGAACAAGAACATGGCGTCCGGCGGCATCGAAGTACTGGGCTATGAGCTGGAAGTGCTGAACGAGTCGGAAACCCCACCGTTCCCACTCAACGAATACTCCGATGTGGGCGAAGAAACCCGCCTGCGCTACCGCTTCCTGGACTTGCGTCGTCCGGAAATGGCCGAGAAGCTGCGCCTGCGTTCGCGCATGACCACCAGCATCCGCCGCTTCTTGGATGAAAACGGCTTCCTGGACGTCGAAACGCCGATCCTCACCCGGGCCACCCCGGAAGGCGCGCGTGACTACCTGGTACCGAGCCGTACCCATGCCGGCAGCTTCTTCGCCTTGCCGCAATCGCCGCAGCTGTTCAAGCAACTGCTGATGGTGGCCGGTTTCGACCGCTACTACCAGATCGCCAAGTGCTTCCGTGACGAAGACCTGCGCGCTGACCGCCAGCCGGAATTCACCCAGATCGACATCGAGACCAGCTTCCTCGATGAAAAAGAGATCATGGGCCTGACCGAGCAGATGATCCGCAACCTGTTCAAGGAAGTGCTGGACCTGGAGTTCGGCGAATTCCCGCACATGACTTTCGAAGAAGCCATGCGCCGCTACGGTTCCGACAAGCCAGACCTGCGTAACCCGCTGGAACTGGTGGACGTGGCCGACCAGCTCAAGGACGTCGACTTCAAGGTGTTCAGCGGCCCGGCCAACGATCCTAAATGCCGCATCGCCGCCCTGCGTGTGCCTGGCGGCGCGAGCATGCCGCGCAAGCAGATCGACGACTACACCAAGTTCGTCGGCATCTACGGTGCCAAGGGCCTGGCGTACATCAAGGTCAACGAGCGCGCCAACGGCGTCGACGGCCTGCAATCGCCGATCGTGAAAAACATCCCTGAAGCCAACCTGAACACGATCCTTGATCGCGTCGGTGCGGTTGACGGCGACATCGTGTTCTTCGGCGCCGACAAGGCCAAGATCGTCAGCGAAGCCCTGGGCGCGCTGCGGATCAAGCTCGGTCACGACCTGAACCTGCTGACCTGCGAGTGGGCGCCTATGTGGGTTGTGGACTTCCCGATGTTCGAAGAGAACGACGACGGCAGCTTCAGCGCCTTGCACCACCCGTTCACCGCACCGAAGTGCTCCCCGCAAGAGCTGGAAGCCAACCCTGCAGGCGCGCTGTCCCGTGCCTACGACATGGTGTTGAACGGTACTGAACTGGGTGGCGGTTCGATCCGTATCCACCGCAAAGAGATGCAACAAGCGGTATTCCGCCTGCTGGGCATCAACGAAGCGGAACAGGAAGAGAAATTCGGCTTCCTGCTCGACGCCCTGAAATACGGCGCGCCGCCGCACGGTGGCCTGGCGTTCGGCCTGGACCGTCTGGTGATGCTGATGACCGGCGCCCAGTCGATCCGTGAAGTGATCGCCTTCCCGAAAACCCAGAGCGCTGCGGACGTCATGACCCAGGCGCCGGGTGTTGTGGATGCCAAGGCCCTGCGCGAGCTGCACATCCGCCTGCGCGAGACGCCGAAGGCTGAGTAAGGCTGCAGCGTGAAAGCGCGATAAGGTTGTACGCAGTCAAAAAGGCGCATCTTCGGATGCGCCTTTGCGTTTAAAAGAGGGAAATCTCGCCTGGGGCGAGATTGATAAGGTTTCTAGAGAATTCGGAGTTGTGTTATGGCTGGCCATTCCAAGTGGGCGAACATCAAGCACCGCAAAGAGCGTCAGGATGCCAAGAAAGGCAAAATCTTCACCAAGTGGATTCGCGAACTGACCGTCGCGGCCCGCCAGGGTGGCGGTGACCCGGGCTCTAACCCGCGTCTGCGCCTGGCGCTGGACAAGGCGCTGGGCGCCAACATGAGCCGCGACATCATCGACCGCGCCGTGGCCCGTGGTGCTGGTGCGGCCGACACCGACGATATGGTCGAGCTGACCTATGAAGGCTACGGCCCGGGCGGCGTGGCGGTGATGGTCGAATGCATGACCGACAACCGCAACCGTACCGCGGCAGCCGTACGTCATGCGTTCAGCAAGTGCGGCGGCAACCTCGGCACGGATGGTTCGGTGGCCTACCTGTTCGAGCGCAAGGGGCAGATCACCTTCGCACCGGGCACCGATGAAGACGCGCTGATGGAAGCCGCAATGGAAGCGGATGCCGATGACGTCGTGACCAACGAAGACGGCTCCATCGACGTGTTTACCTCGTTCGCCAGCTTCTACGCCGTGCGCAACGCCCTGGAAGCCGCTGGTTTCAACGGCACCGACGCAGAAATCGTGATGCTGCCGACCACCAGTGCCGAACTGGACCTGGACGGTGCGCAGAAGGTGCTGAAGCTGCTGGACATGCTTGAAGACCTGGATGATGTGCAGAATGTGTATTCGAATGCCGACATCCCTGAAGAAGTTGCAGCACAGCTGGTCTGAAGGATGATGTGGTTCCGAATGTGGGAGCAGGCTTGCTCGCGAAAGCGGTGGGTCAGTCAGTACATGAGCTGTCTGACCCACCGCTTTCGCGAGCAAGCCCGCTCCCACATCGGATCCTCTGTGTATCAAAAAATGTGTTTACCCCAACCGCAGGCGTTATGACTTTAATCCTAGGTATCGACCCCGGTTCGCGCATCACCGGATTTGGCGTGGTGCAGCAGACCCCACGTGGCTGTGTGTACGTCGCCTCGGGCTGCATCCGCACTGGCGCAGGGGAATTGGCCGAACGGCTGCAGATCGTCTATCGCGGCGTGCGTGAAGTCATCCAGACCTACGGCCCGGTCACCATGGGCATCGAAAAAGTCTTCATGGCCAAGAACGCCGACTCGGCGTTGAAGCTCGGCCAGGCCCGTGGCGCTGCCATCGTGGCGGGTGCCGAGGAGGGCATGGAGATCGCTGAATACACCGCGACCCAGGTCAAGCAGGCCGTGGTCGGCACCGGTGGCGCCAACAAGGAGCAGGTGCAGATGATGGTCATGCACATGCTCAAGCTCACTTCAAAGCCACAGATCGACGCCTCGGATGCCCTGGCCATCGCCATTTGCCATGCCCATACCCGCTCCAGCCTGTTGCCTCACGGCTTGGGCGCAGCACGTAGTCGTGGCGGGCGCCTGCGTCTCTGATAGCATCAGCGCAATCGTTATTTTTGCGGTCAGGCTCCGATCTGACCCCCCAGCTTTAAGGATCTGAACCGTGATTGGACGCTTGCGCGGCACCCTGGCTGAGAAACAGCCGCCGCACCTGATTCTGGATGTGAATGGGTTGGGTTATGAGCTGGAAGTGCCCATGACCACCTTGTATCGCCTGCCGTCGGTCGGCGAGCCGATAACCTTGCACACGCATTTAGTGGTGCGCGAAGACGCGCAACTACTCTATGGTTTCATCGGCAAGCGCGACCGCGATTTCTTCCGCGAGCTGATTCGTCTCAATGGCGTGGGGCCCAAATTGGCCCTGGCCTTGATGTCGAGCCTGGAAGTGGATGAGTTGGTGCGTGCTGTATCGGCCCAGGATACCTCGGCCCTGACCAAGGTGCCGGGCGTCGGCAAGAAAACTGCCGAGCGCTTGCTGGTCGAGCTCAAGGACCGCTTCAAAGCCTGGGAGGTGGTGCCGAGCATGTTCGCCCTGGTACCGAACCAGCCGGATATGCCGGCGGCCCAGGTCGCCAGCGCCGAAAGCGATGCGGTCAATGCGCTGATCTCCCTGGGCTACAAGCCTCAGGAAGCCAGCAAGGCCGTATCGGCCATCAAGGACAAGAACCTGAGCGCTGAAGACATGATTCGCCGTGCCCTGAAGGGAATGATTTAAGTGATTGAAGCCGATCGTCTGATCGCGGCCACCGGCCCGCGTGACCGTGAAGAAGTCCAGGACCGGGCCATCCGCCCGTTGAGCCTGGCCGAATACATCGGCCAGCCCACCGTGCGCGAACAGATGGAGTTGTTTATCCAGGCCGCGCGCGGGCGCAGTGAGTCCCTGGACCACACCTTGATCTTCGGCCCGCCCGGGTTGGGCAAGACCACCCTGGCCAATATCATCGCCCAGGAAATGGGCGTGTCGATCAAGTCCACCTCCGGCCCCGTGCTGGAGCGTCCTGGAGACCTGGCGGCGCTGCTGACCAATCTTGAACCCCATGACGTACTGTTTATCGACGAGATCCATCGGTTATCACCGATTGTCGAGGAAGTGCTGTACCCGGCCATGGAGGACTTTCAGCTCGACATCATGATTGGCGAAGGCCCTGCGGCCCGCTCGATCAAGCTCGACCTGCCGCCATTCACCCTGGTGGGCGCGACCACCCGTGCGGGCATGCTGACCAACCCGCTGCGAGACCGTTTCGGCATTGTTCAACGTCTAGAGTTCTATAGCACCGCCGATCTGGCGACCATTGTCAGCCGGTCGGCGAGTATCCTTGGCTTGCCCCTGGACCCGGAAGGCGCCTTTGAAATCGCTCGACGCGCTCGCGGTACGCCACGAATTGCCAACCGTTTGCTGCGCCGCGTGCGAGACTTTGCCGAGGTGCGTGCCAAGGGCCACATCACCAAGGCCGTGGCGGACCTTGCCTTGAACCTGCTGGATGTGGACGAACATGGTTTTGATCACCAGGATCGACGCCTACTTTTGACCATGATCGAGAAATTCGACGGTGGCCCGGTGGGCGTGGACAGCCTGGCCGCAGCCATCAGCGAAGAGCGCCATACCATTGAGGATGTGCTGGAACCGTACCTGATTCAGCAGGGCTACATCATGCGAACCCCGCGGGGCAGGGTGGTGACGCGTCATGCTTACCTGCACTTTGGGCTAAACATTCCGTCACGATTGGGAGAGATGCCCGTGGTAGACGAATTCCTCGATGCGGTAGACGATTAAAAAGCTTACGCCGGACGATTTATCTGAGCTTTGTGCTGTCCCAGTGTCTGGCGTCGTCATTTGATTCACTGCAAAAGCGTTCAGGAATGAAAAAACAGTTGCCCAGCCAATTGGCAACCTGAGGAGTAAGCACTAGAGTATGCGCGCGCAAAACGGGGATCAGTCGTTCGCACATCGCTGTCGCGTTTATTACGAGGACACCGATGCCGGCGGCATCGTTTATTACGTCAATTACCTGAAATTCATGGAACGGGCTCGAACCGAGCGGCTGCGGGAGTTGGGTTTTGCCCAGTCCGAGCTTGTAGGCGAGGACCTGTTATTCGTCGTGCATTCCAGCGAGGCGCGGTATTACGCGCCGGCGCGACTGGACGATGAGTTGCTGGTCAGCGCTGAAGTCATCGAATTGAACCGTGCCAGCCTGCGTTTCAAACAGCAGGTCAGGCGGGCCACGGATGCAACGCTGCTCTGTGAGGGGCAGTTCCTGGTGGCGTGTGTGCGCACCAACAGCTTGAAACCTCGGGCCATTCCCGAAACTCTACGCGCGGCCTTTGCCGCCGTGAGCGGCGCGGGTCAACAATCAAAGCAGGAGATTTAGCGTGGAACCTACCGTCGTCGACCATTCCTCCATGTGGAGCCTGGTCAGCAATGCCAGTGTCGTGGTTCAACTGGTCATGCTGACACTGGTAGCCGCATCGGTTACCTCTTGGGTCATGATTTTTCAGCGCAGCAACATGTTGCGCGCCGGTCGACGTGCCCTGGAGAGCTTTGAAGAGCGCTTCTGGTCGGGTATCGACCTGTCCAAGCTGTACCGCCAGGCCGGCAGCAACCCGGACCCGGATTCGGGCGTCGAGCAGATCTTCCGTGCCGGCTTCAAGGAGTTCTCGCGCCTGCGCCAGCAGCCGGGTGTCGATCCTGAAGCGGTGATGGAAGGTGTGGCCCGTGCCATGCGCGTGGCCATCTCCCGCGAAGAAGAGAAACTTGAGCAGGGCCTGCCGTTCCTCGCCACCGTGGGTTCCGTCAGCCCGTATATCGGCCTGTTCGGTACCGTATGGGGGATCATGAACTCCTTCCGCGGCCTGGCCCAGGCGCAGCAAGCCACACTGGCCACCGTGGCCCCGGGTATTGCCGAAGCCCTGATCGCCACCGCGATCGGCCTGTTCGCCGCTATCCCCGCAGTAATCGCCTACAACCGTTTCGCCGCAACCAGCGAAACCTTGATCGGCCGTTACTACACCTTCGCCGATGAATTCCAGGCGATCCTGCACCGTAAAGTGCACACCAGCGAAGAATAAGCAGGTAATTCCCAATGGCTTTAATCGCTCGAGCTCGCAAAAAGCGCAAGCCGGTCGCCGAGATGAACGTAGTGCCTTACATCGACGTGATGCTGGTGCTGCTGGTGATCTTCATGGTGACCGCGCCGATGCTCAACCAGGGCGTGAAGGTTGATCTGCCCAAGGTTTCCAGTGAAGCCTTGCCGCAGGACAACAACACTCAGGTCCTGACCATTTCGATCAAGGCTGACAAGACCTATTACTGGAACCTTGGCAGCGAAGTCGACACGCAAAAGCAGCAGGACAAGGCCCTGACGTTGCCGGCCATGACCGATGCTGTGACCAAGATCATTCGCTCCGGCAACGAAGGCGGCAAGCACACCCAGGTGTTTATCCGGGGTGACAAATCGGTCGACTACGGCTCCGTCATGGGCGCCATGGGCGGGCTGCAGAAGGCCGGCGTCGGTAACGTTGGCTTGATTACCGAGGCGCCCTGATGCAGCAACAGCGAGAGCCGTCCGCCTCGGAAAGCTACTTCTGGCCTGGCGTGTGGGCAATAGCCCTGCACGTCCTGGTGTTCGGCATGCTGTTTGTCAGCTTTGCCATGACCCCGGACCTGCCGCCAGCCAAGCCGATCGTGCAGGCGACCCTGTATCAGCTGAAATCGAAAAGTCAGGCCACCACCCAGACCAATCAGAAGATTGCGGGTGAGGCCCAGAAGTCGGCTGCGCGCCAGACTGAAGTCGAGCAGATGGAACAGAAGAAGGTCGAGCAGGAAGCGGTGAAGGCTGCTGCGGAACAAAAGAAAGAAGAGGCGGCTCAAAAGGCCGAGGAATCGAAAAAGGCTGACGAAGCCAAGAAAGCCGACGAGGCGAAAAAGGCTGATGAAGCCAAGAAAGCCGAGAAAGCTGCCGAAGCCAAAAAGGCCGAAGAGAAACAATTGGCTGATATAGCCAAGAAGAAATCGGAAGAAGAAGCCAAAAAGGCTGCCGAAGAAGAGGCCAAGAAAAAGGCCGCTGAAGAAGCCAAGAAAAAGATAGTCGAAGACGCGAAGAAGAAAGCCGCCGAAGACGCCAAGAAAAAAGCTGAAGCAGACGAGGCGAAGAAGAAAGTCGCCGACGAAGCGAAGAAGAAAGCTGCCGCCGACGCCTCCAAGAAGAAGGCCCAGGAAGCAGCACGCAAATCCGCCGAAGAGAAAAAGGCCCAGGCCCTGGCAGATTTGCTTTCCGACACGCCGCAGCGTCAGCAAGCCTTGGCCGATGAGCGTGGCGATGAAGTCGCGGGCAGTTTCGACGACCTGATTCGGGCGCGGGCAGCGGAAGGCTGGACACGTCCACCTTCGGCACGTAAAGGCATGACAGTAGTGCTGCAGATCGGCATGTTGCCGGACGGTACGGTGACTTCGGTCAGCGTGGCCAAGTCCAGTGGTGACGGTTCGTTCGACAGTTCGGCGGTTGCCGCGGTCAAGAATATTGGCCGGTTGACCGAGATGCAGGGAATGAAACCAAGTGACTTCGCTCCCTATCGTTCATTCAAGATGACATTCACACCTGAGGATCTAGCCTTGTGAGAAACCTTCTTCGAGGAATGCTTGTCGTTATTTGCTGTATGGCAGGGATAGCGGCGGCGGATGAAAAGAACATCCTGGTTACCAGCGGCAGTGATCGGGCCACACCGATTGCGGTAGTTCCGTTCGGTTGGCAGGGCGGCAGCGTGCTGCCGGACGACATGGCCCAGATCGTCAGCGACGACCTGCGTAACTCCGGTTACTACGCGCCAATTCCAAAAGGCAACATGATCAGCCAGCCAACCCAGGCCAGCGAAGTCATCTTCCGTGACTGGAAGGCCGTCGGTGCCCAGTACCTGATGGTCGGCAGCATCACGCCGGCCGGCGGTCGCCTGCAGATCCAGTACACGTTGTTCAACGTGGCCACCGAGCAGCAGGTGTTGACCGGCAGCGTATCGGGTACCGCCGAGCAACTGCGCGACATGGCCCACTACATCTCGGACCAGTCGTTTGAGAAGCTCACCGGTATCAAAGGGGCGTTCTCGACGCGCCTGTTGTACGTCACCGCTGAGCGCTTCTCGGTAGACAACACCCGCTACACCCTGCAGCGCTCGGACTACGACGGTGCACGTGCAGTGACCTTGCTGCAGTCCCGTGAGCCAATCCTGTCGCCGCGCTTCGCGCCGGATGGCAAGCGTATTGCCTACGTATCGTTCGAACAGCGTCGTCCGCGCATCTTTGTGCAGCACATCGATACTGGCCGTCGTGAGCAGATCACCAACTTCGAAGGCCTCAACGGTGCGCCAGCCTGGTCGCCGGATGGTTCGCGCCTGGCTTTCGTGCTGTCCAAGGACGGTAACCCGGATATCTACGTGATGAACATGGCCTCGCGTCAACTCTCGCGTGTGACCAGCGGCCCGGGCATCAACACCGAACCGTTCTGGGGTAAGGATGGTTCGACCATCTACTTCACCTCCGACCGTGGCGGCAAGCCTCAGGTCTACAAGGCAAATGTGAACGGCGGCGGTGCGGAACGTGTGACCTTTATTGGTAACTACAACGCCAACCCCAAGCTTTCGGCCGATGAAAAGACGTTGGTGATGATTCACCGTCAGGATGGTTTCACTAATTTTCGGGTTGCGGCCCAGGATTTGCAGCGCGGAACCGTAAAAATCCTTACAGATACCAACCTTGATGAGTCAGCCACTGTTGCGCCCAACGGCACCATGGTAATCTACGCCACCCGCCAGCAGGGCCGGGGAGTCTTGATGCTCGTGTCCATCAATGGACGCGTAAGGCTCCCACTTCCTACCGCACAAGGCGAAGTCAGAGAACCATCCTGGTCCCCTTACCTGAACTGACGCGGCGCTACAAAAAGAAGTACTTAACACACTGGGGTTCATTAGGAGTTTCACGATGGAAATGCTGAAGTTTGGTAAGTTTGCTGCTCTGGCTCTGGCTCTGTCCGTAGCCGTTGGTTGCTCCTCTAAAGGCGGCGACAATGCCGGTGAAGGCGCAGCTGTTGATCCAAACGCTGGTTACGGCGCCAACACTGGTGCGGTCGACGGCTCCCTGAGCGAAGAAGCTGCTCTGCGCGCAATCACCACTTTCTACTTCGAATACGACAGTTCGGACCTGAAGCCAGAAGCCATGCGCGCTCTGGACGTTCACGCCAAGGACCTGAAAGCTAACGGCGCTCGCGTTGTTCTGGAAGGTAACACTGACGCCCGTGGTACTCGTGAGTACAACATGGCACTGGGCGAGCGTCGTGCGAAAGCCGTTCAGCGCTACCTGGTACTGCAAGGTGTTGCTCCAGGCCAACTGGAACTGGTTTCCTACGGTAAAGAGCGTCCAGTTGCAACTGGCAACGACGAACAGTCGTGGGCTCAGAACCGTCGCGTCGAACTGCGTAAGTAATTCGTCATGCGAACGTGCCGTCGTGCTCTGACTGTATTGGCTCTCAGCTTCGCACCGCTTGCGGTGTGGGCTGCGGTTCCTGTAACGGATAGCAACTCAGGCTATAACAATAGCGGGAGCAGTTATCCGCCAGCAGGTTATGGCACGAACGGCGCCTATGCGGGGGGAGCGGCTACGTCCGCTCCCTCGGCACAGGGCGAGCTGTTCAACCAGCTGCAACGCATGCAGGATCAATTGGCCCAGCAACAAGGCGCCATTGAAGTGCTGCAGAACCAGGTGAACCAGCTCAAGCAAGAAGGCCTGGAGCGTTACCAGGATCTTGATCGTCGTATTGGAGCCGGTGTTGCACCTGCCGCTACTCCTGATAATTCTGCTGCCGGTGGCGCGCCAAGCGCCGCTGCCGGTGGCGCAGCAGCAGGGGCCGCCGCGGCTGCCCCTGCCGCCAGCAGTGAACCGGGTGATCCGGCGAAGGAAAAACTGTATTACGATGCAGCCTTCGACCTGATCAAGGCCAAGGATTTCGATAAGGCCAGTCAGGCCTTCACCGCTTTCCTGCGCAAGTACCCCAACAGCCAGTACGCGGGCAATGCCCAGTACTGGTTGGGTGAGGTCAACCTGGCAAAGGGTGATTTGCAGGGCGCGGGCCAGGCTTTTGCCAAGGTCAGCCAGCTGTACCCCAAGCACGCCAAGGTGCCGGACTCGCTGTACAAACTCGCTGACGTAGAACGCCGCCTGGGTCACACCGACAAGGTCAAAGGTATTCTGCAGCAGGTGGTTGCCCAGTATCCGGGTACCTCCGCGGCGCAGTTGGCCCAGCGGGACCTGCAACGCTTGTAAGCAATGCAGCCCGTTCAGAAGAAACCCGCGCTTGTCGCGGGTTTTTTCGTTAGAATCCACGCCCTTTTATGAAACACGCTTCCTGGGGTTGACGCGTTGGCGCAATCCCTTGAAGTGCCTGACGGAGGCGGACAGCCTGTTTAGCTGTTACGCCCGTGGCGACTATGCAAGACACATTACGTATTACCGAAGTCTTTTACTCGTTGCAGGGTGAAACGCGCACTGCTGGCCTGCCCACCGTATTCGTACGGCTCACCGGCTGCCCATTGCGTTGCCAATACTGCGACAGCGCCTACGCCTTCAGCGGCGGTACCGTGCGCACCCTCGACGACATCCTGGAACAGGTTGCCGGCTACCGGCCGCGCTACGTCTGCGTGACGGGCGGTGAGCCATTGGCGCAACCCAATGCCATCCCATTGCTCAAGCGGCTGTGTGACGCGGGGTACGAGGTCTCACTGGAAACCAGCGGCGCCCTGGACATCTCTGCGGTCGACCCGCGTGTCAGCCGAGTGGTCGACCTCAAGACCCCGGACTCCAAGGAAGCCCACCGCAACCGCTACGAGAACATCGACTTGCTGACGGCCAACGATCAGGTCAAGTTCGTCATCTGTTCTCGCGACGATTACGACTGGGCCACCTCCAAGCTGATCCAGTATGGCCTGGAGCGTCGTGCGGGCGAGGTGCTGTTCTCGCCCAGCCATCACGACCTGAGCGCCCGAGAGCTGGCCGACTGGGTAGTGGCGGACAACCTGCCGGTGCGCCTGCAATTGCAGCTGCACAAGTACCTGTGGAACGACGAGCCAGGGCGCTGATCAGGCGGCTGCGAGAGGCGTTCTACCCACCGAATTACCGTTCAAATGCGTTTTTTCTGATTTATTTAAAATAAGGTGTTGAATAATCCTTAGAAATCAGTATTATACGCGCCACCACACAGCGGGTCGTTAGCTCAGTTGGTAGAGCAGTTGGCTTTTAACCAATTGGTCGTAGGTTCGAATCCCACACGACCCACCATTTTTGGCGGTTTAGAAAATCCGGAAGGCCCACGTAAGTGAGGATTTCCGGGTTTTTTTTTGCCTGTCATTTGGCAGGCCCGAGCCGACGCTGAGTCATTCCTTGCTCAGATTCCGTCGCAGTCCAAAAAGCATTCCTTAAATTCAAATACTCATACGCGGACCGGCGCTGACCGATAGTCCGGTCGTTCGTGTGCGTGTTCAGTGCGTATCAAATCTGATACCGCTGGTCGGAAACCAACCCGGAACTTCAAACGAAATTCTCCCTGGTTGCTTGTTTTTTCTTTTTTTTCAGCCGCTTAAGAAGGTTTTAAGAAATTTCCTAAAGTGCAGTCGGTTTATTGGCGGGAGGGGCGGACGATGTTAGTTTGCCACCCTTCATAAATTCGATGGATCGAACATGTCTTCCCAACTGCCACGGACTCGGTATTCCCTGAGTATTGCCCTGCTTGCCTGCCTCGTTTCCCACAGCGTAATGGCGGCAACCCTCCCGGGTGATCAGGACTTGATCCGCGAGCGGCAAAATCGCCTGTTGGAAGATCAGCAGCGGCGCCTTGAACAGCTCAAAGAGCTGCCCGGCAAAGAGGCCAGGCCCGAAGCGCCGGCAGCCCCGGTGGACAGCCGTTGCTTCTCGATCCAGACCATTGAACTGCAAGGTGCCGAGCACCTGCCTGCCCCTGAACGCGAGCGTCTGCTCAAGTCGTACACCGATCAATGCCTGGGCGTCTCACAACTCAACGCCCTGCTCAAAGACCTCACCGACTTCTACATCGACAAAGGCCTGGTCACCAGCCGCGCCTACTTGCCGCAACAGGACATGTCCAAGGGGCACCTGCAAGTGCTGGTGGTGGAAGGCAAACTCGAAGGCGTGAAGGGCGCAGACAACAGCAAACTGTCGGACCGCGAACTGGCCATGGCCTTTCCCGGCAAAAGCGGCGAGATATTGAACCTGCGAGAAATCGAACAGGCCGTCGACCAGCTCAACCGTTTGCCGTCCAACCAAGCCCAAATGGAGCTGACCCCAGGCGATGCCGTCGGCGGCAGCTCGGTGCTGGTCAAAAACAACCCGCAAAAGCCATGGCGTGCCAGCCTGTCGCGTAACAACGATGGCCAGAAAAGCACCGGCGAACAGCAGTGGGGCACCGGCTTTGAATGGGACAGCCCGCTGGGCCTGGCCGATCAGCTGATTCTGCGCGGCGGCCATGACGCGGTCAGCGACCACCAGAAAACCTCCAAGAACGCGATGCTCTACTACAACGTGCCCTGGGGCTGGTGGAACTTCAGCTACAGCTACAACCAGAGCGACTATCGTTCGGTCGTCCAGGGCGACGGTTTCGACTTCAAGCAAACCGGTGACAGTGAAAACCATCAGTTGCGCGCTGAGCGGGTGATCCACCGTGATGCCGTGAGCAAGACGTCGCTCAACGTCGGCCTGTCCCACCTGCGCACCAACAACTACATCGAAGACAGCCGCCTGGCCGTCAGCAGCAATCGCCTCAGCGAGTTGCAGTGGGGCATCAACCACGGTCGGCGAGTTGGCAGTGCGTTTGTCAACGTTGACCTCGGCATGCAGGACGGCATCGGTTTGCTCGATGCCCAGGCGCAACATGAGCGCGATCAGAACGGCAATCGATTGGCCAATTCCCGCTACCGCAAATACACCGCCACCGTCAGCTACCTGCAACCCTTCACGCTGTGGGGCGAGTCGTTCAGTTTTACCAGCCTGGCCACCGGCCAACGCAGTGAAGACGTGCTGTTCAGCCCCCAGCGCATGAGCCTCGGCGGCTCGGCGTCGGTACGCGGCTACAAGGATCAGCAACTGACCGGCGACAGCGGCGGTTACTGGCGCAATGACCTGCGCTGGAGCCGCCCGGTGACCCTCGGTTGGCTGCGCCCGGTCTTCGGTGAATATGGTGCCAGCTTGGGCTACGACCAGGGCGTGATCCGCAATGGTCGCTACAACGGCGAAGTGCATGGCCGCGTCTCGAGTAACTCACTTGAGCTGTTCGCCCGCGGTAAATACCTCAGCACCAGCGTGACCTTTGCCCACTCGCTGGAACGACCGGCCGCGCTGCTTGAGCGTGAAGCACCGATCTACTTCCGCATGGATTTCTTCCTGTAATTCAACGCCCAGTTGCAACGAGAATTTGAAATGGATGTTCGCCAATTTGCCTTCCTGGTTCGCCAGCCTTCTGCTGCCCTGAAAAGCCGTGACGCGTTCCTGGGCCTGCCCAAACGTGGCCTGGCGCTGATCCTGGCCAACGCGCTGTTCTGGCAACCGTTGCTGGCCCAGGCCGAAGGCATCGTGGTCAGCGCCCCCGGCACCACTGTGGGCGCGGCGGGCAATGGCGTGCCGGTTGTGAACATCGCCACCCCTAATGGCAGTGGCTTGTCCCACAACCAGTTCAAGGACTACAACGTCGGCGCCAACGGCGTGATCCTCAACAACGCCACCGAACGCACTCAATCGACGCAACTGGGCGGCATCATCCTCGGCAACCCGAACCTGCAAGGCCGCGCCGCCAACATCATCCTCAACGAAGTCAACGGCGGCAGCCCCAGCCAACTGCGCGGCTACACCGAAGTGGCGGGCCAGTCGGCCAAAGTCATTGTCGCCAACCCCTACGGTATTACTTGCAGCGGCTGCGGCTTCATCAACACCCCCAATGTCACGCTGACCACCGGTAAACCGATACTCGACGCAAGCGGGCAACTGCAACGTTACCAGGTTGATGGCGGCGCCGTGACCATCGACGGCCAAGGCTTGAACGCCGATAACGTCGACCGTTTCGAAATCATCACCCGCTCGGCCAGGATCAATGCGCAGATCAATGCGCGCAACTTGAGCGTGGTTGCCGGGCGTAATGACGTCGATGCTAAAAGCCTGCACGCCACTGCCCGCGCAGATGACGGCAGTGCCAAGCCGGAGCTGGCGATTGACTCGACGGCGTTGGGTGGGATGTACGCCGGGGCGATCAAACTGGTGGGCACCGAGGCTGGCGTGGGCGTGAAGCTCGACGGTACGTTAATGGCCAGTGGCGGGGATATTCAGCTTGATGCCAATGGACGACTGAGTTTGGCTAATGCCAAAGCCAGCGAAGCGGTGGTGATCAAGGCCGGTCAATTGGACGCTGCGGGTGCGGTGTATGCTGGCACGCGGGTCGATGTACAAACCACGACAGGCCTGAGCAACCAGAAAAGCCTTGCGGCCCGCGACAGCATCACCGTGACCAGCGGTGGGGCGCTGGTCAACAGCGGCATCATCGAAGCCGGTGTCAACGCCGATGAAAGCCGCAATGCCGGTGGCGATGTCAGTCTGCACGCGGCGAACCTGAGCAATAGCGGCAGCGTGGTTGCCAGCCGAACCCTTACCGCCACGGCCAACCAAACCTTGAGCAATCAAGGCGGCACTCTGAGCGGTACCACCGCCGTGATTAACGCCGGTCAACTCGACAACCGTGGTGGTCGTTTACTGGGTACGGACTCGCTCAAAGTCACGGCAACCGGTCTGGATAACCGCACCAACGGTCTGCTGCACAGTGAAAACAGCACCGACGTTACCGTAACCGCTGCACTGGATAACCAGAGCGGTCGCGTGATCGGCCTCAAAAACCTGGCGCTTAACGCCGGCCAACTGACTAACGATAACGGTCTGGTTGCCAGCCAGGCGCAGGCCCGTGTAACCGCCGGGCAGTTGAGTAACCAGGCGGGTGAAATTTCTGCCAGCCAGACCACCGTGATTGCCACGAACCTGGATAACCGTTCCGGCAAATTGTTGGGCAGCAACCTCAACGTGACCGCCAGCGGTGCCATCGATAACCGCCTGGGGATTTTCTCCGCCACCAGCCTGACGGTACAGGCGGCCAGCCTGGATAACCGCGATAAAGGTTCCGTTGCCAGCCAGGGCGTGATGAACCTGACCGTCGCCGGGCTGCTGGACAATCGCAATGAAGGCAACCTCGTCAGCCAGGGGGCTCAACAAATAGCCGCAGGGCAGTTGAACAACAGCCAGGGCGGCCTGGCGTCCAGCAAAACCACCCTGGCGCTGCACGGCGACAGCCTGATCAACCAGGGTGGCCTGGTCATTGCCGACGGCGCGCTGACCCTCACCGGCGGCGATCTGGATAACAGCCAAGCGGGCGTGATCAGCACCAAAGCCGCCGCGCACGTGCAACTGAACCGGTTGAACAACAGCAATGGCGGCAAGTTGGGCAGCGATGGTGCGCTGACCCTCCACGCCAACCAGCTCGAAAACAGCGCCGGTCGCATCAGCGCCAAGGGCGACTTGCAGGCAACGGTCGGTGTGCTCAATCAACAAGCGGGCGAACTCGTCAGCGACGGTGCGCTGAACCTGACCGGCACTTCCCTGGATAACCGTAATGGCGGCCTTATCGCTGCCACCAACGGCGTGGACCTGCGCAGCCAGACCATCCTTAATCAGCAAGGCGAGATATCCAGTCAGGCCAAGGTGCTGGTGGTCGCCGACCAACTGAACAACACCACCGGCAAGGTGATCGGCGACAGCGGCCTGACGCTCACGGTCCAACGTCTGCTCAACCAAAGCAAAGGCCTGCTGGCGGGGCGTGAGAGCCTTGTGTTGAACGGCGCCCGACTGGATAACAGCCAGGGTGGCCGTGTCACCAGCCAAAAAGACCTGAACGTTATCCTGACCGGCGACTTGCTCAACCAAGGGCAGGGCACGCTGCTCAGCGAGGGCGCGTTAACCATCCAGGCCGGTACGCTGGACAACAGCCAGGGCGGCATTTTGTCCGCAGCCAATGTGTTGTCGATCACCACTCAGGGCCAGTTGAACAACCAGGCAGGCAAACTACTCGCCGATGGCACAGCCACGCTGGTCAGCGCTGCGCTGAACAACAGCCAGGGCGGTGTGATCAGCGCCAAGCAGCAGGTTGATGTGCGCAGTGCCGGCCTGAATAACAGCCAGCGCGGCAGTATCAGCAGTGACGCTGGTATCACCCTCAACGCAGGGCAACTGGACAACAGCCAGCAAGGGTCGATCTTCGCCAAGTCAACGGTCAAGGCAACCCTGAGTGGGCTGGACCAGCATGACCGTGGTGAGCTGGTCAGCAACACCAACATCGAACTGGACTTGAACCATGGGCAACTGATCAACCGCGACCACGGCCTGATCGCGACACCGGGCCAACTGCTGCTGAACAACCTGGGCAACGTCGACAACAGTCAGGGCGGTGAAATCTCCAGCACCCGGTCATTCCTGTTGATGGCCGATGCGCTGAATAACCGCGGCGGCAAAGTCATCAGTGGCGACAGCCTGCAGGTACGTATCGCCAAGGCGCTGGATAACAGCGTGGAAGGTGTACTGTCCGCCAAGAGCGTTCTGCAGGTGGCAGCCGACAGCCTGGACAACCAGGCCGGTGGCGCGCTCGCCAGCCGTGGTGCGCTGGACCTGAAGGTCACCGGCGTGCTGGATAACCATAACCAAGGGCAGATCACCGCCGCTACGGTTTTGACGACCACCTCAGGCTCCTTGAACAACAGCGACAAGGGCAGCCTTTCGGCCGGCACGCTCCAGACGCTCAACACTGGCGCGCTGGACAATCACCAGGGCGGGCGAATCGTCAGCGACGGCAGCCAGACAGTCACCGCTGCCAATGTGGATAACCGCACGGGTGTGATCGGCAGTCAACAGGCGTTGAACCTGACCACTGCCAACCTCGATAACACTGCCGGGTTGATCAACAGCCAGGCTGATTTGACCCTGACCGGGCAAACAGTCGACTCAAGCCTGGATGGGGAAATCTCGGCCAAGGGCGACTTGAAGCTCATCGTCCAACAGCTGATCCAGCGCCAGGGCCGCTTGATCGGCGAGCGCGCTGTGAGCCTCGATCTGCAAGGCGGAAATCTTGATAACAGCGCGGGCTTGATCAGCGCCAAAGGCCCGCTGACCTTCGCGCGCCTGGCCGACCTGACCAACCGCGAACAGGGTGAAATCTCCAGCCAAACAGCGTTTACCGTGGCCGCCAAACGCATCGATAACGGTGATCGCGGGGTCATCCTCAGCGCTGATCAATTGCGTCTTGAAGCGGATACAGTGGTCAACGCCAACAAGGGCTTGATCTCAGGCTGGAACGGTCTGACGGTGGTCGGCAATGGCCTCGACAACCGCGCCGAGGGCACGTTGTCGAGCAAGAGTGGCACCCTGCACACTGACCTCACCGGTGTATTGGATAACCACGCGGCGGGTGCCCTGGTCAGCCTGGGCAAACAAACGCTCATCGCGGGCAGCCTGAACAATGATCAGGGGATCATCTCCGGCCAGGCCGATGTGGACCTCAACGTTGCCGGTCGGCTGGATAACAGCAACAACGGCCTGATTGCTGCGGCTCAACACCTGGGCTTCAATAACGCCCAGAGCCAAATCCTCAACCGTGCTGGCCGGATCAACGCCGGCAACATCAGTCTTATCGGCCAGAGCCTGGATAACAGTGCCGGCCAACTGATCAGCCAAGGTACTTTGGACGGCACCCTCAGTGGCGCGCTGATCAATGCCAACAATGCGCGCCTGGCCAGTGGCGCAGCCCTGTTGCTGAAAGCCGCCAGACTGGACAACCGAGGCGGCCAACTGGTCAGCCAGGATCGCCTTGACCTGACCCTCGCCAATGGCGACCTGGATAACAGCGCCAAAGGCACGCTTGCCAGCCAGAAAGACCTAGTGATCAAGCTGTTGGCCGGTGACGTTCAAAACCAGCAAGACGGCCTGATGTTCAGCCAGAAGGGCAAGCTCGACCTTACCGCCCGCGCCCTCACCAACTATCAAGGCACGCTGCAAAGCCAGACCGATAATCGCCTGCGCCTCAGTGGCGCCCTGAACAACCAGGGCGGCCGCGTCGACAGCCTCAGTGGCAACCTGGACCTGCAAACGGCCAGCGTCGCCAATACCGCAGGTGGCATCCTCAACAGCAGCAAAGGCTGGATCAAGCTGGTCACTGGGCTGTTCAACAACGGCAGCGGCATCACCCAGGCGCAGTCGTTGAACATCGAAGCCAAAGGCGGCCTGCTCAACCAACTGGGGCATCTGTCGGCCCTTGGCGGTGACAGCCGGATTGTCACCACTACCCTGAATAACCAGGGCGGCGGTGTGTATGCCGACACCTTGCTCAAAGTCACCGCCCAGGACTTCAACAACCAGGGCACAGCGGCCAACAACGGTGGCAAGGTCGGTGCGCGCACCATTGACTTCGGCCTCACCGGCACCCTGAGCAACCGCAATGGCCTGATCGAAAGCGACGACACCCTGAGCCTTGTCGCGCAGACCATCGACAACGTCAGCGGCAACCTGCGTGCCATGGGCCGGGTTGGCACCACTGATATTCGCACCACGGGCCTGTTCGATAACCGCTTCGGCGCGCTGGAAAGCGCCAACGAAACCCTCAACCTGCAAGCGGCCAGCCTGGATAACAACGGCGGGCGTATCGTCCACACTGGCGGCGGTAAATTCAACCTCACGTCCGATCAAGTCACCCGCGCCGGCGGCAGCTTCGTCACCAACGGCCAACTGGACATCAAGGCTGCCAGCTGGACCAACAGCAGCGTGATCCAGGCCGGGCGCCTGAACCTCGACATCGGCCAATTCACCCAGACCGCCAGCGGGCAATTGCTCGGCGCACAAAGCCTGACCGGCACGGGCGACACCTGGACCAACGACGGCCTGCTGACCAGTGACGGCACCCTCAAGCTGACCCTCACCGGCGGTTACAGCGGCAACGGACGGGTCAGCAGCCTGGGCGATATGACCCTCGCGGCGGCCAACGTGGACCTGGGCGAGAATGGTCGTATTGGCGGTGGCGCGCTTACTCAAATCACGAGCACCAATGTCTTGAACAACCGTGGTCGCCTGACATCAGTAGGTGATCTGACGGTCAACGCCGCCACCTTGAACAACTACGGCACCCTGGGCGGCTCCGAGAACGTTCGCCTCAACGCCACCCATCTGCTCAACGAAAAAGGCCTGCTGTTCAGCGGCGAAGAGATGACCCTGCGGGTCAACGACTTCAGTAACCGCTTTGGCGATGTCTACAGCCTGGGCGGCCTCGACATTGCTCGCGATGATGCCAATGGGCGCAGTGCGCTGATCGAAAACGTCTCCGGTACGTTGGAGAGCGACGGCAATATGCGTTTGCTGGCCGATACCCTGAGCAACCGGCGCGACCAGTTCACCACCGAGAAAAGCCTGGTTTCCGCCAGCATCAGTGTGTACGGCAACGACTACTGCAAAGGCAAAGGCTGTGAGCTGAAGTTCAGCGGCGTCGAAACCTATGAGGACGTTATCAAAGGCAGCTCCGCCTCCGCATTCATCAATGCCGGTGGCGACCTGACGGTGGGCAGCCAGACCTTCGATAACCTCTACAGCTCGGTATCGGCCGCTAAAAACATCCTGATCAACACCGACGTGCTGAACAACACCGGCGCTGCCGGCGGTGAACAGCGTAATTTCGGTTACGCCTACTACACACGCAACCGGTCGGCTTACTCGTTGCTGATGAGCGAAGTCGAACAGTTCAACCGCAGCAACGATCCCAACTCAAGTGACTATAAGCCGGGTGCGTACACGTTCGACCAGTTTGTTGAGAAGACGAGGTTCTCGGACACCTTCTTCACGTCACCTGTCGACTACACCGTCCCCACCTCTGGCAGCGTGATCGCCCAAGCGGTGATCCAGGCAGCCGGCTCGGTCACCGTTAACGCAACCAAAGAAATCAACAACAGCGTCATCCGCCCGAACGCCACCGACATCGACACCCCGGTGGCCAACCGCAACACCAACTCGGATGTATTTGCCTCTACCGTAAAACCGGCCATCACTGCGCAGCTACCGCCAGACCTGGCCCAACGCCAAGTCAATCCGGTGACCTTGCCGGGCTTCAGCCTGCCAACGGGTGAGAACGGCTTATTCCGCCTCAGCGGCCAGGCCGCGAAGGCCGGTGCAGCGGGTAAAGCGGATACCGCCAAGGGTGACTTCAACGCAAACGGACGTGTCATCACCGCCGCCGACCGCGAGAAAACCCTCGACTACAGCGCCGTGCAAGAGCGCGGCTTCAGCCTCGACGGCCAACCGGCCAGTGGCGCGGTCAACGGCCAAGGCCCGTTGGCCTTGGACAGCCGCGCCCAATCGGTCACCCGCGTACAAGGCCTGCCGGACATCGCTCCGGTAGACAACAGCCACAAATACCTGATCGAAACCAACCCGGCGCTCACCGACCTCAAGCAGTTCATGAGCTCCGACTACCTGCTCGGCAAACTGGGCTACAACCCCGACGCCAGCTGGAAGCGCTTGGGCGACGGCCTGTACGAGCAACGTCTGATCCGCGAAGCCGTTGTGGCCCGTACCGGCCAACGCTACATCAACGGCCTCGCCAGCGACGACGCACTGTTCCGCTACCTGATGGACAACGCCATCTCGTACAAGGACTCGCTCAACCTGCAACTGGGCGTGTCGCTAACTGCCGAGCAAGTCGCGGCACTGACCCACGACATCGTGTGGATGGAAGAAGCCGAGATCAACGGCCAGAAAGTCCTCACCCCCGTGCTCTACCTGGCCCAGGCCAACAACCGCCTGGCCCCCAACGGCGCGCTGATCCAGGGCCAGGACGTGAGCCTGATCAGCGGCGGCGACCTGCGCAACAGCGGCACCTTGCGCGCCACCAACAACCTGAACATGGTGGCCGGCAACATCGACAACAGCGGCCTGATGCAAGCCGGCAACCGCCTGGAAATGCTCGCCACCGACTCGATCCGCAACACCCGTGGCGGCATCATCAATGGCCGCGACATCAGCGCCACCGCCGTGACCGGCGACATCATCAACGAACGCACCGTCACCACCTTCAAACAGGACGGCCAGGGCTACCAACTGCGCAACGACGTGGCCAGCGAAGCCTCACGCTTCGAAGCCACCGACACGCTCAAGCTGAACGCCGGCCGCGACGTGCTCAACCTCGGCAGCAACCTCAAGGCCGGTGGCAACGCCAGTGTCACCGCCGGGCGTGACGTGCTGATCGCCAGCCAGACCGAACAAGACGATTACGCCTACCAACGCCGCCGCATCAGCGGCACCGAGCAAACCATCCTGCAACACACCTCCGCCGTGGACGTGGGCGGCAACCTCGCCATCGACGCCCGCAGCGACATCGCCGTGGTCGCCAGCACCGTCAGCGCCGCCAAAGACCTCAGCGTCAAAGCCGGCGAAAACCTGACCCTGGCCGCCGCCGCCAACGAACAGCACGACTACTCCAAAGGCAAAAAAGGCGGCACCAAAACCACCACTCAACTGGACGACATCACCCAACAAAGCGCCGAACTCAAAGCCGGCGGCGACCTGATCGCGATCGCTGGCACCGACCTCACGCTAGTCGCCAGCAAAATCAGCGCGGGCAATGAAGCCTATGTGCATGCGGATAACGAGCTGCAAATGCTGGCGGCGCAGGACAGCCATTACTCGCTGTACGACATGAGCAAGAAGGGCAGTTGGGGCAGCAAGAAAACCCAGCGTGATGAAGTGACCGATGTGAAGAATGTCGGGAGCGAGATCAAGACTGGGGGGGATTTGACGCTGGAGAGTGGGGGTGATCAGAAGTATCAGGCGGCGAAGCTTGAGAGTGGGGGGGATATTGCGATTGTCAGCGGTGGGGCGGTGACGTTTGAGGCAGTGAAGGATCTGCATGACGAGAGCCACACCAAGAGCAAGGGCGACCTCGCCTGGACCAGCTCCAAGGGCAAAGGGAATACCGACGAGACGCTACGCCAAACGCAGATGATTGCAGAAGGCAGCGTGGTGATTAAAGCCGTCGATGGCTTGAAAATTGACATCAAGCAGATCGATCAAAATACGGTTAGCCAGACGATTGATGTGATGGTCAAGGCTGACCCGCAACTGGCCTGGCTAAAAGAGGCCGAGCAGCGCGGGGACGTGGATTGGCGCCAGGTTAAAGAACTGCACGACAGTTTCAAGTACAGCAATTCAGGCTTGGGCGCCGGCGCGCAGATCATCATCGCGATCATTGTTACCTACTTCACGATGGGCGCCGCCAGCGGTGCAATTGCCGCAGCGGGTTCGGGAACATCGATGGCGGGGGCAACGGCTGTTGGGACTGCGGCCACGTCTGCCGGGTGGGCCAATGCTGCGGGCAGTACCGTGCTTGCTGGCATGGCGAGTAACGGCGCGATCAGCACCATCAATAACCGTGGAAACCTGAGCACCGTCTTAAAGGATGTCACTTCCAGCGACGCGATGAGAGGCTACGTGGTGTCCGGCGTCACTGCTGGCTTGACTGCAGGTGTCTATGACAAATGGACCGGCACTCAGACAGGCACTTCCACTGCACTCCCCAACTCAGGTGCAGTTGCCACCGTAAGTCCGTTGAGCACTTGGCAAGGCGTGGGGCAGTTCACGGCCAACCAAGTAATGCAAAACGGAACATCCCTATTGGTGGATCGGGCGCTCGGGGGCGAAGCCCGTCTTGGCGACGCGTTGCAGAGTAGTTTGGCTAACGCATTTGCGGCTTATGGATTCAACCTGGTCGGGGATATTTCCAAGAACCGGTTTGCAGAAAGTGGCATTACCAAGATTGGGCTGCATGCCTTGATGGGCGGGTTGGCAGCTGAGGCTTCTGGAGGAGATTTCCGCACAGGCGCTCTGGCAGCGGGTGTGAATGAGGCATTGCTGGATAGCCTCGCCAAGCACTATGCCGGCATGCCCGATGACCAGAAGAAAGGTTTGCTGGTCATGAACTCGCAGTTGCTTGGGGTGCTTGCGGCATCGGTACAAGGCGATGCCGACGCTAAAAATCTGCAAACGGGGGCATGGGTAGCGGGTAACGCAACGCAATACAACTATCTGTTTCACCAAGAAGTGGAGGAGATGACTGAGGAGGTTGCTAGTAAGAAAACCGAGGCTGAGAAAAATGAGGTTCGTGCCCGCTACGCGCAACTTGACGAAGCTAGAAACGGGGAGCTGCGATCGGTTTGCCAAGCTGCTCCCGCCGCATGCGATGCAGCATCAAATCGTTTAATCGCGGATGAGCCCAAGCTGCGTGAGTTGGCCAAATCGCTCTATGCACAAGGTCATACCAGTGAAGCCACTACGATTGCGGCTATTATCATCAGCAATAACACCACTGCGACTTTAACGATAGCCACGGAACTGGCGGCATTGCGGGATGGTGATCAGTCTTCATTTTGGGATGCTGCTGCTGGTACATTACTAGGCGCGTCGCTTGGAGGAATGAGGCCGAGTGGAGGTGGCGTCGGTGCAAAAGGGGCTGCAAGCTTCCCGGAAGGCATGAGCTTTAATCCGAGCATCAAAAACCATCTGAGTAGTTTCGATGGATTGACCCAGAAAAGTGGGGTTAGCGGAACCCATAATCTTAATGCATTCTCTCAGGCCGCATCTTCAAATGGCATAAAGATATTGGGTGAGACACCGACTTCTGTTAAGGGGATTACAAATATTGAATATCAGATACCGGCTTATGATCGAGCTGGAAATGTGATCGGCTATAAAGCGAAAGAGTTTACTAAGACTGTTTATGATCCGAAGGTCTTCTCTGATCAAAAGATCCTTGATCTTGGACAGCAGGCTGCGGCCAGTGGATACAGGGGTGCTTTGTCGAAGGGGGTGACTCAATATGATGCTACTGCCGGGGGCGTTAGCTTTAGGGTCTACCTTGACAAGGCTACAGGGGCAGTTACTAACTTTCACCCACAGTGAGGATTGATATGAAAGAGCTATTTGGACAGCCATATACTGATTCAGACCCTTACTGGATAGTGAAGGGGTATTTTGATCGGATGTATCACGATGGTAATTTTATAAAATCTCTTGAGCTATTGGTGAAAAGGTGGGGCTTCAGTACGGATGGTGCGTACTGCAATTTTCCTGATTTAAATAGTTTTTTTGAGGAGGAGCATTTTGAAGGTGTTGAGTTCGCTTATGGTTATCCGCCAAAAAATGAAGATACAGTTGTTGTAAGTGAAGAAATTTGCTCTAAATACATACGGCTAGCATGTGATAAGTATGTAAGTCTTCATCCGGAAGATACCGTAAAAGTGAGAGAGATTTTGGATCAGCTTTCTTTCTGATTTATTCTGAATAAACAAAAAAAGGGGCAGATTTATTTTTTCCCAATTTGCTAGGCTGTAATTCTCTAAGGAAGGAGGTTACCTATGCCCAGAGTGGGACGTGTCGTTTTGCCCAACTATCCTCATCATGTTGTACAGCGTGGTCACAACCGCCAGGTGGTCTTTAAGTGAAGCCAAAAACGGTAGGTTGGTACCTATTGGGTACGCTAGTTGTGTATTTTTTTCTGGTTTTTTTTGTGGTAGGTATTGTCGGTAATTTACTCGTGGCGACGATTGCATATTTCAAGCTGGGTCATTGGGCGCTTGAGGCTGGCGTTATCAATGCCTCTCTGAAAGTCGCTGCTTACTGCGGGGTTCCAGTAGGTGCGGGTATTTGGATGTTGTCATGGCTGAAAAGTCGTAAAGACAAAAAAGGCACTGGTATTTGGAAAAAGTAGAAAAAGGGGACAGATTTGAATGGCACTTACTTAACCTTCTTTGGTTGTCCATTTCTCCTGACCTCGGCCCTTGCCGCCGAACGCGTTTGCATCAGCATCGGGTAAGGTTTGGGTCTTCGTTTTATGGCGCGAGGCTCAATCCGTCCCGGCCGGTTTCCGACACGTTTCCTGGCGATCAACCTAAGTAAAGGAAAAAAGGTGACAGGCCCACAGGGCCTTTTTGCGAGCCCCTATTATCCCCAAAAGTATCAATCTCTCTTTATTGAAATCCACTCCCCAATATTCCGGCTTTTTTAATTTTTCCTCGACGTTTTTTCCCAATACCCAACTCAATACGCAATTCCCCCACCCTTTCTTTGTTTAGTATTGAATCCAGTCGCCACCGAGGCCCAACGGGTCACTCTGTTCAAAAAAGGAGAAACGACATGACGCCCCAGGATCCTTCCAACACTAGCCGACCTCACCTGCTCGCGGCCTCCTGAGATGAACGCGCATACCCCCTTGGCAGCCCTCGCCGGTAACTATCTTCACGGTGACATCGTGCCTGCCCATCGACATGACGAGGGCCAACTGGTCTATGCCATCAACGGTGTGATGCTGGTGTCGGTGCAGCAGGCAACCTGGGTGCTGCCTTCCGGGCATGCCCTGTGGGTGCCACCGGCGATGGAGCATCAGATCCGCATGACCGGCGAGGTGCGTATGCGCACCTTGCTGATCTCGCCGGGGGCGCATGGTCGGTTGGCGCAGGAGTGCGAGGTGATCAGGGTTTCACCGTTGCTGCGCGAGCTGATTGTGGCTGCAGGCGATGAACCTGAAAGCCAGGCGGCGTCGTTGCGTCATGTGCAAATTGTCGAGCTGATTTTCTCGGAGCTTGACCGCGCGCAGCGAGTGCTGGCGCATGTGCCGATTCCGGATGAGCCGAGGCTCAAGGCGCTGTGCGCGGACTTTATCGACAACCCTTCCCAGGAGTCGAAACTGGAGTGTTGGGCGGCGCAGCTCAATATGAGTTCGCGCACCCTGGCGCGGTTGTTTCAGAAAGAGCTGGGCATGAGTTATAGCGAGTGGCGCAAGCGCACGCGGTTGCTGCTCAGCATGCAGCGGCTGGCCAGTGGGGCCTCCATTTTGGAGGTGGCCTTGGAGCACGGTTACCAAAGCCCGAGTGCATTTACCGCGATGTTCAAGCGCACCCTGGGTTACACGCCAAGTCACTGCCGCCTGGTCTGAATTCACAGCGGTTGTGGGAGCTGGCTCGCCTGCGAAAGCTTTAGTGCAGTAACAGATGCATCGACGGACACACCCCCTTCGCGGGCAAGCCCGCTCCCACATTTCTGAACGAGTTCGACGCGCGATTCGGAAGCGCCGCCCCACCTTGTCCCAATCGAAACGATGGTTGTCCAGAACTCGGGAGATGCGCACCCCGTTGCGCTTTTACCCTGCGTCTCTACTTGGCTTTCTGGATTTCTTCGATGGGTTCGCCTTCTTTTTTCCCACGGCATGGCCGTCTCTCGCTGCTCGGCGTGGCGGTGGCGTTGTTGGCAGGGTGTTCGTCCTGGATCGCCCATACACCGGCCCAGCCACATCCGGAACGCATCAATGCCCTGAGTCGCCTGCCGCAAGGCGTGTCGGCCCAGGCACTGCCCGAGCGCTGGTGGCAGTTGTACAACGATCCGCAACTCGATGCGCTGGTGCAACAGGCGTTGCTGCACAACCGCGACCTGGCGGCGGCCCAGGCCCATGTGCAAGCGATGCTGGCCGGGATCCAGCAGGCCGATGCCGAGCGCTGGCCGTCCACCCAGGCGTCGCTGGGGGCCGCTTATGGCAAGACGGCCGATGACCAGACGCTGGCCAAGGCCACCGATAGCCATGCGCCGTCAGAGTGGGCATTCAACCCAGGCTTCGAGCTGGCTTATCAAGTGGATGTGTGGGGCCAGGTTCAGCGCACCATTGAACGTGCCCACGTGCAAACCGCAGCGGCGCAGGATGCCGAGGACTTGCTGCGCATCACGGTCGTGGCGCAAACCACTCGCGCCTATGTGAATGCCTGCGCCCTGGGCGCGCGTGCCAAGGTCCAGCGCCATTCGTTGGACGTGGTCGCGCATAGCCTGGCGTTGACCGATCGCCAGCGCCAGGCCGGTGTGGTGACAGACCTTGAATACAGCCGCATGCAAGCCCTGCAAGGCGAAACCCAGGCGTTGCTGCCGATGTTGGAGGCGCGTCGACAAGCCGCGCTCTACGAATTGGCCATGCTGACGGGCGTCGCTGAACTGGACCAAGGCTCTGGCGCCGCAACGTGTGAAGTGGTGCCCCAACTCAATGCCGAGTTGCCGGTGGGTGATGGCTGGCAACTATTGGCGCGCCGCCCCGACATACGTCAGGCCGAGCGCGCGTTGCAGGCGGCCACGCTGCAAGTGGATATCGTCCAGGCCGACCTGTACCCCAAGGTGACCTTCGGCGCTTCAGTGTCCTCCTCGGCCAACAAACCCCATGAGCTGGGGGACAGCAGTGCGGTGATGTTCGGCATCGGCCCACTGATTACCTGGCAGTTCCCTAATTGGCAGGCCAACCGCGCGCGGGTCAAGCAGGCACGGGCACTCGAGCAGGTGGAGGTCGCGCAGTTCGAGGCCAGCGTCCTCAAGGCCCTCAAGGAGGTGCGCCAGGCCCTGGCGTTGTACGACGGCGAACGGCAGCGTCATGCGGCCCTGAGCCAGGCGCTGGAGAGCAGCCGCCAGGCCTACACCTTGGCCCAATTCAACTATGACGCGGGGGCCATCGACTTTCTCGACGTACTGGACAGTGAGCGTGAACTGATCCGTTTGCAGGCCGCCCGAGCCGACGCCGATGACCGGTTACTGCAACGCCAGATCAGCCTGTTCCGTGCCCTTGGCGGTGGTTGGCAGTCTTCAGTTTCCACCCATGCTTACACCACTTTTTCCGGTACCCAGCCATGAATATCGCCGTTGATGAAAAAACTGCTGTCCAGGATGAACAAGTGCCTGCGCGCAACACACGCCGCAAAAGACATCTGATCCTGCAGGGTGGCGCCGCGCTGTTGATCGCGGTGACGGTGTTCGGCCTGTACTGGATGACCGTCGGCCGCTACCTGGAGCAGACCGATGATGCGTATGTGCGGGCCGACTGGATCCCCATCAGCCCGAAAGTCTCAGGCTACGTGGCCGAGGTGATGGTAGAGGATGATCAGCCGGTCAAGGCAGGGGATGTGCTGGTACGCATCGAGGACCGTGACTACCAGGCCCGCTTGGCACAAGCCCGCGCAGAACTGGCCGAGACCCAGGCCTCGGTGGCAGCGCAAGAGGCCAACTTGACAGTCACTGACAGCCTGATCGCCCAGCAAAAGGCCGGGGTTGCCCAGGCTGAGGCCCATGCTCGCAGTGTGGCCGCTGAGTTACGCCGCGCAAGCCTCGACCAGCGTCGCTACGAAGGCTTGGTGCGCGAACATGCTGCCAGCGCGCAGCGTCTGGAAACGGCCGCCGCCAGTTACACCCAGGCCAATGCTGCGGTGGAAATTGCCAAGGCGATGCAACGCCAGCAGGAAACCCGCTTGACCGTGGCCATCACCCGCCGTCAACTGGCCCAGGCTTCGCTCCAGCAGCAGATAGCCCGGCGCAGCCAGGCCGAGGCGCAGTTGAACCTGGCGACGCATGCGTTGGAGGACACCTTGATCCGCTCACCCATCGACGGCGTGGTGGGGCAGCGCAAAGTCCGTACCCGCCAATACGTCGCGCCAGGGTTGCCACTGCTGGCGGTGGTGCCTTTGCAGCAGGCTTACGTCGTGGCCAACTACAAAGAAACCCAATTGCGCGATATGCGTGCCGGCCAACCGGTGGATATCAGCGTCGACAGTTATTCGGGACGCAAGCTCAAAGGCCATGTGGTGAGCTTCTCGCCAGGCTCCGGGGCGGTGTTCGCACTGTTGCCGTCGGATAACGCCACCGGCAACTTCACCAAGATCGTGCAACGCTTTCCAGTGAAAATCGTCATTGATGAGCATGACGAAGGCGGACCTATCCTGCCGGGCATGTCGGTCATCACCACGGTGGACACCCGCCCAGATAAGCAGGGCGCTGCACATGACTGAATCGGCTGAAAAGAGCGTCTCCTTTCGCGCCTGGGTGGCCGTGATCGGTGGGCTGTTCGGTTGTTTCATGGCCGGCATGAACGTGCACGTGACCAGCGCCGCGCTGCCGGAGATCGAAGGCTCCCTGGGGGCGACGTTCGAAGAAGGCTCGTGGATTTCCACCGCCTACCTGGTCGCGGAAATCGTGATGATCCCGCTGACCGCCTGGTTGGTGCAGGTGTTCTCTCTGCGGCGTGTGATGCTCGTGGGCTCGTTTGTGTTTTTGGTGGCGTCCATTGCCTGCTCCTGGGCGCCCAACCTGGAAGTGATGATCATCATTCGGGTGATCCAGGGCGCCGCCGGCGCAGTGCTGATTCCCTTGTCATTCCAGCTGATCATCACTGAACTGCCGCCCAGCAAGATCGCGATGGGCATGGCCTTGTTCGCGCTGTCCAACAGCGTCGCCCAGGCCGCCGGGCCGTCCATTGGTGGCTGGCTGACCGATGCCTATTCCTGGCGCTGGATCTTTTACCTGCAACTGGCCCCCGGCATTCTCTTGCTGTTGGCGGTGGCATGGTCGATCGATGCCAAGCCCATGCAGTTGAGCCTGCTCAAACGCGGCGATTGGGGCGGGATCATCGCCATGATCGTCGGCCTGGGTGGCTTGCAGATCGTGCTGGAAGAAGGTGGCCGCAAGGACTGGTTTGGCTCCGATTTCATTGTGTGGATGTCACTGGTGGCCGGCGTGGCCCTGGTGTACTTCGTGCTGTCGCAGTTGTATGGCAGTCGCTCCTTCATCAACCTGCGCCTGCTCAAGAGCTACAACTTCGGCGTGGCCAGCGCAGCGATGTTCATCTTTGGCGGGGCGACTTTCGGCCTGGTGTTCCTGGTGCCCAATTACCTGTCCCAACTGCAGGGCTACAACGCCCGGGAGATTGGCATCAGCCTGATCGCCTACGGCATGGTGCAGCTGGTACTGGCGCCGTTCATGCCGCGCCTGATGAAGTGGCTCAACCCGAAACTGATGGTCGCCAGTGGCTTTTTCATTATGGCCCTGGGGTGCTACCTCGGCGCGCACCTGGACGTGGACAGCGCCGCCAACGTGATTATTCCGTCCACCGTGGTACGGGGCATCGGGCAGCCGCTGATCATGGTGGCGCTTTCCGTGCTCGCGGTGTCTGGCCTGGCCAAAGATGAAGCCGGCTCCGCCTCGGCCTTGTTCTCCATGCTGCGCAACCTGGGTGGTGCCGTGGGTACCGCGGGCCTGACGCAGATCGTGGCCATGCGCGAGCGCTTTCACTCTGAGCGGGTAGGGGAGTCGATCACGCTGTTTTCCCCGTCCTTTCAGGAGCGCCTGCGCGCCAGCATGGCTGACAGCGAGGCTTTTATCTTCAACCAGCTATTACCCGCTCAACAGCAGGTCCTTGAGGGCTTGATCCACACCGTGCGTCGTGAGGCGTACCTGATGGCCTACAGCGATGCGTTTTATGTGTCCTGTATTGCGTTGATCGTGTGCGGGGTAGCAGCCTTGGCATTACGGCAGTCAGCCAAGAGCGGATAACCACGCCAAGCAGGTGTTGAACTTGTACAGCCCACTGCATTTGGTAGGCGCCCACTATCCGCCCTTCGGAAAAAAGGAGCTCTCTCATGCAACAACCCGATACCCTGGTCCGTAACCCGGTGGGCAACCCTGTCGTCGCCAGCGTCAGCGTGAATGCCGAAGCTCGCAGTGTGTGGAGTGTGGTCGGAGATTTCGCCGGTTTCGCGAAGTTTATTCCGGCCTTGTCTCATATCGATATGACGGGCGAGGGCGTGCGTTCGGTACGCAAAAAGCTGTTCAAGGACGGCAATGTGGTGATCGAGCAACTCAACAGCCATGACGACCAAGCCATGACCATGACCTGGTCACTGATCTACACCTCGCTGAACATCGGCAACCTGTGGGCGCTGATGGAGGTGGTGCCACAAGGCCCGAACCAGAGCCTGGCGACCTGGACCATCATTGGTCAGCCCTACACGGGCGGCAAGGAAGACGTACCGGCGTTCGAAGCCTTCCTGCAAGGCTTTGCCGATGACGCGATGAAGAACGTACAGGCACTCTTCAACTGACATGACGCGCAGGGTGGCACGCTGAGAATGTGCCTAGGTAGGAGCGAGCTTGCTCGCGAAAAACCTGAGGGCGCCGCGTACTCTCAACATGCCAGCGTCATCGTTAACGTCTTTCGCGAGCAAGCTCGCTCCTACAGTGGGGTGGGCCTTCCCCGACAGTGCCCACCGTTTATGGTTTTGGAAAGGTCTCGGGTTTATAAGTAAAAGCCCACCATTTAAACGGATTCCAATGGGGGTTTTTCTTTGCCGGTTTGAAGTTTCTGTTTTTTGCCATTTCTCGGGAGACGTATTTTTCCGCTTCGGATCTGGCCAATGCCTTATCAGCGTCAGTCAGTGGAGTGTTCTGATTTTTTTTCAGGGTGTCCAGATAGATATTTTCTACTTTTACAATCGCAGCATTTATATCTTCCGGTACTAGGTTGGCGGTGAGGGTGCCGCTATAGCCCTTGACAGGGCGCCCTATGAGCTTCTGAAACTCCGCCGCGAAGGACGCATCTCCACCACTTGCAGAGTCACATGACAGTAGCCTTACGTTGTCAAACGTTTCCGGGTAAATGCCCGAGTCATGAAGTGTCTGAAGTAACTCTTGTGGCGTATTGAGTTTTCCGTTGTATGAAACTTTCGAGATGCCAGTAGCCGGGTCGACGCTTCCGTGCACCAGGATGTTGAGTCGTTCTTGACGGCCGTTTTTGTTGAAGTCGGTAAATGTATAAAGTTTTTCGTCAAGGGAATTTAGCTCGTTAAGCTCTCCACTTAGTACTACGTTTTTATCCACAGTGGAAAAAAGCGCTTCGCCGGTCGGTAAGTTCTCTACGGATGTCAGAAGTGAGCGCTTACTGTTTGGTATTTCGATTGTCGGAGGGACACCTTCACTGACGTGTGGTGTATCCGGTTCGCTTGGTGCGGTATTGGCGACGGAGGACACGTCGCTGTCATTCGCGGCGTTTACTTTCCTCACGAAATCAAAACGGTTGCTTTGCTCATTGTATTTCCAGCCGTAATGTTCGCTGCCAGCGATAGTCGATGCGGAGGGTGCTTCGCCCAACCCAGCCTCAGCTCCAAATGGTGTGAGTTCATGTGCCAGCTGCAAGCCCGATATCACTGCAGCCGCTGTGCCGCCAACACGATCGTCGGCGGTCATACCATAAATGGAATCATGGGTACCGAAGACAATATTGCCCGCGTTTCCAAGGATGGGCACATAGCCGAAGGTGCGCCCCCATAATTCTTTGGCTTCCTTCCACGTTTGCTTCGAGGAACCAAATACCTCTGTTTGATCGGCCCACACGGCATTGTTGGCGTTGATCTTTTGATAATTGCTGGCAATACCAGAGTTCAGATCTCCAAATTTTAAATGGTAGGTTTTCTTTCGCGATTGAGTGTAATTAAATAACTCTCTAACCGGAATCTGTTTGTCGCTGAGTAGATTTTTGCGTCCCGGATAGTGCGCATGATTACCCTCAATCAAATTTTCGAGCACACTGCTCGCTGATGGCCAATGAGCATCCTTTCCGCCTTGTCTGTCTTCGGCGTTAAAGCTGGCTTTTAAGGCATCACGGTTGTCTTTGGCCCAACGAGCAAAATCATCGTCTCCGCGTATTTCGCTGACTGTGCCTTTCTTCAAGTCGAGCATCAGGCCTTGATTGGGGCGGGTGTCATAATTGCCGTGATAGTTGACATAAGGAATAAACGCATACCCGGCCAGTGGATAACCGTATATGTTGGGTATGACGACATTTCCCTTATTGTCTAGCGTGCGTTCAACGGCTGATCGGCCTTCAGGCGATAGCATTTTATACGCATCTTTGTCGTTACGCAGGCCTTGCAAAGTTCCCAGCACAACATAAGCATCGGCTTTTCCCGAGCGCTTCGCCAATGCGCCCGTCTCGTCGCCCATGGTGGAGGCGATATCATCTTGCCAATGATTTTGTAGCTTCGCACCCAGCGCTTCCAGATCGTTGATCTTGCTCCGGTCTTGCGGCTTGATTTCCATGGTTTGGAAGTTGAGCAGGCCACCTCCCGGTGGTTTATCGTGCTTAAGAGCACCGGCTGCAATTTCCCATGCAAAATAGGTGCGTGTATCGGTGTTGGTCTTGACTTCCGGCTTCCATTTTCCAACGTAACTGTTGAAGGTTACAGTGATTTTTTCATGCGGGTCGAACCCGGCAGCCAATAACCCGCCGCTGAAATAACCGGCAGGCTCCAGGAACGGGCGAGTTTTCTGGAACCTGATATTACTTTCTTTTTCTTCACCGCTTTCTATGTTCTTGATTTGCGTGACAACACGGTCGGCGTAAGCGTCAATCCTCTGTAGCTGTTCCTGGTGCGTATAACTTGCTGTGGGAGGGGAAACGCTGACAGAGCCATAAATGACTCCATTGGCGAAATCAAACTCATGGTCGGGGGCGGGCGCAGGGATCGGTTTTTGTCCCAGCCCCAACTTTTTATCTTCCGAGGCGCTCGGCGCGTCCGCAAGTGTATTTTCGACTGGCGGTGCATCGTCAATTGCCCGAGTGGAGCGACGGTGTTCAGCATTTGTTGTATGGGGATAGTTGCTGAGTGGCTGTGGCACGGGCGAGAATATATTCATTGCTGGGTCACTTTATTTATATGAGATCAACGATATAGCTTTAAACGCAGTCGTTCGGCGGGCGTGTGTGCACTGCACTAACATGCCATACCCTTTTAACGGGTTCACTGTTTAACCTCTGTTTATGGTTATAGACGCCAAAGGGAAGCGCTGAATTTTCTGGTGCGTCCGTCTGTCGAGCTTATTTTCTCTTGTTTGAAAATATCCGCATGAGGTTAGTTTTTTGTTGGGTGGTTGAGGTCTGCGAAAGGTTCCACTTTCTGGGTGTGCTTTGTTTGTAAGAACGCGATCATAAGGACCAACCTACAGCGACCCGAGAAAAAGCGTACAACTGAGCGCGCCGGCTGGCACGCTGAGAATGTGCCTGTGGAGCGAGCTTGCTCGCGAAAAACCTGAGGGCGCCGCGTACTCCAAGCATGCCAGCGTCATCGTTAACGTTCTTCGCGAGCAAGCTCGCTCCTACAGTGGGGCGGCTTTACCCTTTAGTTGATGGCCTGATCAATCCCCGCCTGCAAGGCCTGGCTCTCACTGTGCCCACCCGCTCGCAGCGGGCCCAGATTTAAGGCTTGGTCCTTGCGCGTGGCGTCGTCGTGTTTCTGCGTCAGTTCGTCTTTGGCGCCCAGGGCCAGGTTGACCGGTGACTTCGAAACGTTCAGCCCGACATCGGCACGGTAGTCGCTGCCGGCCAGTGTGGTTGCGGTGACCTTGGAGCCACCCAACTCGACCTTGCCATTGGGCGCACTGATCCGCGCGCCCGTGAGCTGGGTATCACCCTTCACCAGCAGGTTGACGCCGTGGCCTGCGCGAATGCCTGACGCCTGGGTGACGCTGTCCTTGACCACATGGCTGACATCCAGATACAGGGTCGGGGTGTAGCTGGTGTTGCCGCTCTTGTCGCCGAACAACACGCTTTCGGCGGTGTTGGCCACCTTGCTGCCGGTGGTGTCTTTGCCACTGACGGTGTAGCTGTCGCTGGTTTTTGGCCAGACCTTATCCTTGAAGCCAGACAGGCGTGTGCCCAGGACGTCGGTCTTGTCTGCCAGGTAAGCCTTGGCCTTGTCCACGCGGGTGCCGAAGGCGCCGCGGGGCTCTGGGTTTACGTCGTAGCTGGCGCTGCGGGTGAGTTTTTCGCCCAGGCGTTCCTTGGCATTGACCGCGCTGTTGACCACGCTGTCCTTGGCCGACGCCAAGTGCCCCGTGCCTTTGTCGACGACGTTCTCCAGCTTGTCGCGATGCTTGTCGAACGCACCTTCAGCCTTGGCTTGTACCTTGTCCTTCAGTGGGCCGGTGGTTTTGGCCAGCTTACCCACCACCCCCGGCTGGTTTTTTTCGACATCCAGCCTGGCGTCGACATTTACCTGGGTGCTGTTGATCTGGTCCTTGCGGCTTTCTACAACGAGGTCGCCGCCCACCGTGCCCTGCACCTTGTCGGCGTCGATACGCGCTCCGGCCAGATGGGTATCGCCGGCACTGTTGAGGGTGACGTCACCCGCCGTGATCAGGCTGTTGTGCTGGGTAGTGCCTTGCAAGTGATCCACATCGACCTTGGCCCGCGCATTGATGCCGCGCTGGGTCTTGGGTGTCTCATGTTCACCGGCGTTGGCCAAGGTGGTTTTGCCGACGCTGCCCCCTGCGCCCAGGGTGACGCCCCAGTTGCCGTGGGCCTGGGTCGATTGCGCAGACTCTTGCAGAATGCCTCCGTTTTGCGCATCCAGGCTAACGCTGGCTGCGCTGACCTGAGTGCCCTGTAAGTGGATGGCATCGGTTGCATCAGCGCCGCTGGCGAGGCTGACCTTACCGCTGCTGTGCAACTGCCCGACGACGGCGCTCTGGTCGTTTTCCGCCACTTTGCCAATGTTGAAATTGGCGCTGAGGCTGCCGGTCTTGCTGCTGCTTTCGGCGCTGCTGGTCTTGCCGGCACCGAGGGTCAGGCCGCCGCCCAGGTTGCTGCCGTTGCTGACGTGGCTATCGGTGGCAGCTTGCAGGTTTAGCTTGCCGCCGGCATTGAGGCTGATATCGCCAGCCTTTGCGCCCGTGCTGCCGATCTGCGTGCCTTGCAGGGTCATGTCTGCGCCGCTGCTGAACTGAACGGGGCCGCTGCCTTGAATGGTCGCGACCTGTGCCTGGCTGTCCTGAGTGTCCAGGCGCTTGTTATCCAACTGCACGCCGGCACCGAGGTTGATGTTGCTGCCATTCGCACCGGGCGCGGTGCCCACCGTCAGTGAGCCGTTGCCGCGCAGCGTGCTGCTGTTTTTGCTCTGGGTGTTGGTGGCCTGGTTGAGCGCCAGCTCACCGCCGGTCTTGAGGTTAACCCCGGCCTGGCCGCCGTCGAACTGGCTGCCTTCATAACGGGCATCGCCCTTGGCCTCGATGCTCACGCCTTGGCTGGCCACATAGCTGCCGAGCACCGCCGTGCTGGTGGATTCGCGCACATCGCTGTTGCCGCCCAGGCCGCTGCCGCGCACGTTCACGTCTTCACCGGTGGTGGTATAGACCCGCACGCCAGCCTTGGCGTCCACGCTTTGCTCGCTGCTGCTGTGGGTGTTGGCCGCTGCCGTGGCCAGGTGCTCGCCGGCCTTGATGTTCAGCCCGCCCTCGGTGGCGCGGTACTGGGTGCCCTCGTCCTGCAACGTGCCGGCTGCATTGACCTGCACCGCGGCGCCACTGAACTGGCTGACCACGGCGGTGCTGTCTTGCGTTGTGCCGGTTTTGTTCGTGTGCCCGACTTCCACATCCAGGCCGACATTGGGTTGCTCGAACGCGTCCAGCAAACCGGGCTGATGGAACTTGGCCTGGGCCACGCCCTCGACGGCTTTTTCGATCGGGCGGGTAATGCCTTTGTATTCCACATTGGCGCCAACATCGGCGGTCCAGCCGTTTTCCTTGTGGGTGCTGGTCTCGGTGGAATGGGCAGCCTGGTTGTCGATCTGACCCGCGTTGACCTGCAGTTCGGCGCCGGCCTTGGCCTGTGCACCCTCGCTGGTGAAGGTGTTGCCAGCGTTGATGGTCAGCTTGCCGGTCGCGGCCACGGTGCTGGTTTGCGCGGTGGTTTTTTCAGTGGTGTCTTGGCTGCTTTGGTGGCTGAACTGAGCGCCACTGCCTGCCCGATCAATGCCGCCGGTGTAGTAGAAACTGCCGCCGGTGGTGGTGGTGTCGACGGCTTCGGTGCGCTTGTCGTGGGCGGCCAACAGCTCGACGTTGTTGCCGCTCAGGGTGGCATCGCCTGCGGTTGCCTTGAGGTCCGAACCCTGGATGCTCACATCGCCACCGGCCTTTACTACGACACTGCCGCCCTTGAGGCTGGAACCCTGCTGCTGGGTGGTGTCGGTCTTGCGGGTTTGCTGCTGGTCTTCATAGCTCAACCCCGCACGGTACTGGCGGCTGACGCCCTCGGTTTCCTTGGCGTAGCCATCGAAGCCACGGCTATGGGTGCGAGTGGTGTCGTGGGTGGTGTTCTCGGCGGCAACGACCTTGATATCGCCCTTGGCATCCGCTTGCAGTTCACCCGCGGCGGCTACCTGGGAGCCACTGACGGTGATGTCCTTGGCACTTTGCAGCTTGAGGTTGCTGTCCGAGCGCAGGTCGCTGGCAACCACGGTGCTGTCCTTGAGGTTCTTGCGGCTTTCATCCTTGGAGAGGCCGAAGAATTTGCTGTCATTGTTGTAGCGGTTGTCGTGGGAGCTGTCCTGCACGCCGTCGATCACCAGCGAACCTTTGTCGCTGATGACATTGGCCTGCTTGCCGCCACGGGCCTGGCTACCGCTGATGCGCACGTCGTCGGCCTTGACGATCAGCTTGCCGTCGGCGTTGACCTTGCTGCCGGTGTTCGACGTCTTGCCCTGGTCACCGTCGCCTTGCTTGCCGAAGAAGCTGCCACCGGTGAGGTCGCCGGAGTAGGCGTTGTCGCGGCTGCTCTGGGTACGGCTGGCGCTGGTGATTTCTACGTGCCGGGCGGCCAGTTGAATATCGCCGGGGGTTTTCAGCTCGGCGCCTTGCACTTGCAGCTTCTGTTGGCTGGTCAGCTCCAGTGTCTTTCCGGCCTTGAGGCTGCTGGTGATACTGCGTTGTTCGCTGCTGGATTTATCCCAGTTGGCTTTCCACAGGTGTTTGCGATGGTTGCCCTGGTCGCGGCTTTCATGGGTTTCGGTGGCGGCGTTAACGTGCAGGTCGGCACCGCTGTCGACGCGCAGAGTGTTGCCCGCTTCCACATGGCTGGCTTTGATCTCGGTGTTGGCGCCGGAAGACAGCGCCGCGTCCTGTTGCGCCACGACCTTGTTGCCGTGCTGGCGCGAGTCTTTGTCGGTGGTGGTGCGGTCGTAGGTTTCGTAGGTGAACAAGAAGTTGCTGTTGTTCCACTGCTCACGCTTTTCCTGGAGCTTGCGGCTTTCCAGGCTGCTGAGGGTCAGGTTGCGGCTGGCGTCGAGTTTGACGTTGCGCCCGCTGACGTCGGTGGCGGCCAGGTTCAAGTCCTTGGCACTGTGCAAATCGACATCGCCCTGGCGGCTGTGCACGCCAGCGCGGGTGGCGTCGAGGCTGTCGGCATGCACATGGCCGCTGATGTCGAGGTCGCCGGCCGAACTGATCTTCACCCCGTCAGTGCCTTGCACCTGCACACCGCCCACACGCACACCGGCGCCCTCGGCGGTGCTGATGATGTTGATGCGCCCGGCCTGCATGGCGCCGAACAGGCGTGCGTCGATGCGTTGGTCCTGGGTCTTGCTGGCCGGGTCGACTTGGCGTACTTGCCCGCTGGCGAAATCGACCTGATTACGGCCCACCGTGAGGTTCAATTGATCGCGGGCGCTGAGGCGACCTTCGCTGTCGATGCGCGGCGCGATTAGGTTGATAGAGCCCTCGCGGTTGTGCAGGCCCTGGCCTTGCACTGTCAGTTGGCCGTTGGCATCGCGGGTGCTCAAGGCTTGCAGCTTGCCGTCGTTGAGTTCAGGGCGGCCGACCACCAGGTTGGCATTGGGCGTGTTGATGAAACTGCCGCCATTCACCGAAATGCCGTTAGGGTTGGCCAGCACGTAATCGGCTGCCTGGCCAAAAATCTCCTGGGCGCCGTTGAGGGTCGAGGCGTTGCGGCTGATCACTTCATTGAGGATCACGCTCGCCGCCTGGCCCTGGAACTGCGGGTTGGCTGCCAACTGCCCGGCGAGTTGGGACTGGCCAGCCTGCAAGGCGTTGTTCAACACCAGGCCCTGGCGGTCGACGTTGTAGTCCAAAAACTGGTTATGGGACAGGCCACCGGCGTTCGGCGCGACGATGTTGACGATGGGTACACCGCCCTGGTTTTGCAGTTGCGGCGTGCCGCCAGGGCCTTCGACGACGGTCAAGCCTGCGGCGAGCGCGAGTTGCGGCAGCAGGAACAGGCTGGCGATGGCCCAGCGCAGTTTGCCCTGGGGTGAAAGGTGGAAGCTGTGTGGAGTAGTCGGCATAAATAATCTCGCTCTGTGTTGGCTGATCCACGACGCGCGTTGTTCGTTGCAACGCTGCTGGAGTGGCCAGGTACGGCGGTGACTCAGGCAAAAAACGGGTGTGAGCTCATATCTGCACGCTAAGGCGCGTCAGCCAGACCTCCGGCTCCTGGCGAAAACCTGTAGGGGTGTTGAGGTTGCGTTGGTAGTCGACGTCGAGCTGCACGTTCTTCCAGCTCAGGTTGAGCCCCGCGCTGGCGCCGCTCAGGCGTTGGCTCCGGGCACCGTGTTCGTGCTTGACCCAGCCGTTGTCCAGGCCCAGGCGCGGGGTGAGCTTCACCGGCAAGTCAGTGTTGAGCGGCAGGCGCAAAGTGTTGCGCCATACCGCGCCAATGGCACCGGAAGTACTGTTTTCGCGGTAGCCGCGCACGGCCGAGTCGTCGGTGATCAGCAGTTGTTCGATGGCGGGCAATGCATCCGGGCTGTACTGCACCGATAACTGGCTTTGCCACTGCCACGGCTGCACTGCCCATTGGCCGTTGCGCCATTGGGTGAGGTTGGCGCGGTACTTTTGAAACTGCGCCTTGGGCCGGTTTTTCTGCACCTGGCTGGCATCGCGATCGGCGCCGAACCAGGTCAGGCCCTGGGCGTAGTTGACGTCCAGGTTCCACACCGCACTGTTGAGCCAGAACAGGTTCAGGCCCGCTTCGGCCACGGTCAGCGTCGGGCTCTGGATGTCCAGGTGTACCTTTTGCAGGTAGCTGTCGACGTCTTTGTAGGCCAGTTGCAGGTTGGCGCTCAGTTGGTGGCCCTGGTCGCGCCACAGCACACGGTCGCTGCGCAGGCTGACTTGATCGGTGCGGCCACTGTTGTAGAACGTGGCACGGCTGAGCTTGAACGGCGAGCGGTATTCGGCATGGCTGGCGAACAGGCTGTAGGTCCAGTAACCGTAGGGGATCGAGTAGAACAGGCTGTGGCTGCGGCTGTAGCGCGGCCCATGGTTGAGCGTGTCGCTGAAGCTCAGGTTGAGCGAGTCGTTGATTTGCAGCGGGCTGTCCAGGCTCAAGTTGATTGCATTGCGATCCCGCCCGGTGCCGGCGCTGCCGAGGTTATCCACCCCCAGGCCCAGGGCCCAGCGCGAGGCGCTGCTGCGCGTGCGCAGGATGATGCGCGAGGCGCCCGCTGTGCTGCCTGGGGCGATGTCGGCGGTGAGGTCGACCGAGCGTAGGCGGTTGAGCTGGTCCAGGCCCTGTTCCAGGTCTCGCAGGTTCAGTGGTTTGCCGAGCATGCCGGGGAATGCCCCGCCCAATGACACCGGCAGGCTCTGGTCGGCCAGCTCGATGGTCTCCAGGTAGCCTTCTTCGACGTGAATATCCAGCGGCTGCCCGGCGGTGGGTGCACTGATCAGGTAGGGGCGGCTGGCGATATAACCGGCCTCGACATACAGCCGGGTGATCTCGGCCAGCAGGCGGTTGATCTGGGTGACGCCCATGCAAGGCGCCACGTAGGGCTCGATGTGTTTGTCCAACTCGGCACGGCTGAACAGCGTGACCCCGGCCAGGCGCGTACCGCTCAAGGGCCAGCAGTGTTCATCCCTGGCGATGTCCGTGGGCAAGGCGGGTATGGCCGCTGGTGTACCGAAGCTGCCGCGTTGCATCTGGCGTTGGCGCTGCTCCAGGTGTAATTGCTGCAGGTCGCGTTGCTGTTGTTGCTGCAAGCGCAGGGCTTCCTGGCCTGGCTGCGGCACCTCGGCGCCAGCCACGGGCAGCGCCCACAGGCAGAGCAGGGCGATACCCAGATTACGGATACAACACAAGTGTCCGGTTGAGAGCTGATTTGGCACTCGACATCCTTAACGTAGAAATACACACGATCCATACCGTTTGAGCCAGCGTTGAACTCAGCGGTAGTTGCCCTACTTGAGTGAGTGGTCGACGGTTTGTTACATCGCTGTAGGATTTATTACACAAGACGTAAGAAAAATCGCGTAATTCAGTGCTTAAATGCACAAAATTAGGGCGCGTCAGGGTGTGGGGGCCTGATATTCCTGATTTTTCAGGCGTGTGGGAGGGAAAGGGGCGGTTTTGATTGTTGTGCAGGCATCGCCTAATCGGCGTGTCGCGGCCAGGGATCGGGCACTTGGCCGGGTCACCAGATTAGGCTTTTGAATCCATTGGATATTCTGTAGCCTTGCGCAGCTTTAAGCTTTACCCGTGCTTGATGAACAAAAACACTTCGTCCGGCGGCGCCCGAAGGGCTCCGGAGCCGGTGGTACACTCGACTTTCGCGCTACTGCGCCTGCAGGTCTTGCGAACATGACGCACATTTCCGAACGCCTACTGGTTCAAGCCCACCTCGACGCCAAGCAGCCCAAGGTGCTCAGCGCTGCTGAAGAGGCGAGCCTGCGAACCGCCATTGCCGCCGAGCTCAAGGCTCAGGACGCGGTGTTGGTTGCCCACTTTTATTGCGACCCGGTGATTCAGGCCCTGGCCGAAGAAACCGGTGGCTGTGTTTCCGACTCCCTGGAGATGGCGCGCTTCGGTGCCGCCCACCCTGCCAAGACCGTACTGGTGGCTGGCGTGCGTTTCATGGGGGAGACCGCCAAGATCCTCACGCCTGAAAAACGCATCCTGATGCCGACCCTGGAAGCCACCTGCTCCCTGGACCTGGGTTGCCCGGTGGATGAGTTTTCCGCGTTCTGCGATCAACACCCCGAGCGCACCGTGGTGGTGTACGCCAACACCTCGGCGGCGGTCAAAGCCCGGGCGGATTGGGTGGTGACCTCCAGCTGCGCGCTGGAAATCGTCGAAAGCCTGATGGACAACGGCGAGACCATTATCTGGGGCCCGGACAAACACCTGGGCACCTACATCCAGCGCCAGACCGGTGCCGACATGCTGCTGTGGGACGGTGCCTGCATCGTCCACGAAGAGTTCAAGTCCAAGCAGCTCGAAGACATGAAGGCGCTCTACCCGGATGCAGCGATCCTGGTGCACCCGGAGTCACCGACTTCGGTGATCGAACTGGCGGACGCGGTGGGTTCCACCAGCCAGCTGATCGCCGCAGCGCAACGCTTGCCGAACAAAACCTTTATCGTCGCCACCGACCGCGGCATCTTCTACAAGATGCAGCAGCTGTGCCCGGACAAAGTCTTCGTCGAAGCGCCTACCGCCGGTAACGGTGCAGCCTGCCGCAGTTGCGCGCACTGCCCGTGGATGGCGATGAATACGCTGGAGCGCACGTTGCAATGCCTGCGCGAGGGCAGTAATGAGATCTTCGTGGAACCGGCGGTGATTCCGCAGGCGGTACGGCCGCTCAAGCGCATGCTCGACTTTACCCAGGCAGCACGGTTGAAACTGGCCGGCAACGCCTGATCCTCAGGCTGAGACAAATCAAAATGTGGGAGCCAGCTCCCACAGTTGATCTGTGATGCGCTTGAGTTACTTCTTTTGCTTCGGGATTCGCACCAACTGCGTATCCGAATAGATGTCATGCCAGCTGCGTTTGTGTTTATCGAACAACGACCAGATAAACCCCAACCCCACGCACAGCCATGACGCAATCGACACCACAAAACGCAACAGTGCCTGCCACAGGCTGATCCGCGACCCGTCAGCGTTCTGCACGCGCACCCCCCACACCTGCATGCCCAGGGTTTGCCCCGAATGGGTCCAGAACTTGGCGAAAAACCCGAACAGCACGAACAGCAGCAGAGTCGACAGCAACGGGTCACCGTCCAGCGCGCCGGACTCGGTGAGCGTGCGCATCTTCGCTTCGCCCACGAAGGCGATCCACACCAGCTTGTAGATAAACGCGGTGACGATCAGCAGGGCGGTGCACAGCAGGAAATCGTAGAACATCGCTGCCAGGCGACGGCCCAGGCCAACGGCGGGGAATTCGCCCTGGGGGCTCAACAGGGGTTTGGACATGGCAGGGCTCTCTGGAGAAAGCACGCAGTTTACGCAATGGCGCCCATAAAAAAGCCCCTGATGTCATATCAGGGGCTTTTTGTCGCAGCAAGGATCAGCCTTCTGCTTGTACTTCGTCAGCCTGCAGGCCTTTTTGGCCTTGTACTGAAACGAAGGTGACCTTCTGGCCTTCCTTCAGGCTCTTGAAACCGTTGCCCTGGATAGCGCGGAAATGCACGAACAGATCCGGGCCGCTTTCAGGAGTGATAAAACCAAACCCTTTCTCGTCGTTGAACCACTTGACGGTACCGCTCTGACGTCCACCTTTATCCGACATTTTCTTCTTTCCTTTGACGCTAAAAATTAATGACAGCCCCTTTCACACGAAAGAGTACTGGGCTGGGTTGCAGGAAAGTAAGAGACGTCGAACGGGTTGTAGCAAACTACTTGAGCTACTGCCCAGGTCCAGGTTCCAAGCGACCCATGCAAACACAGTGGGCAAACTCTACGCCAACTAATATGAAAAAAACAAGCCCTTGTGCAGGCCCTTGTTTTATTGGGTCTCATGACACTTTGTTGAATGTTCTGATACCGGCTTATTCGATAGAGTTATTCACTTGTTATAGGGCGTCAGCTATAAAAAGCCTATCGTGAATGCACTGTTTTATGGCGGTTGCGTTACAGTTCAGTGCGCATTAACGCAACCGCGTTACTTATAGAAACAGTCAATCAGCCACGGTAGTAACGTTGCGGAACGAATGGCATTTTACTTACACGCAGTGGCACCTTTTTCCCACGTACCATTGCGCTAACTTCGGTATCCAATGCGACAAATGCGCTGTCCAGGTAACCCATCGCCAGCGGACCGCCCAAGGTTGGGCCAAAGCCTCCGCTGCACACGCTGCCGATAACCGTACCCTGTGCATCGACAATTTCAGCGCCTTCACGCACCGGGGTACGCTCCTGCGGCAGCAGGCCTACGCGTTTGCGCGCCACACCGGTTTGCTGTTGGGTGAAGATGCGGTCGGCGCCAGGGAAGCCGCCGGCCCGTGCGCCATCGGCACGCCGAGCCTTGGAAATCGCCCACAACAGGCTGGCTTCGATTGGCGTGGTGTCGGTATTCATGTCGTGGCCGTACAGGCACAGGCCGGCTTCCAGGCGTAGCGAATCACGGGCGCCCAGGCCGATGGCCTGCACTTCGGTTTCGGCCAGCAGGCTGCGGGCCAGGCTCTCGGCATTGGCCGCCGGCACGGAGATTTCAAAGCCGTCTTCACCGGTGTAGCCGGAGCGGCTGACGTAGCACTCCACGCCCAGCAAACGCAGGGTGGCAAATTGCATGAAGGTCATCTGGGTGACTTCAGGGGCCAGGCGCGCCAATACTTTCACTGCCGCCGGGCCTTGCAGGGCGAGCAGGGCGCGTTCTTCGAACAGCGGTTCGATGGTGCATTGGTCGCCGATATGTGTACGCAGGTGCGCCAGGTCCTGGTCCTTGCAGGCGGCGTTGACCACCAGGAACAATTCGTCGTTGCCCAGGTTGGCGACCATCAGGTCGTCGAGGATGCCGCCTTGCTCGTTGGTGAACATCGCATAGCGCTGCATACCCACTGGCAGGTCGATGATATCGACGGGCACCAGGGTCTCCAGGGCCTTGGCGGCATTCGCGCCGGTGAGGCGGATCTGGCCCATGTGGGAAACATCGAACAACCCGGCCTGTTCACGGGTATGCAGGTGTTCCTTCATCACGCCCAATGGATACTGCACCGGCATGTCGTAGCCAGCGAAGGGCACCATGCGCGCGCCGAGTTCGAGGTGCAAGGCGTGCAGAGGAGTTTTCAACAGGGTTTCGGTGGACATATTCAGCTCCTGAAAAACGTGCCGACGCGCTTGTGGGCGTCAGCACTCGATAATGTTGACCGCCAAACCGCCACGGGCGGTTTCCTTGTATTTGCTTTTCATGTCGGCGCCGGTCTGGCGCATGGTGCGGATGACCTTGTCGAGGGACACAAAGTGCTGGCCGTCGCCACGCAGGGCCATGCGCACCGCATTGATCGCCTTCACCGAGCCCATGGCATTGCGCTCGATGCACGGCACCTGCACCAGCCCGCCAATGGGGTCGCAGGTCAGGCCGAGGTTGTGTTCCATGCCGATCTCGGCGGCGTTTTCCACTTGGGACACGCTGCCGCCCAGCACTTCACAGAGTGCGCCTGCGGCCATGGAACAGGCCACGCCGACTTCGCCCTGGCAACCGACTTCGGCGCCTGAGATCGAAGCATTTTCCTTGTACAAAATGCCGATGGCGGCCGCGGTGAGCAAAAAGCGCACCACACCGTCTTCGTTCGCGCCGGGGATGAAGCGCATGTAGTAGTGCAGCACGGCGGGAATGATCCCAGCCGCGCCATTGGTGGGCGCAGTGACCACGCGCCCGCCATTGGCGTTTTCTTCGTTGACTGCCAGCGCATACAGGTTGACCCAATCGAGCACCGACAGCGGGTCGCGCAGCGCCGACTCCGGGTTCTTGCACAACTGCCGATGCAAGGCCGCCGCCCGGCGCTTGACCTTCAAGCCTCCGGGCAAGATACCTTCGTTGCGACAGCCGGCATCGACGCAGTCCTGCATGACCTGCCAGATCTTCAACAACCCGCTGCGGGTTTCGGCTTCCGGGCGCCAGGCACTTTCATTGGTCAGCATCACCTGGCTGATAGACAGGCCATAGGTGGCGCAATGGCCGAGCAAGTCCTTGGCGTGTTTGAACGGGAAGGTCAGGGGTGTGGCGTCTTCGACGATACGGTCGGCGCCCGCCGCGTCTTCATCCACCACGAAACCGCCACCGACCGAGTAGTACTCGCGGCTACGGGTCTGAATGCCGGCGGCGTCAAAGGCACGAAAGATCATGCCGTTGGGGTGATAGGCAAGGGGCTTGCGAATCATCGCCAGGTGTTCTTTCTCGTTGAACGCAATGCTGTGTTCGCCGAGCAGGTTGAGGCGCCCGTCACTGCGCATCTGCGCCAGGCGTGCAGCCACGGTTTCGGTATTCACGGTGTCCGGATGTTCGCCTTCCAGGCCCAGCAACACAGCCTTGTCGCTGCCGTGGCCTTTGCCGGTGGCGCCCAGCGATCCATAGAGTTCCACCTTGATGCCGCAGGTGGCGTTGAGCAGGTTGTCACGCTTGAGCCCCTCGACGAATCGAGCGGCGGCACGCATCGGGCCGACGGTGTGGGAACTGGAGGGGCCGATGCCAATCTTGAACAGGTCGAACACGCTAAGGGACATGGTTGTTCTCCGGTTTCTTATTATTTTCTGAAAGCCGACTCGGTCAAATGTGGGAGCGGGCTTGCTCGCGAAAGCGGTGGGTCAGTCAAATAATCAACATCTGAAAGACCGCATTCGCGAGCAAGCCCGCTCCCACATTTTTGACCGGGTGCATCCTCAGGTTATGCGTAGCTCTCGATCGACGGGCACGCACACACCAGGTTGCGATCACCAAACACGTTGTCGACCCGACCCACCGGCGGCCAGTACTTGCCTTCGATCAATGAAGCCACCGGGTACACCGCTTGTTCACGGCTGTATGGGTGGCTCCATTCGCCCACCAGTTCAGCGGCGGTGTGCGGCGCGTTCTTGAGCGGGTTGTCGTCCTTGTCCAGAGTGCCGTTTTCCACTGCGCGAATCTCTTCGCGGATGGCGATCATGGCGTCGCAGAAGCGGTCCAGCTCTTCCTTGGATTCACTTTCGGTCGGCTCGATCATCAAGGTGCCGGCCACCGGGAACGACATGGTCGGTGCATGGAAACCAAAATCGATCAGGCGCTTGGCCACGTCGTCCACGCTGATGCCGCTGCTGTCTTTCAACGGGCGCAGGTCCAGGATGCATTCGTGGGCTACCAGGCCATTGCTGCCGGTGTACAGCACGGGGTAGTGCTCTTCCAGGCGGCGGGAAATGTAGTTGGCATTCAGGATCGCCAACTGCGACGCGCGCTTGAGGCCGGCGCCGCCCATCATGCTGATGTACATCCAGGTGATCGGCAAAATGCTCGCGCTGCCGAACGGCGCGGCGCACACCGCGCCCTCCTTGCGTTCCATGGCCGCGTGGCCGGGCAGAAATGGCGTGAGGTGCGACTTGACGCCAATCGGGCCAACGCCCGGGCCGCCACCGCCGTGGGGAATGCAGAAGGTCTTGTGCAGGTTCAGGTGGGACACGTCGCCGCCGAACTTGCCCGGTGCGCACAGGCCAACCATCGCGTTCATGTTGGCGCCGTCGATGTACACCTGGCCGCCGTTGTCGTGAATGATCCCGCAAATTTCGCGGATACCTTCCTCGAACACGCCGTGGGTGGACGGATAAGTGATCATCAGCGCAGCGAGGTGCTCGCGGTGCTCGATGGCCTTGGCGCGCAGGTCTTCGATGTCGACGTTGCCGCGCGCGTCGCAAGCGGTGACCACCACGCGCATGCCGGCCATGTTGGCGGTGGCAGGGTTGGTGCCGTGGGCTGACGACGGGATCAGGCAGATGTCGCGACGTGCTTCGCCACGGCTCTGGTGATAGGCACGGATGGCCAAGAGGCCGGCGTACTCACCCTGGGAACCGGCGTTGGGTTGCAGGGAGACCGCGTCGTAACCGGTGGCCGCGCAGAGCATGGCTTCCAGTTCGCTGGTCAGTTGCTGGTAGCCGGCGCTTTGCGCGGCGGGGGCGAATGGGTGCAGGGCACCGAATTCGGCCCAGGTCACCGGGATCATTTCGCTGGCGGCGTTGAGCTTCATGGTGCACGAACCCAGCGGGATCATGGTGCGGTCCAGGGCCAGGTCCTTGTCGGCCAGCTTGCGCAGGTAGCGCATCAGCTCGGTTTCCGAGTGATAACGGTTGAACACCGGGTGGCTGAGGATCGGCGACTGGCGCAGCAACGCGCTCGGCAGGGTGCCGTCGGTGGCGGCAAAGGCTGGCAGGGTTTTGCCGTCCGCGAAGATGGCCCACAAGGCCTCGATATCGGCCTGGGTGGTGGTTTCGTCGACCGACAGGCCAACGCGCTCGCCATCCACCACGCGCAGGTTGATGCGCTGGGCGCGGGCCTTGTCGTGCAGGGCGGCGGTGTGGGCGCCGGTGTTGAGGGTCAGGGTGTCGAAGAAGTGTGCCTGCTCGACGTTCTGGCCCAGGGCCGTCAAGCCCTTGGCCAGGATCGCGGTCAGCTGGTGAATGCGCTGGGCGATCTGGATCAGGCCTTTGGGGCCGTGGTACACGGCGTACATGCTGGCGATGTTGGCCAGCAGCACTTGGGCAGTGCAGATGTTGCTGGTGGCTTTCTCGCGGCGGATATGTTGCTCGCGGGTCTGCATGGCCAGGCGCAGGGCCGGCTTGCCGAAGCGGTCGACGGAAACACCGACCAGACGGCCTGGCATGTCGCGCTTGAACGCATCCTTGGTGGAGAAGTACGCCGCGTGCGGGCCACCGAAGCCCAGTGGCACGCCAAAGCGCTGTGCGCTGCCAATGGCGACGTCGGCGCCGAATTCACCCGGCGGCGTCAGCAGGGTCAGGGCCATCAGGTCGGCGGCTACGGCGACCAGGGCGTTGGCGGCGTGGAAGCGCTCGGTCAGCTCGCGGTAATCGAATACATCGCCGTTACTGGCCGGGTATTGCAGCAGGGCGCCGAAGAACGCGCTGACGTCGGTCAGTTCACGCTCATCGCCGACCACCACATCGATGCCCAAAGGTTCAGCACGGGTGCGCAATACGTCGAGGGTTTGCGGGTGGCTGTGCACCGACGCGAAGAACGCGTGGCTGCCTTTGTTCTTGCTCAGGCGCTTGCAGAAGGTCATGGCTTCAGCAGCGGCGGTGGCTTCGTCAAGCAGGGAGGCGTTGGCAATCGGCAGGCCGGTGAGGTCGCTGATCAGGGTCTGGAAATTCAGCAGGGCTTCCAGGCGGCCTTGGGAAATCTCGGGTTGATACGGCGTGTAGGCGGTGTACCAGGCCGGGTTTTCCAGCAGGTTGCGCAGGATCGGCGACGGCGTGTGGCAGTTGTAATAGCCCTGGCCGATGTAGGTCTTGAACAGTTGGTTCTGGCTGGCGATGGCCTTGATCTTGGCCAGGGCCTCGGCTTCGCTCAAGCCGTCTTCCAGGCCGAGCACGCTGGTGCCCTTGATGCTTTCCGGGATCACGCTGGCGCTCAGGGCTTCGAGGGAATCAAACCCCAGGCTGGCGAGCATTTGCTGCTCATCTTCCTGGCGCGGGCCGATGTGGCGGGCGATGAATTCGTTGGCGGTGGTCAGATTAACGGTCATGGCGCGCTCCTCAAGCTTCAGCGTTGGCTTTGATCAGACGGTCGTACGCATCCTGATCCAACAGCTTAGCCACTGCATCGGCATCGGCGGGTTTAAAGCGGAAGAACCAGCCTTCGCCCATCGGGTCTTCGTTGACCAGTTCCGGGCTGCCATCGAGCTTGTCGTTGACTTCGAGGACTTCACCGTCCAACGGCATGTACACACCACTGGCGGCCTTGACCGACTCCACGGTGGAGGCTTCGGCGCCCTTGGTATAAGCCTGCAACTCTGGCAGTTGCACGAAAACCACATCACCCAGCGCGTTCTGCGCAAAAGCGGTGATACCCACGGTGACGCTGCCATCGGCTTCGGCGCGCAGCCATTCGTGATCTTCAGTGAAACGCAACTCGCTCATGGAAACTCCTCAGGGCCAGAATCGTCTGGTGGACGGGATTGGAATAATGAGGAGTTGCTTAGCAATATCGCGGCCAACGTTATTAAGTCGTTATAGATCAAAGAGTTAATAAATTCCGCCAGAGGCTTAATCGAATGTGCTGTAGCGTTTTCGCTACAGTCGAGTGCGTGAAAAAAAGCCTATGTGGATCAAAGCCTTGCATGGCGCGCAAAAAACAGGGTTGTAGCGATATCGTTACGCTGTAGCGCTTTCAGTACACGGAATGTCGTTCTCAGACCAAATCTGTAATGCGGTCTCTATGGGAGCTGGCTTGCCTGCGATAGCGGTCTACCCGTCACTAAGGCGTTGGATGACCCAACGCTATCGCAGGCAAGCCAGCTCCTACAGTTGAACCGCGTTTATTCCGTCAGGGTTTGTTGGGAATGCCGTATTTGCGCAGGCGATGGGCGATAGCCGTGTGGGAGGTTTGCAGCCGGCTGGCCAGTTGGCGGGTCGAGGGGTAGCGGCTGTAGAGGCTTTCCAGCAGGCTGCGCTCGAAATCTTCCACGGCCTGTTCCAGGCTGTCGACTTCACCATCGCTCTGGCGCGCCACGGAGGTGCCGGCGATGTCCAGGTCGCCGATGTCCACCAGGCTGCTTTCGCAGATGGCGGCAGCGCGGAAGATCACGTTTTGCAACTGCCGCACGTTGCCCGGCCAGTGGTTACCCAGCAGGGCTGGATAGGTACCCGGGGCCAGGCGGCAGACCGGGCGCTGGATCTGCGCGCAGGCTTGCTGCATGAAGTAGCGCGCCAGCAGCAGGATGTCCTGGCCGCGTTCACGCAAAGGCGGCACGGCGACGTTGAGCACGTTGAGGCGGTAAAACAGATCTTCGCGAAAGGTGCCTTCGCTGACCATCTTTTCCAGGTCGCGGTGGGTGGCGCTGAGGATGCGCACATTGACCTTCACTTCGCGGTCGCCACCCACGCGGCGAAAGCTGCCGTCGTTGAGAAAGCGCAGCAGTTTGGCTTGCAGGTACGGCGACATTTCACCGATCTCATCGAGGAATACCGTGCCCTGGTTGGCCAGCTCCATCAGCCCCGGTTTGCCACCGCGTTGCGCGCCGGTAAAGGCGCCAGGCGCATAGCCAAACAATTCGCTTTCGGCGAGGTTTTCCGGCAACGCCGCGCAGTTCAGTGCCAGAAACGGCGCACTGTGGCGCGTGCTGATGGCGTGGCAGGCGCGGGCCACCAGCTCTTTGCCGGTGCCGGTTTCGCCCTGGATCAGCAGCGGTGCATCCAGCGCCGCCACCCGTTGCGCCCGAGCCTTGAGCGTGCGGATCGCCGGGGACTCGCCCAGCAGCGCATCAAACCCTTCGGCATGGTCATGGTGCAGCGCCGACAGTTGTTCGCCGATGCGGTTGGGCTGGTAGAGGGTAAGCAGGGCGCCAGCGTCGGTGATCGGCGTGGCGCCCAGCAGCAAGGTCTGGCCGTTGACGCTGATCTCGCGCAACGGCAATCGAAAGCCCTGGTCCAGCAAGGTTTCCAGCAAGGCCGGATCATCGAACAGCTCGGCGATGCTCTCACCGGCCGGTTCACGCCCGTACAAGGCGATCAGCGCCGGATTGGCCAGCAGGATCTTGCCTGCACTGTCCAGGGCCAGCACCGGGTCGGTCATGGCCGCCAGCAGGGCGTCGAGTTGCAAGTGGCGACGCTGGCCCGGAAGGATGTCGACGACCTTTACCGCCTGCACGCCGTGCACGCTGAACAACGCATCGCGCAGCTCTTCAAGCACCTCGGCGCTGAGGGTCGGCGCATCGATATAGACATTGGGCGGCACCATTTCCACCGCATCCAGATTGAGATTGCGCCCACCGAGCAAGGCCAGGACTTCCTGGGTGATGCCGACGCGGTCGATGAAGCTGACGTGGATACGCATGGGGCGATTGGCAATTCTGATGAGCAGAGGCGGCAAGTATGCCTTGGAGCGAGTGGAGATCAAAATGTGGGAGCGGGCTTGCTCGCGAATGCGGTGGGTCAGTCAGCTGATTATTGACTGTTCCACCGCATTCGCGAGCAAGCCCGCTCCCACAGGGGATTTGCGGTGTTTTTATTCCAGGTGTTCGGGTTTGACCGGGTCGCCGGATTTCACATCCAGTTGATGCCGCACATCTTCAAACATCAGGTCGTACTGCTTGTGCATCGACCCATTCAACACGGCCATCTTCGGCATGCCGTATTTCTGCGCGATGTTCATCGCGTGCCGGGCAAAGTCGTACGCCTGATCCTTGGGCAGGAAGAACTCTTCCTGGAGGTCCTTGCCCTGCACCGAACCGTGCAGTTTGAAGAGCATTCCCTTGCCTTCCTTTGGGTCCTGGCTGACTTCATAGTCGATGCACAGGTTATAGCTGTAGTCATGCTCGTTCAGCGCGTGTCGCTCGATATGCAGGTGACCGGGTTCAAAGATAGCCATAGGCGTTTCTCCTCAACTTCACAGGTAGGTGATGCCAGGTTTGGCCGTGCTGATGCGCGTGCCGGCGCTGCCCTGGACGATGGCTTCGATGTCCGAGAGTGAACCGATCACCGCAGTTTTGCCAGTCTGGCGGGCGAACTCGCAGGCGGCCTGGACCTTGGGCCCCATGGAGCCGGCGGCGAAGCCGAGTTTTTCCATGTCGTCGGGGTGGGCCTGGCCGATGGCCTTCTGGGTGGGCTTGCCGAAGTCGATAAAGGCGGCGTTGACGTCGGTGGCGATCACCAGCAAATCGGCCTCCAGTTGCGTGGCCAGCAAGGAGGAACACAGGTCTTTGTCGATCACGGCTTCAATGCCGCGCAGCTTGCCGTCTTCGCCATACATCGTCGGGATGCCGCCGCCACCGGCGCAGATCACGATGGCTTTTTTCTCCAGCAGCCATTTGATCGGGCGAATTTCAAAGATGCGTTTGGGGCGCGGGCTGGCGACCACGCGGCGGTATTTGTCGCCATCGGGCGCGATGGCCCAACCTTTCTCGGCGGCGAGTTTCTCGGCTTCGGCTTTGGCATACACCGGGCCGATGGGCTTGGTAGGGTTCTGGAAGGCCGGGTCCTTGGCGTCCACTTCGACCTGGGTGAGCAGGGTGGCGAACGGCACTTCAAAGTCCAGCAGGTTGCCCAGTTCCTGTTCAATGATGTAGCCGATCATGCCCTCTGTCTCAGCGCCCAGCACGTCCAGCGGGTAAGGCGAGACGCTGGTGTAGGCCGCTGCCTGCAATGACAGCAGGCCCACTTGCGGGCCATTGCCGTGGGCGATCACCAACTCGTTGCCGGGGTGGATCTTGGCGATCTGTTCGGTGGCGATATGGATGTTGGCCCGTTGATTGTCTGCGGTCATGGGTTCACCACGACGCAGGAGGGCGTTGCCGCCCAGGGCTACGACGATGCGCATACAGAATGTCCTTCTAGAATGATCGTTCCCACGCTCTGCGTGGGAATGCCTCACCGGACGCTCTGCGTCCGCTCTTGTGGCGCAGAGCGCCACTGGCTGCATTCCCACGCGGAGCGTGGGAACGATCAGAGTGGGGTTAGATATCCGCCAACGCCGACACCAGAATCGCCTTGATGGTATGCATGCGGTTTTCCGCCTGCTCGAAGGCGATATTGGCCGGCGACTCGAACACCTCTTCGGTCACTTCCACGCCATTGGCCAGGTGCGGATAGCGCGCCGCGATGTCCTTGCCGACCTTGGTTTCACTGTTGTGGAACGCCGGCAGGCAATGCATGAATTTCACCCGAGGGTTGCCCGAGGCTTTCATCATCTTGGCGTTGACCTGGTACGGCAGCAGTTGCTCGATGCGCTCGTCCCACGCTTCCACCGGTTCGCCCATGGACACCCAGATATCGGTGTGGATGAAATCCACACCTTTCACGGCTTCTTTCGGGTCTTCGGTGATGGTGATGCGTGCGCCGCTTTCCTCGGCAAAGGCCTGGCATTGCTTGATGAAATCTTCATGGGGCCACAGCGCTTTGGGCGCGCCGATGCGCACGTCCATGCCCAGCTTGGCGCCGATCATCAGCAGCGAGTTGCCCATGTTGTAGCGGGCGTCCCCGAGGTAGGCGTAGCTGATGTCATGCAGCGGCTTGTCGCTGTGTTCGCGCATGGTCAGGGTGTCGGCGATCATCTGGGTCGGGTGGAATTCGGCGGTGAGGCCGTTGAACACCGGCACACCGGCGAACTTGGCCAGCTCTTCGACGATTTCCTGCTCAAAGCCACGGTATTCAATGGCATCGAACATCCGGCCCAGTACGCGGGCGGTGTCTTTCATGCTTTCTTTGTGGCCGATCTGCGACGACACCGGGTCGATATAGGTGACGTGGGCGCCCTGGTCATGGGCCGCGACTTCGAAGGCACAGCGAGTGCGGGTGGAGGTTTTTTCGAAGATCAGTGCGATGTTCTTGCCCTGCAGGTGCGGACGCTCGGTGCCGGTGTATTTGGCGCGTTTGAGGTCGCGGGACAGGTCCAGCAGATAATGCAGCTCGCGAGTGGTGTGGTGCATCAGCGACAGCAGGCTGCGGTTGCGCATATTGAAAGCCATGATGAAATCTCCTTAATAGTCGATAGGGTCGCGGATGATCGGGCAGGTCATGCAGTGGCCGCCGCCACGGCCTCGGCCGAGTTCACCGGCGCTGATGGTGATCACTTCCACACCGGCCTTGCGCAGCAGGGTGTTGGTGTAGGTATTGCGGTCGTAGCCAATCACCACGCCCGGTTCCACGGCCACCACGTTGTTGCCGTCATCCCATTGCTCGCGTTCGGCGGCGAAGCTGTTGCCGCCGGTCTCGACCACGCGCAGGGCCTTGAGGTTGAGCGCTGCGGCCACGGTTTCGAGGAAGTTGGTTTTCTCGCGCTGAATGTCGATGCCGTGGGGCTTGCTCTCGTCAGGACGCAGGGTGAAAGGCACGATCTGGTTGACCACTTCGGGGAAGACGGTGACCAGGTCGCGGTCGCAGAAGCTGAACACGGTGTCCAGGTGCATCGCGGCGCGGGATTTGGGCAGGCCGGCCACGATGACGCGCTCCACGGCTTTGTTCTGGAACAGGTTGCGCGCCAGTTGGCCAATGGCCTGGTGGGACGAACGCTCACCCATGCCGATCAACACCACGCCGTTGCCAATCGGCATCACGTCGCCGCCTTCCAGCGTCGCGGCGCCATGTTCCTGATCGGGGTCGCCGTACCAGATCTGGAAGTCCGCGTTGGTGAACTCAGGGTGGAATTTATAGATGGCGCTGGTCAGCAGGGTTTCCTGGCGGCGCGCCGGCCAGTACATCGGGTTGAGCGTCACGCCGCCGTAGATCCAGCAAGTGGTGTCGCGGGTGAACTGGGTGTTGGGCAGTGGCGGCAAGATGAAACTGGCATGGCCGAGAAAATCGCGGAACATCTCGATGGTCTTGCCACCGAAGCTGCTCGGCAGGTCGTCGGCCGATACGCCGCCAATCAGGTACTCGCTGATTTTGCGCGGCTCCAGGCTGCGCAGCCACGAACCGACTTCATCGACCAGGCCCAGGCCTACGGTGTTGGCGGTGATCTTGCGTTCCAGAATCCAGTCCAGCGCTTCGGGGTTGGCGACGATGTCGGTGAGCAGGTTGTGCATTTCCAGCACATCAATGTCCCGCTCGCGCATCTTGGTCACGAAGTCGAAGTGGTCGCGCTTGGCCTGGGCCACCCACAGCACGTCATCGAACAGCAGCTCGTCGCAGTTGTTGGGGGTCAGCCGCTGGTGGGCCAAACCTGGGGAGCACACCATGACTTTGCGCAGTTTGCCGGCTTCGGAATGTACGCCGTACTTCACTTTTTCCGTGGTCATTACAGATCCTCCAGTGAACAACAATTACAGGGTCAGGAAGCCGTCGTAGAGCCCATAGGCCGCCACCAGGGCGCCAATGACCACTGCGGCGAAAATCAGCTTCTCGACGGGGGTGAAAATCGGTTTGCCCAGTTCACGCTTGGCTTTGGCGAACAGGATCGCGCCAGGGGCATAGAGCAGGGCGGAGAGCAGCAGGTATTTGGTGCCGCCGGCGTAGAGCAGCCAGATCGCATAGATCAGGGCGATAGCGCCGATGAACAGGTCCTTTCTGCGCTCTTTGAGGGCGTTCTCGTAGGTCTCGCCGCGCACCGCCAGCAGCAGGGCGTAGGCCGCCGACCACAGGTAAGGCACCAGGATCATCGAGGTGGCGAGGTAGATCAGTGACAGGTAGGTGCTGGCGGAAAACAGCGTGATCACCAGGAATATCTGCACCATTGCGTTGGTCAGCCACAGGGCGTTGACCGGCACATGGTTGGCGTTTTCCTTGCGCAGGAACTCCGGCATGGTGTGGTCCTTGGCGGCGGCGAACATGATCTCCGCACACAGCAGCACCCAGGACAGCAGCGCGCCGAGCAGGGAGATGATCAAGCCCACGCTGATCAGCACCGCGCCCCAGTGGCCCACCACATGCTCCAGCACGGCGGCCATCGACGGGTTTTGCAGTTTGGCCAGTTCCGGCTGGGTCATGATCCCCAGGGACAGCACGTTCACCAGCATCAGGAACAGCAGCACAGTGATAAAGCCGATCACGGTGGCCTTGCCCACGTCACTGCGTTTCTCGGCACGGGACGAGAAGATGCTCGCGCCTTCGATGCCGATAAACACCCACACGGTGACCAGCATCATGTTGCGCACCTGGTTCATCACACTGCCCAGGTCCGGGTTTTTCACGCCCCAGATGTCAGCGGTGAAGATGTCCAGCTTGAACGCGAACAGGGCGATGAGCACGAACAGCAGCAGCGGCACCACCTTGGCGACGGTGGTCACCAGGTTGATGAACGCCGCTTCCTTGATCCCGCGCAGCACCAGGAAATGCACGGCCCATAACAGCACTGACGCAGCGATCACTGCCGTCGGGGTATTGCCCTCGCCAAAGACCGGGAAGAAATAGCCCAAGGTGCTGAACAGCAACACGAAGTAGCCGACGTTGCCCAGCCAGGCGCTGATCCAGTAGCCCCAGGCGGATGAAAAGCCCATGTAGTCGCCGAAACCGGCCTTGGCGTAGGCGTAGACCCCGCCGTCGAGGTCAGGCTTGCGGTTGGCGAGGGTCTGGAACACGAAGGCGAGGGTCAACATACCGATGGCGGTAATCACCCAGCCGATCAACACCGCACCGACATCGGCGCTGGCGGCCATGTTTTGTGGCAATGAAAAGATACCGCCGCCAATCATCGAGCCGACGACAAGTGCGACCAGGGCGCCTAGTCGAAGTTTTCCGGGAGTTTCAGACATTGCATGACTCCAATGCAGGAGAAGAGAGACCACAGAATAATTCCGTGCGCTAATCAAACAGCTGACTCAGATCACTTCATTGGCACATTCCATTGTGAATTAACGACTTAGGGTGAGGTTTTTGCGGACGAACAAGTCCCGCAAAGGCGCTTGATAGAGCGCTCTTTGCTTTGTGGTTAATCATTTGGTCGAGGGCATGGGTGTTGACGCTAGTTCGTATTTGCGAATGTGCAAATTTTTTGTACGTTGTTTGACTATCGCTTCATAATTGACGTATTTAAATTCTAAATAAGCCTAAACTTCCTACCTTTACATATCCTTATGTTATGACAACGTCATTAATCTGAATTACTTGTGTGCGCAGTTGTCGCCCAACCGTTTATTTCGAGGAAGCTGCATGACCCAACCCGCCCAGAAACTCCGGCTCAGTGCCCTGATCGCCCTGGTGGTGGGCTCGATGATTGGCGGCGGCATCTTTTCATTGCCGCAGAACATGGCCGCCCGTGCCGAAGTGGGCGCCATATTGATCGGCTGGGCGATCACCGCCATCGGCATGCTGACCCTGGCCTTTGTGTTCCAGACGTTGGCGAACCGTAAGCCAGAACTGGACTCCGGGGTTTATGCCTACGCCAAGGCGGGTTTTGGCGACTACATGGGCTTTTCATCCGCCTGGGGTTACTGGATCAGTGCGTGGATGGGCAATGTCGGTTATTTCGTCTTGCTATTCAGCACCCTCGGCTACTTTTTTCCGGCGTTCGGCCAGGGCAATACGCCGCTTGCCATCGGCTGCGCGTCGCTGTTGCTGTGGGCCGTACATTTTCTGGTGATGCGCGGGATCAAAGAGGCAGCGTTCATCAATCAGGTGACGACGGTGGCGAAGATCGTGCCGCTGCTGATGTTTATCGTGATCGCCGCCGTTGCATTCAAGGCGGATATTTTCACCCGCGATATCTGGGGAATGGGTAACCCGCAGATGGGCAGCGTGGTCGAGCAGGTGCGCCACATGATGCTGGTCACGGTGTTTGTATTTATCGGGATCGAAGGCGCCAGTGTGTATTCGGCGCGGGCGCAGAAACGCTCGGACGTGGGGCGCGCCACGGTGATTGGTTTCGTGGGCGTGCTGGCCTTGCTGGTGCTGGTGAATGTGTTGTCCCTGGGCATCATGAGCCAGCCGGAGCTGGCGCAATTGCAGAACCCGTCCCTGGCCGGTGTGTTGGAGCATGTCGTCGGGCCTTGGGGTGCGGTATTGATCAGTATCGGCCTGGCGGTTTCGCTGCTCGGCGCGTTGCTCTCCTGGGCGCTGCTGTGCGCGGAAATCCTCTATGCCACCGCCCAGGACAAGACCATGCCGGCGTTCCTGAAGAAGGAAAACGCCAATCAGGTGCCGGTCAATGCCTTATGGCTGACCAACGTGATGATCCAGGCATTCCTGGTGATCACGCTGTTTTCCGCCAGCACCTACACCACCCTGATCTACCTGGCGTCCTCGATGATCCTGGTGCCTTATTTGTGGTCGGCGGCCTATGCGGTGCTGTTGAGCGCGCGCGGCGAAACCTATGCAGGCTGGCAGCGCCGGCGCATGAAAGATCTGCTGGTGGGGCTGGTTGCCCTCGGCTACGCGATTTGGCTGCTGTATGCGGGGGGCTTGAAGTATTTGCTGCTGTCGGCGTTGCTGTACGCCCCGGGTGTGATCCTGTTTGCCCTGGCCAAGCGCGAGCAGGGCCTACCCTTGTTTACCGCCGTGGAAAAAGGCATTTTCAGCGGCGTGATCGCGGGTGCCGGGTTAGCCGCGTATGGGCTGTATAGCGGGGTATTGTCACTGTGAGATTGGCGTATCAACCGCCCTACGACTGGGCGGCGATGCTGGGGTTCCTATCGGCGCGGGCGATTACCGGGTTGGAAACCGTGGTCGCCGGCGTATATCGGCGCAGTATCAGTGTGGCGGGCCGACATGGCTGGGTCAGCGTCGAACCGGGCGTGGGGGATTGGCTGGAGGTGACGGTCGACTTTCCCGAGCCTGCAGCGATGCCTGAGATCGAGTGGCGCTTGCGCAGGATGTTTGATCTGGATGCGGTGCCTGAGGTGATCAACGCGCAATTGTCGCAAGATCCCCTGATGGCGCAACTGGCTGCGGCCCGCCCTGGCCTGCGGTTGCCAGGCACCTGGGACGGGTTGGAACTGGCGATTCGTGCAGTGCTGGGCCAGCAGATAACCGTGGTGGCGGCGATTCGCCTGGCGAGCAAGCTGGTGGCTCAGTATGGCCTGGCGCTGGCATCCCCGCACGCCGGTATTACCCACCTGTTTCCGACACCAGAAGTGCTGGCGGCGGCAGACCTGGCCACCCTGGGCATGCCCAAGGCGCGGGGTCGTACGTTGTCCGGTGTGGCCCAGGCGCTGTTGGATGATCCTCAGCTTTTCGAACCCAAGGCCAGCCTCCAGGACGGCGTTGCACGGCTGGTTGCGTTGCCGGGGATTGGAGAGTGGACCGCGCAGTACATCGCCATGCGCCAGTTGCGCGAGGTGGATGCATTTGCGTCGGGGGATATCGGGCTGATCAATGCTTTGGCAGCCTTGGAAGGTGGGCCGGTGTCGGCGCGGCAGTTATTGGCGCGGGCCGAGGCGTGGCGGCCGTTGAGGGCGTATGCGGCGCAGCATTTGTGGACGTCGTTGAACCGCAAAGATTAGCGGCGCCTGTCAGGCCCTCTTCGCGAGCAAGCCCGCTCCCACATGTTTATCGCATTTCAAAGAATGTACTCGGTCAAGTGTGGGAGCGGGCTTGCTCGCGAAAGCGGACGAGAAGTCACCACTGTGGCCGATGCGAGCCCAGTTCCACCGCCGGCAAATCCCACTGCAACGGCGTGCCACTGATGCTCAGCGGCGCCAGTAGCCGGTGGGCCTGGCCCCAGGCTGTCTGCTCCACGACCAGGCCCTGGTCATTGATGTCTTCCTCACGCAATGCCGCTTGCTGTGACACTTGCCCGGCCGCCACCAGCAACTTCGCCGTGCGCGCCAACGACAAGCGCGCCGAACCGCCGCGTCCGGAGTCCAGGCGCTCGGCCAAAGCCCGGATCGCGCTGGCGGCCATCAAATAGCCGGTGGCGTGATCCAGCGCCTGCACCGGTAGCGGCAGCGGTTTATCCGTCTGTTTCCAGGCCATGCCGGCCTCGGCAATCCCGCTGCTCATCTGCACCAGGCTGTCAAAGCCACGCCGATTACGCCATGGGCCGCTCCAGCCGTAGGCGTTGAGGCTGACGTCGATCAGGCCGGGGGCGATGTGCTGACGTTCGCCAAGGGTATAACCCAGTTGCTCCAGGGCATCGGCGCGGTAACCGTGGAACAGAATGTCGGCGTCCTTGAGCAACGCTTCAAACACCTGCCGGTCGTCGTGGCGCTTTAGATCAAGGCGGGCGCAGCGTTTACCCAGGGTCATTTCCGGGACGACGCCAGGTTCGTTCCAAGTGGGCGAGTCGATGCGCAGTACGTCGGCGCCTAAGCCTGCGAGGAAACGACTGGCCACCGGGCCGGCCAGCACCCGGGTCAAATCCAGCACCTTGATGCCGGCCAGTGGGCGAGCGGCTGAGCCTAGCCAGGGTTTGTCGATGCCGGGTTCGAAGACCTGGCGCTGGATCAACGCTTCGGCGTTTACCGCCAAGCCTTGGGGATGCTGCTGCCAGGCTTGCCAGCTACGCATTTGCGCGGCACAACCGCCCGCATCGACAACCGCCTGTTCCAGTTCGGCGGCTTTCCAGGTCGCGACTCTACTCGCCATGGCGGCGCAATCAGCGGCAGGCCCCAATACCCGCTCGGCCGCCGCACGATGATGGGGCGCGTTGGTGTGCAGGCGGATCCAGCCATCGACGCTGGCGTAATCACCCGCTACCGGGTCCCACAAAGGCGGCACTTGCCACCCCACGGGGCGAATCGACGAAGAGAACCACAACGAGGCCAGGCGCCGATCCACGCTGACGCTGGGCAGACGCCCGGTTTGTTGCTCAATCAACTGGGCGATAGCCTGGCCCGCGGCGCCGATGCTGGCGGCCGCCAGGTCAGTCACGGCAAAGGTCGAGGGCAAGGCACCGGCCTGGGTCTGGGGCAGTGGGGCGTGCGGTAACGCGAGTGCGGCTTGGATGGGAGTCAGCAGGTCAGTCATCAAAGGCCCTCCGTAAGAGAAGGGCCACTATAGAAGATCATCCCACTGGTGTGGCAACCCCAGGGATCAAGGGCAGTTCGATGCTGGCGATAAAGCCGCCATCGGGATGGTTGGCCAGGATCAGGTTGCCGCCATGGCGCTCGGCGGCGCGACGGGCGATGGCCAGGCCCAGGCCATGACCTTGGGCGGTCTGGCCCGGCGCCCGATAGAACGGCTCGCCCAATTGGCTCAGGTGCTCGGCTTCAACGCCGGGGCCGTGGTCGCGTACGCTGATCAGAATGCGCCCGCCTTGATGCTGGGCCTGCAATTCAATCGGTTCGCCCACCGGGTTGAAGCGCTGGGCATTGCGCAGCAGGTTGTCCACGGCGCGTTCGATCATGGTCGGCCAGCCTTTAAGCTGCAAATCATTGGCAGTCGTCAGTTGCACCACTTGCTCGGGGGCACTGAGTTGGGCGTCCTTTTGCAGGGTTTTAAGCAACGGGGTGAGGTCGATGTCTTCGGCGCTGGCGTTGTCGGCGTCGACCCGTGCCAACACCAGGATCTCGCTGATCAAGGCTTCCAGGCGATCGCATTCGCGGGTCAGGCGCGGCCAGAGTTTTTCCCGCTCTTCGGGGCTGGCGCGTTCGGCCAGGGCCAGGGCGATACGCAAGCGCGCCAACGGCGAGCGCAGTTCGTGGGAGACGTCGCGCAGCAACTGGCGCTGGCTGCCGATCAGGCTTTGCAGGCGCGCGCCCATGCGGTTGAAGTCGTTAGCCAAGACACCGAATTCGTCGCGCCGGTTGGCCAGTTGCGCCAGGCTGTTTTGTTGATAGGTGGTTTGCCCCAGATCATGCACCGCGCCGCGCAAACGACTGAGCGGGCGAGTAATGGACAACGTCACCAGAAGGCTGAACAGGGTCAGCACCACCAGGGTAATCGCCAGGGCACTGAGCGGCCACAGCAGGCTGCTGCGGTGCCAGGCCTCCAGCTCCGGGTGGGGAATGCGGTAGATCAGCAGGTAGGTGTCGCCGGTTTTGTCGCTGGTGTACTCGGCGGTCAGGCGTCGCCACGGCAGGTGGCCGTCCTGGCTGTCGTTCTGCCGGGCTTCGAAGGCGGCGGCGCGGCGCGGGAAGGTGCCCCGCACCACCGGCTCGCCACTCTCGTTCAGCACTTGCACATCAATGTGGTACTGGCGTTTGCGCTGTTGCAGCAAGTCCTGGGCGGCGTCTTCGCCCTGGGCTTCATAGAGTTGCGTCCACTCTTGGGCCAGGTTGTTGAGGCCAGGGTGGCGGCTCAGAATCCAGGCGTCCTGGTTGAGCATATGCCCAAGCAAAATCGACAACCCGCCTACCAGGGCGATGGCCAGCCAGAAACTCGCCAGGATACGCCAGAACAATGAACGCACAGGAAACCCTCAAACAGGAAAAGCCCAGCGGCGCGAACCACTGGGCTGGGGTGAAGCTAGGCCATTATTGCGCTTTTTGCGCTTGCTGGGCTTTCCAGGCCTGGAACTCTTTCCATTCGGCGCGGCGCTCGGCTTGCTTCTTGACGATCTCGTCGTACTTCTTCTGTTGGTCGGGCTTGAGCACGGCGCGGATATCGGCCTGGGTTTTCTGCTTGCCGGCGGCGATTTCGTCCTGCATCGCCTTCTGGTCAGCGGCCGGCAGTTTGTCCAGGTACTTTTGGGTCAGGTCTTTGCGAGCGTGCCATTGCTCACCCATCAGCTTGCGGATCTGCTCACGCTGTTCCTTGCTCAAGTCCAACTGGCTGAACGGGCCACCTTTACCACGCGGACCGTGTTCACCGTGGCCTGGGCCACCCATCATGTGGCCTTCGTGGCCGCCCATCGGGCCCGGGCCTTCAGGCATGGCCATGGCGACGGTAGGCAGTGCAGCGGCGAGCATCAAAGCGATAAGGGTCTTGCGCATGGTGATTCTCCTGTCTCTATTCCGGTGAGTCCGGATGTGAGTAGGTTACGCAGCGCAAGGTCAGCGGCGGTCAGGGGAGGGTAAAGCTTCGGTAAAGACAGGTTTGACAGGAGCTGACAAAACCCTTGAAGGTGATGAAATCAATGGTGGGAGCTGGCTTGCCTGCGATAGCGGTGGGCCAGTTAGCATAACGGTGGCCTGACACACCGCTATCGCAGGCAAGCCAGCTCCCACAGGGTTAAGCGGGATGTTTAGAGGCTGTAGTAGTAGCCACGACTACGCAGCGCCACGATGCGTGGCCGGCCATCCGGGTGTGGGCCGATCTTCTTGCGCAGGTTGCTGACGTGCATGTCCAGGCTGCGATCGTAGAGGGTCAACTTGCGGCCCAGGGCGATCTGCGCCAGTTCCTGTTTGTCCAGGGGCTCGCCGGGTTGACGCAGCAAGGCTTCAAGCAGGCGGCTTTCGGAGACGGTCAGGGTGAATTCCTGCTCATCAATGCTGACCACCCCGCGCACCGGGCTGAAGCACAAGTCGCCCAGTTCCAGCTGGGTCGATACCGCGGCCGGGTGGCTGCGGCGTAACACGGCGCGCAGGCGCGCCGTCAGTTCGCGCGGATCGCAAGGCTTGGCCAGGTAGTCGTCGGCGCCCAGTTCCAGGCCGAGGATGCGGTCCAGAGGCTCGCCCCGCGCCGAGAGCATCAGCACCGGCAACTCCGGGTGGTCGTTGCGCAGTTGCTTGAGCAACTCCAGGCCGCTGCCGTCGGGCAGCATCACATCGAGCACCACCGCCGCCGGGGCGGCTTCGGCCAAGGCTTTGCGGGCGCTCAGGCCGTTGTGGCAGGCGCGCACCTGGAAGCCTTCCTGGCTCAACCAACTGGTCAGCAGCTCACAGAGCTCCTGGTCATCATCTATCAGTAACAGCTCGCTCATGACTCACTCGATTTAGCCATTGTCGACGGCGACGACCCCACCGGTGACGCCGTGAGCCATTAGGAGTGCGCCGAAACGATTAGGTTCGACGCAGCCGGGTTCAAGGCAGGACTTGCTTGAACGGCTTGATCACCACATCGGCATAGACGCCTGCTGCAACGTAAGGGTCTGCCTTGGCCCAGGCCTCGGCGTCGGCCAGGGAAGCAAACTCGGCTACGATCAGGCTGCCGGTGAAGCCGGCGTCGCCCGGGTCATTGCTGTCGACCGCCGGGTGCGGGCCGGCCAGTACGATGCGGCCTTCGGCTTGCAGCTGTTTAAGGCGCTCGACGTGGGCCGGGCGTACGCTCAAGCGTTTTTCCAGGGAGTTGGCAATATCGGTGGCAATGATGGCGTAGAGCATGTCAGTCCTCGGTTTTCGGCGTGGTAGACGCGGTGTCATGCAAGTGGCGCGACAGGTAGATGCCCTGGCCGATCAGGAACAATACGGTCATGCCCAGGCTGCCGAACACTTTGAAGTCGACCCAGTAGTCCTGGAACGTGAAGGCCACGAACAGGTTGGCGGCACCGCAGAACAGGAAAAACACGATCCAGGCCACGTTCAGGCGCACCCACACCGGCTCCGGCAAGGTCAGCGCATGGCCCATGATTCGCTTGATCAGCAGGCGGTCACCAATGAAGTGGCTGCCGATGAACACCAGAGCGAACAGCCAGTTCACCACCGGGGCTTTCCATTTAAGGAAGGTTTCGCTGTGGAAGGCCAGGGTCAGGCCACCGAATACCAGGCAGGCGATAAGGGTCAGCCATTGGCTTTTTTCCAACTTGCGCTGGGAGATGAAAATGGCGCCGTACACTACGATGGAGCTGATGATCAGTACGGCAGTGGCACTGTAGATGCCTCCGAACGATAGCTCGTGGCCGGCGATTTCGATGACCCTGGGGTCGAGTTTGGTAACGATGAAAAACAGCAACAGCGGGATGAAGTCGATGAATTGTTTCACAGTAAGAGCCAGAAGCTGGATGTGACGGCATAATAACAAACATCCTTGGTTGCGATAGCGCCAGCTGACTTGAGGTTACACACTCCCGTGAATGTTGATTTGCACTGCCACAGCACGGCCTCCGACGGCGCCCTGGCGCCCGCGGTATTGGTTGCGCGTGCGTTTGAAAAAGGCGTGCGAGTTTTGGCATTGACCGACCACGACACCCTCGAAGGCCTCGATGAAGCCCGCCAGGCCGCGCATTCCCTGGGCATGCAACTGGTCAACGGCGTGGAATTGTCCTGCACCTGGGGCGGCGCCACCATCCATGTGCTGGGCTACGGTTTTGATCAAAAGGCCCCGCCCTTGGTGGCGGCGATTGCCCAATTGCACGATGGCCGCTGGCTGCGGTCCGAAGAAATAAGCCGCAAGCTAAGCCTTAAAGGTATGCCTGGCGCCCTCGACGGCGCCCGCGCCATCCAGCAGGAGCTGGGCGACAGCGGCAACGCACCGGCCCGTCCGCATTTTGCCGACTGGATGGTGCGCGAAGGCTATGTCAAGGATCGCGCCGAGGCCTTTCGCAAATGGCTGGGCGCCGGCAAGTTGGGCGATGTGAAGCTGCATTGGCCGACCCTGGAAGACACCGTCCAGACCCTGCGGGCCTCCGGGGCCTGGGTCAGCCTGGCGCATCCCTGGCATTACGATTTCACCCGCAGCAAGCGCCGCAAGCTGATCAGCGACTATATTGGTGCGGGTGGCCACGCCATCGAGGTGGTCAACGGGCATCAACCGGCAGAACAGGTCGGCAGCCTGGCGATCCTTGCCCGCGAATTTGGTCTGCTGGTCAGTGCCGGCAGTGATTTTCATGGCCCAGGCGGCTGGTCCGAGATTGGCGAGTATCGTCAGGTCCCGGAAGATCTGCCGCTGTTGTGGGGGCGATTCAAGCATGACCCCATTATTGCCACCGTCTGAACAGGTAGAGCACGTGAGTCAATTCTTCCAGATTCATCCGGAAAACCCTCAGGCGCGCCTGATCAAGCAGGCCGTAGAGATCATCCGCGCCGGTGGCGTGGTGATCTACCCGACTGATTCGTCCTACGCCATTGGCTGCCAGATCGGCGACAAGGGCGCGGTCGAGCGGGTAAGACGCTTGCGCCAGCTGGACGACAAGCACAACTTTGCGCTGATCTGCAGCGACTTGTCCCAGCTCGGCCTGTTCGCCAAGGTCGACACCGGTACCTTCCGCCTGCTCAAGGCCCACACGCCGGGGCCTTACACGTTCATTCTCAACGCCACTCGCGAAGTGCCGCGCCTGTTACTGCACCCGAAAAAACGCACCATCGGCCTGCGCGTGCCGGAACACCCGATTGCCCTGGCGCTGCTGGCCGAGTTGGGCGAACCGCTGATGAGCGTGTCGTTGATCCTGCCCGGCGAAACCGAGCCGTTGTACGACCCTTACGAAATGCGCCGTTTGCTGGAAAAGCACGTCGACCTGATCATCGACGGCGGCTACGGCGGCAACAAGGCCTCCACGGTGATCAACCTGGCCGATGGCGAACCAGAAGTGGTGCGTGTGGGTTGTGGCGACCCGGCTCCGTTCATGGTCGAGGCCTGAATGTCAGCCGTGGAAGCCGCTGATCCCCAGGCTGGCGCCCAGCAAGAACTGCCGTTTGCCATGGTGTATGGCCAGGCGGTTATGGAAATGCCCCTGGACCTGTACATCCCGCCGGACGCCCTGGAGGTGTTCCTTGAAGCCTTCGAAGGCCCCCTGGACTTGCTGCTTTACCTGATCCGCAAGCAGAACATCAACATCCTCGATATTCCGGTGGCAGAAATCACCCGCCAGTACATGGGCTATGTCGAACTGATGCAGTCGGTGCGCCTGGAATTGGCCGCCGAGTACCTGGTGATGGCCGCCATGCTCGCCGAGATCAAGTCGCGCATGCTGTTGCCGCGCTCGGAGACGGTAGAAGCCGAAGAGGATGACCCGCGCGCCGAGCTGATCCGCCGCCTGCAGGAGTACGAACGCTTCAAGGCTGCCGCCGAAGGCATCGACGGTCTGAGCCGTGTGGGCCGTGATGTGGTGGTGCCCAAGCTCGACGCTCCCGAGGCGCGCGCGCGCAAGTTGCTGCCGGACGTGAGTCTGGAAGAATTGCTGATGTCCATGGCCGAAGTACTGCGCCGTGGCGATATGTTCGAGAGCCACCAGGTCAGCCGTGAAGCGCTGTCCACCCGCGAGCGCATGAGCGATGTGCTGGAACGTCTCAAGGGCGGTGGGTTTGTGCCCTTTGTCGAGTTGTTCACCGCCGAGGAAGGGCGACTGGGCGTGGTGGTGACCTTTATGGCGATCCTTGAGCTGGTCAAGGAATCCTTGGTCGAGCTGGTGCAGAATGAGCCTTTTGCGGCTATCCACGTGCGGGCGCGAGCCGAATAACGAGCTGAATCGATGAATCTGACTGAACCCCGCGAACTGGCCCCTTTGCTGGAGGCCTTTCTCCTGGCCTCGGGCAAACCGCAATCTTTGGAGCGCCTGTTCGAACTCTTTGAAGAAGCCGAACGCCCGGAGCCGCCGGTGTTCAAGAAAGCCTTGGAGATCCTGCGCAAGTCCTGTGAGGGCCGTGCCTTTGAGTTGCGCGAAGTGGCGTCGGGTTACCGCCTGCAGATCCGTGAGAAGTTTTCACCGTGGGTCGGGCGTTTGTGGGAAGAGCGCCCGCAGCGCTACTCGAGGGCGATGCTGGAGACCATGGCGCTGATCGCCTATCGCCAGCCCATCACTCGGGGCGAGATCGAAGACGTGCGTGGTGTGGCGGTCAACAGCCATATCGTCAAGACCCTGCTGGAGCGCGAGTGGATTCGCATCGTTGGCTACCGTGACGTGCCCGGCAAACCGGCGATGTTCGCCACCACCAAGGTGTTCCTCGATCATTTCAACCTGAAGAACCTCGACGACCTGCCGCCGCTGGCCGAACTGCGCGAAATGGAGGCCGAGCCAGTGCTCGATTTCGACGACGCGCCGGTGCCGCAAAGCCTGCAGGAACTGGCCGATGCCAGCGCCGAGCCGGAGGAGCCCAAGGACGAAACCAGTTTCCATACGTTGTTGCTGGAGCTGGACGACATGGAGCAGGGGATCAAGACCGACTTCGACGATTTGCTGCGTGATGGTGCGGCGGAGCCAGAAACCCAGGTGAACGTTGAATCCGAGCCTGAGGTCGAAGCCCAAGACGATGTGCTTGGCGTGGCCCAGGCCCGGGAAAAGCTCCTGGCCGCCGTCGCCGCCCTCGAACAGCCGCCCCTGAGTGACGAAGAAGACGAAGCCCGGGCGCTTGCTGAAGCCATCGAAAACGAACGCCGCCAGTTCGAAGACTGACGCGATATATCCAAACACTGCAATACCCCATGTGGGAGCGGGCTTGCTCGCGAATGCGGTGCTTCAGTCAATGCATCTGCAAGCTGATACACCGCATTCGCGAGCAAGCCCGCTCCCACATTTGATCTGCGTCGCTAGGGGAAGTGTATGAGTTCGACCAAAGATCCATGCGTCAGCATTTGCAAGTTCGCCGACGACATCTGCGTCGGCTGTGGCCGCAGCAAGCGTGAAATCCGTGCCTGGAAGAAACTCGACAAAACCGACAAGCGCACCGTTCTGGCCGAAGCCCAGCTGCGTTTGCTGGCCCTGGGCGCCACCGGTCGGCGGAAAAGCAAATGACTTGGGCGTTATCGGCTAGTCTGTGATGCGCAACACGCGCCATGCGCGTATGATTCGCGACCCCTTGCCGACCTATTCGGCCTAGGCCCCGCTTTCAATACCCCTCAGGCCACGCCTGAATCGACCCACCGGGAGGTGCTTACGATGAATGACCAAGACCAGAAAGACCAGGAAATCGGCCCAGCAGGCGAAAAGCTGCAAAAAGTGCTGGCGCGTATCGGCGTGGGCTCGCGCCGCGACGTCGAAGCCTGGATCACCCAGAAGCGCATCAAGGTCAACGGCGTCGAGGCTACCCTCGGCCAGCGCGTCGACCTGCACGATGCAATCACCATTGATGGCAAGGTCATCAAGCGTGAAGAGGCCGCCGAATCGGTGCGCCGCGTGATCATGTACAACAAGCCCGACGGCGAGATCTGCACCCGTGACGACCCGGAAGGCCGTCCGACCGTGTTCGACAAGATGCCCAAGCCTAAAGAAGGCCGCTGGATCAACATCGGCCGCCTGGACATCAACACCACCGGCTTGCTGATGTTCACCACCGACGGTGAGTTGGCCAACCGCCTGATGCACCCGTCCTACGAGATGGACCGTGAATACGCCGTGCGTGTACGCGGTGAAGTCGATGACGAGATGATCGAACGCCTCAAGGCGGGCGTGGTGCTCGAAGACGGCCCGGCCAAGTTCACCGACATCAAGCAGGCGCCAGGCGGCGAAGGTTTCAACCACTGGTACCACTGCGTGGTGATGGAAGGCCGTAACCGTGAAGTGCGCCGCCTGTGGGAGTCCCAGGGCCTGGTGGTCAGCCGCCTCAAGCGCGTGCGTTTCGGTCCGGTGTTCCTGAATTCCGACCTGCCGATGGGCCGCTGGCGCGAAATGAGCCAGTACGAGGTCGATATCCTCAGCGCCGAAGTGGGCCTGACGCCGGTTGCCATGCCGCAGATGAACGCCAAGAGCAAAGACAAGCTTGAGCGTATGCAGCGCAAATCGTCGCGCCCAGTGCCACGTACCGAACGTGTTGCCCGCACCCTGCGCCCTGCGCTGGATGCACCGGCCACCGGCGGTCGTATCTCGCGTCAGCCGCACATTGAAGGCGAGCGCCGCCCCACCACGCCATCGCGTCAGGAAGGCGAGCGTGCGCCACGTACGCCGCGTCCTGCTCCGGCGGGTGGTCGTAGCAACCGTGGTGAAGCGGATCGCCCGGCCGACAACGCCAGCACCAAGCGTCCAGCCAAGCCAGCGGCGAACAAGCGCCCTGGCCCGAAACTGGTCGCGGACGAGCCTTCGGGCAAGCGCCGTGGCGCACCGGCCGGTTCCGGCCAGCGTCCTGGTTTTGGTCGCAAGAAGCCGCAGTGATACGTTAAGCGCCGCATAAAAACGCCAACCCTAGGGTTGGCGTTTTTTTTTGCGATCTACATTTGAAATGCAATCAACTGTGGGAGCCGGGCTTGCCCGCGATAGCGGTGGGTCAGTGAGTAAAAAGGTGACTGACACACCGCTATCGCAGGCAAGCCAGCTCCCACCGGGATCTCTACACGTCTATGATCTTTTAAAAGGCAAAGGCGCCATCAAACACCGGCTTGTCATCCAGCGCCAGCACCCCACTGGCAAAGATCAGGTCCAGGTGATGACTGCCTTTCTGCCCGCCACCCAAGCCCAAGTGCAACCCGCAGTGACGCTCTTCAAACCCGGCATTGCGCGCATACAGGTCCTTGACCCCTTCATTGGTGCCAATCCCCAACTCCTCCACACGACGGTTGGACGGGTTGGCATTCAGGTACTTGTTGAAGTCATCTGCCAGCCCTGGCACTTCGCTGGCCACGCTGCAAACGGTGGAGTTCTCGATCCATAGCTCCAGCGGCAATTGCAGCACGCCGTATTTGCGTGCAAAGGGGATGGTACTGAGGAAGGTGCCGACAAACCGCACCTGGCCGTTGATGGCTTCGCTGTGGGTGGCGATTTCGCCGGGCGCCAGGTCGTGGTTGCCGACGCCGTTGATATTGGTCCACTTCTTGATGCTGCTCATCGGCGCTTCCAGGCGCGAACCGTGTTTGTCGGTAAAGCTCAGCACGTTGGCCTGGGTCATGCGTCGGATCAGTGTGGCGTTGAGGTCGGCGATGCGTTGGGGCTCGACGCTGAAGGTGTCGTAGAAATAGTCGCCGTAATCCTTGAACAGCAGGGATTTTTTCCAGTGCTCGGCCATCACGCCTTGCAGGGCACGGATAAAGTCCGGGCCTTCGGCGCGTGGGTTGGGCAGCGTGGAGGAATCATAGAGAAACAGGTACAGGTCGCAGCTTTGAATGGCCTGGGACAGGGTGTCGCTGGGCGCCAGGTCCAGGCGTTGCAGTTGAAAGTTGAAGCGGGCGGCGCTGCCGTGGGTAATCGCCTGGGCGATGGCGTCATAGCGCTCGGTGTGGCCCAGCAACACGGTGGGGCGGTTCAGGCCGTTGAGGGCGGGGTGGTGTGCCAGGTAGTAGAGAAAATGTTCGACGGCGCGGGCCTTGTCCATGACGAGTGTCCTTCTGTGCCTTGGGTAAGGGGGCAGGCGCCGTGCACAGCGCCTGCCGGATGCCTGCCGGGTATTAGAAAGGCCACATCGCGGTGCCAAAAGGCACAACGGCATCGGCTTGCATCATTTCAACGGCGGCCTCATGGGTCGGCGCTTCAAACCAATCGTCGAGTTGCAGTTCGGTTTCCAGGTCGTTTTCCAGTGCTTGCATGGTGTATCTCCTAGAGGACGTTGTTTGAGAACGGCTTGCCCACGGGCTTCGCGGGCAAGTGCAAAGAACCTAGAAGAGAGTGTTTCGAAATGCAAAAAATTTATTGACACGGTTTCATTTGGATTTTTTCTTCTGTTTTTCAGCAGATTTTTTTATTCAGGCAAAACAGTGAATTGGCTGAAGCGATTCTTCAGGCATTGCTTACCGACAGAATTCCGTTGAGGGTTGCCAAAGTCTGGCTGTAACGCGGATTTTCCGGGGTGTAACGATAGATTTACGCAACTGCCCTGGCTTTGTTGGGGGGCGCGCCGATGTAAGCATTAGCTGACAGAATCGCCCGTGCACTTTCCCGGTGCGTGCCGAAGCTGTCGAGCGGTGTACAATGCGCCGCGTTTTACTGTGACCCCCCTTGCGTACCCACGCAAAAGGCCAAGACCTCAGGGTTTGATCCCCCTGATCACTCCGCCTGGCCACGAGCCGGACGGGTTCGATTTCGTCACAGATAAAAACAAACAGGTGACGCATGACCATTAGAAAGACGCTGTACTCCTGGTGCCTGCGCTGGGGTTTGAGCGGCGCTGCTTGAGTCGGTAATTCAAGGCAGCAACCTGCATTCAACTCTTCAAACCTTGCGTGAGACCCTTTTCATGAGTGGACCCCATTCTTCTTCAGGCGAGCTGAAACGCGGCCTGAAAAACCGGCATATCCAGTTGATCGCCCTCGGTGGCGCCATCGGCACCGGCCTGTTCCTGGGCTCGGCCGGGGTGCTCAAATCCGCCGGCCCTTCGATGATCCTGGGCTATGCCATCTGCGGCTTTATCGCCTTCATGATCATGCGCCAGCTTGGCGAAATGATTGTCGAGGAGCCGGTCGCCGGCTCCTTCAGCCACTTTGCCCACAAGTACTGGGGCGGTTTCGCCGGCTTCCTCTCGGGCTGGAACTGCTGGATTCTGTACATTCTGGTGGGTATGTCGGAGTTGACGGCCGTCGGCAAGTACGTGCACTACTGGTGGCCGGAGATCCCGACCTGGGTCTCTGCTGCGGCGTTTTTCGTGCTGATCAACGCGATTAACCTGGCCAACGTCAAAGTCTTCGGTGAAGCCGAGTTCTGGTTCGCCATCATCAAGGTGGTGGCGATCGTCGGCATGATTGCCCTGGGCAGCTACCTGCTGGTCAGCGGCAGCGGCGGCCCGCAAGCCTCGGTCAGCAACCTGTGGGAGCATGGTGGTTTCTTCCCCCATGGCGTCGGCGGTTTGGTGATGGCCATGGCGATCATCATGTTCTCCTTCGGCGGCTTGGAAATGCTCGGTTTTACCGCCGCTGAAGCCGATCAACCACGCACCGTGATCCCCAAGGCGATCAATCAGGTGATCTACCGCATCCTGATTTTCTACATCGGTGCCCTGGTGGTGCTGCTGTCGCTCACCCCGTGGGACAACCTGCTGGCGACCCTCAACGCCTCCGGCGATGCCTACAGCGGCAGCCCGTTCGTGCAGGTGTTCTCGATGCTGGGCAGTAACACCGCCGCGCATATCCTCAACTTTGTGGTGCTGACGGCCGCGCTGTCGGTGTACAACAGCGGCACCTACTGCAACAGCCGCATGCTCTTGGGCATGGCCGAGCAGGGCGACGCGCCCAAGGCCCTGGCGAAAATCGACAGGCGCGGCGTGCCGGTGCGTTCGATCCTGGCCTCGGCGGCGATCACTCTGGTGGCGGTGCTGATGAACTACCTGATGCCCCATGACGCGCTGGAACTGCTGATGTCGCTGGTGGTGGCCACGTTGGTGATCAACTGGGCGATGATCAGCTTCTCCCACTTCAAGTTCCGCCAGCACATGAACCGCATTGGCCAGGTGCCGCTGTTCAAGGCGTTGTGGTACCCGTATGGCAACATCATCTGCGTGGCCTTTGTGGTGTTTATTCTGGGCACCATGCTGATGATTCCGGGCATTGACCGCTCGGTGTACGCGATCCCGGTGTGGGTGGCGTTCATGGGCGTTTGTTACTGGGTCAAGAACAAGCGGGCGCAGCAGTCCATAGATATGGCGGTCCCCGCGGTGAAGTAAGCGTCAATGTTGTTAAGCAGACCCGGCCTTGTGCCGGGTTTGTCGTTTGAGGGGATGGCCAAGGTGCATTCGCGTATCCTAGGGCTTCTTCCGGAGGACCGTGTTACATGCTGGTGATTTCCAACAACGTACAGCTGCCCGATGCCGAGATTGAGCTGACCGCCATTCGCGCCCAGGGTGCCGGTGGGCAGAACGTCAATAAAGTGTCGAGTGCGGTGCACCTGCGGTTTGATATTCCGGCGTCTTCGTTGCCGGAGTTCTACAAGGAGCGCTTGCTGGCACTGCGTGACAGCCGGATCACCAGCGAAGGCGTGCTGGTGCTCAAGGCCCAGCAATATCGCACCCAGGAGCAGAACCGCGCCGATGCGCTGGAGCGCCTGGTGGAGTTGATCCAGAGCGCCACCAAGGTCGAGAAAAAACGCCGTCCGACCAAGCCTACCCTGGGCTCGAAGAAACGCCGCCTAGAGTCCAAGACCAAGCGCGGCAGCATCAAGGCCGGGCGCGGCAAGGTCGACTTCTAGGCGTCGCGTGTTTCGCGGGCCTTGGGCGCCTGGCGGTACAGGTAGACGCTCAGCAGCAAACCGGCGAAAGCGGCGAGGGCGGCGAACAGGAAGATCGAGGCAAAGCCAAACCCGGCCGCCACGGCGCCCGCCAGCGGCCCGGTGATGCCCAGGGACAAGTCGATAAACAGCGAATAGGCGCCCACCGCCGAGCCACGGCTGGAGGCCGGCACCAGGTTGACGGCCTCCACTCCCAACGCCGGGAACACCAGGGAAAAACCGAAACCGCTCAACGCCGCACCCGCCAACGCCAGTTGGGCATCCGGCGCCAGCCACAGCAACAGCAGGCCCAGTACTTCCACCGACAGGCAGGCGATTGCGACGCGAAAACCACCAATGCGGTTGATCAAATTGCCAAACAGCAAGCGCGCGCCGATAAAACTGGCACCGAACAGGCTCAAGGCCCACACCGCGTTATCCCAGTGCTGGGTGCTGTAATACAACGTGATAAAGGTGGCGATGGTGCCAAAGCCGATAGAGCCCAATGCCAGCGCGCAACCATGGGGGAGCACGCGGCCCAGTACATTCATGAACGGCAAACGGATGCCGGGCACAATCGGCGCGGCTTGTTTTTTCCAGGCCAACACCACACCCAGTACGGCCAACAGAATGATGCTGACGCCCATGCTCCACAGCCCCAACTGGCTGACCAGCAGCACCCCCAACGGCGCGCCGACCGCCAGCGCGCCGTAGCTGGCGATGCCGTTCCAGGAAATAACCTTGGCCGTGTTCGCGGCGCCGACACGGCCAATGCCCCAGCCAATCGCCCCCGAACCCACCAGGCTTTCAGCGCTGCCCAGCACTAGCCGACCGACCAGCAGGCAGCCGAGGCTCAGAGCCGGCAGGCTGGAAAACCACGCCGCAAACAACATGAACACGCCACTCAAGCCGCAGCCCACCAGGCCGATCACCACGGCGCGCTTGCTGCCCAGGTTGTCGATGATCTTGCCGGCATAGGGGCGGCTCAGCAGGGTTGCCAGGTATTGCACGCTGATCACCAGCCCGGCAATGACGGCGCCATAGCCCAGCTGGCTATGGACATAGCCCGGCAATACGGCCAGGGGGATGCCGATATTCAAATAGCCGATGAAGGTAAACAGCACGATGGAAACAACTTGCAGCGTGACCGCCATGGGGCGCTGGGTATCTGGCATGGGAGAGATCCACTGTCGCAGCAGGTAAAGATAGGCTGCTAATGATACCGGCGCGCAGGCCGGGCAGGGCGGCAAAAATGTAAAACGTCAGCTCTAAAGCCGATCAAGCTTGGGTGGGGGCCAGCAATTGAGTGGTCACCAGGGCAGCCAAAGCGTTTTCCTGGGTGCCAAAGCGCTTGAGCAGTGCTGCTTGCTTGTCGGCACTGAGGCGGTTCCAGACTTCGACCATCTGCAAGGCAGCGTCGAGTACAGCGGCGTCCGGCGTGTCGGAAGGGGAGGTGGTCATAGTGAAGGTCTCGGATGATTCAGGCAGTGTGGAAAGCGCTCAAAGGCGCGCTTTCCACACGGTCTGGTACGGCGTCAGTCCCGGCTTTCGCGCTCGACTGGTTTTGCTTCTTTGGCCTCAGGCTGCTTGTCGCTGGCCTGCTGCGGTGTTGGCTGCTCAGTTGGGTGCAGGCTTGGGAAGGGGAGATTAGGTATCTCGTGCATCGTGGTCGCTCCTCGCAAGGTCTGTTTTTTCAATCGCAGGTGATTCCGCGCTCTCAAAAAGCCTTGGCAGGATACAGCACCGTAAATGACAAAAAGACTTTTATCTCGACGTATGCACAATTTTTAATGGTTCAGACGCAAGTGACATGAGGTCACACCTCTAGAACGGCACCTTGCCCAGAATCATGTCGCGGTACATCACAAAATCTCCCAGCAAGCTGTAGAACGGGTGTTGAAAGGTGGCGGGACGGTTCTTTTCGAAGAAGAAGTGACCAATCCAGGCAAAGCTGTAGCCCGCGAGCGGCAAGGCCAGCAGCAGGACCCATGAACCTCTGCCGATGGCGTACGCAAGAATGCCGATCACCAGGGTGGTGCCGATAAAGTGCAGGCGTCGGCAGGTACTGTTGCCATGCTCGGCCAAGTAGTACGGGTAGAACTCGGCAAAACTGTTGTATTTCTTGATGTTTTCCACGGTCACCGGCCCTCTGGTTGTTGTGCCGCCAACAGGTGTGCGGCGGGGAGCTTATTTGAGTCTAGAGTGATCAGTGGTAACAGCCAGTGACAATAGATGCCACTTTAGTATCCTTGGCTTCCTGGCTGCCGTTTGAGCCTGCTTTCTATAAGAAGACGCCATGAGCGAACGAACAACTTCTGCAAGCTGGGCGATGGGCATCGTCAAGGCGCTGGAAATGGATGGCCTGGATTGCCGTGCCTTGTTCAAGCAACTGGGCCTGGATTATGCGGCCCTCAGTGATCCCGATGCGCGCTTCCCGCAAGACGCCATGACCCGCCTGTGGCAGCGCGCGGTAGAGGTGTCGGGTAACCCGGCGATTGGCCTGAACATGGGCAAGGTGGTGCGCCCGGCCTCGTTTCACGTTGCCGGTTATGCGTTGATGTCCAGCAACACCCTGGCCGAAGGTTTTATGCGATTGGTGCGCTACCAGCGCATCATCGCCGAAAGCGCTGATTTGAGTTTTCGACTGTTACCCGAAGGCTATGCGTTGATTCTGACGGTGCATGGCGATCACCTGCCGCCCACCCGTCAAAGCGCCGAAGCCTCGCTGGCCAGCGCCCTGGCCCTGTGTGGCTGGCTCACCGGGCGCACCCTGCAGCCCCGCAAAGTGCTGCTGCAGGGCGAACAGCCAGCGGACCTGGCGCCCTACCAACGCGCCTTCCATGCGCCTTTGCAATTCAATGCACCCTATGACGCGCTGATTTTCGAGCAGGCGGATATGGAGGCGCCGCTGCCCACGGCCAACGAAGCCATGGCGCTGTTGCACGATCGCTTTGCCGGTGAATACCTGGCGCGTTTTTCCGAAAGCCGCGTGACCCATAAGGCGCGTCAGGTGCTGTGCCGCCTGTTGCCTCAGGGCGAGCCCAAGCGCGAAGCGGTGGCCCAGACGCTGCACCTGTCCCAGCGCACCTTGCAGCGGCGGTTGCAGGAGGAGGGCACCAGTTTCCAGGCCTTGCTTGATGACACCCGGCGCGAACTGGCCGAGCAGTACCTGGCACAACCCAATATGACCTTGCTGGAAATCGCCTACCTGCTGGGGTTTGCCGACCCGAGCAACTTTTTCCGCGCGTTTCGCCGCTGGTTCGATGCCACGCCCGGCGAATACCGGGCGCGCTTGCAGCAAATGTCGTCGGTCAGTGACGCCAGAACGCCGGAATGCACAACACAAACACGGTGATGATCTCCAGGCGCCCCAGCAACATGCCCAGGGACAGGATCCACTTGGCGGCATCCGGCAGGGTGGCGAAGTTGCCGGCCGGGCCGATGGTTTCGCCCAGGCCGGGGCCCACGCCGGAAACGGTACTGGCGGCGCCGGTCAATGCGGTCATCCAGTCCACGCCCAGCAGTGACAGCGCCAGGGCGATCATGCAGATGGTGATGGCGAAGAAAAACGAAAAAGTCAGAATCGAGCGCACGATCTCCTCATCGAGGCGATGACCGTTGTACTTCTGCTTGATCACCGCGCGGGGATGGATCAACTGATTCAAGTTGGCTTTGAGCAGGATGTAGGCCACCTGGAAACGGAAGATCTTGATACCGCCTGCGGTGGAGCCCGAGCAGCCGCCGATAAAGCCCAGGTAGAAGAACAGCATCAGTGAGAAGTTGCCCCACAAGCTGTAGTCCCCCAGTGCAAAGCCGGTGGTGGTCACCACAGACGTCACGTTGAGCGCCACATGGCGCAAGGCATCGAGCCAATGCAGGTTGGTGGTCCACCAGTACCAGGTGCCGAGTACCAGCCAGGTCACCAGCAACAGGCCGAGCAAGCCTTGCACCTGCTGGTCCTTGATCAGCGCTCGACGGTTACCGCGCAAAGTGGCCACGTACAGGGCGAACGGCAAGCTGCCAAGGATCATTACCACCACCGCGACCCAGTGCACCGCCGGTTGTTTCCAATGGGCCAGGGACTCGTCCGAGGTGGAAAACCCACCCGTGGAAATCGCCGACATCGCATGGTTGATCGCATCGAACACGCCCATTCCGGCCCACCAGAAGGCCAGGCTGCCGAAGATGGTGATGCCCACATACGCCGCCACGATCAGGCGCGCCACCATGTGTGAACGAGGCATGACCTTTTCCGAGCGATCCGAGGATTCGGTCTGGAACAGGCGCATGCCACCAATGCGCAGCAGCGGGAGGATCGCCACCGCCATGCCGATAAAGCCGATACCGCCAAGCCAGTGCAGCAACGAACGCCACATCAAAATGCCCGGCGACATGCTGTCCAGGCCGCTCAACACGGTGGAGCCGGTGGCGGTGATGCCGGACATGCTTTCAAAGAACGAGTCGGTGTAGCTGATGTGCTGGGTCAGCAAAAAGGGCAGGGCGGCGAAGATGCACACCACCACCCAACTGCTGACCGTCAGCAGGTACATGTCCCTGGGGCGCAGGTGCACGTGCTCGGGGCGGCCAGGAATGACCAACGCCAACCCGGCGATAAAGGTGATCAGGCTGGCCCACAGGAACGAGGGCAGGTCGCTGGTGCGTTCGAAGATCACCAGGGTCGCCATCGGGATTACCATGGCGACCGCAAGGGTGATCAGGAAGATGCCGATGATGAAACCGATGATGCGCAGGGTCGGCAACGCCATGAAGTTCGCTCGGGTGATTGGGCAGAGGCGCCATTCTACCCGCGGTGCAGGTCTTGTAAACCGAGGGCTGCGGGTTGATGGAGAACCCCTGTGGGAGCTGGCCTGCCAGCCGGCGTATATTCACCTGACGCCCCGCAATCCAATGTGGGAGCTGGCTTGCCTGCGATGGCGGTGTGTCAGTTACAGATTAGTCGACTGAACCACCGCCATCGCAGGCAAGCCAGCGCCTACAGGGATAGACGCGGCAGTTATTGCGCGCATGAAAAAGGCGACCCGCAGGTCGCCTCTTCAATTGCGCTTGATCAGAACTCGTGATCAGCGCTGTCCGGGTTCAGGTCACTGATACCCAGCTTGCCAGCAGCGGCTTCGATCGAACCGGTCTGCTTGACCAGGGCGGCAATCGAGTCACGCACGATCTGGTTGCCCTTTTCATTGTCAGCGGCGATCAACTGGTCGTAGTGCTCGCCGTTGTTGGCGTGGTCAACCATCACCTGGATCTTCGCTTCGGTGGCTGCCAGGTCAGCCTTGAGGGCTGCGTCGGCTGCCGGGTCGACCTTGGCCACCAGAGACGACAGGCTGGCGCCGGTCAGCTTGGTGCCGTCAACACGGGTGTATTCCCCCAGGTAGACGTTACGGATGCCCTTGGCGTCGTAGAAATGCGAGTAATGGGTGTTGTCGCTGAAGCAGTCCTGCTCGTCTTCCGGCGAGTTGGCTTCCAGGGACACTTTCATGCGCTCCCCGGCGAGCTCGCCCAGGGACAGGCTGCCCATGCCGAACAGCATTTTACGCAAACCGTCGGTGCCCGGTTCCGACTCCAGGGTGGCGCGGTAGTTGTCTTCGACGTTGGGCTTCCAGTTGTCGACCATTTCCTGCAGGTCGCTGACCAGCAGTTGGGTGACAGCACGCAGGTAAGTGCGGCGACGCTCGTTGTGACCGCCGGTTGCACCGTCACCGGTCATGTAGTCCGACGCCGGGCGGTTGCCCGCGCCTGGGCCGGTGCCGTTAAGGTCCTGGCCCCACAGCAGGAATTCGATGGCGTGGTAGCCGGTGGCGACGTTCGCTTCGGAACCGCCCAGCTCATTGAGGCTGGCGAGTTTTTCCGGGGTGATCTCCTTGACGTCGACCTTGTCTTCGCCCACCTGAATCTCGTTGTTGGCGATGATATTGGCGTTGGCACCTGGGTTGCCCAGCGCGTGCTCGTAGGACTTGTCGACGTAGTCGATCAGGCCTTCATCCAGGGGCCAGGCGTTCACTTGGCCTTCCCAGTCGTCGATGATGGTGTTGCCGAAGCGGAATACTTCGCTCTGCAGGTAGGGTACGCGTGCGGCGATCCAGGCGGTACGGGCCGCTTTCAGGGTTTCGTCGTTCGGGTTGGCGAGGAAAGTATCGATTGCGGTCTGCAGGGTTTTTGCGGTGGATTCGGCATCGCTGTACACCGCAAACACCATGTCTGCGTAGTGCGCGACCACGGCCTTGGCGGCTGCTTCGTCGACCTGGCCTGCCGGGGCAGCCGCCGGTGCGGTAGTGCTGGCGGCAGCGGGTGCCTGGGGCGCGGCGGCCTTGTCTTTACCTTCGCCGCAACCGGCGAGAGAAATGGCAATGGCCAGCAGACTGGCGGTGGCCAGGGGCATACGAATCATGGCGAACATCCTGCTTCGGTTGTTGAAAGGGCGCGCGGGGAGCGCAAACGCTGCGACATAATGCGAAAGATTTGCATTTTGTGTAAAGGCTTATACGCGGGAAATATTGAGTATCGAAGTGTAAATTCAAAGACTCACGGCGTTATTACGTTCGGACTGCTTCAGATAAGCCGTCAACTCCCGGGCCTGCAGCGGTTTGCTGTAGTGATAACCCTGCCCTTCATGGCACCCCTCGGAGATGATGTAGGCCTCCTGTTCGGCGGTCTCCACCCCTTCGGCAATCACCTGCATGCCCAGGCTTTTACCCAATTGGATAATGGCGCGCACGATGGTTGCGTCATCGTCGTCGTCCTGCAGGTCCTGGACGAAGCTCTTGTCGATCTTGATCTTGTCCAGTGGCAGGCTTTTGAGGTAACTCAGGGAGGAATAGCCGGTGCCGAAGTCATCAATGGCGATCAGCGCCCCGGAGCGACGCAGGCTCAGCAGATGCTGGGCGGCGGTGCTAATGTCTTCCATCAGGCCGGTCTCGGTGACTTCCAGCTCCAGGCTGCGTGGCGGCAGGCGATAGATCTGCATCAGGTTGTTGACCACCCTCGGCAACTCGGTGTGGTGCAGTTGCACAGTGGACAGGTTGACGGCCATGCGCAGCGCCGTGAAACCCTGGTCATGCCATTCGCGCAATTGCCGGCACGCTTGGTCCAGCACCCATTCGCCAATGGGAATGATGGTGCCGTTCTGTTCCGCCAGCGGGATAAACAAGTCCGGCGGTACCAGCCCATGTTCCGGGTGTTGCCAGCGCAGCAGGGCCTCCACGCCGACCACCTGATGGTCGCGATAGCTGATTTGCGGTTGGTACACCAGGTGGAACTGCTCGCGGCTCAGGGCATCGCGCAGGTCTTTCTCCAGTTCACGGCGCCGGCGCATTTCGCTGTCGACGCTGGCGATATAAAACTGATAGCGGTTGCGCGAGCGGCTCTTGGCCAGGGTCATGGTCTGCTCGGCTTTTTGCAGCAACTTCTCGGTGCTGTCGCCATCTTCCGGAAACAGCGTGATGCCGATGGTGGCGCGCAGGCGGATCAGGTCGTGGTCGAGGGCGAATTCAGCCTCCAGGTCATCGAGGATGCTTTGTGCCAGTTCGGCGGCCTCGTAGGGCTGGTCGATATCGGCTTGCACCAGGGCGAACTGGTCGCCGCCCAGGCGGGCGAGCGTGCCCAGGCGGCCACTATGGGCGCGCAGGCGGTCGGCCAGGGCCAGCAAGAGTTTGTCGCCGGCCTGGTAGGTGAATTGCTCGTTGACGCTCTTGAAGTCATCCAGCCCCACGCATAACACCGCGACACGGCGTTGCCGGCGGCCAGCGTCCGTTAGGATCTTGTCCAGCTGCGCCTGCAACTTCTGGCGGTTCGGCAGGCCGGTCAGGAAGTCGTACTGGGCCATGCGCAACAGGCTGGACTCGGCCTCGTGGCGCAGGTGGGTATTGCGCTCAATGGATTCGAGCAATTGGTTGGCGGTGTTTATCCACTGCCCCAGTTCGTTGCGTTCATGACCCTTGAGCTGAGGGATCTTGTGCTCGCTGGGGCGGTCCGGGTTGATCGAGGTCAGGTGTTGGAGCATCCGCGACAGCGGTTTGGTCAGCATCCAGTGATACACCAGGTACAGCACCAGCCCCATGACCAGGGCGCGCAATACGCCCGAGATAAAGATGATGACCGAGCTGACCAGGAAACTTCGGCCATAGGTGGCGGTGTCGAGGGTGATGCTCAGGTCGCCGTAATATTCGCTGTAGGGGCCCTTGCCGACTAACGCGGTAGTAAAGGATCGTTCCTGGCCAAGAATCAGGTCGGTCAGCCAGCGGCTGGGGGACCGCTGTAAAGGGCGGCTTTTTTCCGCCAACATGGTCTCGTTGGGATGGCCGATAGAGGCCATGCGCACAGCATCGTCCTGGAACAGACCTTCGATCACCTGCATGCCCATCTCGCGATCCAGGCTGTACACGGCCTGGGTCGAGGGGTCGCGAAACATGTCGAGGATGCGCTGGGCATCGCCCGCCACGGCCTGGCGTGTCTTATAGGCATCAAAAACGATCTGCGCCACGCTCAGCGCCACACCCACGATCAAGGCCGACAGCAGCACAACCCGTAGCAACTTCACCGACAAGCTGTTCTTGAGTTCCAGCTTCAAAGGGGCATTCCTTGTCTCATGCGGGTGGCCGTCAATATGCCATGAGTATTGGCAATCTGGGGAGGGCAGTCAAAGGGACATTACTGTGGGAAGGGGGGTGGCGCTTTGCAGCGACGGTGGGCAGGAAAACGGCGGATGGAATCCGCCGTGAATGTTGCCTTGCGGGGGCAAGTGGTTGTTTGATTAAAAATTAATCGGTGGTGGGGCAGATGACTGTGGATCCGCGCCCAGTTGGCCGCCTTGGGCTCCGTCCGTGACACGGTTCATCACGTCCGTGACACGGTCCATCACGTCCTTGGGTAGATCCATTCCCATCTCGGCCGCTTTTCCTGCAATGGGCAGTGCCACCGAGGCGGCGGCGCCGACGGCAATCATCGAAACTGGTTCCATAGTTGACTCTCCTGCGTTGGACGAGAGGTGTATTCCTCTCTTCGACTACGTGGCCGGTTCGTCTCAATGAGTTCCATTTTTTCGGCCGATCCACACTCGTCGCCCAAAAAAAAGCCCGGCAATCGCCGGGCTTTTCCTACTGCAAGCATCGCTTAGGCAGTGAAGGCCTTGCCTTCGAACTGCTCAGCCACGAACTTCCAGTTGACCAGGTTCCAGAACGCTTCCACATACTTTGGACGCACGTTGCGGTAGTCGATGTAGTAGGCGTGTTCCCACACGTCGCAGGTCAGCAGCGGGGTGTCGCCGTTGGTCAGCGGGTTGCCGGCGCCGATGGTGCTGGCCAGGGCCAGGGAACCGTCAGCCTTTTTCACCAGCCAGCCCCAACCGGAACCGAAGGTGCCAACCGAAGTCTTGGTGAACTCTTCTTTGAACTTGTCGAACGAACCGAACGCAGCGTTGATGGCTTCAGCCAGCGCGCCGGTTGGTTGACCGCCGGCGTTTGGCGCCAGGCAGTTCCAGTAGAAGGTGTGGTTCCAGACCTGAGCGGCGTTGTTGAAGATACCGCCCGAGGAAGACTTGACGATCTCTTCCAGGGTCTTGCCTTCGAACTCGGTGCCAGGCACCAGGTTGTTCAGGTTCACGACATAGGTGTTGTGGTGCTTGTCGTGGTGGTACTCCAAGGTTTCCTTGGAGATGTGCGGCTGCAGGGCATCGTGTGCGTAGGGCAGCGGCGGCAATTCGAAAGCCATGATGATTCTCCTAATCAGGTCAGTTGCGGTGAGCGCAAGGCCGATCACGGGCGGCCAAACATGCGCCGGGGAGTTTGTACTCTTTGCGGCGCAGGGGTCCGATCATAGCACCGGGGGTGCGGCATAACCACGCAACAACTGTGTGGGATAGAGGTTCCAGAGCGTTTTGGAATATTGCTCAGGCGCTGATCAGTTGATAGGCCACCCAGAACATCATTACTGCGACCAGCAGGTCCAGCAGGCGCCAGGTGGCCGGACGTGCCAACCAGGGTGCCAGCCATGCCGCGCCCAGCGCCAGGGTGGAGAACCACAGGAACGAGGCACTGGCTGCTCCGGCTACATAAGCACCCGGTTCGGTTTGTTGCGCGCCCAGGGAACCGATCAGCAGGACGGTGTCCAGGTAGACATGGGGGTTGAGCAAGGTGACTGCCAAGGCGCTCAGCAGCACGGCGCGCATTGAGCGTGTCTTGAGGCTGTCGCTTTGGTCCAGGCTCTGTTTCGAGCAGGCCCTGCGTAGCGCGCATGCGCCGTACCAAAGCAAGAACGCTGCGCCGCCCCAGCGTGCCACCGCCAGCAGTATCGGGCTTTGCGCCAGCACGGTGGCCAGCCCGAATACCCCGGCGGCTACTAAAATCGCATCGCACACGATGCACAGCGCCGCCACCGGTAAATGATGTTCGCGGCGCAGGCTTTGTGCCAATACAAAGGCATTTTGGGTGCCGATCGCCATGATCAGGCCGAGAGCGACCAGCAATCCGTTCACATAGCTTTGCCACATAGGGTTTACTCCGCGTTCGCTGCCAATTGCCGCAATACGTCCATGGCCCGCTGGGCATCGGCGCGGCCGACGAACAGGTGGTCGTGGTAGTAGCCGGCGATCACGTTGCAACTGATACCGGCTTGGCCCAGCGCGCTGGCGAAGGCGGCGGTCAGGCCCACGGCTTCAAGGGCGGAATGCACATTCAGGGTGATCCAGGCGGCGAGATAGTCGAAGCTCAACCCAGCCTGTTCGGCCTGTTGTCGTTCGACAATCACCGTCAGCCCTTCCTGTTCACGAAAACTGCCGATGACCTCGCAGCCCGCAGGGATACGGTTGTCGGGAAGGGTGCAGAACACATAGTCGCCGTCATTCAACTGCGGGCTCATGCTGCGCAATAAAGTGGTCAGGGCGGTTTCGCCAGCCATGTGAGGTTTCCTTAAGTGGGGAAGCAATGCTGGTCATTTTCACGGGAGAGCCTGTATAAGAAAAACCAATATTGCTGATCGCTCATTAGAGAAACTGATGTTCGACTATAAATTGCTTTCTGCCCTGGCGGCGGTGGTGGAACAAGCCGGCTTTGAGCGCGGTGCCCAGGTGCTGGGGCTGTCGCAGTCAGCCATCTCTCAACGCATCAAGCTATTGGAAGCGCGTATTGGCCAGCCGGTGTTGATACGCGCCTCGCCGCCGACGCCCACCGATATCGGCCGGCGCTTGCTCAACCATGTGCAACAGGTGCGCTTGCTGGAGCGTGACCTGCAAAGCCAGGTGCCGGCCCTGGACGAGGAGGGCATGCCCGAGCGTCTGCGCATTGCCCTGAATGCCGACAGCCTCGCCACTTGGTGGGCCGAGGCGGTCAGCGACTTCTGCGCCGAACAGCATTTGCTGCTGGACCTGGTGGTCGAAGACCAGACCGTGGGCCTCAAGCGCATGCGCGCCGGTGAAGTGGCGGCCTGCATTTGCGCCAGCGAGCGTCCCGTGGCCGGTGCCCGCAGCCTGTTGCTGGGCGCCATGCGTTATCGGGCCCTGGCCAGCCCGGCCTTTCTGGCGCGGCATTTTCCTGGGGGCGTGCGGGCTGACCAATTGGCGCGCACGCCTGCGCTGGTGTTCGGCCCGGATGATTTCCTGCAGCACCGCTACCTGGCGTCCCTGGGCGTGGACGGTGGTTTCGAACACCATCTATGCCCGTCATCCGAAGGCTTTATCCGCCTGACAGAAGCCGGCCTGGGCTGGGGCCTGGTGCCTGAATTGCAAGTGCGTGACCAGTTGGAAACCGGCGTGCTGGTCGAGTTATTGCCAGATAAGCCCATCGATGTGCCGCTGTACTGGCATCATTGGCGCAGTGGCGGGCAACTGTTGGGCTTGCTGACCGACCATCTGGCCGATGTGTGTGGTCATTGGTTGGTGCCGTTGGAGTGATGGCGCGCGTCAAGGCAAGAGCGATGAAAAACGAAAGAACACGGAGTACGACATGAAAATTCTGGTCACCGGCGCAAGCGGCTTCATTGGCGGGCGCTTTGCGCGCTTCGCCCTTGAACAAGGCCTGGACGTGCGGGTCAACGGGCGGCGCGCCGAGGGTGTGGAGCACCTGGTACGGCGCGGTGCCGAGTTTATCCAAGGTGACTTGAATGATGCCGACCTGGTGCGCGACCTGTGCCGCGATGTTGAAGCCGTGGTGCATTGCGCCGGCGCCGTCGGGCTGTGGGGCAAGTACCAGGACTTCCACCAGAACAATGTGCTGGTCACCGAAAACGTCGTCGAGGCCTGCCTGAAACAGCGCGTCGGGCGCCTGGTGCACCTGTCGTCGCCGTCGATCTACTTTGACGGTCGCGACCATCTGGGGCTCACCGAAGAACAAGTGCCCAAGCGTTTCAAGCATCCCTATGCCGCCACCAAATACCTGGCTGAGCAGAAGGTCTTTGGCGCCCAAGAGTTCGGCCTGGAAGTGATAGCCCTGCGCCCACGGTTTGTTACCGGGGCCGGCGATATGAGCATCTTCCCGCGCCTGCTGAAAATGCAGCGCAAGAACCGCCTGGCGATCGTCGGCGACGGCTTGAACAAAGTCGACTTCACCAGCGTGCATAACCTTAACGAGGCGCTGCTCAGCAGTTTGCTCGCCACTGGCTCGGCCCTGGGAAAAGCCTACAACATCAGCAACGGCGCACCGGTGCCGATCTGGGATGTGGTGAACTATGTGATGCGGCAAATGGAGCTGCCCCAGGTGACCCGTTACCGCTCCTACGGTGTGGCCTACAGCGTGGCGGCCCTGAATGAAGCCTTCTGCGCGATGTGGCCGGGGCGGCCGGAACCGGCGTTGTCGCGCCTGGGCATGCAGGTGATGAACAAAGATTTCACCCTCGACATCAGCCGCGCCAGGCATTATCTCGACTACGAGCCCAAAATCAGCCTGTGGGCCGCGCTCGACGAGTTCTGCAGCTGGTGGAAAGCCCAGGACCCGGGCCGCCAATAAGCTCATAAGCAGCAACACTTCGGGAACCCAATTCCAGGTTCCGAGTCGATCCATGCGCCGGGAGTGCGGTTTATACTCCTGCCGCTCGGCTTTGCAGCCAGCCATCTCATTGATTCAGGGTAGATTCATGCGTAACGATGCTAAAGACGACTTCGACAACGTTCCCAGCCTGCGGGCCGACCTTGGGGATGACGATGATTTCGTGCCGACCCCTGCGACGTCGGTGCGTTCGCGAACGACGCCCGTGGTCAAGGTCAAGAGCGCCAGCACTGGCCCGTTGTGGGCACTGGTCGGCGCGCTGTTGATTGCCTTTGCAGGCCTGGCCTGGTGGAGCTTCCAGCAGATCTCCCTGATGGGCCAGCAGTTGGTTGCCACCCAGGAAAGCTTTGCCCGCATCAGCGAGGAAGCGGCGGGGCGCCTGCAGGCGATTTCCGGCAAGGTCGTGGCCAGCGAAGCCAATGTGAACAACGGCAGCGAAGCGTTGAAGCTGCAGATCAAGCAACTCGAAGCCCAGTTGCAGGAACAGGGCAAGCAACAGTTGGGCGTCGCGGGTCAAGCCACCGAACTGGACAGCCGCCTGGCCCAGATGAGTGCCAGCACCACCGAACTGACAGCGGCCAATACCAAGCTGCAAGGCCAGGTGCAGGCCCTTACTGACGCTGTCGCCAGCCTCACGGCAGCACAGGCCGAGACCAAGGGTCTGGCCACCGATGTGGCGGCCTTGAAGAAACAAGGCAACCCAAGCGCGGCCATCGCCCGTCTCGAGCAGGACTTGCTGGTGCTCAAGAGCGCTCAGGAAAACCAGCCGGCCAATATCGACGCGCCGACCAACAAGGAATTCGACGTGTTCCGCATCCAGACCACGCGCAATATCACCACCTTGCAGAGCCAGGTGCAGAACTTGAATCAACGTCTCAATGCGCCTGCTGCGGCCACACCACTGGGTCAATGAACGCGAAATCGTCCTCTGTAGGAGCGAACAAGCTCGCTCCTACATGGATTGTCACCGCTCGGTGACATTTCTTCTCCCCTTCGTTACTTGCCCATCCCGCGCCCTTGTTTAGACTCCGGTCATCCCAAAAAAACAATAAGGGCCACCCATGACCACCCATCCACTGCCTGCCAGCAGTTGGCTGAATGCACCTGCCCATCACGCTTGGCTCGCCGCAGAAGGCCAGCGCCTGTTGGCGTTCGCCAAGGCATCGCGCCTGCCGGACGGTTTCGGCAACCTCGACGATAAAGGCCAGTTGCCGGCCACTGCCCGCGCCGAAACCATGAACACCGCGCGCATGACACACAGCTTTGCCATGGCCCATGCCATGGGGTTGCCGGGTTATGCCGAGCTGGTGGCGCACGGTGTGGCAGCGCTCAGCGGCCCGCTGCGTGACAGTGAGCACGGTGGCTGGTTCGCCGCGCCCCAGGCGGCTGATGGCAACACCGGCAAGGCCGCCTACCTGCACGCCTTCGTGGCCCTTGCCGCCAGCTCTGCCGTAGTGGCCGGCGCGCCGGGTGCGCGCACATTAATGAACGACGCCGTCCATATCATCGACCAGTTCTTCTGGAGCGAAGAGGAGGGCGTCATGCTCGAATCCTTTGCCCGAGACTGGAGCGGCGTCGAAGCCTACCGTGGCGCCAACAGCAACATGCACGCCACCGAAGCTTTCCTGGCATTGGCCGATGTCAGTGGTGATACACGTTGGCTGGACCGTGCGCTGCGCATCGTCGAACGGGTGATCCATACTCATGCCGCTGGCAACCAGTTCATGGTCATCGAACATTTCGATACGCACTGGAAGCCGTTGCTCGGTTACAACCAAGACAACCCTGCCGATGGCTTTCGCCCTTACGGCATCACCCCAGGCCATGGTTTTGAATGGGCGCGGTTGCTGCTGCACCTGGAAGCTGCGCGCCTTGAGGCCAAGCTGGCCACGCCGGACTGGCTGGTGAGCGACGCCAAAGGCCTGTTCGCCAGTGCCTGCGAGTACGCCTGGGCGGTGGATGGTGCGCCGGGCCTTGTCTACACTTTGGATTGGAACCAACGCCCGGTAGTACGCGAGCGCCTGCACTGGACCCATGCCGAAGCCAGCGCCGCTGCTCAGGCGCTGCTCAAACGTACCGGTGAGCTGCATTACGAAACCTGGTACCGACGTTTCTGGGAGTTTTGCGAAACCCACTTCATCGACCGGCTCCAGGGCAGTTGGCACCACGAACTCAGCCCGCACAACCAACCCAGCAGTAATATCTGGGGCGGTAAACCTGACCTGTACCATGCCTGGCAAGCGGTAGTGCTGCCTGCACTGCCCTTGGCACCCAGCTTGGCCAGTGCATTGGGCGGCGGATGCTATGTCACCAAGTGGTGACATTTGTGCGTCCCTTTGTTACCTGCGCCCTGAAAATCCATGTTTAAACTCCGTGCAGCGCAAGCTCTAGACTTGCATGCATAACAACAAGAAAAGGTACTCAGATGAACGCGATTAATCGCCTCGCCGTCGCTATTTCCATTGCCTCGTTGTTCCCCCTCAGTGCATTTGCCGCCGACTCCAAAGGTACGGTGGAAGTGGTGCATTGGTGGACCTCCGGCGGTGAAAAAGCGGCTGTGGATGTCCTGAAGGCCCAAGTTGAGAAAGACGGCTTTACCTGGAAAGACGGTGCTGTAGCAGGCGGCGGTGGCGCCACTGCCATGACCGTGCTCAAAAGCCGCGCGGTTGCTGGTAACCCGCCAGGCGTTGCCCAGATCAAAGGCCCCGACATCCAGGAATGGGCGTCGACTGGCCTGCTCGACACCGACGTGCTCAAAGACGTCGCCAAAGAAGAAAAATGGGATTCGCTGCTCGACAAGAAAGTCTCCGACACCGTGAAATACGACGGTGACTACGTGGCCGTGCCGGTGAATATCCACCGCGTGAACTGGCTGTGGATCAACCCGGAAGTCTTCAAGAAAGCCGGCATCACCAAGAACCCAACCACCCTCGAAGAATTCTATGCAGCGGGCGACAAGCTCAAGGCTGCAGGCTTCATTGCGCTCGCCCACGGCGGCCAGCCTTGGCAGGACAGCACCGTGTTCGAAGCGGTGGTGCTCTCGGTGATGGGCGCCGATGGCTACAAGAAAGCCCTGGTCGACCTGGATAACGGCGCATTGACCGGCCCGGAAATGGTCAAGGCCCTCACTGAACTGAAGAAAGTCGCGACCTACATGGACGTCGACGGCAAGGGCCAGGACTGGAACCTGGAGGCTGGCAAGGTCATCAACGGCAAGGCCGGCATGCAGATCATGGGTGACTGGGCCAAGTCCGAATGGACTGCGGCCAAGAAAGTCGCCGGCAAGGATTATGAGTGCGTAGCGTTCCCGGGCACTGATAAAGCCTTCACCTACAACATCGACTCCCTGGCGGTGTTCAAGCAGAAAGACAAAGGCACTGCCGCGGGCCAGCAGGACATCGCCAAAGTCGTGCTGGGTGAAAACTTCCAGAAGGTGTTCAGCATCAACAAGGGCTCGATCCCTGTGCGTAACGACATGCTGACCAAGATGGAATCCTACGGCTTTGATTCCTGCGCCCAGACCGCCGCCAAAGACTTCCTGGCCGACGCCAAGACTGGCGGCCTGCAGCCAAGCATGGCGCACAACATGGCCACGACCCTGGCGGTACAGGGTGCGTTCTTTGATGTCGTGACCAACTTCATCAACGACCCGAAAGCCGACCCGGCCGATACCGCCAAGAAGCTGGGTGCTGCGATCAAGTCAGCCAAGTAAGACTTGGTAGCGGATTTTTGTGGGAGCCGGGCTTGCCCGCGATGCAGGCAACTTGGTGTGCCGGTTACACCGAGGTGATGCCATCGCAGCGGTGCGACGATTCGACAAGCCAGCTCCCACACAAACCGCGTTCGACAAGAGACTCACCTTGTAGTCCTTTTTCCCTGTACTGGATTTTCCCATGAGTTCTGTTGCTGTGTTCAGCAAGGCCTCGCCATTCGATGTGCTGCAGCGCTGGCTCCCTAAACTGGTGCTGGCGCCGAGCATGTTCATCGTGCTGGTGGGCTTTTATGGCTACATCCTGTGGACGTTCGTGCTGTCGTTCACCACCTCGACCTTCCTGCCCAGCTACAAATGGGCGGGCCTGGCGCAGTATCAGCGGCTGTTCGACAACGACCGCTGGTGGGTGGCGAGCAAGAACCTGGCCGTGTTCGGCGGCATGTTCATCGGTATCACCCTGGTGATCGGCGTGCTGTTGGCGATTTTCCTCGACCAGAAAATCCGCCGCGAAGGCTTTATCCGCACCATTTACCTGTACCCGATGGCGCTCTCCATGATCGTCACCGGTACCGCCTGGAAATGGTTGCTCAACCCGGGCATGGGCCTGGACAAACTCCTGCGGGACTGGGGCTGGGAAGGCTTCCGTCTCGATTGGCTGATCGACCCGGACCGCGTGGTCTACTGCCTGGTGATTGCCGCTGTGTGGCAAGCCTCCGGCTTTATCATGGCGATGTTCCTCGCCGGCCTGCGCGGTGTTGATCAGTCGATCATCCGCGCTGCGCAGATCGACGGCGCGAGCCTGCCGCGTATCTACTGGAGCGTGGTGCTGCCCAGCCTGCGTCCGGTGTTCTTCAGTGCGGTGATGATCCTGGCGCACATTGCGATCAAGAGCTTCGACCTGGTGGCGGCAATGACCGCAGGTGGCCCGGGCTATTCGTCCGACCTGCCGGCGATGTTCATGTACTCGTTCACCTTCAGTCGCGGCCAGATGGGCATGGGCTCGGCCAGTGCAATCCTGATGCTCGGTGCGATCCTCGCGATCATCGTGCCGTACCTGTATTCCGAGCTGAGGACCAAGCGTAATGACTAGTCTCGCCGCCAAACCTGCCATCAGCCTGAGCCGCATCGCGATCTACGCGGTGCTGATCCTGGCGGTGCTGCTGTACCTGGTGCCGCTGGTGGTGATGCTGCTCACCAGCTTCAAGACCCCGGAAGACATCAGCACCGGTAACCTGCTGAGCTGGCCCACCGTGGTCAGCGGCATCGGCTGGGTGAAAGCCTGGGCCACCGTGGATGGCTACTTCTGGAACTCGATCAAGATCACCGTTCCTGCTGTGCTGATCTCTACCGCTATCGGCGCCTTGAACGGCTACGTGCTGTCGTTCTGGCGCTTCCGCGGTTCGCAGCTGTTCTTTGGCCTGTTGCTGTTCGGCTGCTTCCTGCCGTTCCAGACCGTGTTGCTGCCCGCGTCGTTCACCCTCGGCAAGATGGGCCTGGCCAGCACCACCACCGGCCTGGTGTTTATCCACGTGGTCTACGGCCTGGCGTTCACCACGCTGTTCTTCCGTAACTACTACGTGAGCATCCCGGATGCGCTGATCAAGGCCGCACGCCTGGACGGAGCGGGGTTCTTCACCATCTTCCGCCGGATCATCCTGCCGATGTCGACGCCGATCATCATGGTCTGCCTGATCTGGCAGTTCACCCAGATCTGGAACGACTTCCTGTTCGGCGTGGTGTTCTCCAGTGGCGACTCCCAGCCCATCACGGTGGCGCTGAACAACCTGGTCAACACCAGTACCGGGGCCAAGGAATATAACGTGGATATGGCGGCGGCGATGATCGCCGGGCTGCCGACCCTGCTGGTCTATGTGATCGCAGGCAAGTATTTCGTGCGCGGCCTTACGGCTGGCGCGGTCAAGGGGTAATCATGGCTACGCTTGAACTTCGCAATGTAAACAAGACCTATGGCGCCGGCCTGCCCGACACCTTGAAGAACATCGAACTGTCGATCAAGGAAGGCGAGTTCCTCATCCTGGTCGGCCCGTCGGGCTGTGGTAAATCCACGCTGATGAACTGCATCGCTGGCCTTGAGACCATCACCGGCGGCGCGATCATGATCGGTGATCAAGACGTGAGCGGCATGAGCCCCAAGGACCGTGACATCGCCATGGTGTTCCAGTCCTACGCGCTGTACCCGACCATGAGCGTGCGCGAGAACATCGAGTTCGGCCTCAAGATCCGCAAGATGCCGCAAGCCGACATCGACGCCGAAGTGGCGCGCGTGGCCAAGTTGCTGCAGATCGAACACCTGCTCAACCGCAAGCCGGGCCAGTTGTCCGGTGGCCAGCAACAGCGCGTGGCCATGGGCCGTGCCCTGGCGCGCCGGCCGAAGATCTACCTGTTCGACGAACCGCTGTCCAACCTCGACGCCAAGCTGCGCGTCGAGATGCGTACCGAAATGAAGCTGATGCACCAGCGTCTGAAAACCACCACCGTCTACGTGACCCACGACCAGATCGAAGCGATGACCCTGGGCGACAAAGTGGCGGTGATGAAGGACGGGATCATCCAGCAATTCGGCACGCCAAAAGAAATTTACAACGACCCTGCCAACCTGTTTGTGGCAAGCTTTATCGGTTCACCACCGATGAACTTCGTTCCCATGCGCCTAAAACGCCAGAACGGTGATCTGGTGGCGGTGCTCGACAGCGGCCAGGCCCGTTGCGAGTTGGCGTTGGGCATGAATGACGCCGGGCTGGAAGACCGCGATGTGATCCTGGGCCTGCGCCCGGAGCAGATCGTGCTGGCAGCGGGCGAGGGTAATGGCTCGTCGAGCATTCGTGCCGAAGTCCAGGTCACCGAGCCGACCGGCCCGGACACCCTGGTGTTTGTGCAGCTCAACGACACCAAGGTCTGCTGCCGTTTGGCGCCGGACGTGGCACCGCAAGTGGGCGAGACCCTGACCTTGCAGTTCGACCCGGCCAAGGTATTGCTGTTTGACGCCAAGACCGGTGAGCGGTTGGGCACAGTGGCTTCATTGCCGGCACAGGGGCATGCCGACAATGTGACCCAGTTCAAGGGCCGTTAAGCAAGATAAGTGATTGTTTTAATTAAAAAATGTAACCCGCGTTAGATAAAAACAGTTTAATAACAATAAAGACGAGGATGTAGGGATGAAAAAGCAACACAACAACACCCGGCTGATCTGCCAATTGTCAGCGGCAGCAGCCCTTGTATTGTCCGCCAATGCGATGGCGGCCGATGCATTCAGCGCTGATTCCAAGTGGATGACCGGCGATTGGGGCGGCGAGCGTACCAAGCTGATCGAGCAAGGTATCGACATCAAGGCCGACTACGTGGGCGAGATGGGCTACAACGCCCACGGCGGCTACAACGACGACAAGACCGGTCGTTACTCCGACCAGTTCGGTCTGGGCGTGGCACTGGACCTGCAAAAACTGTGGGGCTGGGATAACACCCAGGCCAAGATCCAGTTGACCAACCGTAATGGCCAGAACATCTCCAATGACCGCATTGGCGACCCGCGTGCCGGCACCTTGAGTTCCTCGCAAGAAGTGTATGGCCGTGGCCACATGGTGCGTTTGACCCAGTTCTGGATTCAGCACCAGATGTTCGACAACAAGCTGGACGTGAAGCTCGGTTACTTCGGTGAAGGCGAAGACTTCAACACCTTCCCTTGCGACTTCCAGAACCTGTCGTTCTGCGGCTCCCAGGTCGGTAACTACGTCAATACCTGGTACAACTGGCCGGTCGCCCAGGCCGCTATCCGCGTGAAATACAACATCACGCCTGAGCTGTATGCGCAAATCGGTGCCTACAACCAGAACCCGTCGCAGCTGGAGCACGGCAACGGCTTCAAACTCAGCGGCAGTGGTACCAAGGGCACCGTGATTCCGGTGGAATTGGTCTGGTCGCCGAAGGTTAATAACCTGCCGGGCGAATACCGTGTGGGCTTCTATAAAAGTGCGGCCGATGCTCCGGATGTACGTGAAGACGTCAACGGTAACGATGCGGTCCTCAGCGGCGCCGACTTCCGTACCCGCAGCAGCAAGAAAGGCTACTGGTTCGTTGCGCAACAGCAACTCACCACCCATAACGGCGACGCTTCCCGTGGTTTGAACATTGCCGCCAACGCGACCTTCCATGACAAGGAAACCAACCTGGTCGACAACTACCAGTCGTTGATGCTCGTGTACAAAGGCCCATTCGACGCGCGTCCAAAAGATGACGTCGGCATTGGCGTCGCTCGCCTGCATGTCAACAATGATGTGAAGAAAAACTCGGAGCTGCTCAACGACGCCAGGGGCGTGAGCGACTACGACAATCCGCTGTACACGCCGATTCGTGAGACTGAGTACAACGTCGAACTCAACTACGGTTTCCACGTCACCAACTGGCTGACTGTGCGTCCGAACCTGCAGTACGTTGTCCAGCCTGGCGGCGTGGATAAAGTCGACAACGCGCTGGTAGCGGGCCTGAAAATTCAGTCTACGTTCTAACGCTGTTGCGATAAGCTCCTCTCTCTGTGCGCATTTGCGGGTAGCCATGGCTATCCGCTTTTTTTTGCGTGGCACTGTGATATTCGGGACCTGGCACATGCACGAGCAACCGCTGCAACGCTTTTTCAAATCCCTGCGCGAGCGTCCGGTGTTCGCCTGGGAGCGCTTTCAGATGCGCGATGTGTTGGTGATCGACCATCCGCTGTGCCAGGCGGTGTTCAGTCGCCAGGGTGCGCAATTGCTGCACTTTCAACCCACCGGCCAAAAGCCGTGGCTGTGGTGTGCCGCCAAATGGCCGCAAGTCGGGGCTATCCGTGGTGGCGTACCGGTGTGCTGGCCGTGGTATGGCCGTCACCCCAGCGAAAATGCCTGGCCTTCCCACGGTTGGGCCCGCTTGATCGACTGGAAACTGCTCCACAGCAGCACTGACGATGACGGCGTGCGCCTGCACTGGCAATTGCAACTGTGCGACTGGCAGGTGGACTTGCACGCACACTTGGGCGAAACCCTGGAACTACGCCTGAGCACCGAGCATCACGACGAGCTGCCGTGCCAGTTGAGCCATGCATTGCACGCTTACTGGCGTATTGGTCACGTTGACGAGGTAGCGCTGTCTGGGCTCGAAGGGGCGCAGGGTTATGACCAGCTCAATCGCCAGGTTTGCCAGCAGGAAGGCGAATTACGGGTCGATGGCGGATGCCAGCGGGTGTTCCAGCATGAGGGCGAACTGCAGCTCAAGGACCACGCCTGGCAGCGTGAACTGTGCATCGACACCGGCGACAGCGCCGACACGGTGGTGTGGCACCCGGGCAGCCGGCCGCTGTTGGGCGTGAGCTTTAACGAAGCGTCGGGGTTTGTGTGCGTAGAGGCGGCGATGGCGGCGTCGAGCCTGGCGCCGGGGGAGAGGGCGCATTTGAGTTTGCAGGCCAGGGCAGGGGTTTAGCGGTGTGGCTGATGCCGCTATCGCAGGCAAGCCAGCTCCCACCTTTGGAATGCATTCCCCTGTGGGAGCTGGCTTGCCTGCGATAGCGCCGGTACTGCTGGAAGAGCTGCCTGCTAGTTGAATTCATCCCCCACCGGATACCGGCTGTCATTCAAGCTCTCTTTGATCTTGCGCAAATGCGGCTGGAAATCCACCCCGCGACGCAAGGTCATGCCGGTCGCCAGCACATCCAGCACCGTCAACTGGATAATCCGAGAAGTCATCGGCATGTAGATATCCGTGTCTTCCGGCAGCGGGATGTTCAGGCTCACCGTACTGGCTTTGGCCAGCGGCGAGTTTTCGGCGGTCACGCCCAGCACTGACGCACCGTTTTCCCGAGCGATACGCGCCACTTCCACCAGTTCGCGGGTACGACCGGTGTAGGAAATGATCACGAACAACTCACCGGTGTGCGCCACCGAGGCGATCATGCGTTGCATCAGCACGTCGGCGTGGGCGGTCACTGCCAGGTTGAAGCGGAAGAACTTGTGCAACGCATCCATGGCCACCGGGGCTGAAGCGCCGAGGCCAAAGAAGTGGATCTGCCGTGCCTGGATCAACAAGTCCACGGCCTTGCTGATCAGCGCCGGGTCCAGGGCCTGGCAGGCACTGTCCAAGGAGGCAATGGCGCTGCCAAAGATCTTCTGGGTGTAGGCCTCGGGGTTATCATCGGCCTCCACGGCGCGGCTGACATACGCGGCGCCACTGGCCAGGCTTTGCGCCAACTGCAATTTGAGTTCAGGGTAACCGCTGACACCGAACGAACGGCAGAAGCGGTTGACCGTCGGTTCACTGACCGAGGCGGCCTGGGCGAGGGCGGCGATCGAGAAGCGTGTGGCCTGCTGCGGGTTGAGCAGGATCACTTCAGCGACTTTGCGCTCGGCCTTGTTCAATTCTTCGAGGCGGTTCCGGATCTGTTCCAGAAGATTTCGCACGCGGTCCATTCAGTCTTTCCTTCGGGCGACGATGCAAATAAAAAGGCGGCAACCAATCGATGAGTGGCTTTTCGCGGTGGCCTATCCTACTGAGGGTAGCTGAACACCACCACTCGCAATGCGTATTTCGGGAAAATGTTGTGGTTATTACTACATTTTTCCTTGAGTGATGCCTTGAAAAAAGGTATTTGTAGCTTAACTTGATAAAAGAACAAACATCATGCCTTCGATAACCGTGGAACCCTGCACCTTTGCCCTGTTTGGCGCCTTGGGTGATCTGGCGCTGCGCAAGTTATTTCCTGCCCTTTATCAACTCGATGGCGCCGGGTTGCTGCACGACGACACACGCATCCTGGCCCTGGCCCGTGAAGCCGGCTCCGAGCAGCAACACTTGGCCCATATCGAAAAAGAATTGCGTAAATACGTCGGCAAGGAACTCGACGAGGCCGTGGCCCAGCGTTTCCTCGCGCGCCTTTCGTATGTGCATGTCGACTTCATGAAGGCTGACGACTACGTTGCCCTGGCCGAAAAAGCCGGCAGCGATCAACGCCTGATTGCCTACTTCGCCACCCCGGCGGCGGTGTACGGCGCGATCTGCGAAAACCTGTCCAAGGTTGGCCTGGCGGAAAATACCCGCGTAGTGCTGGAAAAACCCATCGGTTCGGACCTGGAGTCATCGCGCAAGGTCAACGACGCCGTGGCGCAGTTTTTCCCGGAAAACCGCACCTACCGCATCGACCACTACCTGGGCAAAGAGACGGTGCAGAACCTGATCGCCCTGCGTTTCGCCAACAGCCTGTTCGAAACCCAGTGGAACCAGAACTACATCTCCCACGTGGAAATCACCGTGGCCGAGCAGGTTGGCATCGAAGGCCGTTGGGGTTACTTCGACAAGGCCGGCCAGCTGCGCGACATGATCCAGAACCACCTGTTGCAGTTGCTGTGCCTGATTGCCATGGACCCGCCGGCCGACCTGTCCGCCGACAGCATCCGTGACGAGAAGGTCAAGGTGCTCAAGGCCCTGGCGCCGATCAGCCCCGAAGGCCTGACCACCCAAGTAGTCCGTGGCCAGTACATCGCCGGCTACAGCGCTGGTAAAGCCGTGCCGGGTTACCTGGAAGAAGACAATTCCAACACCCAGAGCGACACCGAAACCTTCGTCGCCCTGCGTGCCGATATCCGCAACTGGCGTTGGGCCGGGGTGCCGTTCTACCTGCGTACCGGCAAGCGCATGCCGCAAAAGCTGTCGCAGATCGTCATCCATTTCAAGGAACCGTCCCACTATATCTTCGCCCCCGAGCAGCGTTTGCAGATCAGCAACAAGCTGATCATCCGCCTGCAGCCGGACGAAGGTATTTCCTTGCGTGTGATGACCAAGGAACAGGGCCTGGACAAAGGCATGCAACTGCGCAGCGGGCCACTGCAATTGAATTTTTCCGACACCTATCGCAGCGCACGCATCCCCGATGCCTACGAGCGATTGTTGCTGGAAGTGATGCGCGGCAATCAGAACCTGTTTGTTCGCAAAGATGAAATCGAAGCCGCGTGGAAGTGGTGTGACCAGTTGATCGCCGGGTGGAAAAAATCCGGTGATGCGCCCAAGCCGTATGCGGCGGGGTCCTGGGGGCCGATGAGCTCCATTGCACTGATTACGCGGGATGGGAGGTCGTGGTATGGCGATATCTGAATTGAAACTGCCTCAGGGCGTCACTGCCCATGAGTACCGTACGCCTGCGCTGCTGGCCGATGGCCTGGCCAATGACGTGGCCGAACAACTGCGCGCGGCCATCAGTGCCCGTGGCGAGGCGACGTTGGTGGTGTCCGGTGGCCGCAGCCCCGTGGCGTTTTTCCAGAACCTGGCCAAGCAGGGCCTGGACTGGTCCAAGGTCACCATCACCCTGGCCGATGAGCGCTGGGTGCCGGTCGAACACGCCGACAGCAATGCCGGCCTGTTGAAGCAACACTTGCTGCAAGGCCCGGCGGCCAAGGCGAAGTTCTTGAGCCTGTACAGCCCTGCCGCCAACCTTGAAGACGCTGCCGAGCAGGCCGATCGCCTGCTGGCCGAGCTGCCTGCCATTGATGTGCTGGTGCTGGGCATGGGCGATGACGGTCACACCGCCTCGCTGTTCCCCAACAGTCCCAACCTGGCTGAAGCCCTGAAGCCCGACGGTACCCGCCGTTGCTGGCCGATGCTGGCACCGACCGTGCCGCACCAGCGCCTGACCATGAGTCGCGCGCTGTTGGCGACGGCCAACTACACCGTGCTGTCGATTTCCGGCAGTTCGAAATTGACTACCTTGAGCGCCGCCCTGGCCAGCAACGATGTTGCTGCCATGCCGATTCGCGCGTTTTTGCAACCTACTCTAGAGATTTACTGGTGCCCATGAGCCAAGGATCAGCCGCTATGAAAAGCCCCCAATCGACCGTGTCCATGGCGGATAAAGTTGCCTTGATCGACAGCCTCTGCGCCAAGGCGCGGATCCTGCCGGTGATCACCATCGCCCGCGAACAGGACATCCTGCCGTTGGCCGACGCCCTGGCCGCTGGCGGTTTGACCGCGCTGGAAGTGACCCTGCGTTCCGAGTTCGGCCTCAAGGCCATTCAGGTCTTGCGCGAGCAACGTCCTGAGCTGTGCACCGGTGCCGGTACCGTGCTCGATCGTCACATGCTCGAAGCGGCCGAAGTGGCGGGCTCGCAATTTATCGTCACCCCTGGCATCACCCGCGACCTGCTGGAAGCCTCGGTGCACAGCCCGATCCCGCTGCTGCCGGGCATCAGCAACGCCTCCGGCATCATGGAAGGCTACGGCCTGGGTTATCGCCGCTTCAAACTGTTCCCGGCTGAAGTCAGCGGTGGTGTTGCTGCCATCAAGGCGCTCGGCGGCCCGTTCGGCGAAGTCAAATTCTGCCCGACTGGCGGTGTTGGCCCAGCCAACATCAAGAACTACATGGCGTTGAAAAACGTGATGTGCGTGGGGGGCAGCTGGATGCTGGATCCGGAGTGGGTCAAGAACGGCGACTGGGCGCGTATCCAGGAAGTCACTGCCCAGGCGCTGGCGCTGCTGGACTGAACGGATTTATCGAATCGTTGTTGCTGTGCTTAACGGCATTTTTGCGGCGCACTTGGTCGGTGTGCCGCTTTTTTTTGCCTGTAGAAAAACCTCAAGCACATCGCCGCTCTGAAGGTGGGAGCTGGCTTGCCTGCGATAGCCATTTATCAGTTAGCCCATCTTTGGCTGATACACCGTTATCGCAGGCAAGCCCGCACACAGTTTTAATCGGTGTTTAGTTTGGTGATCGCGTGGACTAGCGCATTGATGTTCGCCGCCGACGTCACCAGCCCCGGCGTCACCCGGATACAGGTGCCAAACGCTGCCCCCGTGCGCGTAGTGGTGAACAGGCCGTGCTCCTTGAGCAACCTGTCCACCATCGCCTGCTGATCACGCCCGATAAACTTGAAGGCGGTGATCCCGCAATACAGTCGCGGGTCATCCGAAGTCAGCACTTCGATCCCCGTCAACGGCCGCACCTGGTTCACCCACAGGTTGCGCAGGTAATTGACGCGTGCGCCCTTGGCTGCAGCGCCCCCCAATTGTCGATGCTCTTCAAACACCAGAGGCAAGGTCATCAGCGCCGGAAAGTTCGGCGTGCTGTAGGACGTACGCGCTCGCACATCGGTGGCTGGGTAATGGAGCTCGCCCATATCCGGGTCGATATCGGCCAGGCGCTCCGGTGCGATGTATAAAAAGCCCAGGGTCAACGGCGCGCCGATCCACTTGTGCAGGTTGAAGCCTGCGAACTGAATGCCCAGTTCGGCCAGGTTGAATTCGATCTGGCCCAAGGCGTGGGCGCCGTCGAGGATCACGTCGATTCCTCGTTCGCGCGCTGCCTTGGCAATGGCCGCAACCGGCATGACCAGGCCCGTACGGTGGGTCACATGGGTCAAGGCCATTAATTTCAGGCGCGGGTACTGCACAAACGCATCGTGATAAGTCTGCACCAAGCTGTCGAAACGGGCCGGGTGGGTGTGGGCCACCTCTATGACTTCCACGCCGCGAGTCGCTGCCAGCCAGCGCATGGCGCCTTTGACTGTGTCGTATTCCAGATCAGTGATCAGCACCTGGTCGCCCGGTTGCAGGCGGTTGTAGTTGCGGATCAGCGACTGCAAGGCTTCGGTGGCGTTACGGGTGAAAGCGACCGACTCGGGGTCGACAGCAATCAACCCGGCCAACTGGCGGCGTATCTCGTTGTTTTCACCCTGTTCAAAACGCTGGCGCACATGCACAGCGTTGCTGCGGTTGATAAAGCTGATGTGCTCAAGGTATTGGGCCTGCACCGCCCGGCTCATGCGCCCGAAGTAGCCGTTTTCCAGGTTGATCGGGCCGGGCTCGCACTCGTAACGCTGAGCGATGGCCTGCCAGTGCGCTTCGTTATCGGCATTCCTTGGCATGGTGGGTCTCCTAGTGGCGGGGGGCGGGTCTGCCGTGTTTGGCGCGCAGTGGCTCAAGCAATTCGGACAGACCGTTGTGGTCGATTTCCTGCATCAAGGCCAGCAAACCGCCCAGCTCCCCGTGGGGGAAACCTTCGCGGGCGAACCAATTCAGGTAGGGCCCAGGCAAGTCGGCAATGATCCGGCCTTTGTATTTGCCGAAGGGCATTTGGCGGGTGATGAGCAGTTCGAGTTTTTCGGGATTCATGAGCGTCGCAGGGTTGAGGCCAGGCTTTCGAAAATACAGGCATTCTGCATGAAGGCCAAATGACAGATCATGCAAATAACCAAGATACAGATGGTTCAATAATTCGTAACCTATTGAAATAAAACGTAAAAATAATTTTTTAAAACCTGGCACGGGCGCTGCAATAACCAAGGCAACCTTCTAACCCGTACAAGGAATTGAAAAATGACTGATATCAACAAAGAATCGATCTCCGTACTGAACGACCTGATCGAGACCAGCATCGACGGCCAAAAGGGTTTCAAGGAGTGCGCTGAAGACATCAAGCATCCAGAACTCAAGGCCCTGTTTGCCAAACGCTCCGCTGATTGCGCGACAGCCGCTGCTGAACTGAAAACTGCTGTGCGTGCCTTGGGTGGCGATCCTGAAGATTCCGGCAGCATGGCCGGCGCCCTGCACCGTGGCTGGGTCGACGTGAAGTCGATGGTCACTGGCAAGGACGAAGAGGCCGTATTGAACGAAGCCGAGCGCGGTGAAGACCACGCATTGAAGGCTTACCGTGAAGCGATCGAGAAGATCAACAAACACAACCTGGTGGGCATTCGTGACTTGGTTGAGCGTCAGTACCACGGTGTACAGCGCAATCACGACCAGGTAAAAGCCCTGCGTAACCAGGCCCGCGCTCAGTCGTAAGACCTACGCTGGGCTTAGTGTGGGAGCGGGCTTGCCCGCGAAAGCGGTGGATCAGTCACGGTTGTATTGGCTGATACACCGCATTCGCGGGCGAGCCCGCTCCCACATTTTTTTATGCAAAGGCTGGAATGTAGATCAGCCGATGCTGATTGGCGGCAGCTCGGTCAGGGTCACGACTTGCTGTTTGCGCGGCGCCAGAATCTCCGCCTCGCCATCGACTACCAACTCATCACGCTGGTTGAACACCCGAGTGGCAATGCGCACGCGAAACTTCGGCAGTTTCTCGAGGATTTCCAAGCGCACGGTCAGGGTGTCGCCGATCTTCACCGGTTTCTGGAAGGTCATTTGCTGGCCGATATAGATCGTGCCCGGCCCAGGCAGCTCGCAGGCCACTGCCGCGCTGATCAGCGCGCCGCTGAACATGCCATGGGCAATCCGCTCCTTGAACATGGTCGCCTTGGCGTATTCAGCGTCCAGGTGCACCGGGTTGTGGTCACCCGACATGGCGGCGAACAGCTGGATATCGCGCTCTTCGACGGTTTTGCTGAAGCTGGCAGTCTGGCCCACTTCAAGCGCTTCGTACGGGGTGTTGGTTACCTGGGTCATCTCAAGGTGCATCCTGTGGCTTAACGGTAATTAATCGGCTGATTTTAAAGCAAAAACTATTCGCAGCGGGTGGACCTGCGCAACGCCAGCGCCTGGTCGAGCCAGGCCAATAGGTCGGCGGTGACTTCATCACGGTTGGTTTCGTTGAATACTTCATGGCGCGCCTGGGGGTAAAGCGTCAATTGCACGTCCTGGCAACCGGCCTCACGCAGGGCGTGGGCCAGGTGCTTGAGACGCTTGCCTTCACTCACCGGATCACGATCGCCGCCAATCACCAGGATCGGCAGGCCGGGATCAATCTGCGCCAGGTTGGAGACTTTGCTGATCTGCTGCAAGCCGCCCAACAGGTCGATCCACAGTTGATTGGTGCAACGAAAGCCACAGAGTGGGTCGTTGATGTAGTTGTCCACTTCAACCGGGTCGCGGCTGAGCCAGTCAAACGCGGTGCGATTGGGTTTGAAGGCTTTGTTGAATGAGCCGAACGACAAGAAGTCGATCAACGCACTGCGCCCTCGCAGGCCTTGGCGTGCACGTTCGATGCGCGCAATGATTTGCGCTGCACGGTAGAGGGCCACCGGCTGGAAATTCGAGCCGCTGAGTATTGCGCCATGCAAGCTGGCGCTGTGATGCAGTAAGTACGCCTGGGAGATATAGCTGCCCATGCTGTGGCCCAGCAAGATGATCGGCAGCCCGGCATGCTGTTGGCCGATGTGCTGATTAAGGCTGGCCAGATCGCCCACGACTTTGTTCCAGCCATCCGTTTCAGCATATAGCCCAACGGTGCCGGCCTCGGCGGTACGGCCATGCCCACGCTGGTCCAGCGCATATACGCCATACCCTGCGCCACACAACGCTTGCGCCAGGCGCGCATAGCGACCGCCGTGCTCGGCCATGCCATGGGAAATCATCACCACGGCCCTGGGCGGGCCGTCGGGCATCCATTGGTTGACGTACAGACGGGTGTGGTCGTTCGCGGTCAGCCAGAAGGTGCTGTGGTTCATGGCGGCTTCCTTTGCTCAGGGTGGTTGCATTGTATAGCTCATCCGGCGTGGGGCGGGGTATCTGCCTACGCCTTAGGTACAAGATTCATACAATCAATGACACAGTTCAGCGTCTTGCCTGTTTGGCCATAGCTGCTAACTTCCCCAAAGCTCCGCTTCTTATTGCTGCACATCTGCATGGCAGCGGCCGGACACACTCAGGTAAAGAGGACAAGAATAATGCAACCTGATTTCTGGAATGACAAACGCGCGGCGGGAGTCCCCAATGCCATCGACCTCAGCACCTACAAGTCGGTGATCGAGGTCTTCGAGCGTTCCTGCAAGACCTTTGCCGACCGTCCGGCATTCAGCAGCATGGGCATTACCCTCACCTACGCCGAGCTTGAGCGCCAGAGTGCGGCGTTTGCCGGTTACCTGCAGCAGCACACCGACCTCAAGCCCGGCGAGCGCATCGCGGTGCAGCTGCCCAACGTGCTGCATTACCCGGTTGCGGTGTTCGGCGCACTGCGCGCCGGGCTGATCGTGGTCAACACCAACCCGCTTTATACGCCGCGCGAGATGCGCCATCAGTTCAAGGATGCCGGTGTGCGGGCGCTGGTCTACCTCAACCTGTTCGGTTCACGTGTGCAGGAGGTGTGCACCGACACGGAGATCGACTACCTGATCGAAGCCAGGATGGGCGATTTCATGCCCGCCGCCAAAGGCTGGCTGGTCAACACCGTGGTCGACAAAGTCAAGAAGATGGTCCCGGCCTACCACCTGCCGCGGGCGGTTTCGTTCAAGCGCGCCCTGCGCATGGGCGCGGGCCTTGGAGTGACGCGCCATCCGGTGACCCTGGACGACGTCGCCGTGCTGCAATACACCGGCGGCACCACTGGGCTGGCCAAGGGCGCGATGCTCACTCACGGCAACCTGGTGGCGAACATGCAGCAAGTGCGGGCGTGCATGTCGCAACTGGGCGACGACGGCCATCCGCTGATCAAGGAAGGGCAGGAGGTGATGATTGCACCGCTGCCGCTGTACCACATCTATGCATTCACGGCCAATTGCATGTGCATGATGGTCTCCGGTAACCACAACGTGCTGATCACCAACCCACGGGACATCGGCGGGTTTATCAAGGAGCTCAAACAGTGGCAGTTCTCCGGCCTGTTGGGGCTCAACACACTGTTTGTGGCGCTGATGGACCACCCGGATTTCAAGACCCTGGATTTCTCCCACCTGAAGATTACCAACTCCGGCGGCACCGCCCTGGTCAAGGCCACGGCGGAACGCTGGAAAGCGGTGACCGGCTGCGCCATCGGCGAAGGCTACGGCCTCACCGAAACCTCGCCAGTGGCCAGTACCAACCCCTACGGCGGCCTGTCACGCCTGGGTACCGTGGGCATCCCGGTGCCGGGTACGGCGATGAAGGTCGTGGATGACCTGGGGCAAGAACTGCCGTTGGGCGAGCGCGGCGAGCTGTGCATCCAGGGCCCGCAAGTGATGAAGGGCTACTGGCAGCAACCGGCCGCCACCGCCGAAACCCTGGACGCCGATGGCTGGTTGAAGACCGGTGACATTGCGGTGATCGACACCGATGGCTACATCAGTATTGTGGATCGCAAGAAGGATTTGATCATCGTCTCGGGTTTCAACGTGTACCCCAACGAAATCGAAGACGTGATCATGGCCCACCCGGCCGTGGCCAACTGCGCCGTGATCGGCGTGCCGGACGAGCGCACGGGAGAGGCGGTGAAGCTGTTCGTGGTGGCACGGGCCCAGGGAGTGAGCCTCGAGGAACTGAAGGCGTACTGCAAGGCCAACTTCACGGGGTACAAGGTGCCCAAGCATATTGTGTTGAGAGAGTCGTTGCCGATGACGCCGGTGGGGAAAATTCTGCGCCGGGAGCTGCGCGACATCGCTTGAATTGAAATAGGGTACAAAAATGTGGGAGCTGCTTTGCCCGCGATAGCAGTGTTTCAGTCGCCTGTTGAATTGACTGATCCACCGCTATCGCAGGCAAGCCAGCTCCCACACTGTATTTTACGCCCTTGAGAGCCTGTTCTAGAGCCATTTCTGGTGTTATAGACTTTTTGCTCTAAAAGTGACCATTGAATGTTCTTGAGTCATGTTTATGACTGTAGGGCCCTCTTTTGGCTCTAGGCGGCCCTTGGCAAAGCTGCTACTCTCGGCGCGCTTTGTGACTTCTAGGCCTGCTTGAAAGCGCCAGACTCACCTAAAAACATACACCAATAATAATCGCATCAAATGCGATGATGAATTCGCGTCGCTGAGGAGTGGGCTTCCATGAATGAAGACTTTTGGAAGGATAAGTACCCCGCCGGGATTGCTGCACAGATCAATCCAGACGAGTATCCGAATATTCAGGCGGTACTGAAGCAGTCCTGCCAGCGCTTCGCCAACAAACCGGCTTTCAGCAACCTGGGCAAGACAATCACTTACGGTGAACTGTACGAATTGTCCGGCGCATTCGCCGCGTATCTGCAACAGCATACCGATTTGAAGCCCGGCGATCGAATCGCCGTGCAACTGCCCAACGTTCTGCAATACCCCGTCGCTGTATTCGGTGCGATCCGCGCCGGCCTGATCGTGGTCAACACCAACCCGCTGTACACCGCGCGGGAGATGGAACACCAATTCAATGATTCGGGGGCCAAGGCCCTGGTTTGCCTGGCCAACATGGCGCACCTGGCTGAAAAAGTCGTGCCCAAGACCGCCGTCAAGCACGTGATCGTCACCGAAGTTGCCGACCTGCTCTCGCCGTTCAAGCGCGTGCTGATCAACAGCGTGATCAAGTACGTGAAGAAAATGGTCCCGGCCTATCATCTGCCCCAGGCCATCAAGTTCAACGACGTACTCGCCAAGGGCCATGGCCAGCCGGTCAACGATGCCAGCCCGGCCAGCGGCGATGTGGCCGTGTTGCAATACACCGGCGGTACCACCGGCGTGGCCAAGGGCGCGATGCTGACCCACCGCAACCTCGTCGCCAACATGTTGCAATGCAAGGCGCTGATGGGCTCCAACCTCAATGAAGGCTGCGAGATCCTGATCACACCGCTGCCGCTCTACCACATCTATGCCTTCACCTTTCATTGCATGGCGATGATGCTGATCGGCAACCACAACATCCTGATCAGCAACCCGCGCGACCTGCCGGCGATGGTCAAGGAACTGTCGAAGTGGAAGTTCAGCGGCTTCGTCGGCCTCAACACCCTGTTCGTGGCACTGTGCAACAACGAAGGTTTCCGCAAGCTGGACTTCTCTGCGCTGAAGGTCACCCTATCGGGCGGCATGGCGTTGCAACTGGCTGCGGCGGAGCGTTGGAAGGCCGTGACCGGCTGCGCGATCTGCGAAGGCTACGGCATGACTGAAACCAGCCCGGTGGCCACGGTCAACCCGATCCAGAACATCCAGATCGGCACCATTGGCATTCCGGTGCCTTCCACCGCGTGTAAAGTCATCGCCGACGACGGTACCGAGCTGGCGCTGGGCGAAACCGGCGAGCTGTGTGTAAAAGGTCCGCAAGTGATGAAGGGCTACTGGCAGCGCCAGGATGCCACCGACGAGATGCTCGACAGCGAGGGCTGGCTGAAGACCGGCGACATCGCGATCATCCAGCCAGACGGCTACATGCGTATCGTCGACCGCAAGAAGGACATGATTCTGGTCTCCGGCTTCAACGTCTACCCCAACGAGCTCGAAGACGTGCTGGCGGGCCTGCCGGGCGTGCTGCAGTGTGCGGCCATCGGCGTACCGGATGAAAAATCCGGCGAGCACATCAAGTTGTTCATCGTGGTCAAGCCAGGGGCCACCCTGACCAAGGACCAGGTGATGGAACACATGCGCGCCAACGTCACCGGCTACAAGGTGCCCAAGGCCGTGGAGTTCCGTGATGCGTTGCCGACCACCAACGTGGGCAAGATCCTGCGGCGTGAATTGCGTGATGAAGAACTGAAGAAACTCGGTCTTAAAAAGTAACCCATAAAAAACCCCGCTGATGCGGGGTTTTTTATGAGGGCGCTGGCGAAACACTTACCCCCTATGGGGGCGGGCTTGCCTGCGATAGCGCTACACCAGCCACTGCTGTATCGCCTGACTCACTGCTATCGCGGGCAAGCCAGCTCCCACAGGGTTACCGGGTTACAGCACGAACTGCGCAAAGCTCACACCCGCACCGGCGGGGCGTACGTCCTTCAAGAACGAATCCTTGTCGGCGCTCAACTCCAGGGTAATCTCCGGCTTGCGCTTGCCCGCATTGCGCACCACCAGCCCCTCGAGTTTTTCACGCAGGAACACGGTCGGCACCTTCAGGTGCAACAACTGGTCAGTGTCGGCGTTGTGCATCAACAGATGGATCCACTCGTACTGGCCCACGGCAATACGCCCCACCGGCAGGTCGAACCACCAGATGTTGCGTTTGCGGTCCAGGTCGGTGAAGTGGCAGTTGTTGACGCCGAGTACGGCACCGCCCAGTTCCTGGTTTCTGCGGGCAATGGCCTGTGCTTTATTGAGTTTCATAACCTTCCTACGGGATCTGTTATTCAGCGTTGCAGCCTGAATGTGCCGGGCATTCTCGTGGGTTGGGCATAAAACATAAAGCCAAACCTGCCGCTTTCGATGAAATGCTCGTACAAAAATAATTGAAACTCTGCCGTTGCGCTTCAGGTCAACCGCTACGTAGTGACCAAAAACCATTTGATTGTTATCAGGAGTAATACCATGAGCAGCACTTCCGATAAGGTAAAGGGCTTGGCGAACGAAGCTGTCGGTAACATCAAGCAAGGCGTCGGTAAAGTCACAGACAATGACAAACTGCGTGCTGAAGGCGTGATCCAAGAGAAAAAAGGCGAAGCTCAGCAAGCAGTGGGCAAGACCAAGGACGCAGTGAAAAAAGCCACTGAGTAACACGTCCTGGCGGGCAGCCCCCAGCAGCCCGACGGCCATCCACGGATGGCCGTTTTTGTATCCGGTGTTGCAACTAAACTTTCGAAATTGTTTCAAAGTCGCCAAATGGGCTACTTTGATGTAGAAAACGGCCCCTGAGTCGCCCATGAACTCAATCTCTTTGCGGCGAAAGGAGACGCTATGATTTTTCCGGTACTCGATGGTCTCAAGCTGCACAAGGTGCTGATGCGCACCGTCACTGAATTTCTCGATGACGAGATGCCGACTTACGCCTCGGCACTGGCCTACCAGATGCTGTTCTCGTTGTTCCCCTTTCTGCTGTTCCTGATCGCCCTGATCGGTTTCCTGCACCTGCCTGACTTCTTCACCTGGCTGCGCCTGCAGTCGGAACTGGTGTTGCCGCCCCAGGCGCTAGAGCAAGTCAACCCGGTGATCGACCAACTGCAGCAGTCCAAGGGGGGGCTGCTCTCGGTCGGTATCGTGATTGCCTTGTGGACGGCCTCCGCGGGCGTGCGCCTTATGATGAGCGCCATGAACGCCGCCTACGACGTGGTTGAGGGCCGGCCGATCTGGAAGCGTTTTCCACTGTCGATTTTCTACACCGTCGGCATCGCCGGCATGCTGCTGGCTGCTGCCGCGCTGATGGTGCTCGGCCCGCAGGTCATGGAGTGGCTGGCCGGGCAGATCGGCATGCAGGAATTCGTCGTCACCCTGTGGACTATCCTGCGCTGGCCATTGATCGTGATCCTGCTGATGTTCGCCGTGGCACTCATGTATTACGTGATGCCGGATGTCGAGCAGGAGTTTCGCTTTATCACCCCAGGTTCGGTATTGGCGGTGGTGGTGTGGATCGTCGCCTCCCTCGGCTTTGGCTACTACGTCAAAACCTTCGCCGACTACAACGCCATGTATGGCAGTATCGGTGCGATTATTGTCCTGCTCCTGTATTTCTATATCTCCGCTGCCGTGCTGTTGCTCGGCGCGGAGATGAATGCCGTGATCGAACACATGTCTGCCGAAGGCAAGGACCCCGGGCAGAAGGAAATCGGCGAACCGGCCCCGACTGAAAAACAGCACGTCTCTGGCTTAGGCCGGGACCACTCCAAGCCCATTACCGAGCCTGAACAATGATCCGTGAAATCCTGAAAATGGGCGACGAGCGCCTGCTGCGTATCGCCCCGCCGGTACCGCCGGAGATGTTCGACAGCCCCGAGTTGTGGCAACTGATCGACGATATGTTCCAGACCATGGAACACGTAGGCGGTGTTGGCCTGGCTGCACCGCAGATTGGTGTCGACCTGCAACTGGTGATCTTTGGTTTCGAGGCCAGCGAACGCTACCCGGAGGCGCCGCCGGTACCCCAGACCATTCTGATCAACCCGCTGATCACACCGCTTAGCCCGGTACTGGAAGAGGGCTATGAAGGTTGCCTGTCAGTGCCCGGCCTGCGCGGCGCCGTGAACCGTTACCAGCAGATCCGCTACGAAGGTTTCGACCCCAAGGGCGAGCCGATTGTGCGTTTTGCCGACGGCTTCCATGCGCGGGTGGTGCAGCATGAGTGCGACCATTTGATCGGCCGGTTGTACCCATCGCGGATTACCGATTTCAGCAAATTCGGGTTTATTGAAGTGATGTTCCCGGAGCTGGACCCAACGGCTGACGAATAGCCCACAGTTCAACTGTGGGATCAGTGTTTATTCAGGACTGGGGCATTGAGCCCCATCGCAATCATCGGCTTATTGCGCTTGTAACGCACCAGCCGTTCACTCAGCGATTGCGGCAAAACGGTGTCCTGGCTGAACCCCATGCCCCGATACAACCCTTCCAGGTCCGGATGGCACAGCAACCAGACCGTCCCCTCACAACCCGCCACGGCCTCTTCAACCAGTCGCGCCGCGAGCCCCTGGCCACGATAAGTCGGCGCCACAAACACCCCCGTCAGCCACTGCCCACCCACCACCGGGCTCAAGCACAAGCCCGCCACGATGTCGCTATCGCGCGCCACCCACAAGCGGCCGCCCTTGAGTGCCTTCATCGACGAATTGTGGTTGCGATAAAACTTGTTCAGCAGTGGCCACAGAGGCTCTGCCAGCGGTTCGATGTGCAATGGGGGCATGGGGTTCAGACAAGCATTATCCAGGGCCGGGGATTATAAGCGCCTTCTGCCGGGCAATAGGTGGTATACCCAGTGCTACATCCCCTGTTAGTGGAGCATGCATCATGGCCAAAGGTATGGATTCAAAGAAAGCCGCCAAGAAAAAACCGGCAAAGACCGCGGATGAAAAACGCGCGGACAAGAAGACCAAAAAATCCGAAGCAGGCCTGTTCGGTCACTGAGTTACACGCTTAGAACTAAACGATCTGCAAGATTTCCCCGCCTCATTGCACAGAGCAGGAAACACCTGCTCTGAGCTGCCGATGGCCAATTACCTTGATCCGACCCAACGCCGGGAAATCGAAGCCCTGGCGACGACCTTCGTGGCAAGAACCGAATGGCCGACCTGGCTACTGTTGATCGGCGTATATGCCGGCTGGTCCGCGGTGATCCTTGGCAGCCGGTGGCTGGGCCTGTGGCTGAGCATGTTGCTGCTGATTCCGCTGGTGACTCTGTGGCTATCGGTGCAGCACGAATTGCTCCACGGCCACCCGACCCGTTCGTTGTTGCTCAATAAACTCCTCGGCTATGCGCCTTTCGCGGTGTGGTATCCCTATACGCTGTACCGCGACAGCCACCTGTTGCACCACAACGACGACAACCTGACCCTACCGGGCATCGACCCGGAAAGCCGCTACCTCAATCAGCAGCAATGGGACGACAGCTCGCTGTTCGAACGTGGCGTGCATTGGCTGACCAAGACCGTGCTTGGCCGCTTCCTGCTGGCTGCGCCGTTGGCCATTGGCCGGTTGGCCCGTCACGAGCTTCAACGCCTGCCCCAGGTATGGCCGATGTGGCTGGCTCACGGCGCCGTTACTGTGCTGATGCTGAGTTTCATTGCCTCCTACAGCGCGCTTGCGGTGTGGCATTACCTGCTGCTGGTCAGCGTGCCAGCGTTGTCCCTGGCTTCGATCCGCTCCTACTATGAGCACCGCCCCCATCTGCGGCCGGAACACCGCACAGTGCTCAACGAAGCGTCCTGGCCCTGGGCCTGGCTGTTTCTCAACAACAATCTGCACCTGGTGCACCACGATCTGCCAAAGTTGCCGTGGTACCTGCTGCCCAGGGTGTACCGTGCCCGGCGCGAGCAGTGGCTGGTGCGCAGCGGTGGCTTCCTGGTGCAAGGCTACGGCCAGTTGATCAGCCGTCACGGCCTCAAGGCCATCGACAGTCCCCGGCACCCGTTTGCCTGAGAGGCGACCATGAGTGAGTACTACGCCGACCTGCGCATGTACGTTGCGCCCGAACCCATCCAGCAGGCCAATCAACACTGGCTGGCGCGCATCCTTGAGCGCTTGAAGCTGCATCGTCTTAACGCCGACCACCTCGACTTGCGCGGCCTGTGGCTGGCGCCACAATTGCTCGTCAGCCAAACCTGCGGCTACCCGCTGATGACCCAACTGCGCGGCCAGGTGCGCATCATTGGGCGCCCCCGTTACGAGTTGGCCCACAGCAGCCACGGCGAACATTGCAGCCTGCTGTTGACCCGCGCGGACAACCCGCGTACCCGCCTGACGCAGTTCTACCAGAGCCGCGGCGTGATCAACGGCCACGACTCCAACAGCGGCATGAACCTGCTGCGTCACTGTCTGGCGCCGTTGCAGCGCGACGGGCGGTTCTTCGCCAGCGTCGGCATCAGCGGCGCCCACCGCGAGAGCTTGCGCTGGCTGCGTGAAGGCCGCGCCGACCTCGCCGCCATCGATAGCGTCACCTACGACTACCTCGCCCGATTCGCCCCCGAAGAGGTCGCGGGCCTGCGCGTCATCACCCGCAGCGCGCCGAGCCCGACTTTGCCTTACATAGGCGCGCTGGGCTTGAGCGATGGGCAGGTGGCGCAGATTCGTGAGGCGATGAACCTGGCGTTGCAGGACCTGCCGCAGGTGGCGCAAACCCTCGGTGTGCGAGCTGTGCTTCCTGCCAGCGAAGATGACTATCAGGTGGTGTTGGATTACCAGCGCAAAGCCGCCAGCATCGGCTATTCGGTACTTCAATAAGGTTATATAAGAATGCGTTTTAAGTATTATTAAAGCATAAGGAGCCTTGCTAGGATTGCTTCACCGGAACACCGGACATACCGCGCAACCTACTCAGAAGGAGCCCCTATGTCCGGCGCCGATCGTGCTCACAGCGACTATGTGGGCTCCCTGTTTCGCATTCATTACCCTTGGCTGTGCAGCCGTTTGCACCGCTACCTCAACTCCCGTGCCCACGCCGAAGACATCGCCGTCGACGCGTTTGTCCAGCTCTTGAGTGCACCTCAGGTAGCGCCGATACGACAGCCCCGCGCATTGCTTACCACCATTGCCCAGCGCCTGGTGTACCAGGTGTGGCGTCGACGTGACCTGGAGCGTGCCTACCTCGCTGCGCTGGATAACGATGCGGCCTGCGCGGAGGGCAGGGCCCGAGTGCTCGAAGCGCTGCAGGCCGTCGAGCAGACGCTCGACCGCTTGCCGGCCAAGGTCAAGGCGACGTTCCTGCTGTCCCGCGTCAACGGCCTGACGTACCCCCAGATCGCCGCCGAACTGGGGATTTCCCAGCGCTCGGTCAGTGACTACATGGCCCGCGCTGTTACCGGCCTCGAATCCCACACTGACGGTGCTCACTTTGACTCTGAATCGAACCACCAAGAGGCAACTTATGAAAGCAATCAAACACCTGCTGGGCAGTTCGCTGCTGGCATTGGCGGTACTGGCGCAACCCACCTCGGCGGCCGAACCTTCCACGCTGCGCATCGGCTACCAGAAAAGCTCGGTCAGCATGGTGCTCGCCCGTGAGCACAAGCTCTTCGAAGCCGCACTGCCCGGTACACAGGTGCAGTGGACCGAATTCCTCGGTGGCCCGCCGCTGATCGAAGCGCTCAACGCAGGCAGCCTGGACATCGGCAATATTGGTGATATCCCGCCGATCTTCGCCCAGGCGGCCGGGATCGACTTGCAGTATTTTGCCGTCGAGCCCAACGAGGGCAAGGCCGAAGCAGTGCTGGTGCCCAAGGCCAGCACCGTGCAGAACGTGGCCGAACTCAAGGGCAAGCGCGTGGCATTGCTCAAGGGCTCCAGTGCACACAACCTGTTCCTCAAAAGCCTGCTGCACGCCGGGTTGCAGTGGAAGGATGTGAATGTGGTGTACCTGTCGCCTTCCGACGGCCGCGCCGCGTTCGAACAAGGCAAGGTGGACGCATGGGTAGTGTGGGACCCGTACTACTCGGCCGCCGTGATCGACGGCTCGGCACGTGTGCTGCGGGACGGGCAAGGGTTGAACCCTGCGGGCAGTTTCTTCGTGGTCAACCACCCGTTTGCCAAGCAGCACCCAGAGGCCATCGCCACGATTATCCAGACGCTTGGCAAGGCGCAGCGCCTGTCGCTTGATGAGCCTGCCGCGAGCATCACGCTGATGGCCGGCACCCTGGGCCTGCAACCGGCGGTGGTCAAAAGCTACTTCGAACATCGCTCGCCTGAGCCGATCCGCCCCTTGGCGGCCATCGACATTGCCAACCAGCAACGCACCGCCGACCTGTTTTTTGCCAACGGCCTGATCCCGAAAAAAGTCGACGTGCAGCAGGCTGTCTTCAAGCCCCTTGACCTTCCATGAGCCAGACCGCTAGACCGATCAGTGTGGGAGCTGGCTTGCCTGCGATTCAGACACCTCGGTGTATCAGATGAACCGAGGTGATGCTATCGCAGGCAAGCCAGCTCCCACAGGTTCAGATCGCGGCCAGGGTTTCTTTCACTGTCTCGGCTGGCGAAGCAGTGGCCTTCGCCGCAACCTGCTGCTGTTGCTGCTCTTTCAAGCGCTCGGCCACTTGTTTGGCGATGGCGTCTTGTTTTTCCTGGGGCAGCGCCTGCACTTGCTCTTCGGTCAGCCCTTGTTCCTTGAGCAGCTGTTCACGAATACGTTCGGCCGGGGATTTGCTCATGTATTCGGTGAACTCGGTACGTGCCCCGTTAGTCGTGGCCTGTAACTGCACGCGGGTCTTGGCGAAGGCTTCGTCGATGCGATCGCTGGCCTTGTCCAATTCCCTCTGCGCGGCCGGCACTGTGACGCTGTGTTGCGCAGCCTGCAAAGCGCCGCTGTACAGCGCACTGGCGGCGGCGTTGGCGGGGTCCATGTCGGGTCGCGTGATCTGTTGCACGTTCGACGCCGCTTGAGTGTTGTTAACCAGCATGATCGGTCACCTATGAAAACAGACGGTGCGACAGCTGGAGCAAATACTGTGCCGGGTGCCGTACCCCAGTGTTTACTGGGGCGGGAGTCGTCGGCGCGGCAAGCCTTCTCCTTGTGCGGCCAACCGTTGCCGTCAGTGAGCGATGTTCTCCAGCGCCAGGTTGCGCGTACGCGGCCCGAACCAACTGATGGTAATCATCACGATCAACATGCTGCTGGCGATAAACGCCAACACCCCCGGCGTGCCAAGGTGCTCGAGGATAAAGCCGATCAACAGGCTACTGAACACCGTGGACAAACGGCTGAACGAATAACAGAACCCGACCGCTCGCGCACGGATATTGGTGGGGAACAATTCGCTCTGATAGGAGTGATAACTGAAGCTCAGCCAGGCATTGCAGAAGGTGATCATCACCCCGCAGAAAATCAGCCCTAACGCTGTGGTTTGCAGGGCAAACAGGCTGCCGAAGATCACTGCACCCATGGCCGAGCCGACAATTTGCCATTTGTTCTCAAAGCGGTTGGCCACCTTGACGAACAGCAGCGGGCCGAGCGGGTAGGCGAGGGTGATGATAAAGGCGTAGAGCAGGCTGTGGGTCACGCTGACACCCTGGCCCGAGAGCAAGGCCGGCAGCCAGTTGCCAAAGCCGAAGAAGCCGATGGCCTGGAATACATGGAACACGATCAGCATCAAGGCGCGTCGCCGGTAGGGCGGCTGCCAGATATCGGCGAAACGGCCATTGCCCTGCACGCTGATGGCTTCGGGGTCCGGTTCGTCCAGCGGCTTGCCATGATCCTTTTGGCAGCGTGCCTCCAGGTTGTTCAGGATCGTGTCGGCCTCTTCGAAGCGTCCCTTTTGTGCAAGCCAGCGCGGTGACTCCGGCAGGCGCTTGCGCAGTTGCCAGATAAACAGCGCAAACACTGCACTTGAGAGCACCACCCAGCGCCAGCCCGCGATACCGAACGGCGCCTGTGGCACCAGCCACCACGACATCAAGGCCACAGCCGGTACCGACAGAAACTGGATAAAAAATGCAAAGGCAAACGCCGAACTGCGCATGCGCTTAGGTACCAGTTCCGAGAGATAGGCATCGATGGTCACCAGTTCGATGCCAAGGCCAATGCCCACCAGAAAGCGCATGCAGATAATGCCCACGGCCGAGGTCTGAATGCCCATCAGCACCGTTGCCACCGTGTACCAGACCAACGCAAAGGTAAAGATCGCCCGGCGCCCGAAGCGGTCGGCGATGGGGCTGAGCAGGCTGGCGCCGAGGAACAGGCCCAGGAATGTGGCCGAGGCGAAAGCGGCCTGGTCCGAGAAGCCGAACACACCTTCGCTGCCGGTATGAAAAATCCCGTCGCTGATCAGGCCGGGGCTGATATAGGCGGTTTGGAACAGGTCATACAGCTCGAAAAAACCGCCGATGGAAAGCAACGCCACTAGGCGCCAAATAGTGGCGACGGCGGGCAGGCGGTCGATGCGGGCGCTGATGTGGGCGGCGCGGTGGGGGGCGGCTCCGTCTGGGGGCGAGGCAGTCAGTGCGAACATGGTGCAGCTTCCTGGAGGTGGTGACCTGGAAGCTTAGCGTGCTAACGGAAGTCAGTGATTGCGATCATTAAGGGGGTTGCCATCTGATTCGCTGATTTATTGCCCAAATGCCCGGTTCCCGAGTCGTTATGGCGGCGGTGTGGGGTAATACTCCAAGCTGATGATGCCTGCGGTGAAGCTGAAGGTGAGCGTCTCGTCAGGTGTTTTAATCTCGGTTTCGAAGTTGAACGTTGCGTATATCTGCTGGTTTGCGAGCTGGGTGACTGAGAGGATGCCGCTGTGCGCGTGGTGGGTGTATTCGCCCCAGGGGGCAGGCACAGAAAGGTCGACCTTGAGATGGGGAGGGTCACCGATCTCGTATGTGCGCAGTTGGAGATCGTCGGGTAGATGAAAATAAAGCAATAGGTATCGCTGGTTTGGGCCAAAACGCATTCCTGCCAGAATATCGGGCCCAAGACTGTGGGCATACTCGGAGCTGAAATCGTTGGGGTAGCACGGGTTGTGGGGGGCTACGGCGATTGTCGCGCTTACCTTGCTGGTAAGGGGTGAGCCTCGTTTGGTAGACATGATGCATGTACTTTCAACAGGAAGATGCAGGCATCTAACGACGTGCCGGGGGTGTTGGGTACTGTCAACTCTGACAGGTGCGCTGCTCTATCCGACCGACGGGCACCTCAATGTTGCCTTGAGAAACGGCCTGCAGATTTATTCATGGGCTCCCGCGAGCGGTACGTGGAGCCCTTTCACGTTATCGTCTTTATGCTCAGTTGTGCCCGTCAAGGGCGAAAACCTTGAAGCCGGCATGCTGGCTGAGTCGCTGATAATAGGCAGCAATGGCGGGGTAGGGCGGACGCTCCATGGGGGTCACCTGCCAGCGGTGCACGGAGAGACCGATCAATATATCGGCGAGGGTGAACTCATCGCCGGCCACGTAAGCGGCGGTCTTGGACAACTGTTGTTCGAGAATGCCCATCTTGTTGTTCCACAGCTGCACAGCGGCGGCAATCTGCGCCGTGTCCAGGCCATCGGGATTGTTACGCACCAGCGCGGTGAAGGCGTCGCCCCAGGCACGGTTGAGTTCGACGGCTTGCCAGTCTATCCATTGCTCGACGCGAGCCCGTGGAGCCGGCTCGATGGGGAGAAGGTCATGGCGCTGATAGAGGCCGACCAGGTAGCGACAGATGGTATTGGACTCCCACAGCACGCCATGGTCGTCGATCAGCACCGGCACCTGAGCGTTGGGGTTCAAGGTGAGGAAATCGGGGGATTGGGTAGGTTTGAAACCGATGCCCCAGTCTTCGCGCACGTAGTCGATGCCCAATTCCTGGCAGGTCCATAGTACTTTGCGCACGTTGATGGAGGACGTGCGGCCCAGGATTTTCAGTGAGTGTGCCATTGAGCTTCCCTGCGATCATGAGTGACAGGGGCAATTTACCAGACGTTTGGGAGCTATAGCGAGGTTGGGCAGAGATCAGAAAAGGCAAGCACTTGCCTGACTAGGCGCAGTGCTGCCTTCAAGTGGAGGGGTGTGTAAGGGGTTATTCAGGAGCATTGAAATCAATAATGTAGTAGACGCCACTTTCGACGGTAATAATGTCGGTTGGATCATCGTCTTTGGCGGCTATGAAGGCGAATTTTGCATCAAGGATATTGTTTTCGTTGTTGACGATTTCAAACGTTCCCGAGATGGCCGGATATTGATACAAACCCCCATTAGGATTGGGCTTGTTATAAATAACTTGAACATGTTCCTCCTTTTTTGAATGGGAAAGTTTATAGGTGCCTGCTGCGAAGTTTTTATCTATTTCAAATGCAATAAAATGGCTGTCCTGTATGAAAGCCAGTGTGGTGTTTTTTGTGCCTGGGAAGGTGTTCAAGTGGAGAATGTTGTGAGAATCAAAGTTCTGGTTAGCCTCTTTTAGGAAACCAGTGATTTTGTTGGACGAATTCATGATGAGTCTCCTTGAGAATAATGAGCATGCGGGGGCTGCGCCTAATATTTAGGCCACATATACAGTGTGATCTACTGTCATTTATGACAGTTTTCTGTGTCGGTCGATGAACGGTTGCTTACATTGACAACCGCCTGTTGAAAGGAGATGGCGATTTGGTCGACTCTCATCTGACCCCATGTCGACAGATACGGGAGACTGCCTTACATCAGACTGATGTGCTTATTGGCCCGAGCCTCCCCTTGCTACTAGGCCAGCGGTACGTGCTGGTCCATGGCTTTGCCCACCAGCAATACGCTCAACTCGCTCAATTGATGAATGGCCAGGGCTACATCACGCTGTTTGCCGGTGAGGTCATCGGACAGGTCGAGCAGTAGGGTACTGACGGAGCAGACGGTTTCGTAGCTGTTGGTCAGTAAAGATTCGAGGGAAGTATCAGGGATGACGGTGAAAAGCGTATGCGTGGGATGGATGCTTTGCATTGTTGAAGTACCTGTTTTGGGCTGATACCTCATCGCTACTAAACGAAGGGTGGCAGCTGTACGCAGGTTAGTAGACCGGTATCCCACACAAACCCGGCGCACCCGAAGGCGCCCTGCGCACAGCCACCATCAAGCATCGATAGGCTCATGCATCTTGTGTGAGGAAGCTCAGGCTACTAAACCCGATCACCGAGAAATTCAGCGACCGGCAAACCTTAGAGACCGTCACCGAGGCGCACAAGCCGGCGGATTCTGACGTAAGCGTAGGCAGCGGAGCAAGGCGCTTACTGCAATGTAAGCCGCTTCCTACGGCTGTCCTACCTATCAAGTGGGCACGGTAGAAAAAGGTGGGAGCTGGCTTGCCTGCTCCCACATTGTGTGCGTTCAGCTCGACGTTCAGGTGCTCTCGCGCACCTGCAACTCAAACCCCATATCCACCACTGGCTTGGCCACCTTGTTGCCCGCCATGATCGTCAGCAAATGCTCCGCCGCCCGACGCCCGATGGCTTCCCGTGGCGTGCTGATGCTACTCAGGCGCGGCACCATGAATGAGGAAGCGGGTAGGTCGTTGAAGCCCAGCACCGCCACACGTTCAGGCACCTTGATGCCATGGCGCAGGGCTTCGAGCAGGGCGCCCTGGGCCAGGTCGTCGTTGCCGAAGAAGATCGCATCCACATCCGGATGCGCTGCCAGCAATTGCAGGAACAGTTCGCCGCCCAGGCCCACGGAGGAGGGACGTGGTGTCAAAAGCTCCAGCGCCGGGTCGTACATGCCCGCCTGCTGCAAGGCGCGGCGGAAACCTTCGCCGCGCAACAACGTGCGCTGATCCAACTGCGCGCCGATATAGGCCAGGCGCTTGCGCCCCCGGGACAGCAAGTGCGCCGCCGCGGTCTCGCCAGCGGCCAGTTGCGAGAAGCCCACGCAGTTCACCCCGGCATTAGGGTCCAGATCCATCATGTACACACAGGGCACATTGCTGGCCTCGACCATTCGTCGCGCGCTTTCGGTGCGGTCAAACCCGGTCAGCAGCAATCCCCGCGGCTGATAGGCCATGTAGTTGCGCAGCAGGTCTTCTTCTTCATCGCGCGAATAATGGGAGTTGCCGATCAGTACTTCAAAGCCCTTGGGCCGCAGTACCTGATGAATAGCTTCCAGGGTTTCGATAAACAGCAGGTTGGACAGTGACGGCACCAGCACCACCACCGAATGACTCTGCGCCGAGGCCAGGGCGCGGGCGGCGGGGTTGACCACGTAGCTCAGTTCGGCGGCGGCCTGTTGCACCTTTTCTACCAGCTCCGTGGCGACCGTGCTGATACCGCGCAAAGCACGGGAGGCGGTAATCGGACTGACGCCAGCCAGGCGTGCGACTTCGTTCAAGGTGGGGCGACCCGTCCTGCGGGTATTTTTATCGTTCTTAGAGGTCATCAGGCAGCTTGCCAAACAAAAATCGAGGCACTAAGGTAGCGCTGTCTCCAAAGGGCTGCAAATTCTTGGATAAAGGGTTGCCTGATCCTGTCCAGCTCTTGAAGTCAATCTGTTGGAACGGATGCACGCGTCACTCCATAAAAATGACAAGTCGGCGCGGGAAAAGCCTGTTTTTGCACTAGCCTTACGCTATGCAAAGGTAGCGCTATCTGCGTCCTGAGGTGTTTCATGAGTCAACCTGTTACCGCCCTGGTCATCATGGGTGTTTCCGGCTGTGGCAAGTCCAGCGTCAGCCAAGCCCTGTGCGCCCTTAACGGCGCCACTGCCATTGAAGGCGACAGCTTTCACCCTGCCGCGAACATCGAAAAGATGAGCGCCGGCCACCCCCTCAACGACGACGACCGCGCCGGCTGGCTCGACATCCTGTGCGATGAACTGCGCCGCGCGTTGAAAGCGGGCGAGCATCCTGTACTGACCTGTTCGGCCCTGAAGAAAAAATACCGTGACCACTTGCGCGAAGCCGCGCCGGGCCTGGGTTTTGTCTTCCTGGAACTGACCCGCGAAGTCGCTGCCGACCGCGTGTCTCACCGCCCCGGCCATTTCATGCCGGCAAGCCTGATCGACAGCCAGTTCGCCACCCTTGAATCGCCCAAGGGCGAGCCGCTGACCCTGGCCTTGAACGCCAGTGAAGACAGCGTCGAGGAGCTGGCCGAGCAGACCAATACATGGTGGCGCAAGCACGGCTTTGAACCTACTCATTAATTTTTTGCCGGAAAAGATAGCGCTATCCCCGGCAGGAAGTTCAACACCCGCTTTAATAACAACAACAAACAGGAGAGACCCCCCATGTTTGGCATGTCCCACGAGTCTTACCTGCTGCTAGATGCAGTAGTCACTATCATCGGGTTGATCGTACTGATCACCAAGTTCAAGGTGCACCCGTTCATTGCACTGATCATCGCGGCCGGTTTCCTCGGCCTGACCTCGGGTATGCCCGTGGACAAGATCATCAAGGCGTTCCAGGACGGCTTCGGCGGGGTGCTCGGCTTTGTCGGCATCATCCTCGCGCTGGGCACGATGCTCGGCAAGATGATGGCCGAGTCCGGCGGTGCCGATCAGATCGCCCAGACCCTGATCCGCGCCTTCGGCAAAGAGAAGGTCCAGTGGGCCATGATGTTCGCCGCGTTCCTGGTGGGCATCCCGCTGTTCTTCGAGATCGGCTTTGTATTGCTGATCCCGCTGGTGTTTATTGTCGCCCGGCGTACCGGCGTGTCGTTGATCAAGATCGGTATCCCGCTGCTGGCCGGTTTGTCGGCGGTGCACGGCCTGGTGCCACCGCACCCGGGCCCGCTGCTGGCCATCGGCGTGTTCGGTGCCGATATCGGCAAGACCATCCTGTACGGTCTGATCGTTGCGCTGCCGACCGCCATCATCGCCGGCCCGATTTTCGGTACGTTCATCGCCAAGTACATCCCGGGCAACCCGTCCCAGGAACTGGTGGACCAACTGGCCCGCGAGACCGATAACAAGTCGCTGCCAAGCTTCAGCATCACCCTGGTCACCGTGCTGCTGCCGGTGTTCCTGATGCTACTCAAAACCTTTGCCGACATCGCGTTCGCTGAAGGCAACGTGGTGCGTAACTGGATGGACATGATCGGCCACCCGATCACCGCACTGTTGCTGGCTTTGCTGTTGTCGCTGTACACCTTTGGCCATCGCCAGGGCATCCACTCCAAGCAGATCCTCAAGCTGCTCGACGCCAGCCTTGCGCCCACCGCCGCGATCATCCTGATCATCGGTGCCGGTGGTGGCTTCAAGCAGATGCTGGTGACCAGCGGCGTGGGCGACGTGATCGGCCATATGGCGGTGAACGCGCAGATCAACCCGATCCTGCTGGCGTGGCTGGTGGCGGCGGTGATTCGGATTGCCACCGGTTCGGCGACGGTTGCGACCATTACCGGCGCGGGCATTGTGGTGCCGGTGGTGGGCATGATCCCAGGGGTTAACCGCGAATTGCTGGTACTGGCGACGGGCGCGGGTTCGTTGATCCTGTCTCACGTCAACGATGCGGGGTTCTGGCTGGTCAAGCAGTACTTCAACATGACCGTGGCCGAGACGTTCAAGACCTGGACGGCGATGGAGACCATTCTGTCGATCGTGGCGCTGATCTTCATCATGTTGCTGTCGTTGGTAGTGTAAGCCACACCACAAAAGCAGTGGCGGCAACTCGATCAAAATGTGGGAGCTGGCTTGCCTGCGATAGCATCACCTCGGTACATCTGAAACACTGAGGTGTCTGCATCGCAGGCAAGCCAGCTCCCACATTAATTGGGTTTCTTCAGGTAAATCAGGTCAGGCTTTGCTGACCAACCCATCCGCCCTGAACATCCCCCGAATGCCTCGCACCGCCTGGCGAATCCGGTCCTGGTTTTCGATCAGCGCAAAGCGCACATGATCATCGCCATACTCACCAAAACCGATCCCCGGCGACACACACACCTTCGCTTCCAATAACAGTTTCTTGGCAAACTCCAGCGAGCCCATGGCGGCATACTGCTCGGGAATCTTGGCCCAGACGTACATCGACGCCTTCGGGTTCTCCACCATCCAGCCCAGCTCATGCAGGCCTTTGACCAGCACATTGCGACGCTGGCGGTACTGTTCAGCGATGTCCTTCACGCACTGTTGGTCGCCTTCCAGCGCTGCAATCGCCGCCACTTGCAGCGGGGTGAAGGTGCCGTAGTCGTGGTAGCTCTTGATGCGTGCCAGGGCGTTGACCAGTTCCGGGTTGCCTACCATGAAGCCGATGCGCCAGCCGGCCATGTTGTAGCTCTTGGACAGGGTGAAAAACTCCACCGCAATGTCCTTGGCGCCGGGCACTTGCATGATCGAGGGGGCTTTCCAGCCGTCGTAGACGATGTCGGCGTAGGCCAGGTCGTGCACCACCAGCACGTCGTACTGCTTGGCCAGGGCGATCACCCGTTCGAAGAAGTCCAGTTCCACACACTGCGCGGTGGGGTTGGACGGGAAGCCGAGGATCATCATCTTCGGCTTGGGGATCGAGCCGCGAATCGCGCGCTCCAGCTCAGCGAAGAAATCCACGCCCGGTATCAGCGGCACCGAACGTACCTGGGCACCTGCAATCACTGCGCCGTAGATATGAATCGGGTAGCTGGGGTTGGGCACCAGCACGGTATCGCCCTGGTCCAGGGTGGCCAGCATCAAGTGCGCCAGGCCTTCCTTGGAACCGATGGTCACGATGGCTTCGGACTCAGGGTCGATATCCACCGCGTAACGGTCCTTGTACCAGCGCGAAATCGCCCGGCGCAGGCGCGGAATGCCTTTGGAGGTGGAGTAGCCGTGGGTGTCTTCACGCTGGGCGACGGTGACCATTTTCTCCACGATGTGAGGAGGCGTGGCGCCGTCAGGGTTACCCATGCTCAAGTCGATGATGTCTTCGCCGCGCCGACGCGCAGCCATCTTCAGCTCGGCAGTGATATTGAAAACGTAAGGGGGGAGTCGATCTATGCGCGCAAAGCGGCGCGGCGAACCTTGGTCTGCCATTGTTGCCTCGAGGTACGTAAGCGCCCGGAACCGTCCGAGCGACGTCGGCCACTGCGGTGGCCTGCGAGGCAGACAATACGAGCGATGATGGCAAGTTGTCCAGATGTGTAGGAAAAATTTCTACATGGAGTACGGCGCGGGTATGCCCCTATACTCGATGCGGGTTTGTTCCCTCATAAGAAGGAGACTGTTCGTATGGATCAGCAGACAAAACAACCGTTGGAGCCACGCCTGGAAGCCGGTAAGGCCCTGGTGATCGCCGGGGTGCAAGGGCGATATTCGAAGGCCACCGTGGGCGATATCCCACGGCTGTGGGAGTTGTTCGATACCTGTATCAAGGACATCAAGAAGCGCGTCGGCGGTGTGACCTACGGGGTGTGCCATAACCCGCATCACGGCGAATTCGATTACCTGGCAGGTGTTGAAGTCCCGGCCAGGAAAGACGTGCCAAGCAATTTCGAGGTGATCGAAATTCCGCCACTCAACTATGCCGTGTTCCCCCACTACGGGCCGGTGCAGGCGCTTGAGCAAACCTACGAGCGCATCATGTTCGAATGGCTGCCGCACTCGGGCTACAAAGTCATGGGCGCGGATTTCGAGCGCTATAGCGCGGACTTCGATGCCAGGAAGGGCACGGGGACGGTGGAAATCTGGCTGCCGATCGGGGAGCGGGGCTGACACTGCACCCGATGTCACGTAAACACGACATGCACGCTTAAAAGTCATGTTTACGTGACATTGCCGCTATGGATTAAACCTGAAGCTCAACCGGCGCTCATACCCTACGCGACCCTTGTACGCCTCACCGCGATCCACCCATCCTGCCCCCAGATACAACCCCATTGCCGCCAGGTTGTGGGCATCCACCGACAACTCCAACCCCTTGATCTGCGGCCAGGCCTCGCGCGCCACGGCGGGCAACGCCTGCAAACACATCTTGCCGTATCCACGCCCCTGTTGATGCCGGTCTACCTGTAGCGCGTGGAGTGTGGCGCTGTGTTCATCGGCCCAATGAGGCAGGCACGGTGGTCGCTTGAGCAGCAAGAACGCCACAGGAAGGTCGTCGACCAACAGCGCAAAGCCCTTGACCCCAGGGCTCGGGTTGGCGAGCAGGGTATTGAGGGCGCAATACATATCGCCGCAAAACGGCAGTTGTTCAGGGTGAACTTCGATGGCGCCGACTTGCTGTTGTTGCACAGCGTTCAGCGCCTCGTAAGCAACGAGGCGGGTTGGCATGGGGCTGTCCGAACGGCTGCAAGAGAAGTGGCAGTTTATCGGGTTTGAGCCACGGGAAATTATTTTTCAGGGGGATGTCGATTTCCCTCGGGGCCATTCGACTAAGGGTGTCTTCCGTGATTTTCCACCCCAAGGAGTCATCGCCATGAGCACTGCAATCAAGAGCCTGATCGAGCAATGGAAAGACGCCGTCGTCAGTCGTGATATCGACCAGATTGTCAGCTTTTACGCCGACGATATCGTCTCGTTCGACGCCGTAACCGCTCTGCAATTCAAGGGCAAGGCGGCCTACCGCGCGCATTGGGAGGCGTGCATGGAGCACTGCCCCGGCCCCGGCATCTTCGAGTTTCATGAATTGCATGTCGTCGAAGCGCCAGACAGCGCATTCGCCCACTGGCTGGCCCACTGCGGCGGTGCCGGGCCGGACGGTGAGGTGAAGGCTTGCTGGATGCGTGTCACCGCCGGCTACCAGCGCATCGATGGCCAATGGAAGGTGGTGCACGAGCACTGGTCGGCGCCGTTTGATATGCAAAGCGGCACGGCGTTGTTCGACCTGAAACCTTGAGCACCGCGAACTATAGTCAGTAGTCCGAAAACGGAGAACGCCATGAAATACCTGTGCCTGATCTACAGCGATGAACAGGCGTTGCACACCTCGCCCGACAGCCCCCACGACTCGGAATGTCTGGCCTACGCCGAGGCCGTCCAGGCCAGCGGGCGCATGCTGGCCGCCGAGCCGCTGGAGTCAGTGACCACCGCCACCACCGTGCGCATGCGCAACGGCAAGCTGTCGATCACCGACGGGCCTTTTGCCGAAACCAAGGAGCAGCTCGCCGGGTTCTACCTGATCGACGCCAAGGACCTCAATGAAGCGCTCCAGGTGGCTGGCGGCATTCCGGCAGCCCGGGTCGGCAGTGTGGAAGTGCGCCCCGTGCGCCAATTGAATCTCTCAACACAATAATCAAAAGACTTGAGGAGGTTGCCCCGTGAACATTCAACCCGCCGAATTTGAACTGTCCGTCAGCCGCTTGATCGATGCGCCGCGCCGCCGGGTGTTTCGCGCCTGGACCGAGCCAACCCTGCTGCAACAATGGTGGGGCCCCCACGGCATGACCACCCCTGAATGCGAGATGAACCTGTGGGTCGGCGGCTTGTTCCGCACCTTGATGCGCGCCCCGGATGGCAGCGAGTACCCGACCCAAGGCGTGTTCCTGGAGATCGACGCGCCCAACCGCCTGGTGTTTACCGACGCGTTCATGCCGGGTTGGGTGCCTTCGGGCAAGCCGTTCATGAGCGCCGAAGTCACCTTTGAGGAGGTCGGCGAAAAGACCCTCTATACCGCCCGCGCCATGCACTGGAGTGCCGAGGACAAGCAGGCCCACGAAGCCATGGGCTTTCATGACGGCTGGGGCCAGAGCCTGGACCGCCTGGTGAAGTTGGTGACCGAGGACATGGTCGATTGACCCAGCAGATCGACGCTATTTACCGCCGCGAATCACGCCGCGTGCTCGCGACGTTGATTCGTGTGCTGGGGGATTTCGACTTGGCCGAGGAGGCGCTGTACGAAGCATTTTTCGTCGCCCTGCAGCGCTGGCCCGAGGATGGCGTGCCGGATAATCCACGGGCGTGGCTGGTGTCCACCGGTCGCTTCAAAGCCATCGACCGCCTGCGTCGGCAGTCGCGTTTTACCCCGTTATTGGAAGAGCAGGCCGAGGCGTTGGAGGCCGCGCCTTGGAGTGATGAAGACGTGGAAGACGACCGCCTGCGCCTGATGTTCACTTGCTGCCACCCAGCGTTGGCAGCCGATGCCCAGGTTGCGCTGACCTTGCGCGAGATCTGCGACCTGAGCACCGAGGCCATCGCTCACGCTTTTCTAGCCACGCCCACCACCATTGCCCAACGCATCGTGCGCGCCAAGGGCAAGATCCGTGAGGCGAGAATTCCCTATCAAGTGCCGTCCCGCGCCGAATTGCCCGAACGATTGGACAGTGTGCTGCGGGTGATTTACCTGGTGTTCAACGAGGGCTATTCGGCCTCAGCGGGTGCCGACCTCACCCGCGAGGACCTGACCTTGGAGGCCATTCGCCTGGGGCGTTTGCTGCTGGAGTTGCTGCCCGAGCCGGAAGTCATGGGCTTGCTGGCGTTAATGTTGCTGCACGAGTCGCGTCGGCCTGCCCGCACTTCTGCCAGCGGCGAACTGGTGCTGTTGGACGCTCAGGATCGTACGCTTTGGGACAGGGCCTTGATCGCTGAAGGCTGCGCATTGGTGGAGCAGGCGCTGATGACTCCACGCTTCGGGCCGTATTGCTTGCAGGCTGCGATTGCCGCCGTGCACGCCGAGGCGCCCAGCGCAGGGGAAACCGATTGGCGGCAGATTGTCGGGCTCTATGATGTATTGCTCAGGTCTGTGCCGTCGCCGGTGATCGAGTTGAACCGTGCGGTAGCGGTGGCGATGGAGCAGGGGCCGTTGGCGGGGTTGGTGCTGGTAGACAACCTTTTGCAGCGCGGTGAGTTGCAGGACTACCACTTGGCGCATTCGGCGCGTGGGGAGTTTTGCCGGCAGTTGGGGCGGTTTGACGAAGCTCGCAGCGCGTACGAAAAAGCGCTGTCGCTGACGCAACAGGCGCCAGAAAAACGCTTCATCACGCGACGCCTCGCCGAACTCAAATAGCCAAAACCATGTTATGACGCCCTGCGATCCAATGTGGGAGCTGGCTTGCCTGCGATAACGGCCTGACAGCCAACGTCTCCCTAACGGCCCCCTCTACATCGCACTTCGTTCATTCCAGCATCTTGCTCAGCAACCAGCTCCCCGCAGGCCCCGGCGGCTGGTGCCGGGACCACAGCGCATCCACCGCCACCGAACGCGGCCAACTGCGCACCTTGAGTTCAACCAACTGGTTGCCGCCAAAGCGCTCCACCAGCCAGCGTGGAATCGGTGCCCAGCCAAACCCCAGCTGTGCCATTTCCATCAGCATCAGGTAACTCGGCGCCGACCATACTCGCTGCGTGCCGCGGTTTTCATTGGGGCTGATGATGCTCGCCAAGCGCAACTCCCGGTGTTGTTGCAAGGTGTGCGAGTGAACCTTGTCCAGGGTTGCCAATGGGTGTCTGGGCGAGACGAACAGCGCGATCTCCGTGCGCTCTTCCACGGGGGAGAACGTCAGGTCCGGCGGGTAGGCTTCTTGTTTCTCGATAAACGCGATCTGCGCCCGGCCACTTTGCACCAGTGCGATCAAGTCTTCGCATTCCGCGATCAGGCATTCCAGCTCAAGGTCTGGGTAGCGTTGTTCGAAGGCGCTGAGAGCGACCTCGAATCGATCAGACTGATAAGTATCGGACATGGCGAGACTCAACTTCGGCTCCAGGCCTTGCGATAACTGACTGGCCGCCAGCTCCAGGCGGCTACTGGCTTCCAGCACTTGCTCAGCCCGTTGCAGCAACACTTGCCCCGCCGGTGTGAGGGTCGGCTTGCGGCTGCTGCGGTCAAACAGCACCACGTTCAGGTCAATCTCAAGGCTGGCCACTGCCGCGCTCACGGTGGACTGGCTTTTGCCCAGCTTGCGCGCCGCCGCGGAAAACGAGCCTTGGGTGGCAGCCTGGACAAACGCCTGAAGCACTTCATGGGAGGCCATGACTATCGCCTTGATCGATGGTTATTGGTTATGAAGTATCGAGACAAAGCCTGATCATGGCAACCATCGTCACTCACGGAGCCGGGCCATGACCCCTACCAAATCCCTTACTGAACGCGTTTTTCAAGCCCTTGGTTTCGAGGGGTTGGCCTTATTGATTTGCACGCCGCTGTTGGTGTGGATCACCGGCCGGCCAGCGCTGGAGATGGGCGCAGTGACCCTGGGCATCAGCCTGTTGGCACTGAGCTGGAACGTGGTGTTCAACAGCCTGTTCGACCGCCTTAAAAATCGCCTGCAACTGGCCAACGGTGGTTGGACCCGTGTGCTGCATGCGCTGCTGTTTGAAGGCGGCCTGATCCTCTTGGCAGTGCCGTTGATTGCCGCCTTGATGAAGATCAGCCTGTTGGAAGCCTTCATCCTCGACATTGGCGTGTTGTTGTTCTTCCTGCCGTACACCTACGTGTACCACTGGGGTTATGACGTGCTGCGCGAGAAATTCGCCGGTAAAACCCCAGTTACCCCGTAGGCGTGCGTCGCTTATAGGAACATCCCGCCCGACGCCTCGATCCGCTGGCCGGTGATCCAATGACTGCCATCGGCCAGCAAGGTCGAAATCGCCCCGCCAATGTCGTCCGGCAAGCCTACGCGGCCCAGGGCGGTGTTATTGGCAACCATCGCATTCACATCGGTGTTATCGCGCACCGCGCCGCCGCCGAAGTCGGTGGCAATCGCGCCCGGTGCCAGGGTGTTCACGGTAATACCCCGTGGGCCCAGTTCTTTAGCCTGGTAGCGCGACAAGACTTCCACCGCGCCTTTCATAGATGCGTAGGCGGCATACCCCGGCAGGCTGAAGCGCGCCAGGCCGCTGGAGATATTGATGATGCGCCCGCCATTGCTGATCAGCGGCAGCAGTTTCTGCGTGAGGAAAAACGGTGCCTTCACATGGATCGCCACCAACTGGTCGAACTGGGCTTCGGTGGTTTCGGCAAAGCTTGCGTAGGTGCCAACCCCGGCGTTGTTGATCAGGAAGTTGAAATGCTCCTGGGCGAACACATCCTTGAGCAGTGCGCCGATCTGGCCAACGAATGCATCGAAGGTTGCGCTCTGGCTGACGTCCAGTTGCAGCATGGCGGCGCGACCGCCCAAGGCCTCTACCTGGGCAACCACGGCTTGGGCTTCGGCCGCTGCGCTGTGGTAAGTGCCGATGATGTCGATGCCTTGCGCAGCCAGGTGTAGGGCGGCGCTTTTGCCCAGGCCACGGCTGGCGCCGGTGATGAGTGCGATTTTACGGGTCATGGTGCAGTCCTCGAATGGGGTGAGTGGGACTGAGTGTATTTGTCCGGCCATAAAGTGATAAACAGGCTGATATCGAAATCACTGGCCGGATAAGGCGAACAATCTAATGAACAAGCTTGAGCTGCTGCGCACCTTCGTACGCGTTACTGAGTTGTCGAGCTTTACCCAGGCCGGCCAAAGCCTGGGCTTGCCGCGCTCTACGGTCTCCGAGCATGTGCAGGCGTTGGAGGAGTTGCTCGGCGCTCGGCTGTTGCAACGCACCACGCGCAAGGTGCAGGCGACCCAGGATGGTCGTGTGTTGTATGAGCGCAGCAAGGATCTGCTGGCGCACATGGAAGAGTTGGAAGGTTTGTTCCGTCAGGACGAAACCCAATTGGCCGGACGCATACGGGTGGACATGCCCAATGTCATGGCGCGGGGCGTGATCTTGCCGAACTTGCCCACGTTCATGGCGCGCCATCCGCTGATCGACATGGAAATCAGCTGTTCGGACCGCCAGGTGGACCTGATCGCCGAAGGTTTTGATTGCGTGGTGCGCGTCGGCGCCCAGCCCGATCAAACTGTGGTAGCGCGGCGGGTGTGCAGCATGCCGATGGTCAACTGCGCGAGCGCGGCGTACCTGCAACGGTATGGCGTGCCCGACACCCTGGCAGACCTGGCGCATCATCAGTTGGTGCATTACGTGCGGCCGCTGGGCGCACGCTCGGCCGGGTTCGAATACCTGGTGGGCAACAAGGTGCAGCGGCTGCCGATGGCAGGCCGGGTGACGGTCAACAGCACCGACGCCTATCAATCGGCGTGCCTGGGCGGGTTTGGCATTACCCAGGTGCCGCAACTCGGGATACACGACTTGTTGGCCAGCGGCGAGTTGGTGGCGGTGCTGCCCGACTACCAGGCGCCGCCCTTGGATGTGTCGTTGCTGTACGCCGGCCAGCGGCATCTGCCGTTGCGGGTGCGGGTGTTCATGGACTGGTTGACCGCCACCCTGCAAGCTCATCTTTAACGGCGTGCCGACAACTGCTGGGGCGCCAGGAACGCGTCGTGGAAGTAATCCCGGAACGCTTGCATCGCGGGGGTAAACGCGCGCTCGCGGTGCCAGGCCAGGCCGACGCTCATGGGGGTGACCGGGTCGGTCACGGTCAGGGTTTCGATGCGTTTGCCTTCCAAGGACCAGGGCCGGTGCACCAGGTCTGACAGGATCGCCACGCCGCTGCCATTGGCAACCATGCTGCGCACCGCCTCCACCGAGCTGGTGCGCAGCCGCACCTTGGGCGTTTGCCCGGCCTGTTCCCAGTAGCGCATGGCGCTGTGTTCGGCTTCATCGACGGTGAGCAAGATGTAGGGTTCTTGGGCCACGTCGGCCAGGCTCACGGCACCGCGTTCGCACAATGGGTGATGGCTGGGCAGCCACAGGCGGCGTTCGGAGTTGAATAGAATTTCCGAGACGATATCCGCGTGGGTGAGGTTGGCAGTGAGCACCACAGCCATGTCGAACTGGCCGTCGAGCAGGCCCTGTTCGATGGCCTGGCGCTCCTGTTCGAACACCTCGATGGTCACGTCCGGATGCCAATGCTCCATGCGCTGTAAATGGTGCGGCAGGAAATAACCCAGCACGGTGTAGCTGGCCGCCACCCGCAGCACGCCGCTGGCGCGGTAGTCCGGCAACGGGCTGTTGAGGGCATCCTCCACGCTGCGCACAATCACATAGGCACGGTTGAGAAAATGCCGCCCCGCGTCGGTGAGGTTCATGCCTTGGGCCGAGCGCACGAACAACTGCACGCCGAGCATGGCTTCCAGCTCCTTGATCGCTGTGGTCACCGCCGATTGGGAAATATTCAGGTGAATTGCTGCCTGGGAAATCTGGCCGATTTCCGCAGTGGCGACGAAATAGCGAACCTGGCGCAAGGTTAAAGACATATCGCACTCTGCTTATTGATCGTTCCCACGCTCTGCGTGGGAATGCCTCTTGTGACGCTCGGCGTCACGGTCTCAAGTGCGGACGCAGAGCGTCCATGGCTGCATTCCCACGCAGAGCGTGGGAACGATCGGGGGTCGAGGATAAAAAGCTATCTGATTTTCAGAAGATGGGCCATCTGATAATAGATCTTCCCAAGGGGTCAAGCCACGGCCTACTTTGCGGGCATCACCTTTGGCGGAGCGACCTTGATGCAGGCAGTGGATTTCAATTCAGACATGGGCGAAGGCTTTGGCCCCTGGACCATCGGCGACGGCGTCGACGCAGAGCTGATGGCCTATATCAGTTCGGCCAATATCGCCACCGGCTTTCACGCAGGCGACCCCGGCACCATGCGCCGCACCGTCGAGCGCGCCAAGCAACTGGGTGTGGCCATCGGCGCACACCCAGGCTTTCGTGACCTGGTGGGTTTCGGTCGTCGGCATATCAACGCACCGGCCCAGGAACTGGTGGACGACATGCTCTACCAGCTCGGTGCCTTGCGTGAAATGGCCCGCGCCCAAGGCGTGACCTTGCAACATATCAAGCCTCACGGCGCGCTCTACATGCACCTGGCCCGCGATGAAGAGGCCGCCCGGCTGTTGGTGCAAAACCTGCAAATCATCGAGCCCACGCTGATGCTGTACTGCATGCCCAACTCGGTGATCTGGCGCATTGCCAAGGAACTGGGGCAGCCGGTGGTGCGCGAGTTTTATGCCGACCGTGAATACGACCTCAGCGGTTCCATCGTGTTTACCCGCAATGTGCGGGCGCTGGACCCCGCCACAGTGGCCGCGCGCGTCTTGCGTGCGTGTCAGACCGGCCTGGTACGTACCGTCGAAGGCGAAGACCTGGCGATCGAATTCGATTCCATCTGCCTGCACAGCGACACCCCTGGCGCCCTGGAGCTGGTGGGGGCCACCCGTGAAGCCCTGGACCAGGCGGGTATCGACGTCAGAACACCCCGATAAGATCCCCCCCTTACTTTTTTGCCTGCCTTTCTACAATGATTCCAAGAGGAACAGACATGGCTGAAACGTCCCCCATCCGCTACAGCTTCGGCGGTGATGAACACCTGTTTGCCGAGGTCAGCAACAGCATGTCCCTGGAGGCTTTTTTCAAGGGCATGGCGGTGACCCGCGCCGTGGAGCGCCTGGCACTGGAAGGCGTATTGGATGTCTGCCTGGCCAACGCATCGTTCCAGATTCGCTTCGACCCTGACCGCATCGCCCCTCAGGCGCTGCTCGACGCCGTGCAAAGCGCCGAAGCCCAGGCCGTGGCCGAACGCACCTTGCGCACGCGCATCATCGAAATCCCGGTGCTCTATAACGACCCCTGGACCCGCGAAACCCTGATGCGTTTTCGTGACCGCCACCAAGACCCCAGCGGCACAGACCTGGAATACGCGGCACGCATCAATGGCCTGGCCGACGTGGACGCGTTCATCGCCGCCCACAGTGGCGCGCCGTGGTTTGTGTCGATGGTCGGCTTTGTCGCGGGCTTGCCGTTCATGTTCCAGATGGTCGAACGCGAGCGGCAATTGCAGGTGCCCAAATACCTGCGCCCACGCACCGACACGCCGAAACTGACCCTGGGCCATGGCGGCTGCTTTGGGTGTATCTACTCGGTGCGTGGCGCGGGCGGTTACCAGATGTTCGGCGTTACCCCGGCACCGATCTACGACCCGGCGCAGCAGTTGGCGTACCTCAAGGAGCACATGGTGTTCTTCCGCCCTGGCGATATCGTGCAGTTCAAGCCGATGGACCGCGAGGCTTATGACCTGGCGGTCGCCGAGGTGGACGCCGGTCGTTTCGACTTGCGCATCCGCCCGGTGGAGTTTTCCCTGGATGCCTTTCTTGCTGACCCCATCGGCTACCCGAAAACCCTGCAGGAGGCGCTGGCATGATCAAGGTCCTCAAACCTGGCCTCGCCACCTCCGTGCAGGACCTGGGCCGCGAAGGTTATTACCACTTGGGCATCCCGCCGTCGGGGGCGCTGGACCAATACGCGTTGAGTGCGGCCAACCACTTGGTGGGCAATCCTGTGGGCGCGGCGGGCCTGGAATGCACGCTGATCGGGCCGGAGCTGGAGTTCCAGCAGGACGCGCTGGTGGCCTTGAGCGGCGCCTTGATGTCGCCGCGCCTGGACGGTGAAGTGGTGCACCAGGACACCGCCTTTGCCGTGCGCGCCGGGCAGGTGCTGCGGTTCGAGTTTCCCAAGGCCGGCGCACGCACCTACCTCGCCGTCGCCGGCGGTATCGACGTGCCGTTGGTGCTCGGCAGCCGCTCCACCTACACACTCGGCGCCCTCGGCGGGTTTAACGGCCGACGCTTGCAGGAGGGCGATCAATTGCCGATCGGTACCGCCAGCGGTATGGGGCGTGCGGGCAACAGCTTGCCGATGGCGTTGCGGCGTTCGGTCGGCGGCGATGTGACGTTGCGGGTAGTGCCGGGGCTGTATTACGAGCGCTTGACTGACGAGGCCAAAAGCAGCTTTTTTGCCGAGCCGTGGACGGTGGGCTCCGAGGCCGATCGCATCGGCTACCGCTTCAAGGGCGGCAGCGCGTTGAGCTTCCAGCCACGGGAACAGCCGTTTGGCGCGGGCTCCGATCCTTCCAACATCGTGGACAGTTGCTACCCGATTGGCTCGATTCAAGTACCGGCGGGGCTGGAGCCGATTGTGTTGCACCGCGATGCGGTGTCGGGCGGTGGCTACGCGATGATTGGCACGGTGATCAGCGCCGACCTGGACTTGATCGGGCAGATGCAGCCCAACCAGCGAGCGGGGTTTGTGGCGGTGAGCCTCGAGGAGGCTTTGGAGGCGCGGCGGGTGTACAAGAAGCGGCTCAAAGCGATGTCGGGACTCTTCAATCACTGAATAAACGCAAACTGCTGTGGGAGCTGGCTTGCCTGCGATAGCGGTGGGCCAGCTTGCATTGTGTTGGCTGATACACCGCAATCGCAGGCAAGCCAGCTCCCACAATTGGGGCTTATTTCAATTTGAGAATTTGCGCAATGCCCGGCGATCAGTGGCTGGACGCTTCAAACACTGAATAAACGCAAAACCCTGTGGGAGCTGGCTTGCCTGCGATAGCGGTGGGTCAGCTTGCATTGTCTTGGCTGATACACCGCAATCGCAGGCAAGCCAGCTCCCACAGTTGGGGCTTATTTCAATTTGAGAATTTGCGGAATGCCCACCGTCCAGCGATCAGGGTGAAGGTTGCGACCAAGGCCACCAGTATCCAGAAGCCTTCCGGATCCTGGGAAAGCGGCACCCCACCCACATTCATGCCAAAAAAGCCGGCAATGATATTGATCGGCAGCGCCAGCACCGTCACCACCGTGAGGGTAAACAGCGTGCGGTTGCTCTGTTCATTGAGGTTGGCGGCGATCTCTTCCTGCAACAGCTTGATGCGTTCGCCCAAGGCGGTCAGGTCGTTGATGATCAGCGCAAACTCCTCGGTGGATTTGCGTAACTCCTTCACGTCTTCCTTTTGCAGCCATTGCGGCGGGCGATTGAGCAGGCGCAGCAGCGAGCCCGGTTCCAGCGCCAGCAGGCGTTGCAGGCGCACCAGCACGCGGCGGGCGGCACCCAGTTCGGCGCGGTTGGTGGACAGGCGCGAAGACAACAGCTGATCTTCGATATGGTCGACGCTGATACTGGTCTTGCGCACGATCTGCGTCAGCACTTCGCCCTGGTCGCGCAGCAGGTGCACCAACAGCTCCAAGGGGGAGCGAAAGTGTTCGCCGGCCTTCACCGACGAGCGCAATTTATCCACCGAGTGCAAAGGCTGCAGGCGCGCGCTCACCAGCAAGCGGCTGCGAGCGCACACCCATAGCGTGGAAATATCCGACGACACCATGCTGCTGAAGTTGAACACCACATCGTTGACCACTGCCAACAAGGCCGAGTCCACATGCTCGATGCGCGTGGAGCGTGAGCCCTCATGCAAGGCTTCAAAAAACTCTTCCGGCAGCGACAAATGCGCCTGCATCCAGCGCTCGCAGGCGGCGTGCGCCAGGTTCAGGTGCAGCCACAGGAATTCGTCCGGGTCTGGCGGGTGCTGTAAGGCGGCGAGGGCGGTGGCGGAATCAATTTGTTGGCCTTTCTCGCCGGGGCGAAAACGAAAACCGTAAAGCAGGCCAAACAGATCGGAATCTTGATGGCCGTGGTCGATGCTGTGGTTCATGGCGACTCGCAGAGAAAGGGCCTGTAGGACGTTTCACAGGTTCCTGAGCGAATCATTGCAAGGCGGTATGACGGTTATGTGACCGTTTGAGGCGCGCATAAAAAAACGCGCCACCCGAAGGTGGCGCGTTTTTTCAAGGTTCAACTCAGGTGTCTTGCTTGTTTTCCAGCACGGCACCGGTCTTGGCGTCGAGCTTCACATCCCATTTCTTGCCGGTGGTGTCGGTCAGGTCCACTTCGTAGACCAGCTTGCCAGCTTCGTGATCCAACTCGGTATCGTTGATGGTCGCGCCGGCATGTTGGGCGACGGCGGCGGCGTTAAGCTTTTCGAACGCCATCACTTCACCGGACTTGAGCAGGCTAGGAATCTGGTCCGGACGGACATCAGCCTGGGCCAGGCCGGCAGTCAAGGTCAGGGCAGTAGCAGCGAACAGGGCAGTCAAGGTTTTCATGGTGTGTGTCCTTCTTAGGTTGAGCTGTTTAAGTGGCGCCAGATTAACCGGCGCAACTTAACTCATCCTTAATGGCTCACTGACACTAACGCTTTTAGTACTTATGGTCGTTGAGCAGGTCTTGCACGCTGGACGACGGCCAGCGCTTGTAGAACTTCAACAGCTCGGCGGCGCGGTTGGTGAAAATGCCATCGACGCCGGCCTTCATCACTTTCTCGAAGTCCACCGGCTCATCCACCGTATACACATGCACCAGCAGGCCCTTGTCGTGGGTCAGCTTGTTCATTTCAGGCTTCACCAGGTCGGTGTAGCTCTGGTCGCCGTGGTCGGTCAGCTCGGCCGACGGGCCGGTGCCGATGGCGCCGAGGCTTTTGGCTTCATCAACCCATTTTTCGAATTCGGCAGCGTCTTTAGGCTCTTGCTTGGCGTAGTAGGCGGCCTTGGTGGATTCGCCAGACTCGGCGAAGGTCACTTTGGATTTGGGCTCGATGCTGCCTTCACCCACCCACAACAGCAGGATTTTCGGAGTGTTGGGCATTTCCTTCTGCAGCTCTTTGAGGCTGGCGGTTTCGAAGGTTTGCAGCACCACGCGGCCCTTGCCTTGGCCGACACCGGTATTGCTCTTGCCCAGTTTGGAGCCGGCGGAGCTCAGCCAGCCTTTGTCGAGCAGCTTGTTTTTCAGGTCGGCTTCGATACCGGGGAACTGCTTGGGCTCCTTGGTCTCGATGTACAGGCCGGGTTTGTGCGAGGGGTTGCCTTCGGCGATCTTGATGATGTCGTCCAGGCTCAGGATTTTCAGGCCAACGAAACCAGGGCGCGCGCGGTCCGGGTAGGCGGCGTTGAACCAGCTGCCGGCGTCGAGGGTTTGCAGCTCTTTCCAAGTGAACTCGTTGGCGGGTGCGTCTTTGCGCTCGGGAAACTTGGTGGCGACGTCGGTGGTGCGCTGCAGGTTGTTGTCGTGCAGGGCGAACAGCACGCCGTCCTTGCTACGTTGCAGGTCCAGTTCCAGGTAGTCGGCGCCCAGGTCGCGTGCAACCTTGTAGGCAGCGGCGGTGGATTCAGGCGCATCGTAGGAAGCACCACGGTGAGCGATCACGGCAGGGTAGGGAATGCCTTCGTTTGTCGCCAATTCGGCCGGGCTGACCGGCTCGGCAGCCTGTGCCTGGCCAAGGCCGAGCATCAACGCCAGCAGCAAGGCGCTTTTGGAAAACGTGACAGGCATATGCGAAGTCCTTTCGTGGAGGTAACTTTGAGAAGGTGTCCTTTTTAACAATTGATTGCGAACGGCGCTATCACCAAACCGACATTAACGTGCGCACCGGCCAATTTTGTCGACTTTTTTGCAGGGTGTTGCAGTATTCTTACGGGTAGCTGCCCCGCCAGAGGGCGGTATTTTCTGCCACGCGTGTAAACCATCTTTCCAGTCCCTGTGGGACTTTTCAGTGAGGTTTACCATGCGCATCACTTCCGAGCTTATCTGCCAGGCCGCCGACCAACTCCAGGGTTTTGTCGGCCTCAACCGCAAGACCGGCCAGTACATCGTACGATTCAGCGAAGACTCATTCGGCATGGACGTGGCCGATGACGGCATCATCCCCACGGCCGAGTTCGTCTGGCTGCCGGCCGCCGACCACACCATGACCCTGTGCCGAGCGCGCCTGCAGTTGTTGCTCGACCAGAATATCGACGAGCGCATCAACATCACCGAGCCGCTGCGTGTGTATATGCGCCGGGTAGAGATCCCGCAGATCAGCGCGTTGCGTAGTTTGGTGAGCTGAGCGTCCGCGATTGCTAACGATGACGAGCAAATGTGGGAGCTGGCTTGCCTGCGATAGTCTCACTGCGGTTTCACTGCATCACCGAGGTGTCTGCATCGCAGGCAAGCCAGCTCCCACCGGGTTCGGTGATTCAAGTGGAGAAGGTGTAGGCCCGCTCTACCTTGCACACCCGCGTGTGAAACGCCGCATACCAAGTGGCCCGCCCTTGCTCGCGCACCTGCCGATGCTCAGCCTGTTGTTTCCAGGCCAGGATCGCCGCCTCGCTGGCCCAGTAGGACACGGTGATCCCCAGCCCATCCTCCCGCGCCGATTCCACCCCAAGAAACCCCGGTTGTTGCCTGGCCAGTTCCAGCATGCGCGTGGCGGCCTCGCCATAACCCCGGTCGGCGTCGGTGCGCAGCGAGCTGAAAATTACCGCGTAATAAGGTGGGGCGGGTGTTTTGGCAATCATGCCGATACCTCCTGGCAGGCCTTGAGCAGCGCAATCACCAGCGGTGGCGTGATGCCCTTGAGTGCGGCGCGTTCGGGCTGGAACAGGGTGGCGACGAAGAACGGGTGGTCGAGCAGTTCCACCGCGCGCAGATCGCCCGCCGAATCGTGGCCGGTGGGAATCAGGTTGGCGTCCAGCAGGGCGTCGGCAAAGGTGGGGTTGATGCCGTAGCGGCAACGGTAACCCTCGTGGATGTCCAGGCTGCCGTAGGCCTGGGCAATGCGCGTGTACGCGGCCAGGCGCACGGTGTCGTTCACTTCCACCAGGGAGCAGTCCAGCGGCGTGATGACAGCGCGCTCAGCATCGGGCATTAATTCGCCGTGCTGGGCATCGGCCCAGCCGAGCACATGGCGGGCATATTCCAGCACGGCATGTTGAAAACCGCCGCAGGTACCGAGGAAAGGGCGACCTTGTTCGCGGGCAAAACGTATCGCGCGCAGGGCGCCGTCGACGTCGCGATAGGGGCTGCCGGGCACGCACCAGAAGCCGTCGAAGTCGCTCAGGGCAGAAGTGGAGGTAAGGGTGTCGGTGGCCAGCCATTGCACGTGGACGCTCAGGCCCAGAGCGTCGGCGGCCTGTTGCAGGGCCATGGGAATGGCTTGGTGGGCGGTCACATCAGGGTTGTAGTCACCGATCAGGGCAAGGTGCAGCGCGGGGGTTGGCATCGTGTACGTCCCATGGCTTGTGGTGGGTTGATACCCACTATAGATTGGCGTTCACGCAATCAATATTGGCGTTTGCCCATATGTTCAATGCAGCTACGCACTATCAAATCGACTACGCCGACCTGTCATTGGTCCTGGCCCTGGTGCGCGGCGGTACCCTGGCGCGGGCGGCGGCGCTGCTGCGGGTCGATGTATCCACGGTGTTCCGTGCGGTGCGGCGGCTGGAGGCGGCGCTGGGCCAAACCCTGTTTGAAAAAAGCCGTGCCGGTTATTTGCCCACCAGCCTGGCGAGCAACCTGGCCCAACAGGCCGAGCGTGCCGAGCAGGCGCTGGAGGCGGCGCGTATTGGCGTGGAACAGGGCGGTGAAGTGATCAGCGGCACCGTGCGCCTGACCTGCACCGACTCAGTGTTGCAAGGCTTGCTGTTGCCGGCCCTCGCGCAGTTCATGCCGGCCTACCCGGCGTTGACCCTGGAACTGAGCACCTCCAATGACTTCGCCAACCTCAGCCGCCGCGATGCGGATATCGCCCTGCGCCTGACCACGGCGCCGCCGGAGCATCTTGTCGGACGTTGCCTGGGGGCGGTGGCGTATCAGGTGTGTGCCAGTGCCGACTATGCGCGCCTGCACCCAGACCATGAGTGGGCCGATCTGGCCTGGATCGCGCCGGACGATTTTTTACCCGATCACCCCACCGTCGCCTGGCGCCGTGAGTATTTGCCGGGCGTGCGTCTCCGTTATCGGTGCAACAGCATGCAGTCGGTGGCCGAATTAGTGCGCGCAGGGTTGGGCGTAGCGGCGCTGCCGGATTTTCTAGTCGGGAATGGCGTGCAACCGCTGGGCCCTGCGCTGGCAGGGCACGATACGGCGTTGTGGTTGTTGACGCGGCCTGATTGTCGGGCGTTGCGCTCGGTGGTGACGCTGTTTGATGAGTTGGGGCGGCATGTGCGCTGGCTGCGAAGTTAACCCTCAGACAGCCAGCGCCAAGGGTTCAGCGATTGCCCCGCTCATTGGCAAACGCGCTTACCGCTTGTACCGCCTCGCCGGTACCTTCGCGAATCTGCAGGATCACCGTGCCGGCCTGGTTGGCCAGTTCCACACCCTGGGCAGCGCGGTCGCGGGTGGCGTCCATGCTGTCGATGGCTTGGCGGGTTTCGTCCTGGATCATGGCGATCATGCCGGAGATTTCCGCGGTGGAGCCGCTGGTGCGCGCGGCCAGTTGCCGCACTTCATCGGCCACCACGGCAAAGCCACGTCCCTGCTCGCCGGCGCGGGCGGCTTCGATGGCGGCGTTGAGGGCCAGCAGGTTGGTCTGGTCGGCAATGCCGCGAATGGTGTTGACGATGGCGGTGATCTGTTGCGAGCGTTCGCCCAGCTTGGCGATCAGTTGCGAAGAGGTGTCGATATCCACGGCAATTTCACGCATGCCGCTGGCGGTCTTCTGAATCACCTCAGCGCCTTTTTCCGCCATCTCCTGGGTGTTCAACGACAGGTGATAAGCCTGGGCGGCGCTCTGTGCGTCAGCGGCATGCTGTAGCACGCGGGCGGTGACGTCCGAGGCGAACTTCACCACTTTGCACAAGCGCCCGCTGGCGTCGTACACCGGGTTGTAGTTGGCTTCCAGCCACACGACTTGGCCGTGTTTATCCACCCGCTCGAACTGGCCATTGAACAGCTCGCCCTGGTTCAAGCGCTTCCAGAACTCGCTGTAGGCCGCACTGTTGGCCAGTTCGGCCGTGCAAAACAGGCGGTGATGCTTGCCCTGGATCTGCGCCAGGCTGTAGCCCATGCGCTGCAGGAAATTGCCGTTGGCGGTGATGATGGTGCCGTCGAGGTTGAACTCGATCATCGCCATGGCGCGGTCGATGGCTGCAAGCTTGGCGTTGGCTTCGCTCTCGGCTTGCAGGCGCGGGGTGACGTCCATGGCGTATTTCACCACTTTGATTACATTCCCCGCTTCATCCCGTACCGGGTTATAGCTGGCTTCCAGCCACACCGAGGCGCCGTTGCCGCCTACTCGTTCAAAGGTGCCCGACTGGAATTGGCCGTTGCGCAGGTGCGTCCATAACTGGTTGTAGTCCGCGCTGCGGGCGAACGCCGGGGTACAGAACATCCGATGGGGCTGCCCCAGGATCTGTTCGGCGCGGTAGCCCATGGTCTTGAAGAAGTTGTCATTGGCGCGCAGCACGGTACCTTGCAAGTCGAATTCGATCACGGCCATGGAGCGCTCGATGGCGTCCAGCAGGCTGGTCTGTTGGGCAAGGCTGTGTTGCAGGGTACTGATGGTTTTCTTGTGAGCGTGAAATAGCATGGTGGAGGGCTCGGGCATGCAAGCGTATGCGGGGTCCATGTATTTGCGCCTGACCCCGTAGGGCCCCTGGCCTTACGGTTGACTTGCTCATTGCCAGCTTCCTGGTGCTGACAGAGGGGGGTAGAACAACGGTCTCAGAGTGATCAATCGGCCTGGAAGTTCGCTCGTCAGGCAGGACTATTTTGGCCAGGCGACCAATGGCGGCATTATGCTATTGCAGCAGGTGGGCGGAGCAAGATTCGGACGAGGTGTCATCAGACAACTCAGGCTGAATGAACGACCGTGCATTCGCTGATCTTGACGCGGTTGCGGCCGCTGTTTTTGGCGGTGTACAACGCGCGATCCGCAGCATCGAGCCACATGACCGCGTCCTTGAAGGACGGGTGGAAATCCGCCAGGCCAATGCTCAGGCTGACGCGCAGGTCTGGGATTTGCGGATGCCGATAGTGACTGAAGGTTTCGCGTAGATGCTCCATTACCTGCGCAGCGGCTTGCATGCGCATTTTCGGAAGAATCACACAGAACTCATCGCCGCCATAGCGGCCGGCCAGGTCTTCTTCGCGCAAGTGTTCGCGCAGCGCTTGGCTCAACTGGCGCAGCACCGCGTCACCCACGGTGTGGCCATGAACGTCATTGATGTGCTTGAAGTGGTCGATATCGATCAAAGCAATGGTCGCTTGGCCGTGTTGCTGTTGGCACTTGTGAAACTTGAGGTTCAGCAGGTCTTTCCAGGAACCATGGTTGAGCAGGCCGGTGAGGCTGTCGATGCGGCTCAGGGCGCTGAGGGCGCGTTTGTGTTGCGACAGTTTGATCGCCAACTGGTAACAGACCATGCCGATGGCCATCGGGTAGAGCGTCAGCATCGGCAGGCAGGTGTAGACCTCGGTGAGGCTGACGCTGGGGTCGAACTTGATGCCGAACAGGCCCCAGGCCACCGCGATACCGGCCGCCTGTGCCAGCAACCCGCGCAGGAACAGGCGTTTGCCACCGGCTGCGACGTTGTTCATGGCCATCATCGACAGAATAGTCACCGCTGTCAGTGGCGAAAACTGAGTGGCCGCGGCCCAGAATCCGCCCAGCACTGAGTCATACAGCAGGTTGCGTTGTTCGGCCTGGTAGGGAAATGGCGAGTGAGTGGAAATCAGGTACGCCACATGCGGCCAGGCAATGCCGTTGAACAGCAGCAACGCCCAGACCCAACCGGGCATCGACAAGGGATACAAAGCCCCGATTACGCTGATGCTACCGATACCCAGGCCGATAATCCTTGGCGTGTAGATACGCCTGGCAAATGAAAGCCCTTTGCCTCGTCTGTTTTCCATAGTGTCCTGGGTCAACTTTTTTGCGGGTGCAACAGCACGCGTCAGCGGGCAGAGCCGGTGGTCGGATAAGAAAGGTGGATTGTCGATTATTCCTGTGGGATTAATCAGTGTCCTTCCAGGCCATTTGCGCAAAACAGCGGGCAAAAACGCCATAAACGACCTTAAATGTCGCTCCTGCAACAGGGCTTACTGGGGCGTGCGCTGCGTGCTGGCTTCGTAGCCGGCGAGGAACAGGTCGATGGCCGATTCGATGACGTGGGCCTGGGTGGCAGGGTCGAGGGTGGGCTGGCCGAGGGTGATTTGCGGCCAGAATGCAAAGGCCTTGAGCAGGCTTTGGATCTGGTGGGCGGCGAACGCCGGGTCGGTGCCGGTGAGGCGGCCGTCTTCCTGGGCGGCGCGCACCCATTGGGTAAAGCCTTCTTCCCGCGCACTGAGGCGGTTGACCATGTCTTGCGCGCGCTCCGGCGAATGGATAGTGGCAGCAATGGCCACGCGTGCCAGGTCGAGGAAGTTGGCGTCTGACATCATCTGCATTTTCGCTTCCAGCAACGTGCGTAGTTGGTCGCGCAGTGGGCGGTCACTGGTGTAGATCACGTCCAGTTGGGCAACGCTGCTGGCCCACAGTTGGTGGAGGATCTCGGCGAACAGTTCTTCCTTGCTGGGGAAGTGGTTGTACACGGTGCGCTTGGAAACGCCAGCGCTGGCGGCGATCTTGTCCATGCTGGTGACCTCGAAGCCGTGCTCGCGAAATTCGGCAATCGCCGCCGCCACGATGGCTTCGCGTTTACGCTCGGTGAGGCGTTTGGGGGCAGTCATGGAAGGCATTCGACTCAACAATGAAATTACACCGGGCAGTTTACTTGCTCCGGATTTTGTTGCAATCTAGAAACTACACTGTGCAGTGTAATACTTGAGCGGACCGCAGGAGTCACTTTGTCATGGCTACGATTTCAACCCGTCTCGACCCTGCGCCCTCGGCGCCCAAGCCTGCTGAGCAGGGCCTGGGGCACTTCAGCAACGACACGCCGGTGCAGCACGGTGGCTTGGGCAAGACCCTGCGCATTTTCTGGAACATGCTATTCAACAAGCCGCGAACGACACGGCCGGTGGGGCAGATTCCGGTACAGCCACTGACCCGCGAGCAGTTATTGGCCGCCCCTGATCACAGCGTGTATCGCCTCGGCCATTCAACCGTGCTGCTGAAAATGCGCGGTAAATTCTGGGTCACCGACCCGGTGTTTGCCGAACGCGCCTCGCCATTGCGTTGGGCCGGCCCCAAGCGTTTTCATCAGCCGCCTATCAGTCTTGAAGAGCTGCCTGCGCTGGAAGCGGTGATCCTTTCCCACAATCATTACGACCATCTCGACCGCAAAGCGGTGGTCCAATTGGCCGAAAAGACCCGCTACTTCCTGGCGCCCCTGGGCGTGGGCGACACACTGGTCAAATGGGGCGTGGATGCCAGCAAAGTCCGCCAGTTGCAATGGTGGCAGGGCACCGAGGTCGATGGCGTTCGTTTTGTCTGCACGCCGGCCCAGCACTTTTCCGGGCGCGGCCTGTTTGATGGCAACCAGACCCTGTGGTGCTCCTGGGTGATGATCGACGACACGCGGCGTATCTTTTTTAGTGGCGATACGGGCTATTTCGACGGTTTCAAACGCATCGGCGAGCAATACGGGCCGTTTGACCTGACCCTGATGGAAACCGGCGCTTATAATGTCGATTGGCCCCATGTGCACATGCAGCCGGAGCAGACACTACAGGCGCATATCGACCTTAAAGGGCGCTGGCTGCTGCCGATTCACAATGGCACCTTCGACCTGGCCTTCCACGCCTGGCATGAGCCCTTCGACCGCATCATGGCCCTGGCCTGGGAGCGCAATGTTTCGATCACCACTCCGGCGATGGGCCAGGCTTTTCGCTTGAACCAGCCTGAGCGTGGGCATGCCTGGTGGCTGGAAGTGGAACCTCAATCGGTCAACGAACACGCAGCAGGCTGAGCCAAAGGCCCGTTTGGAAAAGAGCTTTTCAGCGAATTTCAGCCCTGCGACAAAGGTCAAGAGAGAGTGCGATGATCCCCCGGAAATTTTATCTCCGGGAGGATGTTTCGATGGACAGCCATTGTAAGAAACTTTGGAAGATGGGTTTGCCGTGTGCGTCAGCTCAACCGCTGCCATCGCTAATGAACGCCGTCGACGTTCCCGCTTCACCCCCCGGTGCCGCTCCCCCTTCTATTGTCTTTGGCACCGAGCAACGTGCCGGCGCCACGCCCATACCTGGGTATAACGCCCTGGCTCCCCATATACGGCCGGTGCGCGATCCCGCGCTATCGCTGATCGCCATCAGCGGCGTTGACCCTACCGAACCGGTGATGGTGGAGGTACCGCTGGTATTGAATAACACCACCTTCACCGCCTCGCTGCCGCTGACGGGATATCGTATCGGCTATGCCGAGCATTATGTGCAGGGCAAGCAGGTTGAACGGGTCGCACGCAGTGCGGCCTTGAACCGAGTCTTCGACACCCTGCGCCAGGCTGGTGCGCAATGCGTGGCAGTGGATATGCAGCGCAGCGGTGATTGTCAGCAGGCTTGTCATGAAATCGACGAGCTGGTGGTAGGTCTTCGCCTTGATGCCTTGGTGTCAGAGGATCCCGAAGCCGCCTTTCATCACGCCTGTAAAAGCGGCTACCCCAGTATGTGTGAAACCCTGGAAGACGGCTCCAAGGTCTGGTTTTACGGTGCGCGCTGGGCGGGTGATCGCTTGGCGGCACTGGTACGAGCTTACCGCGTGCTGCGGCCGTAGGTATTGATGCCTACATCGGGCTGCGAAGGGTAGGACGCAGTGGCAGGATTCGCCTGAAATAGTGGTGGGTGGTCGGCTCTTAGACTGGTGCGGCGCTATCGACCGATAGCTCTCACACTCAGTCAAACAGAGGGGCACTTCATGATCGGACCAGTTTCGGCAGGTGGATGGGCCACGGGCCTGCTTCAGGAGCTTTCAAACCCGGTGCAAGGTTTCAAGAGTGCCTGCCAGATGTCAGCGGAGATGGCCCAAGGAGGCGGCGTCACCTCAGAGTCGCTGTTGAAGGACTCGCTCAAACAAATTGCCAATATTGATCGTGGGCTACAGGGCGGCAATGCGTTTTTGGAAACCAACCCGGATGCCATGAGGGAGGCGAAGGCCCGCGATCAGGAACGTGCCAATGGCCGCGTACGCGGGTACTTGCATGGCGTGCCGATAGCGCTCAAGGATGTCTTTGAAACCAATGACCGCATGCAGACCAGTGCAGGTTCGAAGGCCTTGGTGGGCGCGCCGGCCACTAAAACCGCCAAGGTTGTCGAGAATTTGTTGAAGCACGGAGTAGTGATCGTGGGGAAAACCAATATGAGTGAGTTCTCCAACTTTCGCTCACTTTCACCTGCGGATGGCTGGAGCTCCCGAGGTGGTCAGACGCTTAACCCCCATCGACTCGGAGGGCCGGTGGCGGGGTCGAGTTCAGGTTCGGCAGTGGCGGTCGCCCAAGGGCATGTGCCTGTGGCATTGGGGTTGGAAACCAACGGATCGATCATCACCCCTGCCGCCTACAATGGTGTGTTTGGCCTGAAAACAACAACGGGCCTGGTCAGTACCGAAGGCGTCATGACCAGTACCCGCATGGACGCGGTGGGGACGTTCACTCGCAATATCTGTGATGCTACAGAAGCGCTTAACGCAATGACCGAGACCACTGCCTACACCAAGGGTCTGCGCTCCGATGCCTTGAAGGGCAAGCGAATTGGCTACACCCCTTTACCTGAGCTGTCCGTAGAGGAGGCCAAGGACCCAGCCAAGCGGGCAGACCGCAAGCACTATGAGGCGGCGCTCGAAGTGATGAAGGCCCAGGGGGCGATTCTGGTGCCGATGCAGCGGTTGGATGCTGGCGTCTCCGATCAAGCCTATGAGGTTTATAACGAGGCGCTGTTCTCGGAGGTCAAGCAACAGCTGGAAGACTACCTGGCTGGACGGGAAGGTTTGCCGGTCAAGTCACTCTCTGAGCTGATTGTTTTTATCAACCGCACCCAGAAACCTGGTGAGCCTGACCAGAAACTGCTGGAAATGATCAATGAGCTGGAAACCACCCAGGAAAAACGCGATGCGCTGTGGGAAGCCATCCTTCCTATATTTCAGAAAACCATTGATGACCCCATGAAGGAGCACAAGCTCGACGCCATGGTGTCGAACTTCCAGTCCCACAATTATTTTTTCAGTGCAGCGGCCGGGTACCCAGGCATATCCGTTCCGTCAGGCATGGATGAGGAAGGCATGCCCACGGCACTTTACGTGTATGGCTCCGCCAACAGTGAAGCCACCTTGCTGTCAGTCGCCTATGGTTATGAACAAGCCTCACAAGCCATTCAAAAACCGGCTTTTCTCCCAGGTGCTCCCTTCACACCGACACCTGTCAGTACAGATGACGTGGTTGAGATTACTGAAACTTGAGTTTGAATCAGCCTCTGCAGACAGCTGCGTCGCAGAGGTTGTGCCAGGGTTCAATCGACCGCTACAAGTACATTTGAAACCATTGAGGTGCCCAGGGACACGCCTGGGCTCTACGCACCATTGGATTGAAGCGTTTGTGAGTCAATGGTTGCGGTGGTTGAACCCATCAATCGGGAGATGAGGCCTTGTGCAGAAGGTTGCGCTGCGGCGGTATCAAACCGACGCGCACTCATCCCCCACCCCGGTGCGAACCCCGGGAAAAACACCAGCCCCTCGGCCTCCAGGCGAAACGCCAGGATCAAACGGGTTTCATCGTCCACGTCGCCGTGGTCTTCCAATTGTTCAATGGCTTGCACCGCCACGCCAGCCTGGCGAGCCAGCGCTTCGCGGCTCCAGCCCAGCATGACGCGCGCCTGCGCGCAGTGTTTGGCGGTGAATTGATGCAGGACGATCTGTTGTTCTACGAAAGAACTCATTGCCAGAGAGGACATGGGGTTTCTCCAGGTTCGACAGGGGAGGTGCAACTATACTGTGTTTTTGTACAGTTGTTTCTACCGCTCATCCACTGGCGTTGCAACCCCTTATGATTCCAGCCCCGGTGCCTCACGAATAATCAGGTGATCCAGATTCTCGATCCTGGCGCTGAATACCCCGAACGTCTGCTCGGGGTTTTTCTGGCTGGGCACCTGCACAAGCTGCGGCGTGACCCCATAGAAAAAGCAATACAGCGACCGTTCACTGCTGGCCGCCGCCTTGATCTGCTCCAGGAATGCCGTGCGCTTGCGGTAGTTTTCGATGAGCTTTTTGCTCAGGTAGACGTTCACCGAATAAGGCTTCCTGTCGAGCCACACCTTCTTTTCGAAGTCGATGCGAAAACTGCTGGTGTAGTCCTTGATGGTCTTGATCTTGCCCCAGTAAATCAAACCCTGGTTGTCTTGCAGGTATTCGATCTTCTTGAAGAATGCCCAGTAGGTCGCCGCGTGCTCACCGATCTTCAAAGGCATGGCCTTGAGCTTGTCCTTGTCATCGATGTTGGACACGTAGCACTCCACCGGGTGTGCGAATACGCTGGTTTTGTCCGGGATCGAGTCATTGCTGCTAGAAGAGGTGGTAGCGCGGTTTGCGGGCGCTTTCGTCGGCTCCTGAAGGACGCTTCCAGCGGTGCCGACTACCGGCGTTTTAGGCTCGTACAGTCGCCGCGTCAGCACAAATTCCGATGGGAAATTTTCCTCACGCTCGTCGTCATTTTCACCCGTCGCAGGTTTATGGCTGCCGGCATAGCGGCAGCCGTCGATATGCCGCGTGCCGGGTTTGTTCTTGAAGTGCGGCGTGCGCAGGTAGTTGACGTTCTTGGCGTTGAAAGTGCTCAACGCATTGGTGCTATCGAACGCCGCGCGGCAGGCGTCGTTGGGGCACAGGAAGCTGTCCTTGTCGGAATCGAACGCGGTGGTTTCGTCGAAATTCAGGTCTCGTATGTCATAGATCGACACCTTGTCGTCGAGACTCAGGCTGTAGGCCGTGTCGAATTTCATGGGGCTCGGGTCCTTCAGAGGTTTGGCTATTAATAGCCGGATCTTGCGTAAATATCAGCAAGAACCTGCCACGCGTCGCCCGCTCAAGAAACACAGGGTGCCGCCCATGGCCGTGAGTGCGGCCAAGGCAAAGAACATGCTGGTGGGCGCCGCATTGATCAGCAGATAGCCGCAAATCACCGGGCTCATGGCCCCGCCAAACGCGGCCAGGTTCTGTGCCCCGTAATAACTGCCCCGTAGTGCATCCGGCGCGATGGTGTCGATAAACAGGAACTCTGAGGGATAGATGATCATCTCGCCCAAGGTGAACACGAACATCGCCAGGCACCAGCTCAGCAGACTGTTTGCCTGGCTGAAGCCGACCAGCCCGGCAATAAACAGCAAGGTGCCCAGCACGATCCAATGGCGCAGTTGCTCGCGCTTGAGAAATCGGCCGATTTGGTACTGCATCAAAATCACGGTGATGGCGTTGCAGGCGAGCACCGCAGACAAAATTTTCAGTGCTTGGTCAGGTGTGTAGGCCACTAGCAAAAACTGCGACAGATAAAGGGTGTAGCGCCCATGGACGATGGTGCTCAACAGGCTGCCGCTGGTGAACAGGATCAACGTGCGGTCGCTGCGCAAGGTGTGCAGGGTGCTGAGAAAACTCTGGGGTTTATGACGCTCGTCCCGTTGAGTCGGCGCAATTCCGATCATCAGGAACAGGCTGCCAAAGGCAATGGCACTGGCAATCAGGAACGGCGCCCACGGCAGTTGGCCGGCGATCAATACACCCAACATCGGGCCCGTTGCATAACCGACATTGGTCAGGGTGTAGCGCAGGGAAAACACCTTGGCGCGCTCACCCACCGGCAGGTTCTCGCTGATGATCGCCTTGGAGCCGATCAGGAACAGCGCCGACGCGGCTTCAGTCACAACAAGGGTCAGCGTGGTGAGGTAGAGGTTGCTGGCAAAGGTCAGCAACAAAAAACCGATGGAGCTGGAGAGCATGGCCAGGATCAGCAGCTTGCGCTTTTCCAGCCGGTCGATGATGTAGCCGCCGTACAACCCCATGAGCGTGGCGATGAACACCGCGATCCCCATCAGCAAGCCGATGTCCTGCTGGTTGAGGCCCAGGCGTGTGCTCAGCCAGAGGGCCAGCAATGGGCTGGTCATGGCACGGCTGACCACGATGGTCACCGAGCAGATCATCAGGCGACGGATTACCAGGGAGTAGGTAGCCACGGTGGGAGGGGTCCTTGTTATATCTTCACGACAACACAACTTAAATGAACACCGATCCAATGTGGGAGCTGGCTTGCCAGCTCCCACAGGTTTTGCGGTGTTTACTGGCCCGCGTTTATGCTGATTTTCTCGACCGCCCCCTGCTCCAGATCCCACTTCTTCAGGATCTTGCCGTAAGTCCCATCATCAATCATGCCCTGCAACGCCTCACTGATCGCCGTGACCAACTCGGTATTGCTCTTCTCAATCCCAAGCCCGGTGAATTGCTTGGAAATCGCCAGCCCCACCGGCTTGTACTTGCCCTTGTCCAGCGACATCAAATAAGGAATGGTCTCGCTGCCCTGCATCGCCGCATCCAGGCGGTTCTGCTGCAACTGCGCCCGCGCATCCGCCGAGCCTTCGGTGCCGATCACCACGATTGCCGGCTTACCCGCCGCCTCGCAGTTTGCCTTGCTCCAGGCGGTAATTTCCGACGGCCAGGTGGTGCGGCGGCTGGTGCCGACTTTTTTACCGCACAGGTCGGTCAATTCCTTGATCTCTTCGCGCTTGGCCAGGGTGTACAGCTGCGGGCCGCTGGTGAAGTAGTCGATGAAGGTCACGGCTTTCTGGCGCTCGGCGGTGTCGGTCATGCCTGACAGCACGATGTCGACGCGCTTGGTGGTCAGGCCGCTGAGCATTTGTTCGAAGCCGGTTTCCTGCCATTTGATCTTCACGCCCAGTCGCTCGGCCAGGGCGTTGCCCAGGTCGAAATCAAAGCCGGTGAGTGTGTTGGTGGCCGGGTCCTTGAAGTCCATCGGCGGGTAGTTCGGCACGATGGCCGCGCTGATCTCACCCTTGTCCTTGATGGCTTGCGGCAAGGCCGCGAATACACATGAGGAGGCAATCAGGCCTGCAAGCAAGGTAGGGATAAACATCTTCTTCATGGGGGCGTTCTCGTTAGTTTTTTAGTTAAGTGCGAACGGCAGAAATAAAGCTTTGGGTACGCGGGTTTTGTGGGCTTATTAGAATGTCTTCCGGGCTGCCGGCTTCCACAATCTGGCCGGCGTCCATAAACACCATGCGGTTGGACACTTCGCGAGCGAAGCCCAATTCATGGGTGACCACGATCATGGTCATGCCGGTGGTGGCCAAATCGCGCATCACCGACAGCACTTCGCCTACCAGCTCCGGGACGAGGGCTGATGTGGGTTCGTCAAACAGCATCAACTTGGGGCGCATCGCCAAGGCACGGGCGATTGCCACACGCTGTTGCTGGCCACCGGACAACTCCACCGGGTAAGCATTGCGCTTGTCCGCCAGGCCAACGCGGGCCAGCAGTTCCAGCGCGTCTTCGATGGCTTCCTTGGGCGAGCGCTTGAGCACCTGGCACGGGCCTTCGATGATGTTTTGCAACACGGTCATGTGCGGGAACAAATTGAAACGCTGGAACACCATGCCGGTGGCCAGGCGCTGGCGGGCGATCTGCGCTTCGTTCATCTCGTGCAGCTTGTTGCCGACTACCCGATAACCGACCAGTTCGCCGTCGACCCACAGGCCGCCCTTGTCGATCTTTTCCAGCTGGTTGACGCAACGCAGCAGGGTACTTTTGCCCGAGCCGGACGGGCCGATGATGCACATCACCTCGCCTTGCTCGACCTCGATATTGATGTCACGCAGGGCGTGATACTGGTCGTAATACTTGTTCAGGTTGACAGCCTTGACGATGCTTCTCATGGGGCAAATCTCCTCAACCCAGGCTTACGAACGCTTGCCGGCGCCGCGGGCAAAACGACGCTCGAGGCGGCTTTGACCAAATGAAAGAACAGTCACCACCGCCAGGTACCAGATGCCCGCCACAATCAGCAGCTCCATCACCCGGGCGTTGGCGTAGTAGATGTTTTGCGCGTTGTGCAGCAGTTCCGAATACTGGATGACACTGGCCAGGCTGGTCATTTTCACCATGCTGATGAACTCGTTGCCTACGGGTGGGATGATCACGCGCATGGCCTGCGGCAGAATGATCCTGCGCAGCGCCTGCAGGCTCGGCATGCCGATGGACTTGGCCGCCTCGTATTGGCCGGTGTCCACCGACAGCAAGCCGGCACGCACCACTTCAGCGGTGTAGGCGCCCTGGTTGATGCTCAAGCCGAGCAGGGCGGCTACGAAGGGCGTCATCAGGTCGACGGTGTCGATGCTGAACAGGCCCGGAATCGCGATCACCGGGAAGATCAACGCCAGGTTGAACCACAGCAACAATTGCAAAATCAGCGGTGTACCGCGAAACAACCAGGTGTAGGTGATGGCTACGTAACGCAGGATCGGGTTGGCCGACATGCGCATGATCGCCGTGATCACGCCGATCACCACGCCCAATGCCATCGCCAGGATCGACATGACGATGGTGTTCACCAGGCCCCAGAGGATGGCTTGCGACGTAAGGAACTGGCCAATGTAGGACCATTCGATCTGGCCATTGGCAAACGCGCGCAACAGCGCAGCCAACACAATCACGATCAACGTGGCAAAAAACATCCGCCCGTAATACCGCCGCGGCACATGCTCGTACTGCGTGATATCGAACTGGTTTTCAGACAACTTGCGCTCGGCTTCCAAGCGCTCGGCCGGGGTTTGATTCATGTTGCTACTCCAAAATTTATTCTTGATGCGTGATCGTTCCCACGCTCCGCGTGGGAACGCCGCCTCGGACGCTCCGCGTCCCGCCGTTGGCGCGTAACGTGACGACGCGGAGCGTCACGGGATGCATTCCCACGCAGTGCGTGGGAACGATCGTCACCGGCTTAAATCCGAAATCCTTGATAACTTTCAGTCCACTTTTGCTGAGCCGCCAACGCCATCTTCAACCGCCCAATCTGCTCCTTCACCCGCTCCGGCGCCGTACCACCCCACCCACTGCGCGCCGCAATCGCCGCCTCCAGGGTCAGGCAATCACGCACGTCCGGGGTGAGCCGCCCATCCACCTCGGCCAACATCGCCGGTGAGGCTTGCCACAACTCAATCTCATGCTGCTCACAGGCCTGCACCAGCGCGCCGGTAATCTCATGGGCCTCCTTGAACGGCACACCACGGGTGGCCAACCAATCCGCCACCTCAGTCGCCAAGGTAAAGCCCATCGGTGCCTGGCGTCGTAGCTCCTCTACCTGCACCTTCATGGTCGCCACCATCCCGGCCATCGCCGGCAACACCAGCAGCAAGGTGTCCACACTGTCCAACACGCTGTGCTTGTCTTCACTCAAATCACGGTTGTACGACAGCGGCAACGACTTGAGCGTCGACATCAGCCCGGTCAGGTTGCCGATCAAACGCCCGGCCTTGCCCCGCGCCAGTTCGGCAATGTCCGGGTTCTTTTTCTGCGGCATGATCGAACTGCCGGTGGCGTAGGCGTCGTCTAGCACTACCCAGCGAAACTGGCGCGACGACCACAGGCAAAACTCCTCAGACAGCCGCGAAATATTCACCCCGAGCATGCCCGCCACAAACAGGAACTCCGCCACATGGTCACGGCTGGCGACAGCGTCGATGGAGTTTTCGCATGGCCCGGTGTAGCCCATTTCCTTGGCCGAGTGCTGCGGCTGACGTGCTATCGCCGAACCTGCCATCGCTGCCGCGCCCAACGGCGACAGGGCCGTACGCGCATCCCAATCCACCAGGCGCTGCACATCGCGCAGCATCGACTGCGCGTGAGCCAGCAAATGATGGGCAAACACAATGGGTTGCGCCTGCTGCAAATGGGTGAAGCCCGGGCAGATGCTCTGCACATGTTGCTCGGCCTGTTCAACCAACGCCTGCTGCAGGCCCAACACCTCAGTGGCGATGGTGCGTGCATGGTCACGCAGGAACAGGCGCAGATCATTGGCCGTCTGGTCATTGCGCGAGCGTCCGGCGCGCAACTTGCCGCCCAGGGCACCGAGGCGCTCGGTCAATACGCGTTCGATAAAGGTGTGTACGTCCTCGTCATCCAGGGTGGGATGCAGGCGACCGGCGGCGAAATCCTCACCGATACGGTCCAGGGCTTCGAGGGTGCGCAGGGTTTCCGATTCATCCAGCAAACCGGCGCGCTGCAACTCACGGGCATGGGCGCGGGAGCCGGCCAGGTCGTAGGGCGTGAGGCGAAAATAGCGCTCAGGGCAACGCGACAACGCGGCCAACGCCGCAGACGGACCGGTCTTGAAACGAGCGCCCCAAAGGCGGTCGGTGGGCTGGGACATGGGTATTCCTCACGCTTGTTTTTAGAAGAGTCGGAGGCAGTTTCAACACAAGTTTATCGGTATAGAACCGGCGTCTGACGCGCCGTATTCAAGGTTGCCAAGGGCGGATGTTTATGTTCATTATCGCCGCCTGGCTATGTTCAAGGATTGGGTTCAAGCCTGTTGAATATGGCACTCGAGGTCAACGCGCATTATGGAAACCCCACTTTCCACTTCTGGAAACCTGCCGCCAAAACCCGGCACACGAGCGCCGCTGCAACTGAGCGGGCTGGACTTTAAATTGTTGCGGGTATTTATGGCCGTGGTCGAAGCCGGCGGCTTCAGTGCCGCGCAAAACGAGCTGAACGTGGGCCTGGCGGCCATCAGCAAACAGATCTCCGATCTCGAGATTCGCATCGGCATGCGCCTGTGCACACGGGGCCGCGAAGGGTTCGGGCTGACCGAAGAAGGCAAGTTGGTGTATCAAGCATCCATCGAGTTATTTACCTCGGTGGACAGTTTTCGCGACAAGCTTAGTTCGGCGCAGAATGAACTCATCGGCGACCTGAGTGTGGGCGTTATCGATAACACCGTCTCCGACGTTAGTTCCCCACTGATTACCGCCCTGGGCAACTTACATCGCCAATCGCCAAAAATAAGATTGCGCCTACACGCCTCGCAATTGGACGAAGTTGAACGTGGGGTAGTGGAAGGGCGACTGGTCGCCGGCATCGTCCCGGTGTACCAACGCCGTGAAGAATTCGATTACTTCCCACTCTACGAAGAAAAGGCCCACGCCTACTGCGCCGTAGGGCATCCCTTGTTCACTGCGAGCGACATCACCCCCGACGCTCTTCGCCAATACGAAGTGGTCAACCATCGGTATGCGATCCATCGCGACAAGGCCAACTTCGTCAGCCACGACAGCCAGTCCGCCTCGGCTTCACAAGTGGAAGCCGTCGCCATCCTGATCCTCACCGGCCGCTTCCTGGGCTTTCTGCCAGAACACTACGCCACGCCACTGGTAAGGGAAGGGCGCCTGCGCGCACTGTGCCCGGAACAGGTTCACCTGAGCACCGCCTTCAACCTGATCCTGCGCCACAACGCGCCGAGAAGCCCGATGGTGAAAGCCTTCGCGACGGCCTTGGGCGTGGACCTCAAATCGTCCACCTGACTCTCCTGCCAAGCACTATTGCACCGAGCAACATAGATCAAATGTGGGAGCTGTCGAGCCCCAGCGAGGCTGCGAAGGGATCGACTCGGTTTCCGTGCCGAACCCATCAACCCTTACCCCTCTTCACAGGCCGTTATCGTTTTAAATGTGAATTGTGGATTTGTTGAAAAATTTGAGTGTGCGCTAGCGTTTTCACGACTGTAGGAAGTAGCTACCGGCTATTAAATAGGGTGATCCGAGCGTTCGCCTCCTAGTACCCCATGCTTGTGCGCTGAGGCTAGGCATTCGTCGGATGGCTGCCATAGAGCTATGCAATAGAGCATCGTCGAACTATCATTCTTATCAGTCATCCCTACCCACAGAGGTGTTCCCTATGTCTTCTGGAACGATCTTTACCAATAATCGGACGCAAAACATCCGCATCCCTGCCGACATGCGTTTTCCTGCAGGAGTGAAAACTGTCGAGGTCCGTGCCGTGGGGCGTGAGCTGATCATTTCGCCGACTGAAAACACTTGGGACAGCTTTTTCCTTGCAAACAACTCGGTATCTGATGATTTTATGGAGGAGCGCGCCGATCAAACCCAGCAGGAACGAGAGTCTTTTGATGATTAAGTACATGCTTGATACCAATATCGTGATCTACATCATCAAGCGCAGGCCTATCGAAATACTTGAAAAATTCAACGCTAACGTGGGCCGTATGGTGATCTCTTCAATCACCCTCGCAGAACTGATGCATGGAGCAGAAAAAAGCCAATTTGTAGAGAAGAACACCAGAACTGTAGAGGACTTCATCTCCCGGCTCGAAGTCCTCCACTATGACGATAAAGCCGCATTTCATTACGGCTCCATACGCTCAGATCTGGAAAAGAAGGGGACGCCAATTGGCGTTAATGATCTTCATATCGCCGGGCATGCGAGAAGCTCTGGGTTGGTCCTCGTGACGAACAATGAGGATGAGTTCAAACGCGTGAATGGCTTGATTGTAGAAAACTGGGTAGCTGCCTGAGGCTTTGGTGTCGTGCCAATCGAGCTTGACTCCGACCAAACTGTGGGAGCTGTCGAGCCCCAGCGAGGCTGCGATGGGATCGCCTCGGTTCACCCGCCAACCCCGCCCGCCCACCCGCATCACCGCTGCACTCGAGCCCGCTTTTTCTTCTTCGCATGAAAATGCCGAAAATGCGCATCCTGCGCCGCCGCCAGCAACTCCCGGTCTCCACGCGTATCGCCCCAGGCCCTGAGCCGATACTCCCCCAGGTCCCCGTACACCGCCTCAAGCCGCAGCACCTTGTTCTCACAACGGCAATTATTCCCGGTGAGCTTGCCGGTCAGCACCCCATCCACCACCTCAAGCTCAGTGCCGATCAAACGAATGCCAAGCCGATCGGCAAACGGCTGCAACACCAACGCCGGCGACGCTGAACACAGCGTCACCACCGCCCCGGACTTCACCTCATCCGCCACCGACTGCAACCCGCTCGGGCGCATCAGCTTGCTCCAGCGCGCCTGACAATATGCCTGCGCTTGCTGCTCAACCCAAGCCTTCTTCACCCCGGTCATAAAGGTGCGAATCAACTGCGCCTTCAACTCATCCCGGCTGATCTGCCGCACCAAAAACCGCAGCCCCGGCACCGCCAGCTTGACCATCCGGCCATAAAACTCACCGGTGCCGAAGGCAAACTTGAGGAAGGGCACGAAACTGTCGTGGTGGGTGAGGGTGCCGTCGAAGTCAAAGACGGAAAGTACTTTGGCGTCTGCGGGGCCGGCTTCGAGCATGTCTGGGTTCACGGGTTGGCCTCGGTCCAATCTAGTATTTTTTGAATATGCATCAGGTGTGACAGCAGGAGTCTACTCCCGTGCCAATCTTCCGATTTTGGCGTAAAGCCCTTCGGTGAAAGCCTCCCGATCACTCGACCGGTGGCAACGCTGATGGCAATTGGGGCACAAGGCTACAGCATTGGTGATGCGATCCGAACCCTTCTGGGCGAGGTGCTTGACGTGATGTACTTCAAGAAATGGCAGGCCATCGACCTCGAAAGGCGCGTTAGAGCCGCAGCCTTCGCAAATGCCCTTGGCTTGTTTGAGCACCCAGGCGCGTACCTTTGGGTCGCGGACGAAGGCATTACTAGTAATGGGTACTTTTTGCGGCTTTGCAATCCCATCCGGCACTTGATCAAAAAGTTGGAACTGCAGCTGGTTAGCACGTCGTATCAGCGTTTGTTCGTCTGCTGTTTGGGCCGCTTCATCCGATTCAAACACTCGAACGTCAGCGAGGGCCTTGCGAATTTGTTGCTCCACACCGGAGCCAACATTGTTAGCAGGCTTATAGCCCTTGATCCGGTCCAGGCCCATTTGCACCAAAACCGAAGAAATATTCTGCATCCGAAACTCAATGGAGCCTTCAGTACGGCCCGCCACGGGTCCCTGTCGCAGTAAGCGATTTTCATGCGCTTTGTTAAATGGCAGCCCGTTCTTTTCCCACGCCAACATCTTTAGGTACGCCTCTACTGCCGCTGCTAGCTCTGAGTCGTTCCAGTCCGTTTTGTCTTTGGTTATATCCATACAGCCGCCGAGGGTAGAAAACCCTCGGACGATACTGAGTAGCCATTACTGCGTCTACGAAATTTCCTACGAGCTGGCGAGATTTGGCGCTCGCTCGCGTTAGTAAATTCTCTGCTTTATACGGAAGGGTTGAGTGAGCTTTCGCCACCAGGGCGTTTTTGAGGGGGCTATCCGATGAGTTCTATTCACCAACAAATACGGCATGTCCCGTAGCCTAATCCAACCTTCGTCCTGCCAATGCAGCAGGTTTAAGGACATCTCTGGCCAATCCAGCATGCTCAACAAAGGCCGCTCCACCGTTCGTGGCTGTTGCTCGTCCCTCAGGGTTGGAACGACCTCATGAGTAAGCCAGCTTCGCAGTAGGCGATTACCCGGTGTGTAGTGATAGACCAGCAATGCATAAGCCCCAGATTCGCTGATCATCAGCATTTCTTGCGGCTGACCATGGAATACAAGGTTTACGGTTCTTCGTTGGTCTTCATCGAGCTTGCGAGTTGTTCGCTCATCCAGGAACCAACCCATCAAACGCCCAAGATCGCGAGCGCAAAACCACGGTTGGTCTTCCAGAAGAAATGCGTGCAAAGGGAGGTTTTGACGGGTGAAGACAGTAGGGGAGAAGGGGTCATGCATGACGCACCTCATTTATCAGAGGTGCTTGGAGGGCAGGTCTAACGCAGCAGATAGCCTTCGCAAGGAAGGTGAAAATTCTAGGCATTTCCATTACCTCTGTGTGATGTCAGCTTTCTTAGGGCTGGGTGCCGGGAGTTAAGAAACCCCACACAGAGGGCCGGACATATTCCCCTTTCGGGTCTTGTATTAGCCCACTCCCGGCATAATAGAGATTTTCGATGCCCACGGGGAAACCGTAGGCACAAAAAAGCCGCTACTGTCGGGTGCGGTCAGTCCGCTGTGTGAGGTGTTTCTTAGGCACCGGCTTCTAGGGTATTGGCACCACCTCTGCGGGTCAAGGTAGTGGCTTACTGGGTAGCGAAGAAAATCCCCAGAAGGGCAATCGCTGTTTATACTTTACCCTTCTCCCGTATCATGGCCGTCCGGCCGTACCTCTGATGAAAAGGACCTCACATGCTTAACTGGACTCAGCTGTTAAATCAAAAGCGTAGGAAAGATAAGTTAAAACCCGAAGGAGCGTCTGCTAGCGCCAATGGGCGATTTGAAATCGAGCGGGACTATGATCGAATTTTGTTTTCTGCTCCAACTCGCAGGTTGGCGGATAAAACCCAGGTATTCCCTTTAGATAATAATGACAGTGTTAGAACTCGCCTGACGCATTCACATGAAGTTGCTACCTTAGCCAGAAGTATTGGGTTGCGGCTTGTTTATGAGTATGAAGGTATTTTTGAAGGAGCGGGCTCGAGCGAGTTTATTCAACGCAGCATCCCTGCTTTGTTGGCTGCGATAGGACTAGTGCACGACTTAGGAAACCCTCCTTTTGGCCACCAAGGAGAGTATGCAATTAGAAATTGGTTTTTAACAAATAAAGCAAAAGTGTTTGGAGGTAATAGCAAAGACGCATTTGATTTTGTGCATTTTGATGGGAATGCGCAAACCTTACGGTTGGTGTCGAAGCTGCAAATACTGAATGATCAATATGGGTTGAATTTGACTTATGCCACTCTCGCAGCATTGATTAAGTATCCCGTCTCAACAAGTAGTATTGATAAAGAAAAATGGAAGAAGCAAGGGTATTTTTCATCAGAAGAAAAAATAGTGTCGGAGGTTTGGGAAGAGACGGGTTTGTCTGAGGGCGTTAGGCATCCATTAACTTATATAATGGAGGCTTGTGATGATATTGCGTACTCCGTTTTGGATGCTGAAGATACGGTAAAAAAAGGCTTGGCCTCTTATTACGATTTGATTAGATATTTAGAGAAAAATTGTCATCAGGATCCAGTAACGGACAGCGTAATTTTTCTGGCTAAGGGCAACAGCTCCGAATTTGAAAAGGGTAGTTTGAGTCCTCAAGAGTTAAACGATTGCTCTATGCAAATGTTTAGGGTTCATGCGATTACAGCGATGGTTAAATCCGTCGTTGAAGAGTTCTCTAAAGGCTGCGCAAGTCTTTTACAGGGTGAGCAGGTTTATAAGGGGATAATGAGTTTGACGGAGTCCTCTAAGTTTTGTAAGGCTCTTAAGGATTTTGATATGGCCTACGGGTTTAAGCATAAGAGCGTATTGGAGCTTGAACTTAGGGGCAATAATTATATCGAAGAGACCATGGATATGCTCTGGGTCGGTATTCATGGCAGGCTGCACGGTGGTTATGAATGTGAAACGCCATTTGGGAAATATGCCTATTCAAGAATTTCGGAAAGCTATCGTAGAATTTTTTCTGATTCGGAAAATAGTTTGTCTGAATGTTATAAAGAAGCTCAGCTGTTAGCTGATGCTATATCGGGTATGACTGATAGTTATTTGATTGCGCTGCATACAGAGTTGAAACCGCTTTATGATAGACATTGCCGATAATAATCAGTCCTTGAAAAAGAGAGTAGTTAGATTTTTCGAGTCTCCTAAAAGGGCTGATGTTTTAGATTTTATTAAAAGCGCCTCGTTAGTGGGAGAGGTGCTTGTTTTTGGTGGGCTGCTTAGAGATATTGCTTTGTTCGGAGTTAAGAATTTTAACTCTGATATTGATTTGGTTGTGGATTGCGCGCCCTCGGAGCTTTTTTCTTTCTTTAATGAATGTATGTATAAGTCTAGGCGAAATAAGTTTGGTGGGTATCGAGTCGAAATAGCCGGTTGGACAGTCGATGTATGGCCTATTCGTGAGACTTGGGCTTTTAAGAATGGCTGTGTCACGTTTGAAAATAGAGAAAGCTTGTTGCTGACAACGATTACAAATTGGGATGCTATTGCGTTTTCCTTTGAGGATAAGCAAATTATAGCCGCTGGTTCTTATTTGGAGTGTCTGAAGATTGGGGAGCTGGATATTGTTATGGAGTATAATCCTAACCCAACAGGCGTACTTATGAGGATTATTCGCTCTATCTGTGATAGGCAGGCTCAAATTTTAATGCCGAAACTTGTTAAATATTTAAAGAAAGAGTTGCCGAAATGGAGCGCGACGCAAATTGTTAGTGCTCAGGTTGATATGCTAGGTAAAATTTATCTTTCTGAATTTGAATATTATAACTTTAGAGATGAGGTTTTTTCTTTGGAAGAAGATTTGTTTGGTAGTTCAGTTCTTCTTAAAGGACGAAATTTTTCGCTGCCGTTTTTTGAGTGATGATCATAAAAGGCGCTATGATTGAGTGATGTTAAGAGTTTTTAGATTTGGATTTTGATGCTAGTTGGTTTTTGGACGGTTTTAATAAGAGACCGCCAGATATGGCGGCCTCTGTAGTAAATTAATTTACCGCTGGTATGTTTAATCCCAGCTCAACGCCCCACCCGTCTGATACTCGATCACACGGGTCTCGAAGAAGTTTTTCTCTTTCTTCAAGTCCATGATCTCGCTCATCCACGGGAACGGGTTGGTGGTGCCTGGGTACTCTTCCTTCAAGCCGATCTGCGACAGGCGACGGTTCGCGATGAACTTGAGGTAATCCTCCATCATCGCCGCGTTCATGCCCAGCACCCCACGCGGCATGGTGTCACGCGCGTATTCGATCTCCAGCTGCGTACCCTGCAGAATCATCTGGGTCGCTTCTTCCTTCATCTCGGCATCCCACAGGTGCGGGTTTTCGATTTTGATCTGGTTGATCACGTCGATACCGAAGTTCAGGTGCATCGACTCATCGCGCAGGATGTACTGGAACTGCTCGGCCACGCCGGTCATCTTGTTGCGGCGGCCCATGGACAGGATCTGGGTGAAGCCGCAGTAGAAGAAGATGCCTTCCAGCACGCAGTAGTAGGCGACCAGGTTGCGCAGCAGCTCTTTGTCGGTGTCGACGGTGCCGGTTTCGAACTTCGGATCGGAGATCGAGCGGGTGTACTTCAGGCCCCAGGCGGCCTTTTTGGCCACCGATGGAATCTCGTGGTACATGTTGAAGATCTCGCCTTCATCCATGGCCAGCGATTCGATGCAGTACTGGTAGGCGTGGGTGTGGATCGCTTCTTCGAAGGCCTGGCGCAGGATGTACTGGCGGCACTCCGGGTTGGTGATCAGGCGGTACACGGCCAGCACCAGGTTGTTGGCTACCAGGGAGTCGGCGGTGGAGAAGAAGCCCAGGTTGCGCATGACGATGCGGCGCTCGTCGTCGGTCAGGCCTTCGGGGTTTTTCCACAGGGCGATGTCGGCGGTCATGTTGACCTCTTGCGGCATCCAGTGGTTGGCGCAGCCGTCGAGGTACTTCTGCCAGGCCCAGTCGTACTTGAATGGCACGAGTTGGTTGAGGTCGGCGCGGCAGTTGATCATGCGCTTTTCATCAACGGCGACGCGGGCGGAGGCACCTTCCAGCTCGGCGAGGCCTTCGGCGACGTCGAGTTTGTCCAGGGCGGCCTTGGCGCGCACGATGGCGGCGGAGTCGTTGGCGGTGACGGCGCGGGCTTCCACGGCGGCAGCGGCGCCGGCACCGTCGAGGCGGTCCATGTTGGCTTCGGTGGCGTGGCCGGCGTTGGCGCCTTTG